>NZ_CP024633.1:0-1200000 GCF_004924335.1 Mycobacteroides salmoniphilum | reverse complement strand
GCCTTGCCGGCGAAGCTGATTTCCGTAGTCCGTTGGCGCGTGAGATCGGCGCGAAGGGTTACCACGACGAGCCGACCGGTGTGTACACCACGAACTAGCCGGCCGCCGAGATCTCCACGTACCTCGTCAGAAAGGCCTTCTCGTCAAGCCGCTTGCGCCGCATCCAACTGGTCACCTCTGCATTGCATTTACTCGCATTGCAGGATGCACAGGCAGGCACAACATTGGAGCGGGTGTAGCGGCCACCGCGCGAGATCGCTTGCACGCAGTCACGCTGCAGCGCGGTTCCCGTTGCGCCGCAGTAGGCGCAACCACCCCACGCCTCAACCAGGGTCAACCACTGTTCATCGGTGAGGTCGTTATCGGCAAGCTTCACCCGACGTTGACGGCGCCGCGACGCACGCACCCGACGACTGACTCCCACGCTGGAACAGTAACTCCTCGAACACCTATCCCTTGGGACGTTGCCCGGAAGCGAGCTCGGCGGCGTACTCCGGATAGAACGGCACGTAACCCTCGGTGCGACCGGCCAACACATACAGCGGATCAGTCACGGCGTCACCATAGGCCTCGTTGCGCAGCTCCACCTTGCGGCTCTTGAAGGTCACGGTGTGTTCAAGGCTGTCGACGATCCTGACGAACAGCGGCAGCGCGTACCCCGGCAGGCTCTTGAAGGCCAACCGGCCCAACCGTTCCGGATCGAACGCCGTCTCACCACGGAGCTTGACGGCGGCCATCCCGGCACGACCGTCGCAGCCCGGCACCTCGACCCCGAAAACCGTCGACTCCTCGATCGCATCATCCTGGTCCAACGCCGCCTCGACTTCGGTGGTGGCCACATTTTCGCTCTTCCACCGGAAAGTGTCCCCCAGCCGATCACCGAATGCGGCGTGACGCCACCCCAGATCCCGGAGCAGATCACCGGTGTTGAACCAGACATCACCCTTCTTGAAGGCGTTGCGCACCAACTTCTTTTCGGTTGCCTTCGCATCGGTGTAACCATCGAATGGGGCCAGCGAGGTCACCTTGCTCAACAACAGACCCTGCTCGCCGGTGCCGACCTTGGTCAAGAAGCCCTTTGGGTTTCGGACGGGCTCGCCGGTCTCCACGTCATACTTGACGAAGGCGATCGGCGAGGGACAGATCCCCACCGTACGATCGATGTTGAGCACATTGATGAATCCGGTGTTAGCCTCACTGGCCGAATACAATTCGCTGATCTGTCGTACCCCAAATCGTCGGCCGAACTCACCCCACAACTCCGCCCGCAGACCGTTGCCCACCATCACGCGAACCTTGTGTTGACGGTCAACGGGTTTAGGGGCCTGGTTCAACAGGTAGCGGCAGAGCTCTCCGATGTAGATGAAGCCTGTTGCACGGCTGGCGATGAGCTCATCCCAGAAGCGTGAGGCCGAGAACGAGCGGCCGATGGCCAAGGTTGCGCCGGTAGTCAGCGTGGAGCCGACGGCTACCGTGAGCGCGCTGTTGTGATACAGCGGCAGACAGCTGAAGAAGACCTCGGAGGGGCGTAATCGCAGTGTCACACTGCCGAATCCGGCGGCAGCCCGTAGGTATCGGTAGTGCGTCATCACACTCGCCTTGGGCAGCCCGGTAGTCCCGGAGGTACAGATGTACAGGGCTTTGTCGCTCGCCTGCACCTCGGCGGTAGCCGCAGGATTAGCGACAGAAGCGCCCTGCGCCATCACGTCGAACTCCTCGACGGTGAACAGCGCACCGACCTGCACACCGCAATCCCGCACCGCGGGAACGAATTCGGAATCAGCGAGCAGAACCTTGGCATCGAGCAAGCCGATGCTGTGGGCCAGCACAGTATCGCGCTGGTTGAAATTGAGCATGCCGGCCACCGCACCCAGCTTCACGGTCGCCAACATCAGTAGGACGACCTCGGGCGAGTTGCGCAGCATGATGCCGACAACGTCACCGCGACGCACGCCCTGGGCCGCCAGGGTGGCCGCATACCGGTTGGCTATTTGGTTGGCTTCCCGGTAGGTGATGTCCTTGCCCTCGAACCGCAGGAACACCCGGTTGGCGTGCTTGGCTGCGCTCTCGGCGAAGACGCTGCCAATTGAGGTGCGAGCACCCGGCGTCGCCTTGGCGGCGCTGAGCAGACCCCGCGCGATGATCGGCAGGTCCGGTAGCAGCGCAGGCAATCTGACCAGCACGTCGGCCAGTTTCACCCGTTCGCGGGCAATCGCAGGAATGTCTTCGCGCACCACCATGTGTCCTCCGAGTTCGCCGGACCACCGCGTCCGGGCCTAACGAATCGTTGACGAATGATGCGGGTACGTCAAGCGCTCAGATACTCGCGCTCCCCTTCGGGCGCTGACCGCCGGCCAACTCCGACGGGTACTCGGGATAGAACGGGACGTATCCCTCCTCACGACCGGCCAGCACATACAGCGGATCGGTCACGGTGTCGCCATAGGCCTGCTCACGCAGTTCCACCTTGCGGCTCTTGAAGGTGGTGGTGTGCTCCAGCGTGTCCACGATTCGAATGAACAGCGGCAGTGCATAGGCAGGAAGACTCTGATACACAGTGTCGCTCAGTGCCTTTGGGTCGAGTTCCACACCGTCATGCAGTTTGATGGCGGCCATTCCGGCACGCCCATCGGTACCCGGCACCTGCACACCGAAAACGGTCGACTCCTCCACCGCGTTGTTGTGGTCGATCGCGGCCTCCACCTCGGTGGTGGCGACGTTCTCACCCTTCCAGCGGAAGGTATCGCCGAGCCGGTCCCCGAAGGCGGCATGACCCCAGCCGAGGTTGCGCATCAAATCGCCGGTGTTGAACCAGGTATCACCCTTCTTGAAGGCATCGTGTACCAGCTTCTTCTCCGAGGCGGTCGGGTCGGTGTACCCGTCGAACGGCGACATACTGGTGACCTTGCTCAGCAGCAGGCCCGCCTCGCCGGCACCGACCTTGGTCAGGTATCCCTTGTCGTTGCGCAGCGGTTCGCCCGTCTCGATGTCGTACTTGACGTACGCAAGCGGGTACGGGCAGATGCCCACGGTGCGATCGATGTTGAGGGCGTTGACGAATGCCGTGTTCGACTCGCTGGCCGAGTAGAACTCGCACACCCGCTTGATGCCGAACCGTCGGGTGAACTCGCCCCACAGCTCGGGCCGTAGCCCATTGCCGATGATGACGCGCACCTTGTGCTGCCGATCGGTGGGCTTGGCCGGCTGGTTGAGCAGGTATCGGCACAGTTCACCGATGTAGATGAAAGCTGTTGCGCGGCTGGCGATGACCTCATCCCAGAACCGGGACACCGAGAACGACCGGCCGATCGCCAGGGTGGCTCCGGCGTTGATGGTCGTCGACACCGCGAGGGTCAGCGCATTGTTGTGATAGAGCGGAAGGCAGCTGTACAGCACGTCGCTGGACCGGAGCCGCAAGGCAAAGCTCCCGATGCCGTACATGCCGCGCAGCCACCGGTAATGCGTCATCACGCTGGCCTTCGGCAGCCCGGTGGTTCCCGAGGTGAAGATGTAGAACGCCCGGTCCTTGGCCAGCACCGCGTCGGTGGCGCTGGGGTTGGTGGTGGGCGCCAACACCGACATCCGGTCAAGCTCGTCGGCGGTCACCTGCGCGACCACGTTGACGCCGGATTCGCCGATGGCATCCACGAACTCCGCATCGGTGACGAGCATCTTGGAGTCGAGCAGACCAATGCTGTGTGCCAGGACATGGCCGCGCTGGTTGTAGTTGAGCATGCCCGCGATGGCGCCCAGCTTCACGGTGGCCAACATGAGCAGCACGGTCTGCGGCGAGTTGCGCACCATGATGCCGACGACGTCGCCGCGGCCGACACCGTGCGAGGCCAGGGTTGCCGCGTACCGGTTGGCGGTGGCGTTGGCCTGCGCGTAGGTGATGTCGTTGCCCTCGAAGCGCAGAAACACCTTGTCGGCGTACTTGGCAGCACGCTCGGCGAACACCGCACCGATCGACAGACGCCCGTTGGGGTTCGCCTTGATGCCGCCGAGGACGCCACCCGCCATGATCGGCAGGTCGAGCGCCAGCGAGGGAAGCTGTGCGAGCACCTCGGTCAGCCGGACCCGATTACGGGCGGTGGACGGAATGGTGCTGCTTGCGGACATCTGGTTCTCCCTGTAGTCGGTCTTCCCGCTAGCGGCTGATCCTCGTTCTTACCGCCCAGTAGGCAATGGCTCACCGCATTGTTGACGAACGGTCAGGCCCCGTCAATCCGTTGGTTTACATGCGTCGAGGGCGGCAGCGATATCCGTGTGCACCAACAGCCGGTCTCGGGCAGGGGCTGAGACGTAACCCTTGTCCTGCACTTCGTCGAGCCAGCGCAGCAGCCCGGTGTAGTGCCCGTCAGGGTCCAGCAGTACCACCGGCTTCTGGTGTAGTCCCAGGTAGCCGGCGGTCCACGTCTCGAAGACCTCCTCGAGTGTGCCGATCCCGCCGGGCAGGGTGATGAAGGCGTCGGACCGGTCCTCCATGATCTGTTTGCGTTCGCGCATGGTGGTGGTGACGATGAGTTCATCGGCGTCGGTATCGGCGACCTCTCGATGCACCAACGTCTTGGGAATGACGCCGATGGTGCGTCCGCCTGCGGCCCGCGCGGCCTGAGCTACCGCCCCCATGGCCGAGACGTTGCCTCCCCCGGACACCAGGGTCCATCCGCGTTCGGCGATAGCAGTACCCAGACGACCGGCCAGGTCCAGCAGTTCGGGATGCCGCGGCCCGGAAGCGCAGTACACACACACCGACCAACTCATGAACGTGCCCCATTCCCATTCGCCGCCGACTTCGCGATGATCTCGATCGCCTCCTCGATGCTGTCGGTCACCGAAAGCAGCGCCAAGTCCTGCTCGCCGATCTTTCCGGCGGGCAGCAGCGTTCCGCGGATCCAGTCGAGCAGCCCCGACCAATACTCGGTGCCCAGCAGGATGATCGGGAAGCGCGTGACCTTGCGGGTCTGCACCAGGGTGAGCGCCTCGAAGAGTTCGTCGAGAGTGCCGAACCCGCCCGGCAGACACACGAACGCCTGCGCGTACTTGACGAACATGGTCTTGCGGACGAAGAAGTAGCGGAAGTTGATGCCCAGGTCCACCCATTCGTTGAGACTCTGTTCGAACGGCAGCTCGATGCCCAGGCCCACCGAGTAGCCGCCCGACTCGCTGGCGCCGCGGTTTGCGGCCTCCATGGCACCCGGTCCGCCCCCGGTGATGACGGCGTATCCAGCCTTTACCAGGGCAACGCCCAACTCGCGGCCGAGCCGGTATTCAGGTGAATCCGGCTTCGTCCTGGCAGAGCCGAAAACCGTGACCGCTTTAGGTGTTTCCGCCAGCGCGTCGAATCCCTCTACGAACTCGCTCTGGATGCGCAGTACCCGCCACTGGTCGGTGTGCGTCCAGCCGCCTGTTTCGTGGCTTTCCAGCAGACGTTGATCGGCGGTGCTCTTCTCACACCGGTCACGGCGCAGCCGAACCGATCCGTGCAGTTGGGTTAGTGGTTGATCTGGCACGCTGCCAGCCTAGGGGCCGCGGGCAACTCACTTCCCGCGGGACAGTTCCCCCAGAAGCGCCAGCGTGCGAGCCTCGTCCTCCGGTCCGCCCAATTCGGTGTGACTGGCGAATACTTCGGTGGCTCCCGCGTCGAAGTATCGCTGCAGTTCCTTGGCCACATGCCGCTCGTCGCCGATGATCGCCAGCTCTCCCGTGTGCTGAACCCCTTCGGCGTCAAGCACTTTCCGATACGACGGGATGCTCTCGTAGAACGCCATGTCTTCGATCGCGAGCGTACGGACCCGTTCCGGATCGGACGTGACCACGACGGCGACGCCGGCGATGACGCGCGGACGCGCACGTCCGGCCCGTTCCGCGGCCCCGTCGATGACGGGCACGATGTCCTGACTGAGCGCCCGTGGTCCTGCGTGCAGCGGAATCGTGCCGTCCGCGAGCTCGCCGGTGGCGCGCAGTGCCTGCGGCGCCATGGCCGCCACCAAGACGGGGATGTTTTCGCCACCGGGTTGCAAGGTCGTGAATTTCGGTGCGACCGTGAGAGTCTCACCATGGAACTCGGCGGTTCCGGTGTCCAGTAGTTGACGGAGCGTAGTGAGGTACTCACGCAGGCGGCGTATCGGTTTGTCCACCTGTAGGCCATAGCTCGGACCCTCGATCACCGGCGCACCAAGTCCCAGCCCCAGCTGGAATCTCCCGTGGGTTGCGGCCTGCGCGGTCTGTGCGGCCGCCGATACCTCGATGGGATGGCGCGGATTGATGGGGATGACCGACACCCCCACGGTGCGGAGTTTGTCCGGGGGTATCGCTTGTCCTAACAACGCGGCCATGGTGATCGCGTCGTAGTGATACATCTGCCCGAGCCATAACGTGCCGACCCCGGCGTCGGTGACGCGACGCCCGTGGGCGATGAAGGCGTCGACCAGGTTGGTATCGCTCTGCACGCTGAGAGGTCGACCGATCGCCACGCCAAGTTTCACCTCTCGGCCAACCCCGCGCGTTCAGGCCGCTATTCCCGTCGGCTCGCGCCAGCGCGAATGCCAGGACCTCATCATGCGAGCTTTCCGATAAAATGTTGCCTTGTGTTGATTAGCCGCCATCTCACCGGAGTGATGTCGGTAAATGGCGGGCAGCGCATCACCCGCCACTGGCACGAAGTGCATCAAATTGTGTATCCCGCCTCCGGCGTCATCGCGGTGACGACGGACGACGGCACCTGGATCGCACCCCCGAACCGCGCACTCTGGATACCGGCCGGTGCCGGTCACGAACATCGCTTCTACGGCCCCACCGAGTTTCACTCCGTGGCTTTCGATCCCGAAAAGTACGTGGTGGCGCTGACCACCCCGACCGTCATTGCGGTGTCCCCGCTGCTGCGTGAGCTGATCATGACCTGCTCTGTTCCCGGTGACTTACCCGACGATGAGGTCACGCGGTTGCATGTCGTTCTCATCGACCAACTGCGGCGCAGCCCGGAGCAGGCGCTGAAGTTGCCCACCCCGCGTGATCAGCGGTTGGCCGATGCGTGTGCGCTGGTGGAGGACGACCTGACACAGGTATGGACGGTGACGGAGCTGGGGCGGCGGGTGGGCGCCAGTGAGCGCACGCTGACCAGACTGTTCCGCACCGACATGGGCATGACGTATCCGCAGTGGCGCACCCAGATCCGACTCCATCACGCGTTACGGCTGCTCGCGGAGGATCGGCCCGTCACCTATGTGGCGCATCAATGTGGTTGGGCCACACCGAGCGCATTCATCGACGTGTACCGGCGCACCCTCGGTCAGACGCCGGGAACCTACGCCGCACCCGTCACGCGCTGAGGTAGCGCCGGAGCACCTCGGCGACATCGGTGATCTGCTGTACCGGAACGTGTTCGCCGCGGGTGTGCGCCAGGTTCGGGTCACCCGGCCCGTAGTTGACCGCGGCGATCCCGCGCGCCGCGAACCGGGAGACATCGGTCCAACCGTATTTGGCCCGTACCACTCCCCCTGCCGCGCCGACCAATTCGGCGGCTGCGGGACGGTCCAGGCCCGGCAGTGCCCCGGCGGCAGAGTCGGTGAGTTCGATCTCGACCTCCAGCCCGTCGAACACCTCGCGCACATGCGCGAGCGCCTGCCCGGGGCTGCGGTCGGGGGCGAATCGAAAATTGACGGTGACCGCTGCGGCATCGGGGATGACGTTCCCGGCCACCCCCCCATCGATCCGCACAGCGGACAGCCCTTCCCGGTACTTGCACCCGTCGATGTCGACGATGCGTGCCCGATATGCGGCCAGTCTGTCCAGAACTGCACCGAGCTTGTGGATAGCGTTGTCCCCCAGCCAGGATCGCGCAGAATGCGCGCGGGTGCCGTCGGCGCGGATCACGACACGCAAGGTGCCCTGACACCCTGCTTCGATCAGACCGGCGGTGGGCTCACCGAGGATGGCGAGGTCGGCGTCAAGCCATTCGGGCAGTTCACGCTCGATGCGGCCCAGCCCGTTGGCCGAGGACTCGATCTCCTCGCAGTCGTAGAACACCAGTGTCAGATCGACGCGGGGTGTCACGGTGGCGGCCAGATGCAGGAAGACTGCATCACCGGACTTCATGTCCACGGTGCCGCAGCCAAACAGAAT
This sequence comes from Mycobacteroides salmoniphilum, assembly GCF_004924335.1. Lineage (NCBI taxonomy): Bacteria > Bacillati > Actinomycetota > Actinomycetes > Mycobacteriales > Mycobacteriaceae > Mycobacteroides > Mycobacteroides salmoniphilum. The sequence goes on along the minus strand of NZ_CP024633.1, from coordinate 1,191,876 downwards.
GTCGCCGCCTTCTCCCTGTTCCCAGTGGCTGGGTACGTTGTCGGCGGCGGGCACGGTGTCCAGATGTCCGGCCAACATCACCCGGGTCTTGTGGCCGTAATGGGTGCGGGCCAGCACGGCGTTGCCATTGCGGATGATCTCGAATCCCGTGGTCTGTTCCCGCAGCGCAACCTCGACAGCATCCGCGATAGCCGCCTCGCGCCGGGACTCGCTGGGTATGTCCACCAGGGCAGCAGTCAGGGCCACAGGGTCACCAGCGAGTTCAAGCGCCATCGATTCAGGCTAGCGTGTACGGCGTGAGCGGAGCAGTAGCACTTGGCCTGGCGACCATCGCGGCGGACGGATCGGTACTGGATACCTGGTTCCCGGCGCCCGAGTTGACCGATGCACCCGGCACCCCGGGTACCGAGCGGATCTCCGCAGCGGACGCGCCTGCCGAGCTGTCGGCACTGGCCGGGTCCGACCCCGAGCGTGGTGTGGAGAAGGTGTTGGTGCGCACCACCATTGCCTCGCTCGCCGATAAGCCCGCCGACGCCTACGACGCTTACCTGCGCCTGCACCTGTTGTCGCACCGGCTGGTCCAGCCCCACGGTGCCAGCACGGACGGACTCTTCGGCGTGCTCACCAACGTGGTGTGGACCAATTACGGCCCGTGCGCCGTGGAGGGGTTCGAGACGGTACGCGCCAAGCTGCGCGCCCATGGCACCGTGACGGTGTTCGGCATCGACAAGTTCCCCCGCATGGTCGACTATGTGGTACCCACCGGCGTGCGTATCGCCGACGCCGACCGGGTGCGTCTGGGCGCACACCTGGCCCCCGGTACCACCGTCATGCATGAGGGCTTTGTGAACTTCAACGCCGGCACCCTGGGCGCTTCCATGGTGGAGGGCCGCATCTCGGCCGGTGTCGTCGTGGGCGATGGCTCCGATATCGGTGGCGGCGCGTCGATCATGGGCACGCTGTCCGGCGGCGGCAGCCAGGTGATCTCGGTGGGCCAGCGCTCACTGCTGGGTGCCAACTCGGGTGTGGGCATCAGCCTGGGCGATGACTGCATCGTCGAGGCCGGGCTGTATGTCACGGCGGGCACCAAGGTCACCACGCCCGATGGCAAGACCATCAAGGCACTGGAGCTATCGGGCGCCAACAATCTGCTGTTCCGGCGCAATTCACAGACCGGTGCGGTTGAGGTGGTGTCGCGCGACGGCGGCGCGTTCGAGCTCAACGCCGCCTTGCACGCCAACTAGTTCTGGCGCCAGGCATACAGATCGCGCAGTAGCGCGATCTCCGCACCGTGGTGCAGCAGCTCGCGATTGATGTGTAAGACGAGCGTCGCGAAGGACCGGTGACCCCATGGCCCCTCGGCCGGGCCGCATGGGGCCAGGAGTCCTGCCTCATCCTTGCTCATGATGCCCTCGAGCCACGCCGCGTAAAAACCGTCGAGTCGCTTCAGGGCATCGGCAGCCGTGACCGGGTAGTCGTAGGTCATGTAGTCGATGGGCGGGCCGGCCCAATTCTCAGGGAAATGGCTGGCGACGCGTGCGCCCAGCACACCCACGAGGATGTGGCCGAGCCGCCAGGCAATAGTGGTCACCGGCGCCGGATCCGGTGGAGGGGCGGCGAATTCGATGACAAAATCGCCGGAACCTCCTAGCAGAGGCGCTTTCGAGGCGCTGCGAGGACGCAGGCTCCAGCAGCCGCGCACCGGCTCCCAGAAATACTCGTCGTCATTCAGGCCGTCCAGCCGCGGGCGCAGCTGGGTTGTCCAGTGCAATTCGATCTGGTCTACGAGTTCCTCGGTCCAGTTCATATGATCAGCTCCCTCTTGAGGACCTTGCCCATCGCATTGCGGGGCAATCCGTCCACGAGCCGCACCTCACGCGGGCGTTTGTGAACGGACAGCTGCTGCGCCACATACGCGATGACGTCATCCTCCACCACGTCACCGACAACGTAGGCGACGATGCGTTGCCCCAGGTCGTCGTCGGGAACCCCCACCACCGCGACGTCCACAATCCCGGGATGCCCCAGCAGCACGGTTTCGATTTCTCCTGCACCTATGCGGTAGCCACCCGACTTGATCAGGTCGACCGATTCGCGTCCGACGATGCGGTGCATTCCGGCCGGGTCGACGACGGCGACATCACCGGTGCGATACCACCCGTCCTCGGTGAGCACCTCGGCCGTCTTCTCCGGCAGATTCAGATATCCGCTGAACAGCGTCGGTCCCTGAACCTGTAGCTGGCCAACGGTTTCCCCGTCGTGTGGGGCCGCGGAGCCGTCCTCGTTCAGCAGACGAGTCCGCACACCGGTCAACGGGTGACCGACCCACCCGGCGCGGCGTTCTCCGTCGGCGCGTGTGGACAGCGTGATGACGGTTTCGGTGGCGCCGTAGCGCTCGATGGGGGCATGGCCGGTGAGCCGGCGCAGCCCATCGAAGACCGGCACCGGCAGTGGCGCGCTCCCCGACACCAATAGTCGCGCCGAAGACAGTGCACGCGCACAGGATTCGTCGGCAACCACCCGTGACCACACCGTCGGCACACCGAAATACATTGTGCCTGGTGTAGCAGCGTAGGCCTCGGGTGTCGGTTTGACGGTGTGCACAAACCGATTTCCCACCCGCAGTGATCCGAGCAGGCCGAGCACCAGCCCGTGTACGTGAAACAAGGGAAGTCCATGCACCAGAACATCATCGGAAGTCCACGCCCACGCATCCGCCAGACCGTCGAGGCTAGCGGCCAACGCACGCCGGCTCAGTTGCACCCCTTTGGGCGCGCCGGTGGTCCCCGAGGTGTACACGATGAACGCCGTCGACTCCGGTCGCGGTTCGGAGTACTGATGCCATGATCGTGCGTGTCGCCGCACCGGCACGTGCGGTAGCCCATCCGACTCGTCCGGTGATTCACCCAGCCACGCGATCGCCCCGCTGTCGGTGAGGATGTGTCGGCGTTCCGCCATCCCGACGTCTGCCGGTACCGGCACTATCGGGACCCCTGCGATAAGCCCGGCGATCACCGCCAGGACCGTGTCGATACTCGGGCGAGCGAGCACCGCGAGGGGACCCGAAGCGCCGCCAACGCGTTCGGCTGCTGCCGTCGCGGCGCCCATCAGGTCGCCGCGACCCCAGCCGTCTTCGCCGATACGAACCGCGTCCGCGAGATCGGGTGACTTGGGGTGAAGGGACGTCAGCAGCATGAAGCCAGCCTAAAGCTAGCCTCCGGAAACCAGTGCGCGCAGGAAGAAGGTCATGTTGGCGGGCCGCTCGGCAATGCGCCGCACGAAGTACCCGTACCACTCCTCGCCAAAGGGCACGTACACGCGCACGTGGTGTCCCTCGCCGGCGAGACGGCGCTGTTCGGCATCGCGAATCCCATAGAGCATCTGGTACTCGTAATCGCCCGGACCTCTGCCCGTCTCGCGAGCCATCAGACTCGCGGCATCGACGATGGCGGGATCGTGTGAGGCCACCATGGGGTACCCGTCCCCCTCCATCAACACGCGTAGACAGCGCAAGTAGGCGACATCGACGTCCTCGGGGTCTCGGTACGCGACCGACTCGGGCTCGTCGTAGGCCCCCTTACACAACCGAATGCGCGAGCCTTTACCTGACAGGTCGGCGCAGTCTGTGTACGTGCGTTTCAGGTAAGCCTGGAGCACGGTACCCAGCCACGGGAAGTCGGCGCGCAGCTCGCGCACGATGCTCAGGGTCGAATCCGTCGTGGTGTGGTCCTCGGCATCGACGGTAACCCACACCCCGGCCTGATCGGCCTTGGCACACAAGAGCTGTGCGTTCTCCAGGGCTATCTGTTCCCCATCGCGCGGTAGAGCCTGCCCCAACGCGGAGAGTTTCAGCGAGATTTCCAGCGGGCGCACGCCGGTGTGCACGGTGTCGCTGCGCCGTGCCAACGCGTCCAGCAGTGACAGATAGGCCGACACGGTACGGGTCGCTTGTCCGATATCGGTGGTGTCCTCACCGAGGTAATCAATCGAGATGGACCGCCCGGAATCGAGCAGCGCGGTACTGGCCATGAGCACATCGTCCTGAGATTCACCCGGCACGAAACGACGCACCACCTGCCGCGTCAACGGCATCCGTTCGGCGGCGTGTCGCAGCCGTACCGACCTACTGGCCGCCAAGATGGCGGGCCTGGCCGTTTTGCCGAACCATTCAGCCATCCTCACGCTCCCCGGCATCCATGTGCGGGTATCGATAATCTGTTGGCGCGTCGAATGTTTCCTTGATGGATCGCGGCAACAGCCAGCGCTGCAGATTCAGCGGCGACCCGGCTTTGTCGTTGGTGCCCGACGCCCGGCCACCTCCGAAGGGCTGTTGGCCGACGACGGCACCGGTGGGCTTGTCGTTGATGTAGAAGTTTCCGGCCGCGAATCGAAGCCGGTCACTGGCCGCCTGAACGGCCTGACGGTCATCGGCGATGACGGCACCGGTAAGCGCGTAACGGGAGCCGGTGTCCACCACGTCGAGGATGCGCTCATAGTCGCTGTCGGGATAGACATGTACCGCCAAGATCGGGCCGAAGTACTCGGTGGAGAATGCCTCGTCGGTTGGATCGTCCGAGAGCAGCACGGTGGGCCGGACGAAATATCCTTCGCTGTCGTCGTATTCGCCTCCCGCCGCGATCGTCACCCCGGCGCTCTTGGCACGATCGATGGCGGCCGCGTTGCGCTTGAACGACTTCTCGTCGATGACGGCACCACCGAAGTTGGAGAGGTCTGTGACGTCCCCGTACGTCAGCCCGGACGCCGCATCAAGGAACTCATCGCCCATCTGCTCCCACACCGATCGGGCCACGAAAGCGCGGGAGGCCGCGGAACACTTCTGCCCCTGGTAGTCGAAGGCACCACGAATAAGCGCGGTACGCAACACGTCCGGACGTGCCGAGCTGTGCGCGACGACGAAATCCTTGCCGCCGGTCTCACCGACAAGCCGAGGGTACGTGTTGTACCTGTCGATGTTGGTGCCCACTTCACGCCACAGATGCTGAAATGTCCGGGTGGAACCGGTGAAATGGATGCCCGCCAGACGTGGATCGGCAAGCGCCACATCGGATACCGCAATCCCGTCTCCGTTGAGCAGGTTGATGACCCCGGCCGGTAGTCCAGCAGCCTCAAGTAGCTCCAGGGTGAAATGTGCGGCGAAGGCCTGAGTGATGGATGGCTTCCACACCACGGTGTTTCCCAAAAGCGCTGGGGCCGTGGGTAGGTTTCCCGCAATCGCGGTGAAGTTGAAGGGCGTGATGGCGTAGACAAAGCCCTCCAGTGGGCGGTACTCCATCCGATTCCACGCGCCGCCGCCGCTGCTGGGCTGCTCGGCCAGGATATGTCGCGCGAACTGCACGTTGAACCGCCAGAAGTCGGCCAGCTCGCAGGCCGCATCGATCTCGGCCTGGTAGGCGGTCTTCGACTGCCCGAGCATGGTCGCGGCGTTGAGGGTGGCTCGCCACGACCCCGACAACAGATCGGCGGCACGCAAGAAGACCGCCGCCCTGTCATCGAAAGACAGTGCTGCCCAATCATTTTTGGCAGTGATAGCTGCCTCCACCGCATCGCTGGCCTCGGCATGACCCGCGTTGGTGACGGTCCCCAGCACGGCGCGGTGGTTATGCGGCTGCACCACATCGATGCGTTCACCGTCACTCATTCGGCGAGCGCCGCCGATAACGTGCGGCAGGTCGATGGGCGTCGCGGCGAGGTTGGTCAGTGCCGTGGTCAACCGGTCGCGTTCGGGAGTGTTCGGGGCGTACGTGAGCACCGGCTCGTTGATGGGAGCCGGCACGGTGGTGATGGCGTCCATGCATCCAGCATCGCCCTGATCCCTCGTGGGTGTCGAGGAATCTGGAGATTGCGCAACGAAACCTCAGGTAACGCCGAATTCCGGCGGGACGTTACGTGTGGTAGGCCGAGTCTTCGACGCTCAGTGCGACTAGTCGATAAGCCGCGCGACAGCGGCGTCGATGCGCTCATCGGTGGCGGTGAGGGCCACCCGCACATGTTCCTTGCCACGCGGTCCGTAGAACCGTCCGGGTGCCACCAGAATCCCGCGCTGCGCCAGATATGCCAGCGCGTCATCACAGGAGCCACCCCGGGTGGCCCAGAGGTACAGGCCCGCCTCGGAGTGGTCGATTCGGAATCCATTGCCGGTCAAAGCCTTCGAGAGCCTGCCGCGGCGACTCTCATAGCGTGCGCGCTGGTCGCGCTGATGATCATCCTCGCTCAGCGCGGCGGTCATCGCCGCCTGCACCGGCCCCGGCACCATCATCCCCGCATGCTTGCGCACCGCGAGCAGCTCACCGACCACGGATGCGTCACCCAGCACGAACCCGGCCCGATATCCCGCCAGCGACGACGTCTTGGACAGCGAGTGCACGGCCAACAACCCGGCGGTATCGCCATCGCAGACCCGAGGATCAAGCACCGACACCGGCTCCGCGTCCCACCCCAGGCCCAGGTAGCACTCATCGGAAACCACGAGGGCGCCGCGCTCGCGCGCCCACTCGACGACCTTGCGCAGATGCTCGACCGGGAGTACCGCGCCCGTCGGATTGCTGGGCGAATTGAGGTAGATCACGGAAGGGCGCTGCGGCCCCAACTGTGTCAGCGAGTCCGCCCGGACCGTCGGTACACCGGCCAGCCGTGCGCCCACTTCATAGGTGGGGTATGCCAATTCGGGGATGACGATCAGATCATCGGCGCCCAACCCCAGCAGGGTCGGCAGCCACGCGATGAGCTCCTTGGTGCCGATGACCGGCAACACGGCATTGTCGGCAGGCGCAACGATGCCGTAGCGCCGCGACACCGCGTCGCGGATTGCCTGCCGCAATGCGGGTGTGCCGGCGGTCGCCGGATATCCCGGAAGGTCGCTGCCCGCGGCGAGCGCATCGCGAATCAGCGGTGCCACGCTGTCCACAGGGGTACCGACCGAAAGGTCAACGATTCCTTCGGGGTGCGCCGCAGCCGTCGCCTTGGCATCGGCGATGGTGTCCCACGGAAACTCCGGCAGCCGAGACGACACAGCCGACATGCGCAGTCGCGACTCAGACGGCGAACTCAGTGTCCTTCACCCATGGGCGGAAGCTCCTTGACCGACGGCGGGTCGTACTCGGTCTTGCCGACCTTCGCGGCACCGCCGGGCGAGCCCAGGTCCACGAAGAAGTCGGCGTTGCCCTGGATGTAACCGGTCCACTGATCCGGCACATCGTCCTCATAGAAGATGGCCTCCACGGGGCATACCGGCTCGCAAGCACCGCAGTCCACACATTCGTCGGGGTGGATGTAGAGCATGCGCCCACCCTCATAGATGCAGTCGACGGGGCATTCTTCGATACATGCCTTGTCCATAACGTCGACGCACGGTTCCGCGATCGTGTAGGTCACGAAGCTCTCCTCGATGTCCAGTTCCTGCGTTGCCGCCAGTATTCCGGTCCCCAGACGCGCCTTTTGACACAGGCTGTCCTAACTCGCCGGGGCAATCTAGCCGTTTCCGTCGGTAACAGTTATTTTAGCTTAGGTTTAACGCGACTTGGCGTCTAGCAGGCGCGCTCAGCCCCTGGGCGCAAGTTGGGCAACCAGCGGTACATCACGATCGATCTTCCCGGTCCTGCGCGCGCTGACCCGCGAATCGAGCCCGTCGAAGAAGTCGGCGTTCGCCCGCACGTAGCCGCTCCATTCCTCGGGCACATCGTCCTCGTAGAAAATCGCCTCCACCGGGCAAACCGGTTCGCATGCAGTGCAATCCGTGCACTCATCCGGATGGATGTACATCGTGCGAGCACCCTCATAGATGCAATCGACCGGGCACTCCTCGACACACGCCTTGTCCATCACGTCAACACACGGTTCGGCGATCACATACGTCACGGGAAACCCCCTGGTGCACTCCGGCCAATTACACGTTTCTACCAGTTACAGTTACTTGTAGCAACATGTAACTGGACGCGCTATGCAGACTGTTGCACTGCAACAAGTTGCATAGGGGTCCCGTTTCGTGTCAGCATGCTGCCGTGGCACTTACCCACGCGATCCTGTTGTCCCTGGCCGAGCAGAACGGGTCAGGTTACGAGCTCACGAGCCGATTCGATCGCTCGATCGGGTACTTCTACAGCGCCACCCACCAGCAGATCTACCGGACTTTGCGCCGCATGGAAGACGACAGCTGGCTGCACTGTCAGGTCGTCGACCAAGAAGGGCGACCGGCCAAGAAGGTCTACACCGTTGCCGAGCTCGGCTATCGCGAGTTATCCCGATGGGTCAACAGCGCCGAGGGCACCGATATGCGCGATCTGGCCCTCAAGATCCGCGCGGGCACCTACGGCGACATCAACATGGTGGTCGAACACATCCGCGTCCAACGCAACATCCACGCCGTCATGCTCGACAACTACCGCGAAATGGAAAAGCGCCAGTTTCCCGCTCCGAATCAGCTCACCGGCGCGGCCCTGCACCAATATCTCGTCCTACGCGGAGGTGTCCGCATGGAGGAGGGCTTCACCGATTGGTGCGACGAAATGATCACTTCCTTGTCCCCAGCCCGGACTGAAAGCGAGAATCATGAGTAATCCATATCCAACCCTGCTGTCCCCCTTGGATCTTGGCTTCACCACGCTCAAGAACCGAGTCGTCATGGGATCCATGCATGCCGGCCTGGAGGACTTTCCCTGGGACACCCCGGCATTGGCCGCTTACTTCGCCGAGCGCGCCAAGGGCGGGGTAGGCATGATCATCACCGGCGGATACGCCATCAACCGCACTGCCTGGCTCAAGCCCCTCGCCGGAAAACTGACCACATCCCTTGAGGCGTACCGGCATCGCATCGTCACGAACGCCGTGCACAAAAATGGCGGCAAGATCATCGTGCAGCTGCTACATGCGGGACGCTATGGGTACCACCCGTTTTCGGTGAGTGCCTCGGCCAAGAAGTCCCCGATCACCCCCTTCAAGCCGCGCAAGCTCAGCACCAAGGGTGTGTGGCAGACCATCGACGACTGGGCCCACAGCGCCAAGATGGCCAAGAAGGCGGGCTACGACGGTGTCGAAATCATGGGCAGCGAAGGTTATTTCATCAACCAGTTTCTCGCGCCGTACACCAACAACCGCTCCGACGAATTCGGCGGCAGCCCGGAGAACCGACGCAGATTGCCCGTCGAGGTGGTCAAGGCGGTTCGCGAGGCCGTGGGCCCCGACTTCATCATCTGCTACCGGCTCTCCATGGCCGATTACGTGCCCGACGGCCAGACCTGGGACGAGATCGTGGCCCTGGCCAAGGAAATCGAGGCGGCCGGCGCGACGATCATCAACACCGGAATCGGCTGGCATGAGGCGCGCGTACCCACCATCGTCACCTCGGTGCCGCAGAACGCCTTCGTCGATCTGTCCAACAAGATCGCCCAAGAAGTCCGCATCCCGGTGATGGCATCCAACCGGATCAACATGCCGCAATCGGGCGAACAGATCCTCAACGACGGCCAGGTCCAGCTGATTTCGATGGCCCGTCCGCTGCTGGCCGACCCGGACTGGGTGAACAAGGCCTCAGCGGATCACGCCGATGAGATCAACACCTGCATCGCGTGCAACCAGGCTTGCCTGGACCACTCGTTCGTGAACAAAAAGGCCAGCTGCCTGCTCAACCCTCGGGCCGGGCACGAGACGACGCTCCAACTGCTCCCGACCCGGCATACCAAGAAAATCGCCGTCGTCGGTGCCGGACCTGCCGGACTGTCGGCGGCCGTCACCGCGGCACAGCGCGGGCACAAGGTGGTGCTGTTCGAGGCCAACGCCGAGATCGGCGGCCAGTTCGATATGGCACGCAGAATCCCCGGCAAGGAGGAGTTCAACGAGACCATTCGGTACTACACCACGATGCTCAAGAAGCACAGCGTCACAGTGCTTTTGAACAAGAAGGTGGACGCGCAGGAACTGATCGACGGCAAGTTCGACCACGTCATCCTGGCCACCGGCGTCAAGCCCCGGGTGCCCGCCATCCCCGGTATCGACCACCCGATGGTGCTGTCCTACCCGGATGTCATCAAGGGCGGTAAGCCCGTCGGTAAGCGCGTGGCCGTCGTGGGCGCCGGAGGCATCGGCTTCGACGTGTCGGAGTTCTTGATCATCGACGAGTCACCGACACTCAACCTCAAGGAATGGCGCGCCGAGTGGGGCATCTCCGAGGATCACGAGTCCCGGGGTTCGCTCACCAAACCCATTCCCGCTCCGCCGGTTCGGGAGGTCTACCTGTGCCAACGCAAGAAGGGCTCACTCGGCAAGGGGCTCGGCAAGACCACGGGCTGGGTGCATCGCGCATCGTTGAAGGCCAAGAAGGTCACGGAGCTGGCGGGCGTCAACTACGAAAAGATCGATGACGCCGGGCTGCACATCACCTTCGGCGAGGAGCGCAAGGACCCGCGAGTGCTCGAGGTCGACAACGTGGTGATCTGTGCCGGCCAGGAGTCGGTGCGCGATCTCGACGACGTGCTCAAGGAGGCGGGCATCAGTGCCCATGTGATCGGTGGTGCGGCACTGGCCGGCGAGCTCGATGCCAAGCGCGCCATCAGGCAGGGCACCGAGCTCGCCGCCAAGCTGTAACTGCTTGGTCGGCTACCGATACCCGTTACACCAACGGTGCGGATGCATCTGGCGACACGTCCTCCAGACATGGCTCGGGTCCGCCGGCGTGCTGCTGGGCGGTGCGTCGGTTGTGGGCGTGATCGCCGGGACCGGGACGTAGGTCGTTGCCGTAACCGTCTCCGTAACAGTCTCCGTCGGCGCAGCTGATGGGGACGGCGACACCGAAGGCGTCGTCGTCGAGGTGATAGGGACGAGTGGCGGCGTCGTTGCTTTCTGCGGACCAAGAAGCAGAAAGCCCAGAGCAATCAGCACGGCCACACCGGCAGCCACGGTCACGCCGATGATCCACACCTGCCGAGCATGACCACCGGACTGTGGGACAACCGGAATCAATCGGGTGGGGTCCTCTCCGGCATCACCCGACATTCCCCAGGCCCGCATCGTCTCTTCGGTATTGGCGGGCTCGCGTGGCGGCATTCCGTCGGCACCTCCGTGGCTGTCATCGCTCGATCACATACCGAGCCGATGGCGCCGGATGCCCGCGATGGTAGCGAGCGAATCTGAAGTACCGCTGGGATGCAGCTGCCAAATACTTGGGCGCCGTGCGGGCGAGTTACCGCGGCGGCGCGCCGGTCGGGCTTTCCAACTTCCCGTCTCCCACCCCGACACCCGGTTTCACTCCACCCGGCACCGCGACGCCATCCACACCGGCCGAAATCCTGGGACCACGTGACGGGCCCGACATCAGCACCGGTAGTTGAGTACCGCGCGACGGTCGCAGCGCGGGCAGCTGACCGGGCACAAAGACCGGGTTGTAGGGCGCCGGGTTCGGCGGCGGCGGTGCCGCCGTGGCGGGCACGGCGAGACCGACCGCAAGTCCCACGACAATCGTTACTACACAAAGTGTTCTGATCACGGTATTGCTCCTTCGGTCATGCCGCGAGGGTCCTCCAACTGCCCGGCGGTCATCCCGGCACCGATGCGGGCGGTGTACCCGGAATCGACGCCGGCGGAGATCCGAGCTCCGCGCGGCGATGCCGGGGACAATCCGAAGGGTGGCTGTGAGGCAGTGGCCGCATAGTTGGGCGTCCCACCGGGTACTGCCACGGGTACGGCAGGCATCGGGTTAACCGGCGGCGGGTCCGCCAGGGCCACCGGCGCCGCACCTAGCGAGCACATCAAGATCGTTGCGGCACAGACGAATTTCATCATCAGATCTTGATCGGGTCGCCGTAGATCGCGAACTCGGTGTGGCCGGTCTCGGTCGATGCGCGCAACGATGCGAACGAACGGATCGTCACATCGCCACCGCAGGCGTCGGCCTTTACGTGCACGTTGTCCAAGTCCAGCGCACCCGTACCACCATGAGAGAGCACCATATTGGCCATCGGCAGGTTGACGATGACGCCCGGCTGCACCACGGTCTGCACAAATCCGCTGACGCCCGCACTACCACCGACTCCTACCGACGGCGTGGGCGCCACCCCAAGGCTTACCGACGGCGCGATACCTGCTGACCCGCCCAGCTGCAATCCCGAGGACACATCGGACTGGCAACCGAGCTGATATCCGATGACGAAGAGGCTGTCGGTGATGGGGTTGGTGCCGCCGGTCGCGGTCGCGGTGCCCGAGAGGGTGATGAATGCCTCGCGCGAGTTGGTTGCCGACGCCAGATTGGGCACCGGGTTAACGCGTTCATTCTCGAGCCGAATCTGCAGCTGCCAGCCATCCCGAGTAGTCCGCGAATACGACTGTGGCGCCATTTCTCTCGGCTCTGCGGTAGCCGGGACGGCTGCCAGGAGCCCAAGCATGGCAACGATCAAACTTGTCGCTATGAGTCGGGCAATCACGCACATCACGATGCCCAAACCGAACACCGGAGTTAACCCAGCGCCATCCAGTCAGTCAGGTGCGGACAGAGACCGTCAACTTACCGGTACCCCTCGCAATCCCGGCGCGGGTGCAACTCGTGGCACAGCCGCCCCTCCTCCGGACGCGTCGGCACCACCTCAGGCGGCGCTACCGGCGCGGGCGTCTCCACCACCACCGTGGTTTCGATGACGGTACTGATCACCGTCTGGGGCGGCGGCGCTACCGGCACCAAACTACTTGGCGCAGAAGGATGTTCGGTTGTCGACGTCGCCGGGGCCGGTGTCGCCGGCTCCTCGGCCTTGTCGACCTCCAGCAGGGCTAGGACCAGCGCCACCGCAATGGCCACGCCCGCAACCGCGCAGACGATCCACACCCAGCGCCATGAGCGATTACCGACGGAAATCTCGGAATCATCCGCCTCGGAGTATGCGGACGCGGGCGGATCCAATGGCCGCTGGGTCGTCGGCGGCATCGACTCCTCGTCGGGCGGGTTACTGGTCATCAGGGCACGAGGCTACCGCCATCAGCGGCAGCCCACAGCCGAAATCCACACCTGCCCTACGCGGCGGACGGCCGCCGCGAGTACGTCGTGGTGCGTTCCACCGCGGGCCGTCCGATGCCTTCGGCGATCTCCTCCAGTTCGGCAATGGTCTTGGCGGATCCGTGTTCGGAGCCGGCCATCCGGGAGATGGTCTCCTCCATGAGGGTGCCGCCGAGATCATTGGCGCCGCCTTCGAGCATGGCCCGCGTGCCATCGATACCGAGCTTGACCCAGCTGGTCTGGATGTTGTGGATACGCCCGTGCAACATGATGCGCGCCAGCGCGTGCACCGCGCGATTGTCCCGGTTGGTCGGCCCGGGGCGCGCGGCACCCGCCAGGTACAGCGGGGCGCTCTGGTGCACGAACGGCAGCGGTACAAACTCGGTGAACCCGCCTGTGCGGTCCTGAATTCCGGCGAGGACCCGCAGATGTCCCACCCAGTGCTTGGGCGTATCGACGTGCCCGTACATCATGGTTGAGCTGGAGCGCAGCCCCACCTCGTGTGCGGTGCTGATGACATCGATCCATTCGGATGCCGGCAGCTTGCCCTTGGTGAGCACCCACCGAATCTCGTCGTCGAGGATCTCGGCAGCGGTGCCCGGGATGGTGTCCAGACCCGCGGCACGCAGCTCGGTCAACCATTCGCGGACGCTCTGACCGCCCTTGGAGGCGCCATTGACGATCTCCATCGGGCTGAAGGCGTGCACGTGCATGCTGGGCACCCGCTTCTTGATGGCGCGCACGAGATCCGCGTACCCGGTTGCGGGCAGCTCCGGGTCAATACCGCCCTGCATGCAGACCTCGGTGGCACCGGCGACATATGCCTCCCACGCCCGGTCACCCACCTCCTCGGCCGACAGTGAGAAGGCATCGGCATCGCCCTTGCGCTGCGCGAAGGCGCAGAAACGGCAGCCCGTGTAGCAGATGTTGGTGAAGTTGATGTTCCGGTTCACCACATACGTGACGTCATCGCCGACCACATCCGCACGGATCGAATCAGCCAGTGCGGCAAGGGCCTCCATCGCGGGCCCCTCGGCGGTCGCCAGCGCTAGATACTCGTCGTCGCTGCATCCGGCCGGATCCCGCTCGGCAGAGCGCAGAGCCGCCAACACGTCGGAGCTCACCTTCTCCGGAGCCCGCGCGTTCAGTTCACGAACATGCTCGCGGATGGACTCCCAATCCCCGAAGGCGCTCGCCAGATCGCTACGGGTATCGGTGTTACGGCCCTCCGAGTCGATCGCCGCGTGCAGATCTACCCGGCCGGTCGACTCCCACGTCTCGTCGGGCTCCTGCCAGGGCGATCCGGTCGGCGAAACATCCAGGGCAAAACCGGTCTCCGGGTCGGCCAGGGCCTCCACATGCCCACGCACCCGTGGATCGATCCACGCAGACCCGGCCTGCACGTACTGCGGTTGCGCCGTGAGGCGTTGCACCAGCTCATATCCGGCCTCGGCAGTCACCGACGCCAAATCGTCCACATTGGGCCATGGCCGTTCGGGATTCACGTGATCGGGGGTCAGCGGCGACACCCCGCCCCAGTCATCCACACCGGCGCCGATCAGGGCCAAGCACTCGCTGCGCGACACCAGGTTTGGCGGCGCCTGCACCCGCATCTTGGGGCCCAGCACCAGACGCGTCACCGCGATCGTCGCCAAGAATTCGTCGATGTCGGCATCCGGCGCCGCCTTCATAGCGGTATCCGATTTGGCACGGAAGTTCTGCACGATTACTTCCTGGACGTGCCCGAATTCCTTGTGCACCTTGCGGATCGCGTGAATGGTCTCCGCACGCTCGGTCAGATTCTCACCGATCCCCACCAACAGACCCGTGGTGAACGGGATCGACAGCCGGCCCGCGTCCGTCAGGGTCCGCAGCCGCACGGCGGGGTCTTTGTCGGGGCTGCCGTAATGCGCCTCGCCGCGATCCTCGAACAATCGTCGCGACGTGGTTTCCAGCATCATGCCCATCGACGGCGCCACCGGCTTGAGCCGCGCCAGCTCCGACCAGCTCATCACTCCCGGATTCAGATGTGGAAGCAGACCTGTCTCCTCCAAGACCCGGATCGCCATCGCCCGCACATAGTCCAGCGTGGTGTCATAGCCGCGCTCATCGAGCCACTGCTTGGCCTCCGGCCAGCGGTCCTCGGGCCTGTCCCCCAGCGTGAACAAGGCCTCTTTGCAACCCAATTCTGCACCGCGGCGAGCGATGTCCAGAATCTCGTCGGGCTCCAAATACATGCCCTGGCCCTGTGCCCGCAGCTTCCCCGGAACCGTCACAAACGTGCAGTAATGGCACTTGTCGCGGCACAGATGGGTGATCGGGATGAATACCTTGCGCGAATAGGAGATCGGCAGACGCCCGGTCGCGCCGAGGCGCCCGGCCGATTCCAGCCCGGCATCACGCACCCGCGCGGCGCTGGCCATCAAATCGGCGAGATCGTCTCCACGCGCGGTGAGCGCGAGCGCGGCCTCATCGACGTTCAACGTCACCCCGTCGCGCGCACGACGCAGCACCCGCCGCAGCGCCGGCGATGAGCCGCCCGCTCGCCGGGCATCCGATGCGGACGACGCCGCTTTCGGCGCGGGAAAGACAGGATTTGGCAGCGGCGTTAGGTCGTCGGGCACATTTGTACAACCGTCGGTCACCCTCAGATCATCCGCCCGTTCCAAAAGCCCGACCACTCGGGGGTTCATCAACGGGGTCACGCTGCAGAAACACCTGGGATCGCTAGGCTGATCTTCGTGAGTCTTACGAGAACCCTCAAGCAGAAACTTCCGTTTCTGCGGTATTCGTTTCTGCGTGCGGTGTTCGGTGGTTTGAACGTCATGCGCACCGGTCAGATGGGCGATGGCCGCGAAGAGGCCACCGCTGAGTACGTGATCGCGACCGCCCCGGCCGGGGATGTCGACGCCGCGATCGATGCCATCGACAATTTCGCGTACGACCAATCGATCCTGATGAATGTCGGCGACGAGAAGGGCCGGCTGCTCGATGCCGCCGTCACACGCGCCAACCCCAAGATCGCCTTGGAGCTGGGTGCGTACTGCGGCTACAGCGGCCTACGGATCGCGCGTGCGGCTCCCGGCGCCAAGTTCTTCTCCATTGAGAAGTCGGGGGCCAACGCCTCGGTGGCTCGCCGGGTATGGGCGCACGCCGGGCTGTCGGACCGCACCACCTGCCTCACCGGCACGGTTGATGACGGAACCACCCTGGACACACTGGCCAAGGACTACGGATTCACCGCGGGATGTCTGGACTTCGTGTTCATCGACCACTGGAAGGACGTCTACCTCGATGACCTACAGCGGCTGCTGGAACGGGGCTGGCTGCATCCGGGCACGATCGTCGTCGCCGATAACGTCGGATTCCCCGGCTCCCCCAAGTACCGCGCATACATGAAGGAGCAGCAGGGCAAGCTCTGGCAGACCGTCGAGCACGAGACCCATGTCGAATACCAGACCCTGGTGAAGGACCTGGTTCTCGAATCGGAGTATCTGGGATGAGCGCCTGCGCGAAGACCGTCGGCCTGGGCTAGTCGTTCGCGCGGCGCAAGACATACGCCGCGGGCAGCACGCCGAGCACCATCAGCAGCACGGGCCACAAGCCTGCGAAGACCACATCGCCGCCGGGCCCACCGAACAAGAGCACTGTCGTGGTCGCCACGAAGGCCCACAGCGGTGCACCCGCCCATCGCGACGACGGCGCCCACTGCGTAGCGCACCACACCAGCACCGCGTTGAGGACGGCGCTGATGATGAGCCCGAGTGGAACGAGAACCCCGCCGAAGCGCGTATTGAGCAGGGCAGCGCCGAGGATGGCGCTGATGATGCCGTCGACGACGAGCGCGGACAGCACGAACGCGCGCACGAAACCGTTCAGGCGTCTAGATGGGGACAGAGTCGAGCTGGGCCACGAGTGAGCCGACGACCCATTGGAAGTTGTCCAGCCGGTCTTGCCAGTGCTGCTGGTTGGGATCCTGGTCTTGATCGGGTGGCATGAATCGAGCTTACAACTCCACCCCGGCGAACAGATCGGATTCCCATCCGGTGTCGACGCCGGGCACACCTCGCACCAGGACAAAATGCTCGGTGTCCGCGATGGGCAACGCGATCATGTTCGACAGCGCCAGCGAGGTCCCGTCCTCGGAGACCGTGAGCTGGGTGGCGTGCGCGCGCAGCGCCGCCGCCTTGGCGCCGTGGTAGGCCGATACGTCGATGGCGGCGCTGATCTGCTCGTCGGCAAAGGTGGGTATGAGATCGATGGGCGCCGGTTCACATCCCGGCGGGAGCTGCGTCATGGCCGCGAGTCCCGCGCTGAGTGCACTGGTCGCGATGACGGTCCAGTACAGCTTGGCCACCTTCCAGGAAGCCTTCTCCACGGCAGCGGTGGTCACCGTGTGTGCCTGGATGTGATCAGGGTGCCCGTATCCCCCGAAGGGGTCATAGGTGACGACGACATGCGGGCGGTGTTCGTCAATCAGCTCGGCCAACACCGCCGCCGCGTCGTCCACATTGGCGCCCGCGAACGCCCGAGGGTGCAGCGGCCCGGTGTCGGCCATGCCGGAGTCACGCCAGTGCCCCGCACCGCCGAGGAAGGTGGGCCGATCGACGCCCAGGTGACTTAGCGCACTGGATAATTCGGCGATCCGGTATCCACCGAGCTGATCGGCGTGATCAACGGCGAGCTGTTCCCAGCGATCGCCGATCACCTCGCCTTCCTCCCCGAGCGTGCAGGTGACAACCCGGACATCGGCACCTTCGGCGGCATACCGCGCGATGGTTCCTCCGGTCGTGAGAGATTCATCGTCGGGGTGAGCGTGGACCAGCATGAGTCGTCGGGTCATGGGCGCGTTTTCTTCCACTCTCCTGCCGTGGCGACGATACCCACCGGCACCGCGCCGGCCAGCTCGACGTTCCTCACGCTGGGTCCGGCCGCGGCGATGGTGGTGTCCTGCATGATCGGCAAAACTGTTGCCATCTTCCACAATTGGGGCTCGGCCTGATCGACGACCTTGCCCACATCGGCCTGTCCGGTCAACGCCGCGTCGATGCTGGCCTGCAGTCCCTCATCGCATAACCCGGTGAGATTGCTTGGGGCACGGACGGATTCTTCCCTCGACGGCGGCGAGGGCGTATTGCTCGCCGGCGGCGGAGGGGGTGTGGTGGTGCGGGTATCGGGCACCCTGCCCGCTTGCAGTGCCGGGCAGCCATACCGGGAGGCCAGCACGGTGGCCAGATCACCGCCGGACTGATGCCAGCCGACGATGGCGTCCACGCGACCGTCCGGAATCGCCTGGCCATACAGCGTGGGTGGATCGAGCGCGGCGACGGTGGCTCGCACCCCCGCATTGCGCAGTTGGTCGGCGGCGGTGTTGGCGACGGCCACCGAAGTCGGATCGTTGGAGGCCGCGCCGATGACCAGACTTAGTGGCTCGCCGTCCCGGGTGATCTGCGGTGGACCCGCCGGCGCACCGGGCGATGGCGTCACCTCGACGGCCTCATACCCGGCCTCCGTGAACAACGCGAGGGCCGCGTCTCGGGTGAGAGCGGTGGGCGCGGTGGGCTTGTATCCGGGATCCGACGGAGAACGCACCTGCGCCGCGGCCAGGGTGACGGCGTTGTCGTTGCCCGCGGCCACCGCCGCCAGCAGCCCGACATCGAGCAGCCCGAGCAGTCCGCGACGCACCTTGGAATCGCTGAGCGCCGGCTGCCTGGCACGCAGGGTCAGCTGCAGGGTGCGTGGTGCGACAATGCGCGCGGTGCGCACCCCGGGAATGTTGGACAGCTGAGCGAAGGTCACCGCGCTGCCATGCACCTGAGCCACCTGGGTGTCCCCATTGCGAATGGAGTCCGCCAGCACCGTGGGGACGCCCGCACGACGGAACAGGATCTCGTCGGGAACCGCGGGTGTCGCCCAGTACCGGTCGTTGCGTGCCAGCAGAATCTCGTCACGCTGGGGGTCAATCGCGTCGACCCGGAAACGCCCCCCGGAGGCAGGCATCGACTTGATCAGCCCGGAGGCGAACCCACCGGGGATGTCCTTCACGATGTGCGCGGGCAGCAGGTCGGTGAACAGCTCGCGCCACGCCGGGTACTTGTGGTCAAACGTGACGACCACGCGCTTACCGCCATCACGGGACTGCACATCGGTGATGCTTCCGTAGCCCGCCGGGTCGACGGTCCCGGGCTGAATGAGCATCTGTTGCCACAGGTACGAGAAGTCATCGGCGCCGATAGGTGCGTTATCGGTCCACTGCGCCTCGGGACGGATCGTGTAGGTGACGGTGAAGGGTTCCTGGCTGGTCTCCTCGGCGGAAACCAGCAGGGTCGGGTCCAGCTCCCAGCGCGAGCCGGTGGTGGTCGCCGAGTCGGGTATCGGCCGGAACGCGCTGGGCAGCACCAGCGAGCTGATCGCGGAGTTCACCGGCGACTGATCGGACAGCAAGTGCGGGTTGAACCCGGCACCGATCGAGTCGATCCCGACCACGATCTGCTCTTTCCTGGGCGGTGGCGGCGTCGTCGAGCTGGTCGTCTCGCTGCCCTGCACGGCCGGGGGCGCGCTGACGGAGCACCCGGCCAGAAGCACCACACCAAGCACTGCGCACAGACGAAGGCGCGGGATCTCGGTAGGCATGAGGACCAACCTTAGTTACCCGTCACGGGCACCTGCGCCCCAACTGGTTATGGCGTCACGATGGCAAAGTTGGGATCGGGCTGATCAAGCACCGCCACCAGCCGCGCGAACCCGCTGACATCGCCGTCGACGGTGATGTCGCCCGAGCCGAAGGCCTGTGCCGGATCGCCGCCGCCGAGCAGCACCGTGATCAAGGCGGGTCGGGTAAGAGTGAAGGTGACATCGGCAGACGGCAGCGATGTCCCGGACGGCCGGGGATAGTGCACCAGCACGCCGTTTCGTAGCTCGAGCCGGTCGACCCGACCCTCGTCGGTGAAGTGCCAATCGCTGACGAACCGATCGTTCCAGGCCTTCGGCCCGTTGACCCGCAGCGCCAGCGCATCGAATACCTGGTCGATGGTCAGCGCCGCGAGCATGGTCGGCGAGTCGGTCGCGATCGGGGTTCCGACACTGCCATGCCGTAATTCATGGGCGCCCATCAAGTAGAAATTGCGCCAGGTGGCGTTTTCCGAGCCATATCCGAGTTGTTCGAAACAGCTGGCCTGCAAGTCTTTTGCCTCATCGTTCGTGGGGTCGGCGAAGATCACATAGTTGACCACCTGCGCCACCCAACGGTAGTCGCCGTCGTCGAATGCCTTGCGCGCCTTGCGCAACACTTCCTGCGCACCCCCCATGAACTCCACGTGCCGCTGCGCGCCGGCCACCGGAGGGTGTTCCCACAGGTGCGCGGGATTGCCGTCGAACCAGCCCATGTAACGCTGGTAGATGGCCTTGACGTTGTGGCTGACCGAGCCGTAGTAGCCGCGCGTATGCCACGCATGCGCAATCGCGGGCGGCAGCTGCATGGTCTCGGCGATCTCCGAACCCACCTGCCCCTGGTTCAGCCGTCGCAGGGTCTGGTCATGCAGGTAGGCATACAGATCACGTTGCAGAGACAGGTATTCCACCAGCCTCTCGGTGCCCCAGGTCGGCCAATGGTGCGATGCGAACACCACATCGGAGTCGTACCCGAACAGGTTGATGGCCTCGGTGATGTACTGCGACCACACATGCGGGTCGCGTACCAGCGCGCCACGCAATGTCAGCAGGTTGTGCAGGGTGTGGGTGGCGTTCTCGGCCATGCAGAGCGCGCGGCGCTCGGGGAAGTAAAAGTTCATTTCTGCGGGCGCCTCGGTACCCGGGGTGAGCTGGAAGACCACGCGAACTCCGTCGACAGCCTCCTCCTGACCACTGTGCGTGACGTTCAGTGTTGGCGCAATCAGGGTCACAGTGCCGATCGAATTAGTTTGCCCCAGACCGGCTCCCACCTGCCCGAGCGGCCCCCTGGGCAGCACCGCGCCATACATGTAGACCGCGCGGCGAGTCATCGCGGTGCCGGCGTAGACGTTCTCGGCGACGGCATGCTCCAGGAAGCCGGCGGGTGCGATCACGGAACAGCGCCCCGCCATCACCTCCTCATTCGTGATAACCCCGAGCGCACCGCCGAAGTGATCGACATGCGAGTGCGTGTAAATCAGCCCGGTGACCGGACGGTCGCCGCGGTGGCTGCGGTAGAGCGCGAGTCCGGCTGCGGCGGTCTCGGCAGAGATCAACGGATCGATGACGATAACGCCTGCGTCACCCTCGACGAGGGTCATGTTCGACATGTCGAGCCCACGGATCTGATAGATACCCTCAGTGACTTCGTACAACCCCTGCCTGATCACCAGCCCGCATTGCCGCCACAGGCTTGGATGCACCGATGACGGGCAACCTTCACGGAGGAACGCATAGGAGTCGTTGTCCCACACGACCTTTCCCGAGGCGTCCTTGACCACCCCGGGTTCAAGCGCGGCGATGAATCCTCGATCTGCATCTTCTTGGTCCACCGCGTTGGCAAAGGGGAGCTCCCGCTCCGCCGCCGCGTTCTGTTCGATGATGCGGGACGTGGGTTGGGTTTGATCCGGCATATCGCGATGGTACCGATCATCCCGCGATCAGCGAAGGTGAAAGCTGTTATCTCTCAGAAGACTTCATCCATCCGAGGCAACCTCTGCTACCACAGTCAGTCCAGATCCACCCGGACGGTCAGCAGCTCGGTGCCGACCGCACGGACCACCGCGCTGTTGGCCGTCGGCAACTGCTGCAGCCGCGCGCGCGCGTCATCCTCGGGCAGCAGGTGTGCGGTCCCGGTGCGCCACTGGTCGCGGATGCGCAGCCGCACCGCGGGGTTTGCCTTGATGTTGCGCACGTAGTCGGAGTGCTCGCCGTGCTCGGAGACCAGCCAGAACTGACTGCCGACCAGGCGTCCGCCTATCGCGGTGCGGCGCGGTTGTCCCGACGTGCGACCCGTGGTTTCCAGCTGCACGACCGGCAGCCGTCGCCCTACCGGATTGACGAGGTACCGCTGCGCGTTGTGAACCACCAGCCGCTTGATGGAGTTGAAATCGGCCACGCCGTGCAGTCTGCCCCGATTCCACCGGCGGCGCGAGAGCGGGCCGGCCAAACCTAGCTGTTGTTGGCCGCTGCCTTCGCGCGTGAGCGATTGCGTGCACGGGTGTTGGCATCCAGGTCGACCTTGCGTACGCGCACGATCTCCGGTGTCACCTCGACACATTCGTCGCCCGCGCAGAACTCCATAGCCTTCTCAAGGTCGAGTTCCATCGGCCTGGCGAGAGTCTCGAAGACATCGGCCGTCGCGGACCGCATGTTGGTCAGCTTCTTCTCACGGGTGACGTTGACGTCAAGGTCCTCGGCCCGCGGGTTGATCCCGACAACCTGGCCCTCATAGGTTGAGTCACCCGGCTCCACGAAGAACTGCCCGCGATCGGACAGCTGGGTCATCGCGAACGGGGTAACGGTGCCGGTGCGGTCCGACACGAGTGAGCCGGTGTGCCGTGCGCGGATCTCGCCGGCCCAGGGGCGGTAACCCTCGAAGACGGCGTTCGCGATGCCGGTGCCCCGGGTCAGTGTCAGGAAGTCGGTGCGGAAGCCGATGAGGCCAC
Source organism: Mycobacteroides salmoniphilum (assembly GCF_004924335.1). Taxonomy (NCBI): domain Bacteria; kingdom Bacillati; phylum Actinomycetota; class Actinomycetes; order Mycobacteriales; family Mycobacteriaceae; genus Mycobacteroides; species Mycobacteroides salmoniphilum. The sequence goes on along the minus strand of NZ_CP024633.1, from coordinate 1,169,268 downwards.
GCGACGGCACGATGAAGTCCATGCGGACCCATCCCGCGGCGTGGTTGGCCATCTCCTCCATGCGGCCCTTGCGGGCGGCCATCAGCTGGGTGACTGCCCCGACGAACTCCTCGGGACAGTCGATGGTCATGGCTTCGAACGGCTCGTGCAGCTTGCCGTCGATCTGCCGGGTGACCACCTGAGGCTTTCCGACGGTCAGTTCGAAGCCCTCACGGCGCATCTGCTCGACGAGGATGGCCAGCGCCAGCTCACCACGGCCCTGCACCTCCCAGGCGTCCGGACGGCCGATATCGACGACCTTGATCGACACGTTGCCGATGAGCTCCGAATCCAGCCTCGACTTGACCATGCGTGCGGTGAGCTTGTGTCCCGACACCTTGCCTGCCAGCGGCGAGCTGTTGGTGCCGATGGTCACCGAGATCGCGGGCTCATCGACGGTGATCCGTGGCAGCGCATGGGCGTGCTCGGGATCGGCCAGCGTGTCGCCGATCATGATCTCGGACATCCCGGCGACGGCGACGATGTCGCCGGCGACTGCTTCCTCGGTGGGACTGCGGTCGACACCCTCGGTGGCGAGCAGCTCGGTGATCTTCGAGTTGGTGATGACGGGGTGGCCGTCCACTTCGCGCATCCAGGCGATCTGCTGCCCCTTGCGGATCCGCCCGTTGTAGATGCGGATGAGCGCGAGGCGGCCCAGGAATGCCGATGCGTCGAGGTTGGTGACCAACGCCTGCAGGGGTGCCTCAGCGTCACCCTTGGGCGGCGGAATGTGCTCAAGCAGGACGTCGAAGAGCGGGTCGAGGTTGTCGCCCTCGGGGATCTCGCCGTTGGCGGGCTCGACCGTACTGGCCACACCGGCACGACCCGAGGCGTACAGCGTCGGCAGTCCGAGCGCGTCCTCGGCAGCCTTCTGCGCCTCCTCGTCCAGGTCCGAGGCGACGTCGAGCAGTAGGTCATGGCTGTCGGAGACCACCTCGGCGATGCGGGCGTCGGGCCGGTCGGTCTTGTTGACGACGAGGATCACCGGCAGGTGCGCGCCGAGAGCCTTGCGCAGCACGAATCGCGTCTGCGGCAGCGGCCCCTCGGAGGCGTCGACCAGCAGCAGCACGCCGTCGACCATCGACAGTCCGCGCTCCACCTCGCCGCCGAAGTCCGCGTGGCCGGGGGTGTCGATGACGTTGATGACCGTCATCGAGCCATCCGCATGGTGCCGGTGCACCGCGGTGTTCTTGGCCAGGATGGTGATGCCCTTTTCCTTCTCCAGATCACCGGAGTCCATCAGGCGCTCGACAGCGTCATCACCTCGGTGCGTGAGCGCACCCGATTGCTTGAGCATCGCGTCGACCAGGGTTGTCTTACCGTGGTCGACGTGCGCAACAATGGCTACGTTCCGGAAACTATGGGTCACGTCTGTCAATTCTGGCAGTGACTACCCCAGTTCACGAAACTGGCGTTATCACGTGTGACGCCCGACATAGCCCAAATACAGCCCCAGAGACATTTAAGACCCAGAAGTAGGACCCCAGTGAAGGCCAGCAAGGTCGCACGGCTCAAGCCCAAGAAGAAGTGCTGTAAGAGCAAACCACGCTGCATGAAGTGCCCTCTTGTCGTGCACAAGATGCAGAAGGCCGAGCAGCACGGACTCTCCGAAAAGGAGCTGAAAAAGCTGCTACACCGGGCGCGCGCCCACTAGCGCCGCCCGCAACGCGGGGATCCATCCCCCGTCCGCCGGGACCCATTCGACCGTGTCGAGTTCATCGGCGGTGACCCAGCGCAACGCCAGATGCTCATGTGGGTGCGGGATGCCCCCGTCCAGCCGTGCGCGGTAAGCACGCAGCACCAGGTTCCCGACGACAACATCCTCACCGAGCCGAGAATCGACTACGACCTCGATGCCGAGTTCCTCGCGCAGCTCCCGCGCGAGTGCCTGCGGCTCCGATTCGCCCTCGACGACCTTGCCTCCCGGGAGCTCCCACTGTCCGGCGAGCTCGACGGGTTTTGATCGCTGCGCGATGAGCAGCTTGTCCCCGTCGATCACCGCGCCCGCGACCACTATCGCCATGGTGGTCGACGCTATACGTTGAGTTCATGGCCCTGCTCACCGACGACCAGATCAACGCGGCGCTCTCCGGGCTTCCGGGGTGGACACGCGAGGGCGATTCCCTGCGCCGCGCCGTTACATTCGACGCCTTCCTGGACGGAATCGACGCAGTGCGCCGCATCGCCGAGCACGCGGAATCCGTCGACCACCATCCCGATATCGATATTCGATGGCGCACAGTGACGTTCGTGCTGTCCACCCACTCCGAGGGTGGCATCACCGACAAGGACGTCGCACTGGCCCAGGCGATCGACTCACAGGTCGGAAGCTAGAGACGTTCTAGAGCAGCGCGACGGTCTCAACACCATATGCAGGCCCCGCCCGCCTCTATGCGACAAATGTGCTTTAGTCCCCGCCGCACTGCCCACGTTGTCGCATAGAGCTGGGCAACGGCACCATGGTTTCCGGGAAACCGCAACGCGATCGGACGTCACAAGATCGCGGTGACATTGCCGTGCCGCATGACCCGGTCCTCACAGTGCCAGGCAACCGCGCGCGAGAGCACCAGACGTTCCACATCGGATCCCAGCCGCACCAGGTCCTCGACGGTATGAGTGTGATCGACCCGGATCACGTCCTGCTCGATGATCGGCCCCTCGTCGAGCTCCCGCGTCACGTAATGCGCTGTGGCACCGATCATTTTGACGCCACGTTCCCGCGCACGGCGATACGGCATCGCGCCGGTGAATGCGGGAAGGAACGAATGGTGGATGTTGATCAGCGGGCAGTCGATCTCGTCGAGAAACTCCGGCGAGAGGATCTGCATGTATCTGGCCAGGACCACCAGGTCGACGTTTCCCCGCAGCAGGTCCAGCTGCCTACGTTCGGCCTCCGCACGATTCTCGCGGGTAGCGGGGATGTGCACGAAGGGCAAGCCGAACGAGCGCACCTGCTCGGCGAGGTCGGGATGGTTCGAGATCACCACCACGATCGACATGTCGAGCTCGCCACGGCGGTTGCGCCACAGCAGATCCAGCAGACAGTGATCGGTACGCGACACCATGATCGCGACTCGTTTGGGCTTGGCCGCCTCGCTGAACCGGTACTGGATATCGAATTTTTCAGCGATGGCGGCGAATTCTTTCTCCATGCCCTCGCGCGCGGCGGTGAGCCCGGCACGGTGGAACACGGTGCGCTGCATGAACCAGCCGCCCTGCGGTTCCGTCGAGTACTGCGCCAGCGAAATGATGCTCGCACCGGCGTCTGCCAGGAAGGCACTCACGGCGGCGACCACGCCAATCCGGTCGGGACATTGCAGCAGTAACCTGCCGATATCCTTGGAGTGGAAGGCATCTGAAGACCCGGTAGGGTGAGCCCCTTGGGGAGATATGGGAAACATGCCCTACCTCGACGTCAGCCCGTGCATGCGCGCCAGGAACGTCAGAAATAGTCCGGCAGGCAGCAGCCGCTGCGCGGCCATGATGAGCGGAGCGTTACTGCCCTTGGCATACAAGGGCTTCGGGTTTGGATTCAATGCCACGTCGACCACCAGGCGCGCCAGATCATCGGAGGCCATGCCGTGCTGCTCCCGCGCGGCCATGGCGGCATCGACGGTCTGGAACGCATCGCGGTAGGCAGATCCCTGGGACACGATGCGGTTGCGCCGCGTTTCGATCCCGGTCGCGATGACGCCGGGTTCCACGGTGCTCACGGTGATCCCGAACGGTGCCACCTCGTGCCGCAGGCAGTCGGCCACGGTGTGCAGTGCCGACTTCGCCGAACTGTAGGTCGATCGGAACGGGACGTGCAGGGTGCCCGCCATCGACCCCACCATCACGATGGCGCCGCGGCGCCGTTCCCTCATCCCCGGCAGTACCGCCTTGGTGAGCGCAACGGGCCCAAAGACATTCGTGTTGTACAGCATCTCGAAATCATCAATGGAGATGTCTTCCAGCGCACCGATCTGACTCTCGCCGGCGTTGTTGACCAGGATGTCCACCTCGCCCGCCTGCGCGACACACTCGGCGATACTCGCCTTGTCGGTTTGATCAAGCCGCAGATATTGCACCCCGGCGATGCGGTCGGTGACGTTATCGGGATGACGACTGGTGCCGAACACGCGGTGCCCGCGCTCGACGAAGATCCGAGCCGCGCTCGCGCCGATCCCGCTGGAAGCACCGGTGACCAGGACGGTCCAATGTTCAGACATGACAGCAACGCTAGCCGGTGATTGGTACTGCGTTGCGACGTGACCTGATTCCCGTCACCGCCATCCAGCCGAGCGTCGCCATGGCAGCCGCAATGTCCACCAGCCCGGCCCAGGCCAGCGGCCACGGCCGGTCGATGCGCCAGATGTCGGGTTGGGCGAAGCTGAGCAGCCAGGGCACACCCACCAACAACAGCCCCAGCCACCCATACCCAAAGATCTTGGCGCCCAGTTTTTCTCGCCACGGTCCGTGCAGCAGCCACACCATGAACGGAACCATCCACACCCAATGGTGTGTCCACGAGATGGGTGAGATGAGCAGACCGAAGAGCTGCACCACACAGATCTGCCCCAACCTGTCGTCCACGACCCGCCAGGCGAAGAAGGCCAGCACCGCGGTCACCAGGTAGGCCGCCAACACCAGTGCTCCAGACCCCGCATCGTGTCCGAGGATCCTGGAGATACCGCCCCGCCAGGACTGGTTGAACACGGTGGCGATCGGCCCGATCCGGTCCGGCTTACCCAATAGGTCGGTGAAGTAGTACCGCCCCTGCGCCCCGACCACGGCCACGCCGACCGCCACAGTCAAGACAAAAACCACGCCTGCCCACAGGGCGGTCACCCACCGACGTGCGCCCAGGAAGTAGAGCCCGGAAACCAACGGGGTCAGCTTCACCCCGCCGGCGAGCCCCACCAGTGTTCCCGAGATCCACCAGCGTGAGGAAGTCACCGCCACCAGGATCAGCAGCATCAGCAGCACGTTGATCTGCCCATAGTCGAGCGTCGAGCGCACGGGTTCGGTCCACATCGTGACGGCGGTCCACACGGCGGCCCCGCGGGCGTCGTTGAATCCGAGCAACCGCTGACTCAGCCGAACCACCACGTACAGCGCGGCAATGGTGCCCAGAATCCAACACAGGCCGAGCAGGGTGAACGGCAGCAGGTGCAGCGGCCAGAACACCACGGCCGCGAACGGCGGATAGGTGAAGGGCAGCGGGAAGTCGGGGGTCTTGTCCGGATACGTGAACTCATAGAGATTGCCGTGCCCCAGAGTGGCAGGACCGCTGACGTATACATGCAGGTCCACAAGGTCGGCGCCATGCGGAGTCAGGTAAGCCCAGGCGATGCGCACCGCGACGCTCAGCACGAGCAGCCACGGGCCCCATTCCCGGACACGCCGCCACGCCGCCGCGCCGCGTGTCGGCACCAGCGGCTTTGCATCCGCCCTGGTCGGCTCGGTACTCATCGGGGTTTCGATAACCTCACTCACTCGTTTTGGTAACGGTTCCATCTACGTCACACGCGTCACTTGAGTAACACGCGTAACGGATTACCTTGGGTTTTAACACCGGCAATCAGGTCTAGCGAAACAGCATTGGAGTTCAATATGTCACGGTTTATGTCCCGGCTCCCCAACGTCTTCGTGGGCGCGTCGATCGCGGCCTTCGCGTCAGCCGGCCTGGCACTGGGCATGGCGTCGACCGCTGGCGCCGACCCTGTTCCGGGCCCCACTCCGAACCCGACCAACCCGGCCGCGCTCCTGGGCCAGGCCGCTGCGGGCTTCGGTAACGCTCCCGCAGCACCCGCCGCGATCGCCGCCCCGGCAGCACCTGCCCTACCGGCGATCACTCCGGCCGCTCCTGCGGTCGCGCCGGCTCCCGGTGTGGCTCCGGCAGCACCTGCCCTACCGGCGATCACTCCGGCCGCTCCTGCGGTCGCGCCGGCTCCCGGTGTGGCTCCGGCTGCTCCTGCCGCTCCGGCAGCACTGCCGCCGGCCGCCGCCCAGGCACTGACACCCGCTGCCGCGCAGGCACTGTCTCCGGCGTCGGTTCCCGCCACCAGCAACCTGCCCGGCGTCGGGCAGATCCCCGGCGCAGACGGTGTCACGCAGACTGTTGATCTGTGGGCCACCAACCTGCCCAAGCTGCTGCCCGCGGGCGTGCAGCAGACGCTGATTCCGCCGGCCCTGGTCAACGGAATCCCGGCTGCTGCGGCGGCTCCCGTCGCCGGGTTGCCCGCTGCCACCGCACCCGGTGTCGGCATGGTCCCGTCGGCACCGATGTTCGCAGCGCTGCCGTAGTTCACGACACAAGCAAGGCGGTCAGGGCGTTATGCCTTGGCCGCCTTTGCTTTGGCCGCAGCCTTCATTTCCTTCTTATGGGCGCGCACAAGACCGAGCGACTCTCCGTCGACGACGTCCGCAACCGACAGGTGCGTGTCCTTCTCGCCGTAGTTTCCGGCGGCCTTGCGCCAATCCTTCGGCTGAACTCCGTATTGTTTGCCCAGCAGTGCCACAAAGATCTTGGCCTTTTGCTCACCGAAACCAGGAAGCGCCTTGAGTCGCTTGAGTAGCTCGGCCCCATTCGGATCGCCCGCCTTCCAGATGTTCTCCGCGCGGCCGTCGTACTCGTCGACGATCTCATGCGCGAGTACCTGGACACGCTTGGCCATCGAACCGGGGAAGCGGTGTATCGCCGGGCGTTCGGAACATAAGGCGACGAACTTATCGGGGTCGTAGTCGGCGATCTGGTGAGCGTCGATACCGCCGATCCGGTCGGCGATCTTCTTGGGCCCCGCGAACGCGACCTCCATAGGAATCTGTTGATCGAGGAGCATCGCGATCAGAAGCGCCAACGGATTCTCCTCCAGCAACTCATCGGCGGCCGGGTCCTGCGCTAGCTGCAATTTCGCCAATGTGACATTCCTTCCTTCTGAACTTTGACAACCCGAGCGGTGCTAGGCTACGGCAACTTGGGCGACCAAGATCACAGTGTTCGGGGAGGCTGCCGCTGTCAGGCCAATTGGACGTTGATCTAGAGGCGTTGCGCAAGCTGTCGCCGGAATTACGAGAACAGGCCCACAAGCTGTGCAGCCGGGCCGCCAACCCCACCAGGGTCGAAGCCGGGGACGCCCCCTCGCTGACCGCAGTGAGACGGCTCGTCACCGAGGTCATCCCCGAATTACAGCGCATGTTTGCGGCTCGCTGCGTGAACATGGCCGACCTATCCGAGCAAGCACAGGCCCGGTTCGGGGACACCGAAGAGTACGTGCGACAGACCATCCTTTCCGCCGCATCGTTGTCGAGGCCACAATGAAGTCGGAGTACTCAGCCAGAAGGTTGCTGACCAACCACCCCGAACAGTCCATCGTGCCGTTGCGCCAGGCGATGCTCGCCGCCACCGAGCTGCAACACCGCGCCCAGGACTACAAGCATTCGATCGACAGACCCGGCGGCCTGCCCTGGGACGGTGAAACCGCCCGTGCGATCCAGGACACCGCGGCCAGCGACGAGAAGACGATCTACCTGGCCACCCAGGTACTACTCGATGACGCCCCGAAGGCCTTGGTCACGTTGGAGTTCCAGTCGATCGAGTATCGCCGCGAGGCAGTCGACCTGTACAACGAGGCCACCGACCACGGCTACACCGTGGCAGAGGACCTCACCGCCAGCTGGATCATGCAGCCCCACACCAGCGCGGAGGTCATCGAGAAGGCGAACCAGAACGCCGTGAAGTTCACACGGATGATGCGGAAGGCCTACGACAAGTGGTGGGCAGCCGAATTGGAAGCCCAGCAGCAGATCGACGCCATTTGCGATGAGCTGGGGTCTTCGTTCAATCCTTACAGCGGGCTGACCTCCGCACAGGGGAATCGGGACGGGGAGCACTTTCAGGCGCACAGCCAGCAAGACCACAGTGTGTTGAGCCGGGTCAACGCGGCATCGCTCCTGGACGATCGGCAGCTCAAGGACCTCGCCGCGGGTAAGAGCGTCACCATCCCGTCCAATCAGCTGCAGTATCTGTACGAATTCGCACAGTCCTTCGACGGCAAATCCGCCACCGAGATCGCCGCCATCAAGGCAGGACTACCCGAGGAATCGCGCGACGCGATGACGCGAGCGTTCGACCTGGTGTCCAACAATCAGGTCAAATCCGGCGTGCCCTTCACCGATGGCGCCCTGAAGAACTTCATTCCCGACGTCGGCTCCGAGCCGCGCCTGCCAGATGGCATCGTCAGCGAAACCATCCACTTGCCTCCGGTCGAGCCCACCGATGCGGAGAAGTTCCTCCGCGCGGTCAACCAGCAGTACGGGGAAGAGTCCGCGCGCAGAAGCGTCTGAGTCCGGGCCCTCGACGCCAGGCCAATCAGGTGAACACCTGACAAACCAGCGCGAGAAACCCCACGGCGGTGGCTCGGCCCTCATTACGCTCTCCCAGCACCCTGACAGGTACTCATAAGGAGTCAGCGTTGACCGCTATCGATCCTACCGAGCTCTCCGCCGAACGAGCCCTGGAAATCCAGGGCAGCGCGGAATTTCAAGAACTTCGGAAAGCATTGCGCCGCTTTGTCTTTCCCATGACTGCGTTCTTCCTCGTGTGGTATGGCCTCTATGTGGTGCTGGGTGCTTTCGCTCACGACTTCATGGCAATCAAGCTCCTCGGCAACATCAACGTCGGACTCGTGCTGGGCCTTGGCCAGTTCGTCACGACATTCGTCATCACCGGCCTCTACGTCAGATTCGCCAACCGCGAGTTGGATCCGCGGGCCGCGGCCATCCGCGCCGAGGTGGAACAGGCATGAGCACCCCATCGATACTGGCGGCCGAAACCGTCGGCGATCCGGCCACCAACATCGCGATATTCGCCGTCTTCGTCGCGGTCACCCTCTACCTCGTCATCCGCGCCAGCGGCAGCAACAAGACCGCAGAGGGATTCTTCACCGGCGGGCGCGCCTTCTCCGGTCCGCAGAACGGCATCGCCATCGCCGGGGACTACCTGTCCGCCGCCAGCTTCCTCGGCATCGCAGGAGCCATCGCGGTATACGGCTATGACGGCTTCCTGTATTCCGTCGGCTTCCTGGTGGCCTGGCTGGTGGCACTGCTCCTTGTGGCCGAATTGCTGCGCAACACAGGAAAGTTCACGATGGCCGATGTGCTGAGCTTTCGGCTCAAGCAGCGTCCCGTACGACTGGCGGCGGCCATCTCCACGTTGACGGTGTCGCTGTTCTACCTCCTGGCGCAGATGGCGGGCGCCGGAGGTTTGGTGGCGCTCCTTCTCAACATCCACAGCAGACTGGGTCAGTCGATCGTCATCGGCGTGGTTGGTGTGCTCATGATCGTCTACGTCCTGGTGGGCGGCATGAAGGGCACCACCTGGGTGCAAATCATCAAGGCGGTGTTGTTGATCACCGGTGCCGCGCTCATGACGGCCGCCGTGCTGGCCAAGTTCGGCTTCAACATCTCCGACATTCTTGGCGCGGCACAGCACGCCGTTTCTGGCAGCCACACCAAAGGTGTTGCATCACGCGATGTTCTAGCCCCCGGCGCGCAATACGGCGGTTCACTGACATCAAAGATCAACTTCCTGTCGCTCGGACTCGCGCTGGTGCTCGGCACCGCGGGACTCCCCCACGTCCTGATGCGCTTCTACACCGTGCCCACCGCCAAGGAGGCCCGCCGATCGGTGGTGTGGGCCATCGCACTGATAGGTGCCTTCTACCTGTTCACCCTGGCGCTGGGCTATGGCGCCGCGGCGCTCGTCGGACCGGATCGCATCCTGGCGGCGGCCGGTGGACAGAACTCGGCCGCACCGCTGTTGGCCTTCGAGCTCGGCGGGGTGATCCTGCTTGCGGTCATCTCGGCGGTGGCCTTCGCAACCATTCTCGCCGTGGTGGCCGGACTGACGATTACCGCGTCGGCATCATTCGCACACGACATCTACGCCTCAGTCATTAAGGGCCACAACGTCTCTGAGGCGGAACAGGTCCGGGTTTCGCGGATCACCGCGGTAATACTGGGCGTCATCGCGATCGGCCTCGGCATCTTGGCCAACGGGCAGAATGTCGCGTTCCTGGTGGCACTGGCCTTCGCGGTCGCGGCAGCGGCCAATCTGCCGACCATCCTGTACTCGCTGTACTGGGCGCGGTTCAATACCCGCGGCGCGCTGTGGAGCATGTATGGCGGGTTGATCTCGACCATCGTGCTCATCGTCTTCTCCCCCGCCGTCTCCGGCGCGAAGACGGCGATGACCCCCGGCGCCGACTTCGCCTGGTTCCCCCTGGCCAATCCCGGCATCGTGTCGATTCCCTTGGCCTTCCTGCTGGGCATCGTCGGAACGCTGACCTCGAACGACAAGGGCGATCCCGGGTTGAACGCGGAGATGGAGGTGCGTTCCCTGACGGGCATCGGCGCGGAAAAGGCGATCACCCATTGATCCCGCTGGAATGAGACGGGCCCGCCCGTGACTTACATTGGGTTGTGATTGCCCGTCTGCGCCGTTCGGCCGCGTTCATCCTGCTGGCGTTCAGCTTCTCGACGGTCATGATCGGCACCACGATGCCGACCCCGATGTACGCGCTGTACTCGCAGCAGATGCACTTTTCCGTGCTCACCACGACGGTGGTGTATGCCACCTACGCGGCGGGTGTGCTGTTCGCACTGCTGCTGTTCGGCGGCTGGTCCGACGTTCTGGGCCGTCGCCCCCTGCTGCTGACCGGTGCCGGATTCGCCATCCTCAGCTCGGTCATCTTCCTGTTTGTCGACTCGGTTCCGCTGCTGCTGATCGCGCGCATCGTCTCGGGACTGTCCGCGGGATTCTTCACCGGCGCGGCTACCGTCGCCGTCATCGAGGCAGCCCCCGAACAATGGCGGGGACGCGCGGCCGCCGTGGCCACCATCGCCAACACCGGCGGCCTTGGACTCGGGCCCCTGGTGGCCGGCATCCTCGTTCAGTACGCGCCCTGGCCCACCCATCTGGCATTCATCGTTCATATCGGACTCGTGTCCATCGCGGCAGTGGCCCTGCTCTTGGCACCGGAAACCGCACCGAGACACGGAAGACTTGGTGTGCAACGTCTTTCACTACCTCCCCAGGTCCGTGCGACATTCGCGGCCGCGGCGACAGCCGGATTCGCCGGATTCGCAGCCCTCGGATCCTTCACGGCGGTGGCCCCCGGATTCCTGTCCGGGGTGCTCGGCATCGACAACCACGCGGTCGCCGGCGCAAGTGTCTTCCTCACATTCGGATCCTCTTGTGTGGCACAAATTCTCGTCCGGCAGGTGCCCGCGGCCAAGGCGCTGATCCTAGGCTGCGCAGTCCTGCTGACCGGGATGCTGCTCGTGGTGGTGGCCCTGCACACCTCGTCACTGCCCTGGTACCTGGCCAGCGCGGTGGTGGTCGGCATCGGGCAGGGCATCAGCTTCAGCCGCGGACTGGCCTCCATCGCCGACCGCACTCCCGAGGACAACCGCGCGGAGGTGACCTCCAGCTACTTCGTCGTCGCCTACATCGGAATCGCGCTGCCGGTCATCGGCGAGGGCCTGGCCGCCCACGCGTGGGGACTACGCACCGCGGGGATCACGTTCGCGCTCGCGGTGGCCGCCCTGGCGGCACTCTGCCTGATCGCGGTCATCTGGCAAGAACGTCCGCGCCGGGCGGAATCAGCGGCGCCAGTGACCACCGGCTAATCAAGATCTGTTGCCGCTACACCCCATGAACACAGCTGCGGTGCCGAAACCATAGGTAGCACAGCACAGTTCACACGCCCCCACTGAGACGCTCGGGCCAGAAACCGTTCATCCGATAGGGGTTGTCCGGGCCGTGGATCGGCGCTAAGTTGTCGGCGGCCCCTGCCTACTCCGGGGTCGTTACCGGTCTTTTCAGAAGGAGTCGATGGGTCGTGCCTGAAGTCGTGCCGGATGACGGAGAAGCCCCAGTCATTGTCAGCCTCGTCGATGCGGCGGTGCACATGTACACCTCCGCCATCGACACCTTGCCCGAACCCACCGACCCCGAGTACGGCGAACGCGTTGGCGTCGTCCTCAGCGGGTTGCGAAAGCTCGAAGGTGCGATCTCGAAGGCGGCCGGCCGCAGCCGCGTCACGCCCTCGGTCATCGTCGCGCTGAGTGGCGTGCGCCATCGGTACGACGATCTGATGAAGGACGCGGCCAACAGCCCCAGCGCGACATTGGGCCAACGTCTCTACACCGCGCGCCGGCGGGCACGGCTCACCGCGCAGGAAACCGCCAATGGCGCCGGCCTGAAGGTCGGATTCCTGACGGCAGTCGAGTCCGAGGAATCCGTCACCGAGGACGAGGCCGCCAAGATCAAGGACCTCATCGCCGCTCTCGGCGGCTAGTCCTACTCGCGAGGCCCAGGGGAAACTACCTAGCGTGATCGCGTAGCGACGCGCTGTGTTGGTGATCGGCGCTCGACGACGCTAGGTGCATGACGATTGCACCAATCAAGGCTCTTCGCGCGAGCCGCTCATCGCTGGGCCTGCCCACCGCCGACGAGGTGGGCGCCGCCACTCCGGCAACCCGCGACCGCGCACTTGACGTGATCCGGATCGTGTCGCTGGTCGGTGTGGTCCTCGGACACACCATCATGGCGGTGAGTGCCATCGACAACGGTGTGCTGCTGTGGGGCAACCTGCTCAACGGCCGCCCCGTTTTCCAGGCGTTGACCTGGGTTTTCCAGATCATGCCGCTGTTCTTCTTCGCAGGTGTCGCGGCCAGCGTGGGCTCCTGGAAGCCCGGCACCAGCTGGGGGTCCTGGCTCATGCATCGCTGCACCCGGCTGTACCGCCCGGTGTTCTACTACCTGGGCTTCTGGGCGGCGGCGCTGCTGATACTTCGGCAGATCCTGCCGCTACACGTCTACGAGCCGGTCGCCGGTGTGAGCACCCAGCTGCTGTGGTTCCTCGGCGCCTATGTGCTGGTGCTGGCCGCGGTTCCGCTACTGGCCCGCATCACGACGACACGGAGCATGTTCACCGCGTTGGCGGGAATCTATCTGGGTATCGCGGCCATCGACGTACTGCGGCTGGGCCTGGACGCGCCCAAGGGCATCGGATACGTGAACTTCGTGGTGTGGCTGCTGCCGGCGGTTTTGGGCGTGGGGTACCGCCGGCAGCTGATCACCCAGAAGGCCGCATTGATGCTGGCAGCCGCCGTATTCGCGGTCAACATCGCGCTGGTGGCGTTCGGTCCGTACACGATCAGTCTGGTCGGCGTGGCCGGACAGAAGGTGCCGAACATGATTCCACCCTCGCTGGTGTTGGCCGGACACGCCATCGTCCTGTCCGCACTCGCCATCGCGGCGATGCCGGCCATCAATCGATGGGCTCAGCGCCCTCGGGTGTGGTGGGCCGTGGCCATCGGCAACTCGGGCGCGATGACGCTGTACCTCTGGCACATGCCCGCGCTGCTGGGCATGCACCTGGTGTTCGATTTCCTCGGGTTCCCCCGATACAACACCGCGGCACCGAATTTCGTCGTGCTGTCGGTACTTCAGGTGATGACGATGGCCGTCCTGGTGACCGGGCTCTTCCTGGCCCTGCGACCGCTGGAAAACAACCCTCTGCCCGGCTGGGACGGTGGCTATGTCGCGTACCCCGGCATGCGCAGTACCGCCGTCGGGATAGCGCTGATGACGGCCGGAGGGTTCACCCTGGCCTCAGTCGTCTGGGGACTCAAGGGCTTTGGCCTTACGTGCTGGGTGGTTGCTCTGGCCGGCTTGATCACCGCACGGGCGCTGGCCAGCGACAAGAAGGGTGTCTAACCACCGCTCTTACGACGGAATTCGCGATGCGAGCCGGCCCGGCCATGTGCATGGGTCGGCTTGCTGGCGGTGTCCTTGTTGTCGGCGGCGGCGTTGGCCTTGTTGTTCTTACGGTCAAGTGCCTCGCGGAACCTGCGCTTGGCATCGTCCGCGGCCGAGTCGCCGCTCGCCTTCGAATCGGTCATACCCGTCAGCCTAACCAAGGGACAGACCGATCGCCGCACCATTTCACTAGCATCAGCTTCATGACCGAGTCCGACGCTCCTCATCCGGGTGGTTCATCGCGGATCAGCGGAGACAGCCTGGAGGGCGTCTCGGCTACCACCCTGTGGACACTGCACAACCGCGGCACCGAGGCCAAACGCCCGGACGGTGTGATTCAGGATCCGCTGGCCGCCGAGCTCTTCGACGCCATCGAGTACGACTACCGCAAGTTCGGCCGCCCGTCGCAGAGCCACGCCCTGCGGGCCCGGGCCTTCGACGCACAGGCCCGTGTGTATCTCGCGACGCATCCCCGGGCGGCGGTTGTCGCACTCGCAGAAGGCATGCAAACCAGCTTCTGGCGGTTGGGCGGCGCGGAATCCACAGCCCAATTCACTTGGTACTCCGTCGATCTGCCGCCGGTGATGGAGTTACGCAACAAGCTGCTGCCCACAAACGAACGGATCGTAGAGCTGGCACAGTCGGCCCTGGACCTGAGCTGGATGGATCGGGTCGATGCCTCGGGCGGCGTGTTCATCACGGCCGAGGGTCTGCTCATGTATCTGCAGCCGGAGGAATCGCTTGGGCTAATCGAGGCCTGCGCCAAGCGTTTTCCCGGCGGGCAGATGATGTTCGACAACATCCCGCACTGGTTCAGCAGGCGGACCCTGCAGGGGTTCACGTTGTCGGATCGCTACGTGGCCCCACCCATGCCGTTCGCGCAGACACCCGATGAAGGCGAGATGCTCACCTCTGTTCCGGGGGTGACGGCGGCCATCGACATACCGCTGCATCCTGGGCGTGGAATCTGGAAATTCGTCAACTCCAAGCGCCTTGATCGCGGGTTTCTGCGCCGTACTCGCCCGTCCATGACGCTCCTGCAGTTCGGATAGCCATGCCCAGATATGCCGCCCTGCTGCGCGGAGTCAACGTCGGTGGCATCACGATGAAGATGGCCGATGTCCGCGATGCTCTCGAGGCCGACGGATTTACCGGTGTCACAACAATTCTCGCCAGCGGAAACGTGCTGTTGGACTCAACCGAATCCGCCTCCGCGGTCAAGGAACGGCTGCAGCGGGTACTCGGCGATCGCTTCGGGTACGAGGCCTGGGTGCTGGTGTACGACCTGAACACCATTGGCGACATCATCACAGCGTTCCCCTGGGAGCCGGAGATCGAGGGCGTGCATTCGTACGTGATGTTCTGCAGCGACCCCGCGGTGCTCACCGAGCTGGCCGCCCTCGGTGGCGAGCTCGACGAGAGCGAACGCATCGCCGCCGGTGACGGCGTGCTGTATTGGCAGGTGCCCAGGTCGCAGACCCTGGCCAGCCCCATCGGCAAGACGACCGGCAAGAAGCGATACAAGTCGACGACGACCACCCGAAACCTGAGAACGTTGCACAAGCTCATTCGCTAGTACTGTGGCGTGCATGGCTGCCATCGATGCCCGCCACCTCGACGGGGTGTCCGAAACCGCGCTCATCACATTGAATCAACGAGCCACCGAAGCGAACCGGCCCGACGGTGTACTCGAGGATCCGATGGCCATCGTCCTGCGGGACAGCCTGGATTACGACTATCAGCACTTTGGCCGCACGCATCAGGGAATTGCCCTGCGGGCGTTGACATTCGACAACGTCTCCAATGAGTATCTGGCTGATCATCCGCGTGCCACCGTGGTGGCGCTGGCGGAGGGCCTGCAGACCAGCTTCTGGCGCATCGACAACGGCGAGCTGACCTGGTTGTCCGTCGACCTGGAACCCATCGTGCGGCTGCGTCAGCAGCTGCTTCCGCCCTCGGATCGGCTCCGATACATCGCACAGTCCGCTCTCGACCACTCCTGGATGGATCACGTCGACGACTCCAACGGCGTGCTGATCACCGCCGAGGGGCTATTGATGTACCTGGAGCGCGACCTGGTGTTTGACCTCATCGCCGCGTGTGCCAAACGCTTCCCCGGCGGGTGGATGGTTTTCGACACCATCCCATGGTTGATGAGCGTGTACTCGCAGCGGCGCGGCTGGAAGCTGAGCGAGCACTACACCGTGCCGCCGATGCCTTTCTCGTTCACCGCCCACCAGTACGGGGAGCTGCGGGCCCTCGACGGTGTTCGCGCGGTGCGCGAGGTCCGGATGCCTCCCGGTCGCGGGGCCTTCCTTCGGCTGGCGACACCGCTGTTCTACGACCTCCCCTTGTCCGACCGGATAAGGCCGGCAATGACCGTCGTCGAATTCGGTTGACCCGCAGAAGCTCTAGGCGGGTTTGACCGCGCGTCCGATCACGATCGATGAGGACGGCATGGGGACACCGAATACCTTCAGCCAGTCGTCGCGCTGCCCCTCGATCTCGAATCCCGCCCGTTCGATCGCGGCCAGCGTGTCCCGGTGCGTATGGCAGTTCCCGAACAATCGGGGCCAGAACGTCACGTCCACCGCGCGCTGCACCAATCCGAGCGCACCCCCATGGGCGACGTGCTCGAAGAAGCGCACCTCGCCACCGGGCTTGAGTACCTCGAACGCCTGCGCGGCGGCGCGGTCGGGGTCACCCACCGAACACAACACCAGCGAGCACACCACCGCGTCGAATCGATCCTCACCGGTGACGGCGAGGTCCTCGAACACACCGGCGGTCACCGTCACCGGAATCGACGCCGCCGCGGCGGCGTCCTCGGCTTGCGGACGCAGCCTGGATTCGGGTTCGAGCGCCGTCACCGACGTCACGGTGTCCGGATACAGCGGGAAGTTCGAGCCGATGCCCGCGCCCACCTCCAGGACGTGTCCCGTCAGCCCCCGCAGGTTCTCGGCACGCAACTCCTTGATCGCGGGTGGTTCCCGGCGCGCGATGGCAGACCAGACGGCCGAGAAGAATCTGTTGTCGAAGCTGACAGGCGTCGCCATAGCATCCAACCTAGCCCCGCCGAAGCTCATCTAGCCCCCACCAACCACGCAAACTAGCTCCCACCCCACCACCCCAGCGATAACCGAACTCTGGAACACTGGACCCATGGCACAGATCACGTTGCGCGGAAACCCCATCAACACGGTCGGCGAGCTTCCCGCTGTCGGCTCTCCTGCCCCGGCATTTGAGCTGGTAGGCGCCGATCTTGGCCCCGTCACCAGCGACCAGTACCGGGATAAGCCGGTGATCCTCAACATCTTTCCCTCGATCGACACCCCCGTCTGCCAGGCCAGTGTGCGGACCTTCAACCAGCGCGCCGCCGAGGCGGGCGCGCCGGTGCTGTGTGTGTCGAAGGACCTGCCGTTTGCCCAGAAGCGCTTCTGTGGCGCCGAGGGCATCGAGAACGTCGGTACCGCGTCGGCGTTCCGTAGCTCGTTCGGCGAGGACTTCGGTGTCACCATCGCCGACGGTCCGATGACCGGGCTGCTGGGCCGCGCGATCGTCGTCATCGGTGCCGATGGCAATGTCGCGTACACCGAGCTGGTGCCCGAGATCGCTCAGGAACCCGACTACGACGCGGTGCTCGGGGCACTGTCCTAAGCCCAGTGTCCAGCGCCCCATTTGCCGACGAGCTGCTGGCGACCGTTCAGGCGTCGCCAGCCGCTGTCGGTGCACACGACAAGGACACCTGGGTCGGCCTGTTCGCCACCTACGGCCAGGTAAATGATCCGGTGGGCTCGCGGCCGCATATCGGCGAGGCCGCGATCAGCAAGTTCTACGACACTTTCATCGCGCCCAACACGATCGTGTTCGAGGTCGAAAACGATGTGGTCGCCGGGATGTCGGTACTACGCGATCTGACGATTCATACGACCATGTCGACCGGCGTCACCATGCATATCCCGATGCATCTGCGCTATGACCTCGTCGAGGACGGGCCGGCCTCCTCACTCAAGATCGATCGGCTGTTCGCCTATTGGGAACTGCGCGCCATGATCGGCCAGCTGTTGGGTGCCGGTGGCGACGGACTGCTGGCGAGCGCCAAGCTGGGGCCACAACTGCTGAAGAACCAGGGCCTCAACGGCGTGCTGGGATTCATGCGTGGACTCAAGGGTGTACACGCGGCCGGCAAGCAGCGCGTCGAGGAACTGGCGGCCGCGCTGGCGGCCCGGGACATCCCGACGGTCACCACACTGCTCTCTCCGCAAGCCGTCCTCTCGCTCGACGGCGTGGCCGAGGCCTCGCTAGCCGAGTTCGCCTCGGCAACAAGTTCTTTGACCGTCGAGAAGCTGTTGGCCGCGGGATCCTCGGTATCGGCCACCGTGCGCCTGGGCGATCGGCGCGGGGTCGGGCTCTTCGAGTTCTCCGACAACTCGGCGGCACCGGGCACGCTGGCTTCGGTGCGGCTCTATTTCTGACGCGGTAGCACGCCGGTCAGGTCGATATCGCTGACCGCCTGCCCCAGGCAGGCGACGCGTAACGCGTTGTCGGCGAACTCTTCGGCATCACCCCAGGGCAGATACGGTTTGGTGACGAGCATCGAGGCCACCCCATGCGCCGCGGTCCACAGTTGCAACGCCATAGCCACGGTGTCGCCGTCGGGGTAGAAACCTTCTCCCACGAGTTCCTGAACTCCCTTGTGCAAGTGCGCGAATGCCGCACTGACCATCGTCTCGTCCAGTTCACTGTCGTCACGGGGCGGCGCTGAGGTGGCCAGCCGGTACATCAACGGGGTCGCCACGGCAAAGCGCACGTAGGCCATGCCCTGCGCGTGTAAACGCTCCAGCGCGGTCGGCTGGTCCAGCGCCGCGGTCACCATCTCGTCGTCCAGTCGTTGGTAGTACTGCCCGCAGACCGCGTCCATCAGCTCGTCCTTATCTGCGAAGTGCAGATAGATCGACGGCGGGGTCACCCCGATCTTGCGCGCCACCTCGCGGATGGAGGGGGCGCGCAGCTCCTTGGCTTCCAGGACAAGATCGATTGCCGCGTCAATGATTTCGTCGCGCAGCTGGTCTCCTTCCCCGCGCGAGGAACGCTGACGCTTAGTCACTGAATCCGATTCGTTCATGGAGTTTGACCAAGGGCTTGGGCGCCCACCAGTTGAAGCGTCCGAGCATTCGCATGAACGAGGGCACCAGTAGCATCCGGATGATGGTGGCGTCGACCACGATCGCAATGGTCAGTCCGGTGCCGAACATCCGCATGAACGCCACCTGCGCGGCGATCAGTGCGGCGAAGGCAATGGTCATGATCATCGCCGCCGCGGTGACCACCCGGCCGGTGCGGGCCACCCCGAGTGCCACGGCCTCGTCGTTGTCGGCGCGCGTGTGTCCGGACGCCATCCAGTACTCCCGGATCCGCGAGATGAGGAATACCTCGTAGTCCATCGACAGCCCAAACGCTATACAGAACAACAGCATCGGCATGGTGGCGACAATCGTGCCGGTGACCTCGGTCCCGAATCCGCCTAGGTGTCCCTCTTGGAATATCCAGATCAGCGCGCCAAAGGTCGCCGTCAGCGACAGCACGTTGAGGACGAGCGCCTTCAGCGGCAGAACCACCGAGCCGGTCAGCAGGAACAGCAGCGCGAAGGTGACGATCGCGATGATGGCCAGCACCAGGGGAAGCTTGTGCACGATGCCGTCGACCGCGTCGCGGTCCAGTTGGGCACCCCCACCGATCTTGACCGTGGTATCGCCCGGACCAGGGAGGGCGTGAATGGCGTCAAGCTGGCGCTCAGCAGCGTCGGTGTAGGGCTTGGCACCGGTCTGGACCGTGAAAAGTGCTGCCCCGTCCTTGATCCCGGTTGCGCTCGAGGGCGGACCGACCTTCATGCCCCGGATGAACGCACCGGTGGGCGCGGCCACTTCCTTGACATCCTCGATCTTCGAGAGGTCCGTGGCGTACTCGTCGATGTCCCGCGGCGGCACCGCACCGATGTCCTCGGCGACGACGGACAGATTGGTCGAGCTGTTGTTGTTGAAGTTTCGGCGCATCTCGTTGCCGACCTGATGCGCCGAGGCCGATGCCGGCAACACCCGGTCGTCCGGGAACCCGAAGGTTCCGTTGAGGAACGGCAGGCCCAGAACCACCAACGCCGTCACGATGACGATGGAGATCGGAATCGCCCGGGCCATAACCCGTTTGGTGTTTCGATACCAGAAGGTCTCGGTGATCTCCTTGGCCGTGGGTTCCGGCCTACCCAGGATCTTGCGAATGAGTCGGCGTACATCGAGGGCATCAATCCGATCGCCAAGGAGTGTCACGACCGCGGGCACGATGACAAGAGCCGCAATGGCACCGACGAACACCACGGCGACACCCGCGTACCCGAAGGACTTGAGGAAGTACATCGGGAACAGGATCAGTGCCACCAGCGCCAGGGCGACGGTCAGCGCCGAGAACAGCACGGTGCGGCCCGCCGTGGTCATGGTCAGTACCAGCGCTTCGTCGCGCGGCTTGCCGGAGTTCACCTCTTCGCGATAGCGACTGATGATCAGCAGCGAGTAATCGATGGCGAGTGCCAATCCCATGGCGACAGCCAGGTTCAATGCGAACACCGACACGTCGGTGACGTACGTCAGGCCCCGCAAGATGGACATCGCCCCGACGATCGAGAAGACCCCGACGACCAGGGGCAGCAAGGCCGCGTAGAGACCGCCGAAGATCCAGACCAGCACCACGAAGCTGATCGGAATCGCGATCGATTCCATGACTAGCAGGTCCTTCTCGGACTGCGTGACGATCTGGTTGTAGAGCGTGGCCACGCCGCCGGCCTTGACCGAGACCCCGTCGCGGTCGACGGCGAGCGACTTGATGAGAATCGCCGCGTGCTTCTGGGCGTCGTTCTCGCCCCCGGTCAGCCCGGCGACGATCAAGCCCGACTTGCCGTCGGTGCCGAAGAGATCATCGGCGACCTGCGGTGGACCCGTCCACGCCGAGGTCAGGTTGAGCACCTCACCGGAGTCTTTGAGCTGGCGCTCCAGATCGGCCGCGACGGCGCGCATCTGCGGGCTCTTGACTCCCTGATCGCTGGTGAGCATGAAGACCAGGGATTGGTCGCTGATGTCGAACTTGTCGGCGAGAACTCGCGTCACATACGCGGACTCGGAATTGGGGTCTTGCTGTCCGCCCGCGGCGAGATGCTTGGTCACCGGGACCCCGAAGATGGCGGCCGCTATGGCGATGAGCAGTGCCGCACCGAGTACGAGGCGAGGTGCCGCGATAACCGATCGAGCTAAACGTTCCAGCATCGCAACGCCTTCCTCCGGAGGATAACGGCGTTAAGTTATCAGCGATAAGTTAGGCGGGTCAAGGGTGGGAATGTCCCCGCCGACTGCATACCGCACGCAGGCCTTTCGAGCGTTTCCCCTGCGTGCGGTATGCACTCGGCGAAGGACGGTGCCAGGCGCGCGGCACGCCCTCGATTCCCAGAAAATAGATGGAACCAAACGAGGCGCTATCCCGTCGGATCTTTGTATAGAGGCATGCATGCCGTACGGACGAGGAGAATCAGACATGTCGAGCGTTTCGGGTTCATCGGGTGGGCACTTGCATGTGGACCCGGCCGAACTGCAGATTCATGGAGACCAACTCCACATACATGCTGCCGATCTGAAGGACGCACACGACGCCGCCCACCGCGCATTGACCGATGCACAAGCAGGTTTCGGATCGGGTCGTGCCGCCAAGGCGTTGAGCAACCGGATTTCCGAGTGGGAGAAGGAAACCGCGGACCATCACGCAGAGCTCACCAGCCACGGCGAAAACCACAAGGCGTCCGCGGCCAAATTCGTGACCCGGGACGAGCTCAATCGTGCGGGTATCGAGCAAGCCGGACCCAGCAGCGCGGTCTAGGGGGGAACAAACATGGGGATGACACTTGACGAGTTGCAGCACTGGCCGCCGCAGATTAAGTCACTCGCCGATGCCGCGTCTAAACGCGGTGATGCCAGCCAGCAAGCCGCGGACAAGGTGCAGGCCATTGTCGATATGTCGACCTGGAAGGGTGATGCCGGCGACGCCGCCAGGGACGCGATGAAACGCTCGTCCGCCCGATTCGAGACCTCGGGGTTCGAGGCGATGTATGTCGCGATGCACGCCAACAAGGCCTATGGAGAGTCGCAAGCGTTAGCCGCCGACATCGGCACCTTCTTGGCAGACGCTGCGGCTCCTCCCAAGGTGGACATCGATCCCAAGACGAATGCTGTGACGCCGCCGGACATCACCGGGATGGACAAGGATCAGCTCCAGAAAGTCATCAACAAACTGAAGGATCTCCATCAGCGGGTGACGGGCCTGGTGGCACGCGGCGAAATGTTGGACGACTCGCTGGCACGCGTGCTCGACGAAGGCACCGGCGGCCACACCATGGCGGAGAAACAGATCGCCGAGGGAAGTCCTGAACAAGCCGAACGTGATGTCCACGACGTTTTGGCCGGAACCGCTACAGAACAGCAGAAGGCGCGCGTCCAGGCGGCATCGATCCTTAGCCCGGAACAGATCGCGGATCGCGATGCGGGTCGGCCGGTGCAGTTGACGCGTTCACAGCAACAGGTGTTGGGGCAGCTGCAGGGGCAAATGAACGGGATGTCGGTGGAGGACATTCACCGGGCCGAGCGGCGCTTGGGCAACAACAAGAGCATTATCGGTAACGCGCTGCAGATGATGGGTTCGAATCAGTACGGCTATGCGAAGACCGAATTACGCCCCGGCGCACAGGGTTCCACCACCGAGCTCACGACAGGTGGGTATGACAAGCTGCCGACGTCGGTTCAGCAGGCGTTGAACGACAAGTCACCTGGATACAACTACGTCCCACTCGAACACGGCCAGGGTCGCGGAGTGGTGACTGAAGGGTCGGTCCTCGGCAATCTGGACAGGCTGTCGGACGTCATCAAGGACGGCGACGCTGGGTTCCAACATGGCACCGAGCTGGATCAGAAACTTATGCAGCGCGGCGCCGACATCTTGCATTTCGAGAACGAGAACAAGAGCTCGCACTTAGGTCCTGCGGACTCGACCATTCAGAACATCTTCTCGTCTGCGGGCCGCGATCACATTGTTGACCACGGCATGATGGTGAACCCTGATGGCGGACGCAATGACCAGTTCTTGGGTGATCTGACGCATCACCAGTTCCCTGATGGTGGCACCGCCGCAGGCGGCCTAATGAGCTGGACCCACGACTCTGCTCACGTAGGGCCAGGGGTATCCCTAGAACAAGCACGCATGTCAGGTGAGACCGCCCGTGCATACTCGAGCTACGTGATGGATCACCCCGAGCTGAACTCGCTGCCCTCCTCAGACGACCAAGGATTCGGCAACAGAGGAGTCAAGACATTCGGAGAACTCAGCCCTGGTCTCGCACGCGGGATGGCTGACGGCTTGGTGCCGTATGCGGGGATCATTGCCGGAGGCGACCCCAAAATACTCGGGGAAACACCGGGTTTCGGCGATACGCCAGATACTCAAGATGCAGTCGATGATGGCACGATGGCTAAGGCCAAGGCTCTGTTCAGGGTCCTGGATACAGATAAGGAGGCCGCCGAAACGCTCGGCAGCGCGCTGTACGGTGACTCAATTCTGTCAACAAATCACTACGCCGAGGAAGTCAAACAGCACGGCGTTGGGCCAGCCGGCGACTTGAGCGCAGCAGGCAGGTTCCGCGGCTTAGCCGATGCGGGGTTGGCGGCGGCACACGATGCACAGCATTACGACGCATCCGTCACCGCTGAGCAGAAAGCCAAGGATCTTCAGCAAATGAAAGAAGCGGCATACGGCGCCATAACGAAGATCCTGCCTGTTCCGGCGGACCTGTCTCCAGGCTTTGGCATCATGACCGACGCCCTCAAATCCGGCATCCTCGGGTCTGCCCCCGATCCCAGCCAACTCACGACCAGCATCGTTCCGGATCTCAGCGAAGCGAGGGCCCAGCAACAGCTCGTGAGCGCATACGCCGCTACAGGAGTACTGCGGCATGACCAGATCGCTCCGGAACTGCTTGTGCCCGTTGATCCTCACCAGCGGGTTGATCCTGAACACCCGGTCCCCATGAAGGTTGGCACTCTGGAGGAAGTGAGAGCGGTGATAGGGCCCGAAGGGAAGCTACTTCACCCAAAACTATCCGCCGACGATTACCACACCTACGTGGACAAGGCCATGCTTGAGGTGCCACCCGATGCCCGCACCTCGTCGAAGATCCAAGACGCGTACAACAGTGCCACTAAGGACATAGCCGCCAAGCCCGCAGAAACCAAGGGCCATTAATGAACCCCGTTCCATTCCTACGCAAAGCGGCGTCGCGAACCGGTGTACTGCTTCTTGTCGCGTTGGTATTGGCCGGATGCACACACCGCCCCGGCAACACCAACCCCACCCCTAGCGGCACACAGTCGCCAATACCGTTCACCGGACTCACCCAAGACCTACGGATCAGGTGGAGCGCAGAACAGGGCATTGACCTACTCACCGGCCCGGCAGTCGTCATCCGGGCTTACCGTGAGTCATTTGTGCTCGGTGGACTGATGGCCAGTCCCAAGTTCTATTACCCCGGCTTCGAACAGGCCGTCCCACCCAACGGCCATCAGATCTACGATCTCGCAATCCGGCCCTATGTCGTGGGTGACCCACACTTGGAAGACAGCGGATTTCAGATCACCACCCCGATCGTCGGCGCGTGGTATGAACACATCCTATCGCTCACCGGCGACGACACCTCCGGCTACATAGCGATTGTCTGCTCCTGGGATTACGCCACCGGTGTGCAGCAATCGGACGGCACATATAGCTACGAGAACCGCCCTCCCCCGAAAAAACCGGCCTTCATAGATCCGTACACCGGCATCGGCCTCTACCGGATCACTTTCACGCCGCCACCGCCAGGCTCGAAACCGGCTACTCAGCCTCAGCGTGGAACCGCGCCAAACGCCACCACCGATGTATTCGGCGGCTGGAAAATCCGAACAGCGGACCATCTCGCCACCACAGGGTGGCGCGACGAGCCCAACTACTGGCCGCAGAAAGCATTCAGCCACGACCAGAAAGCCTGTATGGAGAAGTCGCCTGACCCCTACGAAAAGCGTCTTTTCTTCATCAACGGCGAACACTCCCGCGGCGACTACCCCACCCTGCCTGCCGACCCCGGCTGGCCGGCGGCAGGCACCTGACGACCCGACTTCCTCCTCATCCGAAAAAACATGGAACCAAATCGAGCCAGCTGACGTCAGAGCTATATGTAGGACAAACATGTCTGCTTGACCAGCGAGGGGAGCGTCCATGCCCGGAAATTCAGGGCTCGATATGAACGAGCTGCATCTAGCGCCCGGAGCTGCAACGAAGGTGTCACAGGAGTTCAGCGGGGCAGTCGACAAGCTTGAAGAACTTCGTTTAACGGCCGCCGGTAACTACATCGATTTGGGCATGGGTTCGTGCGCGGAAGGTACGTCCTGGAACGACGCCGTGACCGACTTGGTGTCCGGCGAATCAGACTCCGTCGTTGCCGTGATCAACGCACACATCAAAACAGTGAAGACGTGGGCCGAGTGGGCCAAGGTGGCCCAGAACGAGTACGACAACACTGAGCACCGAAACGCCGAATCATTCGAGCAGCTAAGGGGAGACACCATCGACAGCAACGGGCTGGGCGTCTACCCACCGCCCACCACCAGCTGACAGGTCAGGAAGACTCGAACCGATGAAGATGAAATGGATCGCTGCCGTCGTCACTTTGACAGCGATGGTCGCTGGCTGCACCCACGAAGGGATCCAGGGCGCGCCTGCCACGGGGTCAAACTCGACCTTATCGAGTTCGTCTTCGTCATTTAGCAACACGGCTCCGACAACTACAAGCACCAACAACAGTCCCGCCAAAGGAACCACCTTCGACGGATGCGCAGCGGTGACTGATGCCGATCTTGCGAGCTGGGAAGTAGACCCTGCGAGCAGACAGGACGCACACAACATCGCCTTTGGTCAGAACGTTCGAGGATGCATGTGGGTCGGTCCGAAATGGGGAGTCAAGATCTACGCGGTCGATGCCAACTTAGACCAACTTGAACAGCCTCAGAAACGTTTTGATCGGCAGGAACGCCTTCAGATCGGATCACGTTCGGGGTGGCTGGTTCACACCGCGAATGCGATGGGCTGTGCGGTCGCGATTCCTTCGCAGCAATCAGTGGCCGCAGTCCAGGTTGATCTAAAGACTGAACTCACCGAGAAACACTACGACCAATGCCCGTTGACCCTGCAGATCATGAAGCAGATCGAGCCGAAAATACCTTAGAGCTAATAGTTTTCAGGAGGAGAAGACATGGGGAAGAAGCAGATCCAAAAGGAACACTGGGAAGGCCACGACCACCAGTCGATCTACAACGCCGCCCAGGCTTTCCAGACTGGTAGCCCGCAGGCCGCCAAGGAATCGATCAACAGCATCGCCGAGCAGCTGGGCGACATCATGCACACGCTCGGCGGCAAGGTGCAGGGCATGCTGGTCGAGGATTGGCGCGGCCAGGCGGCAAAATCCTTGCAGACCAACATGTCCGAATACTTCCGCGCATCAGAGACGGGCATCCTCAGCATCCGGCATGTGGCAGACAGGATGCCGCCGCTGGGCGATGCGATGAGCACCGCGAAGTCGAAGATCGAGCCGCCAATGTCTGATGCCGCTGCCGCAGACATGAAGAAGTCCGGATACTCCGATGCCGAGATCAAGCAGCGGAAAAACCAAGAGCAGTTCTTCGCACGCCTTCAGATGATCGGCCTGTTCAGCGAGCCCGTGGTTCGCGAGGGCGACAATGTCACCGACGTGCAACCACCGAAGGGCAACAACCCCGGGAACATCACGCTTCAGCAGCCCACCAACAACCCCGAATCCAACCCCAGCGGCGGCGGGGGCGGACAGAACGGTGGCGCAGGCGGAGGCCAAAGTCCCAATACCTCAAACAAGTTCGGCGACGGCCTGGCCGACAAGAACACCAAACCCGCCTTCAGCGACGGGTCCGGCAGCCAGAACGGACAAGGCCAGGGCCAAGGCGCGGGCAGTGGCGGCGGTTCGGGAGGCGGCAGCCCCCAAAGTGGCTCCGGCGGTTCGGGTAGCGGCCTGGGCAATGCGCTCGGCGGCCTCGCGGGCGGCCTGGGCAAGGACGGCTCCGGCCTGGCACCCGGCAACACGACCGCAGCAGGTTTCGGCTCCCCCTCAGGTTCGGGCTCGGGTACTGGAACCCTCGGCGGCCCAGGTGCATTGCGCGGCGGCGCGGGCGTTCCCGGACCGGGCGGCGCCGGAACCAACGCCGCCGGCATCGGCGGTGCCGGAGTCCGTGGTGGCGCAATGGGTATGGGCGGCATGGGCATGGCCCCCATGGGCGGCGCCCACGGCCGCGGCGGCAAGGGCGAAGACGACGACGAACACCAGACTCCGGAATTCCTCATCAACTGGGACAACGGCAACGAGCTGTTCGGCGATCTACCCAAGGCATCCCCCGGCGTCATCGGCGACTGGTCCGAGCACGAACGTGCCGAGAAGCAGCGCCGCGAGTCGGAGAAACGCCGCTACAAGTCCATGGGATGGAACGTCGACTTCGGAGACGACGACTAAGACCCAGCCCGCGCCGCGGCCACCGCCTCTCGGGCGACAGCCAGATCGAGCTTGCGCATGGTCATCATGGCCTGCATCGCTGCGTTACCGGTCACGGGATCGGAGTGGAAAATCAGGTCGATCAGCTCGCGTGAGACCACCTGCCAGGAGACTCCGAATTTGTCCTTGAGCCAACCCCATTGGGACTCTTCTCCCCCGTCCGCCGTGAGCGCCTCCCAGTAGCGGTCGACCTCCTCCTGCGATCCGCAGTCGATCTGAAAGGAGATCGCCTCATCGAAGGTGAATAGGGGTCCGCCGTTCAGGGCGGAGTACCGCTGTCCGTCGAGCTCGAACTCGACGGTGAGCACCGTGCCCTCCGGCATGGGAGTGTTCGGCCCGTAGTGGGTGACCTCGTGGATCCGGGAGTTCGGAAACACGGACACATAGAAGTTGGCGGCCTCTTCGGCGCGGGTGTCGAACCAGAGGCAAGGGGTAATCGTCGGCATATCGGTATCGACTCGCGGCGATAAGAAAACTCATCGCAGTTGGCGAGATACCTCAGTGAGGGCGGCGGCCAGCAGGCTCTCATAGTGATCGGCATCGGGCATCACCGAGGCACTGGTGTGCACGCTTACCGTCACGGTGTCGCCGATCCCGTGCACCCCATGGGTCAGGCCCATCACCGGCGACAGCGCCGGGAACCCCGCGGTGAACACCACGCGCCCACCGGCGAGAGTCAGATCGGCCGCGCCACGAACCACGCTTGACACCACGGTGTTGCCCGCCACGGTGGGCGGGATGAGATCGGTGTTGAAGGCGTTGACACCCAGCCACATCATCGGTGCAGGCAGTGCCGCACCACCGGCGCGTTGTGCGACCAGCACCGGGTGCGTAGCACGACGGCGCCTGCTGTCAATGCCGTCCGAGATCCGCCGGGCACGGGTGCGTACCTCCGGCTCGCCCCAACACAGGTCGACTCCGACATTGCGGAAGTTGTTGCGTGCCACAGATTCCCCGGACTCTGCGACGGTCACCTCTGCGCCCAGCCTGTCCGGAACCCACTGACCGTGATCACGCAGATACTGCGGCAGCGCCGTACCTATCGCCGTCAGAACGGCGACGGTGACACTGATGTCGTCGGTGCGAAGTTCGTCGCGCGGCCGCACGATCATCCGGATCTCCCGGTGCTCATCGGGCCGGGCATTGAGCGAAATCAGCGGGAAACCTTGCGGTTCGGGCTCCAGCTCGCCCACCTCGACGAGCTCTTGCTGCTGACGGTAAGCCAGGTACCCAGCGCGGCTCGCGCTCAGCAGCCGACCCAACTGCACCGGAAAACCTGCCAGCCCGCGCAGCGCCGCATACCCAGGCACGTCCGGTAACGCGCCGCCCACCGCCACGTCATCGCCGAACAAGGCCCGCGCCGCAGCGGTGGCCCGTCGTCCGTCGGCCAACGCGTGCGATACCTGCAGTACTGCGACGAGCGCCCGGCCCGATGTCTGCGGCGCGCCATGCACCTCAGGAAAAAGATGTAGATGCCAAGGGCTTTCACGGACGTTGACGGTGCTCGTGAGCAGCGCCGCGATCGCGGCGCGACACTGCGGCCAGCTGGACTCCGGCAGCGCGTGCACGGTCAAGGGCACCTGGGATTCGTCGCGCGGCGCCCAGTACGGGTAGTCAAGGTGTCCGGCGACGTCGGCGGCCCGCACGCGCAGATCCGCGATGTGGGTCGCACGTTCGGCGATCGTCTCCCGCACGGCGTCGACATCGTCTGTCGGCGAGTCGAAGCAGAACAACAGGAACTGATCGTTCGGGATCCTCGTCGACATCCAGTACATCTGGGCGTCGCGGGGCTCCATCTGTTCGACGGATGAGCCGCTTGCGCGAAGACCATTGAACATTGTCATACGCCGCCTACTTGTAGGTGCGCCAGGTGTCCCACAGCTGTTGCCACGGCGTAATTCTGCCGTAGTAGCGATAGACATGTGCCTCGTCCTCGTCGGGGGCATGTAACAGTTCGATCCGCTGCACCCCCAAGAAGCCTTGAGCAAGTGTGGGATCCGGATCGTCGACGCCGATGTACATCATGTCCGTCATGGAATCCGGCGGCGCCCCGAAGTAGTAGTACCCACGGTGGAAACTGTAGGCACGGGAGTGCCCCTCACGTCCCGCCTCGACGTCATAGGCGGCGGCCATGGGGTAGATCTGCAGCACCAGAGCCGTACGGTCGCGTACGTTCGGCGGCATCGCATCGTAGGTGTCGCGGGCCACCTGGCGCAGGCCCTCCGTGGAGTGATCGCCGCCGACGAGCATCGTTGGCCCCATGGCACCGGCCCAGGAAAACCAGCGCGCGGCAGCCGATTCGGACACGATGGGCAGCCTGATGATCGCCATGATCACCGATGCGGCCGTCACCAACCCGAAGAGTGCGTAGACCACACCCCGCACCGCGGGCCGAGGAGGACGCCAGCGGGAAAGCCCCACCGCGCCCGCGGCAATCAGCAAGGCGTACAACCCCATGGCGTAGTACGCACGTCCATGGGTCGCGAACATCAATGCCCCCACCAACACCGCAGCCGCCCCCAGGTACCGATAGGGCCGCAGTGACGGCGCCGCCAACAGCGCCACAATCCCGGCCAGCAGCAGCACCAGTCCGAGGAACACGGAACCGACGAGCATGCCTCCCAACAGCGCCGCTCCACGTTCGGACTCCGCCGCCACGATCCCGGCCATCCCCAGGTACGGCCACCCGTGGGTGGCCTGCCAGATGAGGGTCGGGACGGTGGCCACGACGGCAACAGCCCCCCCGGTCCACAATTGCCGACGGCGCAGCAGCGCGCGCGGCCCGAGTACGACCGCGCACAGCAGCACCGCAAGCCAGAGCGCCGGAATGAGGAACTTGGTCTGCATGCTGATCGCGGTGACGATTCCCGCCCACAGCAGCAGCCGATCGTCAGGCAGCAGTTCCCGGAAGCCGCGGGTCCAGCGCACCAGCAGCCAGCACACCACCGACCACAGCGCCGGATCGATGGCCGGCGTCTGCAACCAATGGGCCAGGATCTGGAACATCGCGGTGGCGTAGGCGATCGCCGACAGAGACTGCGTCAGGCGGCCCCCACCGAGCTCCGCCGCGATCAAGCCGCACATCAACGTCCCGATCGCCACCGCCGCTGTCGCGGCGAGGCGCAGCACCCACAACGACCCGGGCGCGATGTTGTCGGCCAGGCCCGCGATGAACGGCACCAGCGGGGGCTGATCGAAGTATCCCCAGGACAGGTGGTCGCGTCCGGCAACAACGAAGTAGGCCTCGTCGAAGAAGTACCCGTATCCCCTGCTGGCCCAGCCGAACACGAGGGCGGTAATCGCGGTGATCGCTGTCAGCTCGGCGCGCGCGACCCGCACGGACGGTATGCCGGGAATGTCGTTGCCGTCGTCGTACCGGGAATTGACCGCCGCCATAGCGGATTCACCATAGCCCCCATGCCATAGACTTCCGCCGTGCCGAGCACCAGCAAGTACAGCGATCCCTTGACCCGCAACGATATTGGACTCTTGGTCCTGCGTGTCGCGGTGGGGGTGACGCTGTGCTGGAACGGGTTGAACATCGTGTTCGCCTCCGACCAGTTCACACAGCTCGGCTCATCGCCGATCGTCGGGCATCCCGATCTGCCGGCACGCGTGCTCGCGGGTATCTACAGCATCGGCGGCGCCATGCTGGTCGCCGGACTCCTCACTCCCTTTGGCGCCAGTGCCGTGCTGGGTTCGATGCTCTACGCCGCAGTCCAGACCTATTCAGTGCGAAACGACCTCTTTCCATCCGGCCCCGCTCTGCAATTCCCCCTTATTCTCGCCGCCGCCGCGCTGGCGGTGCTGCTGCTTGGCCCGGGACGCATCTCTGTGGACGGGCGTTTTGACCGCGACGAGTGGCCCGCAGCCGTCTCATCGGTGCTGGTCATAGCCGGAATCGGGGGCGCGATCGCGGCCTGGGTGCTCGTCAAGGGCACAAATCCGCTTTCTTAAGAGTTCAGCAAGGCCGGTCATGGTCTATGACCTGGGCCGATGCGTCTAGCGAAAATTGCCAGACTTTTCCGATTCGTGACTCAATGATTTCTTAATAGTGACCCCTACTGTTCAGTACATGACGAACGAGGAATTCGGTGCCACGGTCATCGAGATTGACTTCGAAGCCATCTACAGCGGCGAGATGCTGGTTGAGGGCGACAACTCGGAGCAGACCGATGAGTGGTTCCCGCTAGCCGTATAACGGCAGGTAGGCGAACCCCAGAGGGGGGACGCATCGGCGAGGCGCGTAGCGCATCGCATGCCGGGCCCAGCCCCGGATGATTCTCACTCATCCCATCCAGTTGTAGGCGAGGGCAGTCACATGACTGCCCTCGCTTTTTTCATGAGCAAGTTGTTGAGGACCGAACCGGGAGCTACTCGAGCTCCCCGGCGAGCTCCATCCACTGCACCTCGGCCGCGTCCTTCTCGGCGACGACGGCGTTGAGCTCGGCGGTCAGGGTCACCACCCGGTCCGGATCGGTGGCATGTTCGGCGAGCTTCTCGTGCAGCACGGCCTCGCGTTCGTCTAGCTTCACAACAGCCCGCTCGAGCCGGCCGAGCTCCTTCTGTGCATTCCGCAGTGCCGCGCCATCCCGGCCGCGATCCGATGCGACTTTCACAGGAGCGGCAGCCAACGGGGTATGCCGGCGCAGGTATTCCTCGATGCCTCCGGGCAGGTTGGTCAGCTTGCCATCACCCAATAGCGCCCACGTCGAATCACAGACCCGCTCGATGAGATACCGATCGTGGCTGACCACGACCAGGGTGCCTGCCCAGCCGTCCAGCAGATCCTCCACCTGCTGCAGGGTTTCGATGTCCAGGTCATTGGTGGGCTCGTCGAGAAGAAGCACATTCGGCTCCGCCATCAGCACACGAGTCAGCTGCAGTCGGCGACGCTCGCCACCGGAGAGATCGCCTACGGGGGTGCGTTGACGCGCCGGGCTGAACCCGAGCATCTCGGCGACCTGCGAAGCCGACATTTCCTTGTCGCCCAGCACAATCCGCAGAGCGATCTCCTCGATCGCATCGAGCACCCGAATGTCCCCCGGCAGGTCGTCGAGCTCCTGGCGCAGCCAGCCGATGCTGACCGTCTTACCTTCCTTGCGATGCCCGGCCGCCAGCGGCACCGCGCCCGCGAGCACGCGCAACAGGGTCGTCTTCCCGGATCCGTTGACCCCCACCAAGCCGATGCGCTCGCCTGGGGCCAGGCGCCAGGTCAGATCACTCACCAGCTCCTCACCGGTGGGTGTCGTTACCGTCGCATCCTCGAGCTCGATGACGATTCGCCCCAGACGGCGACGCGCAAATGCGCTGAGCGCCACCGAGTCTCGCGGCGGCGGCACATCCGCGATCAAGGCTTCGGCCGCCTCGATCCGGTACCGGGGCTTGGACGTGCGCGCGGGTGGCCCGCGCCGCAACCAGGCGAGCTCCTTGCGCGCGAGATTGCGGCGTCGTGCCTCGGCGGCGTCGGCCTGCCGCCCGCGTTCGGCACGCGCGAACGTCCAGTCCGCGTATCCGCCCTCGTACGATTCGACGCTGCCGTCGACGACCTCCCAGGTACGAGTGGCGACGGTGTCCAGGAACCACCGATCGTGCGTCACGACCACCAGCGCGGTGCGCCGCGCTAGGAGGTGCTCAGCCAGCCACTGCACGCCTTCGACGTCCAGGTGGTTCGTCGGCTCGTCAAGAATCAACAGATCAAGATCGCGAACGAGTGCGGCGGCGAGCCCGACCCGGCGCCGCTGGCCGCCGGAGAGCTGGTCCACCCGTCTGTCGAGGCCGAGGGCCGCCACTCCAAGCCCGTCGAGAATCGAACGGATCCGTGCATCCCCGGCCCACTCGTGCTCGTCGACGCCAAGCGGCGCGATCACGACATCGAACACAGTGTCACCGACAAGGTCCTCGCGCTGGGTGACGACGGCTTGGCGCAGGTCTCCGGTGCGACTCACTCTGCCCTGATCCGCCGGCTCGACACCTGCGAGTACCTCCAGCAGCGTGGTCTTGCCTCCGCCGTTGAGGCCCACCACTCCGATGCGGTCTCCTGCTTGCACCCCGAGACTCACGTTCGAGAGCAACGGCTTGACGCCGTATGACTTCGAGACGTTCTCGAGATTGACGAGGTTGATGGCTTTCGCAGGGGAGGTCATGGCCTCCACAAACTACTCAGGGACGGGCAGCCGGCGCCACTTTGCTACCCCGGTCGAGGAGCCCCGCCCGTCGCAAGGCGAACAATGCCGCCGCACACACCAGTCCAATGCCGGTGAGCGATACCCACAACAGGGCGGGCTTACCGTGCTGCTGGGTATAGCCGAATATCGAGCCGGTCAGGAGATTCCCCGCCAGAATGCCGACACCGACGATCGTGTTGTACAGCCCGTAGTGAGTGGCAATCAGCCGGTTATCCGCCAACCGGACCACGGTGTCCATCTCGAAGGGGAAGGTCGCGATGGTACCCACGGCCAGCAGGGCCGCCGCCAGCAGCAGCGCAGTGATCGCAGGGACCGATCCGGCCGCGGTCGTCGGCATCAGCATCAGCGGCACAAAGGCTGCCGCGATGACCAGCATCCCGAGCACCAGGCTGCGGCTGGGACCGAACCGCGCGGACAACCAGCCCGTAAGCCGCACCTGGCCGGCGATGGCCACCAGCCCGGACACCACGAAGATGCTTGTCACCAAAACCGTTTCGGATTTCTTGTCGCTGGTCAGCAGTGCCGCTTGGAATGGCAACGCCAGGTACACCTGGAATGTCAGCACGTACGAGCCGATCATGGCGCCGGAGAACAACAGGAAGGCCTTGTTGGACACCACCGAGCGCCAGTCGGCGAGCACGGGCTGCCTGTCTACGTCCTGCTCGACGCGGTTCGACGGCAGGGCCATCAATTGGATCACCGTCAGGACCGCGAAAACCGCTGCGGCGACCGCACACGTGATCCTGAAATCCCACGCTGTCAATGCCAGACCGACGATCGGCCCGAAGAGGATTCCCGCCTGGTAAAAGACGTTGAAGACCGCGAACGCCTCCACCCGGCGCTCCCCCGAATCCGCCGCCAGGTAGGCACGCACCGCGGGATTGAATAGTGCACCCGCGAAACCCGTTGCCGCCGAGGCGATCAATATCGCCGGTAGGGAGCCGACAAAGGCCAACATCAGGAATCCGGCGACGCGTAAGAGACATCCGGCCACGATCAGCGGCTTGTACCCGAACCTGTCGGCCAGGGTGCCGCCGACCAGAAACATGCCCTGCTGGGAGAAGTTTCGGACACCCAGCACCAGCCCCACCATCCACGCCGCCAAACCCAGTGGCCCGGCAAGGTACCCGGCGAGGTACGGCATCAGCATGTAGAAGCCGACGTTGATGGCGAATTGGTTCACCATCAGGATCTGGCTGGGACGATCGAAAGATCGGAACTGGCGCAAGGTTTGGATCACGCCCTCCTCCCTATCGGGTCGATCACATGGTTCAGCCTGGTCCAGCGGTCTACCACCCGATCCGACGGATCGTCGATCACATCGGGATCCTGCGCCGGTGGGCGGTCCAGCAGATCGTGGTCGCGGCAGTAATCGTCATCGTAAATCGTGCCGTGGTAGCGCATCGGGCCGTCGGGGAAGATAGCGGCGACGCGCGATTCGGGCGCCGATGTCCGCGCTACCCACCCCGCGACCAACGCCACCGACCCGACGCTCCATCCACCGCTGGCATGGTAGCTGGAGGCCAGAGTCCGGGCCGCCCAGACGGCCTCATTCGGCGCGACCCAATGGGCTTCGTCGAACGCGGGGTAGTCGACATTGCCCGGGTAGATGCTCGACCCGAGGCCACGCATCAGCCGCGAGCTGGCAGGCTGCCCGAAGATGGTGGAGCCAACGGTGTCGACACCCACCAGTCGCAGATTCGGATTATGTTCCCGCAGTACACGTCCCACACCCGAGGAGTGCCCACCGGTTCCCACCGAGCAGACCAGGGTGTCGACGGTTCCCAGCTGATCGATCAGTTCCTCCGCGAGCCCGCGGTAGGCATCCACATTGTCAGGGTTCTGATATTGGTCGGGGCACCATGAATCCGTTTCGGCGGCAAGTATTTCGGCGACGCGATCCTTACGTGCCTGCTGCCAGCCTCCGATCGGATGCGGCTCGGTCACAGTGACCACCCGCGCACCGTAGGCCGTCAGCATGCTGCTCACGATCGGCTCCAAGCCCGGATCGGTGACGAGGGTGACCGGGTGCCGATAGATGATTCCGGCCAGGGCCAGCCCCAACCCCAGTGTTCCGCTGGTCGATTCGACGATCATGGCGCCGGGCTTGAGTTCCCCGCGCGCGCGGGCCTGTTCGATCATGTGTAGCGCGGGCCGGTCCTTCATGCCGTTGGGGTTATGCCCTTCGAGCTTGGCCCAGAAGCCGGTGCCCGGCGTTGCGAACGGCTCCGACACCCATAACACCGGGGTGTTGCCCACCAAAGTGTTGGGGTCATGGAACTTGGGCCCCAAGTGAGTGCAGCTACGACGAGATGACAGAGCAATGCTGTTGTTCATGGAGAATCCCTGCGTGAGGGCCGCACGCGGCGGCCGGGAAGCTGATGACGGCGTATGGGCATGGCGGAACTCCGCTTTGCCCGACGAGCCGATCAGCGCCGAATGACGCAGAGATCGGTGAGAATGTCGCGACCCGTTCGGGCCCCGTGATAGCCGGCGGCACGTGGTGGACCGCGCGAGAGATGCGCAGCCACGGGCTGGAACACCAGGGCGGCGAGAGCAAACGCGGCCAGCACGAAAAGAATCCGCAATGGATTATGGCTCCGGGTCAGCCCAACCAGCCCGTCCACGGTCTGGCATGCCATCTGATGCACCGCGTTGTCGAGGTGCGCATGCGTAGCCGACGGCCCGTGCCCCTGGAGCGCGGCGTGCGTTGCTTGATGGTGCGGCGCCTCGGCGCCGCCGTGACCGGCGGAAGCGCAATGCAAAACCGGCAGACTCGCGACCATGGCCACCAGGACCGCGACAAGCCACAGCCGACCACGGCCACGGGTGCGGCGCGCTCCGGTCAGCATGACGCGAGATTAGCACGATTTTACATACCCTCACGGGGTATGTGACCTGATCGCTATCTAATCGTGGTCAGCACTCAACGCTGACATGCATGACCCGATAGTCCAATACCGGTTGCAGTTCGCCATCGGGCGGCAACACGTCACGGCACTAGCACGTGATTGTCTTTCATACCCCTACGGGGTATATATGATGTTATGACACCGAGCGATTCACCACTGCTTGACCGCCGCGGGCTCCTCCGTCTGGGCATGACAGTTGCCGCGGCAGGATTTCTCGCGTCCTGCACCAAGAACTCCCCCGCAGCCGTAATGGCGCAACGTATTAACCCTGATTCGGCCCGAGTCGCCGCAGTGGAAGCGGCCCGACGGATCCAGGGGGCTCCGGTCAGACAGTTCGCTCTGAATGCCGGACCCGCTCAGATCGACCTTGCCGGGAACCGAGTGTCAACATGGGCATACGGAGGACGGGTACCCGGCCAGGAGATCCGCGTGCGCAAGGGTGAAATCCTCCGCGTGCAAACAGTCAACAATCTCCCGGCGCCCACCACGATCCATTGGCACGGCCTGGCGCTACGCAACGACATGGACGGCGTACCCGGCCTCACCCAACCGGAGATCCCGCCGACAGGGGTGTTCGACTACGAGTTCGCGGTGCCGCACGCGGGGACGTACTGGTTCCACCCACATGTCGGAACGCAAATCGATCGCGGGCTGTACGCACCGCTGATCATCGAGGACCCCGACGAGCGTGTCGATTACGACGAAGAACTGGTCGTAGCTCTCGATGACTGGATCGATGGCACCGGCACCGATCCCGACCAGGTGCTCGAAGGGCTACGCGCGAAGGGCATGCCGCCGATGGATCACTCCATGGGAGGCATGGGGATGGACCCGACGGCACCACTGGGTATGGACGCCGGCGATGTGCAGTATCCCCACTATTTGATCAATGGAAGAGTGGCCGCAGATCCGTTCGCCGCCACCTATCGCGCCGGCCAACGCGTGCGGCTGCGCATCGTCAACGCAGGCGGCGACACGGCATTCCGGGTCAGCATTCCCGGTGCGCCGATGACAGTCACGCACACCGACGGCTTCCCGGTACAGCCCTACACAACCGACACCATCCTGGTCACCATGGGCGAGCGGGTCGACGCAGTGGTCACGATCCCGGGTTCATCGGTGCCGCTGGTGGCCGTGCCCGAGGGCAAAAATGGCTTCGCACAACTGATTCTGCGTTCGGGCGATACTCCGGTGCGCGGCCGCGCCGACGACGCTGCAACGCTGATGAAGTCCCAGGTGCCGCTGGATACCGCGACGCTCAGCGCTATCCCCGAGGTCCAGCTCGAGCGCCGCGACCCGGATGTCACCCATGACGTGCGCTTGGCCGGGCCGGTCGGTAAGTACACGTGGACCATCAATGGCAAGACCTATGACCCGCGCGATGGACTTCCGGTGCGTGAGGGACAACGCGTACGTCTGCGTTTCATCAACGACTCAATGATGTTCCACCCCATGCATCTACACGGACACACATTCTCGGTTCGAGATGCACAGGGGGCCTTCCGCGCCCGCAAGGACACGGTTCTCGTGGCTCCCATGAAGACCGTCGAGGTGGACTTCGACGCCGACAATCCCGGGCAGTGGCTTACCCACTGCCACAACATCTATCACGGCGAAGCCGGAATGATGGCGGTCGTGTCCTATGTGCAGGACTAGCGTGCGCAGAAGATTCCTCAACACATAAGGGAATTGCCCGGCTATATGCGACAACTCCGGTTGATCAGTCAACAATGACAGGGTGACGAATCGCTGGTTTGGGCTCACCATCGACTGCGCGGACCCTGCACGGCTCTCGTCGTTCTGGGGTGCGCTGCTCGAGCTCACACCCTCCACCGAGCATGGTGATGACCCGGATTGGGCGACGCTAGGCACACGCACCGGCCATCAACCACGGCTTACCTTTCAGCGTGTGCCGGAGGCGAAGACCTCGAAGGTGCGCCTTCATCTCGATGTTGAGGTCGATGACATCGATGTCGCGAGGGCTCAAGTGGAGCGACTCGGCGGATCGTGGTCGGGCGAGCGTCATGACTACGACGAGGGGGTTGTGCTCGTCATGTTCGATCCGGAAGGAAATGAGTTCTGCCTCGTCCAGTTCTACGACTGACGGCAGGTCATACTCCGAACTTGGCACGCGCCTCGGGGGTGACCGGAGTGAACAGATTGACGAGATTCCCGTCGGGGTCCCGGAACAGCAAGGCGCGGTTCCCCCACGGCATTGTTGTCGGCTCGGTGACCACCTCGGTGAGCTGCTCACGAAGCCGGGCGTATTCGGCGTCCACGTCATCCACGATGAACTCGAGAATGACTGTGCGGTTGGCCGCCGACTCAGCAGATCCATGCCCAAACAGCGGGACGGTCTTCTCGCTGCCGATCGCCAGCGTGCCGACCGGAGTCGGAATCTCCGCGAAGAGTTCGTTCCCCCAGACGGCCTCTGCGTCGGTGATCATCTCGTAGAACGTGACCAACCGATCGACGTCGGCGGTGATGATCCGCGTCGAAACGAATCTCATGGGTAGACCTCCTGAAGATGCCGCCGATGATCGGCGGATTGCGCGGTGAGCCAGATGTTAGGTGCGCACCCCGACAAGTCCGGGAGACTGGAAGCACCTGATCGGAAGAAAGGCCGCCATGAATGACACGGAACTGCGAGGCGTGCTCGAAGCACACTGGGCCGCCTCCGACGCGAACGACTTCGATACAGAGCATCGCGTCTACCGACGTGACGCGGTTCTCGAGTACCCGCAGTCGGGTGAGCGAATCCGCGGCCGCGCCAACATTCAGGCCTCGCGCGAAGCGCAACCGAACAAGAAACGGTTCACCGTGCGACGAATCACCGGTGGTGGCGACCTATGGGTCAGCGAGCTCGTCACGACCTACGACGCGAAGCCCTTTCATGTGGTGAGCATCATGGAGTTCGACGACGGCGAGGTGATCCGCGAAACGCAGTACTTCAGCGAGCCCTTCGAAGCCGGACCATCCCGCGCTCAGTGGGTTGAACCCATCGGGTGATCAGACGTTGAAACGGAATTCGATCGCGATCGGCTACGTGATCGCGGCGCGGACGATCTCGGCAACACGCTGCTCGGTGACGTCGTCCAGGCCCTCGAAGTACCAGGCCGCAGGAATCAATAGTCCGTCCTCGCCCCCGGCGGGCTTGAGCGTGGCCTTTTCGCTCACACCAAGGCTCATCAGGTCGTCGTTCCGGAAGAAGACGAGGACAGGACTGCTCGCAGACTTGGCGTAGCCCGGCATGCCGTACCAAATACGCGGCTTGAGTTCGGGTGCAGCAGCGACAATCACGTCGTGCATGCGCCGCATGACACCCCGCGCAGGCTCATTCATCCCCGCGATTTTGTCGAGTACCTGCTGGAGGTTCTTGTCGTCCTTCGTAGCCATTGTCATGTCCTTTCGTCAGCCGATGTCGGTAACACCGGCGCAATGGAATTAGCGCGCCACAAGGCGCAGCACCCCATTCGGACATGTCCTGATCAGTCAGGCCTCTCCGCAATGATTCAGGTGATCGTTCACCTGGAAGCGCGAATGTGGCAGGCGTCGCCGCCACGACAATCACGTTAACACGCAGGTCAGACGTTGAAGCGGAATTCGATCACGTCACCGTCGGCGGATGCTGATCACCGGTGTCCGAATGCCGGGTAGCGGCCCATTCAGTCTGCATCGTCTTTAGGCTTGCACAGAGAGTCATAGAAGAGAGAAGGGACCACCTGGTGACCGAACAAGGTGCAATTCGCCCGGAAGATGTCCTATCAGACGCCGAAAACTCCGCAACAGTCGATGGAGTCACCGTACGCAAGGGCACCGTCGCCGCGTTCATCGCAAACGCCAAACTGTTGGAAACCACTCCCCAGTCAGATCCGCGCTACGCAGACATCGAAAGCGAGCTCCGAAACCTTGTACCCGGGGTACGCGCCGTCGGGCTCCTCGATGTCTTCTTTCCACGCTCGTCACTCGTCGCTTCCATCCTTGACGAGTCGGCTTCCGGTTAGTCGCTACTCGAGCGCCGCACGACCCGGCATCCTCAAGAGCTTTGCTGCTAGACGTTGAACCGGAATTCCACCACGTCGCCGTCGACCATGACGTACTCCTTGCCTTCCATACGGACCTTTCCGGCCGCCTTCGCCGCGGTCATCGAACCGGCCTCGACGAGATCCTCATAGGACACCACCTCGGCCTTGATGAAGCCCTTCTCGAAGTCGGTGTGGATGACGCCGGCAGCCTTCGGCGCGGTGTCACCCTGGTGAATCGTCCACGCCCGCGCCTCTTTTGGCCCGGCGGTCAGGTAGGTCTGCAGCTTCAGCGTGTGGAAACCCGCATGGGCCAACGCATCCAGACCCCGCTCGGTCTGCCCGATCGACTCCAAGAGCTCAGCGGCAGACTCCTCGTCCAGCTCCTGCAGCTCGGACTCGATCTTCGCGTCCAGGAACACCGCATCGGCCGGGGCCACCAGCTGCCGCAGTTGCGCAACACGGGCGTCATCACCCAGCACCGACTCGTCGGCGTTGAACACGTACAGGAAGGGCTTGGTGGTCATCAGGTTCAGCTCGCGCACCACCGACCAGTCCCTACCCGTCGAGAACAACGTCTTGCCCTCGTCGAGCACCTCTTGCGCGGCCTTGGCGGCATCGGCGAGCGGCTGGCGTTCCTTCTTGGTTTTGGCTTCCTTCTCCAGCCGCGGCACCGCCTTCTCCAGCGTCTGCATGTCGGCGAGAATCAGCTCGGTCTCGATCACCTCGATATCGGCCGCAGGATCGACCCGGCCATCGACGTGAACAACGTCGTCGTCGGCGAACACCCGCACCACCTGACAGATGGCATCGCATTCGCGGATGTTGGCCAGGAACTTGTTCCCGAGCCCCGCCCCTTCCGAGGCACCCTTGACGATTCCGGCGATGTCCACGAACGTCACGGTGGCGGGCAGCGTTCGCGCCGAGCCGAATACCTCCGCGAGCTTGTCCAGGCGCGGGTCCGGCAGCGGCACCACGCCCTCGTTCGGTTCGATCGTCGCAAACGGGTAGTTGGCCGCCAGCACGTTATTGCGCGTCAGCGCGTTGAACAGCGTCGACTTTCCGACGTTTGGCAGACCAACGATTCCCAAGTTCAGGCTCACGAGATGGTGATTCTACGGACCCGGGCAGATAAGAATGCTCAGGTGACCTTTTCCACCAAGCGGATCTACGAGACTCCCGACCCTGCGGACGGTTACCGCGTGCTGGTCGACCGCCTCTGGCCACGCGGAGTGAGCAAGGCCGCCGCACAGGTCGATCTCTGGTTCAAGGACATCGCGCCGAGCCCGGACCTGCGGGTCCGCTGGCACCATGCCCCCGCCGAGGATTGGGGCACCCACGCCGAGGAGTACCGCGCCGAGCTGGCCACCAACCCGGCGGTCGATACCGCGCGTGAGCTTGAACGCGAACATGGCACCGTCACGCTGCTCTACGCCGCGAAGGACCCGGAGCACAATCACGCGATCGTGCTGCTGGACTTCCTTAGTAGTTGATGTCAGCAGGTGATGTCGACGTGCATCACCCGATGATTCGACAGGATGGAGCCACCCCAGCTGGCTCCCGGCGCGTTGATCGATGCACCCGGGGCCAAGAGCCGGCCTGGACGGACGGCGGTCGCCTTGCAGTCAGCCATGGGGCCGCTACCCACGCGGTTGACGACGACGATGTTGCCGCGCGACTCCAGGTCGGCGATCACATCGGTGGCGCTCTCCCCATCGGGGCCGGCGTGCGCCGACGGCGCGGTAAGCAATGTCGCTGCGACCGCCACCGCGGATACCGCAAAACGAGAAATCATGGATGCTCCTGTGTAGAACCGCGATACCGCGGCATGGCTGATTTGGGGTCGGATATCACCGACCCCGTCAGCACCGATTCACACAGCTCCTGAGCAACACCATCCGGCCGCCTCGAGCGATAATTCGTTGCGACATAGGCGATCCACGTGTCGCCGTGAACAGCAAGAAGACCACCACGAACGCCAACACCAGCAGCATGGCCCCCGCGGGGATACCCCGGCACATCTTGGCGATCTGCACGACCTGCGCGAAGGCATCTACCTGGGGCTCGTGCGCCGGCGAGGCATTCGCCCCATCTTCATCGAGAGCGTGCACCGTCGACACTGATCCGGTCTCGGCCATGACACTTCCCGGGTTCACCCCCACGAAGCACAGCACCCCGGCGACAAGGACCAACACGGTAACCCGTAGGGGGTAATCGTATGGCCGCATGAGCGCACACTAGCTCACGCTTTGCCCCTATGCCGAGACCTATACACCCGGTGGTTACGAAAAATTAACTTAACGCCCGTCGCCGAGCTCACTGCTCCCGCGGAATAAGCGCCCACAACACCAGGTAGGCCAGCACCTGCGGCCCTGGGAGCAGGATCGACGCGACCGTGAGCACCCGGACGATGGTCACGTCCCATCCGAAGCGCTGGGCAATTGCCGCGCACACCCCGCCGATCATCTTCCCGGTCTGGGGACGTCGCAGTGCAGTAGTCATGTCATCACCGTAGGCCACCGAAACACCGTGGCGCATCAGGGAAGTCCCTGATCTTTTCCTGGTCTTCGCGACTCAGCATTTCAGGTCCACGTAATAGGTTCCGTGATCCAGCGTCTTCTGAACCGACTTGCGGTGAGCGCCGACAGGATGCTCCTCTCGGTACACCGAAGTGCCCTGCCGCACTCCGGTCACCACGCAATCCTCCAATGGCCAAGTACCCGTTCGGTTCAGCATGACGTAATTTCCTTGTTCCTCAAGGGAACTGATCACGGTCTCGGGGTCGCCATAGTCCTGCGGACCCGCATGTGCAATGGCCGACAGTGCCACCGCCACAATCGGGAACACCACGATGGCACCCAAAGCCTTTGTAAACCACACTGTTTTGGTCATACCCCAACGCTATGAATCAAGATCACGAGCCACATCAGGGATCGCCCCGATCTATCCCTGAACTTGAGCAGACACTCGATGTACGACAGGGCGCCACAGCAGGGACCTAAGGTAACGCGCATGGCCACCTCGGTAGAGCCCCAGGATCTGACTCCCCCACCCGGCGTCGAGCTGCTGCGCACCGACCCCGACCTCCCTCCCGTCGGCGTCGTCGACAACCGGGCGCCCTCGCCCACATCGCGTGTGGTGCTGGTACTGGTGGCACTGCTGGGAGCCTTCGCCTGGACGATGATCGCGCTGCTGCGCGGGGAGCACGTCAACGCGGTGTGGTTCGTGGTCGCCGCGATCTGCACGTACCTGATCGCCTACCGGTTCTACGCCAAGCTGATTGAACGCAAACTCGTCAGGCCGCGGGATGACCGCGCCACCCCCGCCGAGGCCCTCGACAACGGCAAGGACTTCGTCCCCACCGACCGGCGGGTGCTCTTCGGCCACCACTTCGCCGCCATCGCCGGAGCCGGCCCCTTGGTCGGTCCGGTGCTGGCCGCCCAGATGGGCTACCTGCCCGGGATCATCTGGATCGTCGTTGGCGTCGTTCTCGCCGGGGCGGTTCAGGACTACCTGGTGCTGGTGATCTCGACCCGGCGCGGCGGTCGCAGCCTGGGCCAGATGGCCCGCGACGAGATGGGAACCGTCGGCGGAGTCGCGGCGATGGTCGCGATTTTCGTCATCATGATCATCCTGATCGCGGTACTGGGCCTGGTTGTCGTCAACGCCCTGGGCGAAAGCCCCTGGGGTGTGTTCTCCATCGCGATGACCATCCCCATCGCGCTGTTCATGGGCGTGTACCTGCGCTATCTGCGACCCGGGCAGGTCACCGAGGTCACCGTCATCGGCGTGGCACTATTGCTCGCCGCCATCATCTCCGGCCGTTGGGTCGCCGAATCCGGCTGGGGCGAGACACTGTTCAGCCTCGACAAGACCACCATCGCCTGGCTGATGATGTTTTACGGATTCGCCGCCTCGGTGCTGCCGGTGTGGCTGCTCCTTGCTCCCCGCGACTACCTGTCGACCTTCATGAAGGTCGGGACCATCGCGATGCTGGCCGTCGGCATCCTGATCGCCCGGCCGGTGGCGCAACTACCGGCAGTCAGCGAGTTCGCCT
Organism: Mycobacteroides salmoniphilum; assembly: GCF_004924335.1. Classification (NCBI taxonomy): domain Bacteria; kingdom Bacillati; phylum Actinomycetota; class Actinomycetes; order Mycobacteriales; family Mycobacteriaceae; genus Mycobacteroides; species Mycobacteroides salmoniphilum. Next base: position 1,124,550 of record NZ_CP024633.1, on the reverse strand, counting down.
TCAACAGCTCGGGGCCGGCCTTCGCCGGATCGCTATTCCCCTTCCTATTCATCACCATCGCCTGCGGGGCGCTGTCGGGCTTTCACTCACTGATCGCCTCCGGTACCACTCCCAAGCTGCTGCAGAAAGAGAGCCAGGCCCGCTTCATCGGATACGGCGGCATGCTCACAGAGTCCTTCGTCGCTGTCATGGCATTGGTCACCGCGGCGATCCTCAACCAGCACTTGTACTTTGCGATCAACGCCCCCACCGCGGTAACCGGCGGTACCGCGGAGACCGCGGCCGCCTACGTCAACGCGCTGCCGATCGGCGGCCCGGACATCACCGGCGCGCAGCTGACCCAAACCGCCAAGGACATCGGCGAAACATCGATCGTCTCGCGCACGGGCGGTGCCCCCACCCTGGCCATCGGAATCTCGCATGTCATGTCGGATGTATTCGGCGGCAGCGGTTTCAAGGCCTTCTGGTACCACTTCGCGATCATGTTCGAGGCACTGTTCATCCTCACCACCGTCGACGCCGGCACCCGGGTCGCCCGGTTCATGTTGTCCGACTCCCTGGGAAACCTGGGCGGGCCGCTACGTCGCTTCAAGGACGCCTCCTGGCGCGCCGGGGCATGGATCTGCTCGGCGATCGTCGTCGGTGGCTGGGGTTCGATTCTGCTCATGGGTGTCACCGACCCTCTGGGCGGTATCAATACCCTGTTCCCGCTATTCGGCATCGCCAACCAACTGCTGGCCGCGATCGCCCTGACGGTGGTGCTCACGGTGACCGTCAAACAACGGCTCTATGCGTGGGCGTGGATTCCGGGCATCCCGCTGGCCTGGGACCTGACCGTCACCATGGCCGCGTCCTGGCAGAAGATCTTCTCCTCGGACCCCGCCGTGGGGTACTTCACACAGCACCGGCTCTATGCGGCGGCCCGCGATACGGGTTTGACGACGTTCAAGACCGCCAAGACACCCGAAGCTATCGACGCCGTGATCCGTAACACGTTGGTCCAGGGGACGCTGTCGGCTGTCTTCGCTTCGTTGGTGCTGATCGTCGTCGCGGCCGGTGCCTGGACATGTCTGCGCGCAGTCCGGGCCGGAGGTCTGCCCGTAACGGAAGATCCGGCAGTGCCTTCCAGACTCTTCGCGCCCAGCGGCTTCCTGCCCACCGACGTGGAGAAGGAAGTCGAAAAACAATGGGCAGCGCGTGAACTCGCCGGGACCCGAACATGAAGGTGATCAAAGGGCTGGTGTGGTGGGTCACCTCCGTCATGGGCGACCACGACTACCAGCGGTACGTCGAGCACCTGCGGCGGCGCCACCCGGGCCATCCGGTGCCCACCGAAGCCGAGTTTTGGCGGGCGCGGTACGCCGACGCCGACGCGAATCCATCCGCGCGATGCTGCTGACACAAGCGCGCTGACGGGCACCGTTACCGAACATCCGGCTCGACACCGGTACCTTTCAACATGTGACAGGTCAACGCGCCCGCTCATCGGTGGAAGCCGATCACCGGTCGGCGCACCCCGATATTCCGGGTGTGCCATGGTGGGGCGCCATCCTGATCGCGGTCGCTGGTACCGCTCTTGGTTTTGCGATTGACGCGATGACCAACGGTGAGAAGCTGACTGGCGCCTTTGCCGGCTGCTATGCGGCGGGATGCGTCGTGGCGGTTTTCGCGGTGCGGCACTCATCGATTTTCACCGCCGTCGTGCAGCCGCCGCTCATCCTGTTCGCGAGCATTCCCATGGCCTACATGGTCATGTCGCAGGCGCCACTATCCGGCGGAAAGTCGACGGCGATCACCATCGGGTACCCGCTGATCGAACGTTTTCCGCTGATGATCAGCACGGCGCTGGGCGTGCTGATCATCGGGGTGGTGCGCTGGTACTGGGGGATTTTCGCCGGCAGGCCCACCAAGGAAAAGGCAGCCAGGCCCGCCAGGACGAAGACCACCAAGACGACCAAGCCGAAGTCTTCGGCCCGGACACGGGTGCAGGCGCTGGTGGATGCCGACGCAACCGGCAAGGCCGCCGGAAGTACCGCGCGGACCCGTCGCCCCCGCGCCGACGAGCCCGCCGCACGGACACGCCACGGTCGGCATGAGTCCGGAGTCCGTCGCCGTCCGACCCATGACTCCGAACCCGTCTCGCGGCGGACGTCGGCGGTCGGCACACCGTGGGAGGACGAGCGCCCGATGCGGACCGAGCGCCGTCCCGCGCGTCGGGTCCGCGACGAATATGACGAATACGGGTACGAACCGCGGCCCCGCTACCGGGAGCCCCTGGCGGAACCCACGCGCGAACCGCACCGCCCGGCGGTCAGGTACAGGGACGAACGCCCGCCGACGCCGCCACGGCGTCGTCAGGACCGATACGACGACGCCTGGGACTACGACCGCTAGCTAGCGGCGTGCGGCCCGCAGCTCTCGCGGCAGCGAGAACACCAATGTCTCGTTGGCGGTGGTGACCGGTTGTACCTGGCCGTAGCCGTACTCGGCGAGCCGATCCAGAACCCCGCGCACCAGCACTTCGGGCACCGAGGCACCTGAGGTGACCCCGACCGTCGTCACGTCCTGAAGCCAGGCCGGGTCGATGTCTTCGGCGTAATCCACCAGGTACGAGGCGTGGGAGCCCGCACCGAGGGCCACCTCGACCAGGCGCACCGAGTTCGACGAGTTGCGCGAACCGACAACGATCACGAGCTCACATTCGGGAGCCATCGCCTTCACCGCGACCTGACGGTTCTGGGTGGCGTAGCAGATGTCGTCGCTCGGCGGGTCCTGCAGCGTCGGGAATCGCTCCCGCAGGCGCTGGACCGTCTCCATGGTCTCGTCCACGCTCAGCGTCGTCTGGGACAGCCAGATGACCTTGTTCTCGTCACGCACGGTGACCTTGTCCACCGAGCCGGGGCCGTCGACCAACTGCACGTGATCGGGAGCCTCGCCGGCGGTACCGACGACCTCCTCATGCCCCTCGTGACCGATGAGCAGGATGTCGTAGTCGTCGCGTGCGAAGCGCTTGGCCTCCTGGTGCACCTTGGTAACCAGCGGGCAGGTGGCGTCAATGGTCTTCAGGTTGCGCGCTGCGGCGTCGACGTGGACGGTCGGAGCCACACCGTGGGCGGAGAACACCACGATCGCCCCCTCGGGCACCTGATCGGTCTCGTCGACGAAGATCGCCCCGGCCTTGGCCAGCGTTTCCACCACGTAGCGGTTGTGCACAATCTCGTGACGGACGTAGACAGGGGCGCCGTGTTTCTCCAGCGCCCGCTCCACCGTCTCGACCGCACGATCGACACCCGCGCAGTAACCACGCGGCTCTGCCAGCAGCACTCGCTTGCTCGTCGGCGGGCCGACGACGGCGCTCACCATCCCCGGAGTGCCCATATCGACTGCAGCCATGCTCACCAGCTTACGGCCCAGCCTTTCGCTGCACGACCGATGTAAGGCAAGCTTGGACCCATGATTCGTCCTCCGTTCGGCGTCCGGTTGCTTCTTGGGGTCGCCGCCACCGTTCTCGAAGAGACCCGCAAGCTGCCGCAGGCGGTACTGACCTATCCCATGACGGCCGCCAGTCAGACCGTGCAGAACTTCATGCGGTTCCAGCAGACAGTCACGGAATTGGCCATCAAGGGCGACGAGACCTGGGAAAACATCTTCCCGCCCACCGATGAGCAGCCGGAGTGGGCAACGTTCGACGAGGATCTCGACGAGCTCGACGCACCCGAACCCGACGAGACACAGGCCAACGCCGTCTACGAGGACGCCGCCGAGCGGATGACACAGGGACGGTTTGCGCTGTACTCCGCGGAGCCCACGGCGCCGTCTGCTCCCGAACCCGCGACGGCACCGGCACCCGAGGCCGAGCCGGAGATCGCGAAGGCCACGCCACGCAAGACGCCGGCGAAGAAGGCGGCCGCCCCGAAGGCCCCGGCCAAAAAGGCGGCACCAGCGGCGCCCGCCGACGCCCCGGACCCGAACGCTCCCGACATCGTCGTCGAGCTCGGCTACCACGACCTGACGCTGGCTCAGCTGCGCGCACGGCTGCAGTCGCTGTCCGTGGGCGAGCTCGAAGACCTGCTGACCTACGAGGACGCTCACAAGGCACGGGCGCCGTATCAGACCCTGCTCGCGAACAGGATCACCCGCGCCGCTGCCCGTGGCTGATCCGGGAACCAGCCCCGAAAACCCCTGGCCGGTCCGGGCTGTTGCCACCCGGGTGGCCAAGTGGATCGACCGCCTGGGCCAGGTGTGGGTAGAAGGTCAGCTGACCCAGATCGACGTCCGGCCGGGCAGTAAGACCGTGTTCATGGTGCTGCGCGACCCGTCCGCCGACATGTCGCTGACAGTGACCTGCCCGCCCGACATGGTGCGCAACGCGCCGGTGAAGCTGACCGAAGGCACCCAGGTGGTGGTGTGCGGCAAGCCCACCTTCTACACGGTGCGTGGATCATTTTCGTTGCGGCTCAGCGAGATTCGTGCGGTAGGGATCGGCGAGCTGCTCGCCCGAATCGAGCGGCTGCGTCAGCTGCTGGCCGCCGAGGGATTGTTCGATGCCCGGTTGAAGCGCCCTGTTCCGTTCCTGCCTTCCCGCATCGGGCTGATCACAGGCCGGGCGAGTGCCGCCGAGCACGACGTAACCTCTGTGGCCTTGGCACGTTGGCCCGCAGTGCAATTCGCGGTCCGCAATACCCCGGTACAGGGCCCGCATGCGGTGGCAGAAATCGTGTCCGCGCTACAGGCACTGGATGCCGACCCCTCGGTGGATGTGATCGTGCTGGCCCGCGGCGGTGGCAGCGTGGAGGATCTGCTGCCGTTCTCCGATGAGACGCTGTGCCGCGCGATTTCGGCCTGCCGCACCCCGATAGTGAGCGCCGTCGGGCATGAGCCGGACAACCCGCTATCCGATCTGGTGGCAGACCTGCGCGCGGCAACACCCACCGACGCGGCCAAGAAACTGGTGCCCGATGCGGCGGCCGAGCAAGCGCTGATTCTGGACTTGCGGCGGCGTTCGGCCCAGGCGTTGCGCAACTGGGTGCAGCGCGAGCAGCGCGGGTTGGACCAGGTACGCAGCCGGCCGGTGCTGGCCGATCCACTCCGCATGGTGACGGTGCGCCACGAGGAAATCAGCGTCGCCCGCACGGCATTGCGCCGCGATATGAAGCGGATGGTGGAATCCGAAACCCAACGGGTGAGCCACCTGTCGGCACAGCTGGCCACGCTGGGACCGGCCGCCACCCTGGCACGCGGGTACTCGGTGGTGCAGCGCGTACGCGACGATGGCACCGTGGAGGTTCTGCGCACGGTGGCCGACGCGCCCGCCGGAGCATCGCTGCGTGTGCGCGTTTCCGATGGTGCCGTGACCGCGACCGTGACCGATTCTCTTCACGTAACCGGCTCATCGACGACAGGAGAACCGTCATGACCAACCCCGCCGAGCTCGGCTACGAGCAGGCGCGCGCCGAGTTGATCGACGTCGTGCAGCAGCTCGAACAGGGCGGGCTGGATCTGGACACGTCGCTGGCCCTCTGGGAGCGCGGCGAGGCACTGGCCAAACGCTGCGAGGAGCATCTGGCGGGCGCCCGCAAGCGCATCGAAGACGCGCTCTCCGAATAAACATAGGTTGCGGATGGCAGCATTCTGGAGTTAGCTGTCAGCGTGGGAGGAGAACGGTGGGGGGCCGATCAGGTCTTGGCGTTGGCCCCTGATAGTTCCTCGCAATCTGCTGGCCGCAAGCTCGGAGTAGAAACACCGTGGAGCCAGATCGGCTGCACCAGCACAGCAGTTTGGGGGTTGTGCGCCGGTAGCGGCAAAAATCCGTATCAGACCATGATCGACCTCGCCAGCCCCGCTTACAAGTGCTCCTGCCCATCACGCAAGTTTCCCTGCAAACATGCGCTCGGGTTGCTGCTGCTGTGGTCCGCAGGCACCGTCCCCGACACCGACGAACCAGTCGACTTCGTCCAGTCCTGGCTCGATGGGCGGACCACCCGAGCCACCCGCTCAGAGACAAAAACCGCCCCGGATCCCGTGCGAGCCGCAAAAGCCGCCGAACGCCGCAGAGAGCGCGTCAGCGACGGTCTCGAAGAGTTCGATCGGTGGCTGCGCGACCAACTGCACAACGGCCTCGCCGGTGTCGATACCTCGGTCTACAAGTGGCTTGACCCGGTGGCCTCCCGCCTTGTTGACGCTCAAGCACCGGGGGTCGCCGTTAGGGTGCGGGAGCTGGCCTCCGTCTTCCGGATGCCGAATTGGCCCGATCAGCTGCTGCGCGAACTGTCCATGCTGAGACTGCTGATACACGCTCACCGCCACCTCAACGAGCTGGATCCGCCACTGGCCGCCACAGTGCGCAGGCACATTGGCTACCCAGTGACTACCGAGGAAGTGCTGGCTATACCGGGGGTTCTGGACGAATGGGAGGTGTTGGGGCGCAACTACACCGGCAGCGACAAGCTGGTGACCCGCCGCACCTTTCTGTACGGGCGCGCCACCAACAGGTTAGCGACACTGATGTCCTTCGCCCCCAACTCCACTGGGCTCGACGCAGGCACGCCGCCCGGCACCGCCATTGCCGCGACCGCGCACTTCTATCCCGGTCAGCCGAGGCAACGGGTGCTACTCGCCGACGGCCACCACGCCCCGCAGCCAATCGGCACACCGACGGCGACAGGCACAACCATCGCCGCCGCGTTCGACGACCGCGCTGCGGCTATCGCCCTAGACCCTTGGCTCACCCAGTTCCCAGTGATCGTCACTGTCCGTCCCGCCCTGAGTAATTCACGAGAGCCAACGTTGGTGGATGAGGATGGACACTCGGTGCCGTTACATGCCGCTGACGACTGGTGGTGGTCGCTGTTGGCCGTCAGCGGCGGGCAGCCAGTGCACGTGCTGGGCGATCTCGCCGATCACGGCATGTGTTTCGTCGCGGCATGGTCCCCAGAAGGGCTGGTGCATCAATGACAGCAGCCTGGGATCAGCTGGTATCGCTGTCAGTGACCGGTTTGGCCGGAAAACCGATACCGCTCGACGGGTATCACCCGCTGATCTCCCACCACCTTGGACAGCAGCACACCGACTCCATCGACGGCACCTATGAGATCGCGGCCCTCATGACCGTCGCCGGGCGCGCCGGTGTTCAACCCGCGCCCGCCGTCGACCCGCTGCCTCCTGCTCCCACTGACGAGTTACCCGAAGTATCCCCCGCCCTTACCGAATTACTTTGTAGTGCAATGGAATCAAACCAACGCGTGACGTCCTGGGCATTACGCGAGATCGCGACACGAGAGCGTCGGGTGCCAATTCAGCTGATACCCCGGTTGCTACAGCTGGCCGGCACCCACAAGCAGGATCATGCCGAGATCACCGCAATCCTCGGGCGTCGCGGGCAGTGGGTGGCCGAAGTGGCGGGCGTTGGTTACGTCGATGATTCCGACGACTCGCTGTGGACTCACGGTTCACTCAGCCAGCGAGAGGGCTGGCTATCTGCTCTGCGTCGCAGAGATCCAGAATCCGCCCGGCGGGCGCTAGAAGCGGTATGGGCCAAGGAAAAGGCCGCCGATCGCGAGTCGCTGCTGGCGGCGCTCGAGCCCGGACTGTCCCTCGCCGACGAGGCCTTCCTTGAGCAGGCTCTTGATGACCGCGCTAAGGGAGTACGTTCTGTGGCAGCACAGTTCTTGGCCAAGCTGCCCGGCTCCGCGTTGCAACAGCGTATGACCGAGCGCACCCGGTCGATCATCTCTGCACGGAAACGTTTGGGCAGATTAACAATTCATATCGCGCTACCGGACGAACTGGATGAGCAGGCAGCACGCGACGGTATCGATACCGGTCAAGCTCCCTCCGGCACAGGCCGTAGCGTCTGGCTGCTGCGGCAGATCCTCTCGAAAACGCCGCTGCTGCCGGCACTGACCGAGAGCCTGCGCGCATCTCCACGAGATATCGTGCGCGCGCTCCCCGAAGAGTTCTCGGCCGATATTATCGAACCGTTGGCACACCAGACCGCCCGCGCCAACGACGCCACCTGGGCACTCGCGCTCGTACGACACGATGCCTGCCCGGATGTTGTGGTCAGTGCACTTCCCGATCCGCAGCGGTCTGAGTTTGTCGAGCGCCGATTAGCCCAAGCCAACGTGCAGCATGGGGAAATACTGACTTCGATTGCCGTGCCGTGGCCACCCAGGATCTGCGCCGCCGCGGTAAAACGCCTGAGCAACGAGGTGAACACTCCGACAGCCGCCGGCTGGCGTTGGTCAGAGTACACCCGCGAGTTGGAAATCAATCTTCCTGTTGGTCAACATGATCCGTGGATCAAACAACTTGTTGATCTACAAGCCGAGGCCGCCGAGACCTGGTCAGTCATCTTTACCCGGCTGATCGATGCCCTGACGTTACGATCTGCCATCACCAAGGAGTTGCCATGACCGCAGTCGATACCCTGATCCGGCCGCACGCCGAGCAGCAGTTCGCCCACGAACTCGACGCCTTGAAGGCCAGTGACGGCGGTGTTCGTCCGCCCAACTGGCAGCTATCGCCCACGGCTGTGGTTACTTACTTACTCGGCGGAACGTCCGCGGACGGGACGGTAATCACACCCAAATACATCGGCCCGCGCCGGCTCATGGAGGTCGCGGTGGCAACGCTGGCGACCGACAGAGCGCTGCTACTCCTTGGCGTGCCAGGGACCGCGAAAACCTGGGTTTCCGAACATCTTTCCGCAGCGATATCCGGCACCTCGACATTGCTCATCCAGGGCACAGCCGGCACGCCAGAGGAAGCAATCAGGTACGGATGGAATTACGCGCGGCTGATAGCCGAGGGACCTAGCAGGGAGGCTCTGGTGCCATCGCCGATCATGACGGCGATGGCCGAGGGCAAGGTTGCACGGCTAGAGGAACTGACGCGCATCCCGTCTGAGGTACAAGATGCCCTGATCACCGTGCTGTCCGAGAAGACGCTTCCCATTCCCGAACTGAACATGGAAGTACAGGCCACCCAAGGGTTTTCCGTAATCGCGACAGCCAACGACAGAGACCGGGGGGTCAACGAGCTGTCGTCAGCCTTACGCAGGCGTTTCAACACCGTGGTGCTGCCGCTGCCTGCCTCTGCCGAGGACGAAGTAGCCATCGTCACCCAGCGCGTCGACTCACTCGGCAAGGCATTGTCACTCCCCGAGGTACCGGCCGCAGCCGAGGAGATACGTCGCGTGGTCACCGTATTCCGCGAGCTGCGTTCGGGTCTGACGACTGATGGACGCACCAAGGTCAAACAACCCTCGGGCACACTATCTACGGCAGAGGCGATTTCGGTGCTCACCCATGGAATAGCCTTGGCCGTCCACTTCGGTGACGGAGTGCTGCGACCAGGCGATGTGGCGTCCGGAATCGTCGGCGCGGTCATCAAAGATCCGGTCGCCGACGCCGTGGTGTGGACCGAGTACCTGGAAGCCGTGGTCCGGGAACGCCAGGACTGGAATGACTTCTACCGTGCTTGCCGGGAACACACGTGACCGCCACCGTTCACGTCTTAGGAGTGCGCCACCACGGTCCCGGATCGGCACGAGCGGTGTTGGCAGCCCTCGATCGAATCAACCCTGATCGAATTCTCATCGAAGGGCCCAGCGACGCCGACCATCTCATACCGTTGGTCACTGCCGAGGGCATGATCCCACCGGTCGCCATTCTCGGATACGCACCCGATAATCCAAGACTCTCCGCGTTTTGGCCACTGGGAGTGTTCTCGCCGGAGTGGCAGGCGATGGTGTGGGCGTCTAGCCGTGGAGTACCCGTCGGATTCTGCGATCAACCAACCGGCACGGTGCTGGCCGAAAGCGAACGCGAGTCCCGCAGCGACAACAGCAATGCCGACAGTCCGCGCACAGACCCGATCGCCGCACTTGCCAACGCCGCCGGTTATGACGACCCGGAACGATGGTGGGACGACGTCATCGAATCACGTTCTGGCGACCAAGGATTCGATGCCATTACAGAAGCCATGGGTGAGCTGCGTCAAGACGGGGTTGATGACCGCGATCTGCGTCGCGAAGCCCACATGCGGCAGGTACTGCGCAAGAATATGAAAGCGTCCGATGTCGGCCACGTCGCGGTAGTGTGCGGAGCCTGGCATGCGCCGGCCCTCACCGGCAAGCTAACCACCGCGACCGCGGACACCGCACTCCTTCGCGATACTCCCAAACGCAAGACCCAACTCACCTGGGTGCCGTGGACGCACTCCCGGTTGGCGTACGCGTCCGGCTACGGAGCCGGTGTACTCTCCCCTGGCTGGTACCACCACCTGTTTACCGCACCTGATAGGCCGGTCGAACGCTGGCTCACGTCGGTCGCGTATCGACTGCGCGAGAAGGATGTTCCGGTGTCGTCGGCGCATATCATCGAAAGTGCCAGGCTCGCCGACGCCCTTGCCACCATGCGCCGACGTCCGCTGGCCGGCCTCGCAGAAGTCACCGAGGCCACCGAGGCGGTGATGTGTGAGGGCGAACCCATGCTCGTCGACCTCATCTGGCGCGACCTCGTCGTCGGCGAGGCGCTGGGTACGATTCCCGATGACACTCCGATGGTGCCGCTGGAGGCAGACCTACGTGCCACCGCGAAATCGTTACGCCTCAAAATTGATCCGCTGACCATCGAGGTGGTGCTGGATCTTCGTAAGCCTAATGACCTTGGCAAGTCCCACCTGCTGCACCGGCTCAATGCCTTGGATATCGGTTGGGGAACACCGGCAGCGACCCGCGGCACCGGCACCTTCAAGGAAGGCTGGTCGTTAACTTGGCGACCAGAGCTGGCCGTTGACATCGTCGTCGCCGCGGTGTGGGGAAGTACTGTGGCGACCGCCGCCAGTGCCCGACTCATAGACCGCGCTGATTCGGCCGAGACCCTGGCCCACATCTCCGACGCTCTCGAGGCCGCACTGCTCGCCGAACTCCCCCAGGCGATTTCACCGATCCTGGCCGCACTCGACGCGCGTGCCGCGGTGGACCGTGATATCGAACACCTGATGGCCGCGCTGCCAGCATTGGCCCGTGCGCAACGGTACGGAGATGTTCGCGGCACCAGCATCCAGATCGTCGCCGATGTCGCCGCCTCATTGCTGGTCCGCATCTGCGCCAGCCTGCCCGCCGCGGTGACCGGGCTCGGTGAAGACGCGGCCCAACAACTACGGCCGCTCATCGATGGGGTGAACGATGCGACCGCGCTAATGTCCGAGGAGCGTCGCGCCGACTGGCTGTCCACTCTTATCGCGCTAGCCAACCGCGGCGATGTCAACGGCATCCTGGTTGGGCGATTGGTTCGAATTCTGTTCGATGCCAGAAGGATCGATGCCAACGAGACTGCCGTCCGGCTGCAACGCGCTTTGTCGACAAGTGCAACCCCGGTCGATAAGGCGCAATGGTTGGCGGGCTTCCTGGCAGGCGGAGGGGTGCTACTGGTCCACGATCGGATGCTGCTGAACGTTATCGACGAATGGCTGACCAAGCTTCGCGATGACACGTTCACCGATCTGCTGCCGCTGCTGCGCCGCACCTTCTCGGAATTCGAGACCCCGGTCAGGCGCAACATCGCCGAGAACCTGCGCGCAGGGACTGGAGTGGTTACCTGCCTGGAGTCCACCGACTTGGATACCGAGCGAGCCGCGCCCGCTGTCGCTACCGTCGCCCGAATCCTAGGGCTGGACCATGAGTGAGCGCGATCGCCGCTGGCGCCTGGTACTCGGGGAGCCATCCACCGAATCTCTGGGCGCACTCTCCGGCGACGCGTCGGCGATGGACAAGGCGCTGGCCGCGCTGTACGACGGCGATCGCAAGGGAGGGCTCGGTTCCTCCGCTCCATCGGTGGCCCGATGGCTCGGCGATATCCGAAAGTACTTTCCTTCCACCGTTGTTCAGGTAATGCAGAAAGACGCGGTGGAGAGGCTCAATCTCGCAGCGCTACTTGTCGAACCAGAACTCATCGAGACCGTCGAAGCGAATGTGGACATGGTCGCCACACTGATAAGTCTCGGCAAGGCGATTCCGGAGACGTCCCGTGCGTCAGCACGAGCCGTCGTCGCCAAGGTGGTTGCCGAGATCGAGCGGCGCATCGCCGACAAGACACGCACGGCAGTCGGTGGTGCGTTGAACCGCGCCGCCCGCACCCAACGACCTCGCACGGCTGATATCGATTGGAACCGGACCATTGGCAAGAACCTCAAGAACTACCTACCCGAGCAGAAGACGATCGTTCCGGAGCGGCTCGTCGGGTATGCGCGCCGGTCGCAGATCGTGGGCCGGGACATTGTGCTGGCCATCGACCAGTCCGGGTCCATGGCCAACTCGATCGTGTATTCGTCGGTGTTCGGCGCTGTGCTTGCTTCGATCCGCGCCGTTCACACCTCACTAGTGTTGTTCGACACCGAGATCGTGGATCTCACGGATAAGCTCGCCGATCCGGTGGATGTCCTGTTTGGTGCGACGCTCGGCGGCGGTACCGACATCAACCGCGCCATTGCCTACTGCCAGGGATTGATTACCCGGCCTCGAGACTCGGTGTTCGTCCTCATATCCGACCTCTACGAGGGCGGTCTCAAAGACAAGATGCTGGCTCGTACCGCACAGATGAAAGCGGCGGGCATCCAGGTGATCGTGCTACTGGCGCTTTCGGACGAAGGTGCCCCCGCGTTCGACCGGGAAATCGCGGCGGCACTGGCGACCATGGAGATACCCGCCTTCGCCTGCACGCCGGACATGTTCCCTGATCTGCTGGCACAAGCCCTAACCCGCGGCGACATCAATGCGTGGGTGGCCAAAACCCTGCCATCCTGAGGAGTCGCCGAACTCGGCTACGAGCAGGTGCGCGCCGAGCTAATCGACGGCGTGCGGCAGCTCGAGCAGCGCGGGCTGGATTATGACTAGCATCGCCTCCGTTAGTGTCGCAGCATGTCTGACACGACGGAGCCTGGTGGTCTGGACGATATCGACACTCCTTTCCTGGCCGTCGATTTGGCAGTGATGGACCGCAATATCGAACGGCTCGCCGGACGTCTCCGCGGCACCGGGGTCCAGCTGCGGCCACATGCCAAGAGCCACAAGTGCGTTGAAATAGCACAGCGCCAGATCGATAGCGGAGCGATTGGCCTTACCGTCGCCACGATCGGCGAGGCCGAGGTATTCGCCGAGGCGGGATTCACCGACCTATTCATCGCCTACCCGCTGTGGCTGACCCCGCAGAAGGCACATCGGCTGCGGCGGGTGTCTGCCCGCGCGGGGCTCCGTGTGGCGGTGGATTCCGTTGCGGGTGCCCAGCAGTTGGCCGAACACCTCGGCGATCTGCCCATCACCGTAGTCGTGGAGATCGATTCCGGACATCACCGCACCGGGGTAGCCCCGGCCGAAGCCGGTGCGGTGGCGACAGCAGCACGCTCGGCCGGGCTGAATGTCGTGGGTGTCTTCACATTTCCGGGCCACGGCTACACCCCTGGACAACGTGCCGAGGTCGCCGCGCAGGAAGCACAGGCGTTGGACGCGGCAGCCAACAGCCTGCGTGCAGCGGGAATCGAACCTTCGGTGCGCAGCGGCGGCTCCACCCCCACCGTCGACTCCGCCGACAACACTGTGTTGACCGAGGTGAGGCCCGGCGTCTACCCGTTCAACGACGCACAGCAATTCGAGTTGGACGTCTGCACGCTCGACGACATCGCACTCAGTGCCGTCACCACCGTGGTGCACACCCGGGGCCGGACCGCGATCGTGGATGCGGGCAGCAAGATCCTGGGCGCCGACCGGCCGGGGTGGGCCACTGGCTTCGGGCGTCTGATCGACGAGCCGGATGCCCGCATCGTCGCACTGTCCGAGCACCACGCGACCATCGAGTTTCCCGGCGCTGCACCATCTCCCGGCACCCGCCTGCGCATCGCGCCGAATCATCTGTGCAACGCGGTGAATCTGGTCGACTCGCTGGTCATTGCCACGGCGGATGGTCCGCGGCACTGGGCGGTAGCGGCGCGCGGCACCAACACCTAGCGGATCAGCGCGGCAGCGGCTTGGCCGTCTGTACCGCGCGGGCGACGGTCTGGAAGGCCTCGGTGTTACCGGCACCGGTGACGGCGACGGTCACCGTGTTGTCCAGTCGGGTCACCCACAGCGGCTCGGTACCTTCGCCGCCCTCGTACGCGATCCAACGCACACCGTCCACATCTTCGGGCCCGCGTGGCACGAGTGCACTGTTCAGCTTCGGGACGAGCTTCTCCTCGGGGGCGCCGCTTTGCACCACCGCCATGTAGGCACCCGATGGGCTCAGGTATCCCACCCTGGTCAGCGGAACTCCCTCGACACTGTCTCGCCCCCCGGAATTCGCCCGCCAGCCCTCGGGCAGCGACGGCTCCCGGACCGGGAACGAGAACTGCCGGGCGTCGCCCTGCAGTGCGGCGTGCGCGTCATAGGAGGGCGGGTCACCGGCCGTCGGGCCGTTGGGAGTGAAGGAGCACATTCCCAACAAGCCGGCCAGCACGATGCACGCGACCACCAGCGGAGCCATCGACCAGAACATGTCGCGGCCATCTTGGAACAACCGCGGCTTGGCCGGCCGGGGTGCGGGCACGGCGATGCGATCGTCGGGTCCGGAATCTTGGTCCGGATCTGGTGCACCTCCCACGCCCCCATCCTTGCAGGCGCGCATGAAAGAATCACAACTCATGAGCCCGTCGCGCAGAGAAGCCCCGGACCGCAACCTGGCATTAGAGCTGGTCAGAGTCACCGAGGCGGGTGCCATGGCCGCGGGTCGATGGGTCGGCCGCGGTGAGAAGGAAAAGGGCGACGGCGCCGCCGTCGACGCCATGCGTGAGCTGGTCAACTCCGTTTCCATGCGCGGTGTGGTCGTCATCGGTGAGGGCGAGAAGGACAACGCCCCAATGCTCTACAACGGCGAGGATGTCGGCAACGGCGACGGACCGGACTGCGATTTCGCCGTGGATCCGGTGGACGGCACCACCCTGATGAGCAAGGGCATGCCGAACGCGATCTCCGTGCTCGCGGTCTCCGAGCGTGGCACCATGTTCGATCCGTCGGCCGTCTTCTACATGGAGAAGATCGCCGTCGGCCCCGACGCCGCCGATGTCATCGACATCACTGCACCCGTCTCGGAAAACATCAAGCGCGTCGCCAAGGTGCGCAACTGTTCGGTCTCCGACATCACCGTGTGCATCCTGGACCGGCCCCGCCATGGCGAGCTCATCCAGAACGTCCGCGAGACCGGCGCCCGCATTCGCCTGATTTCCGATGGTGACGTGGCGGGTGCGATCTCGACGGCCCGTCCGAACTCAGGCACCGACATGCTGCTCGGCATCGGCGGCACCCCCGAGGGCATCATCGCCGCTGCCGCCATGCGCTGCATGGGCGGCGCCATCCACGGCAAGCTCGCTCCGCGCGATGACGAGGAACGCCAGAAGGCCATCGACGCCGGCTACGACCTGGACCAGATCCTCACCACCGAAGACCTGGTATCCGGCGAAAACGTCTTCTTCTGCGCGACCGGTGTCACCGACGGCGACCTGCTGCAGGGCGTCCGATACTTCGGCGGCGGCTGCACCACACAGTCCATCGTGATGCGCTCCAAGTCCGGCACCGTCCGGATGATCGAGGCATACCACCGCCTTACCAAGCTCCGCGAATACTCCGCGGTCGACTTCACCGGCGACGACGACGCCACCCATCCCCTCCCCTGATCACTCCCTCATCGACGACGAGAAGGAATCACATGACTGACCAGCCAGGGCAGCAGTACCGCATCGAGCACGACACCATGGGCGAGGTTCGCGTGCCCGTGGAAGCACTGTGGCGCGCGCAGACACAGCGCGCCGTCGAAAACTTCCCCATCTCGGGGCGTGGCCTGGAGCGCACACAGATCCGTGCGCTCGGCCTGCTGAAGGGCGCCTGCGCCCAGGTCAACAAGGACCTGGGCCTGCTCGCGCCGGAAAAGGCCGACGCCATTATCGCTGCGGCACAGGAAATCGCCGACGGCAAGCATGACGACCAGTTCCCCATCGACGTGTTCCAGACCGGTTCGGGCACCAGCTCGAACATGAACGCCAACGAGGTGATCGCGTCGATCGCCGCACTAGGTGGCACCACTGTTCACCCCAATGACGACGTGAACATGTCGCAGTCCTCCAATGACACCTTCCCGACGGCCACCCACCTGGCCGCGACCGAAGCTGCTGCGCGCGACCTGATTCCGGCGCTGGAGTACCTGCAGCAGGCGCTGGCCACCAAGGCCAAGGCGTGGAAGACCGTGGTGAAGTCCGGCCGCACCCACCTCATGGATGCGGTGCCGGTGACTCTCGGCCAGGAGTTCGGTGGTTACGCCCGACAGATCGAGGCCGGCATCGAGCGGGTCAAGGCGACCCTGCCCCGCCTGGGCGAGCTGCCCATCGGTGGCACCGCCGTCGGCACGGGCCTGAACGCACCCGATGGCTTTGGTTCGAAAGTTGTTGAGGTACTGAAGAAGTCGACGGGCCTCTCGGAACTGAAGACGGCCACGGATTCGTTCGAGGCGCAGGCCGCGCGCGACGGGCTGGTCGAGGCTTCCGGCGCACTGAAGACCATCGCGGCGTCGCTGACCAAGATCGCCAACGACATTCGCTGGATGGGTTCGGGCCCGCTGACCGGTCTGGGCGAGATCCAGCTGCCCGATCTGCAGCCCGGCAGCTCGATCATGCCCGGCAAGGTGAACCCGGTGCTACCCGAGGCAGTCACCCAGGTGGCCGCACAGGTGATCGGTAACGACGCCGCCATCACCGTGGGCGGACTGTCCGGCGCCTTCGAGCTCAACGTGTACATCCCGGTGATGGCCCGCAACCTGCTGGAGTCATTCACGCTGCTGGCCAACGTGTCTCGCCTCTTCGTCGACAAGTGCGTGGACGGCCTGATCGCCAACGAGGACCACCTGCGGACGCTGGCGGAATCCTCTCCGTCGATCGTTACCCCGCTGAACTCGGCGATCGGCTACGAGGAAGCGGCGGCCGTGGCCAAGGAGGCGCTCAAGCAGCGCAAGACAATTCGCCAGACCGTCATCGACCGCGGCCTCATCGGCGACAAGCTGAGCATCGAGGAGCTGGACAAGCGCCTGGACGTGCTCGCCATGGCAAAGGTGAAAGATTAATTAAGACCCCGTGACCGTGGGTACCTAGTACGACGGCAGGACGATGTCCTCCCAGGTGACGGTTATGGTCGGTGGCTCGATACCGATGATGTCGTTGACCACTGCGGCAGCTCGCTTCCGCAGTGCGTCACCGTCATCGAGGTAGGTGTGGTCACGATCGCCGGCACCGATGGCCACCAGGTTGATACGGAGCGCTGTCACTGCCTGCGCGTCCACCTCCACGTCTACGGCAGCGATCGCCGCTGACGCCTCAGCGGCGAGCTCGGCCAGGCCTGATGCCAGTGCTTTTGCCAACGCAAGATGACTGACAGTGATCCCCGGGATTGCCGTGCTGATCGGCTTGCCCCTGCGTGGAAGTGCGGCGATCCGGTGCGCGACGGCGGCGCGCAGCTGCTCAAGAGCCGATCCACCCTCACTCCAGGATGCTCCCGGTACATAGTCATCTGGTCCGCCGTCGAGCTCGGCCAATCGGCGGGTGGCATCGGCGATCCATGCCGTGGCGTCAGCGACGGCATCATGGTGGTCCCCGGTTCTCGCATCCATCAGTTCTCCAGTGTTACGCCATATGCCGGGAGCTGTACAGCTGGCGGACTCAATGTGGTCTCCGCGTTCGTTCATGGGCGGAAATCCTTCAGCGCTTCCGCCAGCCGCTTGCGGGTGCGCTGCAAGTTGCCGCGGACCGATCCCTCAGTGGTCCGAAGAACCGTCGCTATCTCCGCCAGCGGTAGGTCGTAGACCTCACGAAGCCACCAGGTCGCCCGCGCCGAATAGGGCAGCTGCGATAACTCACGACTCAACGCGGCAAGGAAATCGCCGTCCAGGGCTCGTTCACCGGGCCCAGCACTGATATCCGCGACTTCGGGCACGTCGTCGATATCGACGTCGCGACGGCGCCGCCGCATTGCGTCCACGGTCTTCCGGGACGCAAGTGAGTACAACCAGGTGCGGAACTGCGACCGAAAGGCAAACGACGGCAGCCCTTTCCAGGCGGCGATGAACGTCTCCTGGACGATGTCGTCATACTCCGCCCGCTCCGGATACGTGCGGGCAACGAATCTCAGCAGCGCGGGGCCATGCCGGACGACCAGAACATCGAACGCCTCTGAATCACCGTGCTGGGCGCGTCGAGCAAGCATCTCGTCCGACAGTGACGCCAGCAGTTCCCCCCGCGGCAAGAGCGGCAGCACCACTGTGTCCCCTGTCGTCGTGAGCGCGGAAATGTGCGTTAGATCTCATCGGCGTGCGTAATACCAACCGTTGCCCGACGAACTCATTGTGCCGGACGGAAATGTCCGGAAGCTGAGACAAGTCGAAGGAGAAGCTGATGACCACGGCAACCCAAACCCATGAAGTGAGTTCGTCGAAGCAGGTAGACAAGTCCAGTAATGCCGTCGAGAAAGTCGCCAACCATGGCGTCACCACCATCGCCGACGTGGTGGTCTCCAAGATCGCTGGTATCGCTACGCGCGAGGTCGACGGTGTCTACGACCTGGGAGGCCAGGCTGCCCGCGTCGTGGGAAAGTTGCGCGAGACGCTGCCAGGTTCACCCAGCCTCACCCAGGGCGTGAGCGTCGAGGTTGGCGAACGTCAAGCAGCCATCGACATCGGGATAGTCGCTGATTACGGGATCGCCATCCATGACCTGGCCGAGGGAATTCGCAGCAACGTCATCTCCTCCGTCGAGAACATGACCGGGCTCGAGGTCACCGAGGTCAACGTCACCGTGCACGACGTGCACTTCGCCGACGGTGATGACGACGCATCCGACGCCGGAGAGCCACGAGTCCAGTGACGGACGCGACCGGCGAGCGGGTCGATCGTGTGGTCGCGGCGGTGACTGCCGTCGACGGCGTCATCGGCCTCTATTCCGGAGGGCTGGGAGTCCCCGCCACACACCTACCCGGTCGGACGGTGCGAGGTGTGCGGCTGGGGGCCGACGGCGGCGAGGTTCACGTGGTGCTCGACCTCCGGACCGGTCTACTCGACGTGGCGGCCCGGGTGCGCCGGGCCGCCAGCGAGGCGGCGGGCGTACCGGTTGTCGTCGTGGTCGACGACGTGGCAGTGGCCGAAGCACAGGCCTGACCGCCGTGCTCGATGTTGAACGGCAGGCACGCCGCGAGGCCGTACGAAGGCATCACCCCGATGCGGGTGGATCGGGAGAGGCGCTCATGGCAGCGCTGCAGACTCTGGCCGACGATCGAGCCCCGCGGCGCGCCACGGTTCGAGTACAGCGGACCTGGCGCGGCCGGTTTACGACCCTTGCGAGCGCAGCTCGCCGGCGGCGCATCCAGCGACAACGCATCAAATATCTCGATAGGAGATGACGAGAATGAATGGAAATTACACAGTGATCGGCCTGTTCGCGGGCCTGCTGCTGGCGATAGCAGTCGTCACTGGTGGCCTGATCGGATTCCTCCTTGCGGTGGTATTGGCCGGAGCCGGAGGCGCCCTCGGTGCGCATCTCGACGGCACCATCGATCTCACCGCGCTCGGTCGCCGCGACCGGAGCTGACGATGGTGACCACTACTGGGGTGGTACCGGTGCGCGGTACTACCCGCGTTCACGAGCGGGTGCGCCATCGTTTGATTGAGCATGCCGTGCTTTCGGTACCCGGGGTGGTTCGCCACGGGAGCATGGCTCCCGGCCGGGCATTGCCATCGATCGCCATCGCCGACGACATACGCCCCACGGTGAACGTCAAGATCGCGGCCACCTGGCCCACTGACGGTGCGCGCGTTGTCGACGCGGTCCGGGCAGCGGTGGCCCAAGAACTGCACGAATCGCTCGGCGAGGACCCGGCCGGCGTCAACGTGCGTATCGCGCGGATCGAAAGCAATCGCACGCCGGCCGAAGTGGCCGACGCCTACGCCGCAGATGCCGGTGACCCGGAGGAGAGCGACACCGCGATAGAGGTAAGCAGTAGATACCGAGGACCGCACCGTGTCGCCGGATCAACCATCACCAGCACCCTCATCGCCATGGGGCTGGTTGCCGCGGGCGTGATCGCGCTGCGCGACGCAGCGATCGGTGTGGGATGGGTAGGCGGTTCGATGTGGACCGCCACAGTGGCCGGGTGGGTACAGCACGCGCACTGGATGTGGTGGACCTGGCCAGCAGCCGTGGTGGCGGGGATCGCGGGATTGATCCTGCTCGTCCTCGCGGTGAAGCCGCGACGCCGCACCCATATCGCGGTAGGCGATGGAATCTTGGTGCCTCATGCATCAGTTCACCGATGGCGCGACGGACATCGCGGCTCACTTCGCGAGAAGAAGGGCGGAACCAATCAGTGACGCGCACCACGCAATTCATCGATAGGTTACTCACGGCTCTATTGGCCATCGTGTTGTTGACCAGCGCGGTCTGGCTGATTGGCTACCGCACCGACACCCGCCTGGCGCGCCAGGCGCGCCAGGCGGCGGCAGCAGTCGACTCACAGGCCCCGGCCCGCGCACTCGAATGGCCGTGGCTATCAGGCGTTCTTGCGGGAGCCGGAGTCGCTGCCTTCCTCGTCGGGCTCTGGTTATTGCTCGTCCATCTGCGCCCCACATCGGTCCGCAGTCTCGGCGACACCGACGGGCAAGTCGATCTGTCCCGATTGGCCGACGCGGCCGC
This sequence comes from Mycobacteroides salmoniphilum, assembly GCF_004924335.1. NCBI lineage: Bacteria > Bacillati > Actinomycetota > Actinomycetes > Mycobacteriales > Mycobacteriaceae > Mycobacteroides > Mycobacteroides salmoniphilum. The sequence continues at coordinate 1,103,796 of NZ_CP024633.1, read as the reverse complement.
GGATGACCTGGCACGTCACCCCTCCGTGCAGAGTGCCCGCGCAGTGACACTCCGCGAGAAGGGCCGACCGGTGGTCCGAGTCACCATGGGCGTCTCGCCCCATACCTCAACCACTGAAATCCGACACCTCGCCCGACAATGCGGCGCCGATATTCGGCGTGCGGCCAACAACGACCTGGACGTCCAGCTCCTGGTCAAGGAAGTATCCGAGGACAAGGTCCGCCCGCAGGTCGTCTGAGCACAGGACGAAAAAGCTTGGGTGCAACCGTGAATCGATCGGCTGCCCCCGGGAGTAGGTAACGATCGAGCACCGCCCAACGGAAAGGATTCCACGACATGGGAATAACCGACGACGCAAAGAACACGGCTGAAGACTTGAAAGGTCGCGCGAAGGAGGCCTTTGGAGCGGCCACCGACAACGATGACCTCAAGGCCGAGGGTCAGGCGGACCAGGGAATTGCCTCCGCGAAGCAGGCGATCTCTGATGCAGCAGACAAAGTGAAGGAAGGCATCGAGGCGGTCAAAGACAAGTTGACCGGCAAGTAATTCACGCCCTGGTGTCAGGGCCGGCGTGGTGAGCACACGCCCACGCCGGTCTTGGCTCCCATTAACGCGGCCGCGATATGGTCACCGTGGAAACGGCGGTCTTGGCGACGTCGTGGGCATCGAAGGCCAACGGGCGCAGCTGCTCGGCGCTGAACGCCTGTGCCCCCGCGTAGTACGCAGGATTCTTCGAGTCGTCCGGGTTTCCATAAACCAGAACACCTTTCGCATCCGGGCCATCGGGACCGTATTGCAGCGCCATGATGAAGCTGTCCCCCTCTTGAACCGGGTATCCGTTGAGCACCCCCGCGGCACCCGGGATGGCGCGCAGCTCGGTACCCGGTTCCAGGCGCTCCCCGGGGTTGGGTTGCGGCTCGGAGCTGGTACCCCAGGAACAGCAATCCACGATATTGGCGGCACCCTCGATATCCGTTCCGCCACCTATCGGCAACAGACGGCCGGTGTGCACTTCGCGTTGCACATCACCCAAGGGGGCGTCGACCGGAACACCGGCACGCTGCAGAAGGCGCACGGCGGCAGCCAGTTCCGTGAGCCAGGGCTTGACATCGGCCGCCGGAACCGAGGGCGAATCAACGGGCTTGGCCGGGTCGAATCCGTCCGCGAACAGCCTGCCCCGGTCCTTGCGCTCCCCCGGAGTGAATCGGGAGAGCCATTCTCGGAACACGACGGCGCCGCGCGCGGTCTTGGTGAACCTGCCATCCCAGCCCGCCAGCGCGGAACAGGCGGGCCCCAGGTCGACGCCATCGACGACCTTGGTCGCCATGCACGCCCGCACCAGCGGTATGCGCAGCTGATCGGCAAGGATCGCATGGTCGGCGAACAGCGCGGCACTGACGTCGTCAGTGGTCCACTTGCCCCGGTTCTCGGCAAGTAGTCGCGCGTTGGTCTTGGTCCGGGGTGACAAAATCCACCCCTCACCGCCCTGCTGCGGCTGATATCCGGTGAGCAGCTGATCCGGGTGCGCAAGCCACATGCTGTCATTGGCGTTGAAGACGTAGTCGCGCCGTTCCAGCTGCGGCATGTGGTCGTATCCGATGAGCCCGGGTGCGGCGGCATTCTCATCGTCGGTCCAGTCGAAGAGCGACCGGGATCCATTGAGCACCACCATGCCCGCGGAGCGGTACGCGTCCCTGATCAACCCCGGCTTTTCGCGGTCGATCGCCCACGCGGCAAGGGCCTCCCTGGACAGGTTGGGGGTCGCGGAGGAATCGACGATCCAGGCACGTCCGTCAGCACTCGTCGAGACGGTATTCATCCATGGCACACCGCGATTGGTCCGGAACACATCCTGGAACTCATCCATGGAACCCGCGGTCGCCATGCCCAGGTATTGCGACAGCGTGGTGTTGGTGTCGGCGTTGGCATCGGCCATCGCGATGGCCTGCACCGGTGTCCAGCCCACGGTATCCACATCGGCCACCGGCCCGTGGTTGGTGGAGTACAGGGTGCGGCTCATCGGCGAGATGCCATGTTCACCGGCCACGTCGATGGTGATGGGGTCGGGCGTCATCACCTGACGCCGGCCGTCGACGTAATACGCGGTGGGGTCTGAGGGATCCAGGTCGTAGCGATACAGCGCGAAGCGGCGTCCGGCTGCGACAGTGGCCGTCCAGGCCACCGCATCGGTGAATCCGAGTTGCACCAAAGGCATTCCGGACAATCCGACACCGTAGACGTTGAGCTGTCCGGGAATGCTCTGGTGCGCCTCCCAGAGACGGTTCTCGCCCGTCCACGGATAGTGCGGGTTGGCCAACAGCAGGCCACCGCCGGTGCTGGAGCGTTCCGAACCCAGGGCCCACCCGTTACTACCCATCCGCGGCGGCGCGGGCAAGGCACCCGGTCGAGGTGCCGATGCACCTGAAGGTGGTTGTGCCCTGCCGATTTCGGTGATCATGGAGATGCTGGACACCGTCATCACGACATCGGAGAAATGCGCGTACAGGTCCTGCGCGGTGATCGGCCCCACCCAGCCGGCTCCATCGCACCAGCCGCCGTTCACACCGTTGACCGACAACGACTCGTTGAACCCTGCGACGTATCCGTCGACCAATTCGCGCACTCTGACCGGCTGGTCGGCCCAGCGTTTGGGCGCGTTCTCCCACAGTTTCAGGTGCCGGTAACCGAAGTCCATATCGACGTTCCGATTGTTGGGGCCCGGCCCGAGCCACTTGCTGCGCTCACCGCGCACCTTCACAATCTGATCGATCAGGGTGCAGGCACGATCCTCACCGAACGCGTACCCGGTGCCGTAACCCAGTGAGCCCCAATCATCGGCGCTGATATGCGGGACACCACGTTCGTCTCGGCTGATCGTCGCCGAATAGCGCTGCGGGGCGGGAAGCACGACGCTGGCGGGTCCGACAAGTAGTGCCGTGATCAACGCCAAAGCGACGAGACGCACCCCTATTGCCCGACGGCCGGCCCACCCGCACCCTGATTGGGCAGGTCGGTAATGGGGATATTGGTCGCGGGCAGCGGCGACGGAGTGTTCGGCAGCGGCGGAATCTCCGACGCCGGAATGTCTTTCAGGAGGTTCACAGGCGGACCGTTATCCCGGCTTCCATAACTGCTGCCGGGCTCACGCGGACCAAGCAACGTCGTGACGGTCACCGCGTGGTAACCGTTGGCCCGAAGCACCGGGAGGAACTGCTCGACTAGATCCACTGTGCTCGAATAGGTGTCGTGGAAAAGCACCACGGATCCCGGCTTGATCTGTGACATCAGGATGGCCCGGCTGGCATCGGTGTTCGCGTCGTTGGCCCAGTCGAACGGGATGACATCCCAGTTGATATCGGCCAGGCCCTGCTTCTTGGCTTCGGCCAGCACCTGATCGTTGATCAGGCCACCCGCGGTGCGGAACAGCTTGGGGCGCTGGCCCGTGGCGGCTTCGATGGCGTCGCTGGCCTTACTCAGCTGGCCCGCGATTGCCTCCGGCGGGATCGTCGTCATGTTGGGGTGTTCCCAGGTATGGCTTCCCAGCTCCATCCCGGCGTCCACGACCCGCTTGGCGCCCGCCGGATCACGCTGGACCTTGTTGCCGATTTCGAAGAAGGTCGAGTGCGCGCCATTGGCTCGCAGGATTTCCAACAGCCGCTCGGTGAACGGGCTCGGCCCGTCATCGAACGTCAGCGCCACGCACTTCTCACGTTGACAGTCCACCGGCTCGTCCAGGGCGCGTTGCTTGTCGGTGACGACGATCGCGGCCGCGATCAAACTTCCCACAGCGGCCGCGACCATCGTCCACCGAAAGACATCACGCTTGGATAGCACGCCCAACAGCGTAACCGTCAGTTCAGGGAGCGAGCCCGGGCCCGAACTCCTCCAGCATCTCTGTGACCAGTGCGGCGATGGGCGAACGCTCACTACGCACCAACGTGACGTGCGCGAACAGTGGATGGCCCTTGAGCTTCTCAATCACCGCGGCCACACCGTCGTGACGACCGACACGCAGGTTGTCGCGCTGCGCGACGTCATGAGTGAGCACCACACGCGAGCCGCTGCCCAACCGCGACAGCACCGTCAGGAGCACGTTGCGTTCCAGGGATTGCGCCTCGTCGACGATCACAAACGAGTCATGCAGGGACCGTCCACGGATGTGCGTGAGTGGGAGTACCTCGAGCATGCCGCGCGAGAGTACTTCTTCAATGACCGCCGGTGACGCCAGCCCTTCGAGGGTGTCGAAGACAGCCTGCGCCCACGGGCCCATCTTCTCGCTCTCGCTGCCCGGCAGATAGCCCAACTCCTGACCGCCGACGGCGTACAGGGGACGGAACACCACTACCTTGCGGTGGCTACGCCGCTCCAGCACCGCTTCGAGCCCCGCGCACAGCGCCAGTGCCGACTTACCGGTACCCGCCTTGCCGCCGAGAGAGACGATTCCGACCGACTCGTCGAGCAGGATGTCCAGTGCCACACGCTGTTCCGCGGAGCGCCCACGCAGCCCGAAGACCTCACGATCACCGCGTACCAGCTGCACCCGCTTCTCGGCATTGACTCGGCCAAGCGCGCTCGAGGTCCCACCGAGTAGTCGAATTCCGGTGTGGCACGGGAGATCTCGCGCCGCCTCCAGATCGACCTCGCCGGCCTCAAAGAGCGAGTCGATGACGTCAGGAGCCGTGTCCAGCTCGGCCATACCCATCCAGCCCGAGTTCACCACGTCCTGGGCCCGGTACTCGTCGGCGGCCAAGCCCACCGCGCCGGCCTTGACACGCAGCGGAATGTCCTTGCTCACCAACGTAACCAGCTTGCCCTCGGCGGCGAGATTGAGCGCACACGCCAGAATCCGAGAGTCGTTGGAGTCGGTGCGGAAGCCCACGGGCAGCACCGAGGGATCGGTGTGATTCAGCTCGACATGCAGCGAACCACCCTGTGTCCCAACAGGAATTGACTGATCAAGACGGCCATACTCCAGCCTCAGATCGTCAAGCATCCGCAACGCAGTGCGGGCGAACCAACCCAGCTCATGATGGTGACGTTTGCCTTCCAGCTCACTGATCACCACCAACGGGATCACTACCTCATGTTCGGCGAATCGGTTTGTGGCCCAAGGGTCAGACAACAACACCGAGGTGTCGAGCACATAGGTACGGATTGTCCCAGGGTTCATTGAAGCAGTCACCGAGCGCTCCTGACATCCGTGCGGCACCACACGCGATCTGTCGTGGACGCGGTCGGTACCGTGTGTGGACGCCTCATGAGACCGTCCACATCAGGACCGGGGCCGGTCCTGTCGCTTTCGCCACGATCAGTACCTCCCGGATAGCAAAGCATGTCGCTAGCCATCGCTTTTGACGCTACTCGCACCTACACGCGGATGCCGCGCACCGAATCGAGCGTGTTGACTAACACCGGGTTAACGCCGGTTACAGGCGTGCGGCGGGGCCCTGAAATGCGTCGAGCGCATACCGGGTGCACATGAACCCCCGGATTCTGTGCGTGCGGTATGCGCTCGGCGAACAGCCGACTGGTTATCAGAGCCGCTCGGTCACGCCCCACTTGTCGGTGAGTTCGCGAACCACGTCCTGGACGGTGACCTCGTCAATAATCCCGGCCTCGGCCACGGAGGCGACCTTGTCCTCGTAACCGTCGATGTCGGCGCCGATGACCTTCAGTTCCGCGGCGCGGGCCTTGATGGCGGCGATGGTGTCCTCGGGGTACAGCCGCAGGCATTCGAGCACGATATTGCTGTACATCTGCTCGTGGCGGCGCTCATCCTTCTCGATGTTCGCGAGCAGGCCCTTGAGCACGTCATCCTCGGCCTGCGCGGCCAGGTTCCGGACGAACACGGCGTGCATCTGCTCGAAGAACGCATTGAACACCAGCGTCTCGATCTGGCTGAACGAGTCGGCCCGGTAGCCCTTCATGACGTGAGCCAGCCGGGTGTCCTCGTCGGCGCTGGGGTCGGCATTGCGCGTCACCACGAGGTACTCACGCAGCGTGATGGCGTGCAGGTTCTCCTCGGCGGTCCAGCGCCCGATGAAATCCGCCCACGGGATGACCTCCAGCGAGAAATGCTCGACCATCTCGCGGTGGTAGCCCGCCAGGTTGTCCTTGGTGATCAGCAGGATCTGGATGGCGTCGACAACAGCCTTGGGCAGCTTGACGTCAGAGGGTTCCCAGTCGCGTCCACCCAGGAAGGCGAAGTTCTCGCCCTGGTCATAGGGGACGTGCTCATGGGAGTACCAAAGCTCCGCCGTATCGCGATGGCGATCGATGTTCTCGGCGACGACGTCCGTCAGCTCAAGAGTCAACGCATTGGGTACAGGTTTCTGTGCCATGCGGTAACACTAACCGGACGCGTCAGAAATGTGAAATCGCCGCGCGACTCTTCGCGAGCATAAGTAAAAGCCCCCGAAACACCAGCGTGCCGGGGGCTTTTACATCGAGCCGTGGTGACTAAAGACCCTAGAGAGTGAGGCCCGGATACAGGGGGTTGGCGGCCAGCAACTCGGCCGAAGCGGCCTTCACGCGGTCCGCGACACCGTCGGCGAGCGTGTACTTCGCCTTGGAAGAACCAGCGGTGCCTCCCGCAGGACTCGTGTTGGACAGCACGTCGACCACGAGCTCGGCCACCTTGTCGAACTCGTCGCCGTTAAATCCGCGGCTGGTGAGCGCCGGGGTGCCGAACCGGATGCCGCTGGTGTACCAAGCCCCGTTGGGGTCGGCCGGAATGGAGTTGCGGTTGGTGACGACGCCGGCATCCAGCAGGGCGGACTCGGCCTGTCGCCCGGTGAGCCCGAAGGACTGCACGTCGAGGAGCACCAGGTGGTTGTCGGTGCCACCGGTGACGAGGCGTGCGCCGCGCTTCAGGAAGCCCTCGGCCAGCGACTTGGCGTTATCGGCGACACGCTGTGCGTACGCCTGGAATGAGGGCTGGCGCGCCTCGGCCAGGGCGACGGCCTTGGCGGCCATCACATGCGACAGCGGTCCGCCCAACACCATGGGGCAGCCCTTGTCGACGGCATCGGAGTACTCGGCCGTGGCCAGCACCAGGCCACCGCGGGGTCCGCGAAGCGACTTGTGTGTGGTGGTCGTGGTGATGTGAGCGTGCGGCACCGGATCCTCATCGCCGGTGAAGACCTTTCCGGCGACCAGGCCGGCGAAGTGCGCCATGTCCACGAACAGGGTGGCGCCCACCTCGTCGGCGATCTCGCGCATCTTGGCGAAGTTCACCCGGCGCGGGTACGCGGAGTAACCACCGACCAGCACCAGCGGCTTGAACTCGCGTGCGGCCGCGGCCAGCGCGTCGTAGTCCAGCAACCCGGTCTCCGGGTCCGTGCCGTAGCTGCGCTGGTGGAACATCTTGCCCGAGATGTTCGGGCGGAAGCCGTGGGTGAGGTGGCCGCCGGTGTCCAGTGACATACCCATCAGGCGCTGGTTGCCGTACTGGTGGCGCAGCTCTTCCCAATCGGTCTCGGACAGGTCGTTGACGTTGCGCACACCCTTCTCAGCGAGAGCCGGTGCCTCGACCCGAGTGGCCAGGATTGCCCAGTAGGCAACGAGATTGGCGTCGATTCCCGAGTGCGGCTGGGCGTACGCGTAGGGCGCACCGAACAGCTCGCGGGCATGCTCGGCGGCCAGCGCCTCGACGGTATCGATGTTCTGGCAGCCGGCATAGAAGCGGTGGCCGATGGTGCCCTCGGCATACTTGTCGGAGAGCCAGGTGCCCATGGTGAGCAACACGGCGGGCGAGGCGTAGTTCTCGCTGGCGATCAGCTTGAGCGAATCGCGTTGGTCGGCAAGTTCTTTGCGTGTCGCGTCCGCGATCCGCGGTTCGATGGTCTCGATGACCTCCAGGGCCGAACGGTACGCGGCGCTGGCGGTCTCGGCGTACTGCGCGCCCTGCGCAATGTCGCTGGAAGCTGAAGTCGTCATGCCCCTCAGCCTAGTAGGCGCCTATACCAAGGTGGACGCCACCAGGGGCTCGTCCAGCAGCCGCCCGAAGCGGGTCGTGAGGGACTGCTCCGGCGGACGACGATCCAGCCACCCCTTCAACAATTGATAGCCCTCGACGTAAGTGGAGATGTACGCCCGCCACAGTGGCGAGGACAGGAATGTGAGCATGTGCCGGGCACGCTCCTCGGAGACCAGCAGCCAGCGTTTCAGGAAGGCGATCACCTCGTCGACGTCGCGGTGCTCGTCATGCAGCATCAGCGCCGCGTCTTGACGGACGTTGATCAGTCCGGCTCGCGCGCGCCCCATGGCCTGCGCCTGTTCACCGTCGAAACGCAGCCCGAGGTCGGCGTAGATCTCCTGGGCCCACAGCCCCCAGTCCTCTCCGACTGCCGCGTAGAGGGCAAGGTCGGCGAGCCCCTCGGCCATCAGGCACTGCGGGGTGTTGACCAGGAAGATGGTTTGTTCCTGCTGGTCCCCCAGATGCACCAGGCCGGCTTCCTTACGGCAGTGCTCGGTGTGGTGCCCGGGGTAGGACTCGTGGGCGATCAGCGCGGGCACATTACTCAGATACTGCTTGAGGTCCGAATTGATGGCGACCGTCGAGCGGTAGTTGCCCTCGTAGTAGTTGAACCCCGACCAGGGTTTGTCGCTGACGACCTCATACGTCACCGTCTCGGTGTCGGGCAGCGGAAACTCCGCGCGTACCCGGTCGCGCAGTGCGCTGGAGAAAGCATCCACACATTCCTGCAGCCGGTTCGGGTCGATCTCCTGGGACCGGTCGTAGGCCGTTTTTCGTTCCAATAGCGAACCGCCCTCCGGCAGAACACTTTCGAGGGCCTCGTGCGCTTGCCGATAACGCTCCTCGTCGCCCTTGGCAATGCGCACATCGAAGTAGTCATGCACCTCGTCCACAAATCCGATGTTCTCGCCCGCGAACTTGCGCCCGGCACAGGCCAGTGCCTTCAGGTGGGTGTCGATGAAGGCCTTACGCGCCTCGTCCAGGTCGCTGGCGGCCAACTCGCCACGCAACGCACTGGCCTGACGCGCGAGCTCGACCGGATTGGGGGTGGGCTCGTTCTCGACACGCTGCCGCAGCGCGGGGTCACCCGTGAACGCGTCGACGTATCCACTTTCGATACGGTCAAATCGCAGCCCAAGCAGCAGATATTCGGTAACTAGGGTGTTTTCCGACTCGCCGTTATCGCCCATGTCACACAACCCTAGTGCCGCGTTCACGAAGGGTTCCTGCAAGACTTGCCACTATGAGTGTTGGTCTTCGCGCAAGCGGCCCATCCACGCACTCTTCCTTCTCGCGAGCGGCGCATCGATGCCGCGGCTGAGCGAGCCGAGCCCCTATGTGGAGTTCGACCGGAAACAGTGGCGCGCGCTGCGCAAGTCCACGCCGCTGGTGCTCACCGAAGAAGAGCTCATCGGCCTGCGCGGTCTGGGCGAGCAGATCGACCTGACCGAGGTCGCCGAGGTCTACCTGCCGCTCGCTCGCCTCATCCACCTTCAGGTGGCCGCCCGGCAGCGCCTGTTTGCCGCCACCGCGACCTTCCTCGGAGATCAGCACCCGGACCGTCTGGTCCCCTTTGTCATTGGGGTGGCGGGCAGCGTCGCTGTCGGCAAGTCGACCACGGCCCGCGTGCTGCAGGCGCTGCTTGCGCGATGGGATCACCATCCCCGGGTGGACCTGGTGACCACCGACGGATTCCTCTACCCCAATGCCGAGCTATCTCGACGGAACATCATGCACCGCAAGGGATTTCCGGAGAGTTACAACAGGCGCGGGCTGCTGCGATTCGTCACCGAGGTCAAATCGGGGGCGCATGAGGTCACGGCCCCGGTGTACTCGCACTTGCTGTACGACATCATCAAGAACGAGAAACACGTTGTGCAGCAACCCGATATCCTGATTCTCGAGGGCCTGAACGTACTGCAAACCGGCCCAACCCTGATGGTCTCGGACCTGTTCGATTTCTCGATCTATGTGGACGCACGCATCGAGGACATCGAGCAGTGGTACATCTCCCGATTCCTGGCGATGCGCTCCACGTCATTCGCAAATCCGTCCTCGCATTTCCACCACTACGCCAAGCTGTCCGATAAGCAGGCAACCCTTGCCGCACAGGAGATTTGGCATTCGATCAACCTGCCGAATCTGCGGGAGAACATTCTGCCGACCCGGCCGCGCGCCACGCTGGTACTACGCAAGGACGCCGACCACACGATCAACAGGTTGCGCCTGCGCAAGCTGTAGACGGACTTGCGTCAGGTAGACCGACTGGTATATTCGCCCCATGATCAACAGCGTGGTTGAAACCTGGCACGGCATCATTTCCGGCGCGAACCCGGAAGCGCTCGACGAACTACTGGCCGAGGATGTCGTCTTCTACTCCCCCGTGGTGTTCACCCCCCAGCGCGGCAAGGCTATCACCGCCATGTACTTGCTGGCCGCGTTCACGACGCTCGCCGGACCCGACAGCGACTTCCACTACGTCAAGGAAGTTCTTGATGGGAACACCGCTGCCCTGGAGTTCGAGTCGACCATCGACGGCAAGTACGTCAACGGAGTCGACATCATCACCTGCGACGACGCCGGCAAGATCATCGAGTTCAAGGTCATGATCCGCCCGCTGCAGGCCATCAACGCCATCCACGAAAAGATGCGCGCGGCTCTAGAAGCTGCGTCCTGATTTACAGTGCGTCAGCGGCAACCAACCAGTAGGTTGACCGCATGGACTATGACTACGACGTAGTCGTCATCGGGTCCGGTTTCGGTGGGAGCGTTGCGGCCCTCCGCCTCACCGAAAAAGGCTACCGAGTCGGCGTACTTGAAATGGGAAAGCGCTGGAAACGCGAAGACGTTCCGCCTAACAACTGGCATGTCCGCAAGGCCATGTGGGCACCGGGGCTGGGCTGTTACGGCCCCCAGCGGATGACGGTGCTGGGTAAGACGTTCATCGCCAGCGCAGTGGGTGTGGGCGGCGGCTCGCTGATCTACGGCAACACGCTCTACGAGCCGCTGGAGCAGTTCTATACCGATAAGCAATGGGCGCACATCACCGACTGGAAGGTGGAGCTGGCGCCGTATTACGACCAGGCCAGCCGGATGCTGGGTGTCGTACAGACACCGCACACCACACCACCGGACGAGGTGCTGCTGGCAGTGGCGAAGGACCTAGGCGTGGAGGACACTTACCACCCCACCAACGTGGGCGTGTTCTTCGGCGACGAGCCAGGCAAGACCGTTCCCGACCCGTTCTTCGGCGGGGCGGGGCCCGAGCGTGCCGGCTGTATCGGATGCGCACAGTGTTTCACCGGGTGCCCGCACAACGCCAAGAACACCACCGAGACCAACTACCTGTACCTGGCCGAACATGCTGGGGCACAGATCCACCCGCTGACGCAGGTACTCGACGTACGCCCGCTCGAAGACCGCGAAGGGTATGTGGTCAGCACCAAGCAGACCGGCCGCCTGGTCCGGAAGAACAAGCGGGATTTCACTGCGCGGCACGTGGTCTTCTCCGCGGCCTCGCTCGGCACGCAACGCCTGCTACACAAGTTCAAGGACTCCGGATCGCTGCCCGATCTGTCGGCACGCCTGGGTGAGCAGACCCGCACCAACTCCGAGGAAGTGCCGGTCGTCTACTCCCCCAAGCGCAATGACTTCGCCCAGGGCGTGGCCATCACCTCCTCGATTCACCCGGAGCCCAACACCCATGTCGAGGTGTGCCGGTATGGCAAGGGTTCGAATTTCTTGAGCATGCTGGGCACGGGCATGGCCGACGGCGGCCCCTGGCGCTTTGCGCGGACCTGGCTCACCAATGCGCGGCATCCGGGCTTGCTGATGCGCTCCATGTTCCCGCGCAATGCCTCGGAACATTCGATCATCGTGCTGGTCATGCAATCACTCGACAATTCGCTGACCACATACCTCAAACGCGGGTTGTTCGGCAAGAAGATGACCACCAAACAAGGCTCGGGAGAACCGAACCCGGACTGGATACCGGTCGCCCACGATGTCGCCCGCCGGATGGCCGAGAAGGTCGACGGGTACGCCGGGAGCACCCACCTGGACTCGATCAACATCCCGCTCACCGCGCATTTCATCGGCGGTTGCGCGATCGGCGACTCTCCCGAGACCGGTGTCATCGACCCGTACCAGCGGATCTACGGCTATCCGGGACTGCATGTCGCTGACGGCTCGGCGATATCGGCCAACCTCGGGGTCAACCCGTCGTTCACCATCACCGCCCAGGCCGAGCGCGCAATGGCGTTCTGGCCCAACAACGGTGAGCTCGACCCGCGGCCGGAGCTGGGTTCGCCCTACAAGCGCGTCTTCCCGGTACAGCCCAACCATCCGACCGTTCCCGAGTCCGCGCCGGGCGCACTGCGGTTACCGCTGACACCGGTCTAGACATAAAGGTGCCGGGCCACCAAGCGGATGGCCCGGCACCGGCTCACCGTGGAAACGGGTGAGCATGTGGGCGGCTACGCGGAGCGCAGGCGCCGTAGTCCGAGGAATTGGATGTCCGCCATGACGGCGGTGTAGATGCCGAACACGATGCACAGCGTGACGCCGGCGGTGGTCAGCGGTACCCATTTCATGACGCCCGCCACCACGTAGAGCACGGTCGCCAGCAGGTTACCGACAATGTAGACGGCACCGATGGCGGCGAGCTTGGACCTGTCGGCCCGGCTCAAGACGAAGGCCAGCACCCCGTATCCGATGAGCGCGGCGGCGTGCGCCACCTGAAATCCCAGCGAGGGACCGAGCGGCCCGACGAGCCATTTCGCGGCGATCAGGAGGACGACGGCAACCGAACCGGTGGCGATGCCGTCGAGGCCGATGCCGAATCGCAGAAGCGAGTCGGGTTGGGCGAAGCGTGTGCGAAGTACCGAGGCGTTCTCCGAAGCTATGGACATGAGGGACTCCTTGTGAGAAAGCTCTGTGCGAAAGCTGACACCACCGACATTGCCGCTGATGCACTGCCATCTCGACATTCGACGCTGCCAATTCCTGCCAATTCGCCGCGTGCTGTGCCATCATCTGATGATGACAACAGCGGATGTCATCTCTATCGCACCCGGTGCCCAGCTGGACCGTCGTTCACTGTTATGGCGCTGGGCTGGTGATATGCGTATCGCGCTCACCGGCGGCACCGCCGGACTCCTGCAAACGATGGATCCCGCCATCGGCTACGCACTGATCGAGCACTCGAACTTCTTCGCAGATCCCGTGGACAGAGTGTTCCGCTCGCTGCCCCCGATCCTCGGCACCGTGTACGACGATCCCGCGGCCGGCACCGGCATGAAGGTGCGGGACTTTCACCGCGATATCAAGGGAACCCAGCCCGACGGCGTCCGCTACCACGCGCTGAACCCGACGACCTTCTGGTGGGCTCACGCCACGTTTCAGGTGATGGTCGAACAGACGGTGGACCGCTACTCGTCCTACCGGCTCACCGACGCCGAACGTGAGCAGCTCTACCAGGAGGGTGTCGAATGGTATCGCCGGTACGCGATGAGCGAGCAGCCGCTGCCACCGAATAGAGCCGCATTCCAACAGGAGTGGGACCGATACTGCGACGAGGTGCTCGCACCCAACCCCGCGGCCGACTATCTGATGAAGGTCATCGAGGGACGTGCCGTCCCCGATATGAGCAAGTCTCCGTATCTACCGGTGGCGCCTTATCTAAAGCCGGCCGCGAGACTTGCCTTGCCCACGGCGCCGATGCGTATGGCGTTGGCACCTCCGCTCCGGCTGACGATCTACGGTGGCTTGCCGCCCCAGGTACGCAAACGTTTTGGGATCCGCTGGAACCTGGCGGACGAGACGGCCTACCGCGCGCTACTGCGGGCCGTGCCACTGGCGTGGCCCTTCATCCCGACATCGTGGAGATGGCATCCGGGCAGCCATGCCGGATGGCGGCGCGAACGGGGACGGCTACCGCGGAACTGGTGATGAGCCAGTCGTGCGAAGACCATTCGGCGCGGGGGCGGTCTGCACGCGCAGGTCCGCGGCGATGAGTTTGGCCGCGGCGTTCTGCCAGTTATGCAGTGAACGCTGCGGCACCTCAGTGACCAGCCACTGCCACGCTTGACGCGCTACCGGGTCCAATCCCGCGGCCGTCGCGCCTTGTGCGTACGCTCGCACGCCCATGACATACGGGAAGTACAGGGCGTTGTAGTAACGCCATTGATCGGTGGTGCCAAAATCCCCGTCATCCCGCGGTTTGAGCCGTGAGATGGATTCGGCGAGCACCGCTCTGAGTTCGTTGGCTCGTTCGACAGGCTGATCAGAGGCGCCGCGATCGGTGAGGCGTTCATCGATGGCGGGCAGCGATGTGAGCGGGCTGGCGACGAGTTTGGCGAGATCGCCGTAGTGGCTCAGGGCCCGGCGCGTCAGCCGGGTGAACGTCTCGTCGTCGACGCCCTCGATGGGCGATGCCGATTTCAACGGCAGTGCCGCCTCGGTGCTGCGCAGCTCGGAACGCTCGTGACGTAGCTGCGGGGAACGCGAGAAGGCCAGGCGGTCAAGGAAGTCCGCGAAGGGGCCCGATTGCACCTGGATACAGATGGCCAGGCCCACGCTGGTGAACAGCAGGACCACCAGAGCGACCGATTGACCGACGACAGCGATGCCGACCATGGCCTGGGCGCCGAACAACGCTCCGACGAGAATGGAGGCGACAAAGGAGCGCAGCATGTCGCCGCGCAGCGCCTGCCCCTCGTCGAAGGCGTCCCAGAGCGCAACACCCAGACCAAGTAGCACCAGGTCGAAACCTGTCGACGCCAACGCCAGCCAGCTCGGCAAGATACCGAGCGGGATGATCAGCTGAGCGTCGCCGAGGGTGAAGAACATGGTGGCGACCAGGACAACGCCCCGTGCCGAACCGGGTATCGAGGCACGTCGGCGGAACAACCGAATGGCGGCCCCGATGGCGGCGGTCCCATTGGCATAGAACATGATCCAGTGCCCGAGCTGTGCGGGACCCGCGATGGTGCCCGCTAGCGACGCCCCCACGAGCAGCACGACGGCCAGGACAGCGCCGGGTATCGCCATCGCGGCGCGATCACGCCACCGGTCGCCGGTGTTGGTGAGTTCAAGCAGCACCAGCAGCCAGGCAACGCTCGGGATGATCGCGGTGAAGACCTCGATGCGACCCAGGAGTTCGGCATCGGAACCCGCGGTGACCCGGATAGCGTCGAGTGCCACGACGAGGGAGTAGCCGATCAGCCCGATCGCGGCGAGGACCAAGACGGGCTTTCGCGGGTTGCGCGCCAGCAGATACAGACCCAGCCACCAGCTGAGTCCGAACACCAGTGCCGACATCGCCACCATCACTAACAGTGTGACAGGTGCCGGACCTTGGAGCTACGGGACTACCCGGCCACCGCATGAGGCGGTGCCCAGCCAAGTGTGCGGATTGCGGTCCCAGCACCAACCGAGCTTGGGCTTGCGATCAGAGATCCAGATGGCAGGCACCCGCTGTCCCTTCCCGCGGGAGGCCGCCAGTGAGAAACATTTGTTCTTGCGCAGCATGTCCGGTCGCGCGAGCACCAGCGCGATGCCCTCGTCAATAGTCAGCGGACTGCGTCCGCGGGCGGTGATTGTCGCCAATGCCTGCTCCGGTGTCACATTGCAGAACTCGCTCCCGGTGTCGATATCGGTGAGCAGATAGGCCTGATCCGGGATCTCCACGATCGGCTGGTACACCTCGGTATCGCCGTCATCCATGACATGAAACCCGTTGCGCCCATTCAAGCTCATCAGCGGCGCCGTCTGCTCATAGCTGGTTCCGGTGACGGCGAGAACGAAGGGAATATGATCGGCGGGATCGACGGTGGACGGCGGAAGATCAGCGACCCGAGTACGAAGCTCGGCGGCGCGGTCGCTCACCGGGTACCCACGTTCGGTCAGATGGGCGAGCTGGCGGTCGAATTCATCCTGAGCAGCTGGCATTGACCGTCAACGCAGCAGTCTGGTGGCAAGTTCCCGCAAGAACCGCTCAGGCTGCTCGGCTTATATCGCGCCACAACTCCCGCTGCGCGCGCTGCGGGTCCAGCTCGATACGCCGATGCTGGTCGAACACCATGACGGCGTGCTCCGGCTCCGTGTAGACCGGCCACTCGATGCCCGGGATACCCGTCCGCGAGAAGGCGAGCCAACGGCTCTGGATATCCTCCGTCAGCGCCAGCGCGTCATGCATATCTCTCTTCCCTGCCAACGCGGGCCAACGCTTGAAGAGGCCGAACACCGCGAACAGTTCCGTCGCATGCGCGGCCCCCGGCCCGAACCGTCGCAGCGGTCGCGGCGCGTAGTCGTACCGGTAGAAGTAGACCGATGAGTGATGGCTGTGCGCCTGCGCCACCCGCCAGGCCTCCGAGCCGAACATCGCATCACCCATGAGACGCACCAGGGCAGCCTTGGACGGGTAGCCCTCATAGGAGTCGATCACCCGCTTCGCGGCCTCCGGGCTCAGCGCGCCGAGGGTGCTCGCAACAGCACGGGCGTCAAACCGGGACAACGACATCACCCGGGTCAGCAGTCGGTTGAACAACCGAACCTCTTCCGCGTTATATCCGATGATGAGCGGGACCCGATGCGCCTCACCGCGTTCCATCATCGCGATCGGGTCATCGGGCACAACCTCACCGTCGATGCTGGGGCCCACGCCCAACGAGAAGGCCGATTCCCTGGTTTTCGCGGTGAGTAGCCGGTGTGTCGCCCGCACGAGATCGCGCGGTCTGGCATTGATGACCGCCCCAGCGGGGCCGCGGACGTCGATACCGAGATACTCGACGAGCCGGCGCGCATTGGCCGCCGCTTCGTCCCGGGTGTGGATCATTCCGCTGGCCGTGCTCTGGCAGATCGCGC
The DNA here is from genome assembly GCF_004924335.1 of Mycobacteroides salmoniphilum. Classification (NCBI taxonomy): domain Bacteria; kingdom Bacillati; phylum Actinomycetota; class Actinomycetes; order Mycobacteriales; family Mycobacteriaceae; genus Mycobacteroides; species Mycobacteroides salmoniphilum. Next base: position 1,086,953 of record NZ_CP024633.1, on the reverse strand, counting down.
GCTGGAACAACCCGGCGGCCGCCGGAACGGTCAACAGCATTTGGACACAATGCGCCCCGGCACTTTCTCCAAAGATCGTGACACTGTTGGGGTCTCCGCCGAAGGCCGCGATGTTGTCGCGCACCCACTGCAGTGCCAGCACCAAATCGCGCAGGTACAGATTGCTGTCGATGGTATGCCGGTCATCCGACAGGGAGGACAGGTCGATGGCGCCATAGGCCCCCACCCGATAGTTCACGGAGACGAAAACACAGCCGCGCCGCGCAAGGTCGGCGCCGTCGTACAAGGCCAGTGCGGAACTCCCCAAAACATAGGCGCCGCCGTGGATGTAGAACATCACCGGCAGGGCCTCCGTAGAGGTCTCTTCCGGCACAGTCACGTTCACCGTCAGACAGTCCTCGCTGACCGCCTGGAACCTATTGATCGAGAGCGGTACGTAGATACGTTTCTGCGGTGACGCCGATTTCCAAGAATCACACGGCAGCACACCTACCCAGGGCTTCGCGGGCGCTGGGCTGCGCAGACGTAAAGCACCCACCGGAGGCTCGGCGTACGGTATGGCACGAAAGCGATGCACACCATTATCGCGAAACCCCTCCACGACCCCGTTCGCGGTCTGCACCTGAACAGGAACCCGCACAACATATTTCGAGCTCTTTGCCATCAGCACCTCAGACCACCGTCAGCGGCAGCGACTTGCGCGGCTCGAAGACGAACCGCGATCCCCCGCTGACATTGGCGATCATCACCTCGGGCAGCTGCTTGTCCTCACCCTCATGCTCGGTGAATACCGCCACCCATTCCTCGGCATTCCCCGAAACCTCCACACCGAAATGCGGATCGACCGCGGTCGCGATCGCCTGCAACGGCCGTGTTTCCGCGGGCCCACACAGCGAGATCCAGGCCTGCTCCTGGTGAGCGGGTGACCCCCACACCTGGAGCCGGCCATCGGAGATTTCGGCGTTCACGTATCCGACGGGATTCAACAGCGGGTGCACGTGGAGTACCTGCAGCACTCCGTCGATCCCGTCGGGTACCTGCAACGCCTGCTTGATCCGCGCCGCGGCGACACCCGCAATACCGATGAGCTGTTGGGTGCGAATGGTGCGCGCCAACTCGGCATCGGGAGCCCTCTTGCCTACCGCGATCGAGAACCCAAGAAACAGGAGATGCATCTGCAGACAGATCTCGTCGGCTATCCGCACCAGCGCCGAATGCGAGAAGGCACCGAAATCCAGGTCGGACAGCAGGGGCCCGGCGTAGTCGGAGGCCCCCGCATCGGCGGTATCGATAGCGTCCAATTCCCAACCGGCGGCCACAGACGCGCCGACCACGTCCAGAGCGGGAATCCCGGACACCGCCGGATAGGACTCGTCGATGGTCACCGTCCATGCGCAATGCGGATGCCGATCCGCAGGCGTGCGCGGAGGCCGGTGAATCGGCCGAACCTGCGCATGCGGGTTGGTGGCGAATGCCGTCGCATCGAATGTGGGGTCCTCGATGTCGTGACACATGCCCGTCACGTAGTCAGGTCCGAGCGGTTCCACATCGAGCAGCGCGCCGCAGTGGTCAAGATGAAACTCCCCGTGCCACTTGTCATGCACGGTGTACCGGAAGTCCATGAACTGTGGCGGGGCCCCGATGTCGAGCTGCATACCCTTGAAGATGGTAATCACATCGTCGCCCTCGAACCGCAGCGCCTTCTGCATGCGCCGGGTGTAGATCGGGCTGGATGACGCCCATTCCTCGATGGCGACCTGCAGCATCTCCTCTCTTCCGAAATGCTGTATGCAGTAAGCCATTCCGGAACGGTCAATAAGCTGACCGATGAGCAGCAGCTCCGGAACCAGGACCGCCAACTGGCCCTGGGACAACCCGGAGAATCGGCTAGTCACCCTTTGACTCTTTCGCACGTTTGGCTTCATTGTTTTTTGCTATGGCCATCTCGACGTGCTTGTTGACCCGTTGGCCCAGTGGCCACCCGACGTAGTGCGTGATGAACAGCGCGACCTCCCGCAGCTCGGCATCGGTGAGCTCAGCGTTCTTGAGCGCGGCCCCCGTCTGGATCTCCAGGATCTCGTCGAGCCCCAGGGCACTCACCGCGCCGAGGAGCAGCAGCCGGCGATCACGCATGGACAGCTCGGGCCTATCCCAAATGGTGCCGAAGAGATGCTCTGCGGTGTACTTGAAATAGTCGCCGGGCAGGTCGGGCATGTCCCAGCCGTAGACCTCTTTCATCTTGTCCAGCCCCTTGCGGCGCAGCTCATCCATTAGATCTCTCCCTCCGTAGACGGCACAGCATGGGGCACACCAAGACTCGCGGCCAGACGCTCACGGGCCAACGTCGCCAGCGGCAGCTGGACTGACTGCTCTTCACCCAGTGCCAATGCCAGGCTCAGGTCCTTTTCGCCGAGACCGCGCACATGCGTGAAGATGGGATGCCAGAAGCTGTCCGATGCCACCGGTGCGGTGGTGTCTCGCAGCATGATGGCGCCCGGCCCGCCGGTGATGGCATCGGTGTGGCGCACCACCTTGCCCAGATCGGTGATGTCCAGCCCGCAACTTTCGGCCAGTCGCTGCGCCTCCCCCGCCGCGGTAAAGGCTACAAAATGGAGGAGATTGCGCGCCAATTTCATTCGGGTCCCCGCGCCCGGCGCGCCGGCATGAATCACCAGTGACGCCCACTTCGACAAGGGTTCCTTGACCCGCGCGAATGTCTCATCGTCGGCGCCGACCATGGTGGCAAGCTCACCCTTGTGTGCCCCCGGAGCGCCGCCGCTCACCGGCGCATCGATGACGTGGATGTCCTTGGGCGCCCAGTGTTGTGCGAGTTCGACGGCCGTGGTGTCGCTGATGGTGGAGTGGATCGCGATAATGGTGCCGCGCTTTACCTTCGGCGCCAGCTCCCCGATGACCTCACGTACCTGCGCGTCGTCCAGCACCGTGACGCTGATCAGGTCGGCATCCGCGAGATCGGCCAGGCCGTCCGCCGCGCGCGCACCCGCCTCGACCAGCGTTGCCACAGCCTCGGCCCGCAGATCGAAAACCGTGAGCCCGCCGGGCCAGTCGACAAGTCGCTGGGCCATGGGAGCACCCATGTTACCCAGACCGATGTACCCCAATTTGAGGGCAGACTGCGTCATGATCGGATGATCTGTCCGCCATCGACGTTGAACACCTGACCGGTGATCCAGGACGCCTTGTCCGACAGCAGGAACAGGCACATGCCCACCATGTCGTCGACGGTGCCCATCCGGCTCAGCGGGATGTTTTTGACCAGTTCGCTGCGGAACTGCTCCGGCACGGTGCCGCGAGTGGCCTCGGTGTCGGTAGGCCCCGGCGCGATGGCGTTGATGCGGATCTTCTGCCCGCCCAATTCGCGGGACAGCTGCTGGGTGAGGCCATTGATGCCCACCTTCGCCAGTCCGTAGAAGCCCGAGTACAGCCATGCCGCCGTAGAGGATTGGTTGACGATAGCACCGCCTCCGCGCTTGGCGATGTGCTTGTACACGGCCCGGGTACACACCAGCGCCCCGTCCTGGTTCACGCTCATGAACTTCTTGTAGTAATCCCACGGCACCGACAGCAGTAGATCGAGCTTCATACCGCCGTAGATCGCCGCGTTGTTCACCAGAAAGTCGATACCGCCGAACTCGGAGACAGCCTTGTCCGCCATGGCTATTGCTGAATCGGGATCGGAGACGTCGACGTTCGCGAAGAGGGCCTTACCACCATCGGCCACGATCTGTTTGGCGACGCTCTCGCCCAACTCGGCGTTGATATCGGCGACCACCACCGCCGCGCCCTCGCGCGCCAGGGCATGCGCGTACGCCTCACCGATGCCTTGCGCGGCGCCGGTGACGATGGCCACCTTGCCCTCGAACTGCCCAGTCGAACTCACGTTACGATCCTTCCTACTTCACAGCCGTTGCAATGACTTTGGTTTCCAGGTACTCCTCGAAACCGGCTACACCCATTTCCCTGCCGATACCCGATTGCTTGTACCCACCGAAGGGGGCGTCTGCGGAGTACCAGACACCGCCGTTGACATTCACGGTTCCGACCCGTAGCCGCGACGCGACCCGCGCCGCGCGTTCGTCGTCCCCACTGAAGACCGTCCCGGACAGTCCATACGGTGAATCGTTGGCGATCCGCACCGCGTCGTCGTCGCCGTCGTGCGCGATCACCACGAGTACGGGACCGAAGATCTCCTCGCGTGCCACCCGTGCGTCGTTGGTCAGCCCGGCGACGACGGTGGGCTCGATATAGAAACCTCGATCCTTGCCCTCGGGTCGCCCGCCTCCACAGGCGAACGAACCACCCTCGGCGATAGCCAGATCCAAATAGGACTGGACCCTGTCGCGCTGGCGCGCCGAGATAACCGGTCCACATACGGTTCCCGGCTTGTTGGGATCCCCCGGTTTCAGGGAACCCATGGTCGCCGCCGCCGCCTGCACCGCCTCGTCATAGCGTGCGCGCGGCACCACCAACCGGGTGGTGATCGCGCAACCCTGGCCGGCATGCATGGCCGCGGTAAATCCGGCGACGGAGCACGCCCCGCTCAGCTCTGCGTCGTCAAGCACAATGAATGCCGACTTGCCGCCGAGTTCCAGAAACACCTTCTTGACGGTGGCGGCCGCATCGGTCATCACCGCGCGCCCGGTCGCCGTGGAGCCGGTGAACGACACCATGTCCACCCGGGGATCCGTCGACAGCAGCGCACCGATGCGGTGATCACTGGCGGTGACGATGTTGAAGACGCCCGGCGGAAAGTCGGTGTGTTCGGCGATGATTCGCCCCAGTACCGCTGCACACCATGGGGTATCCGGTGCCGGCTTGAGTATCAGGGTGTTACCAGCCGCCAGCGCCGGGCCGACCTTGGCGAGGTTGATCTGATGCGGAAAGTTCCACGGCGTCACCGCCCCGACCACGCCGACGGCCTCACGAGCGAGGGTGCGCCTGGTCTTGATACCCATAGGCGCGGCGACACCGAGATCGGCGTTCCAGTCAAAGGATTCCGCGGTATCGGCGGCGAAGCGCAGATCGTCCACCGGCCCCTCGAGCTGCGCACCGGCGGTCAGCATCCGGGGCGCCCCCACCTCGGCGATGGTCAGTTCTCGCAATTCTTCGACATGAGCCCTCATGCCATCGCGCAGCTGACGGAGACACTGCACGCGCAGACCCACATCCCGTGACCAATCGGTGTCGTCGAACGCCCGACGCGCCGCCTCGATGGCATGGCTCATGTCATCGATGTCGGCATCGGCCGCGGTACCGAGCACCTCCTCGGTGGCCGGGTTCACCGTCGGGAACCGCCCGGCACCTCCGGGAATCAACTTTCCGTCGATGAACAGATCACTGTCACCATCGGCCAGGAGTGCCATGTCACCTCATCCCACAAATCTGGACACTTGTCCATTCCCTACCTGTGAACCATAACCATCCAAATCCCACCATGGCAAGACCGGAGTCAGGGAAGGCTTAGAAATTAGTGGTGGACAGTATTTTTCACAGGACGTCTTGCTCAGTCTCGATGCGCGCGCTAATCTGGACATGTGTCCAGTGAAGCTGTGGTGACCCTCACAAGTGAATCGCCCCGAAACCGGCGGCAGGAAGAGACGATTCGCAAGATCGTCACCGCGGGCCGGGAGATGCTCGGCGAGACCACCTACGCGGATATGACGATCCGCGGCGTGGCGGCCCGCGCCAAGGTCGCCCCCGCGACCGCATACACGTACTTCTCCTCTAAGAGTCATCTCGTCGCCGAGATCTACCTCGACCTCATCCATCAGGCGCCGTACTTCACCGATGTCAACGACGGCCAGTCCGCGCGGGTCACCAAGACGCTGCGGAGCCTGGCGTTGGTGGTTGCCGACGAGCCCGAGATCGCCACGGGATGCACGACGGCACTGCTCAGCAACAACGACGAGGCCGTGCGCGCCGTCCGCGACAAGATCGGGCTGGAAATCCACCGCAGGATCCGTTCGGCGATGGGACCCGATGCAGATCCACGCGTGGTGTCGGCCCTCGAGATGACCTTCTTCGGCGCCCTCATGCACGCGGGCAGCGGCACCTTCACCTATCACGAGATCGCCGACAAGCTCACCTTCGTGGTGGATCTCATGCTGGGAAAGAACGAATGACAGCCGCCTCTATGTCCTCATTGGTGTTCGACCCGTACGACTACGACTTCCACGAAGACCCGTACCCGTACTACCGGCGATTGCGTGACGAGGCACCGCTGTATCGCAACGACGAGCTGAACTTCTGGGCACTGTCGCGACACCAGGATGTGTTGCAGGGCTTCAGGAACAGCGAGGCTCTGTCCAATGCGAACGGGGTCTCGATGGACAAGGCCTCCTTCGGGCCGCATGCCAAACTGGTGATGTCGTTTCTGGCGATGGACGACCCCGAGCACCTTCGGTTGCGCACGCTGGTGTCCAAGGGGTTTACTCCCCGGCGAATCCGCGAACTCGAGGGCCGGGTCGTCGCGCTGGCACGCATGCACTTGGACAGGGCGTTACAGCACAAGAGCTTCGACTTCATCGCCGATTACGCCGGCAAGCTGCCCATGGACGTCATCTCTGAGCTGATGGGCGTGCCCGGGCCCGACCGCATCCGCATCCGGGAACTGGCCGACGGCGTCATGCATCGCGAGGATGGCGTCGCCGACGTGCCACAGAAGGCCATTCAGGCCTCGATCGACCTGATGACCTACTACATCGACATGGTCAAAGAGCGCAGACGTCAGCCCTCCAACGATCTGACGTCCGCTCTGCTACAGGCGGAAATCGACGGCGACCGCCTCACCGACGAGGAAGTGATCGCCTTCCTGTTCCTCATGGTGATCGCGGGTAACGAGACCACCACCAAGCTGCTGGCCAACGCCGTGTACTGGGGCCACCGCAATCCCGATCAGCTCGCCGGCGTCTACGCAGACCACGAGCGGATACCGCTGTGGGTTGAGGAATCGCTGCGCTATGACACCTCCAGCCAGATTCTCGCGCGCACCGTGGCCGAGGATATGACGTTGTACGACACGACCATCCCCGCCGGTGACATCCTGCTGCTGCTTCCTGGTTCGGCCAACCGCGACGACCGGGTGTTCGAGGATGCCGACGACTATCGCATCGGACGGGAGATCGGCGCCAAGCTCGTGAGCTTCGGCAGCGGTGCCCACTTCTGCCTCGGCGCACACCTGGCACGCATGGAGGCCAAGGTCGCCCTGACCGAGCTGTTCACCCGGATTAAACATTACGAAATCGACGAAAGTGCCTCCGTACGAGTGCATTCCAGCAACGTCCGCGGTTTCGCATATCTGCCCATCACCGTGGAGGTCTACTGATGCCGCGCTTTGAGCCCCACCCGGATCGACGCCCATCAATCATCGCCGGAGCCTCCTCGGGCATCGGTGCGGCGACGGCGATCGAACTCGCCGGCCGGGGGTTTCCGGTTGCGCTCGGCGCCCGCCGTGTCGACAAGCTGACCGAACTCGTCGAGAAGATCCGGGCCGACGGCGGCGAAGCCGTGGCCTTTCCCCTCGACGTCACCGATGCTGACTCGGTGAAATCGTTTGTCGCGGAGAGCATTGACGCGCTGGGCGAGATAGATCTGCTAGTGTCCGGCGCCGGCGACATGTACCCGGGCCGGGTCCATGAAATGAGCGCAGACACCTTCGCCGCACAGATTCAGGTGCACCTGTTGGGTGCCAATCGACTCGCCACGGCGATCGTGCCCGATATGGTCGCGCGACAGCGCGGCGATGTGGTGTTCATCGGGTCCGATGTCGCGTTGCACCAGCGTCCGCACATGGGCGCCTATGGGGCGGCGAAGGCCGCCTTGCTCGCCATGGTGAACACCATGCGCATGGAGCTGGAAGGCACCGGTGTTCGGGCCTCGATCGTGCACCCCGGCCCGACATTGACCTCGATGGGCTGGCAGCTTTCCGCTGAACAAGTCGGCCCCATGCTCGAGGACTGGAAAACCTGGGGACAGGCGCGTCACTCCTACTTTCTGCGTCCCTCCGATATCGCGCGCGCGGTCACCTTTGTCGCCGAAACCCCCAGGGGCGCCCATATCGCGGAGATGGAAGTACAGCCGGAGGCGCCGTTGACGGACGCCCCGGCCGATAAACAGAAGCTTGAACTCGGCGAGGAGGGCATGCCGTCATGACTACCCCAACCGTTCCGCGGGTCTCCGGCGGAGAGGATCAGTACGGTCATCTGGAGGAATTCCGCACCGATCCCATTGCGCTGATGAAACGCATCCGGGACGAGTGCGGAAACGTCGGCACCTTCCAACTCGCCGACAAGCAGGTGGTATTTCTCTCCGGCGCTGAAGCCAATGAGTTCTTCTTCCGGTCCAGTGACGAAGATCTGGACCAGGCCGAGGCCTACCCCTTCATGACCCCGATCTTCGGCAAGGGTGTCGTCTTCGACGCCGACCCCGAACGGCGCAAGGAGATGCTGCACAACGCGGCGCTGCGCGGCGAACAGATGAAGGGGCACGCGACAACCATCGAAAATGAAGTCCGGCAGATGATCTCGCGCTGGGGCGACAGCGGTGAGATTGACCTTCTCGACTTTTTCGCCGAGCTGACGATCTACACCTCCTCGGCCTGCCTGATTGGCAAGAAGTTCCGTGACGAGCTCGACGGCAGGTTCGCCCACCTGTACCACCAGCTCGAGCAGGGCACCGATCCGCTGTGCTACGTGGACCCGTACCTGGAGATCGAGAGCTTCCGTCAACGCGATGCGGCGCGACAGGGTTTGGTGGCGCTCGTTCAAGAGATCATGAACAACCGGATCGCCAACCCGCCGACGGACAAGAGTCGGCGCGACATGCTCGATGTGCTGATCACGATCAAGGACGAAGGCGGCAATCCCCGCTTCACCGCCGACGAGATCACCGGCATGTTCATCTCGATGATGTTCGCCGGGCACCACACCAGCTCGGGCACCGCCTCATGGGTGCTCATCGAGCTGCTGCGCCACCCCGACGTCCAGACGCAGGTCATCGATGAGCTGAACGAGCTATACGCGGACGGGAGCGAGGTGAGTTTCCATGCGCTGCGCCAGATCCCGAAGCTGGAGAATGTGCTCAAGGAAACGCTGCGACTACACCCACCACTCATCGTCCTGATGCGAGTCGCCAAGGGCGAATTCGAGGTGGGCGGATTTCCCATTCACAACGGCGACATGGTGGCAGCCTCCCCCGCCGTGTCGAACCGGATCGCCGAGGACTTCCCCAACCCGGACGGCTTCATACCGGACCGCTACGAGAAGCCGCGGCAGGAAGACATTGTCAATCGCTGGACATGGATACCCTTTGGCGCGGGTAGACACCGCTGCGTGGGCGCGGCCTTCGCCACCATGCAGATCAAGGCGATCTTCTCAGTGCTATTGCGCGAGTATGAGTTCGAGATGGCACAGCCGGCTGACTCGTACCACAACGACCACTCCAAGATGGTGGTGCAACTGGCACAGCCGGCCAAGGTTCGTTACCGCCGGAGGCCCTGATGCCATTCCGGGTCGATGTGGACCGCGACCTGTGCCAAGGCCACGCGATGTGCGAGTTGGAGGCCCCGGACTACTTCCGCGTCCCCAAGCGAGGCACCGTCGAGATTCTCGACCACGAACCCCCCGACGAGGCTCGCGACGAGGTCGAGCGCGCCGTCGAGGAATGTCCTGCACGAGCCCTGTTCATCACCGAAAAGTATTAGGAGTGCCGACTGTGCCCCAATTCCCTCGCCAAGAACTCGACGATGTCGTCGCGGACTGGCTACAGGCCAACCTGGATGCCGAAAAGGCCGGCGACTGGAAACCGTTGGCACGCTTCTACACCGACGATGCCACCTATGGATGGAATATCGGCCCCAAGGAAGACGTGATGTGCGTCGGCATCGACGAAGTCCGGGATATCGCCCTCGGCCAGGAGATGGAGGGCCTCGAGGGCTGGACGTATCCGTACCAGAAGGTGATCGTCGACGACAAGCAGGGCGAGGTGATCGGGTTCTGGAAGCAGATCGCGACCGGGTCCGACGGAACCGAGTCCGAGATCTACGGTATCGGCGGCAGTTGGTTCCGGTATGCCGGTAACGGTCAATGGAACTGGCAACGCGACTTCTTCGACTTCGGTCATGTGTCGGCCCTGTACATGGACCTCATCAAGGCGGGCAAGCTCAGCGAGGGGATGCAGAAGCGCATCCAGCGCGGCCTCTCGGGCGAGAAGGTGCCCGGCTACTACCCACTTGGCAAGACCCCGGTACCCCTCTGGTGACCGCCATGAAAAGCGCTGCGGAGCTTGGCCTTCCGGAAGGGTTCGATTTCACCGATCCCGGGTTGTACGGGGAGCGGATGCCACACGAAGAGTTCGCGACGCTGCGTCGCGAGGCTCCAGTGTGGTGGAACCCGCAGCCGCGCACGGTGGGCGGATTCGCCGATGACGGCTACTGGGTGATTTCCAAACACCGGGATGTACGCGAGGTTTCGTTGCACACCGACATCTTTTCGTCGGGCCACAAGGGTGCCATCCCCCGCCTCGAGGACCACATCAGCCCGGAGGAGTTCCAGGCCACGCTGTCCGTCCTCATCAACAAGGACGCCCCCGAACACACCCAGCTGCGCGGGCTGGTGTCTCGCATGTTCACCCCGCGCTCCATCGCGGCGTTACGCGTCACCCTGGAGGAGCGGGCGGAGCGGATTGTCCGGGCAGCCCTCGATGGTGGACACGGTGAGTTCGTGCGCGAGGTGGCCAGCGAGCTGCCGATGCAGGCCATCGCCGAATTGATCGGCGTTCCCGAGGAGGACCGCGTCAAGCTCTTCGAGTGGAGCAACCAGATGACGGGTTACGACGAGGCCGATGTTGAGGTCGACCCACGTGTCGGCGCCGCCCAGATCCTCGGGTATTCGTATCAGCTCGCCGAGCAGCGCCGCGACTGTCCGGGCAATGACGTGGTTTCTCGCCTGCTGACCGGCACGGTAGACGGTGAACGGCTCACCCCGGAACAGTTTGGATTCTTCGTCGTGATGCTGTCGGTGGCGGGCAATGAAACCACCCGCAACGCAACCACGATGGGCATGATGGCCTTCCTGGAACACCCCGAACAATGGGAACTGTTCAAAAGGGACAGGCCGGCCTCCGCCGTCGACGAGATAGTCCGGTACACCTCACCGCTGATCTCACAACAACGAACCGCATTACAGGACACCATGATCGGTGGTGCACCCATCAAGGCCGGTGAGCGAGTGGTCATGCTCTACCCGTCAGCCAACTTCGACGAGGAGGTGTTCGAGAACCCGCATACCTTCGACATCACCCGCGATCCCAACCCGCACCTGGGCTTCGGTGGCACGGGAGCCCACTACTGCCTGGGGGCCAACCTCGCGAAGGTAGAGCTGGAGATCATCTTCAACAAGATCGCCGATCGCATGCCTGACATCTCGCGGATCGGGGACGCGCCCCGGTTCCATTCGGGCTGGATCAACGGCATCAAGAAATTCGACACGGACTACTGCCCCGTCACGCACTGATGCCCAATTGCGTTGTCGTCGGCGGTAGCCGCGGAATCGGCCGAGCGGCAGCACAGCTCCTCGGCGAGCTCGGCGCCCATGTGGTGGTGAACGGCCGGCATGCCGACGCGGTCGATGAGACGGTCGACGCGATCACATCCAGCGGCAACACGGCGGTCGGGTTTGTCGGGTCGCCCGACAACGAGCGGACAGCCACGGATCTGATCAACACCTGCCGCAGTGAGTTTGGCGGCATCGACGCGTTGCTCAACTGTGCGGGCATACCGGAGCCCGCCGGCTCCTCCATTCTGACCATCACCCCCGATGACTTTCACGAGCTGATCGATGCGCATCTGGGCACCGTGTTCCACACCAGCCGCGTGGTCGCACCGCTCATGGCCGCCCAGCGACACGGAACCATCATCAACACCGGATCGACTGCCGCCCTCGGCATCTACGGCGGTACCGGCTATCCAGCGGGCAAGGCAGCCGTCAACGGACTGACCTTGGCCATCGCCGCCGAGTTGAAGCAAAGCGGTGTGCGCGCGAACGTCGTCTGCCCGGGTGCCCGCACCAGGCTTTCCGAGGGCGCGGAGTACATCGCACATCTGCACAATCTGTATGCACGGGGACTACTCGACGAGATGACCCTGCAGGCGTCGCTCGAACCCGCGCCGGCCGAGTGCGTGGCACCGCTCTACGCCTATCTCGCCAGCGATCTCTCCGCACGCATCACGGGCCAAATATTCATCGCGGCAGGCGGATTCATCGGGCGGTTCAGAAGACAGGTCCCCACCCCGCTGGGCTACCGAGACCACACGGAATCCACGCGTTGGTCGATCCAGGAGATCGATGAGTTGATGGGCCGTCGATAACTACTGTCCGAACCGCCGGTTCCTCGCGGCGTAATCGCGCAGCGCGCGCAGGAAGTCCACCCGCCGGAACTCGGGCCAGTACGCGTCGGTGAACCACATCTCCGAATACGCGCTCTGCCAGAGCAGGAACCCCGACAATCGCTGCTCCCCCGATGTCCGGATCACCAGGTCCGGGTCCGGCTGCCCCGACGTGTACAGGTTCTCGGAGATGGCCTCGACGGTCACCGCCTGCACCAGCTGCTCGGCGGTGGCCCCGTTGGCCAGCTCCTTGTTCAACAGGGTGCGCACCGCATCGGTGATCTCCTGCCGGCCGCCATATCCGACCGCCACGTTCACATGAAAAGCGGCATCCGCAGGTGCGGACTTCACCGCTTGACGCATGCGCTCAGCCACCTCGTCGGGCAGCAGGTCGAGGTCTCCGACGCTGCGCACACTCCACTTGTTCTGCGGGGCACACAGCTCCTCGACGACGTCGGTGATGATCTCCAGCAGCTCGCCAAGCTGATCGGGGTCGCGGGTCAGATTCTCGGCCGACAGCAGATAGACGGTGGCCATCTCGACACCGGCGTCCTGACACCAGCCGAGCATCTCACCGATCTTGCGGGCGCCCATCCGGTACCCATGGCTGACGTCGGTGTACCCCGCCGAGCGGGCCCAGCGGCGGTTTCCATCGCACAGGACCGCGATGTGCCGTGGTTTCGACGCCTTGGCCAACTCCTGCCGGAGCCGCATTTCGTAGAGCTTGTACAGCGGTTCCTTCAGCCTCGGCGGGATGATCTCCACGGACCCAGCCTAGCGAGCCCACCGCGCGCCGGAGCAGCAGATATCGATCTGCACAGAACGTTCACAATCACCGCCCAGACAAGAGGGGATACTGTGACGCATGCAGACCGATGAGGCCCCCGCAAGCGGGACGGACCCCCAGCTTGCACCCGACGCACAAGGTTCTGAGCATTCCCTGCCCATGGCCGCATTCGTCGGCGGTATCGAGACTCTCCCGATCAAACCCAAGGCGCGTGGCTGGATCCATTTCTACGCGTGCGTCACCGCCGTGGTCGCGGGAATCGTTCTCGTGTCGGTCGCCTGGTCAGTGCGCTCACCGCAAGCCGGCCTGGCCACCGCCATCTACAGCCTGACGGTGCTGGGCGTCTTCGGAGTCAGCGCCGCCTATCACCGGGTGAACTGGAAATCCGAGACCACCCGCACCTGGATGAAGCGGATGGATCATTCGATGATCTTCATCTTCATCGCGGGCAGCTATACGCCGTTCGCGATGCTGGCGATGCCGCCCGCAGAAGGCAACCTGGTGCTCGCCATCGTGTGGGGCGGCGCGGTCGCCGGGGTGATTCTCAAGATGTGTTGGCCGACGGCTCCGCGCTGGGTGGGGGTGCCGCTGTACCTGATGCTGGGATGGGTAGCGATCGGCTTCTCATCGACGCTCCTACACGGCGCCGGGGTGCCGGCACTGGTGCTGCTGATCGTCGGCGGGGCCTTCTACAGCGTCGGCGCGATTCTGTATGCCGTGAAATGGCCCAACCCGTGGCCGCTGCACTTCGGTCACCACGAGTTCTTCCATGCCGCGACCGTCATCGCCGCGACCTGCCATTACATCGCTGTCTGGTTCGCCGTCTTCTGACGGCGAACCAGCAGGCACAAGGGACTAGAGCTGCTTGATGTCGTCCTGGGTCCAGAAGGCCCGCATCGAGCTGATCTTGCCGTTGTCGTCGAAGGTCATCACGTCGATCGGCGCGATGACCATGCCACCGTTCTCGTGCTTGATGGTCAGCTCGAAGTGGAACGCGGCCTCGTTGTTCGTGGCCCGCACCAACTTCAGCTCGCCATGACGGTCCAGCGGCTCGATGGTGGCGTAGAAGCCCTGGATCGCCTCACGGCCCGTGAGGACATCGGCGCCCAGCGGATCCTCGACAGTGGCGTCCTCGGCGTACAGGTCGGCAATCTGTGCTGCGGTGCCCGTGGTGAGCAGGTCGCAGTAGCTCTGGACGACGGCGAGAACATCTTCGCGGGTTACGGTCATGCTCCCGGACGCTACCTACCCAACGCCGCGTCTAATTGTTCGGTCCCGGTCACCGGGAGATCGCAGACGGTTCCCCGGCACACGTAGGCGGCATCGACGTCGCCCACCTGCCCCCTGTCGCGCAATAACTCGCTCGAATCCTTAACCCCACCAACCACAATCGCGCCCCCGGGTGCCGACAGTCGGGCTCTTCGCAACAGTGGCGAGGTCGCGGCGACGCACGCCACCGCGATCTGAATCGGGCCCCGCACCGCGGCCTCGGCCACCGCCAACCAATGGCCGGCCGATCGTGGTGCGCGCGCCAGCGCCATGGACGCCGCCGACAGCGAGGCGTGCGCGGCCTCCCGATAGCGAGAGTCCTCCAGCAGATACCCGCCGATAAGCAGCGCCTCGGTCACCGCTGACGCCCCCGACGGGGTCGCGCCATCCAGCGGATCACTCGGCCTGAGTACCAGCTGCTCGGCATCGTCGGCGACGTCGAACCACGCGCCCGGCGATTCCGGATCGGTGAAGTGATCCAGTGCGGTATCGAGCAGCTGCGCGGCGGCCTCGCGCCAGCGCCACTCACCCGTCACCTGGTACAGGGATAACAGGCCCGTCGCGAACGTGCCGTAGTCCTCAAGCACACCGTCCCCTTCGGACACCTGCCCGCCCAGACTTGCGCGCCGCAGCCTGCCGTCGCGCAGATGTAAATCCAGCAGCGCGGCGGCGCAGCCGGCCGCCGCATCCAACAGATCATTGCGGTCCAGGGTGATCGAGGCTTCGACGAGCGCGGTGATGGTCAACCCGTTCCAGGCGGTGACTGCCTTGTCGTCGCGGCCGGGCTGCACCCGATGCTGCCGCGCCGCCAGTAGCGTTTCGCGCACCCGACGCCACCGGTCCACGTCTTCGGGGTCGCGCAACAGCTGCAGCACCGAGCTCCCGTGTTCGAAAGTTCCCGTCGACGTCACCTCGAAAAGCGTTGCGGCCCAGTCACCATCTTGGGGCCCCAGGATCTCGGCGAGCTGCTCGGGCGTCCACACATATGTGGAGCCTTCCGAGCCGTCGGCATCGGCATCCAGCGACGAGACGAACAGGTCACCCACCCGCAGCTCGTGCAGCAGGAAATCGGCCGTCTCGGAGGCGATTCGCCGTGCCAGTGCGTCGCCGGTGCGGCGGGCCCAATGCGCGTAAGCACGCAACAGGAGTGCGTTGTCGTAGAGCATCTTCTCGAAGTGCGGCACTACCCAGGCCACATCCACGCTGTACCGCGCGAAGCCTCCGGCCAACTGGTCGTAGATACCGCCGCGCGCCATCGCCGTCGCGGTCCGGGATATCGCCCCGAGCACGGCGGCGTCTCCGGTGCGTTCGTATCCGCGCAGCAGTGCCTCCAGGAGAGACGAGGGCGGAAACTTGGGCGCCCCACCGAATCCCCCGAAGCGCATGTCCTCCGCGGGCAGAATCGCGGCGATCGCGGTATCGCATAGCGCGATATCCACCCCGGGCCCGGCGGGTAGGCGGCCGGACATCGCCTGCAGCTGGCCGGTGATGCTCGACGCGGCCTCTTCTACCTCGTCTCGGCGCTGATCCCAGGTTTCACGAACCGCCGAAAGTAACTGCAGAAAACCCTGTTTCGGGTAGTAGGTCCCGGTGTAGAAGGGCCGCCCATCCGGGGTGAGAAAGCACGTCATGGGCCAGCCGCCCTGCCCGTTCATCGCGACGGTGGCATTCATATAGACGGCGTCCAGGTCCGGGCGCTCCTCGCGGTCGACCTTGATGTTGACGAACCCCGCGTTCATGACGGCGGCAACCTCGTCATCCTCGAAAGACTCATGGGCCATCACATGGCACCAATGACAGGCCGCATACCCGATCGACAGCAGGATGGGCACATCGCGAGACTGCGCTTCCTGCAACGCCTCTGGCGTCCATTGCTGCCAGTGCACCGGATTGTCGACGTGCTGGCGCAGGTATGGGCTGGTCGCCTCGCCCAGCCGGTTAACGGTCATCGCCCCGCTGATCGGAGGAACCCGAAGGCGTTTCGGGTTCCACGGCGGAGGTTCCGACCGTGCCATCGTCGATGGCCTGATCGGGCTCGGGATGTTCGGGGTCGAATGTCTCCGGCAACTTACGCAGATGCGCGTTCATCGACCGAACCAGGAAGAAGGTGCCCACCAGCAGTAGCACCACCACCGTCAAACCGAACGGACCGGCCTTACCGAAATCGGGTCCGACATTGGTCGGGCTCTTCTCGTCGGCGAGTACCAGTACGGCGTCCATCAACATCATTTGGCTTCAACTCCTGCGAACAAGTCGTCCTCGGGGGTGCTCGTCGGCACGCGTGACTTCGCGAGCTCGAAGTCCTCAGTGGGCCACAGCCGTCGCTCGAACTCGCGCGGCACTGCGAAAAAACTACTGTCCGGCGGGATTTGAGACGCATGTGCACGCAGCGCGGCATCCCTGGCATCGAAAAAGTCGGCGCAGGCCACGCGGGTGGTCACCCGGCGATCAAAGGTGTCGTCATCGGCGGGCCAGCGCTCAAGCCATTCATCGAACGGTCCCTTGTATCCATGGTTCTTGCACTCATCGTTGAGCAACTGCATACGCGCGCGCATGAATCCATGGTTGTAGTAGATCTTGCTGACGGTCCAGGGCTCACCCGCCTCCGGAAACTGCTCCGGGTCCGCCGCGGCCTCGAAAGCAGCCATCGATACCTCGTGGCACCGAATGTGATCCGGATGCGGATAGCCACCGTTCTCGTCGTAGGTCGTCATGACATGCGGCCGGAATTCCCGGATCACCGCGACCAACTTGGCGATCGGCTCTTCGATGGGCACCAGCGCAAACGAATCGCTCGGCAGCGGCGGTAGCGGGTCGCCCTGCGGGAGCCCCGAATCCACATAGCCGAGCCAGCGGTGTCGCACACCCAACTCGGCCGCGGCCTTCGCCATCTCCTCGCGACGGATGGTTCCGATATTCGCGGCGACCTCGGGGCGGTCCATGGCCGGATTGAGGATGTCACCGCGCTCCCCGCCCGTCAGAGTCACCACGATGACATCGTTGCCCTCGGCGGCGTACCGCGCCGTGGTCGCGGCACCCTTGCTGGCCTCGTCATCGGGGTGGGCGTGCACCGCCATCAATCGCCATCCGGTCACCCGCGCGCCCGCCTCTTTCTGTCAGCCGTCACTGCTCTCGCGCCCCCATCGTTTCATCCCCGGTATACCCGTCATACCGTTGACCCGTGCAGCGACCAGAGGACCGTTACGGGACCAAGCCCGCCAAGCCCAACCGTGGCCGCTGGATCGCGATCGCGCTGACCGCATTGGTCATCGTGGCCGGGGTGGGGATCGCGGCGATCGGATATGCCCGATTGGGCCCAGGAGATGTCAAGGGCGAACTCTCCGCGTACAAGATCGTGGACTCGTCGACGGTTTCCGTCACCGCCTCGGTGGAACGGAAGGACCCGTCTAAGCCGGCCGTCTGCATCCTGCGGGCGCGTTCTATCGACGGCAGCGAGACCGGACGACGCGAGGTGCTGGTGCCACCGTCCTCACAGCGATCCGTGCCGGTCACCGCCTTGGTGAAGTCGACCCGGCCCCCCGTGACCGGGGATGTTTACGGCTGCAGCCTGGCGGTTCCGTCGTATCTGATCGCGGCCTGACCCCAATTTCCTGAGCATCGGCGCCACGGGACGGCGCCGGGGCCGACAGAGACACGTCGGCAACGTTCACATCGGGCAAACCTCGCCCAAAAATAGGCTGAACATCACAGCGACAGTGGTATGCTGGCCGGATACACGGATCCCTGCTGGGACCGTGTATTGCTGCATTCTGGAGAGTCAATCCCGCAGCAATGCACCCGACCCGGCACCCGATAGAGGAGCGCCAGTGGACTTTGCTGGCCTGAGACAAGGAGTACCTGCACCATGACCGACACCCAGGTGACCTGGCTGACCCAGGAATCACATGATCGGCTCAAGGCGGAACTCGACCAACTGATCGCCAACCGCCCCGTCATCGCCGCTGAGATCAACGAGCGCCGCGAAGAGGGAGACCTGCGCGAGAACGGCGGCTACCACGCTGCCCGCGAAGAGCAGGGTCAGCAGGAGGCTCGCATCCGTCAGCTACAAGAGCTGCTCAACAACGCCAAGGTGGGTGAGGTCCCGACGCAGTCCGGTGTCGCGCTGCCCGGTTCGGTCGTCAAGGTCTACTACGACGGCGACAAAGACGACACCGAGACCTTCCTCATCGCCACCCGCCAGGAGGGCGTCAAGGACGGCAAGCTCGAGGTGTACTCCCCCAGCTCACCGCTGGGTGGGGCGCTTATCGACGCCAAGGTCGGCGAGACTCGCACCTACACCGTGCCCAACGGCGCCGAGGTGAAGGTGACGTTGGTCAGCGCAGAGCCGTACCACGACTGATTCTCGATGAGTTCGTCGATCGAGTGCGAGCCTCACGCGGAAATCTGATCTGAAATCCGCGTGAGGCTCGCGCTCGATGGGTAAGGGGTGTGGGACTAGCGCTCTTCTTGAACCGTCAGGCCGGCCGCGACGATTGCGTCGAGGACGGCCTGACGGTGTTCTGGCCCTCGCGTTTCGACGGTAGCCAACACATCCACCTCACCCAGACGCAGACGCTCGCTGTTACGCCAGTGCGTGACGTCGACGACACTGGCACCTGACGCCCGAAAGACGTCGAGGAGACCCGAGAGTCCACCCGGTGCGTCCGCGACGGTCACCCGCACCGTCAGATAGCGCCCGGCGGCCCGCAGACCATGAGTGATGACATGGGTGAGCAACAGCGGGTCGATGTTCCCGCCGGAGAGCACCGCGCACACCGGGCCGCTGAGACGGAGTTCCTCGGCGGACAGCGTGAGCAACGCGGCCACCGCGGCGGCGCCGGCAGGTTCCACTACCAACTTGGCCCGCTCCAGGCACAGCAGCAGCCCGCGCGACAGAGCCTCCTCACTGACCGTGACCACGTCGTCGACCAGTGCGGCCACATGCTCGAACGGCACGGCTCCCGGCTTACCGACCGCAATGCCGTCTGCCATGGTGTCCATCGATTGCAGTGCCACCGGATGCCCGGCCTGCAACGACAGCGGCCAAGCGGCAGCACCCGCCGCCTGCACCGCGACGATCCGTACCTCGGGTCGCGCCGCCTTGACCACCGCGGCGATACCCGCGACAAGCCCGCCACCGCCCGCGGGCACCACGATGGTGCCGACATCGGGAAGCTGCTCCAGAATCTCCAGCCCGACGGTGGCCTGCCCGGCCACGACGTCCCGATGGTCGAAGGGATGGATGAGTACCGCGCCGGTCTCCGCCGCGAACTCCGTCGCGGCCAACAGCGCATCATCGATGGTGGTGCCGGTGAGGTGCACGGTCGCGCCGTACGCACGGGTCGCGACGATCTTGGGCAGCGCGGCCCCTACCGGCATGAACACTGTCGACTGAATGCCCAGTGTAGTCGCCGCCCACGCCACGCCCTGGGCGTGATTACCCGCACTGGCGGCCACCACCCCATTCACCCGTTGGTCGTCGGGCAGCAGACTGATCCGGTTGTAGGCGCCGCGCGGTTTGAAAGATCCTGTGCGTTGCAAGTTTTCGCATTTGAGACGCACCTCGTGCCCGCAGCGTTCACTGAGTGCACGGAAGGCCACCACCGGTGTGCGCCGCATCACAGGGGCAAGCCGCTCGGCCACCTCCTGGATCTCCTCAACCGTCACCAACCCTGTTGCTCCCGCTGCCTGGATGCCCATGCCAGGCATCATGTCACCAGTTCTGCCGCTATTGTCCCCTCATGCCACAGATTGCGGAGGACCTCCTGCTTCTGTTGCTGAACAATGCCTCCGGACGGCCCCTGCTGGACAAGGATCGGCGCACACAGGCCCTGGCCGCCGCGATCATCCTGGATCTTGCTCTGGCGCAACGCGTCCGACCGGCCACCCACGGTGAACCGGCCAAGGCCGGCAATCTGCTGGTGCTGCAGGCGCCGGATATCGGAGATCCAGTACTGGACCGGGCGGCGCACCGACTGCGACGACGACCCATGAGCCCGGTCGAGGCGATCACCAAGGTTGGCCGCGGCGTGAACTCCCAGATGCTGCACAGGCTGGAGATCACCGGGGATATCCACACGGTCCGCATGGGCAGCCGTCTCTTCCCGGAGAAGTACTGGCCGGTGACCAACAACGAGCGCGCCAACGCAGTGCGACAGGGCGTCACGGATGTGTTGTTCCACTACGCCCCGCCCGCTCCCAGCACCGCCGCGATCATCGCAGTCCTCCACGGGGTCAACGGTTTCGACGCGATACTGAGCCTCGACCCCGTCGGCAAGCAGCAGGTGTCCCGATGGTCGCAGACAATCGCCGACGGCGGATGGTCGGCCCAGATCCGCGACAATCGCGGCTCGGCGGTCAACCTCGCGGTGACTGCCGCGGTGATCTCGGCGGCTCTTCATTCGATGAACTAGCGGTTAGCGCAAAGCCTGTTCCAGATCACCGATCAGGTCGCCCACCTCTTCGATACCCACCGACAACCGCACCAGGTCCTCGGGCACCTCCAGCAGTGACCCGGCAGTCGACGCGTGCGTCATGGCAGCCGGATGCTCGATCAGCGACTCCACGCCGCCCAAGGACTCAGCAAGAATGAAAAGCTCTGTTCGCGAGCACAAATCGAGTGCCGCCTGACGCCCGCCGGCCAACCGCACGCTGACCATCCCGCCAAATCCACGCATCTGCCGGGCGGCTACCGCGTGCCCGGGATGACTGTCCAGCCCCGGGTAGACAGTGTGCGCGACCGCCGAATGGCCGGCCAGGAACTCGGCCACCGCTTGAGCGTTCTCACTGTGTCGCTGCATGCGCAGCGCCAATGTCTTGATGCCCCGATAGGTCAGGTAGGCGTCGAACGGGCCCGGCACGGCGCCCGCGCCGTTCTGCAGGAACGCGAATGCGGTATCCAACTCCTCGTCATTGGTGAGCAACGCGCCGCCCACCACATCGGAGTGTCCGCCAATGTATTTGGTGGTGGAGTGCAACGCGATATCAGCGCCAAGATTCAGCGGTTGTTGCAACGCCGGCGATGCGAAGGTGTTGTCCACCAAGAGCTTCACCGAATGTTCGGTTGCCACCTGGGCGACGGCCGCGATATCGGCGATGCTCAGCAGCGGGTTGGTGGGGGTCTCGAGCCAGATCAGCTTGGTGCTGGGGGTGATCGCCGCACGAATGGCGTCGACATCGGCCACCGGGACCGGGGTGTGGGTAACTCCCCACTGCGAGAAAACCTTATCGATCAGCCGGAAGGTGCCGCCGTAGGCATCGTTGGGGATGATCAGATGATCACCCGGGCGCAACAGCGCGCGCAGGACGCAGTCGGTGGCCGCCATCCCCGAGCTGAATGCCCGACCGAAATGGGCGTCTTCCAATGCCGCCAGCGAGGATTCGAGAACCGCCCGGGTGGGATTGCCGGTGCGTGCGTACTCGAAACCACCGCGCAGCTGACCGACACCGTCCTGGGCGAACGTCGAGCTGGCATAGATCGGCACGTTGACCGCACCGGTCTGCGGATCGGCGTGGAAGCCACCGTGGATGGCTCTTGTGGAAAACCCTTGCCACCGAGACGCGTCGGCGGCGCTGCGCTGCTCACTCATCAGGTCCGAGCCTATACGGACCCGTGGAAGTGAGACAGCCCAGCGCCGCCAATCGGGTTACTTCTACTTGGGAACGACGACGGTCTTCACTAGCATGTCGGCGATCGTCTGGCGTTTCGGCGTGAACAACGGCAGCAGGAAGCCGATGTAACAGATGATCGCGTCGAGAACATGCGCCAGCGAACGGACAACGGACATACCGAACCCGATCGGCTGGCCGGTGGCCTCGCCGAGCACCTGGATGCCGAGCACACCCTTGCCGATGCTTGAACCCGTGGTGCCCTGCTTCAGGCCCCAGTTCCAGACGAGCCATCCGACGCCCAGGAGCCAGAACACGACCAGTGCAGCAATACCCAATCCGGAGTACCCGGCGCTGCAGCTGCTGAAGGTCATCCCACCACCACTCATGGGATCGCCGTACACCTCGCCCACGCACTCCGTGTCGGAGGTCATCGTCGCGCCGGCGATCAGCTGGCCGATGCCGACCAGTACGGCGTAGGGGATGAGGTCGATGATCCAGGCACCGACACGCTTGATCCAGATCTCAAAATTGCTACCCGGCAGGGCTGGTGCACCGGCTGCCGGAGGAGGCGGCGGGTACCCGCCCGGATCCTGCGGCGAGGGTGGTGGAACTTCAGTCACGGTTGTCCTCCAGTTCGTATGACACGCATCAGCGTCGAGCAACAGAGCACATTACGCTTTCAGCGTTTCCACAGGTTGGCTTCTGTGAAACGATTTGGGACCAAATTCAGTGCCGCACGCCTCTACCCGAGGAGACGAATCCGAGCAGGTCATGGCGGGTAATGACACCGACAGGCTTGCCCTCGTCGATCACCATCACCGCATCGGTGTCACGCAACATGGACCCCGCGGTACTCAGCGGCTCGCCTGCACCGACCAGCGGCAACGGCGGACTCATGTGCTGGGACACGGCATCGGCCAATTGCGCCCGGCCCTCGAATACCGCTGACAGCAGCTCCCTTTCGGATACCGACCCGGCGACCTCACCGGCCATGACCGGCGGTTCGGCGCCGACGACCGGCATCTGCGACACCCCGTACTCGCGCAGGATCTCGATGGCGTCGCGCACCGTCTCGGACGGGTGCGTATGCACCAAATCCGGTAGCGCACCGGACTTTCCACGCAGCACGTCGCCGACCGTGGGCTCAGACTTGCTGCCATCGAGGCGGCTACGCAGGAACCCGTAAGAGGACATCCACGAGTCGTTGAACACCTTGGACAGGTATCCCCGGCCACCGTCGGGCAACAGCACCACGATCACGGCATCGGGTCCGGCCTTCTCAGCCAATCGAATTGCCGCCACCACTGCCATACCGCAGGATCCGCCGACCAGCAATCCCTCTTCGCGCGCCAGCCGGCGTGTCATCTCGAACGAGTCGGCATCGGATACCGCGATGACCTCGTCGACAACGCTGGGGTCGTACGCGGTGGGCCAAAAGTCCTCTCCCACACCCTCGACGAGGTACGGGCGGCCCGTGCCACCGGAGTAGACGGACCCCTCCGGATCCGCACCGACGACCTTCACGGCGCCACCGGAAACCTCCTTGAGGTACCGGCCCGCACCGGTGATCGTCCCGCCTGTTCCCACCCCGGCGACGAAATGGGTGATCTTGCCGTCGGTATCGGCCCAGATCTCCGGGCCGGTGGTCTCGTAGTGGCTGGCCGGCCCGTTCGGATTGGAGTACTGGTCGGGCTTCCAGGCGCCGTCGATCTCGCGCACCAGACGGTCTGAGACGTTGTAGTAGCTGTCCGGGTGCTCCGGCGGCACGGCCGTGGGGCACACAACGACCTCGGCCCCATAGGCTCGCAACACATTCCGCTTGTCCTCGCTGACCTTGTCCGGGCATACGAACACGCAGTGATAGCCCTTGCGCTGGGCCACCAGCGCCAACCCGACGCCGGTGTTGCCCGACGTGGGTTCGACGATGGTGCCACCGGGCTTGAGCAGGCCCGCTTCCTCGGCAGCCTCGATCATTTTGACGGCGATGCGGTCCTTGGAGCTACCGCCGGGATTGAGGTACTCGATCTTGGCTGCCACCACCGCTCCTGCACCCCCGGGGCCCTGAGGCACCACCGAGTTGAGCTGGACGAGGGGGGTGTTACCGATCAGATCGGAGACATGCTGGGCGATGCGCATGCCGGTAACGCTATTAGACCCGCGACCGGCCCGCGCACAGGGGAGCTAACGGAGTGATCAAACCGCCGCTGGCGCGACGAACTCCGCCGAGGAAGTCTCGGGCACCGCATCGCGGATGTACTGACCGATCTGCGCCAGCGACCTCTTGGCCTCCGGCACGATCTTGGTGGCCACCTGGAAAACGTGCATCTGACCGGGCCAGATCTTGATCTCCACCGGCACACCCTGCTCGGCGAGGCGCTGCCCCAGCAGGCGCGCGTCGTACAGCAGCACCTCCGACCCGGAGCAATGCACCAGCGTCTGCGGCATCCGGCTGTCGACCTTGTCGATGATCTCCCGCGGCGGGATCCCGCCGCCGGCCTTGGTCAGGATCTTCTCCAGCGCCTCAAAGCAGTTGGGCGGCAACATCAGGTCGGTCTTGGCGTTCTCATGCGCGACCTTGGGCGCGGGATCCAGCTCGATGAGCGGCGAGATGAGTGCCAGCGCGGCCGGAGCTTCACCGTCCTCGGCCAGCAAGCGTTCGGTCACGGCCACCGAGAGAAAACCGCCGGCCGAATCGCCAGCCAGCACAATCTGCTCCGCCGCATATCCCTGCGCCCGCAGCCACCGGTACCCGTCCAGACAATCATCGACAGCCTGATCCAGGGAGGCCTTGGGCGGCATGCGGTAATCGACCACCAGGCATGGCGCGTCGGCGTGCTGGGAGATCGTGGAAACCATGGCGCTGTGGGTGTTTGGGCCACCCACGATGAACGCGCCACCATGCAGGTACAGCACCACCCGGCCCGTACCGTCCACCGGTCCGACACCCTTGGCGCGAACCAGGCGCGCGTTGGTGTTCGGCAGCGTGACGGTCGCCTTGACCGTGCCGCGCGGGGCAACCAGCACCCGGCCGAGTTCTTCGATCAGCCCAAACGGGTAAGGAAGAGTGGGGGCGTGGCTGCCAATCTGCAGCACCGTGCGCACCGTCATCCGGACACCGAATCCCAGCAGCCTCGCGGCCATACTCGCCGCGTCCTCGATCACTTCGACAGCGGCGCCATCGCTCATTGGAAGGGCGCGTACCAGCGTGTTCAGCGAGGATCCGGTAGATCCCGCATGCCCGTATTCGGGGGTGCGCTTCGGTGCGGTCATCTGTTCAGGCTCCTTTGCCTAGCCAGTGTCCTGCGTCTACTCAGGCTGCTAGCTGGGAGCTAGCGCCCGATGGACTATACCTATCAACAGGCAACAAACCGCTTTCGATACCGCATCGTCCACGCCTCATTTCGCGTGATGCTGGTCAGAGGACTGGCGCGGTGTGTCGCCTTCCGTGAAAATAGCCACCGTGAGCATCCTCGCCACACGCAGACGGACGATCTGGGCGGCCCTGAGCACCGGGGCCGCGGGTGCGGCGATGGGTACCGGGCTCTGGGGCGCGTACAGCTTTCTGAACTCCCAGGCCAGACAGGTTCGCCTGGTGATCCCGAAGACTCACGACGCTCCCCCGGTGGCCGACGGCCTGTACGAACCCGGTGGCGCTCCGGTGACCAGATACAGCCGCGGCGTGCAGTACGACCTGCACCTGGCGATCTTCGGAGACTCCACAGCCACCGGCTATGGCTGCCACATACCCGACGAGGTGCCCGGGGTGCTGCTGGCGCGCGGCTTGGCCGAAGAATCTGGGAAGCGAATCCGGCTGTCCACCAAGGCGATATCGGGTGCGACATCCAAGGGGCTGGCCGCGCAGATCGACGCCATGTCGATCATCGGCCCGCCGCCGGACATCGCCGTGATCATGATCGGCGCCAACGACGTGACCTCGCTCAACGCGGTGCGGGCCTCCGCGCAGCGCCTGGGTCTGGCCGTGCGGCGTCTGCGCGCGGCCGGGTCGGCCGTGGTGGTGGGTACCTGCCCCGATTTCGGGGTGATCACCGCGATACCGCAGCCGCTGCGCGCGGTGGTGCGATCCCGCGGGCTACGCCTTGCCCATTTCCAGGCGGCGGCGGTGCGGGCTGCCGGTGGCGTGCCTGTCCCGCTTGCTGATCTGCTCTCACCGGAGTTTCTGCAGGCACCCGAGGAGATGTTCGCCGACGACCACTACCACCCATCGGCCGCGGGATACGCGCTGGCAGCGCGGCTGTTGCTCCCGGCCGTCGCGCATGCCCTCGGCGAATGGACGGGAGGACCCATTCCGGATTTGCCATGGGTGTCCGCCGCCGCGGAGGCGCAGACCATCGGCGCTCGGATGCGCGTCATGGGAAGGATCTGGCGGCGCGCTGCTACGGAGATCGGGGTAGCGGTCGGCCAGCCCGCTGCCCAGCCCGACAATCTGCCCGTCGCGTCGCTGCATTAGATTCCAGGGGAGTAGAACGAGTACTAATTCCCCTATATCAGGAGTTTTCATGCCCGAAGCCGTGATCGTTTCCCTCGCCCGCTCCCCCATCGGGCGCGCAGGCAAGGGCTCGCTGGTGAGCATGCGGCCGGACGACCTGGCCGCCCAGATGGTGCGCGCCGCGCTCGACAAGGTGCCCGCACTGGACCCCAAGGACATCGACGACTTGATGCTGGGCTGCGGTCAGCCCGGCGGTGAGGCCGGTTTCAACATCGGTCGTGCCGTGGCGGTGCAGTTGGGTTACGACTTCCTACCCGGCACCACCGTCAACCGCTACTGCTCGTCCTCACTGCAGACCACCCGGATGGCGTTCCACGCCATCAAGGCCGGCGAGGGCCACGCCTTCATTTCCGCTGGCGTGGAGACGGTTTCGCGTTTCCCGAAGGGCACCTCCGACGGGTGGCCGGACAGCCACAACCCGCTGTACGGCGATGCCGAGGCCCGCACCGTCACTGCCGCGCAAGGTGCCACCGAATGGCATGACCCGCGTAACGACGGCCTGACCCCCGATGTCTACATCGCGATGGGCCAGACCGCCGAGAACGTGGCACTGCACACCGGCATTAGCCGTGAGGACCAGGACCACTGGGGTGTGCGCAGCCAGAACCGGGCCGAAAAGGCCATCGCCGACGGCTTTTTCGAGCGTGAGATCACCCCGGTGACCCTGGCCGACGGCACCGTCGTGTCCAAGGACGACGGCCCGCGCGCCGGCACCACCTACGAGGCGATCAGCCAGCTGAAGCCGGTGTTCCGCCCCAACGGCACCATCACCGCCGGTAACGCCTGCCCCCTCAACGATGGTGCGGCCGCTCTGGTCATCCTGAGCGACACTCGCGCCAAGGAGCTGGGTCTGACCCCGCTGGCGCGCGTCGTGTCCACCGGCGTGTCCGGCCTGTCCCCGGAGATCATGGGCCTGGGACCGATCGAGGCCGTCAAGCGCGCACTGGCGAATGCGGGCAAGTCGATTGGCGATATCGACCTGTTCGAGATCAACGAGGCATTCGCGGTGCAGGTGCTGGGTTCGGCTCGTGAGCTCGGCATCGAGGAGGACAAGCTCAACGTGTCCGGCGGTGCAATCGCCCTGGGCCACCCCTTCGGTATGACCGGCGCGCGCATCACCGCCACGCTGCTCAACAACCTGACCACCTACGACAAGACCTTCGGCGTCGAGACCATGTGCGTCGGCGGCGGCCAGGGCATGGCGATGGTCATCGAGCGGCTCGCCTAACTAGCTCGTCAGCGCCGAAACCGAGGTTGTGGCGAGTTCGTCTCGCACATTCCCGCCATAACCTCGGTCTCGGCGACACTAAGATTCAGTCGCGATGACCACTATCGGAACTCCCCTGTCACCGCGCGCGACGCGGGTCATGCTGCTCGGCTCCGGCGAATTGGGCCGTGAGGTGCTGATCGCTCTGCAACGGCTGGGCGTTGAGACCATCGCCGTCGACCGCTATCAGAACGCCCCCGGCCACCAAGTGGCCCATCACGCGCGCGTCATCTCGATGTCCGACCCGGAGCAGCTGCGCGCGTTGATCGAGGCGGAGAAGCCCGATCTCGTCGTACCGGAGATCGAGGCGATCGCCACCGCGACATTGGAAGCGCTGGAGGCTGAGGGCGCCGTACGGGTGATCCCCACCGCTCGAGCCGCACGGCTCACCATGGATCGCGAAGGCATCCGCCGCCTCGCGGCCGAAACACTCGGATTGCCCACCAGCCCTTACCAATTCTGCGACTCGCTCGCCGAACTACAGGCCGCGATCGACGGCGGTGTCGGGTACCCGTGCGTCGTCAAGCCGCTCATGAGCAGCTCCGGCAAGGGGCAGAGCAAGCTGGACGGCCCCGCTGATGTCAGCGCCGCCTGGGATTACGCCATGGCAGGCAGCCGGGTAACCAACACGCGCGTGATCGTCGAGGGATTCGTCGAATTCGACTACGAAATCACGCTGTTGACGGTCCGGGCGCTGGGCGAAAGCGGGGAGATCGAGACCAGCTTTTGCGCGCCAATTGGGCATCGCCAGGCCAACGGCGATTATGTCGAGAGTTGGCAGCCGCACCCCATGTCGGACGCTGCCTTACGGAGTGCACAGCGGATAGCCCTCGCCGTCACCGAAAACTTGGGCGGGCAGGGCATTTTCGGCGTCGAGCTCTTCGTCAAGGGCGACCAGGTGTATTTCAGCGAAGTGAGCCCACGCCCGCATGACACCGGAATGGTCACCATGATCACGCAGTGGCAGAACGAATTCGAACTGCACGCCCGCGCCATCCTCGGGCTTCCCGTCGACACGACGTTGAAAACCCCCGGTGCCAGCGCGGTCATCTACGGCGGGGTCGACGCCGAGGGCGTCGTATTCGACGGTGTCGAGGACGCCCTGCGCGTGCCGCGTACTGATCTGCGCTTGTTCGGCAAGCCGGAAAGCTTCGTCACCCGCCGCATGGGCGTGGCCCTGGCATACGACGCGAACGTGGAGACCGCGCGGCGCAATGCCACCGAAGCCGCGCAGCGGGTCCGCGTTTCTCACTGACACGAAAAAAGGGCGCCCCTGGCGCGGGGCGCCCCTTTTTCTATCGTGAGTACTAGTCGTTCTGGAAGTAGCTCAGCAGCCGCAGGATCTCGACGTAGAGCCAGACCAGGGTGACGGCCAGGCCGAGGGCGATGCCCCAGGCGGCCTTCTCCGGTGCACCGGCACGGACCATCTGGTCGGCGGCGTCGAAGTCGATCAGGAAGCTGAACGCGGCCAGACCGATGCAGACGAGCGAGAAGATGATCGCGATCGGTCCACCGCTGCGCAGGCCCATGTCGATGCCGAAGAATCCGAGCACAATGTTGCCCATCGCCAGCACCAGCACGCCGACCAGACCGGCCAGCAGCATCCGCTGGAACTTGGGCGTGACGCGGATGGCACCGGAGCGATAGACGAACAGCATGCCGATAAACACGCCGACGGTGCCGAGCACCGCCTGGCCGATCAGGGCGCCGGCGTTGGCACCGGCAACCTGGAAGGTCAGCGCGAAGGAGATGGCGCCGACGAACAGACCCTCGAGCGCGGCGTAGCTCAGCACGATCGCCGGGTTGTCCTGCTTACGCCCGAAGCTCGCGATCATCACCATCACCAGGCCGCCGAGCCCACCCACGAGCAGGAACGGCATCGCCAGCGCGGTGTTGGCACTGACGAGGAAGTAGGAGGCGATGGCGACGGCGACGATCACCCCGAGGGTGATTCCGGTCTTGGTGACCACGTCGTCGATCGTCAGCGGCCGGGATACGCCGGCCTGGGCCTCCGGGTAAGCGGTGTACGGGTCCTGTCGCATCTGCTGGGCCGCCATGGCACCGGCACCTGCAGCGCCCGCCCCGAACTGCGCATAGCCGCCACCCTCTTTTCCGGGCAGCGTCCGAAGAATGGGATTGCTGGTGGTTCGCACCGTCGTGATCCTCTCCTGGAAGTGCGGTACCGCGATGCGCGGCCTCCGCAGATGACGTTAACGAGTCAACTGGTGATTCAACGAGCAGGAAAGTGCAAGAGTTCCGCGCTTACGCCACTGGTCCCTGCGGCTGTCCGGCCACGTCTGAGCTCAGACTACCGCCCAGACTCCACGGTGGCGGCAAATCCCTGTGAGATCCCTGTGAACAGTAGGGTTTTTAGCTGGAAGTCCTACTAGACATTACATGGATGTCCAACTAGATTCAGAAGCGCCGACCTCCCGGATTTCCAACCGCTTCCCAAGGGGCTACACCATGAGTTCGTTACCTGATTCCCTGCCCAAACTGACGCATTTCGTCGCCGGTAAGCGCGTTCCCGGCACCTCCGGCCGCTTCGCCGACGTCTATGACCCGACACTGGGCAAGCCGGTGCGACAGGTGCCACTGGCGGACGTTTCCGAAGTCGAGGCCGTCATCGCGAACGCCGCGGAAGCTCAGCCCGGCTGGGCCGCGCGCAACCCCCAGCAACGCGCACGTGTGCTCGCCAAGTTTGTCGACCTGGTCCGCGCGGAGATCGATGAGCTGGCCACGATGCTGTCCCAGGAGCACGGCAAGACCCACGCCGATGCCAAGGGCGATATCGAACGCGGGCTTGAGGTGTGCGAATTCGCCACCGGCATTCCACACCTCATCAAGGGCGAGTACACCAGCGGAGCAGGCACGGGTATCGACGTGTACTCCATCCGCCAGCCCCTCGGCGTGGTCGCAGGCATCACCCCGTTCAACTTCCCCGCCATGATTCCGCTCTGGAAGGCCGGCCCCGCACTGGCGTGTGGAAATGCCTTCGTGCTCAAACCCTCCGAGCGTGACCCCTCGGTGCCGCTACGTCTTGCCGAGCTGTTTCTCGAAGCAGGACTGCCGCCGGGTGTCTTCAACGTCGTCAACGGTGACAAGACTGCCGTGGACGCGCTGCTGCACGATCCGCGCATCGCCGCGGTCGGATTCGTCGGATCCACCCCGATCGCGCAATACATCTACGAGACCGCCACGGCCAACGGCAAACGGGCTCAATGCTTTGGCGGCGCCAAGAACCACATGATCATCATGCCGGACGCCGACATCGACCAGGCCATCGATGCGCTGATCGGTGCGGGTTACGGCTCGGCCGGCGAGCGCTGTATGGCGATCTCGGTCGCGGTACCTGTCGGTGAATCCACCGCCGAGCGGCTCGTCGACGGTCTGACCAAGCGCGCCCGCGAGCTGGTGGTCGGACCGTCCCTGGACGATGGCGTCGACTTCGGCCCGCTGGTGGGCGCCGACGCACTCAAGCGGGTGCGCGACTACATCGATATCGGCATCGCCGGGGGTGCGCAGCTGGTCCTGGACGGCCGCGACCTTACGGTCGATGGCCACGAAGATGGATTCTTCATCGGGGCATCACTTTTCGATCACGTGACGCCCGAGATGCGCATCTACAAGGAAGAGATCTTCGGACCGGTGGTGTCGGTGGTGCGCGCCAAGGATTACGACGAGGCGCTGCGCCTGCCCTCTGAACACGAGTTCGGGAACGGTGTCGCGATCTTCACCCGCGACGGCGACACCGCACGTGACTTCTGCGCCAAGGTCAACACCGGAATGATCGGAGTGAACGTGCCGATTCCGGTTCCGGTGGCGTACCACACGTTTGGCGGCTGGAAGCGATCCGGGTTCGGCGACCTCAACCAGCACGGACCCGACTCGATCCGGTTCTACACCAAGACCAAGACGGTGACCCAGCGCTGGCCTTCGGGCACCAAAGAGGGCGCCTCCTTCGTCATTCCGACCATGGACTAGCGGTGTTTTCACTAACCGCCGAGCAGCGCGAAATCTGGAACACGGCACGGGAATTCGCCGACGTCCACATCGCGCCGCACGCCCTGGAATGGGACCGCGACAAGCACTTCCCGGTCGAGGTGTTCCCTAAGGCCGCCGCACTGGGCATGGGTGGCATCTACATCAACCCCGATGTCGGCGGCTCCGGGCTCACCCGCCTGGATGCCTCGGTGATCTTCGAGGCGATGGCCACCGGGTGCTCCGCCGTCTCGGCGTTCATCTCCATCCACAACATGGCCGCCTGGATGATCGATGAATTCGGCGATGAGGAACAGCGGCAACGATGGCTGCCCTCGATGTGCACCATGGAGACGATCGGGGCCTACTGCCTGACCGAACCCGAATGCGGCAGTGACGCATCGGCCTTGCGGACCAGCGCGGTTCGGCAGGGAGACGAGTACGTGCTCAACGGCGTCAAGCAGTTCATCTCCGGTGCCGGGGCGGCGGACCTCTACGTGGTGATGGCACGCACCGGCGGTCCCGGCCCGCGGGGCATCTCCACCATCGTGGTGCCCAAGGACACCCCGGGGCTGTCCTTCGGGCCCCCCGAGCGCAAGATGGGCTGGCACGCTCAGCCCACCGCGCAGGTTGTCTTCGAGGACGCCCGGGTGCCGGTGGGCAACCGAATCGGCGAGGAAGGCATCGGATTCACCATCGCGATGCGCGGCCTCAACGGCGGCCGGCTCAACATCGCGTCCTGCTCGCTCGGTGGTGCCCGCTCGGCACTGGAGAAGAGCATCGAGTACCTGCGCACGCGTAAGGCATTCGGTGACGAGCTGATCAAGTTCCAGGCGCTGCAGTTCAGGCTCGCCGATATGGCCACCGAGCTGGAAGCGGCCCGCACCATGGTCTGGCGTGCGGCCTCTGCGGTACACGAGGGCGATCCGCGCGCGGCCGAACTCTGTGCCATGGCCAAACGCATTGCCACTGACGTAGGTTTCACGGTGGCCAACGAGGCGTTGCAGCTACACGGTGGCTACGGTTACCTGGCCGAATACGGCATCGAGAAGATTGTGCGTGACCTACGGGTGCACCAAATTCTGGAAGGAACCAACGAGATCATGCGAGTCATTGTGTCCCGCAAGCTTATCCAGGAAGGGCTCCCCGCGTGACGGATCAGATCGAGACGCGGGTCGAAAAGGGTGTCGGTCTGCTGACGCTCAACCGTCCCAAGGCCATCAACTCGCTGACCAACGACATGATCACCGCGATGTCGGCGGCCCTGTCCGAATGGGAGGCCGACGACGCGGTGCGTGCGGTGGTGCTCTCGGGCGCCGGTGAGCGCGGCCTCTGTGCGGGCGGCGACGTGGTGGAGATCCACAACAGCGCCAAGATCGACGGTGTCGTTGCCCGCCGGTTCTTCCGCGAGGAGTACCAGCTCAACGCGCAGGTCGGCCGGTTCCCGAAACCGTATGTGGCGCTGATGGATGGCATCGTAATGGGTGGTGGGGTGGGAGTGGCAGGGCATGCCAACACTCGCATCGTCACGGATACCTCCAAGGTCGGCATGCCCGAGGTGGGGATCGGATTCATCCCGGATGTGGGCGGAACCTATCTGCTCTCCCGTGCCCCGGGCCAGCTTGGATTGCACGCCGGACTCACCGGCGCCCCGTTCTCCGGTGCCGACGCCATCGCATTGGGGTTCGCCGACCACTACGTGCCGCATGACCGACTCGCCAAGTTCACCAGGGCCATCATCGACAGCGACATTGCCACCGCGCTCGCGGTGCATGGCGCCATTGCTCCCTCGAGTGACCTTTTGACCCAACGTAGTTGGATCGACGAGTGCTATGCGGGGGAAACCGTCGCCGACATTGTCGCGGCGCTGCAGGCGCACGGCGACGAGCGAGCCCGCGCTGCCGCCGATCAGATCCTGACCCGATCCCCCATCGCATTGTCGGTGACGCTCGCCGCGGTGCGACGGGCCCGCGAATTGCCCTCGCTGGAAGCGGTGCTCACCCAGGAGTATCGGGTGTCCAGCCAATCGGTGAGCTCCCACGACCTCGTCGAGGGCATCAGGGCGCAGCTGGTCGACAAGGATCGCAACCCACAGTGGGATCCGAAGACACTCGCCGCGGTCACCAAGGCCGATGTCCAGGCCTTCTTCCAACCAGTCAGCGATGATTTGGAGTGGTCATGACAAATATTGCCTTTATCGGCCTGGGCCACATGGGATTACCGATGGCGGTCAACCTCACGAAGGCCGGGCACACCGTGGCCGCCTTCGACCTGTCCGAGCAGGCACGCGCAGCCGCCACCGAGGCCGGTGTGCCGCTGGCGGAATCGGGGGCGGCGGCTGCCGCGACTGCCGATGTGGTGATCACCATGTTGCCCAAGGGTGAGCATGTGCTCGCCGCGTATCAGGACCTGCTGCCCGCGGCGCGTCCGGGCACGCTGTTCATCGACTCCTCCACCGTCGACGTGGCCGATGCGCGCGCCGCACATGAGGCGGCGACCACTGCGGGACATCGCTTCGCCGACGCTCCGGTATCGGGCGGAGTTCCCGGCGCTACCGCGGCGACATTGACGTTCATGGTGGGCGCCGAAGACGCCGTATTCGGCGACGCCGAAACGATTCTGGCGGCAATGGGCAAGCGCATCGTGCACTGCGGCGGCCCCGGCGTGGGACAGGCCGCGAAGATCTGCAACAACATGATCCTCGGGGTGTCGATGATCGCGATCAGCGAGGCGTTCGCGCTGGGCGAGAAGCTCGGCCTGAGCCATCAGGCTCTTTTCGACGTCGCCGCCAATGCCTCGGGCCAGTGTTGGGCACTCACGTCGAACTGTCCCGTGCCCGGCCCGGTGCCCACCAGCCCCGCCAATCGCGACTACGCGCCCGGCTTCGCCGTCGCCCTGATGGCCAAGGACTTGGGACTGGCCGCCAATGCGGTGCGCACCAACGGAGTTGATGCACAGCTGGGCCTGGCCGCAGCCCATATCTACGACGACTTCAATACCTCGGGCGGCTCGGGCCTAGACTTCTCGGCGATCTTCACGCGAATTCAAGGAGTGTCATGACTTTCGAAACCATCCTCACCGAGCAGATCGACCGGGTCGCTGTCATCACCCTGAACCGGCCCAAGGCGCTCAACGCGCTGAACTCGCAGGTGATGAACGAGGTCACCACCGCCGCAGCAGAATTCGATGCCGATCACGGCGTCGGAGCGATCGTCATCACCGGCAGCGAGAAGGCCTTCGCAGCGGGCGCGGATATCAAGGAAATGGCCGACCAGTCGTTCAGTGACATGTTCGGTTCCGACTTCTTCGCCGCCTGGGGCAAGTTGGGCGCCGTGCGCACCCCGACCATCGCGGCCGTGAGCGGATACGCCCTCGGCGGGGGATGTGAGCTGGCCATGATGTGCGACCTGATCATCGCCGCCGAAAACGCCAAGTTCGGCCAGCCCGAGATCAAGCTGGGCGTGCTGCCCGGCATGGGCGGGTCGCAGCGGCTCACGCGCGCCATCGGCAAGGCGAAGGCCATGGACATGATCCTCACCGGGCGCAACATGGATGCCGCCGAGGCCGAGCGCAGCGGCCTGGTGTCGCGCGTGGTCCCCACCGAGAGCCTGCTCGACGAGGCCAAGGCCGTCGCCAAGACCGTCTCGGAGATGTCACTCTCGGCCTCCATGATGGCCAAGGAAGCCGTCAACCGGGCCTTCGAGTCCAGCCTGACCGAGGGATTGTTGTTCGAGCGCAGGATCTTCCACTCGGCGTTCGGAACCGCGGACCAGTCAGAGGGTATGGCCGCATTCGTTGAGAAGCGTCCTGCCAACTTCATTCACCGGTAAAGATTCATCGGAACCATGACCCTGCCGTTCGATCCCGTCGACGATGCCCATCGCCATTGGGTTGAGAACGGCTGGGGTGAGGTCGCCGACGGGATGGCGGCCGTCACCTCGGTGATGCGGGCCCACCAGATCATGCTGGCGCGCGTCGAAGATGTGTTGCGCCCGCACGGCCTGACATTCTCGCGGTACGAGCTGTTGATGCTGCTGTCGTTCAGCCGGGCCGGCTCCATGCCGATGGCCAAAGCCAGTGCACGCCTTCAGGTTCACCCGACATCGGTGACCAACACGGTGGACCGCCTGGAGGAGGCGGGGCTGGTGCGTCGGGTTCCCAATCCCGCCGACGGCCGCGGCACTCTGGTGGAAATCACCGATGCCGGACGCGATCTCGGTTCGGTGGCCACCACCGACTTGAACGCGAAGGTGTTCGCACAGATCGGGCTCTCACCCTCACGCACCCGCACCCTGGTGTCGGTGCTGACGCACCTGCGACGCGACGCCGGAGACTTCGGATGAACAGCGTGTGCCACGACCGACGTTCCGGCTAGATCAAGATGTCGTTGTCCTTGAGGGCCTTGTATCCGCCGATGACGTCGGTGGCACGGTAGAGGCCGATCTCCTGCAGGGAGGCGGCGGCCAGGCTGGACGTGTAGCCCTCCTGGCACAGGATGACCCATTCCACGTCGTGATTGCCCGCCTCCGGGATCCGGGCGTCACTTTCCGGATCGAGACGCCACTCCAGAACATTGCGCTCAATGACGAGGGCGTTGACCACTTCGCCCTCCTCGGCGCGCTGCGCCGCGGGACGAATATCGACAAGGAATGCGCCACGGCCGAGCGCGGTCGGCACCTCGGCGGCGGGCAGACGGCGCAGGCGTCCGCGCGCCGTGGCCAGCAGATCGTGGATCGTCATGCCGCCGGTCCTTCGGGCTCATCGGTGAGGATGGTGCGACTCCGTCGCAGCGTCTTGGCTTGAGTCACTTCGTAGTACGACATCGCGGTCAGCGGCGGCGAGTACGCATGCACGCTCAGCGTGGGTCCGGTGGCGATACGCACGGGGGCCTCCGGCGCACGCATCACGTCGTGCACCCACCCCAGCGGGAATCCGGCTTGATCCCCCGCGTCGAGCCGACGGCGCACCAGTTGACTTCCATCCCAGCGATATTCATGCAACGAACCGTTGAGCACGGTCAGCGCGCCGAGCGACCCGCAGTGGTCGTGCAATTCGGTGGACTTGTC
This sequence comes from Mycobacteroides salmoniphilum, assembly GCF_004924335.1. NCBI lineage: Bacteria > Bacillati > Actinomycetota > Actinomycetes > Mycobacteriales > Mycobacteriaceae > Mycobacteroides > Mycobacteroides salmoniphilum. The sequence goes on along the minus strand of NZ_CP024633.1, from coordinate 1,050,062 downwards.
GGGCACCCAGCTGATCAGCCAGACATCGAGCTCGTCGTCGGCGTGAATGCGGGTAGCCCAGCGCTCGTCAACCGGAAGGCCGCCCGCGGGCAGCAGATTGTCGAAGCGGCCATGCAGGGCGTCGTCGGCACCCTCATCGGTGATGCGGAGCAGATCCGGCAGTCGCAGTCGGGTGGGTGAGGATCCGGCGGAGGACGGGCGACGCAAATCCAGGACAGATGCAGTGGTCATGAAGGCTCAATCGATGGCAGGGGCAGGGATGGTGGCGGCTAGCCGCAACACCACCCCTGAAAACCCCTGTGTCCCATCACAGCTGAAATGGTACCGGCGTTTTCCAGCGCTTTTCCCCTCCGAGCAAAAGCTCTGAGTGAGTAAATGTTGCCGCTGGTAGGCACTTGCTACTTTGGAGTGGTGACCGCCACAACCCGCATCGCCGCGACCCTGATGGCCCTCTGTGTCCCGTTGATCGGCGCGGCATGCACGTCGAAATCCGACGACAAGGCAGCTCCGGGCCCAACCCACGGCTCCACCGCCCCAGCCGAGAAACCCGCCGCACAGCCCCCCGCCTCCGGCTCGGGACTGTCGCCCGCGGGCGTCACGACGTCCGTGGACGCCGCACCCAGTTCCCTGGAGGAGGAGTACTACCAAGCCTGCCGCGCGGCCGCCGACTGGATGACCGGGAAGCAGGATGGCCCCGCCCAGCTGGTCGAGGGGTACTTAGAGTCCATTCAGAGCAGTGGGAACGTGGGCCCCGGGACTTTCCATAAGTCCTGGCATGAGCTACCCGCAGACCGGCAAGCTGCGGTGATCGTGGCGACGAATGCCGCCGCCGAGCAGCAGTGCTAAGAACCGCCCGATAGGGCGCCTGTCGATACCCTTTGCGATTCAACAGCATTCAGAGAAATCTGACGCGATCGCATCACTCAGCAAACATCGAGTAATGCTCGTAACCTCACCTTGGACGAACCCGCACACGGTGTTAGCATGCTCCGGTCAGTGCTCATGGGGTCACGGATGCAATGAATGTGTCCACTCACCGAACGGACGGTAACGACGTTGGCAAATTCAGATCAGCTTCCCCCGAAGCCCACGCTGGTTCATTGGACGATCGTCGGAGCGGCAGTTGTCGCAACCATCGTCGCGGCGGTTGTCGGCTTCACGGCGGGTGATACCGAACTCGTCCGATTCGTACAGGGCATTGTCACGCCACTGCTCGCGCTCGTCTCCGGAATCTTGATTGCCGATCTGTATCACCGCATTCAGCAGAGCAACAAGCTTGACCGCAATGTCGGGCAGTCGGCGTACTCGACGATGGTGACGCTGCAGGGCATGATCGACGTGGACAAGCACCTCGCGAGCGCGTCGAACGACCTCAACGAGGGCAACAAGCAGTCGGCCTCCAGCGCCCTGAACCTCGCGCTGACGATCAGCCGCCTGACTTTGCGCCACGCCTTCCAGGCACTGCGCGAGTCGGAGAATGTCTCGAGCACCGCGGTGGCCAAGGCCAAAACCGATTTCGCCACGGCCGAGACCGCCGGACAGCCGGAGCGGCAAAAAATCGAGACCGCGGCGCGCCCGAACAACTACACCGTCGGCGTGGGCAATGCCTGAAGAGACAAAGCCAGCGGAGCAATCGGCTGGTGACCTGGAGCCAGAGCCCGTCGACCCGATCATCGGGAAGGTCGCCGACATCGTCGACCGCTACTCGGTGCTGGTCAACAAGGGTGACGACGCCGGCGTAGAGGTCGGGATGATCTTCTCGGTCATCGGGGCCACCGGGACCGCCGTGCGCGATCCCGAAACCGGCGATGACCTGGGCACGCTGCCCATCGAAAAGGCGCGCATCCGGGTCACCGAGGTGTACTCGAAGTTCTGCCAGGCCGAGACCTACCGGGTCACCGAGCCTGCGGTCGCGGGCCTGATCAGCGACATCCTGCAGGAACAGTGGCCGGGAACGACCGACGACTTCGGCCGCGAGCAGTTCCAACTGAACGTCGTGCCCACGCCCATCGTTCCGGATGCGGCCGAGGTGCACATTGATGTCGGCGACTACGTCTGCGAGCTGACTCCGGCTTCGTAGTCCGCCACGCCATTTCGGTGCATTTTCGGGCGAATAGCACCTGACATTTGCAACGAAATCACTCAATGGCCAATAGGTGAACATCGACAAACTCACCTAAATGGCGCGCTTATGTTGTTACGTTCGGATCATGGATACCAATCTGATGAAACGAGCAGCAGGCGCGGTTTCCATCGTCGCCTTATCCGCGGCGGTCGTTGTCGCGTGTTCTCAAGATGACAAAAACGCCGCCAAGGAGTCGCTATCCAGCGCGACCAGTGCGGCATCGTCGGCCATCAGCGCTGGTGGTAGCGCCGCATCGAGTGCCGCATCGTCGGCAAGCAGTGCGGTGTCCTCCGTCGTCGCCGGGGCACCTTCCACCGTCAATGTGCCGGGTGTCGGCGATGTGACGTTGGAGCCGCCAGTGGCCGAGGCGTACACCAAGGCCGGCGGAGAGGCCAAGCTCGGCCTGCCGACCGGACAGCCCGAAAAGGTGGGCGACGGCACGGTGCAGGCATTCGCCAAGGGCACCATTTTCAGTTCGCCGGCCACCGGTGCGCACCTGGTACAGGGCGAAATCCTGAAGGTGTACACCGAGCAGGGTGGAGCGGGCGGCACGCTCGGCTTCCCGACCGCCGACGAGGCCGAGACGGCCGGCGGACCCGATGTGGCCAAGGGCGGCTGGATCGGCGAATTCCAGAAGGGCTCCATCACCTGGCTGAACCAGGGCGACGGAACCTTCAAGGACACCGTCACCCCGAAGTAGCGATTGGCGGCCGCGGCGGGCGCTGAGCAGTCAGCGCCTGTCGCGGAACCAGCGCGGGTTCTCCGCCGGCGACCAACCCGGCAAGGTGAGATCTGGCCATGGCGGCCGACGGATGATGGCTGCCAGTCCCAGTACGGCCGAGATCAGGCCGGTGAGTATGCCCAATGTCGAGGCTAGATCGGCGTTAAAAGAGGGCTGCCATTGAGCATTCCCGTCCTTGACGACGAAGACGCCCAGCGGTCTCGCCCGTGTTTCCAGGGGTTCGCCGCCAGCGCCGCTGCCCCGGGTGCGCACCTTGGCAACCGTGATCACCATGGTGCCGTCAGCAGTTGTGTATGGCTCGCCGTAGACGATGGACTTGCCGCCGTCGGTCACGAGTCCTTCAAATGAGCTAGGCAATTGCATGCCGCCCATTGTGGTCGCCGACAGCGTCGGTGGCGAGGAATTCTTTTAGGCCTCGGCGCCCGAGAACAGCAACAGGTTCCCGTCGGGGTCCTTCACGATGAAGGTGACGCTGCCCCACTCCTCCGCCTGCAATGGCTGATGGAAGTCCACACCCGCGGCCTGGTACTCGTCATGGAGCGGTCCTAGCTTGTACGTGGTGAGCGTGGCCGAAATCGGATCACGCTCAGTGGCAAGGAAATTAGTGTCAAACACCGGGGCGGCGACCTTGCGTAGATTCAGGCTCGCGCCGCCGCGCCGCACCTGGCCATAGAACGCCGGCTCGCCGTAGGTGAAGGTCAGCTCGAATCCGAGCGTGTCGACGTAGAAGCCGACGGCGCGTTCGAAGTCGGCGACGAAGAGCTGTGGTTCGGCGGCCACAATCTCGGTGGAGCCCATAGCCAAAACGCTACAACCATTTGCCCGCGAACAACTCCAGATGCCCACAGTTGGGGCAGCGCCACGCGTCAATCGCGCGGCGAGCGCCGCCACGCTTGGCACCAAAGAAGCCAACCTTGAGAGGACCTCCCACCCACCACACATGTCCGGCAGCGGCCTGCCCACTGTCTCCCAGGAATCCAATCTCGGAGCCCTCGGTGCCACATTGCGTGCAGCGAGCGTTTTTCGTGCCATCCCCCGCGTCTGTCATTTCCGAAGGCTATCGCCGTGCGAGTCTCAGTGTGCGACCATCTGTAGGTGGAGCCGGATGGTGACCCCGAAGCCCGAATCCGGGAGCTGGAACGCTCACTGAGCGAAACGGCCCGGAGATCGGAACTGGGCGTCACCAACCCGAGCCCGTATCCGCCGCAGACGTCGAGTCCGTATCCACCGCCGCTCTATGGCACGCCATATCCGACCCGTTCTCCCGCCCCCAAATTTCTCCGACGATTCATGGTGTTCTTCGCCGTGATCACTGCGGGAGTGGCCGGGCTTATCTTCTACGCCGCCAAACCCACAGCCCCGCACAATGTTCCGACGGGCTCGGGCCCATCGGCCACGCGGCCCGCCAGGTCGACCGTCGTCAAGCTCCCGACTCGGACCAGTGCGACACCGTCGACCACGTCAACCCCCGGCCCCACGTATGCGCCGCCCGGCTCAACCTTCAGCGTCTCCGGTACGCACAAGCAGATAACGGTCAACTGCGACGACTGCTCGGTGAGCGTCAGCGGAGTATCCAATACCGTTGACATCGTTGGGAATTGCGACACCCTCACGGTATCGGGTGTCGAGAACACGGTGACCGTAGAAGCCGCGCGCACGATCGGCGCCTCGGGTTTCGACAACAAGGTCACGTATCACTCCGGGGAACCGGAAGTCTCCAAGTCCGGCGACAACAACACCGTAGAGCAGGGTTGAAGGGACGGCGCTCAGCTCACCGGTGAGCGGCCATTCGACGCACGCTCGGCGGCCCCCAATAGGGCATCCCGAAACTGTGGATGCGCGATGGCCGCCAGCGCCTCGCCGCGCTCTCGTACCGTCCTGCCCTCCAATTCCGCGGCGCCGTACTCGGTGACGATCACGTCGACCTGGTGACGCGGCGTGGTGACAACGACACCGGGACCAAACCACGGCACGATGCGCGACTGCACCACACCGTCCTTCTCGAATGTCGAAGGCAGACAGATCAACGACCGGTCCGACAGCTCCAGCCCGGCCCCGGCCACAAAGTCCTCGGCACCGCCGATCCCGCTGAACTGCCCTCCAGAGATGGTGTCGGCGACAACCTGCCCCTGGATGTCGATGGCGAGCGCACCGTTGATCGAGATCATGTCGTTGTTGGCGCCGATCACCTCGGGTGCGTTGACAATCTCGACCGGGAGGAACGCAACTTCGGGGTTGCCGTCCAGCCACGCATAGAGATCCGGCGATCCGAAGGCGAAGGTTGTCACACTCACGCCGTCGTACTGCCCCTTGCCGGTGTTGGTGATCTTGCCGGCGCGGTGCAGTTGCATGCAGCCGTCGGTGAACATCTCGCTGTGCAGCCCGTAGCTGCCGCCGTCCCCCTCGGCCAACAGCGTCGCAATCTGGTTGGGAATAGCCCCGATTCCGGTTTGCAATGTCGACCCCGAACCAATGAATGCCACGGCGTGTTGGGCGATGGCCCGATCGATATCCGACGGCCCCGCATCGCCGCCGGGTAACGCCAGCGGGGCATCCGTCGACTGCACAATGATGTCGATCTCGTCAATGTGCAGTGCGTGGCGATGCTGCTCCCCGAACCCGAACGTGCGCGGATATCCTTCGGATACTTCGACAATGAGCAGGCGCTCCGGATCAGCGCCCGCACGGCGCAACTCACCGATCGTCCCGCCCGCGTGCAGCGACAGAGAGCACCAGCCGTCGGCGTCGGGCGGCGTCGCGACGGTCGTCATCACCCGCGGCGACTGGCGCTCAAGCAACGGGCCGAACCGGCGGAAGTCCGCAGCCGCGAATTCGATATCGGCGCCCATATCGCGCAGCGCGCGCTCGATCGGCCCGAAGAAGCCCGACAGGTAGTGCACACCCGGGCGGGAGAACAATTCGGTGCCGACCGCAAGCAGCGCGCCGTACACCCGCAGATCCGTCCAGTCTTTACGTGCGCCGAGGGCACGCAGTAAGGCCGGTGGCTGGCCAGGGCCAAGAGGGATTCCCAGCGTATCGGTGGGGTTCAACAGTGCAGCGGCTTGTTCGGCGGTGAGCTCCTGCGGCATGGCACCCATCTTGCATGAACCGGTGGGCGGTGCTCGACCAATGGGGTTGCCGGGCTCACCGAAGAACCTCGCGTAAGACCATATGTGGCGAGAACGCCGGGAGTAGGCTCCGCATATCCCGACCGCGCCTCCGCGCGCCGGGTAACTCGGTCTCGCGGGAGGCCACCTTGAGACAACTGGACAACGCCGATACACCCCAGCGCGAACTGGCCATCGAACTGCGCAATGTAGTGCGCCAGTACAGGGTTGGCGGGCAGACGGTGTGTGCCCTCAACGAGATCAGCCTGCACCTGGCCGGCGGCCAGTTCGTGTCGATCGTCGGGCCGTCGGGGGCCGGGAAAAGCACACTGCTGCATCTGCTCGGGGCACTGGACTCCCCCGACTCGGGATCGATCACCTTCGACGGTGAGGAGATCGGCAGGCTCCGCGACGAGCAACAGTCGGAGTTCCGCCATCATCGGGTCGGGTTCGTCTTTCAGTTCTTCAACCTGCTGCCCACGCTCTCGGCGTGGGAGAACGTGGCGGTGCCGAAGCTGCTCGACGGCGTCCGCCTCGGCAAGGTCAAAGCAGACGCGGTCCGGCTGCTGGACCGGGTCGGCCTCGGTAAGCGGACCGAACACCGCCCGGCCGAACTCTCCGGCGGCGAGATGCAACGCGTCGCGGTGGCGCGAGCCATGATGATGGACCCACCGCTGATCCTTGCCGACGAACCGACGGGAAACCTGGATTCCCATACGGGCACCGCCATCCTGGCTCTGCTCGCCGAGGTCGCCCACGAAGAAGGCTCCGGCCGCCTGGTGGTGATGGTCACCCACAACGCCGACGCCGCCGCGGCAACCGATCGGGTCATCACACTGCAGGACGGCCGGCTCGGTTCCGACGAGATGTCGGTGGCGCCAGGGTGAGTAGCGGCGGACGCGAGGAGCAGCACGGCCCCGGAGCCACCATCGCCGCCGCAGCGAGCCGGCTACGCGTGTTCAGTCTGCGCGAATTGACCGTACATCGTCGACGCACCATCGCCTCGATCGCCGTAATGGCAGTTTCCGCAATGTATCTCGTGGCGATATTCGGCATCTTCGGGTCGATCACCGGATCGGTCAACCGGCTGGCGGACGGAGTCGCCGGAGTCGCCGCACTCGAGGTATCGGGTATCACCGATGCGGGGTTCCCCGAAGCGGTCTTGGCCGATGTCACCGAGATTCCCGGCGTGGCGACCGCGGCACCGATGATCCGGATGTCCGCACCCACCGATACCGAACCGGTTCTACTGTTCGGCGCCGACGACCGCAGCGCCGCACTGGAAGGCGCCCTGAAAGATGCTGTCGGAGTCAAGGTTGACGCACCGTCGCGGACGGCCGCCGGTGTCCAGATCGGACCGTCCGTCGGCCACGCGAAAGGCGATACATTCCGGCTCGGCTCAGGTTCGGTGACCGTCGCCGAGGTGCTCCAGGGCAAGCAACTCGCGGATCTCAACGGCGGGCACTACGTGCTCGCCGCACTGCCGTTGGCGCAGGAGGTCACCGGACGGCAAGGTCAGCTCGACTCGATCCTGGTCACCACGACACCGGGCGCGGATCTAGCCGCAGTCCGGGACGGGGTCACCACCGCCGTGAACGGCCGGGCGATCGTCGCCGATCCGAGCCTGCGGGCGGTCCGGGCCGGCGACGGCGTCAAGCTCATGAACTACATGGCCCTGATGGGCGCGGCCGTCGCGTTGGTGGTCGGGGCCTTCCTGATCTACACGACGATGACCATGGCGATTGCCCAACGCCGCCCGGTCATCTCGATGCTGCGCGCAATCGGCGGCGGCCGCGTGACGATCGTTCGCGACATGCTCGCCGAGGCCGCGATCCTCGGGCTGATCGGCGGCGCCATCGGTTCGGCCCTCGGAATACTGCTGGGACGAAAGGCGATTGGCCGTTTGCCGCCGACGGTAACCCAGGGGCTCGAAGCCCGTATCGAGTACTGGCTGCCCGACTACGCGATTCCGGCCGCCGTCGCCGCGACGGTACTCACCAGCGTTGCCGCGTCGGCGATGGCCGCACGGCAGGTATACAAAGTGTCACCGATCGAGGCGCTGGCACCCGTCGGAGTTTCCGTGGCCGACAACGTGCCGCGTTGGCTGCGTATCGTCAGCGGAGTCGTGGCGGTGGCAGTGTTGGCAGCGTCGCTCCTGACAGTGCTCTACCGACCAGGGGCGCTCGCCTTCGTCGCGATCGCCGCCCTGTTCGTCGCCGAGATCGCCTTGGGTTTCGCGCTCGCCGGACCCATCGTCGGCGCGACAGCCACGGTGGCACGAGTGTTCGGTGCGCCCGGGGCGCTGGCGGCGCCGACGGTCCAGCGCGCGCCGCGGCGGGTGTGGGCCACCGTGATGACCGTGCTCATCGCCGTGGTCACCACCGTGGTCATCACCGGGACGAACAACGACATGATCCGATCTGCGCGCGACATCTTCGCGCCCGTCGCCGATGTCGATGTCTGGGTGAGCGCCAACTCACCCGACCGCTACCCCACTGACGTTCTGCCGCAAGGTCTTACCGAGAAGGTGGCTGCGGTCCCTGGCGTCGCGAATGTCGTCGAAGGCGCCTCCGGATTCGCCGTCATCGGCGGCACCCGCGTGATGCTCAATGGATTCTCCGCCGGCACCCACGATCCGCTTTTCCGTGCGCTGGGCGAACGGGTACGTCATGACGTGCTCGCCGGCCGGGGCGTGGTGCTCTCCCAGAACCTGGGCAAGACTCTCGGCGTCCGGGTGGGCGACGAGCTGGAGCTGCAAACGCCCCACGGTCCGCAGCGCACGCCCGTGCTGGCCCTGGTGCCCTATTTCTCGACGGTCATCGGCACCGTCGGGATGAGCCTGGAACGCATGCGGGCATGGTTTGACCGCCCGGGCACGACGACACTGCAAGTCACCGCCGTCGAGGGCACTGATCCGGGACGCCTGCTGGCCGACGTTCGCGCTGTGGTGCCCGCACCGAACTACGTGTACGACGGCCGCGCGGCGTTGGCCGGTTTGGAAGCCCCACTGCACCAGAGCATGCTGATCGCCAACGCCGTGTGGATCATCGTGGTGTTCGTCGCCGCGGTCGCGCTGCTGAACACGTTGACGCTTTCGGTACTCGAACGACGCCGAGAAATCGGTGTGCTGCGGGCGATGGGATCCAGCCGCCGGTACACCTTGGGCATGGTTCTTGCCGAGGCCGCGGCCATCGGCGTCGTGGGCGGTGTCGCGGGGCTGCTGGTCGGTCTGGTCGATCAGTGGCTGTTCAGCCTCGTCAGCGGCACCATCATGAACTTCACCGTCACCTTCCGGCCGAGCCCGATGGCGGTGGCCTTCACCGTGGGCGCGCTGGCGATCAGCCTGCTGGGCTCGGTCCCGCCCGCACGCCGCGCGGCGCGGCTCAACATCATCGAGGCCATCAGCGTCGAATAACGATGTCGAATAGCATTATTCGACTACAGTGGCGACGCCTTGCAGGTGAGGTGTACACGGCGGCGGCACCAGGGTTCGCCGAACGTTGCGCAGTCCCCTGGTATCGAATCCGGCTGCGGCAATCGCTTCGACGGTCCGGCGGTTCGGCTCGCACCCGGAGGCAAGCCACGACCATGGCGTGGCGATCAGATCCTGAAATCGCCCCATCACGCCGTCCCCGCGGACATGCTCGAGGACCACCAACCTGCCTCCCGGGACGAGCACCCGCCGGATCTCGCCGAGGGTTGCGGCCACATCGTCCACCGAGCACAGCACCAGGCCGACATGCACCGAGTCGAAACTGTTGTCCGGGAATGGTATCGACTCTCCGACTCCGTCCAGGATGTCGACGTCCAGGCCGCGGCGGCGCGCAAGGGAGCCAGCCATCCGACGCATCGCCGCCTCCGGCTCGACCGCCGCGACCGATGTCACCGCGGACGGAAGAAACATGAGGTCGGTTCCCGGGCCAACGCCCACGATCAGCAGTCTGCCCATCGCAAGACTCATCGCTTCACGCCGGTATCGGCGATAGAACAGCCGGTCGAATATCGGCATGCCGAGCCGATATACATAGGGGAACAACGGATTACGATGCTTCACGTGTCACCACCACCCAAATCCATTCGAAATGGCGGATATTCGTCGCACATCAACGAGACGTACACCGCCACCCGGTAACGCCACCGCACGATTCCCATGAGGAGGTCGAACATGCCTGGCGACACCGTGCCTCTGGCCAACAACCGCACCGCGGAAATCACGGCCAGAACCTGCAGCAGTGGCTCCATGGCCCAGCAGATGATGATCTGCGGCAGTGCCAGTATCAGCTTCACCAGCACCGCCCACTGGGAAAGTTGTTCCGGATAGTCGACTTCCAGTTCGCCCGGATAGTCGGGCCGCGCGGCGAGCGTGAAAGGCGGGTACCTATCTGTGCTGTTCATCGGAAACCGGTAGTTCATCACCCGCCAGGACCAGCGCAGCACCCCGACGTTGAAATCGAAGATGATCCGCGGATATCGCCCGGTGAACAAGATCGCGATACCGGCGACGGCCGTCAATACCGGATACATGACATAAAGGACGATCAATATCGGGTAGTGCGGAACCGCCAGCACACACCATTTGACGAGAAAGAGCCAGCGTGAGGGCGCGTCGATCGCACCTCGCACACGGACGGCGCCGGCCGGCACGGCCATCACGGCCGGCACGGCCATCACGGCCGGCAGGCTGTGTCGGCGGTATGTCCCCGGTCGATGTCAGCGGCCATCCGGCGATGACTCACCGACTGTAAGAACGTCGCTAGTGCCCACGTCATGAAACGGTCCGAGACCATCGCCGCCGTCCTCAGCACGGTCTCACCGTGCGAAACCTGAAGCGAGGCAACCCGGGACACGGCCGCAGCACGGCGTCGGCGGGTCTTCTCATACCAGCGCAGCGCATCGGGCAGGTCCGTGTTGGCGCCGCGCTGAAATTCCGAAACCGCCTTGCACAGCACCATCGTGTCGAGCAGCGCCTGGTTGGCCCCTTGCGCCAGGGTGGGCGGCATGGTGTGAGCCGCATCGCCGAGCAGGGTCAGCGCGCCGTGGCCCGGTCGGGGAATGGGATGCCGGAAATGGGGATAGGGCGAATGGGCCAGATCGTCGTCGGTGAGCGTCGCGAGCACTCGATCGACGGGCTCGGACCACCCGGCGAACGTAGACCGGATCATGTCGATCGGGCGTGCCGGCCGGACAAAACCAGACGACCAGGGCAGGTCGAACCACCACTGCACCTCGGAGCCTCCGGCTGGCCATAGGCCGAGGCTCCCGTGCTCACCGATGACGACGAAGGCGACGTGCTCATCGGCGCCATTCGGGAGGGTTGTCAGTCCCTGCCAACTGCACCAGCCGGTCGGCTCCCCGCGCCCCGCACCGACAACATCGCGAACCATCGAATGCCTGCCGTCGGCTCCGATCACCAGGTCCCCCTCGGCCACGCTGCCATCCGCGAACTCGACCCGAGCCCCGTCGCCGTTGCTCACCACTGCGACGGCCCGGGCATTACACCGAATACGTTCCGCCGGAAAGTCTTTCAGCAGCCGCTCAAGCAGGACATGACGCGGGACCATCCGAACCGGCTCGCCCAGCCGGTCGGCGATCGTGGCCACGTCCAAAGTGGCCAGCGGGCGCCCCGTCGAGGTCATCACCCGCACCGTGGACAGTTGTTGGCCGGCCCGGTCCATATCAACGCCCAGCTGTCTGAGCACCGTCGCGCCGTTCGACCAGATGGTCACCGCGCCGCCGCCCGCGTGTACGTCCGGGCGCTGCTCGTAAACGGTGACGTCATGGCCGTCGCGCAACAGCCCCCGGGCGATGGAGATACCGCCGACACCGGCGCCGACGACCATGACCCGCAGCGGCGGCGCCTTCGCTGCTGGCATCAGCCTCGTGGGTCGGCTCGTGAGCCGTTTTGGCTCCACGGCTCAATGTATGACTGTGACAGGCTGGCTGTACAGGTTTTATCCCCGGGAGCTGCGGCAGGGCCAAACCCGAACGTCGGAACGCAGCTTCGCGGCATCTGCGATCGCCTGCGGAATGCTGATCAAATGGTTTCCATCCGAGTCAATTTCGCCCGGCATCCCAGCCAGATCGAGTTGCGGGCTGACCAGCACCGTGCAACATGCGCGACGTGCATGAAACTCGAACGTGTGCACGTTCGGCAGCGGCGGCAACTCCTCCTACTCACCGGCGCTTGGCCCGCCAAGACACTTCACGCCGACTATTCCCGATCTAGACTGCGAAGCAGTGAGTTATAGGCCGCGCGACCCATTCGAAGAGGTCGAAACGTCGGAATTCGGCACAGAGCATCGCGGCGTGAGGGCATACAGTGGGCTAGGCCGAAGGACGACCACGCACCTGATATAGCAGGTCGATCACGTTAGACCCTCGACTCGAAACGTTCTTGAGCAACAAGTATCCGTTTTGACTTCGAAGACAAGCCATCTGGTGAGGCCCCAGCGCCGCATAGTGGCTGCCGCCGAAAACGAGGGTTCCCGGATCGTCAATCTCGTCGAAATCAAGACCGTAACGAACCTCCGCAACGTTGTGGCTATTGTCGATCAGCCATACCCCGCCCAAACCCATCGGGCTAGTGTGAATTTTGAATTCACCGATGGAGCTTTTCACAACGATGCCGCTCGCTGTCGCGTGACTATCGAACGTAACCTGGCCCGCGTCACCGGTGGCCATCTTGTACTGGTTGATGAAATCGGCATTGTCAACTGCGATTTCATCCCGCAAGTCGAACGGGAAGTCGTGCAGCTGGACCCCGGCATCGCGCAGAATTCGCCAGCCCTGGCGATAGATCACTGGGTTTGGATCGTAAAGCCCGATCCAAACTTCACTGACACCGGCTTCTACGAGTCTTGTTGCACAAGGGATTTTGGGGTGGTTACGCTTCGAGCATGGCTCAAGGGTCGTGAACACTAAGGCGCCGTTGAGGTCCGCATCCGCAAGGCTCGTCAATACGCCGTACTCGGCGTGGTCACCCTCGCCCGTCTGACCCCGGTAGCCGGAGCCGATGACCTCACCGTCCTTTACGACCACCGCGCCGACGTGAGGATTCAACTCGTTCTCTGAAACGCTCTGCTTGCCTAACTCGACGGCCATACGCATCCATTTACGCATGTCTTTTTCAGACGCCACTCATCCCCACCTGTCGCTGACAATTTCGCTCTACCCGATACAGCCCCCATCTTCCAGTAGTCAGGGACACCGCTGATCTCGGGCACGCCGTGTCGCTTGCCGTGATTCGTGCGGCCGACGCAATGGCACCCGCGTTTGGCCCGGTCGGCAATACCTCTGCGGCGTAGAAATCGGGTGCGTTGACTCCGTCCTCGCTCGTCACGCGTGCACGATTCTCCCAACCATCGACGACCGGTTACAGCGAAGGCATGTCCGGGCCGTCCGCAGGCGGCGATGCGGCGTACTGCAGCGACGGTGCACGATGACGCGCGCTGGCCAGCACGTAGGTCAGCGCATGGCGAAGCTCCGCCGCGAGGTGGGCGGCGGAGCCTTTACCGACGGATGCGAGTACGGATATGGCTACCCCTTTGCCTGCTGCCAATGGGCGGGGACGCGAGCCTTGTTGCGGGGGGGTGCTGGCAGGCACACATACCGTCGATAAGCCCTTGCAGGGATACGCGAAGCGAAACTAGGGAACCACATCTTCGGCTCCGCCGACCGAGGCACCATCAGTCTGCGCCTTCGGAGCGAGCAGCCTTGTGACAAACTTTTTCAACGGCTCCGGCGTTCCCTTTGCATAAATTACTTCGAGCGCTCGTGTGACCCACTTGCTCTTCGTTTGCTCAAGAGAAATCCAACTCTCAAGCTCGCCAACTGGAACTATCCAAATTCCGTAGCCTTCGAGCGCACTGATCACGAAACTAGCCTTGGCTTGGACCGCAGGTTCCAGTGCCGAAACGCCAGTGGCTTTGACCGGAGACCACTTGCTCTTGCCTAATAGCTCACCTACGGCCGACTCGAGCTTCTTTTTGCTTAACGACTCGTTTGAAATCCGATCTGCAAGCTCTCTTAAACCGTCTGCGACGCCCGTTGCCTCGCCAGGTTCGACTGTCTCCTCAATTGCGGCACAAATCTCTTTGCGAGCCTCCTCGACACTTGCTTGGACTTCAACAGGCACTTCATGCGCCCCCATCAGTACCGCCAGTTCATCAGCTATCCGGAGAATGTCAAAATCGACTACCGAACGCGCCTGAATATCGGCATCGTTGAGTGTCTCAACTACCTTGGCGCACGTCTGCTTATTTTGCGCATTTACAAACAAAACCTGATTATTGCCAAGTTCTTGGGCTGCAACGGCTTGATAAATAGTCCTGTCACTGTCGGCCTCACATACAATCGTTTGAGAATGGAAAATCGCTTCAACCACTCTCTGACTAGACAGTAGAGGGTCAGCCCCTAATTTCTTTACCGTAGCATTTGACATCCGCTTAAACTCGGTGGTAGTTGGAGAATTGCGGTTCAGCCTTATAATTTGTGGCGGCTTCTGGGATGAGACCATTCCCTGCAAGAAATGCGCATTGTGAGTCGCGATTACAATCTGCTGGTCACCTGATGCACGATCCGCTATCCACCGACCGAGACGCCGTGCCTGTTCGGGATGCAGGAACGCATCCGGCTCGTCAAGCAGAACGATCCTGTTTTCAGTGAGTAGGATACTAAGCACAACTGCCGTGAAGCTGCGCATTCCATCACCTTGCACATCTAGCTGCGGCACTTGCGCTAGCAAAGGATTTGCATCCTCGGCACTCTCTGGAAGTATTAGCTCGGTCTGCGAGACACGTAAATATAATTTTGCAAGGCCCGAGTAATCAAAGGTTATGTGATGGTTAAATGTTGAAAAAAATACATCATTTAAAGCTGCTTGGATCTCTTTCTTCCTGTAGAGCATTTGCAGCATGTTGTTCGGTGTGTCTCGAGACGCATCGTGTGAATCGGATGCTTTTGCCAACTCTAGCCGCGACTCGGCATTAAGAAGAGCCACGTCGTATCGACCAAAATTTTCACGAAAATGAGGACGATTACCTGCGAGCTCCTCAGAAATCCAGTATTCCAGGTTGGGCGTGTCGGATTCGAAATTGTGCCTGCTTCGCAAGTCAGGAGCAATACCACGATATTTGAATCCATCGGGGTTATAGCCGCTCGCTATCGCCCGCAGCGACTCAGGTGTCATTGGAGAAGCCGGCACTAATCTGTCAAGTAGAATCGGTTGATTGTGTGGGTCAGCGATTGCGTACGAATAGATGTCACGCAAAGTAGTCGATTTTCCTGAATTGTTCGGTCCGACCAGTACCGTCAACCCATCAAGATCAAACTCGCTCCCGCTCTTGGTGACCGCCGTCAAGTACCTCATTCATTACCCCATTCAAATCATCGACGAACCGCCCGCGACGCCAGATAGCGCCGAGCGTAGAATTGCTCTGCAGTCGCTGCACGACGGAATCGACACTTCGAATCCAGCGGGTGTGCTTGCGAGCCTTGTCGAGCTTGAGTTGGAGCTTGGTCGGGAGCGGCGCGCAGCGTCTTGAGAGGCACGAAAGGCACGTAGCCAGTCAGTTTGACACCCGAAGGCGCTTGACTCGTCCAAAACTCCTCTGGTCTAACGTATGCACGCGAACAGTGCGCCGACCACCGAGATTGCTTCGGCGCTTGGTGTGTCGCGTGCGACTGTCTATCGCGTCCTCGCCTCAGTGGAAGACTGAGGGCTGCCCGGAATAACATCATTAACGCCCTCGCTACGAGGAATCGGTCACAGCGATAGTCTCTGCGTCTTCCTTGCGAACTTGAACAAGCAGGAGACTGGCGGTTCCGAGCGCACCGATAGCATATTGCCGAAAGTCGGCACGTTCTTGTATTCGGTGCCGATCAACATTGCCGACTGCTTGCGCGAACCATACGGCAAGGGAACGCCACCCTTCCCATTCCGACTTAACTGCACCCAGACGTAATGGTCCAGCGACGCCAAACGCCCATCCGTAGACCCCTTCCCACAGAGTTGGTTTGTCCACCAGACCACGTTCGAATCTTATGCTCCACGAACGTAGCTGCAGCGGAAGGAACTTTTCCCCAGTCACCCGTAGACACAAGTCCGCTGACGTGAGCGGAGAGCTCGGAATCGAAGCTTGCGGCATCAACGGGTTTGCGTCGAGCGGGCCGGCGCCAGCGGTCCTCTGTATTGCCCCGGACGCTGCACTTGGGTGCCGCCATTGCGACGAGCGTGGGAGATTCCTGCGGGCTGTGTGCAGACTGGTGCGCCATGCAGATCGGCAACGAAAACATGCCCATCTACTCTGTGCCCCCAGTCGGACTCGAACCGACACTTGGCGGATTTTAAGTCCGCTGCCTCTGCCAATTGGGCTATGGGGGCCTCGCAGATCAGCCCTAGTTCTACCTGGCGCTTCCCCTGCGCCAACTTCCGCCCCACCCCCTCTCACCTACGACAAAAATCACACCCCGACCCGACACACCCCGGCGTCACATTGAACGTTTCCGGCAGATAGTGATATCCCTTGTACACCACTAGAATTCGATTGAGCTCTGGTGTGATTCGTCACCAGATCGCGCGATCGCCGACATTGACAGTTGCCGCCCGCTCCTCGCACGACGGGTCACCTGCGAACCAAGAGATAGCTTAGTTAGCGCAGGTAGTGTTTTCCATCGTGAGTCGGGAGTTGGATATGTCAGACGGAGTGGCCGTTCGCCAGAACGGAATTGAAGATTATCTCGACGCCGATGGCGCCATCGACCTCCCTCCCGGCAGCACTCTGCTCTCGAACTTCGAACACAACATCGCCGAGTTCGGCAGTACCGCCGCCTACCGCTACCTCGACTTCACGCGTGACGACGATGGCGTGGCCATCGAACTGAGCTGGACCACGCTCAGCACCCGGATGCGGGCCATCGGCGCACGCCTGCAGCAGGTCACCCAACCGGGCGATCGGGTCGCGATCCTGGCGCCACAGGGCATTGACTACGTCATCGGGTTCTTCGCCGCCATCCAGGCCGGAAACATCGCGGTTCCCCTCTTCGCCCCCGAGCTGCCCGGCCACACCGAACGCCTCGATGCGGTGCTCTCCGACGCGACGCCGTCGGTCATCTTGACCACCGATGCGGCCGCCGAATCGGTAAACGCCTTCCTGCGCAAGCTTCCCCGTCAGCGCCGGCCACGCGTCATCGCCATCGACGCGGTACCGGACTCGGTGGGGGCGACATTCATCCCCGCAGCGCTCGATACCGAGGACATCGCCTACCTGCAGTACACCTCGGGTTCCACACGCACTCCGGCCGGCGTGGAAATCACTCACCGCGCGGCGTGTACGAACGTTCTGCAGATGATCCTGGCCGGCGGCCTGGATCAGAACATCCGTAGCGTGAGCTGGCTGCCGCTATATCACGACATGGGTCTGATCATGATCCTGTTTCCCCCGCTGTGCGGCGGTCACATCACCCTGATGTCCCCGTTGGCCTTCGTGCGGCGCCCACGACGCTGGATCAAACAGCTCGCCAC
Organism: Mycobacteroides salmoniphilum; assembly: GCF_004924335.1. Classification (NCBI taxonomy): domain Bacteria; kingdom Bacillati; phylum Actinomycetota; class Actinomycetes; order Mycobacteriales; family Mycobacteriaceae; genus Mycobacteroides; species Mycobacteroides salmoniphilum. The sequence continues at coordinate 1,032,567 of NZ_CP024633.1, read as the reverse complement.
CGAGTCCGCGTACGGACGGGTGTTCGCCGCCGCCCCGAACTTCGCCTTCGAACTCGCCGCACAGCGCGGCCGCCCGCCGGCCGGCGAAACCTGGGACCTGTCCAATGTCGCGGGCCTGCTCAACGGATCCGAACCGGTCACCCTCTCGGCGATCGAGAAATTCAACGAGGCCTTCGCCCCCTACGGATTTCCGCCCACCGCCATCAAGCCGTCCTACGGCATGGCAGAGGCGACGCTCTCCGTGGCCACCATCGCCCCCGACGAACGCCCCAGCATGATCTACCTGGACCGCACGCAGCTCGCCGAGGACCGTGCCGTCCCTGTGTCCGCTGACGCCCCCACCGCGGTAGCCCACGTCTCCTGCGGTCAGGTGATCTCGAGCCAGTGGCTGGTGATCGTCGACCCCCGCACCGGAGCCGAACTGCCCGAAGGAGAGATCGGTGAGATCTGGCTCCATGGCGACAACATCGGTCGCGGGTACTGGGGCCGCACCCAGGAGACCGAGGCAACCTTCCACAACAGGCTGCGCTCCCGGCTCGAACACCGCAGCCATGCCACCGGAACCTCGGCGGACAGCCGTTGGCTGCGCACCGGGGATCTCGGGGTGTACCTCAACGACAGCCTGTACGTCACCGGGCGCATCAAAGACCTTGTCATCATCGACGGACGCAACCACTACCCCCAGGACATCGAGGCGACCGCCTCGGCGTCCTCGCCCGCCGTCCGCTCCGGATACGTCGCGGCGTTCTCCGTGGCGGCCAATCAGCTCGCCGAGGCCGCCATCGCCGACACCAGCGAGCGGCTGGTGATCGTCGCCGAACGGGCGCCCGGATCCGGACGCGTGGAGCAATCACCGGTAGCCGAAGTCATCCGCGCCGCCATCTCACGCACGCACGCCCTGCCGGTGGCCGATGTACGGCTGGTCGCCGCGGGCGCGATTCCCCGCACCACCAGTGGAAAGCTCGCGCGCCGGGCCTGCCAGGCCGAGTATCTCGCGGGCGTATACGGCTAATTCACGCCTCAACTGTGGGTTGAATCACACTGTGAGTCTGCCCCCTCGCGTTGAGGGCTCGCGACATCGGTGTTTGACTTAGTAGATGGCCACGACGAGCCCGCCGCAGGTGTCCTTTCAGGACGCCAAATCCGCCGACGCGAACCTTGCTGATCGCATCAATGCGCTCTTCCATTCGCATCGGCGGCCCGACGGGCGCATGTGGACCAATGACGAGGTCGCCAACGGCATCAAGAAGTCCAGCCCCGGCATCAAGGTGGGCGGTGCCTACCTCTCGGCGCTGCGCACCGGTAAGCGCGCCCGTCCCGCCATCGACCTGCTCGGGGCATTGGCCGATTTCTTCCGCGTACCGCTCTCGGTTCTCACCGACCCAGAGCGCACCTACTCGCTCGATGAGCGCCTCGGCGCCCTGGATGAGACCACCCGGGACGAGGTGGAGCTGATCGCGTTGCGCGCGATCGGCCTGAACAAGCAGAGCCTGGAAACTGTCGCCGCCGTGCTCGATCACGTGCGCGCGCTGCAGGGCCTGCCCACGGTAGACAACTCGGTCAATAACGGGCAGTAAACATGCCGAAGATGCGTTGTCTCACAACAGATCTACGGTCCACTCGCGAACTTCAGGCGATCCACAAGCAATGCACCCGCAAGCTTGCGGATCTGGGCCTGGATACGCTGACCACCGTCGAGGACATCCGCGCCCGGGCCAGTGAGCTCAGCGAGCGTGATATCCAGCTCGTGCCCTACGCGCTCTCCGGCAGCGGCGTGCACGGCCTGCTGGTCCGCACCGACGCCACCGACTACGTGGTGTACGACAGCGACACCACCACCATGCATCGCGAGCACATCATCCTGCACGAACTGAGCCATGTGATGTGCGGACACACTGGGGCAAGCAGCCGTGAACTGGCCGAAATCCTTTGCCGCGAAAGCTATTTGGATGACCAGGAAGTCGAGGCGGAGATGCTCGCCTCCATGATGGGGCAGCGCGTCAGCCCCGACAGCCACCGTCCCATCCCCGTCACCAACGCCAACCTCCGGCGCATCCTGGCATCACTCGTGCTGGAAGGCTCACCGGCGGCACCGTGACCTCAGTTTTTGAAGACTCCGCCGCGGCGTACTCGGTAGCGGCCGTCTTCAGCTTTGCCGCCGTGGTGATTGTCGCCGCCGCGATGCTGCGCTCTCGAGTCCGCCCACCCGCCTCGGTGGCACTGTTGTTGTCCTTCCTCTTCAAGGGAATTGCCGTCACCTTGGCGACTCCACCCTTGTACGAGAAGTTCGACAACTTGGTCGGCGTGCACAACATGGGCCGGCTCGTCTTGAACCTCTCGGGCGGGATGGCGTGGACCGCATGCGTCCTCACGGTCATCACCTTCTGGGGTGAATCCGGTCCGCGTGCGGTGCAGCGCGCACGGCTCTGGGTCGGCATGGCAGTAGCCATCGGCGGTGCACTGGTTCTCTGCTGGTTTGTGGCACCGACTTCCGAACTGCCACAGGACTTCTATGCCTCGCACGGCAACAAGCCCGCCTGGGTGCTCTACATGCTGATCTATCTGATCACCTACGGCCTGGGCGCACTCCTGATCACCGTCAAATGCCTGCAGTACGCCCGTTTTCATGATGTAGCCTGGCTGCGACGCAGCATGCTGCTCACCGCCGCCGGAGCAGCCATGTGCCTGTTGTTCTGCCTCATGCGGGCGCACTCGGCCATCTACGGCATGATCACCAACGACAGCTTCTCCTGGCAGCGTCTAGCCCCACTGGCCGCCACCATCGGGCAGATCCTCATCGTGGTAGGCCTTGCGGGACCGTCCTTCTCACAGCTGGTCACATCGGCGCGCCAACGCATCCAGGCTTACCGGCAGCACCGTCAACTCGAACCACTGTGGACTGCGCTGTACGAGGGCAACACCCAGATCGCGCTGGCACCGCCGCAGGCCTCAATCGGTGATCACAATTACCGGCTCTACCGCAGAATCGTGGAGATTCGTGACGGTCTGAGCGCCATCCGCCCCTACCTCACCGAGCACGCTTCCACCACGTCAGCAGCGCGCCAGGTTCATTCGGCCATCGAACAACAGCGCACCGCACCGCAGAACGACAAGACCTCCGGCACCAAGATCATCGGTGAACGTACGGGCGCCAATCGCAAGGAAGAACTGAGCTGGCTCCTGGACGTCGCCCGAGAGCTGCAGAAAATCAACCGCCAACACACGCCTGCGACGCCGGCGCCGGACTTGGTTTCGTCGTCGTACGGGCAGGCGAGCTCATAAACACCCGCACGATCTCGCGCACGGCGATGAACACCAGATAAGAGCCGAACACCAGCGCGAGCCATCGCGCGTTCAGGGCGAGCGCCAACAGCGCCCCGATGACGGTTCCCGGCAACGCGAATGCCGCCAACCGGAACCCGATCGGGGCGTCGGCGGTGCCCTGTCGCAAGTGGGTGGTCGACGCGACGAGCGCGTTGGGCAGCATCACCATCAACGAGGTGCCCTCCGCCACGTGCAGGTCGGAGCCGAACAGCACCAGCATCGCCGGAACCGTCAGTAGCCCACCACCCAGGCCCAGCGCGGCCGACCAGGCACCCACGACGAACCCGACCACCGCTCCGATCGCGACGACCGAGGGGGCATGGGACAACACGGCGTCGGGAAGCAACGCCTCACCGGCGGACGGGTCGATCCCCGCCGCACTCAACAGCAGTTTGAGCGCCGTCGCCAGCAGCACAAACACAAACAGCGCCTTGAGGATCCACTCCGGGATTCGCGCCACCAGCTTGGCTCCCACCACCGCACCGATCACCCCGCCGGCCATCAGTCCGGCGCCCGCCACCACGTCTACCTTGGCCCCGTGCAGCGCGTAGACGATGCTGCCCGCCACCGCGGCGGACACGTTCGGCAGCGTCGAGGTGCCGTGAATGACCGCCCGGCTCAACGTCGTTGCCCGTGCCAGCGCGGGCACGGTGATGACTCCGGTGCCACCACCCAGTAGGCCGCCCGACAGGCCACCGAACACACCAATGCGGGCCAGCGTCCCCAATCCAGGACGCTCGCTCATCCAGCCACCCGCAGCTTCTCGATATCGGAGAACTCGGACAAGCGGAAGAACGCCTCGGCGCGGTCCAGAATGCGCTCGCGCATCGTCACCGTCTGGCCGTGGTTGCAGCCGGCCAGCAGGGCAAAGTAGGCACGCGGCATCCGGACCGCCGCCTCCCGCGATTCGGCCAGCCGCATCGGATCCTCAGAACCCGCGAAAAATAGTGTGGGCGTCTCGATTTGAAGTAGGACCTCTTCGGCGACGCCCGGCTCGGCATCCCACTGTCGCAACAACGCCGCCAGCCCGCGCTGACCGAGCGCCTCGATGGTCGCCCGGAATCCCGACCCCATCTGCTGACCGCGGTGTGCCTCCCAGCCCGCGACAAAGGCCGCCAGCCCGGATTCTTCCACCACGCGAACGGCATTCGGGAAGATCAGCACGTCCACCGCCCCGCGTTGCGGCCGGTGCGAGGATCCCGCCACCACCAGCGAGGTGAGCCGCTCCGGGGCCGTGGCCGCGAGGGTGAGCCCGATGCGCCCGCCGAGCGAGTAGCCGATGTAGTGGGTCTGATGGATGCCCAGGTGATCCAGCACCGCGCAGACATCCCGCGCCGACGAGGCGATGGCGTATCCACCGGGGTGCTCGGGCTTCTCACTCGCGCCGTGCCCGCGCACGTCGATGGTGGTCACCCGGTACTGCTGAGACAGCTGCGCGATGTAACCGTGCTTGGACCACACCGCCGAGTTCTGCAGGCTGCCATGCACCAGCACCACGTCGGCGACACCGGGCCGGGCACGCCCATATGTCCGATAGGCGACCGCGGCACCATCCGGGTCGGGCCGTCGCACGAAACCTGTTTCCGAGACCCCAATTTCGCGTACGTCGGCGTTCGACAGCAATCCGGACATTAGGAATCCAAACCTTCCGCACGTCATCAAACATCTGCTGATCCGGGCTCGTGCGCGACGCTGCGCCTCTCAACTGACCGTTTACCAGACTTCAACTGCCCGTTATCTGGTCGTGTTGATATATCAACTGTCAGTTGATTTGGTTCACTTGTCAACCGGAGGAGGGGTAAGACTGTCAACTGTTACGCAGGTCACAGGGGCGCGTGTTAAGGCCCAGTTACTTGCGTAAGGACATCGCGATCCCGTCGAGGATGTCATGCTCGCTGACCACCAGCTCGGTGATCCCGGCGCGGCCGGACAATTCACGCGCCAATTCCTGGACGACGATGGATCCACCCCCGATGACATCGACACGCCCCTCGTGCATCGGCCCCAGGGCAGCCCGCTGCGCTCGGGGCATCGCGATCAACTCGGACGTCACCTCGGAAAGGCGCCCCAATGGCACCCGCGACAGATGGATCGCGGCCGGGTCATACGCGTCCAGCCGGTGCGCCAGCGCCGCGAGCGTGGTGAACGTACCCGCGACCCCCACCCACGTTCGCGCCTGCTCGACCGGCACCGCGTCGAATGTCCGCGCCAACTGCGCCCGCACCACCTCGCGTGCCGCCGCGATTTCGTCGGCGGTGGGCGGGTCGGAGTGCAGGCACCGTTCGGTGAGCCGCACACAACCGATGTCGGCCGAGAAGCTGGCCTTGACCCCGCCGGTATCACCGATCACCGTCTCGGTGGACCCACCGCCGAGGTCCACCACCACGTAGGGCCCGGCCGTCGAGTCCAGCTCCCCCACCGCGCCGGCGAACGACAGCGCGGCCTCCTCGGTGCCCGTGATGACCTCCGCCACGGCCCCCGGAACGACGAATCCGAGTAACTCGGCCGTCATCGCGAAAAATGTCTCGCGGTTCGAGACGTCACGCGCGGCCGAGGTGGCGACCATGCGAACCCGCCGCACCCCCAGGGAGTTCATCAATTCGGCATACGCCCCGAGCGCCACCCGGGTGCGCGCGATGGCCTCGGGCGCGAACTCGCCCGTCGCGTCGACACCCTGCCCCAGACGCACGATCCGCATCTCCCGATGCACGTCCGTCAACCGCCCGGAGTCGTCGATATCCGAGATCAGCAGACGGATCGAGTTGGTACCGCAATCCACGGCGCCCACCCGAACGGCCGTCACCACACCTCCGGCAGCACACCGGGCATGGTGCCCGTCAGCTCTCGAATTGCCTCATCCCCCAAGGGATTGACACCCGGGCCCATCGCGAGCGAATGCGCGATCAGCACGTGCAAGCACTTCACCCTGTCGGGCATGCCGCCGGCGGTGACCGCGGTGCCCAACGGCTCGATGGCATCACGCTCGGCCAGGTAACTCTCGTGCGCACGCAGATATGCGGCGGCCAGATCCTCGTCGTTGGCAAGGCGATCGGTCATATCGCGCATCAGCCCACCGGATTCCAGGCGGCTCGCCGCGGCCGTCAGAGCCGGATGCGTCAGGTAGTAGAGCGTCGGAAACGGCGTGCCGTCGGGCAGCCGCGGAGCGGTCTTCACCACGGCCGGCTCACCGTTGGGGCACCGGTAGGAGACCTCCAGCATTCCGCGCGGCGCGCGGCCCAATTGCCCGGTGACCGCAGCGATGTCGTCGTCGGAGATCACGGCAGCGGGGCCGGTGACGCCGGCGGCGCAGTCGGTACGGCCGTGGGAGAGTCGGCGATGTTGTGCCACAGGTTGGTGTACCACGGATTGCCGTTGTCCACCGGCCCCTGCCCCTGGGGCCGGGCGTCGACGGGGGTGTTGGGCAGCTGCACCTGGAACGGCACCTCGCCCGGCATGACGAACCCCAGCCGCTCGCGCGCCTGGGCCGCGATGTAGGCCGGATCCGCCAGCCGGCGCTTCTTATCCTCAAGCAAGGCAATCTGGCCGCGCAGTTGGGCTTCCGCGGCCGCGAGCTGATTCCGCTCTGCCTGCTGCGCGAAATAGGTGCGAACCGGACCGGCCACGGTCAGGGTCAGTGCACACACCACGGCCGCCAGGATGGCGGCGCGGCGCGCCGTGGAACCGAGGCGCTGCTCGGACTGATGCTCGGCGCTGCGTTCGATCGATGCGGCCACCGCGTCCGTGGTCCCGCCGGACTTGGAGGCCTTGGTGGATGCCGCCGGACCACTTCGGGCGGGTCCCCTGACGACCTTCTGCGCCGGCCGCTTCACCGGTGTCCGTTTACGGGCAGCCGGAGCTGGGCCACGCGACCTACCGGACGCGGGGCGGCGTTTGGATTCAGCCATAGCTCGGCCTCAGCCCGTCGGCTTGTCCGCTAGTCGGACGTCTCGATCGAGAAGCGCGGGAAGGCAAGGTCGCCCGCGAAGCGAGCGGCGTCCCCGAGCGTCTCTTCGATGCGCAGCAGCTGGTTGTATTTGGCCACCCGCTCGCTACGCGCCGGGGCGCCGGTCTTGATCTGACCGCTGCCCACCGCCACGGCCAGATCCGCGATGGTGGTGTCCTCGGTCTCGCCACTGCGGTGACTCATCATGGTCTTGTAGCCGCTGCTGTGCGCCAGTGTCACCGCGTCGAGCGTCTCGGTGAGGGTGCCGATCTGATTCACCTTGACCAGCAAGGCATTCGCGGCTCCCCGCTCGATGCCTTCTTCCAAGCGCTCGGGATTGGTGACAAACAGGTCGTCACCGACCAGCTGAACACGGTCACCGATCGCCGTGGTGAGCGCCACCCATCCATCCCAGTCGTCCTCGGACAGCGGGTCCTCGATGGACACCAGCGGGTAGGCGTCGAGCAGTTCGGCGTAGAACGCGCCCATCTGCTCGGCGGTGCGCTTCTCTTTCTCGAAGCTGTAACCATCTGCGGCGCTGTAGAACTCGGTGGCAGCGACATCCAGTGCCAGCGCCACGTCCGAGCCCAGCTTGAGGCCCGTCGCCTCGATCGCGATGCTGATCAGGTCCAGCGCGGCCCGAGTGCCGGCGACATCGGGCGCGAATCCACCCTCATCCCCAAGGCCGGTGGCCAGGCCCTGCTTCTTCAGCACGGACTTGAGCGAGTGGTAGACCTCGGTGCCCCAGCGCAGCGACTCCTTGAAGCTCGGCGCACCGATGGGCGCGACCATGAACTCCTGGACATCGACCCCGGTATCGGCGTGTGCGCCACCGTTGAGGATGTTCATCATCGGCACCGGCAAGATATGCGCGTTCGGGCCACCCAGATACCGGAACAGGGCCAGTCCGGCCGAGTCGGCAGCGGCCTTCGCGACGGCCAGCGAGACACCCAGGATGGCGTTGGCGCCGAGGCGTGACTTGTCCGGGGTGCCGTCAAGGTCGAGCAGAGCCTGATCGATGAGGCGCTGATCATCGGCGCTCTCACCGATGATGGCCGGGGCGATCTCGTCGAGCACGGCGTTCACCGCCTTGGTGACACCCTTACCGCCGTAGCGCGCGCCGCCGTCGCGCAGTTCGACGGCCTCATGCTCACCAGTGGAGGCACCTGAGGGGACGGCCGCCCGTGCGAACGTGCCATCGGTCAAGGCGACCTCGACTTCGACGGTCGGGTTGCCGCGTGAATCGAGGATTTCGCGTGCGCCTACCTGCTCAAGAATCGGCACTGTCTCTCCTTTTGGGATGCTGCGGTTCCGTCGTCGTACGTTGATGAGCCGCTTGGGCGAAGAACGTCGGGTACAGACTAGTGCTACAGCGTGCCGCCCTTGGCGTAGGCCGTGGCCCAATCCCGTACCTGCTCGGCGTAGACGTCCGACATGTTGTAGGCCCACAATGCCTTGATCCAGCCCTCGGTGGTACTCAGGTCACCGCCGCGCGAGCACAGGTACCCGGCCGCCGACAGCGCCGCATCGTCGATGTTGTCGGGGCTGGGCTCGCCCTCACCAGCGGCCCGGACGCCGTAGATACGCCAGGTCTCGGGGATGAACTGCATGGGTCCCATCGCGCGATCCTGGTTCGCGTCGCCGTCCAACACGCCCTTATCCGTGTCGGGAAGCCGCAGGTTTCCGTTGGATCCGTCCAGGCGCACCCCACGGATCGGCGGCAGTGCGTCACCGTTGGGCTGCAGCTGCGCACCGTGGTACGTGCCGTTGTGGCTCTCGACAGTGCCAATTCCGGCCAGCGTCGTCCAGGCGATCTTGCACCGCGGGTTCTCCTGCTCGGCAACCTTGGCCGCGTAGGCGTACGCCTCCAGCGCGATGACGGGGATTCCCGTCTTCTGGGCGCGTGGCGTCGACCATTCACGCAGCTGGTCGGCAGGACGCCCCTGGATGTGCGCGGGCGGCGTCGCGATGTTGGGCACCGGATCCCCGGTGGGCGGCGGCACCCCCTGCGGTAGCGGCGAGCGTCCGCCCAACTGCCAGGAACAGCCCGCTGCCAGCAGAAACATCGACATGGAGACGACGAGCACAATCCGCACTAAGCGCGCCGACAGGGAGCGCACGGCGAGGGACGACACGACGGAACTCCTAGACGGTGCGATGGATTGCCCCCCATCGTTGCACGCCCTGGACACACACGAACGCAGCCGATGCGGTGCCATCGCTCGACAGCGGTCGATTCAGGTAAGGTCAGCCGCACCTTGGCAAGCGTTGGCTAGCCAAAGTCACATGAACGAAAAGGACCCTGGACATGGGCAGTATCGGCGTCCTAGCCGACGGGCCGACAAGCTTCTCGCAATACTTCAGCAGCGGCCTCATCGGCCTGCGCGAAGGGCTCGAATGCGGGATCGTCGTAATGATCCTGGTGGCGTTCCTGGTGAAGTCGAACCGCCGCGATGCCCTGCGATGGGTATGGCTGGGTGTGGCCGGTGCGATCGCGCTGACCTTGCTCATCTTCGTGACGATCCATTTCGGCAGTAACACCATCAGCGACCTCGGCGCCGAAGCGATCGCCGGGGTGGCCTCGCTGATCGCGGTGGCCATCGTGACGACCATGGTGCTGTGGATGCGCACCGCGGCGGCCAGCATCGCCGGCGAACTGCGCCACGGTATGGCCCAGGCGTTGGAAACGGGCTCGTTGGCGATCCTGACCGTCGCATTCCTCTCGGTCGGCCGTGAGGGTGTTGAGACCGCACTGTTCATGGTCGGGTATGCCAAGGCCGGAACCGCCTGGCCCCTAGCCGGACTCGTTACCGGAGTCGCCGCCGCGGCCGCGTTGTCCTACGGCATGTACCGCGGCGCGATCAAGATCAACTTGAGCAAGTTCTTCAAGTACACCGGGGCCTTTCTGGTGGTGGTGGCCGCCGGCATCCTGTCCTACGGCATCGGCGCCCTTCAGACGGTCGGATGGCTTCCGGGTCTGTCCCACAAGGCTTTTGACATCACCGACTGGTTCGACTGGAGCGCCTGGTACGGCGAACTGCTGCGCGGGATCTTCAACGTGACACCGACCCCGACGGTGCTACAACTCACGGGCTGGATCGCCTACCTGGTGATCGTGCTCGGCCTTTTCCTGCGACCGGTGACCTTGCCGCCCAAAGAAAAACCCCAAGAAATCAACACCACTGAACCCCAACCTGAGAGGACCGCTGGATGAGACTGTCGCTCGCCTTTGCGTCCACCGCACTTGCGGTGGCCACCGGTACAACCCTGGCGGCCTGCACCCCCAAGGAACCCACGGAGGGTGGTGCCGCCGGTGCCGGTCAGCAGATCACCGTGACCGCCACCGACACCGGCTGCGAGGTCTCCAAGACCGAGGCCACCACGGGCCCCGTCACTTTCCAGGTGACCAACAACGGGTCAAAGGTCACCGAGTTCTACGTGTACGACAAGGGCGACCGCGCGCTCGGTGAGGTCGAGAACATCGGCTCGGGCATCAACCGCAAGCTCATCGTGCAGTTCACCGAGCCCGGTACCTACCAGACCGCGTGCAAGCCGGGCATGATCGGCGACGGCATCCGCGGCGACTTCAAGATCACCGGAGCCGCGGTGAAGCTGGACGCCGAGGGCAAGTTCAAGGACGCCACCGACCGCTACCGCGGCTACGTGATCAGCCAGGTGGACGCCCTCAGTGAATCCGCCGCCAAGTTCGTCGACGCGGTCAAGGCCAAGGACATTGCCTCCGCCAAGGCGCAGTACCCGACCAGCCGGGTGTACTACGAGCGGATCGAGCCCGTCGCCGAGGCCTTCCCCAACGACCTTGACCCGCGAATCGACTTGCGCGAGGCCGATCTTCAGCCCGGCGAGAAGTGGACCGGTTATCACCGGCTGGAGAAGGATCTGTGGGTGACAGGCCTACAGCCGGATACCGACGCCATCGCCGATCAGCTGCTCAAGGACATCAAGGAACTCTCGGACGGCGTGCGCGCCAAGGACTTCGACATCAACACCACCAAGATCGCCGGCGGAGCGCAGACTCTGCTCGACGAGGTGGCCAGGACGAAGATCTCCGGCGAGGAAGAGACTTTCAGTCACACCGACCTGTGGGACTTCCAGGCCAACGTCGATGGCTCGCAGAACGCGATCGCTACCGTGCGGCCGATCCTCGATGAGCGCAAACCCGAACTGGGACAGGCGATCGACAAGCGGTTCAAGGAAGTCGACACACTACTGGGCAAGTACCGCAAGGGTGACGGATTCGTCTTGTACGACACCGTAACCCAGGATCAACGCATCGAGCTGGCGCATGCCATCGACGCGTTGTCCAAGGAGGTCAGCGAGGTACAAGGTGTCATCGCCGGACGGTAGCGGTTTCAACCGCCGCAAGCTGCTGGGCGCGGCGGGGGTCACCGCCGCCGTCGCCGGGGCAGCGGGCGCGGGGGTGCTGGGCGGTCGGGCGAGCGCGGCCAGCACCGGGCCGGTCAACGTCAGAGTCCCGTTCCGGGGCGATCACCAGGCCGGAGTCACCACCCCGGCCCAGAACCGGATGCATTTCTGCGCCTTCGACGTGATGCCCAACGCCACCCGCGGCGAGGTGCAGGCCATGCTGCGCCAGTGGACCGATATGGCCGAGCGGATGTCCCAGGGCCAGGAGACCACACCCGGCGGTGCGGTAGACGGCAATCCCTATGCCCCACCGACGGATACGGGCGAGGCACTGGACCTGGCTGCCTCCGCGCTGACCCTGACGATCGGCTTCGGCCCGTCCTTCTTCCGCAAGGACGGAGTGGACCGATTCGGCATCGCCGATAAGCTGCCGCCCCCGTTGCAGGAGCTGCCCAAGTTCCGTAACGAGAAGCTGGACCCCGCCCGTTGCGGCGGCGATATCTGTATTCAGGCCTGCGCCGACGACCCGCAAGTCGCGGTGCATGCCATCCGCAACCTGGCCCGGGTGGGCTTTGGAACCGTCGCGGTCAAGTGGTCGCAGCTGGGATTCGGCCGCACCTCCTCGACCAGCCGGTCGCAGGTGACGCCGCGAAACCTGTTCGGGTTCAAGGACGGAACCCGCAATATCAAGGCCGAAGACACCGGAAAGGTCGAGACCAGTGTCTGGGTGGCCAAGGGTGACAACCCTGAATGGATGACGGGCGGCACCTACCTGGTGGCACGGCGCATCCGGATGCTGATCGAGAGCTGGGACCGCACCGTACTCAACGAGCAGGAACGAGTCATCGGTCGCGCCAAGGGATCCGGCGCGCCCATTGGTCAGACCGACGAGTTCGCGACCATCGACTTCAGCGGTAAGAAATCCGACGGGGAACCGCTGCTCGACGTGGACGCGCACGTGCGACTGGCTTCTGCCGAGGAATTGGGCGGTATCGAGATCTTGCGCCGCGGTTACAACTTCACCGACGGGTCGGACGGCTTCGGACATCTGGATGCTGGGCTGTTCTTCATCGCCTTTGTGCGCAATCCACAGAGCCAGTTCATCCCGATGCAGCGCAAGCTCGCCACCGAGGACGCCCTCAACGAATACATCCTGCATACCGGATCGGCCCTCTTCGCCTGCCCGCCGGGACTGGGCCCCAAGGAGTATTGGGGTCAGGCGCTCTTCGGCTAACTGAGCAGGGCCTTTCCATACCAGTCGTTCTCATCGGCAACACCGGGCAGCGCGAAGAAGTACCCGCCGCCGAAGGGCTGTACGTAGTCGACGAGCGGCTCATCGTTCAATCGGTTCTGCACGGTTTCGAACTGGCGCTCCAGATCTTGCTGGAAGCAGACGAACACATGGCCTGACTGCATGTTCCCGTTCACGTCCACGCCCAGGTCGTAGTTATAGGAACGCCGCACCAACCGCTGGTTATCCGTTTCCGTGGTGCGCGGGTTGGCCAGCCTGATGTGCGCATCGAGCGGAATCGTCTGTCCCTCCGCATCTACCGCGTAGTCAGGGGTATCGAATTCGTTGTTCCCGTCCAGCGGTGCGCCGCTATCGCGCCGGCGGCCGAACATACGCTCCTGTTCATTGATGGAGACACGGTCCCAGAACTCCACGAGCATCCGGATAAGGCGCACCACCATGTAGGTGCCATTCGCCGTCCAGGCCGGCTCACCCTCGCTCACCCAGATCAGCTTCTCGGCATCGTTGGAGACCGGGTTGGCGGTGCCGTCCTTGAAGCCCAACAGATTGCGGCCCGTTCCCGACGGGCGCGGCGGCGAGTTGTATCCCTCAATCCGCCAACGCATCTGCAGATCGCCCCGCACAGCACGGGTGATGTCCCGCAGTGCGTGGTGCACCGTGTCGGGATTGTGGGCACACAGCTGGACCAGCAGATCGCCGTGCGACCATGCCGCCTCGGGAAAGTCGTTGGGAAACAACGTCATTGGTTTCAGTTTGGCAGGCTTACGATCGGCCAGGCCGAATCTGGTATCGAACAGGCTCGCCCCGACAGCAACCGTTACGGTGAGGCCATCCGCCTCGACCACAGGCCCGACCACCTCGCTGTCCGCGGGCGGTTGCCCCACACCCAGCTCGGGCGGGGTGCCGCCAGTACACAGGAACCGCGCACGCTCGGTCAGCTTCCTGAAGGCCCCAGCTAGCGCATCCCTGTTCTTTGATGTCACGTCGAAAGCTACGTGGCAGGCGAAATTCTGCTTCTCGGCGGGAACCGGGGTGAGGATTCCCGATTGCGTGGCCCCGTGGAAGGGGTATCGGTTCGGGGGCACGGCTACTGCGGCCGCGTTCGCATCGACCTCGGCACCGTGCGCGAGCACCGCACCCGTGACCGCGGTGCCGGCGGCACCGATGGCGGCGCCGCGTAGGAAATTCCTGCGGTTGACATCCATATTGCGCGGCTCCTTGGTCAACGGCTCGGTGGGAGTTCGATGAGTAGCGGTACCGAGGCGAGCGTCTCAAGCACTTGCCCCAGCGCGGCATCCACCGCCTGGCGGCCAGCCAGCGGCACCTGGGCAAGCGGTCGCCAGTGACCGCCTTGCTGCGTTGCCTTGAGTGCCGCATCAAGAATATCGAGCTGGGAATTGCTTTCTCCCAACAATTTTGAGTCACGCACAGTGATCAGCGCGGAGAACTGACCCAGCACCGCACGCGTGGCTTCGACCGCGGCCGCCGCCTCCGGATACTCTGTCCCCGCCCCCTGGTTCGTGAAGCCCATGAGCTGGAATCGCAAGGTGTCCTCGAGGATTTCGTGTGGGCGTTTCGTCTGATCGGCCGGTTCGGTCATCACGTCCGCCAGATGCGCGCGCAGCGTGTCGATAGTGGTCACCAATTCGTCTGCCACCGGCACCAACACCGACGCGGGCTGCCCATGCCACAGCCCGTACTCCAGGCGGCGCAGCCCCGTGAAACCGGGATCGTTCACCCCTTCTGGGAGCCCATGCGGCAGACCGGCAATGGCATCCCCATAGTCCTTGAAACTGCCATACGCCGCACCGATCCGATTCCATGTCAGAATCGCCGGCACCCAATCGTTTCTGGCCGCATCGATCCTGCCGGAGACCAGGTCGGCACGAAGTCGCTGTGCCTGCGTGCCCAGCACGGCCAGGAGGTTGTCGGCGTAACGCTGGTAGGCCTCCATGGGCGGCTTAAGGTCGTCCGCGGTCACCCTGACGACAGGCCGGGGCGCACCAGGGACGGCGTTCCCACTGACCTGCAGGGCCGCTGAATACCTGGCAGGTTCCCCGGCCATCAGGCACGCGAACGTGTACGTCCCGTCAGAGAGCGTTGCGGTGATGGTGGCGCTGGTCGACGGACCGAGAGTTTCGATCTCGGCCACCACGCCGTTGTTGCCGTCCACCAGGTTGATCTCACCGGTCTTGCCCGATCTGTTCACGACAGAGAATGTCTGCACTCCGGTGCCGGCGGATTTCCAGCCCTCTGCGCACCCGGTGGCAGTCACCGTCACCTGGGTACCAGCGTCACGCTTGGCGGACGGGAGGATCCCGATGACCCCGGCCGCCGCGAGTACGGGCACCACCACGATCGCCGCGGCAACCGCGAGCGGGCGTTGACCGATCAGCCGGGCGAAGGCCGACGGTTCGCCGTCCGGCTCGGGCGCGCCAGTGGGCGAATGGTTTTCGCGCGATACCCGCAAAAACGGGGGTATCACCAGCATCAAGTATCCAGCCCAGGCCACCGCCTGCAGCACGGTCATCCGCGGGGTGAGCTGAGTGATGCCGGTGACGATGGTGGCCCACCAGGAGTCCGCCGAAATGCGTTGGCTCAGGTCGAATGCGTACCAGGTCCGCCCGGGCAGCCAGCCTGCGGTCTGCAGGTCGCCAATCCCGTACGCAAGGATCCCCGCGGCGATCACAATGAGCACCACCGCCGTACGCGTGAAGAACACTTTGAGGTTGAGCTTGACCGCGCGGCGATACAGCAGCCAGCACAGTGCCACCGCGATCGCCAGCCCGATGGCACCGCCGATCACCGGTCCCGTGGTCTCCCCCGCCGCCTTGGCCGCGGTCCAGAAGAACAGTGTCGTCTCTAATCCCTCGCGGGCGACAGCCAAGAACGCCGTCAGGGCCAGCGCACCTGCTCCGAGGACGAGGGCGTGCTCCACCTTGCCCGACAGCTCGCCGGACAGGCTGGCCGCGGTGCGCGACATCCAGAAGATCATCGCGGTGACCAATCCGACGGCAAGGACGCTCAGCACGCCGCCCAGCACGTCCTGACCATGTGCACCGAGCGAGCTGGTCGTGGAGGTGAGCACTGCCGCGAAGCTGACCGACACGGAGAGTGCACCGAGCACGCCCAGCCACACCGGGGCGGTGGCCCGGCGCCCGTCGGCCGCCAGCGGTGAACGATGGACAGCGGCAAGCAGAATGCTCACCACAAGCCCCGCCTCGAGGCCCTCTCGCAGGCCTATCAGCAGATTGGGAACCGCATCCGATAAGACCACATAGATAAGGTATGGCGTACCTAAATACTGTGCAAATGCTGTGCGGACCATAGTCCCGCGATGCCGGGCCCAAAGGCCCGCTCCGCGCCGACATAACTACCGTCTAGGTCTGGACCGGCTCCGTGCCGGCGTCATCGGCAGGCCGCTCATCCGGATTCCGCAGCCAATGTTTGCGCCATTCCTGGCCGTCCACACCACGCAGGTCGGCGCTGGCCAATCCCGCGGCGACATCCTCACCGCGCCGCCCCGCCAGAATGTCTTTCTCGGCGCGGCGCACCGTATCCATGAACTCCAAAACATCTGCACGCAACTGGTTCTCGGCGTCACCGTCGAGTTCGATGGTCACCGACAGCAGCTGTGCCGGGATGAGCTCCTTGGGCAGCCCCGCGGCTATCACTCTGCCCAGCACCTTTTGGGTGAGCGCAAGCGCGGGCTGGCTGCTGGACACACCGTCCAGGCACGAGTCGCGATCCTTCTCCTGCGCCTTGCGCTCTTCCCATTGCGCCAGTTGCTCTTCCAGCGAGATCGAGCTGGAATCTCCACCGGCACCAAGTATTACCGGAATGCGGTTACCCAACTTGTTCAGCAGCGCCTCGGCGACGTCGTCGATGTTGAACGGATGCTCCGGGGCGTCTTCCGCGATGCGGGCGTGGAAGAGCACCTGAAGCAGCACATCTCCCAGCTCTTCGCGAAGCTCGTCCACGTCACCGGTGCGCACGGCATCGAACAGCTCGTAGGTCTCTTCCAGTAAGTACCGGCGCAGGGAGTCGTGGGTCTGGGTGCTCTCCCACGGACCGTTGGTCCGCAGCCGGTCCATCACCGCCACCGCGTCGATGAGCTTCTCGCCCTGTCGCGCCGGCGGCGCGATGACCCTGGCCCCTGCCTCGATCCGCGCCTTCACTTCCGGATGGTCGCGGTCCGAGGACAACAGCGCGGGGGCATCCTCGCCGATGTACACCGGACGCGCGGTCGACAGCGTCCACGCCAGCCGGACCGGAAGCTCCTCGGTGTACTGCAGATCGCCGGCGAGCAAACCAACCGCCTCCACCGGGACCATCGACGGATGACGCGGGTCCACAAGGATGACGGTCATTTGCTCACCTCCACTCGTGTTATATCAACACTGCCCGCGGGACGCCCCGACAATGCCAGCAGCAGATCAACAATCATATGCACGAGCTCCAGGTCACGGATCCGCTCCGAGCCCACACCCCCGTCGCCGGCGCGCGGAATGGGAACCTGGACAACGGAAGTCGTCGCACGATATTGAGCCGCCGGGTGTAAACGTTTGAGCCTCAATTGCGCCGAATCCAGCAGTGGTAGCGGCTGTATTCGGATATTGGTGCCGGCTACCGACAGATCGGTGATTTCCATCTCGCGGCACAGCAACCGCAACGAGGCCACGGCGACCAGTCGCTGCACCGGAAGCGGCAGCGGCCCGTAGCGGTCCAGGAGCTCTTCCACGGCCGCATTGATCTGCGCGGCGTCCCCGGCCGCCGCCAGCCTGCGGTACGCCTCGAGGCGCAACCGATCGCTGCCGATGTAGTCCGTGGGCAGATGCGCGTCGACAGGAAGATCGATACGCACCTCCTTGGGCTCCTCCGCGGTCTGCACCGTCTTCCCGTCGGCGGCCGCGCGGTATGCCTCGACGGCCTCGCCGACAAGCCGGACGTAGAGATCGAAACCCACCCCGGCGACGTGACCGGATTGCTCGACACCGAGCACGTTGCCCGCACCACGAATCTCCAGGTCCTTCATGGCCACGGCCATACCGGCGCCCAGATCGTTGTTCTGCGCGATAGTCGAGAGCCTGTCGTACGCGGTCTCGGTCAGCGGCACCTCGGGCGAATACAAGAAGTACGCATATCCGCGTTCGCGGCTGCGACCGACGCGACCACGCAGCTGATGCAGTTGCGACAGCCCGAAGATATCGGCCCGCTCCACGATCAACGTGTTGGCGTTGGAGATGTCCAGCCCCGTCTCGATGATGGTGGTGCACACCAGGATGTCGTACTCCCGGTTCCAGAACCCCTCGACGGTGCGCTCCAGCAGTTCCTCGGGCATCTGACCGTGCGCCACCACAACTCTGGCCTCCGGCACCAGCTCACGCAGCCGGGCGGCGGCCCTGTCGATGGTGCTCACCCTGTTATGCACGTAGAACGCCTGCCCGTCGCGCAGCAGCTCGCGGCGCAGTGCCGCCGCCACCTGCTTGTCGTCATGCGGGCCCACGTACGTCAAGACCGGGTAGCGCTCCTCCGGTGGAGTGAGAATCGTTGACATCTCCCGGATGCCGGCCAGGCTCATCTCCAGCGTGCGCGGAATCGGCGTCGCACTCATCGTGAGAACGTCCACATGGGTGCGCAGCGCCTTGATGTGTTCCTTGTGTTCGACGCCGAAGCGCTGCTCCTCGTCGACGACCACCAGACCGAGGTCCTTCCATCGCACGGCCGTCTGCAGCAGACGATGGGTGCCGATCACGATATCGACTGAGCCGTCGGCCATTCCCTCGATGACCAGCTTCGAGGTGGCGGGATCGGTAAAGCGGGACAAGCCCGCCACCTTCACCGGAAACCCCGCGGTGCGATCGGTGAAGGTCTGCAGGTGCTGGTCTGCCAACAGTGTCGTGGGCACCAACACCGCGACCTGCTTGCCGTCCTGGACGGCCTTGAACGCGGCGCGCACCGCGATCTCGGTCTTGCCGTAGCCCACGTCGCCGCACACCACCCGGTCCATCGGGACCGGTTTCTCCATATCGGATTTCACCTCGGTGATGGCGGTCAGCTGATCGACGGTCTCGACGAAGCCGAAGGCGTCTTCCATCTCCCGCTGCCACGGAGTGTCCGGCGCGAAAGCGTGCCCGGGTGCGGCCTGTCGCGCCGCGTACAGTGCGACGAGCTCACCGGCGATCTCACGAACAGCCTTGCGCGCCTTGGTCTTCGTGTTAGTCCAGTCGCTACCCCCGAGGCGGCTCAGGCCGGGGGACTCACCACCCACGTACCGGGACAACTGATCGAGGGAATCCATTGGCACATACAGGCGATCGCTCTGCCCACCGGCGGCGGCTCCGCGCTTGCTCGACCCGTACTCCAGCACCAGGTACTCCCGACGGGCTCCGCCGACGGTGCGTTCCACCATCTCGACAAATCGCCCGATGCCGTGCTGATCGTGTACCACGAGATCGCCGGCACTGAGGGCCAGCGGGTCAACCTGGTTGCGACGCTTGGCCGGTAACCGCTTGCCATCGGTGGCCGCCACCCGACTGCCGGTCAGGTCGGTCTCGGTGACGATGACGATGTTGGCCCCCGGCAGCACCGCACCGTCGGTGAGGTGACCGCGCAACACTCCGACCACACCCTCGGCGGGCTCGGCTCCGGGCTCCAGCAGTGTTGCCGGCGTTTCCGTTTCGGCCAGCTGCTCGATGATCCGGTGGGTGGTGCCCGCACCGGCGGCCACCACGGCCGCCCGTCCACCCGTCATCACATGGGCGCGCAGCATCGCGAAAATCTCCGCGGCGCCCTCCTTGTGACCGCGCGAGGATGGCGACTGACGCACCGCGAGCTCAACAGACCGGTCATCACCCATACTCAGCGGGCTCAGCGACCACCAGGGATGTCCGGCCTCATCGGCGGTGTGCTTGACGTCGTCCAGCTCCCTGAACCCCGAATCGGCCAGCGCGGCAATATCGATCGGCGCATCGGCGCCGATCGCGGCGACCGACCAGGAGGCCTCCAGGAACTCACGGCCGGTGCGTTCCAGGTCCGCCGATCGGGTGCGCACCTTCTCGGGATCGCAGACCAACACGGGGGCGTTATCAGGTAGATGGTCGACCAGCATGGTGAGCTCACCCGAATGCAGCACGGGCAGCAGCGATTCCATGCCGTCGACGCAGATGCCATCCGCCAGCTTGGCCAGCATCTCCCCCACGCCGGTCCCGATCCGGTGCTCATCGGGCACCTCTGCGGAGGCACTGGCCACCGCGGCAAGCTCGGCGGCACGAGCACGCACCTGCGCGGTGAGCAGCAGTTCGCGACAAGGCATCGCGAGCACGGAGGTGACCTCCAGCTCGGGGATCGATCGCTGGTCGGCAACCGAGAAGTAGCGCATCTCGCTGACCTCGTCGCCCCAGAACTCGACACGCACCGGATGGTCCGCGGTGGGGCTGAAGACATCGAGAATGCCGCCGCGCACCGCGAACTCACCGCGGCCCGCCACCATGTCCACCCGGGTGTAGGCAAGCTCGACCAGCCGGGAGATCAGTCCGTCGAATTCCGACTCGGCACCGACCGTGAGCTCCACGGGCTCCAGATCGAACAGCCCGGGAGACATCGGCTGCAACAGCGATCGAATCGTGGTGACCGCGACCCGCAGCGGTGGCCCCATCCGGGAATCCTCCGGATGGGCGAGCCGGTGCAGCACCTGCAGCCGTGCACCCACGGTGTCGACACCGGGCGACAACCGTTCATGGGGAAGCGTCTCCCAGGACGGCAACAGCGTCACCGCATCGCCGTATACATCGCGCAGCTCGGCGACGAGGTCTTGCGCCTCCCGGGTGGTGGCCGTCACAACCAAGACGGGCGCATCGCTCGCGTCGGCGATACCGGTCACCACGAAGGCACGGGCACACGACGGTGCGGTCAGATCAAGGCCGGTCTTGGCGGCGATGGCCGGGGCGAGAACATCGAATGCGGGATCCCGCAAGGCTGTCCGGATCACCCCGGCGAGAGGCGGGGCAGTCACAGTCATGGTGATGTCATTCTACGGCGCCCAGATCTCGCCAAAATCGGGCCCATCACCGTCAAGGGCACGTCAAGAAACTCCGCATGCAATCGCCACGGGCGCACGGTGGATACATGACACTTCTGGACATCCTGCCGTCCTTACACAACGTGGCGCGGCCACGCGTCGACCCGACCGTATGGCCGGTCACCACGCACCTGGACGAGCAGGGTCGGATGTGCGTCGGAGAGACGGCGCTCTCGGAAATCGCCGACCAATTCCGCACCCCCGCGTACGTGCTTGACGAGGAGGACTTCCGCTACCGCGCCCGTCGCTATCGCAGCACCCTGCGCGAGATCGAGGTCGCCTACGCCAGCAAGGCACTGCTGACTACCGACGTCGCGCGCTGGGTGGCGCAAGAGGGCTTGTCGCTGGATGTCTGCTCCTCCGGTGAGTTGGCGACCGCACTCGCGGGGGGTTTCGATCCGGAACGAATCATCATGCACGGCAACGCCAAGACCCCTGATGAGCTGAGTGATGCGGCCGCGGTGGGGGTGGGCCGCATCGTGGTGGACTCCTACACCGAGATCATGTTCCTGGCGACCCGGCTGTCCAAACGCCAACGGGTGCTGGTGCGCGTGACCCCCGATGTCGATATCCACGGGCATGCCGCGGTGACGACGGGTGTCACCGACCAGAAGTTCGGGTTTCCGCTCCACGGTGGGCATGCCACCGAGGCCGCCCGCCGCGTTCTTGACCAACCCCTGCTGGATCTGGTGGGCCTGCACTGCCATATCGGCTCGCAGGTCACCGACTGCGCGCTCTACGGCGAGACCATCCGCCGCATGATCGCCGCGATGGCCGATATCCGCGCCAAGCACGGCGTGATCCTCAGTGAACTCAACATCGGGGGCGGCCACGGTGTGCCCTACCGCTCGGGTGACCCCGAACTCGACCTCGCCGAACTGGCCGATTTCATCGACGATGCCCTCGACGCCGCCTGTGCGGCTGAGCGTTTCCCGCGTCCGCGCATCGTGGTGGAGCCCGGTCGCGCCATCTCCGCGCGCGCGGGCGTCACGCTGTACCGCGTGGTGTCTGTCAAGACTCAGCCCGGCGGACGCACCTTCGTTGCCGTCGACGGCGGCATGAGCGACAACCCCCGCGTATCCCTATACGACGCGAAATACAGTGTGGCACTAGCAAATCGGCACCCATCCGCACCGCCGCAGCTGGTGACCGTGGCCGGGCGGCACTGCGAATCCGGTGACGAGATCGCCCGCGATGTCAGCCTGCCCTCGGATGTGCGACCCGGCGACGTGCTGGCCGTGGCCTGCACCGGCGCCTACAACCACAGCATGGCCTCGTCCTACAACCTGGTCGGACGTCCCCCGGTCATCGCGGTGCGCGATGGACGGGTGCGCGAGCTGGTACGCCGCGAGACGATCGCCGACCTGCTGTCGCGAGACTGCGGCGCACGTTAGGGCAGGCAAGAGCCCCGGCGCTCGTTCGCCTAGAGCGCGGCACCGCTCTTGGTCGGAGCAACCGTCAAGGGCGGCGCCGGGATGTGGGCCGTCGGGGTTGAGTGGAGCTCGGCGTCACCGGGCTCGGCGCAGACTTCTTCACCCGGTTTTGGCGCACTGCACTTTTCGTGCGCGCCGGCCGGCGGAACGACCGCGGTGGGCAGCGCGCATGCGGCCGCACCCGGCGCACACGGGGGATCAGCGTGCGATACCCCCAAAGCCAACGGCATACCGATGGTGACACCCGCCGCGACTAACAGCGCCGCGCGCCGTACCAGCACAAACATCATGAGAAGACGATAGGTCCGCCTGCCTCACGTTGCCATCGGACCGGCATTTTCCCAGTCAGTTCACAGCCAACTGCCAACCGCGCCACGACTCAGGGGTGATTACGCGCCTCTCCGGGAGCATTGATCATCTGCCAGGGCGGCATGCCGCTCTGGGGAGCTTGCGGGATGTCCGCCGGATTTGGCTTGGAGTGCAATTCGGCGTCCTCGTGCACCGGAGCCGCCGGGGTCGGCGCCTGGCACATCGCCGGATCCGCGCACGGCTGCTCTGCGCCCGCCATCGGGGCCAGTGCCGCGGGCATGACGACCAGCGCGGCCGCGGCCGCGGCTGCCACCACCCATCGCATCACTTGTGACGTCATGACAAGCACCTCGCCTATTGATCAACCCCAGGGTTTGACTTTAGGCGCTTTTCGCACGTCATACAGCTAGTTCACAGCTTTTTCGAACCTATCGGCCAGGATTACGCGCGCGTCTCCCCCAACAGCCATCTCAGAGGTTGTCGGGACGCACCGGAACGTCGGGCGGCGTCGGCAGATCGGCCGGATCCGGCCACGACCGGAGCTCGGCATCACCCGGCGTGACGCATACCTCCGAGCCCGTCCGGGGCTCTGTGCAGTGCCCGTGCCCGCCGTGGGCAACACTCGCCGGACTTGCCACCTCACCACTGACAGGAACCGCCGCAAGGAGACCGGTCGCTACCACCGCCACGGCGTATCGAAAGCCAGGCATGGAACAACACCCCTTTAATGCTTAGATTTCCTAACAAGTCAAAATTAGACTCATGAGGATCTCAAAGCAATTATCGAGGGCCGTGTTGTCCCGGTGTCGAGGCGGTTAGTGGCCCATACCGGGGTTACCGAAAACCATCCAGGGCGGAGTCTCGGCCTGCGGCACCGGCGGGATATCTGCCGGGTTCGGCGACGAGTGCAATTCTGCGTCCCCCGCACGGGTGCACACCATGTCGTCGGGTCCGCCGTTGCAATTCTCGGGGTTGGGCGGCTCGGATTGACACATGGCCGGGTCCGCACACTGCGGATCGGCCGCGGCAACCGAGGCCAGCGACACAGGCAAGGCGCCCAACGCAGCCGCGGCAGCCCCGACCACTGCCCATCGCACAACTACTGACGTCATGACAAACACCTCATCCTGTGGTCAACCCCAACAAGTTAAATTCTAGGTGATCGAGGCATGTCACGCACTCGTTCGGCCCGGCCGCGGTTTCCATCATGGGATCCAGATTCCCGAGCCGGTGCCCCCGACGACCAGCCACGGCGATGCCTGCGGAACCTCCGGGATGAACTCCCGATTCGGCGTGGAATGCAACTCGGCGTTGCCCGGCTTCACACACACCCGCGCGGTCAGCGGGCCACTGCAGTTGTCTGCGGCCGCAGTGGGAGCACCTGCCACCGCGACCGTGAGCGCGGCCACCACGCCCAGAACGAGGCGAATCCCTGTCACGACCGACCACCTCCCTGACGAACCACTCGTTATGTCAAACGGTGCGGAGCGCGCAGATGTTCCTGCCTGACGAGTCATTCCTCATGGAGCTGCGGATCGGCTTCCAGGTGCTTCAAGCCATGCCAGCACAGGTTGACGATGTGCGCCGCCACCACTTCCTTCTTGGGCTCCCGGGCATCGAGCCACCACTGGGCCGTCATCGACACCTGGCCCACCAGCGCCTGCGCATAGAGCGGTGCCATCTCAGCGTCCAGGCCACGGCGCTGGAAATCGCCCGCCAGGATGCTCGACACCTGGCTGACCGCGTCGTTGAGCAGACTCGAATACGTTCCCGAGCTGACCCCGGGCGGTGAGTCCCTGATCAAGATCCGGAACCCGTCGGTGCGGTCTTCGATGTAGCTCAACAGGGCCAACGCCACCTGTTCCAGCCGCACCCGTGAGCGATAACTCGTCAACGACGACGTGATGCCGTCGAGCAGCACCGACATCTCGCGGTCCACCACGACGGCGTACAGCCCCTCCTTGCCGCCGAAATGTTCGTACACGACCGGTTTGGACACCCCGGCTCGTTGGGCGATCTCCTCGATAGAAGTGGCCTCATAACCACGTTCGGCGAACAACGACCGCGCGACATCGATCAGCTGGCGGCGGCGCTCAGTGCCGGCCATCCGGACGCGAGGAGTCCGCACGGGGCCATCTGGCCTACTAGGTACCGCCATGTGCCATCACTTTCCTCGGTCGCAGGACCGAGCTTGTGGACCTACTGTCGCTCGGCAAGCCTCGCTACATGGTCGACTACAGTCTTCATTCTGTAACAGTCCGTCGTGGTGTAATCGGCAGCACCTCTGATTTTGGTTCAGATAGTTCAGGTTCGAGTCCTGGCGACGGAGCAGTAGGGAGTAGGAAATGCCAGGCAATTCCGCTGGGACTGCAGTAATCGTGCTGGCCGCGGGTGCCGGTACCCGCATGTGTTCGGACATCCCCAAGGTGCTGCATACCCTCGGCGGTCGCTCGATGCTGGCGCACTCGGTACATGCCGCGGCCAGCGTCAATCCCGACCACTTGGTGATCGTGCTGGGACACGACCGCGAACGCATTGCCACCGCGGTCGATATCCTCGCCGAGTCGCTGCATCGCGAGATCGGCGTTGCCGTGCAGGAACAGCAACTCGGCACCGGGCACGCCGTGGCGTGCGGTCTGCAGGCGCTGCCCGCGGACTTCACCGGCACCGTCGTGGTCACCTCTGGCGATATCCCGTTGCTCGACGGGGACACCCTCGCGGGGCTGATCAACCGGCACACGTCCGAACCCGCCGCCGCCACCCTGCTGACCACCACCCTGGCCGACCCCACCGGCTACGGACGCATCCTGCGCACACAGGACCGCGAGGTCATCGCGATCGTCGAACAGACCGACGCCACCGACAGCCAACGCGCCATCGGTGAGGTCAATGCAGGCGTGTACGCCTTCGACATCGGGCCGCTGCATGCCGCGCTGTCTCAGCTGCGCTCGAACAACGCGCAACACGAGCTGTATCTCACCGATGCCGTGTCGATTATCCGCCAGAGCGGAAAAGTGGTGCACGCCAACCATGTTGACGACAGCGCACTGGTGGCCGGCGTCAACGATCGCGTGCAGCTGTCCGAACTGGGCGCCGAGCTGAATCGGCGAATCATCCGCTTCCACCAGCGCGCCGGCGTCACCATCGTCGACCCGTCGAGCACCTGGATCGATGTCGACGTCCGGATCGGTCAGGACGCAACCATCGCACCCGGAACTCAACTGCACTCACAGACCGTCATCGGCAGCCACTGCCACATCGGCCCCGACACCACCCTCATCGACGTCACGGTCGGCGACTCCGCCACCGTCATCCGCACCCACGGCCAGGGCTCCACCATCGGTGCGCGATCGGTCATCGGGCCGTTCACGTACCTGCGTCCGGGCACGGTGACCGGCGAAAGCGCCAAGCTGGGCGCATTTGTGGAGGTCAAGAATTCCACCGTGGGCCGTGGCACCAAAGTGCCGCATCTGACTTATGTGGGCGATGCCGACATAGGCGAGCACAGCAACATCGGAGCATCCAGCGTTTTCGTCAACTATGACGGAGAAACCAAGCGGCGCACCGTGATTGGCTCGTACGTGAAGACGGGTTCGGACACTATGTTCGTGGCCCCGGTGAACGTCGGTGATGGGGCGTACACCGGCGCCGGAACGGTCGTCCGCGAGGACGTGCCGCCGGGCGCGCTGGCCGTGTCGGCCGGTCCGCAGCGCAATATCGAAGGCTGGGTAGCGCAGAAGCGCCCGGGAAGCGACGCGGCCAAGGCCGCCGAGGAAGCGTCCAAGCACCCCTGACCGCCAGGTGTGAACACTGCTGCTCACGCCCGGCGAATACCGGATTTGGCCATCTCGCGTTCAAATTCCGGCAACCCGCTCCCAGTCACCAGGGAAAGGTCCGTACGATTACCCCGACGGGCCGGTATCCGGCCCCGTCGTTGCAAAGCCCAAAAAATTACCAACCCAAGAGGACTAGCTGCGCCGTGAGCACCGACTGGACGGACAACCGCAAGAATCTGATGCTGTTCTCGGGTCGCGCGCACCCTGAACTGGCCGAACAGGTCGCCAAGGAACTCGATGTCGAGGTGACCGCTCAGACCGCCCGTGATTTCGCCAATGGCGAGATCTTCGTGCGGTTCGAGGAGTCAGTGCGCGGCTGCGATGCGTTCGTCCTGCAATCGCATCCGGCACCGCTGAACACCTGGCTGATGGAACAGCTGATCATGATCGATGCGCTCAAGCGCGGCAGCGCCAAGCGGATCACCGCGATCCTGCCGTTCTACCCCTATGCGCGCCAAGACAAGAAGCACCGCGGCCGCGAGCCGATCTCGGCGCGTCTGGTGGCGGACCTGTACAAGACCGCGGGCGCCGATCGCATCGTCACGGTGGACCTGCACACCGACCAGATCCAGGGCTTCTTCGACGGACCGGTGGATCACATGCGCGCCCAGTCGCTGCTGTGCGGATACATCGCCGAGCACTACGTGAGCAATGGCGAGGACGTAGTCGTCGTGTCGCCAGACTCCGGGCGCGTGCGCGTCGCCGAGAAGTGGGCCGACTCGCTGGGTGGTGTGCCGCTCGCCTTTATTCATAAGACCCGTGACCCGCGAGTGCCCAACCAGGTCAAGGCCAACCGCGTCGTCGGTGACGTCACCGGCAAGACCTGCGTCATCACCGACGACATGATCGACACCGGTGGCACCATCGCCGGGGCGGTCGGGCTGCTCCACGAGGCCGGCGCCAAGGACGTCGTGATCGCCGCCACCCACGGCGTGCTGTCCGACCCCGCCGCCGAGCGTCTGGCCAACTGCGGCGCCCGCGAAGTGCTGGTCACCAACACGCTGCCCATCGGCGAGGAGAAGCGCTTTCCGCAGTTGACAGTCCTGTCGATCGCACCTCTGCTGGCCAGCACCATCCGCGAAGTATTCGAAAATGGTTCGGTAACAGGACTTTTCGACGGGAATGCGTAGCGCCGCGCTGGTCGCCGGGTGCCTGATGGCGCTCGCGACGGCCGGATGCGACTCGAAACAACCAGAACCACAAGCCGTTTCATCACATAGCTCGACATCAAGCAGCTCAGCATCGAATAGCCCGACTTCGGGCAGTACGGCATCGAGTAGCACAGCACCTCCTACCAGCGCGCCGCTCTCGATGAACGAGTACCTGCAAAGCGTCGGCGTCACGGTCGTCCCGGTGTCGCCGGAGAGTCCGGCGAACGTGCGCGTCGAGGTGCCGCTGCCCGACGGCTGGGAGAATCTGGGCTCACTCGATCCCGCCTATCTGATCAGCGACAAACCCAGCGCGGCCGATCAGGGCCGAACACCGAGCGCGGTGATCTACCTCATCAAGCTGGACGGTCCCCTGGATGCGCGCAAGGCGATCACCGAACACGGGTTCTCCGACGCGCAGAACACCCAGAACTTTCAGAAGATCACCTCATCCCTGGACGACTTCCAGGGATATCCGTCGGCCGCCATCGAGGGCACCTACGACAACCAGAACGTTCGGGTGCACGCCTGGAACCGGGACGTCATCGTGCCGGACGGGCCGCTGAACTACCTGGTGCAGCTCACGGTGACGACCACCGAAGCGCAGGCCGCGGCACTGTCCAAGGATGTCGCCACCCTCACCGAAGGCCTGAGGATCACGAAGCGCTAAGGCCGCTAAAGGCTACGAATGAACGCGATGGCGTCCACGCCCTCCAGGTGGGCGGGATCGATCGGGTAACAGCCGGACTGCGGCGGCACGTCCTGCCGGGGCGACAATCCGTCGGGAATCTCGGTGACGGGAAAGAGGATTCGGTCGGAGTCCCAGCTCCACATCCATCCGTGCAAGGTGGCGGCGTGCGGCACACCGACGTCCTTGGCCTCATGGGTGCCGAAATCGCCCGCGATGACCGCATACGGGACGCGACCGGCCGAGGCGATCAGTGCGCCGGCACACCACCAACTCGATTGCGCAGGGCCCATGGACACCGTGCTCTGATGTCGCTGTAGGTGCTCGTTGTGGGCGAACACCAATGTTGGGCCCCTATCTATTTCGGCCTCGGCGATGGCCTCCAGGTTCTCGGCCATGAGCGCATCCCGGACACCCAACATGGTGGACATGCGGGACGGACCAGGATCGGCCATCGCGAAATGTGCCCGCAGCAGGCTCACTGCCGCACGGGCGACGGTGCGCATCCTCCAGAACTGCCGCGGGGAGGTTGAGGCACGCAACGCGGGGGCATGCATCGCCAATGCGATCATGAGTTCATCGGCGATCAGCCGCAATGCGCGTGCCGGAGCCGATCGTCCGATCGAGGCGGCGGCATCGAACATGGCCTCCGGATGAGACCACGCGGCATCCTCGCCCACCAGATCGGCGATCACGTCCTCCGAATACGGCAGGGCGACACCACCCGCCGACAGATACCTGTGCACCGCAAGGAGGGTGTCGCGTGGGCTCGGCGAGGCCATCATCTCGGTGGTCGCGTCAAAACCGTAAAACCGCACCTGCTCGCCGGGGCTCCGACCGCTGTTCCAGTCGCGCAGCCACTCGACGAGCTCACGGCTGGCCGGGTAAGCACCGAACCCGTGGCTGAACCCGGCATCGAGCACGTCGTCGAGAGTCCCCTCCCCCGCCGTCACATACCGGTCGACGGCGAACCCGGCCACGGCGTCGCTCTCCAGCGCGACCGACCGGAAGCCGCGCTCGGCCACAAGGTGACGAAGCAGCCGATTGCGCAGATACCCGAACTCCTGCGGCCCATGGGTGGGTTCTCCCAAGCCGAGCAGGCGGGGTGGTGTGCTCACGCCCGAAAGGAAGGCGTCGACGTCTGCCTCAAAAGTCACGCCCTCGACGGTATCGGCCTTGGCCATTAGGGTCAGCTCCCGTGACCAAGTCGACTACCCGATGGACCGCCAGGGAGCTGCCGTCATTCGAAGGCCGCACCGTCATCATCACCGGAGCCAACAGTGGACTCGGCCTGGAGACCGCGCGCGAGCTGGCCCGTGTGGGCGCCCATGTCGTCATGGCCGTACGCAACACCGAGAAGGGCAAGGCCGCCCAAGCAACCATCACCGGAAGCACCGAGGTACGCCAGATCGACGTGGCCAACCTGGCTTCGGTGCGCGCCTTCGCCGACACCGTCGAGGCCGCCGACATCCTGGTGAACAACGCCGGCATCATGATGGTGCCGCAGGCCAAGACCGTCGATGGCTTCGAAAGCCAAATCGGCACAAACCATCTCGGCGCCTTCGCACTCACCAACCTGCTGCTGCCCAAGATCACCGACCGGGTGATCGCGGTGGCATCCGTCGCGCATCGCGCTGGGAAGATCAACCTCGCCGACCTCAACTACGAGCGCCGCGGGTACACCCGCGCGGGCGCGTACGGCGCATCCAAACTCGCCAATCTGCTGTTCACCAAGGAGCTGCAGCGCCGCCTGAGCGCGGCCGGATCATCGGTCCGCGCGCTGACCGTCCATCCGGGTGTGGCCGCCACCGAACTGCAGTCGCACAGCGGGAACCCGGTCTTCGAGATCGCGCTGAAGACCGGCAACCTCTTCGCGCAGGACGCCGCACACGGCGCCCTGCCGGCGCTGTACGCCGCATCCCAGGACCTGCCGGGTGACACCTACATCGGGCCGGACGGGCCGTTCGAGGCCAAGGGCTACCCCAAGCCGGTGGGCCGCAGCCGCAGAGCCAAGGACGCCGAGAGCGCGAAGGGTCTATGGGAGCTGTCCGAGCAGCTCACCGGGGTTTCCTTTACGCTTTGACCAGCACTGACACCCGGGCTGATTGGCCTTTCGGGCTCGTGCTCGGCTACTCTGAGCGGGCTGTCACGGCGAGGGTGGGTGCTCCCACCGTTATCGACGGGAATCTTGTACCTACGGGGCCTGCGCCCCGACTGTCCTCCCTGCGCCGTGCCTAACGAAACGCAAGGAGTAGACCAAATGTCCAAGAAGAACAGCCCCACCAGCAACAAGATCACCGTCACGGTCCGCACGGACACCGGCAAGGGCGCCTCGCGCCGCGCACGCCGCGACGGCCTGGTTCCCGCGGTCCTGTACGGCCACGGCACCACCCCCGAGCACCTGAACCTGCCGGCCCGCGATTTCGCGGCCGTGCTGCGCCACACCGGCACCAACGCGATCCTGACCTTGGACATCGAGGGGCGCGAGCAGCTGGCCCTCACCAAGACCATCGAGATCCACCCCCTCCGCCGCAACCTGGTGCACGCCGATCTGCTGGTCGTGCGCAAGGGCGAGAAGGTCACCGTTGAGGTGAACGTCCACGTCGAGGGAGACGCCGAGAGCGGCACCCTGGTGACCCAGGACGCCAACACCCTGGAGATCGAGGCCGAGGCGCTGTCCATCCCCGAGTTCCTCACCGTGTCGGTTGAGGGCCTTGCCGCGGGCACCCAGATCACCGCCGGATCCATCGAGCTGCCTAAGGGCTCCACCTTGGTCTCCGATCCCGAGACCCTGGTCGTCAACGTCGTCGCGGCACCGACCGCCAGCGAGATGGATGCCGAGGGTGGCGGCGGCGAAGGTGCCGAGGCGCCCGCCGAGGACGAGGCCGCCGAGGGCTCCACGGAAGAGTAGGCGGAATAGTCCGTGCCCGACATATCCGACGATGCCGTACTGGTGGTCGGCCTGGGCAACCCCGGGCCGACCTACGCCAAGACCCGGCACAACCTCGGATTCATGGTCGCCGACCTGCTGGCGGCCAAGGACGGCGCAACATTCAAGCCGCACAAGAAGTCCGGCGCCGAGGCGACAACGATTCGTCTCGGCGGCCGGGCCGTGAATCTGGCCAAGCCGCGCACATTCATGAACACCTCCGGCCCGCAGGTGGCCGCGCTGGCCAACTTCTTTTCGGTTCCCCCGGGGAACGTCATCGTGGTACACGACGAACTCGATCTCGATTTCGGCACCGTGCGGCTCAAGCTCGGCGGCGGAGAAGGCGGCCACAATGGGCTGCGTTCGGTGTCCCAGTCGCTGGGTACCAAGGACTATCTGCGCGTTCGCCTGGGTGTCGGGCGCCCTCCCGGCCGCAAGGATCCGGCCACGTTCGTGCTGGAGAATTTCGCCAAGACCGAGACCGAACAGGTTCCTCTCCTGTGTGAGCAGGGTGTCGATGCCACCGACCTCCTGATCCGCCTGGGCCTGGAGGCGGCACAGAATCAGGTGCATGCCTGGACCTAGACGCCCGGATGGTCCCGCTATGGTCTCCTCATGACCGACATCGCGGAGAACACCGGCGTCAACAAGATCGGCCTGCTCAGCCTGGGGGCGTACCGCCCCGAACGCGTCGTCACCAATGAAGAGATCTGCGAGCACATCGAGTCCTCGGACGAGTGGATCTATACCCGCACCGGGATCAAGTCCCGCCGGTTTGCCGCCGACGATGAATCCGCCCAAACCCTGTCCATCGAGGCCGGACGTAAGGCCATCGCCAACGCCCTGTTGACCGGCGCCGAAATCGACGCCGTCATCGTCGCCACCAGCACCCACTACTTGCAGACGCCTGCATCCGCCCCGGCCGTCGCCACCGCACTGGGGGCCCAGGGTGTCCCGGCGTTCGACCTGTCCGCGGGCTGCGCCGGGTTCGGGTACGCGGTGGGCGTGGCAGGCGACATGATCCGCGGTGGCAGCGCCAGCAAGGTGCTGGTCATTGGCTCGGAAAAGCTCTCCCCCGCACTGGATATGACCGACCGGGGCAACTGTTTCATCTTCGGCGACGGGGCCGGTGCGGTTGTCGTCGGCGAGACCGCCGAACAGGGCATCGGACCCACGGTGTGGGGCAGCGACGGCAGCCAGGCCAACGCCATTCGTCAGGATATCGACTGGATGGACTTCGCGGCGGCACCCGACCCGGAGGGCCCGCGCCCCTATCTGCGCATCGAGGGAACCTCGGTGTTCCGTTGGGCCGCATTCGAAATGGGCAAGGTGGGTCAGCGCGCCCTGGAAGCAGCCAAGGTGGGCCCGGAGGATATCGACGTCTTCGTCCCGCACCAGGCCAATAGCCGGATCAACGAGTTGCTCGCCAAGAACCTGCATCTGCGTTCGGATGCGGTGATCGCCAATGACATCGAGCACACCGGCAACACCTCTGCCGCGTCGGTTCCGCTGGCCATGGAGGGCCTGCTGTCGACCGGAGCCGCCAAGCCCGGCGACCTGGCCCTGCTCATCGGATACGGCGCCGGACTGAGCTACGCCGCCCAGGTGGTCAGGATGCCACCCGTGCCATTTGAGTAGCACGCACCCAACTCACACGCCCACAACTGTTGCCCGCGTCTATGCGACAAGTGGCTAAGCCCCTCTGTGCAACTGTCTCGCTGTCGCACAGAGGCGGGCAGCCGCGACATGGATTCCCAGAAGCGGCCGCCCAACCCGAATTTTGCTTCGGCCGTTAGATGACGAGGGCCACCGAGGTCGAACGGCGCAGCTTGCCCGACGGGGTCTTCGGAATGCTGCCGGGTCCGAGTACCACCACATTGCGCGGCCGCACATCGACCTCCGCAACGACCTCGTGCGCAACCTGCTGCTCGATCCGACGAACCTCGTCCGCGTTCTCGAATGCGTTGGACTCCACCACAACCGCGAACGTCTCGCGCTGATTCTTCGGGTCGACCCCGGCCTCCAGACGCACGGCGACCGCACATCCCGGCCGCACACCCTCGACGCGACCGGCCGCACGCTCGATATCGGTCGGGTAGATGTTCCGGCCGGCCATGATGATGACGTCCTTGACGCGACCGCAGACCACCACGTGGCCTCTCTCGGTCAGATAGCCGAGATCACCCGTGTTATACCAACCGTTTTCGTCCTGCGCCGCCAGGAATCCGCCCATGGTGACGTAACCGGGGGTCACCGACTCGCCACGCAACTCGATGACACCGACACCGCGCGGGGGCAGCACATTCAGGTCCTCATCG
The DNA here is from genome assembly GCF_004924335.1 of Mycobacteroides salmoniphilum. NCBI lineage: Bacteria > Bacillati > Actinomycetota > Actinomycetes > Mycobacteriales > Mycobacteriaceae > Mycobacteroides > Mycobacteroides salmoniphilum. Next base: position 998,924 of record NZ_CP024633.1, on the reverse strand, counting down.
ATGACGCGCGCCTCGATACCGGGCAGCAGCGGGCCGAGCGTCGCCAGGTGGCGCAGGTTTCCGCGGGTAGCGGGAACGGCCCGACGCAGCGCCGCCAACAGGTCGGCATCGACCTCGTCGACAATCAGACCGGAGGCCTCGACCTCCGAGAAGGACACGGCAAGAGCGGTTTCCGCCATACCGTAGGCGGGCACCATCGCAGAGGCCTTGAACCCGAACGGCTTTCCGGCATCACAGAGGTCGTGGACAACCGCGGGGTCCACCGGCTCGGCACCGGAGAGTACGAACCGCAGCGTCGACAGGTCGAAGTCGCCCGACTTGGCCTGGTTGCGCAGCCGCTTGGCGAACAGTGAGTAGGCGAAGTTCGGGGCGGCCGTCATGGTGCCCTTGTACTTGTCGATCAGCCTGCCCCACAACAGAACATCGCGCATGAAGTCCAGCGGGGTGATCTTCACCAGCTCGGCACCAAAGAACATCGGCACCGTGAGGAAGCCGACCATGCCCATATCGTGGAACAGGGGCAGCCAGCTGACCATCACGTCGGACTCGGGCTTGTACTTGGAGGCGACGTACATGCCGTGCGCATTGGCATACAGGTTGCGGTGGGTGATCTTGACAGCCTTCGGGGAACCGGTTGACCCCGACGTCAGCTGCATGAGGGCCACCGCGTCCTCGTCGGCATCGACGGGTTCGATCGGATCGGCATCCCACAGATCCTTGATCTGGACGACGATGACGCCTTTTTCCTCGAGTACCGGAGCCGCGGCGTCGAACGGGGCGGACACGATGACGGCCTTGGCGCCGATCATGTCGACGACCTTGAGCGTGTCCTCGGCCCACACCGCGAGGTCGGTGCGCGGGGTCGGCTGGTGCAGCATCGTCAGCGAGGCGCCACGCATCCACACGGCCTGGATCGCCGGGGCGATCTCGACGGGCATGCCCACCAGCATGCCGATCGCGTCGTCAGGCCCGAGGCCCGCGGCGGCCAAGCCACCGGCCAGCTGCTTGGCGCGCTCGTGCACCTGCTTCCAGGTGTGCCGCACAGGGGTATCGGGTTCGCCGGTGACCATGCCCTTGGTACTGGACAGCGCGTTGGCGTACAGCTCGTCGGTAAACCTGCTCACAGTTCCTCCTGGCCTAGGCCTGTTGGGCGAGTCACGCGTCCTTATCGGATGGTCCGCCACAGCTGCCGCGGCGCGCGGTAGGCGCGCGCAGGGCCGTTAGCAGCGGATTCATATCGTTCAGGTGACAGTTCGGGTGCCTTCTTAGGGCCCCGTAGCATCTTAGGCTTTTCTTAATCGACGACCAAACCCACGGTGATCTGGGCGTTCGGCGTGTCGCGATACTCGGCGTGTCTAGCCGTCGCTGCGGCCCTGAATGACCTGTGCCCCGTGCACGGGACCGCTGGCCACTCGAACGGTCCGGCACACACCCGCGCCGGCCAGCTCGGCACCCACCTGCACCGCATCCTCGGCCGACGTGCACAAGAACGCACAGGTAGGGCCGGAACCGGACACGATCCCCGCGAGAGCGCCCGCGGACTCCCCGGCCCGGAGCGTGCGCCGCAGACCGGGGTTGAGGCTCACCGCGGCGGCCTGCAGTTCGTTACCCAGCAGCGGCGCCAGCCGGCGCGCGTCACCGGCGGCGAGTGCAGCGAGCAATTCGTCCGACTCGTCAAGCCGCGGCGGATTACCGTTCTCGCGCAGTCGGTCAATCTCCCGGAACACATCAGGCGTCGACAATCCACCGTCGGCGAATGCGAACACCCAGTGAAAGACGTTGCGCGCCAACACAGTGGCCAGCTGCTCGCCCCGGCCCGTGCCCAGGGCGGTGCCCCCGTGCAGCGCGAACGGCACATCGCTGCCCAGCCGGGCGGCCAGGTGATGCAGATCGCGGCGTGGCACACCGGCGCGCCATAGCTCGTTCATCGCGACCAGCACCGCGGCCGCATCGGCAGATCCGCCGGCCATACCCCCCGCGACCGGGATGTCTTTGTTGATGAGGATCGAGACATCGGGGGCACGGCCGACGTGATCGGCGAAGAGCTCGGCAGCCTGCCAGGCAAGGTTGCGCTTGTCCGTCGGCACCGTCCCCTCGCCCTGTCCGACGACATCGACGGAGAGCACATCGGCATCCCGCACCGTGACGTCATCGGCCAGCGACACCGCATGAAAAACAGTGGTCAGCTCGTGATAGCCGTCCTCACGCAGGTCTTCGACGGCAAGGTACAGATTGACCTTGCCGGGCGCCCGAACGGTCACCGCGCCAGTGGGCACCCAATCGGAGACGGTCTCGGACACGCCCATGAGGGTACGTTCTGACGGCGCAATTGGCCGCTACCCGTCGCACAGCGCAGACATCGCGGCTTTACCTGACTAAAGTCAGGTAAATGACAGATGCCCTGGTCGACGGCCTACGCAGCTTCAACAGAACCGTCACGCAACGAATAGGCGTCCTCGAGAGCGAATACCTCGCCCGGGACCGCCCGCTGGGACAGTCCCGGGTGTTGTGGGAAATCGGTGCGGACGGCTGCGACATCCGCGAGCTGCGCGCCCGTCTGAGCCTGGACTCGGGGTACCTCAGCAGACTCCTGCGAGCACTAGAAGGCGGTGGGCTCATCGAGGTGACCACCGCGGAGGGCGATACCCGGGTGCGTAACGCGCGCCTCACCGGCGCCGGCCGCGCCGAACTGTCCGAGCTTGATCGACGCTCGGATGACCTGGCGCGTTCGATCCTGGAACCGCTCAGCATCACTCAGCGGCGGCGGCTCGCCGATGCCATGGCCGAGGTGGAACGACTCTTCGTGGCCTCGCAGGTTCAGATCGCCATCATGGACACCCGCTCGCCGGAGGCTCGGTACTGCATTCGTGCCTATTTTGAGGAGATTGCCACCCGGCTCGAAAACGGGTTCGACCCGACACTGGCCTTACCCGCCGGCGATGCAGAACTCTCCGCCCCAGCCGGACTGCTTCTCGTCGCAACCCTGCACGAGAAGCCGGTCGGCTGCGGTGGACTGAAGCTACTCAGGAACGCCGGCCACATCATCGAGGCGGCCGAGGTCAAACGGGTATGGATCTCTCCCGATGTCCGCGGCATGGGACTTGGGAAACGAATTCTCGCCGAGTTGGAGCGGCAGGCGATAACGCACGGTGCCCGCACGATTCGCTTGGACACCAATCGGGCGCTCACCGAGGCGATCGCGATGTACCGCTCGGCGGGTTACCGCGAGGTCGCCGCGTTCAACGACGAGAAGTACGCACACCACTGGTTTGAGAAGCGCCTCGACGCCTAAGGCGTTTTCGCGGCCCCGATGCACGTGGCCGTCAGCAGCCGGGTGAGCGTGCTGGCGAAATCGGTGTCCCAATCCTCCGGAAAGCCTGGCTCTTCACTGAAATCGTGCTCGAGCCCCTCGGGAGGATGCGTGAACTGCCACAGCATTCCGGCGAACGCAAAGGCCGATGTGACGATGTCGAGCGCACTCTTGCGGCCGAGCTCCGGCGCCGCGCGTTCGATCGCGTCGACAATCGTCATCGCGGCTGCCTGGTTGGCACACTGAGCCTCTCGGACATGGCCGAGTTCCACCTCGTGCTCGAGGTGCAGATGCTGACTGCCCAGCAGATCGCAGAACAGCGGCGCCTCGATGAGAGACCGCGACAGCACGGCACCGACGTCTTCGGGCGACCGCTCGTGCGAGCCGGCCAATGCCGAGCATACGGATTCGGCGAGCGCGGACATGCCTTCTGTCGAGAGCCTCAGCAGCACCTCTTTATGGGAGCTGAAGTAGCGGCGCACCGCGGAGTGATGAACACCCGCACGATGGGCCAAACCGGTGAGGGTGACCGACGCGACACCGGATTCCAAGGCCAGCGAGCGCGCGGCTTCCACGATCGTTGCCGCACGTTGACGCTTGTTCTCCTCAGAACGTGCGCGCCGGAAACCCAGGTGTGTCATCCGTCTCAAGATAACGCACGGCGTGTGACTTGCGGGCGCACTTACCCACTGGTAGGTTGCTGTAACGCACACGCTATGCGTTATATGCGAAGATGTGAACGCTTCATACATTTTCCGGTAATCGATCTGGTCGACAGCTACGGGTGAAGGGGTCCTGCGATTCTCAGCGCATTGAAGCGGGCATGGATCCCGGTGGTGATGGTGCTCGTCCTTGCCATCGCAGGCTTCGCGGTATGGCGGATTCGCGGCATTTTCGGCTCTCACCAGCTGCCCACCTACGCCGGCAGCATGACCGACGACAAAAACAACTCCAAGCCCAAGCATGTGGTCTACGAGATCTACGGCCCGCCCGGAACCATCGCGGACATCAACTACATCGACAAAGAAGGGGAGCCCCACCAGATCAACGGGGCGACGCTACCGTGGTCGATTGAGATCGTCACGACGGCACCGTCGATGACGGGAAACATCCTGGCGCAAACCCGCAACGCTGATCAACTGGGCTGCCGCATCACGGCCAATGGCGAGATAAAAGACGAGAGGTATACCAACGAGGTGAGCGCCTACGTCTACTGCTTTGTGAAGTCCGCATGAGTGGGGCACGCGCCAACGGGGAGCCCACTTTCCTGGCCAAATGGATTCGGCGCCTGTCGATCCCCATTGTCATCGTATGGGTGGCGGTCGTCGTCATCCTCGCTCTCTCCGCGCCCCAGCTCGAGCAGGTGGCTCAAGAGAACACCGTTTCGCTGAGCCCCTCCGACGCGCCGTCCATGAAGGCGATGAAGAACATGGGGCGGCTCTTCCAAGAGTCGGACTCCAACAGCGCAGCCATGATCGTGCTGGAGGGCGACCAACCGCTGGGCGCCGGCTCGCACAAGTTCTACGACCAGATGGTGTCGCAGCTGCGCGCCGACACCAAGCATGTTCAGCACGTACAGGATTTCTGGGGTGATCCGCTCACCGAGTCCGGTGCGCAAAGCACCGACGGCAAGTCCGCCTATGTTCAGCTGAACCTCGCCGGCGACATGGGCGAGACGCTCGCGAACGAATCGATCGAGTCCGTCCGCAGCGTCATCAAGAAACTGACGACGGATGAGCACGGCAACGCGAAGCCGATGCCGGACGGGCTCAAGGTCTATGTCACCGGTCCCGCCGCGCTACAGACCGACTTGGCCCATGCCGGCGACAGCAGCATGATCAAGATCACCGGGCTGACCTTCATCGTCATCATCGTGATGCTGCTGTTCTTCTACCGGTCGATCTTCACCGTGTTGATGGTGCTCCTCATGGTGGGTATCCAGTTGGGTGCCGCACGCGGAATGATCTCGGTACTCGGCGACAACCACATCATCGGGCTGTCCACCTTCGCGGTAAATCTCCTTGTGGTGCTAGTCATCGCGGCGGGAACCGACTATGCGATCTTCCTGATCGGTCGCTATCAGGAAGCCCGGGTCAACGGGCTGGATCGCGAAGCCGCCTACTACGAGATGTTCCATGGCACAGCACATGTCATCGTGGGCACGGGATCGACGATCGCGGGCGCCATGTACTGCCTGAGCTTCACGCGCATGCCGTACTTCCAGACCATGGGCGTGCCCTGCGCCGTGGCTGTCCTGACGGCCGTAGCCGTCGCCCTCACCCTGGGACCGTCGCTGATCACCATCGGCAGCAAGTTCGGGCTATTCGAACCCAAGCGCGCCATGCGCATTCGCTCCTGGCGCCGCATCGGCGCCGCGATCGTGCGCTGGCCCGGCCCGATCCTGGCGGCTTCGATGGCGATTGCCATCATCGGACTGGCAGCGCTGCCCGGCTACCAGACCAGCTACGACGACAAGAAGTACATCCCCAAGGACATTCCGGCGAATCAGGGCTTCCAGGCCGCCGATCGGCACTTCGACCCGGCCCGGATGAACCCGGAAATGCTGGTGCTGGAGTCCGATCACGATATGCGGAACTCCGCGGACTTCCTGGTCATCGACAAGCTCGCCAAGGCCGTGTTCAAGGTGCCGGGAATCGCACGCGTGCAAGCCATCACCCGCCCACAGGGCACCCCGATCGAACACAGCTCCATCCCCTTCCTCATCAGCGCCCAAGGCGTCGGCCAGATTCAGAACCTGAAGCTGATGAAGGACCGGATGGCCGATATGAAGGTCCAAGCCGACCAAATGGGCGTCATGGTCTCCACCATGAAAAAGATGCTCGCCAACATGACCGAGCTCACCGGTGTCATGCACCAGATGATCGGCGACATGCATCACCTGCAGGGCACCATCCACGACATGCGGGACAGCCTCGAGAACTTCGACGACTTCTTCCGCCCCATCAAGAACTACTTCTATTGGGAGAAGCACTGCTTCGACATCCCGATCTGTCAGGCGTTCCGATCGATCTTCGAGGTGCTCGACAAGATCGACGAGCTCACCGAGAACATGGACGGCATGGTCCTCTCCATGGAGAAAATGGACGTCATCATGCCCCAGATGGTGGCCGACATGCGGGACATGATCCCGCTCATGGAATCCATGCAGACCATGATGTTGACGATGCACAGCACCATGGCTGGCATGTACGACCTCCAGGACGAGACGAGCAAGGACTCGACCGCCATGGGCAGGGCCTTCGACAAGGCCAAGAACGACGACTCCTTCTATCTGCCGCCGGAGATCTTCGACAACCCGGATTTCAAACGCGGTCTCAAGATGTTCCTGTCCCCCGACGGCAAGACGCTGCGCATGATCATCTCGCATCGCGGAGATCCCACGTCGCCCGAAGGCCTTTCACATATCGAACCCATCAAGCTGGCCGCGATCGAGGCCGTCAAGGGCACACCCCTTGAGGACGCCAAGATCGAACTGGGCGGCACCGCAGCAACATTCAAGGACATGTCCGACGGCGCGCGATACGACCTGATGATCGCCGGCATCTCCGCGCTGTGCCTGATCTTCCTGATCATGCTGCTCATCACGCGAAGCTTCGTGGCCTCGCTGGTGATCGTCGGTACCGTGCTGCTATCCCTGGGCGCCTCGTTCGGCTTGTCGGTCATCATCTGGCAGTACATCTTGGGCCAGGAATTGCACTGGATGGTCATGCAAATGGCGATCATCGTGCTGCTCGCCGTGGGTTCCGACTACAACCTGCTACTGGTCTCCCGGCTCAAGGAAGAACTGCCGGGCGGCTTGAAGACCGGCATGATTCGGGCGATGGGCGGCACCGGAAGTGTGGTGACCTCCGCCGGCCTGGTCTTTGCCTTCACCATGATGGCCATGGCGATCAGCGACCTGACCATCATCGGCCAGGTGGGTACCACCATCGGTCTGGGCCTGCTCTTCGACACCCTGGTGGTGCGCTCCTTCATGACACCGGCCATCGCGACCCTGCTGGGCCGGTGGTTCTGGTGGCCGCTGAACGTGCGCGCCCGGCCGCTGCCCCCGCCGAGAACACCGCGACCGGTGACAGACGTACCGCCGCCGCCCGCGCCGGTCGGTGCGGGACCAGATCCAGCGTCTGGGGCGCCTTCGGAGTTCCCCAGACACGCGTACTAAGCCGAAATCCGCCACCACGCTGGGTGACTCGTGACACCCTCGGTGCATGCCTGTACCGGGTGGCGAATTCAACGGCTACGTCATCGACTCCCTTGTGGGCCGTGGCGGGACGGCACAGGTCTACCTCGCGCACCGTGACGATGACGACGACGGTCTCACGATCGCGCTGAAGGTGCTGGATCAACGGCATCGAAATCCGGAGAACATCGACCGGTTGCACCGAGAATTCGAGTTGGCCCAACGGTTCTCACATCCCCGCATCATCACGGTCTACGAACGCGGTGAGGACTGGCTGGCCATGGAGGCGCTCACCGGCGGTTCGGCGAAGAACTTGGTGGGCACGAATCAGAGCTGGATCATGCCCATCAAACTGTCTGCCCTGCAACAGATCGCTGGAGCACTCGACTACATCCATGAAGCCCAGGTGGTGCATTGCGATGTGAAGCCGTCCAACATCATGCGCAGGCACTCGGGCAGCGCCGTGCTCACCGATTTCGGCATCGCCCAGGAACTCGTCTTTGCGGACGGGCCGCGCCGGCCCGTCATACAAACCTCTCTGCCCTACGCCGCGCCCGAGGTGCTGCGCGGGCAACCCGTCACGGCGGCCACCGATCAGTATGCGCTGGCCTGCACCGCAGTTGAGCTATTCGATGGCAAACCCCCGTTCACCGCACGCACCGCGATGAAGCTCGCCGACCTGCATCTCAACGCCACGCCCTGGCCTATTTCTTACCGCCATAAGCACATCCCACGAGCTTTCGATTCCATCGTCGCCAAGGCCATGGCCAAGGATCCGTTAAACCGCTATCCGACATGTACGGAGTTCATAACACTTTTGACACACGCGATGACCTAATCCCCGGTACCGTCGCCCCATGGCATCTCCAGCTAATTACGATACGTCGGGCCTCGCGCGCGAGGACGAGGGATATCACAAGGGCCTGAAGAACCGCCAAGTCCAGATGATCGGAATCGGTGGCGCCATCGGCACCGGCCTGTTCATGGGGGCCGGAAAACGTTTACACGAGGCCGGACCAAGCCTGTGGCTCGTCTACGCCGTCTGCGGCGTGTTCGTCTTCTTCATGCTGCGCGCCCTGGGCGAGCTGGTGCTGCACCGCCCGTCCTCAGGATCTTTCGTGTCTTACGCGCGCGAATTCCTCGGAGAGAAGGCCGCTTACGTCGCCGGATGGATGTACTTCGTCAACTGGGCCGCCACCTCGATCGTGGACGTCACCGCCATCGCCCTCTACATGCACTACTGGGGCAGCTTCAAGGCCATCCCGCAGTGGACCATCGCACTGATCGCCCTGGTCATCGTGCTCACCCTGAACATGATCAGCGTCAAGCTGTTCGGCGAGATGGAGTTCTGGGCCGCACTCATCAAGGTCATCGCATTGGTGGCCTTCTTGATCGTCGGTATCGTGTTCTTGGCGGGGCGGTTCACCGTCGAGGGTGCCACCACCGGGCCCTCGATACTCGCCGACAACGGAGGGCTCTTCCCCACCGGGTTACTGGCCCTTGTGGTAGTCACCTCCGGAGTGGTCTTTGCTTATGCCTCAGTGGAATTGGTGGGCACCGCGGCGGGCGAGACGGAGAATCCCGAGAAGGTCATGCCGAAGGCCATCAACGCCGTGATTGTCCGCATCGCCGTGTTCTACGTCGGCTCATTGATTCTGCTCGCGCTGCTGCTGCCGTACACCCTCTACAAGGAGGGCGAGAGCCCGTTCGTGACATTCTTTTCCCGAGTGGGTCTGCCCTACGCCGGCGACATCATGAACTTCGTGGTGCTGACCGCCGCACTGTCGAGCCTCAACGCCGGTCTGTACAGCACCGGCCGCATTCTGCGATCCATGTCCATGAATGGCAGCGCACCACAGCTGTTGTCCCGCATGACATCCAACGGCGTGCCCTTTGCCGGTATCGCGCTCACCGCATGCTTCACCGTGGTCGGCGTCTTCATGAACATGGTCATCCCGGCCAAGGCCTTCGAGACCGCGCTCGATGTGGCCGCGCTCGGAATCATCGCCTCGTGGGCCACCATCGTCATCTGTCAGCTGCGGCTGTACCAATGGTCACAACGCGGCATCCTGCAGCGCGGCAAGTTCCAGATGCCCGGGGCCCCCTACACCGGATACTCGACGCTGGTCTTCCTGGTGCTGGTGCTGGCGCTCATGTGTTACGAAAACTATTGGAATCTAGTGGCTCTGGCGATCTTCACGCCGCTGCTCATCATCGGGTGGTATCTGTCCAGGGAACGCGTCATGCAGCTGGCCCGTGAGCGAATCGGCTACACCGGACAGTATCCGGTGATCGCGGAGACGCCGATGATGGACGACCCGCCCAACCTCGGTGACAAGTAGAACCTAGACGATCGCCGAACGCTCCAGCAGGCGGGCGAAATCGGCGACGTCCAACGTCTCGCCGCGACGCGCCGGGTCGATGCTGGCGGCCAACAGTCGGCGCGCCGACTCATCACCCGAGCCCGCCCATTCGGCGAATGCGTTACGAGAGGTCTTGCGGCGCTGGGCGAATGAGATGTCGATCAGATCGAAGAGCTCCTTGCGGAACCCGGCATCGGAAGGCCATATCGCGTCCGGATGCCGATCGATGCGCACCAGACCCGAGTACACCCGCGGAATCGGCCAGAACACCGCAGGAGACACCGTGCCGAGACGCTTCACCTTGCCGAAGTAGCGCACCTTGACGCTGGGTACACCGTAGATCCGGGAACCCGGCTCAGCCGTCAGCCGATCGGCAACCTCGGACTGGACCATCACCAAAAGGGTCTTCACCGAGTCGAATTCGGTAAGAATCCGCAGCAGTGCGGGCACCGCGACGTTGTACGGCAGATTGGCGACCATCGCCGTAGGGGGTTCCCCGGAGATATCGGCGGGGGTGAGTTTCAGTACGTCCTGGTGAATCACCGAGAACCGGTTGAACTCGCTGTGCGAGTGTTCCTTGACGGTGGCCGGAAGGCGTCGCGTCAATACCGGATCCACCTCGACCGCGGTCACCGTGCAGCCCTTGTCGAGCAGCCCCAGCGTCAACGAGCCCAAACCGGGCCCAACCTCGATGACGTGATCGTTTTTACCCACACCCGACGCCGACACAATCCGGCGAATGGTGTTGGCGTCGTGAACGAAGTTCTGGCCCAGCGTCTTCGTCGGTCGAAAATCGAGATCCTTGGCCAGTTGTCGGATCTCGGTGCGGCCGAGCAGCCTGATGGTCAGCGGGCACCGACCCTCGCGCTGCACACTGGCCAAGCTCCCCAACCCTGCACGGCCAACGTCTTCTCGGCGATGGCGATCTGCTCCTCGCGCGTCGCGAGATCGGCACGTGGCGCGTACTTGGCGCCACCGTGCGCCAGCCAGGTTCCGTAGTCGAACTGCACACCACCGTAGAAACCGTTGCCCGTGTTGATGGCCCAGTTGCCACCGGCCTCACACGAAGCCAGCGCATCCCACGCCGATCCGCGGGTCACCGTGGGAACCTCGGTGCCCGGCTTGGCGCCGACCCGAAGCACGGAGTCACGAGCGGGTGTCAGCACGTTGTTGGACACCGGCATCCGTCCGGTCTCGCGGCCGTTGACCGACAGCACCGAGTACACGATGTCCTGGGATCCGGGAGCACCCGGATCTTCGACAACCGAGCGACTCATGTTCATGTCGGCGTCTTCGATCTTCTGCGGTGACGGTGCCAGCGGGGCCTGCTCGGTCACCTTGGTGACCCGGATGCGCGTCACGGTGATCGGCATGTCGGCCGTCACCGGGGTACTCGGTGCGGGATCGACGGTGTCGAACTGCTGCAGCGGGTTACCGGTGGCCTCCAGGAGCGCTCCCACGGTCGGAGCGGCGATCCGCGGGGTGCTGATCGCGCCGCCGTCATTGAGCTGGACGGTCTTGGCGCTCACCACCGCCAGCGCCATGCCCTCCAGCGGGAGACGGCTGCCGCGGGTGGCGGCGGTCGGGGCGGTGTCGGTCATCGACAGCTGAGACAGCGCGTCGCTCACCGTATTGGCGGTGGTCCAGACCTGCTGGGTGCCCTGCCCGTCCACGGAGATGTCCAGCGGACGCGAACGCTTGAGAACAATGGTGTCGCCATCGCTCACCGCATCGTGCTTGGCGGGAGCGACATCGTCACGGTCGGACAGCGGGTATCCATAGTCGGCGAGGACCTCGGACACCTGCGACTTGACGGTCGTGACCGTCATGGCATTTCCGTCGACGTTGAGAGTCAGGGTCTTATGCGCAGCGATGGCGTAGCCACCGCCCGCGCCGATCACCACCAGCAGGGCGGCCACGAGGGCGCGTAGCAAGGGCGATCGCGTTGCGTTGAGCTTCGTCAGTGCATTCACGAGTAGGAGATTCCTGCGTTCGTTTCGGTGCGTCGATACCGGATGTCAACGGTGACGAAACCCGGCGATCTGATCACGACACGGTAACGAAAGCATCGCACGGAGGCAACTCATCAACAATCTTGAACACCCTCAATGCCGTCGCGGTGGATGCCGCCGCTAATCGCTCGGGGTGTTGCCCGGTTATTTCCGCGAGGGCCCGGACCGTGTACGGCAGGCAGTACGACTCATTCGGCGCACCCCGGTACGGATGGGGTGTCAGGTACGGCGCATCGGTCTCCACCAGCAGTTGTTCGTCGGGAATGAGCACGGCGGCCTCCCGTAGCGCCCGCGCGTTCTTGAAACTCACCGTCCCCGACAAACTCAGGATCCAGCCCTCGGCGACACACGTCTTCGCCATCTCGGCGTCCGATGAAAAGCAGTGGAAGATAACCGACGGCGGCGCGCCCTCCGACTTGAGCACATCGAGCACTTCGGCGTCGGCATCACGGTTGTGAATCATCAGCGGCTTGCCCGTCCGCTTAGCCAGCTCAATGTGCCAAGCAAATGCCTCGCGCTGAACCGACGGCCCCGCGCAGCCCTCCAATCGGCCCGGCCAATAGAGATCCAGACCGGTCTCCCCGATCGCGACGACCCGGGGATGTGCGGCCAGCCTTTCCAATTCCTGGCGCGCGCTGTCGGTGAGGTCGCCCGCGCGGGTGGGATGCAAGGCGACAGCGGCGTACACCCGCGGATCTCCGGTAGCGGCCGACACCGCCCACCGGGCCGACTCCAGGTCGTCGGCCACTGTCACCACGCGCCCCACGCCGACGGACTCGGCACGGTCGACGATGACGCGCACGTCCTCGCCGGTGACCGCACCGCACGCATCCAGATGGGTGTGGGCATCGATGAGAGGTGCGAGCGGCTCGGGATCGGGCGGGGCTTGCCTCTTATTGCCGGGCGTCATCAGAACACCAGTCTATAAAGTTGCTCAGACCATGCCTGAATCATCTGTGCCGAACTCTTCTGACCCCTTCTACATCACCACCGCCATCGCGTACCCGAACGGTGAACCCCACATCGGGCACGCGTACGAGTACGTCGCGACCGATGCCGTCGCCCGCTTCAAGCGGCTGGACGGCTTCGACGTGCGGTACCTCACCGGCACCGACGAGCACGGCTTGAAGGTGGCGCAGGCGGCCACCGCGGCGGGAATCCCGACGGCGCAGCTCGCGCGTCGCAATTCCGATGTCTTCGAGGCACTGCAGCGCAAGCTCAACATCTCCTTCGACCGGTTCATCCGCACCACCGACCCCGATCACCACGAGGCATCCAAGGCCATCTGGCGCAGGATGGCCGATAGCGGTGACATCTATCTAGACACCTACTCGGGGTGGTACTCGGTGCGCGACGAGGCGTACTACGCGGACGCCGAGACCACGGTCGCCCCCGACGGGACCCGCACCGCCACGGAGAGCGGCACCCCGGTCGAGTGGACCGAAGAGCATTCCTACTTCTTCAGGCTGTCGGCGTACCAGGACAAACTGCTGGCGCATTACGAGGCACATCCGGAATTCATCGGCCCGGTAGTACGGCGCAACGAGGTCGTCAGCTTTGTCTCGGGTGGCCTGCGCGATCTGTCCATCTCCCGGACCACCTTCGACTGGGGGGTGCAGGTACCCGACCATCCCGACCACGTCATGTACGTGTGGGTGGACGCCCTCACCAACTATCTGACCGGCGCCGGTTACCCCGACACGGACTCGGAGCTGTTCCAGCGGTACTGGCCGGCCAACGTGCACATGATCGGCAAGGACATCATCCGGTTCCACACCGTGTACTGGCCGGCGTTCCTGATGTCGGCCGGAATCGAGCTACCGAAACGGGTTTTCGCGCACGGCTTCCTCACCAACAAGGGCGAGAAGATGAGCAAGTCGATCGGCAATGTCGTGAACCCAGTCGATCTGATCGATCATTTCGGGCTGGACCAGGTGCGGTACTTCCTGCTGCGTGAGGTTCCGTTCGGCCAGGACGGCAGTTACACCGAAGACGGCTTGATCGGGCGGATCAACGCCGATCTGGCCAACGAGCTGGGCAACCTGGCGCAACGCTCGTTGTCGATGGTGGCCAAGAACCTGGGCGGAATCGTCCCGGAGCCTGGCGAATACACCGCCGAGGACACCGAGCTGCTCACCGCCGCTGACAGCCTGTTAGAACAGGCGCGCGCGCACTTCGAGGTGCCCGCGATGCATCTCGCCCTTGAGGCGATATGGCAGGTGCTGAGCGCGAGTAACCGCTACTTCTCCGCCCAGGAGCCATGGGTACTGGGTAAGAGCGATGACGCGGCGGACCAACAGCGATTCGGCACCGTCCTGTACACCACGCTGGAGGTGGTGCGGGTTGTCGCGCTGCTGGTGCAGCCGGTGATGCCCGACTCCGCGGCCACACTGTTGGACCTGTTGGGCCAGGCCGAAGATCAGCGAGACTTCGCCGCCATCGGGACCCGGCTGAAGGCCGGCGTGAGCCTGCCCGCGCCGACGGGCGTGTTCCCGAAGTATCAGGTGCCCAAGTAGGCCACACGTGATCCCGGTCACGGTCTGTCACAGATTTCATCGCGCTGGTGTCTTAAGGGCATCAGCGACTGAAAGGAAGTCACCGAAATGACCGAGACCACCACAGTGACCGTGATCGGCGGCGGCTACGCGGGAACCCTGGCGGCCAACCAATTGCTGGCCAACAAGAACCTGACCGTGACCCTCGTCAACCCGCGACCGCATTTCGTCGAACGGATCCGCCTGCACCAACTGGTCGCGGGCAACCGGGGTGCGACGGTCGATTACGAGCAGCTGCTCAACCCGGCCGTCCGCCTCGTGGTCGACAAGGTCACCCATATCGATGCCGGCGCCCAAAAGCTGGAACTCGCCTCGGGTGCGGTGCTGCCCTACGACTATCTCGTTTACGCCGTGGGCAGTACCGCAAGCACCTCCACAACCCCGGGCGTCGCAGAACACGCGTTGTCCATCAACGAGCTCGAACACGCCCAGCAGGTACGGGCCCGCTATGAGCAACTGGCCCCCGAGGCGCCGATCGTGGTCGTCGGTGCGGGCCTTACCGGTGTGGAGCTGGCCGGAGAACTCGCCGAAGCGGGCCGTCGGGTAACCCTGGTCTGCGGTACGCAACTGTTGCCCTCGATCGGAGAACCGGCCCGGCGCGCGGCCGCCACGCAGCTGGAAAAGTTGGGCGTCGAGGTGCTGGTGCCCGCCACGGTCGTCGGGGTCGACGAGGACACCGTGACGCTGTCCGATGGACGCGAACTGCCGAGCGCGCTGACGGTGTGGACCGCAGGATTCGGCGTACCGCGGCTGGCCGCCGACAGCGGACTGCGGACAGACGCACTGGGGCGACTGCTCACCGATGAGACGCTGGTCAGTGTCGACCATCCCCGCATCGTCGCGGCCGGTGACGCGGCCAGCCCCTCAGGCGTGCCGCTGCGGATGAGCTGCCAAGCTGCCGGTCCGCTGGCCGCGCGGGCGGTCAAGACTGTGCTGGCATTAGTGGACGGGCTGCAGCCGGTGGAGGGCGGACAGATCTTCGTCGGGCAGAACGTCAGCATCGGACGTCGTGCCGCCGTCATCCAGACATCACGTGCCGACGACACACCGCGCAAGCTATTCATCGGCGGCCGGACTGGTGCAGCGATCAAGGAAATGGTCTGCCGTGGAACGGTTTACTTTCTGAAACAGGCCGCCAAGCATCCGAAGGCCTATTACTGGCCGCAGGGCGGCAAGCGCGCCGAAGCCCTCAAGGCGCAGGCGTAGCGGTGTCCGACGCCGCTCACGCCGAGCTGTTCACCCACCTGCGCCCGCTGCTGTTCACCATCGCGTACGAAATGCTGGGCTCCGCCACGGAGGCCGATGACGTACTGCAGGAGAGTTATCTGCGATGGGCGCAGGTGGATCTGAACACGGTCACCGATACCAAGGCCTACCTGGCGCAGATCGTCAGCCGCCAATCACTGAACACCTTGCGCGCCAATAGCCGTCGGCGCGAGGAATACGTGGGGCCATGGCTACCCGAGCCGGTGCGGGTGACCTTCGACGGCGACGCCGCGGACGCCTCGACCGACGTGGTCCTGGCCGAGTCGGTGTCGATGGCGATGCTCGTGGTGCTGGAAACCCTGGCACCGGATGAGCGCGCCGTGTTCGTCATGCGGGAGGTCTTCGGCTTCGACTACGCCGACATTGCTTCCACCGTGTGCAAATCGGAGTCCGCGGTGCGTCAGATGGCACACCGCGCCCGAGAGCATGTGCAGTCGCGACGGCGCCGGTTCACCCCCACCGACCAGCAGGCCGAAGAACTGACCACCAAGTTCCTGCTGGCCGCGGCGGGCGGTGACGTCGACGCGTTGGTGGAAATGCTTGCCCCCGACGCGGTGTGGACATCTGACGGCGGCGGCAAGGTCAGTGCCGCACGGCGTCCGGTCTACGGGGCCGACAGAGTGGCACGCGTCGCCATCGGACTTTCGCGAGCGGCCGCCTCGTTCCCCGATGTCCGCATGGAGCTGAGCACCTACAACAGCACGCCTGCCCTGCTGATCTACAGCGAAGGACGTCTCGACGCCGTGCTGGCCGTCTCGATCACGGACGGCAAGGTCGCGCACGTTTTCGCGATCCGCAACCCCGACAAGCTGGCCACAGCCGAAACAGCGCGTCACATCAGCAGATAACCCGGTGGCGGTCCGGGCGGTTCATCGGACACAATCACCCGCGTGTTCTGTGATATCGAAACTGCCGCGCGCATTGAACGTGCCGAAGCCGACACCATCGCGGCGGGAACCGCGAGGTGCGATGGCGGTCTGGTGATACCACTGGCCGGGGGCGTCGCGTCATACGCCGGACCGGACTCACCGATGAACAAGCTCGCCGGACTCGGGTTCAGCGGTGTACCAAGCGAATCCGACCTCGACGCGGTCGAGCGGAAGTTCGCCGAACGGGATACCCCGGTGCAGGCCGAAATCGCGAGCCTGGCCGATCCCGCGATCTGTGAGCTGCTCACCGCACGGGGCTACCTGCTGGTGTCTTTCGAGGATGTCCTCGGACTCCCCCTGGCCGATGCCCCAGCGCCGGCGATTCCCGACGGCATCACGGTGCGTCACAGCGAGACCGATGAGCTGGCCAGCTGGCTCGACGTGATCGTCGACGGGTTCGCGGTACCCGATGACCAAGGCGTGGCCTCTCACGAATCATTTCCGCGCGAGGTACTTTCCCGCGCGATCGCCGCACTGTCCACGGTGCAGGGCGAGCAGCGATACATCGCCCTGCGCGAGGGCGCTGTCGCCGGCGGCGCAAGCATGCGCATCCTCGACGGGGTGGCCCAGCTCAACGGTGCGGCGACCTCCGCCCCACACCGCCGGCGCGGTATTCAGACGGCACTGCTGACCACCCGACTTCACGAGGCCGCCCGCGAGGGCGCGGACCTGGCGGTGGTGACCACCCAGCCTGGGTCGAAGTCCCAGCAGAACACCCAGCGCCAGGGCTTCTCACTGCTGTACACCCGCGCGATCCTGGTGAAGGGTCTGCGAAACTAGGACGATGAGCCGCTTGCGCGAAGAGCACTGCACCGTGCGCGTCCAGCGGCTCGGCGACCTCGGTGCGCCGTCGGTCGTGCTGCGCGCCCTTGCCGGTGCCACCCGCGCGACGGGACGACCGGCACCCGCCGCCTTGATCGGATCCTGGTTCGATTCGCGGGCGATCATCTCCCCGTCGCTGTCCGCGCACCCGGTGCTGCCACGACAAGCGTTCAGCAGCAAGACTTCTCATGTGGACTCTGTTCCACCGGGCACGGTGGGCGGTGGCTGGATCGGCTTCCTCGGATATCCGGACCTGACCGCCGACGGCCACGCTCGACGACTCCCGGCCGCCGCCGGCGGCTGGACCAATGCGGTGCTGCGGCTAGATGACAACGAATGCTGGTGGTACGAAAGCCTTCTGAATGAGGAATGTCCGGAGTGGATACTCCAGGCACTGACCCACCCCCGCGATCCTGCGCCGTGGTTCATCGACTGGACGGCTCCCGACCGTGAGCATCACCGCGTTGCCGTCAGCCGCTGCCTGGAGGCCATCGCCGCCGGGGAGGTCTACCAGGCCTGTGTGTGCACGCAGTTCCGCGGCGCACTGGCGGGCGACCCCTTGGACTTCTTCGCCGACGCGATCACCCAGACCGCACCGGACCGCGCCGCATTCGTCTCCGGCGCCTGGGGCGCCGTGGCCTCGTTGTCACCCGAATTGTTCTTGCGGCGCAACGGCACCGACGTCCGATCCAGCCCCATCAAGGGCACCCTGGCCGCGACCGAGGACCCCGCCGCACTGTTGACCTCGGTCAAGGACGTCGCCGAGAACGTCATGATCACCGATCTGGTGCGCAACGACCTCGGGCGCATCGCCGTCATCGGAACCGTCACCGTTCCCGAGCTTCTCGCCGTTCACCCGGCACCCGGTGTGTGGCATCTGGTGTCCACTGTCGCCGCCCAGGTGCCTTTGGAGGCCACCGCCGGTGACCTATTGGCCGCCACGTTCCCACCAGCCTCGGTAACCGGAACGCCCAAAACGCGTGCACGCCAACTACTGCGCCAATGGGAATCGGATCACCGCGGGGTGTACTGCGGCACCGTCGGCATGCTCTCTCCCGCGGCCGGTCTAGAGCTCAACGTCGCGATCCGCACCGTGGAGATCGCACCCGACGGCACCGCGGTACTCGGTGTGGGAGGCGGTATCACCGCCGACTCCGATATCGACGCGGAGTGGCAGGAGTGTCTGCACAAGGCGGCCGCCACGGTCGACCTCACCGCGATCGCGGCACTCAAGCCCGTGCTTTGACCACCGCGTCGTAGAGATCGCGCCTCGACAGCGTCGCGCCGGATTCGCCGATCGCCATCGCGCAGGACTCCCGCAACCCCATACCGTCGTCCATCAGCTCTTCCACCCTGGCCACCAGGGTTTCGATCTCGGGGACGGCGGGGCGACCGCCGTCGAGCACCACCGTGATCTCTCCGAGCACGTCACCCTCGGCCCAGACAGCCAACTCGCGCAGAGTGCCTCGCAACACCTCTTCATAAGTCTTGGTCAGCTCACGACATACCGCGGCGCGGCGTTCCGGCCCCAGCACCTCCACCGCATCGGCCAGGGTCTCCCCCAGCCGTCGCGGCGACTCGAAGAACACACAGGTACGGGGTTCGGCCACCAGCTCGGCAAGCCAGCGCCTCCGCGCCCCCTGTTTACGGGGTGCGAATCCCTCGAAACAGAAACGGTCCACCGGGAGCCCCGAGACGGCCAACGCCGTCGTCACCGCCGATGGCCCGGGAAGACACTTGATCGGTATCCCCTGTTTCACACAGGCGGCCACCAAGCGATACCCCGGGTCGCTGATCGACGGCATCCCGGCGTCGGTCACCACCAGCACGTCGTACCCGGCCTCCAGATCGGCCAGCAGCGGCTCGATACGGCTGGCCTCATTCTGGTCGTAGAAACTGATGATCTGCCCGCTGATCTGCACATCCAGCGATTTGGCAAGCGCCCGAACACGACGGGTGTCCTCGGCGGCCACCACCGCCGTCTTGGCCAGCGCCTCACGCAATCGGGGCGAGGCATCCCCGGGCTCCCCTAGCGGTGTCGCCGCCAGCAGCAAGTTCCCCATCCCGCAAGACTAAGTCCCGGCCCCCTGCCGCTCGCCCGCCGCACCACGATGCCGGTCTCGGGTCCTCCCCTACGATCGACCGTGTGACCGTGCCCGCAACCCTGCCGCCTACCTCGGCAGCCGAGTCGGATCTCCAGTCGCCAGGACCCCGGATACCGCCCGCGGACTTCGGACCCACCGACCGGTTCCAGGGCTGGGTGATGACCGCCGTCATCACCGCAATCGCGGCGCTCACCCGGTTCATCAATGTCGGTGCACTCACCGATCGCGGTACCCCCGTCTTCGACGAGAAGCACTACGTGCCGCAGGGCTGGCAAGTCGCCACCAACGGCGTCGAGGACAATCCCGGCTACGGGCTCGTCGTGCACCCGCCCGTCGGCAAGCAGATGATCGCCATCGGCGAATGGCTCTTCGGATACAACTCGTTCGGCTGGCGATTCGCCGCCGCGCTCTCAGGCACCATCCTGGTGCTGCTGGTCGCCCGAATCGCCCGGCGGATCAGCCGGTCCACCATGGTGGGCGCCATCGCAGGGGTGCTGCTGATCGCGGACGGGGTTAGCTTCGTCACCGCGCGCACCGCACTGCTTGACGTGTATCAGGCGCTCTTCGTGGTGGCCGCCTTCGGTGCACTGATCGTCGACCGGGATCAGGTTCGGGAACGGCAGTACAACGCCTACCTCGACGGGCGGATCGGCGAGACCGTATGGGGTCCGCGCCTGGGCGTGCGCTGGTGGCGTTTCGGTGCCGGGATTCTGCTCGGATTGGCCTGCGGCACAAAGTGGTCGGGGCTGTATTTCGTCGCGTTCTTCGGAGTGCTGTGCATCGCATTCGACATCGCCGCACGGCGCGCGTACGGGGTGCAGCGGCCATGGGCCGGCACCGCGGTACGCGATCTGGGACCGGCTCTGTATGCCTTGCTGGTCATTCCGTTCGTCGTGTACATGGCCTCGTACTGGTCGTGGTTCGCCTCCGAGACGGGCATCAACAGGCATGCCGAGGGACGCCAAATCGGGGTCGGCAGTTGGGTGCCCGACGCCCTTCGATCGCTCTGGTACTACACGCACAGCGTCTACACATTCCATTCGACGCTGACCAATGCCAACGGCAATCACCATCCGTGGGAGTCCAAGCCGTGGACGTGGCCGATGTCGCTGCGCCCCCTGCTCTACGCCATCGAGGACAAGAACATTCCCGGCTGCGGCGCCAATTCCTGTGTGCGCGCAGTGTTGTTGGTGGGCACCCCGGCCATCTGGTGGCTTGCGGTTCCGGTGTTGCTGTGGGCCACCTGGGCGACGGTGGTCCGTCGCGACTGGCGATACGCCGCCGCACTGGTCGGCTACTGCGCGGGGTGGCTGCCCTGGTTCGGCAACATCGATCGGCAGATGTACTTCTTCTATGCCACCCCGATGGTGCCATTCCTGGTGATGATGATCGCGTTCATCATCGGCGACTTCCTACGCAAGCCGGTGGCCAACCCGGAGCGAAAAACATTGCGAATGTTCATCGCAACGTTCTATCTGGCGGTTGTGGTGACCAACTTCGCGTGGCTGTATCCGATACTCACCGGTGCCGCGATCTCACCATTCATGTGGAACATGGAAATGTGGCTGCCCAGCTGGCGCTAGAGAAGGTCGCGCGATACTGGGCAGGACATACAGCGCGGCCCACCCCGGCCGGTACCCAGTTCCGACGCCGAGATGGCTAGCACCTCAACACCCGAAGCCTCCAGGCGCGCGTTGGTTTCCACATTGCGTTCATAGGCGACGACCACACCGGGAGCCAGCGCCAGGGTGTTGTTGCCGTCGTCCCACTGCTCGCGTTCGGCGGTGACCGGATCCAGCCCGGTATCAATGACCCGCAGCTTGCCGATGCCCATCGCATCGGCCGCCGCCTCCACGAATGGATCTGAACCCGAGATGCTGACCCCGCTGTCGGAGCGACGAATGGTGAATGCCGACAATGAATCCTGAATCGCCGGATACATCACGACGGCATCGGTATCGACCATGGTGCACACGGTGTCCAGGTGCATGGACGCACGTTCCTGCGCGATGGGCACCGCGAGCACGGTGTGGGCCAGATCGTCGTCGAACAGGCTGCGCGCCAAGGCTTCCGCACCGGCGGGAGTGGTGCGCTCCCCCACGCCGACCGCCACCACCCCGGGCCCCAGCAGCAGCACGTCGCCACCCTCGACGGGGGCCGAATGTGACTCGTAGGCCCGGCGCACTCCGAGGAATCTCGGGTGATGGGCATAGATCAGGTCGGTGAGCGAGGTCTCGCGCACCCGTGCCGGCAGCGCCAGCGAGGTGATCGCGAACTTGCGGCCGATCCAAAACGACGAATCGCGGGTGAACAGCAGATTCGGCAGCGGCTCGATGACGAAATCCGATCCGTGGTGCATGGTCCGCACCAGGGACGGCTGCGCCACCTTGCCTCCCACAGGCAGCTCGTCGAACGTCATCCCACACATCAGCACGTAGGCAAGGTCCGCGGCTTCCAGCGACCGCAGGTACTCCGAAAGATCTTGTGCCAGCGCATAGCCCAGCCTGCGCGCGCTGACCGCGGCCGATATGCCCTGCACCCGGGCAGCGCCACTGGCCAGCGCCTCGCGCAACAATTCGGAGAGCAGCAGCACCTCAACACCGCGCGAACGCAGTACCTCGGCGAAGGCATCATGCTCCTCCTGGGCACGCGCCACCCAGGGCAGTCCGTCGAACAGCAGTTGGTCATTGTTGCGCGGAGTGAGCCGCTTGAGCTCGTCACCGGGCCGGTGCAACACGACCGCCCGCAGCCGTCCCACCTCTGAATTGGCACCCAGCACTGGAGCATCCGTCATGAGAAGACGCTAGCTTGCCGTGCAATCGAACATGTGTGCGATAGCATGGGGGTGTGACCGCCTCTCCACACACTGTGCAGGCATCCCTGTTTGGCGCACCACCAGTCCCGCGCCGCGAATTGGCCGGTGGAGCCTGGCTTGAGGTGCACCATGAATGGCTTGGCCGCGCGGATAATCTCCTGGGTCAGCTGTTGACACAGGTGCCGTGGCGTGCCGAACGCCGCCGCATGTACGACCGCACCCTCGACGTTCCCCGACTGGTCAGCTTCCATGATCTGACCGTCGGCCCCCCGCCGCATCCGGTACTGGAAAGCATCTGCGAGCGCCTCAACGGGCAGTACACCGCCGAACTCGGTGAGCAGTTCACCACGGTAGGTCTATGCCAGTACCGCGACGGCACCGACAGCGTCGCCTGGCACGGCGACACCATCGGTCGCGGCCTACGCGAAGACACCATGGTGGCGATCGTCAGCATCGGCGCCACGCGCACTTTCGCGCTGCGGCCGCGGCTCGGCGGCGACTCGATCCGCATCAACGTGGGCCATGGCGATCTTTTGGTGATGGGCGGCACCTGCCAACGCACGTGGGAGCACGCGATCCCGAAGACGTCCAAACCTGTGGGCCCGCGCATCAGCCTGCAGTACCGGCCCCGCGACGTGCGTTAGGAACGGACGGCGGCTACCGCCTTGACCAGCAGATCCGATGCGCGCTTGCCATCGGGCGGCGCCGGCGGAACCTTCCCCACCGCGACCGGACTGACCGTAACCACCACCATGTAGCGGCCAAGATATGCCGAGTAGTTCAGCACCTCCTGGCCGATGGCCCTGCCCGACGTGCCACTGAGCACATCACGCTTCATGCCGAGCGTGCGCGCACCGTCGATGGCCGGCGCGTCCACTACCTCGGTCTGTCCCACGATGCCGTTACCGCGAAAACCGACCTTCTTACATTCCTCCGACACAGCAGGATCGAAGGGGACCTCCTGGGAGGTTTCCACCGCAACCGCCACGTACTGATTTCCCGCACCGGTGGCGGTGAGCGCGGCCATGTTCCCCTTGAGTCCGGCCGGCACCGCACTGCCACCGCTGTACTTGGCACAGCCCGCGGGGTCCACCGTCATCCCGGGCGGCAGCGGCGCGGGCGAGAGCAGCCGGGGGTCCATCCCCGCTGGTTCCATCGTCTTGATCGCGAACTCCGGCCCGAACTGACTCTTCAGCGCGGCGATGTTTCCGATCTTGACGTTGTGATTGACGGGGTCCTGGACGGTTCGACTGCAACCCGGCACGACGAGCGCAAGCGCACAGGTGGCCCAGATTCCCCAGCTCTTGACGGTCACCGGCTTCAACACCCGGCCACTGTATCGATTCGGACCGAAAAATCGATGGCACCTATAGGGAACAATGTCTGTGTGGCCAAGAGTTAAAAACTGTGAGGACGGTGTGAGATGAAGACGGTGGTTAGGCTGAGTCGGTTGTGTCTGACGGCAGTGGGCGTCGGAGCGCTGATGGCCCTCACCCCCGGGACGGCACTCGCCGATGACGCACAGTCGGTCATCAACCAGTACCAGTCACAGGGCTACCAGGTCATCATCGACCGAAACGGTTCCGCCCCGACCAACAAGTGCACGGTGTCCAACATCCGCAACGGGCAGGATGTCTATCGCACCGAGTATCAGCGCACCTGGATGCCCAGCGGCAAGTGGCTGGTGCTGCCGGTCCGGGTGCTTGACCACAAATTGGTGTACATCTCCCTTAACTGCAACGTCTAGTTAGCCTTACCTAATCTGATTTGCCAGTTCGCTGAGTGCTGCGCGCTCGCGGGTCCTGCTAGGCCGTCCACCTAAGAGCCCGCGCAGACCCCGCTGTGAATTTGACGTTAATTTCGCCGAGCGGGAATCATTCCGAGTATTACCGCGTTGG
Source organism: Mycobacteroides salmoniphilum (assembly GCF_004924335.1). Classification (NCBI taxonomy): domain Bacteria; kingdom Bacillati; phylum Actinomycetota; class Actinomycetes; order Mycobacteriales; family Mycobacteriaceae; genus Mycobacteroides; species Mycobacteroides salmoniphilum. The sequence goes on along the minus strand of NZ_CP024633.1, from coordinate 974,648 downwards.
ACTGGACAGATTCACGAACGTTGATGATTCAGCGAGTCGGGGATTGGGTCTTTGTGTGGTATGCGGACACATTCGCGTAACACGTAGGCCACGAGGAACGAGGCGAGAGGAGTGAAATCGTGAAGAAATTGTTATTTGCAGGTATTGCCGCAGCTGGCATCATCGGTGCATCGCTAGGATCGGCGAGTGTCGCGCTCGCCGGACCAACGGGATCGGGCGACGCCAGCGCCGTCATCAATGACCTCAAGTCCAACGGGTACCGAGTGATCGTCTCCAAGACGGGCGCCGGTGACCTGACCAAGTGCACCGTCGAATCGGTGACACAGGAGTCGCCCGTCAACAACGTGCAAGCGGCACGTGATGTGCGCAACAACCCCACCACGGTGCCGACAGTCGATCGCAAGGTCGCGCATGTCGCGCTGAGCTGCTGAACACAGCGGTAACCTGACAATGCCCCGGGCCACAAGCCCGGGGCATTGTTGTCTCTACTTCAAATGATCGACCAGAGTGCCCTCGGCGCCGAACAGTTCGGCGCTCCACCGGTCCAGGAGCGCATCGGTGTCGAGATCGTCGGGGTGGAAGCCCTTCTTCATATAGACGGCCAGCCTGCCGATCATGCCGTCATTCAGCAGCGGCCCCTGGACCAGCCCGATCGTTTCGCGAAGCACCCGCCCGGGCTGGCGCCGGCCGTCCGGATCACTCCACACGATCGAGAACCACGAGCCCGCGGTGGCGAACGGCACCGTCCCCGTCCAGATGACGGCCATCACGGCACGCCGTAGCCATTCGGGCCCGCCGACCGCACGGTAGACGTCGAAGGCGACCGACTTGTGCTCCAGCTCCTCGATGGCGTGCCAGTACAACAGATTCCGCACCTCGTCGTCGGTCACCATGTCTTGCAGCTCCCCGCTTTCCAGCAGGCGCTCGGCAAGAACCGCGGTGTAGTGCTCGAGCGCGGCAGTAGCGGCCAGCATGGTCAGCCGGACGTACTTGAGGCGGTCCATATCGGGCAGGTACTTGTCGACGAGGTCTTCGATCCTGCCGGAGCGCCGACCTATCGTCTCGACCATCTTGCTGCGGTAGCCCATTTCCGTGAGCTTCTCGTTGAGCTCGCGATGGTGCAGACCGTGAGTGACTTCCTGACCGATGAAGCCGGCGACACGTTTCTTGAGCGTCGGCTCGGTGATCCTGTCGGCGTAGCGACGCACCGATCGGACGAAGAACTCCTCCCCCGGCGGGAACACCGCGGAGGCGCCCGCCAGCACATGGCTCAAGGCGATGTCATTGTCGGCGAAGTGCCTTCGCATGGGGACCGGGTCACCAAACCAAAATCTGATGCGTCGAGTCTTCGGGTATGAGGCCGTTACCGGAGCAGCCATGTCGCACCACCTCTCCATTGATCGTGTAACTCAGTGTTACACGAATCGCTTACGTTTTGAAGTAGTGCGTAAAACTCAGGGCTTAGGTCCCCTACAGCAGCCCGGGAACGATGGCTTTGCGTTCGCGCGGGTACTCGTCGGAGAACGTCTCGCGGTACCACCGATGGATCGAAAGCGCCCTCGGCAGGAGATTGGCGATCGAGAACAGCACGAAAATCAGCCCGGGCAGCGTCCACGCCATCAGCGCCCAGCCCGCCCAGAGGATGATCTCGCCAAAGTAGTTGGCGGCCGACACCCACCGGAACGCGCCGCCGTACGGAATGCGGTAGCCATCGAAACCGTCGGCCCGCAGATTGATCAGAATCCGGTCGGCCTGGAAGTTCACGAGCCAACCGGTGACCGCGACAAGCAGGCCGAGGATGAACCGGGGGTCGGTGAACCAGGCGGAGCTCTGCAGATGCGTGGCGAACGCGACGGCGTATCCGTTGGCGAAACCATTGACCGCGTTGAAGACGAAGCCGAACGCGATGCCGCTGTAGGGGAAGCGTTTTCCACTGCCCTTGCGGGAGAGCGGATAGATCAGTCCGCGATACAGGTAGTGACACTGCCACAGGACGTACAGCACGAGCGCCGGTGCGCCGTGGTGATGCGCGACGATCCAGAAGGTGACCGTGAACGCCCACCACTGCGGGCATTCGAAGATCAGCCAACCGATCTTGGCGGGGGCGGTGAACCTCTCGTCCGGTTTAGCGAACCGGCCGTAGGGATTGGTGAACCAGAAGCCACTGACGAAGGTGACGACGGCCAGGATTACCAAGAAGATGATCGCACCGTGATACAGCTCTGTAAGCACACCGGGACAGTACCGAGTGAACGGTGGTTCTAAGCAGGGTCGATGATGTTCGTCTTCAACTGGTTGGCGACCTGACCGGCGACCTCGGCGTTGTCGGCGGCACCCGTGGAGGTCACCCCGTACACCACGTTGCCCGTGGTGTGAACGCGCGTGGCGCCGGTGCTATCGGCCCACGTGATCGTGATCGGGTTACGCATGCCGAAGGCATACGCGTTGGGCGATTGCGCCCTGCACTTGGTGAATGCCTCTGTCAGTCGACGGAATTCCGATTGGGCAGCGGGCTTGTCGGGATAGATCGCGATGGCCTCGTGCAGCATCTGGTGCGGGTCGGTCGTGCTGCCGACATTGAGTTGGCGGAATGCCTGCCAACCATCGCCCAAGTCGCCCTGTGACGTCGCATGCAATAGCCCGCACGGGTCCGCGGGGTCCACGGCGGGCCCATAGATCGGCTCTGAGTCGGTCTGTGTCTTATCTGCCGTCGGGAAGCCCAAAGACTTGATCTCATCAAGTCCCGCGAACAGTGAATCCGCCGCAGCGGCACTGACTTTGAGGTCGGTCACTTCAGGAGCAGATGTTTCCGAGGTGACCGGACTGGCCGGATGAGAGCAGCCGGCAACCGCGACAAGTGCGAGGAGGCCCGATCCGACCCATGCTGTCCGCGCCATCTGAAGATTGTGAAGGGTCAACCTGGGAAATCCCTGGGTATTTGGGGACGATCAGGTGAAGTCAGGGGCGAAGACGTCCACGGCCGCCGCGATCAGGGCTGCGGCGTTCTCCAGGACGGCCTCACCGTGGCCGAAACCCGCGATCTTGGCGCCGGTAGCGGCCAGTCTGGTCAACGACTTGGCCGCGGCATCTCTATCGGAGTTGAACACCCCGAGGATTACCTGCCCGTTGAACTCGGCCACCGCATCACCCGTCAGCACGGCGTCGGCCGCAGGCAAGTAGAGCGCGATGCTGCCCGGGGTGTGGCCCGGCACCACGATGACGCGCGTGCCGCCCGCGAAGTCCAGGACGTCGCCATCCATCGCCGGGTAATCGACGCGGCAGGCCGGTCCATGCGGCGGCTCCTCGAATCCCGGATGCAGGGCCCGCTCTCCGTCGGTCAACACGGGCAGCGGACCGCGGCCCTCTCCCGTGACGAAGGTTGAGTCAGCCTCCCCCGCAATCACTTCGGCCTGCGACCAGGAGGCGATCTCCGCGGCGGCCCCGACGTGGTCCTCGTGAAAGTGCGTGAGCACGATCCGCGTGACGTCCGCACGGTTCCTGCCGAGACTACGCAGCGCTTGTTCGATCAATGCCGCGCTGTCTGACCACCCGGTATCGACGAGCGTCACCCCGTCGCGCCCTAGCCAGAGATAGCAGTTCAGCAGATGTGCCTGACCGCCCGGAATACGCAGGCGATACAGAGACGGGGCGAGCTGTTGCAGGTCGGGGGACACCATGCCCACGACGCTACGGGGCGCGTTACAACGCACCGGGTGACAGCACCATGGCAACGGCTGACGTGATCAGCAGGCCGACATATGCCCAGGCGTGCGCGGTGTCGGGGAGCCGGGGCGGCCGCCGCCGCAGCCAGACCACCAACGGCAGCGCGCCGATGAGAAGCGCTGCAGCAGAGCGGAAATCCACCGCACCGACAAAGTATGGCCCACCCGTGACCGCGGCCGACGTACTGGTGAGAAAGATCGCCAACGCCGGCACGCTGATCGCCAGCGTCAACGGATTCGCGAGTGCGGTAGCCATGCTCATTTGCTGGCCACTGCGGCGCAGCAAGGGAACCGTCATCACGCTGCCGCCCACCCCCAGGAATGAGGCGACCGCACCGATGGGGACGCCCAGCACGGGCGAGATGGCGAACTCGCGTGCAGGGCCGTCGATCGTGGTCGGGTGGCGCAGGAATCCGGGGCGCAGCAACACGTCGGCGATCGTGATCACCAGATAGGCCACGAATCCCCATGTGGTGAGGTACGGAGGCGCCAGCCTGGCCAGTCCCGCTCCGAGAGCACCCCCGCACCCCAGCAAGGCGATGACTGCCACCGCACTTCGCAAGTGCGCCAACGTGGCTCGCGAGGTCGCGGCAGTGGCAGCTGCCGCGTTGACCACCATGACGACCGTGGAGGTCGCCACGGCCACCACCGTCGCCGCTCCACCCAACGCGCCGTCGACCCAGACGATCACCGGGACGGTGACAAATCCGCCGCCGAAGCCGAATAGCACCGTGGTGAGCCCCGTAAGAACTCCGATCACCACCAACACGATCACGCTCATGCGACCAGTCCAGCCGGCGGCCGCCCTTCCGACAATCGAATGCTTGCTCAATTCATTCGATTGTCGGCCATATCCTGATCAGATGCGGAATGTCCCGCTCGCCGACGTCGACCACCTGCCCCACGATGTGCTGCCGATCGCCACCGACTACACCAACGGACAGCTGCTGGATTGGCATGAGCATCGGCGGGCACAGTTCCTCTACGGAACCACGGGAACGATGATCGTGGACACCGACGCCGGTACCTGGACGGTGCCCACGCGTCGCGCCGTCATGATCCCGGCACGCACCCGCCATCGAGTGCGGATGCTGGACGTACGCACCGGCAGCCTCTACATCGAGCCGTCGGCCGTTCCGTGGTGGCCGTCGTCGTGCGTGGTGGTCGACGTCGGGCCGATGATGCACGAACTACTCAGCGCGGCAGCAGATCTAGCCGCCGACTACGACCGCTCGGGACGCGACGGAGCACTCACCACACTGCTACTCCATGAGCTGGCGTCCTTCACCGCGCTGCCCTTGCATGTCGACATACCGCGGTCACCGGACCTAGCTGAGCTGTGTCGGCACTACCTCGAGGCACCGGAAGTCTCGGTATCCAATGCCCAATGGGCGCACCGGCTGAACACCAGCGAGCGCTCGCTGAGTCGCCGCTTCCGAGGAGAAGTGGGGATAAGCCCAGCGGCCTGGCGTCTCCGAGCACGGCTGCTGGCAGCGGTTCCGCTGCTGAGGCAGCACTCGGTAACCCAGGTTGCGGGGCGGCTCGGCTACGCCACGCCCGCCGCATTCTCCTACGCCTTCACCAGAACATTCGAGATTGCCCCATCCAGCATCCGATGACCTAGAGTTCACCGCTATGAGCCGGACCGCGATCATCATCATCGTCGGCGTTGTCGCAGCACTGGCGTTTCTTGCCGTCGGTGCGCTGGTCAAAAAGATCGGCATACAGACAGCCGTCACGCACTTCTTGGTTGCCTGGGCCGGCGTTGCCGTGTTCAACATGGGAGTGGGCGTCTTCGAGGCAGGGTACGGCGCCGCCGAGGAACTCCCGGTGTTGCTGGCGGTATTCGGGGTCCCGGCGGCGGTGGCAGGCGTTGGCTGGCTGGGCGCGCGGCGCCTCTCCCGGTCTTGAGATCTCCCACGTCACAGCCTCGAAGCACAGGTCAGCGCTTGACGATACTGTGGGGCGTATGACGACAACGTTCGTCGGGATAGCAGTGATCGTGGCGATGACCTTTATCGGTATCGGCATGAACGCTGGGCTCTTCAATACCCGCAGGGCACGACAGGCGATACCGCCGTTGGTGGCCCGGGCGGCAGCTCCTGTGTATGCGCTCAACCGCCGTATCGGCAACCCGGGCCGCACCGCGAAACCGCGCGACGAGCCCGAGTCACCCGATGAATCCGCCGAGTGAACTGAGCTCCGTCTCGCGCATCTCACGGTAACGAAAAACCCCCGACAAGCGGGGGTTCTTTGTGGAGCTAGGGAGAATCGAACTCCCGACCTTCTCGATGCGAACGAGACGCGCTACCAACTGCGCTATAGCCCCAAGACGCTAAGACCTTACCAGCCGTCCCGCGTCAGACCGAATTGGATATCTACTGGCCCACAGCATGCGGCATGCGGTACCGCCGCGGCTCGTCGTAGTAATCCAGGTGCTCGAAAACCGGGTCCTCGTCGTCGATTTCGAGGACGGCCGCTCCTGGACGGCGCAGGCGCTGCGGAACCACATCGAGCTCGCGGTCCGCGACGTTCTCCACCCCGACCACACGCGCTCGCTGGTACCGCGCCGCACGACGACGACGCAGCTGCTCCTCGATGCGGGTCTGACGGCGCAGATAGCCCAGGTATAGCGCCGCCATCACGGCCAGCGCGCCGCATGCCCACCACGCAGTGCTGGTTGCCGTCGCGGCCACCACACCGGCGATGCTCACGGCCGCGACCAGACCGATCAGCACACGCTTGCGGAACGCGAACTTGCGCGCGTTCTCCTTGGCCATGGTGTCGGGGTCAAACCGGCGGCGACGCGACGAGCTGTACATCGGCGGCGCCTGGTGCCGTTCCCGCGTCGATTCGGCGGGAATGGTCAGACCTGAGGTGTCGTCGACATACTCGTAGGTGCCCGAATCGGCGTCGGCGACGGGCGCCTCCTCCAAATCCTCGAGGTCATCGGACAGCGCGGCCTCACCGGCCGGCAATGCGGTCGCATCTTCGTCGACGACATCGACGTCGACGGGGTCGTCGCTCTCGATCTTCTCGGGACGAACCTTGCGCACCGCCATGGCCTTCACGGCCTGCGCGGCGTCCTTGTCTTCCTCGGTGGGCGCACTCGCGATCACTCCGGTCGAGTCTTCGTCGTCCTCATCCTCGAGTTCGTCGATGTCTTCACGACGGAAGTCTGGATCGCTCCGGTGACCGGCAGCGGGGCCGGTGCGGCGCAGCAGCTTGGCGGCTTTTCCGTTGAGGACCCGCGTCGCCAGGGCGACGTCACTCGTGCGCTTCACCACGTCACGCTTGTTGATCAGCATCGGCACCAGGACGAACAGCCACAGCACGACCAGTCCGATCCACAACACCGATTGGGGGATGCTCGGCATGTCGGCCTGCTCCTTTCTGCGCGCGTCAGGTGTGCCTGCGCCTAAGCCTCAGGTCAAGGCTAGGTTGGCGATCTGCGCACGCTATGAGGCGCGCCGATACCAATTACACACCTGTAATTCTACAGGGGCAAGCCTCACAGGCCCCAATAGTCACATCTGTCTCATAAATATCTGGCGAGCCCGCGCCTCACGACGGCTTTCCACCCCAAAGCGTCGCGAGACCCAGACTCACCGCAAGGGGGGGTCGGGCAGCTCGTGGAGAGAATCTGGGCGAGCTCAGACCCAGGTGGCGTTTCCGGAACGCACCAGCATCGCGGCCACCGAACCTCGCACCTCTTCGACCGTCATCGCCACCAAGAGGTGATCACGCCAGGCGCCGTCAACGTCGAGGTACCGCCTGAGCAGCCCCTCCTCGCGAAAGCCCACCTTCGACAGCACCGCACGGCTGGCCCCGTTTTCCGGTCGCACCGTTGCCTCCACCCGGTGCAGGGTGACGGGCCCGAAACAGTGATCGAGCCCCAGCGCGAGTGCCGCGGTCGCCACTCCTTGCCGGGTCACCGTGCTGACCACCCAGTACCCGATCCACGCCGAACGCAGCGCGCCGTGCGCGATGTTGCCGATCGTCAGCTGCCCGACGAAATGACCATTCAGTTCGATCGCGCACGGAATCATCCGCCCCTTACGGGCCTCGGCCCGCAGACCCGAACACAGTGCGGGCCACGACGACACGCCGTGGCGCGCCATCCAATCGACCTCCGAGGACGGTTCCCACGGTTGCAGATGGGACTGGTCGGCCAGCCGCGCCCGGCTCCACGCCATTCCATCCCGCAATCGGATGGGCCGCACAGAGACCACCCCGGCAGGCACCCGCAGTTTCCCGAGCGACATCGGCCAACCGGGATGAGCACTCTCCTGACGCCAGACGCTCATCCGCGCTGCGCCAGGAACGCGACCTCGACGATCTCCCCGGTACGGACTTGTTCCACTTCGGCGGGCACGATCACGAGGCAATTCGCCTCGGCGAGCGTCGCAAGAAGGTGCGAGGACGCACCCGGCGCACCCAGAATCTGCACCAGATACTCTCCGGTGTCCTGATCACGCATCAGCTGACCGCGCAGAAAACCTTTGCGTCCAGCAATAGAGGTAATAGGAGACACGGTGCGCGCCCGCACAATTCGGCGCTGCGCGTGCCGGCGCCCCAGGGCCAACCGGATCAGCGGCCGCACCATCACCTCGAAGACCACCAAGGCACCGACCGGGTTCGCGGGCAGCAGGAAGGTCGGCACCGCGTCACGGCCCAGCTGACCGAAGCCCTGCACCGAGCCCGGATGCATGGCAACTCGCCCAACCTCCATATCGCCCAGCGCCGAAAGAGCCTCGCGAATCCCCTCGGCAGCGGCACCACCGACAGCACCGGAGACCACGACGACCTCTGCCCGGTTCAGCTGCCCCTCAAGCACCTCGCGGAATGCGGCGGGATCCGCGCTGATGATGCCAACCCGGTTCACATCGGCGCCCGCATCGCGGGCCGCGGCCGCCAGCGCATAGGAGTTCACGTCGTACACCTGACCGTTCCCCGGCGTGCGGTCCACGTCGACAAGCTCGCCACCCACACTGATCACCGACAGCCGAGGTCTCGGATGCACCAGCACCCGATCGCGTCCCACCGCAGCCAGCAGCCCGACCTGGGCTGCGCCGATGATGGTGCCCGCACGCACGGCGACATCACCGGGTTGCACGTCATCACCGGTGCGCCGCACGTAGTCACCCGAACGCACCGCGCGCAGCACCTTGACCCGCGACTCGCCGCCCTCGGACCAGCGCAACGGCAGGACCGCGTCCGCCAAGGTAGGCATCGGAGCGCCGGTCTGCACCCGCACCGCCTGACGGGGTTGCAGCCGGGTGGGCGTGCGCTCCCCTACCCGCACCGTGCCGACAACGGGTAGCTCGACCGTTCCGATCTCGCCGCTGGATTCCTCGACGTCGTCTTCCTCGTCCGGACTACCGCCCTCACCCGGGCTGATCACGCGCACCACGCCACCGGCGGCCTGCACGTCTACGCTGCGCACGGCATATCCGTCAATGGCGGCCTGGTCGAACCCGGGCAACGGCCGAACGGTCACCACTTCCTCGGCGCACAACAAACCCTGGGACTCGGCGATCGCCACCCGAACCGGGCGCGGCGCGACCGCAGCCGCCGTCACTTTGGCCTGCTGCTCCTCGACCGAACGCACTGGTGCCTTTCTTACTCCGAATCCGGCAGCGTGGTCGGCCCCTGACCCAGCCGTTCGACCAGCCACTTCCGCAAGCCCGGACCGTAATCGTCGCGGTCCAACGCAAAGTCAACAGCAGCCTTGAGATAGCCGCCGGGATTTCCCAGGTCGTGTCGGGATCCGCGGTGCACGACGACGTGCACCGGATGTCCCTCATCGATCAACAGCGCGATGGCATCGGTGAGCTGTAGCTCGCCGCCCGCACCCCGCGGGATCCGCTTGAGCGCGTCGAAAATCACCCGGTCCAGCAGGTAGCGTCCGGCCGCCGCGTAGTTCGACGGGGCATCCTCGACCTTCGGCTTCTCCACCATCCCCTTGACGCGCAACACATTTGGGTTGGCAGCATCCGGAACAATCTCGACGTCAAACGCGCCGTAGGAACTGATCTCCTCGGGCGGCACCTCGATGGCGCAGAGCACAGAGCCGCCACGCTTGGCCCGGACCTTGGCCATCGTCACCAACACTCCCCGCGGCCACACCAGGTCATCGGGCAGCAGCACCGCGATGGCGTCCTCATCGTCGTCAAGAACCGACTCCACGCAGCCCACGGCGTGTCCGAGGCCAAGCGGCTCGGCCTGAACCACCGACTGCACCTTGATGAGGCCGGGCGCTCGGCGCACTTTCGCGAGCATGGCGTGCTTCCCGCGGTCCTCGAGCGTGCCCTCAAGCACCAAGTCCTCAACGAAATGCGCGACGACGCCGTCCTTGCCCTCCGATGTGACGATCACCAGACGTTCGGCGCCGGCCTCGGCGGCTTCCTCAGCCACCAGCTCGATCCCCGGGGTGTCGACCACCGGCAGTAGTTCCTTGGGCACGGTCTTGGTGGCCGGTAGAAACCGGGTGCCCAGACCTGCAGCGGGCACCACGGCGGTGCGCGGGATGGACACGTCAGGGGCCGTCATAGCCACTCACCCTAACCACTGACCACGGGATTGCGTGGGTAAGGCGGTACCGTCACGGAATCGGCGACCCCCAGAGCACCCCGGAGAACATCAAGAACGCCCTGCGGCAACAGATTGTGCAGGCACGACGGGCGATGTCGCGTGCCGACCGCGAAATACAGAACGATGCGCTCACCGCGCATGTCGTGACGGCGGCCTCGGGGCTTTCGGTGGTGGCCGCCTATGTGCCGGTGGGATCTGAGCCCGGGTCGGTGGAGATGCTCGACGCCCTGATAGCCCGCGGCGTCCAGGTTCTGCTGCCGGTCGCACGCAACGACGAGACCGGGACTCCGGCGGCGCTGACCTGGGGCCAGTACCGACCGGGAGGTCTGGTGGACGCCCCCTTTGGCCTGCGAGAACCGGCACCGCCGGTGTTCGGTCCGGCCACCCTCGCCGACGCCGAGTTGGTGTTGATCCCGGCACTTGCCGTGGATAAGCGAGGCAACCGACTGGGCCGAGGTGCTGGGTACTACGACCGATCATTGGGGTTCGCCGCGCCCTCGATCGCCCTGATTTCGCCGCTGTACACCGGCGAGGTGCTCGACGACATTCCGGCAGGCCCACACGATGTGCCGGTAACTCACGCGCTGACCGCCGACGGATTGGTCACACTCGGCTGAATCCCCCGGTCGCGCAGTGGCGAACCTGGCACTCCAAACGGTAGAGTGCCAGTGGCGTTTCATGTCTTGTCAGTTCCTGGAGGACCCCCCATGCCCACCTATTCCTATGCATGTGCCGACTGTGGCGACAAGTTCGACATCGTCCAGGCGTTCACTGACGATGCGCTGACCGTGTGCCAAAAGTGCTCGGGCAAGCTGCGCAAGCTGTTCAACTCGGTGGGCATCGTGTTCAAGGGCAGCGGCTTCTACCGCACCGACAGCCGTTCCGGCAGCGTGGACGCCGCCGCGAAGAGTGATTCCGGCGCCAAGAGTGAATCCAAGTCCTCGTCGTCCGAGACTTCTGCGAGCAGCTCGTCGTCGACATCGAGCTCCTCCGGCTCGACGTCCACTGCCACCGCGTCCGCCGCCGCCAGCTGACGAGTTATCCACAGCGGCGCATTGCCTAGTGACGCGGGGACATATGTCGTCCTAGCGTGAAGCATGGCTCGTTCGCCCCTCGATCCCACTGTGCTGCAGCGCATATCGACAGCACTTCGCCCCGATTGGGCACGGACAGCGTTGGCCCGGCGGCTCGCCGCGGCGATCTTGGTGCTGTTCGCGGCGGTCTTGGCATTTCGCCCGGACCCGGCCAGCGATCGCACTGACGTGGTGGTGGCCGTCCATGACCTACTGCCCGGCACGATCCTGACCGGCGACGACGTCCGACTTGAAAAGCGTTCCACGACAATTCTTCCCGAGGGGGCCAGCACCAATACCGGAACCGTCGTGGGAGCGACGCTGGCCGGGCCGGTTCGTCGCGGGGAAATGCTGACCGATTTACGGGTATTGAGCCCGCGATTGGCCGAGTCGGCGGCCGGCGGGGACGCGCGCATCGTCCCGGTACCACTGGACGACGCCGCGACCCTCGACATGATCCGCACCGGAGATATCGTCGACATCCTCACCGTGGCCGACCACGGACCGGGTGCGCCAGACGCCACACCACCCGAGGCCGCCGTGCTGGCTACCGGAGCCGTGGTCGTGTTGGTGTCGCCGAAACCTGCCACCAAAGGCGTTGGGACGCAGCGGGTGGTAATGGTCGCATTGCCGCCACAGCAGGCAAATCGCGTCGCCGCGATCGCGCTAGTGCAGGCGGTAACGCTGACCTTGCGTTAGTGTCAGACCATGCTCAAAGGATTCAGAGATTTCTTGCTGCGCGGCAACGTCATTGACCTCGCGGTCGCTGTGGTCATCGGCGCGGCCTTCACCGCGGTGGTCACCAAGTTCAGCGACGCCATCATTCAGCCGTTGATCAATCGGATTGGCACCGGTCCCGATTCGGATCATCCTGCGCTCAGAGTCAGCATCGGCGGCGGGCAGTATCTGGACTTCAATGTCTTGATCACCGCAACCATCAACTTCATCCTGATCGCGGCGGTTGTCTACTTCGTGGTCGTCCTGCCCTACAACACGCTCAAGAATCGCCTGGCCAAGTCCGGCGAGGACCCCGCGGCGGCAACCGAAGCAGAGCTACTCGTCGAGATTCGCGACCTGCTGGCCGAGCAGAAGAAGGCGTCCTAGCCCTTCTGCCCGGCCCGCCGGGGCGGTTATTTCATGTCCCAGGTTTCGCCGTAGGTGGTGACGCTGTCACCGGCCGAGCTGATCAGTCGTGCGTATGGCCGCAGCAGCACACCACCGGCGGCGCCGGTCACCGTGCCGTGCGCGTTACTGACCGCGACCGCACCCTTGGGGCCCGCGATCGCCACCGAGAACGTCGCGACCTCCTGGATACCGGGGCCGTTGCCCAGGTCAACATTGATGCCAGCAGAGGGCAGCAGGTTGGTGGTCTGCACATACGAGGCTTCCGGGGTGCCACCGAAGGCGTTCGGAATACCGTAAAGAATCGAGGTATTCGGCGTCGTGTAGTTGAAGTTCAGCCCCACGCCCAGCGACCAGGGGTAACCCACCTGATAGCCCAACTCCAGAGTGCCTTCAAACGTGTCAGCCGCCGGACCCGTCACCTCATACGCAGCGCGGCCCGAATGGAACCACTCACGCGTCAGGCGGTTGCGGTCCAGCGGGAACACACCGTTCAAGAAGGTGTCCCACTGCTGAATCCGCAGCGTCCGTCCCTTGCCATCAACCAGGGTCAGCTCATCATCCAAACCCGCCGTCGCGGTACCCGCCCCGATGACCGCCAGGCCAACCACACCGGCGACGACGAGCATCAATCGCATGAGGGTGTTGTGCATGACCTGCCAGATGCCAACTGTTCTCATTTAGTTCCCTCAATTCTCAGGGCGGATGTACGCCGCGGCAAATGCCTACTTCGCCAGGACCACATTGTTGCTCAGGCGGGCCAAACGTAACGGCCAAATCATCTTTCTGAGTTTCCCGAATGTTTCTGGCAGGCTAACTCACAGCAGATACACAGCGCTTTTTGCTGCGCGACGCCATTTACTGTGCATGGCGTCCAATACTGTGCCGTGTGCTACGTCAGCGCACCCATTAAGCAATGGCGACTACCGCATATCCCGGGTCTCGCCATACGTGGTGACGCTGTCTCCGGCACCGCTTAGCAAGCATGCACAAGGACCTCACGGCGCCCGCAGGCCGCCCCGGATACCGTCCCGTGTGCATGGGGCACCGCGACCGCACCCTTGGCGCCGGCCACCGCAACCGAACACGTCGCCACCTCGTGGATACCGGGGCCATTACCCAGGTCAACGTTGATACCAGGCGACGCCAGCAGGTTGATGGTTTGCACACATACGAGGCCTCGGGATTTCCCCCGAAGGCGTTGGGTATGCCGTGCAGCACCGAGACATTCGGCGACGTGTCGTTGACGTTCAGCCCCACACCCAGCGACCACGGATAGCCCACCTGGTAACCCAATTCCAGGGTGCCCTCAATTGTGCCTGCCCCCGAACCTGTCACCTCGTAAACCGCACGGCCCGAATGGAACCACTCACGCGTCAGGCGGTTGCGGTCGAGCGGAAACACCCATTCATAAGGTGTCCCACTGCTGAATCCGCAGCGTCCACCCCTTTGCCTTCAACCAGGGTCAGCTCATCGTCCAAACCCGCATGCGCAGTCCCCATGATGGTGAATACCATCGCACAAAGAATAAACACCGTAGCTACACATTCGAGCGACCGGCGCACATCACGTCGCACAAGAGATCCCCTTGATCGCGAGATGACGCCCCGCCCTAGGTGAGGCCGTCAATCCCGCAGAAGAAAGCCTTAGGTGGAAACGCTTGTTGTCCAGACGTCAGCGAAGATTCGCTACTTCATGTCCCAGGTTTCGCCGTAGGTGGTGACGCTGTCACCGGCCGAGCTGATCAGTCGTGCGTATGGCCGCAGCAGCACACCACCGGCGGCGTCGGTCACCGTGCCGTGCGCGTTACTGACCGCGACCGCACCCTTGGGGCCCGCGATCGCCACCGAGAACGTCGCGACCTCCTGGATACCGGGGCCGTTGCCCAGGTCAACATTGATGCCAGCAGAGGGCAGCAGGTTGGTGGTCTGCACATACGAGGCTTCCGGGGTGCCACCGAAGGCGTTCGGAATACCGTAAAGAATCGAGGTATTCGGCGTCGTGTAGTTGAAGTTCAGCCCCACGCCCAGCGACCAGGGGTAACCCACCTGATAGCCCAACTCCAGAGTGCCCTCGAACGCATCGGCACCCGGACCGGTCACCTCGTAGACCGCGCGGCCCGAATGGAACCACTCACGCGTCAGGCGGTTGCGGTCCAGCGGGAACACACCGTTCAAGAAGGTGTCCCACTGCTGAATCCGCAGCGTCCGTCCCTTGCCATCAACCAGGGTCAGCTCATCATCCAAACCCGCATGAGCCGTCGCCGCCGTCGCAAAGAGAGCAACCAGAGTCATGACTAGGGCGCCAACCGCCAACAGACCGTGGCGAGCCCAGCCCGATACCTTGCTCAACAGCTTCATTCTGTTCCTAACAGTCCCCTCATGGCGAACATGAGAATTTCCTAAGCGACGGACAGAAGGACGATATCAGCACGGTGACGGCGCGGCAATCTGAACACTCGTTCTGGTCGAAGTCGACTCACCCGACCTCGGGCACGCCTGTGAACCGGAAGTTAGCCAAACCCAAGACATCACCGGGTTAACAATTGGGTGAACGAGCGATTTGCTGGGAAACATTCGCGCACCGCGAGGGAACCGACACCCCGAACGGGTATCCACGCTTGGCGACCTGCCGGATTTACGCGTTCGATATGCGGGAATTCCTTAGCCGTGATGGGGCGGAACGTTATCGCGCAACCACTGATCACTTTCGTGCACGCCGCGCGAATCGTTCACATCGCGTTCATCTGGACCCAGCGACGGCTCGGCTTGACCGAAGATCCGGTCGATATCCGCATTGCTGGCGCTTGTTCCCTCCTCGCCACTTTTGTGGCGAAGGTCACAACCGCGGCCCTCGGGAGCCTGCACCCGCTCAGATCTCCAGGCTGGATAGCTGCTCGATGATCTGAATCGCCATCGGTGTCACCGTGGCCATCCCATCGCGCACCGCGGCGCGTGTGCCCGCGATGTTGACCACCAGGGTGCTGCCCGAAATACCCGCCACTCCGCGTGACAGACCCGCCTCGGTGACTCCCGCGGCCAGCCCCGACGACCGGATGGCCTCGGCGATGCCGAGCAGCTCACGGTCGAGAAGCGGCGCAGTGGCCTCGGGAGTCACATCGCGTGGGGTGACACCGGTGCCACCCACGGTCACCACCAGGTCCACACCGCCGATGACCGCCATATTGACGGCGTTCTGAATCTCGGCCAGGTCCCCCTCGACTGCCACCACACCGTCGACGACGATTCCCGCCTCCGAGAGCAGCTCGGTGACCAGCGGACCACTGGTGTCCTGGTCGCCGTGGGCTGTCCTGTCGTTGACTATGACGACCAGAGATCGCCCCACCGGTCCCACCTCAAGCTCAGTCATGGAAGCAACCGTAACGGCTCGCACGGACATCTGGGTCATCGGGCGACCTCCCCCAGTATCACGTCGGCGGTCTTCTCCGGCCCACCGTTGCCATCGGTAAACGTCAGCGTCACCTTGTCTCCCGGCGCCTTGGAGCGCACCGCCGCCACAAGACCGTCGGCGCTGTTCACCGGGCGGTTGTCTACCTTTGTGACGACCGCACCGTTGGGTATCCCGGCCTTCTCGGCAGCTCCCCCGGCAACCACCTCGACGATCCTGGCTCCCTGGATCTCTTTATCGTTGCCAACCCGCACCCCCAGGGAGGCGTGGGTGGCGTGGCCGCTGGCGACCAGCTGATCGGCGATCCGCTTGGCCTGATCGACCGGAATCGCAAAGCCCAGGCCGATCGATCCGCCCTGCGTCTCGCCACTGGAATCGCCACCCATGGTCGCGATGGCGGAGTTGATTCCCACCAGCTCGCCGTTCAAGTTGACCAGCGCGCCACCGGAGTTACCCGGGTTAATGGCGGCATCGGTCTGGATCGCGTCCAGCACGGTGTCCTGATTGCCTGCCTGTCCCGCCGTGAACACCGGGCGATTCAGCGAGCTGACGATGCCAGTGGTCACCGTGCCGTCCAGGCCCAGCGGCGAACCGATCGCGACAACCGACTGGCCCACAACCAGATTCGCCGACGACCCCAGTGCGACGGGTGTCAGGCCCGAGGCGCCGGTGATCCGGATCACGGCGATGTCGGTGGCGGGATCGATGCCAACCACGGTGAAAGGCGAGTTCTTGCCGCCCGCGATGGTGGCGGTGGTCTTGGCGCCGGGCTCCCCCGCCGCCTGGACGACGTGCGCGTTGGTGAGCACCAGACCATCGGCAGAGAGGATTACCCCAGATCCCTCTTCGCTCGAACGACCCATGATCGTTTCCAGCTTCACGACGCTCGGAAGTACCTTGGCCGCAACCTGTTCTACGGATCCCGCGGGCAACGAGGCGACCGGCTGGGCGGCAGACGAACGCCCCGGCGAGATGGGGGTCAGGCCGGTGCTGCCACCGGTGACGACGGGTGCCCGGTGCTGGCGGTCGGCAACGACCGCGCCCACCGTCCCGCCCAGACCACCGGAGACCAGAGCCAGAACGACAGCACCCACCACGAGCCCGCCGCTGCGCCTGCCCCGCGGCGCTGGAGACTGCTGCGGAGCGGGGCGCTGCGGGCTCGGCGGCGCAGACGGGTAGCCGTACGCCTGCCCCTGATACTGGTGACCCGCCTGGGCATGGTGTGTCGGAGCTTGATGCCCGTGTTGTCCGGAGTAAGGGCCGGACGGCCGGTAGGACCAGCTGCCGTGGGGGTCGTTAGTCATAGGAACTTCCTCACACGTCCTTCATAGGCGTTCACGATCGACTAGCTCGGGTGCCACGCTGCCGGAGGGGACTGAGAATCCACTGAGATCTCCCTCTCGTTTGGCACAGAGTTCCGGCGGCCAGTCGTGTCCCCCATACTTGGCGACCTGACCGGTCCCGGCCTGCCCGGAAGCAGTACGTGCATGGACGTACCCGGGGCCGGGTTACCGTCGACCACCGCACCGGACTCCGTCTCCTCGACCTTGATGGCGCCACCATGTTTCAGGACAACCTGTTTCACGATGGCCAACCCCAAACCGGAGCCCGGCATTCCCCGGGCCGGGGTGGCGCGATAGAACCGCTCGAAGACCAGATCTCGTTCGGCGGGCGGGATCCCGGGACCGCGATCGGAGATCACCAGCTCGGCGTGCGCAGCGTCAACCTGGGCCAGCCGCACGGACACCGTGGTGCCCGATGGGCTCCACTTCGCGGCGTTGTCGAGCAGATTGAGAACCGCTCGTGACAGTCCCGCCGCGTCTCCGTAGACCTGCCACGGCTGCATGACGACGTCAAATTCGATGTCGTTGCGGCGGCGTCGAACTCGTTCCAGCGCACCCTCCACCACCTCGACCATGTCGACCGGCTCGTGCACGATGTCGGCACCGTCGCCTCGCGCGAGATCAACCAAATCGCCCACCAGTGTGGACAATTCTTCGATTTGGGCGATCACATCGAGTTGCAGCGCCTCCATCTCCTCGTCGGGCAGACGCGGGGCACCCGGTTGCATGGCGGCCATCAATAGCTCGGTATTGGTGCGCAGCGAGGTCAGCGGTGTACGCAGCTCATGGCCCGCATCCGTCACCAACCGCGCCTGGCGGTCTCGCGACTCTGCCAGGGCACGCAGCATCGTGTTGAAACTGATGGTGAGTCGCGCCAATTCGTCACTGCCCGTGACGGCAATGGGTCGCAGGTCGTCGGTTCGGGCCACTCGTTCAGCGGCGTCGGTCAGCCTGGCCACCGGCCGCAACCCGGTACCGGCGACCACTGCGCCGGCCGCGGCCGCCACCGCGACACCCACTCCGCCGACGATCAGCAACACCCAGCCCAGTCGCCGCAGCACCGTATCGGTGGGGTCGAGCGATTTCGCCATGATCAGCGTGCTGCCGTTGTCGAGCCGAAGAGCAAGCACGCGTTGGTGATTGACGGTGCGCAGCGACTGCTCCAGCTCGCCGCGGGTTACCGCCTGCTCGGGTGCGCCGTAGGGAATGGTCTGTCCCTGCTGGGTCGCCGAGAAGGTGATCAGCCCCGGGAAGATCAACTTGGCGTTGACATCGGCCGAGTACGCGGTGCCCTCGATGGCCCGACGCGGATCCACCGACAGCAGCCCGCTGCCGATGAGCAAGTTGGCGCGATCATTGAGCTGCTTGTCGACGTCGCGATACAACGCAGTGGATACCAACAGGTATGACGCGACGGCCATCAGCACCACGACCATCGCCACCATCGACATCGCGAGCAGCATCACCCGCCAACGCAGCGATACCGATGAGCTGGTTGCCCGCAGCGGAGAGAACAGTGCAGAGCTAGGTCTGCGCATTCGTAATGTCGCCATGGGGATTACGGAGGGGTCTCCCGCAGCACATAGCCGACACCGCGGACGGTGTGGATGAGTCTGAGCTCTCCCTCGGCTTCCGTCTTGCGCCGCAGATAGCCGACGTACACCTCAAGTGCATTGCCGGACGTCGGGAAGTCGAACCCCCACACCTCTTCGAGGATGCGACTGCGCGTCAGCACCCGACGGGGGTTGGCCATGAGCATTTCCAGCAGCGCGAACTCGGTGCGAGTCAGGCTGATCGACCGAGTGCCGCGGTACACCTCGCGGGTGATGGGGTCGAGCGTGAGGTCGCCGAAGCTCAACGTGGCAGCGTCGGCCGATTCGTCGATGGTGGTCCGACGCAGCAGAGCTCGCATCCGGGCCAGGAGTTCCTCAAGCGCGAAGGGCTTGGGGAGGTAATCGTCTGCACCCGCGTCGAGGCCGGCCACTCGCTCCGAGACCGAGTCCCGCGCAGTGAGCACCAGGATCGGCAGATCGTCTCCCGTGCTGCGCAAGCGACGGCACACCTCGAGGCCGTCGAGCTTGGGCATCATCACGTCGAGCACCAACGCATCTGGCCGGTCGTTGGCGATGACGTTCAGCGCATCGACGCCATCCTCGGCGAGATCCACCGAATACCCATTGAAGGACAGGGACCGCCGCAACGACTCGCGCACGGCACGGTCGTCATCGACTACAAGAATTCGCACAGGGACCAGTGTTAACCGTGCGGCTGAGATATTACTGAGGAAGCCTGAGAATCAGGCCTCGCAGCGTTCAGCGACGGTCGAAATCGATGAGCCCGAGGCGGGCAGCCTTGAGCAGGCGACGGGGAACCTTGTGGTTCTGTCCGCCGACAGTGACATTGACCAGCTCAGTGGCGGTCGCCTTCCACTGCGCGCGCCGGCTACGGGTATTCGAGCGGGACATTCTCCGCTTGGGGACGGCCATGGTCGCGCCCTCTCCTTATTTCTCAGGTTTCTGTGTCATTCGCCCGCGCCGCGCCAGCATGTTGGGCGCAGCGAGCGACAATCAACACACGATAGCCGGTGGCTCACATGAGCTGCAAATTTGCCCTGATTGATCCAGGCCGACATGCCGCGTAGTGGCGGTTTCGTATCGCATCGCGCCACCAGAACCGTCGTGTCTGTGCGGGGAATCCTGCTCGGCCAACCACTTGGTTGGCCCCACAGATTGACGTTTGGGCGGGTGGGGTAATTTAGCAGCGCACGAGCAGTCGACGCCGACCTCGAGAGGACCACTGTGACCACCGCGCCGGTAAGAATTGGGAACTGTTCAGGCTTCTACGGTGACCGAATATCGGCCATGCACGAGATGCTCACCGGCGGTGAACTCGACTATCTGACCGGCGACTATCTGGCCGAACTGACGATGCTCATCCTCGGTCGAGATCGCGCCAAGGCCCCCGAACGCGGCTACGCCAAGACCTTTCTGCGTCAGCTCGAGCAGTGCCTTGGGCTGGCTCAGGACAAGGGTGTCACGATCGTCGCCAACGCCGGCGGCCTCAACCCCGCGGGTCTAGCGGACGCCATCCGCACACTCGCGGAAAAACTGGGTGTCCCGGCCAAGGTCGCTCATGTCGAAGGTGACGATCTGCTGCCCCGCGCCGCAGAGCTCGGACTGGGATCTCCACTCACCGCCAATGCCTATCTCGGCGCCTGGGGCATCGTGGAATGCCTCAACTCCGGCGCCAACATCGTGGTCACCGGTCGCGTCACCGATGCCTCCGTGATCGTCGGCCCCGCCGCCGCACACTTCGGCTGGCGCCGCGACGACTACGACAAGCTCGCCGGCGCTGTCGCGGCCGGGCACATCATCGAGTGTGGCACCCAGGCCACCGGAGGCAACTACGCCTTCTTCACCGAGATCCCCGACCTCTCGCGTGCCGGGTTCCCGCTGGCCGAGGTATATGAGGACGGATCGTCGGTCATCACCAAGCACGCAGGTACCAGCGGTGCGGTCAGCGTGGGCACCGTGACCGCGCAGCTGCTCTACGAGATCACCGGGGCCCGGTACGCCAACCCGGATGTGACTACCCGCATCGACAGCATCGAGCTGGCCCGGGAAGGTCCGGACCGGGTGCGCGTCTCGGGCGTGACGGGCGAGGCACCCCCACCGGACCTCAAGGTGTCGCTGAACGCATTGGGCGGCTTCCGTAATCAGATGACCTTCGTACTGACCGGGCTGGACATCGACGCCAAGGCCGACCTGACCCGCAAGCAGCTTGAGTCTGCCCTGTCTTCCCCCTCGGGCGCTCCGCAGGACATCCAGTGGACCCTGGGGCGTACCGACCACCCGAACGCCGACACCGAGCAGGCGGCCAGCGCCCTGCTCCATGTGATGGTGCGTGATTCCGACCCGAATAAGGTTGGCCGTCAGTTCTCCAACGCCGCGGTGGAGCTCGCTCTGGCGAGCTACCCGGGCTTCCACGTCACCACACCCCCCAAGGATGGCGAGCCGTACGGCGTGTTCACTCCGGGATACGTTCCTGCGGAAAAGGTTCCGCATGTCGCGGTCCTCGCCGACGGTTCCCGGATCGATATCGCACAGGCGGCGCAGACACTGCCGCTCGCCGATGCCCCAGCGGCAGCACTGCCCGAGCCGCTCCCGCCCGGGCCGGTACGCCGCGCCCCCTTGGGCATCCTTGCGGGTGCCCGTAGCGGCGACAAGGGCGGCAGTGCGAACGTGGGCGTCTGGGTACGCACGGATGAGGAATACCGTTGGCTTGCGCATGCTTTGACTATCGACGCGCTGCGGGAGCTGCTGCCGGAGACCGAGCAGTTGGAGGTGGCGCGCTACCTGCTGCCCAAGCTGCGGGCCGTGAACTTCGTCATCCAGGGCATCCTCGGCAAGGGAGTGGCTTATCAGGCCCGCTTTGACCCGCAGGCCAAAGGTATTGGCGAATGGCTGCGTTCGCGTGAGATCGACATCCCCGA
Source organism: Mycobacteroides salmoniphilum (assembly GCF_004924335.1). Lineage (NCBI taxonomy): Bacteria > Bacillati > Actinomycetota > Actinomycetes > Mycobacteriales > Mycobacteriaceae > Mycobacteroides > Mycobacteroides salmoniphilum. The sequence continues at coordinate 952,894 of NZ_CP024633.1, read as the reverse complement.
AACCCTGCTGGAAGGCACCAAATGAGTCAGTGGAACAGCCCGGAACGCAAGGCGCTCCGGGAGACGGTGCGTGATTTCGCCGAGCGCGAGATTCTGCCGCATGCCAACGAGTGGGAGCGCGAGGGACTAATTCCTCGTGAATTGCACCGCAAGGCGGGCGATCTGGGCCTGCTGGGTCCCGGTGCACCCGAGGAAGTCGGCGGCGGCGGCGGTGATGCCATCGACCCGGTGATCGTGTGCGAAGAGCTGCATTACGCCGGTGTGCCCGGCGGCGTGTTCGCCTCCCTGTTCACCTGCGGCATCTCCACGCCGCACATCATCGCCTCGGGTGATCAGCGGCTCATCGAAAGCTACGTAAAGCCCACCCTGGCGGGCGATCTCATTGGCTCACTGGCCATCACCGAACCCGGCGGCGGATCCGACGTCGGGCATCTGACCACCTCGGCCAAGCGGGACGGCGATCACTACATCGTCAACGGCGCCAAGACCTTCATCACCTCCGGCGTGCGCGCCGACTATGTGGTGACCGCGGTGCGTACCGGTGGACCGGGCGCGGCAGGGGTCTCGCTGCTGTTGATCGACAAGGACACCCCCGGATTTGACGTCACACGCAAGCTCGACAAGATGGGATGGCGCTCCTCGGATACCGCCGAGCTGTCCTTCACCGATGCACGAGTGCCCGCCGAGAACCTGGTGGGTGGCGAGAACACCGGCTTCGCGCAGATCGCCGGTGCCTTCGTGTCAGAGCGGATCGGCCTTGCTGCCCAGGCATATTCGAGTGCTCAGCGCTGCCTTGACCTGACAGTGGAATGGTGCAGGAATCGGGAGACCTTCGGGCGTCCACTCATCTCCCGCCAGTCCGTACAAAACACTCTGACGGAGATGGCACGCAGGGTCGATGTCGCACGGGTCTACACGCATGTCCTGGTGGACCGCGCGATCGCGGGCGAGACCAATCTCATCGCCGAGGTCTGCTTCGCCAAGAACACCGCCGTCGAGGCCGGCGAGTGGGTGGCCAATCAGGGAGTCCAGCTGTTCGGCGGCATGGGCTACATGACCGAGAGCGAAATCGAACGGCAGTACCGCGATATGCGCATCATCGGGATCGGTGGCGGCACCACCGAGATCCTCACCTCGCTGGCAGCCAAGCTCCTGGGGTACCAGTCGTGACGATCCTGCGTACCACCGTCAACACCAACTCTCCCGAGTACCTCGCCGCCGCCGAGGCGATGGCGACCAAACTGGCCGAGGTCAACGCCGAAACCGCGAAGGCACTCGCCGGTGGAGGCGATAAATACGTTGCCCGCCACCATGAACGCGGCAAGCTGCTGGCACGTGAGCGCATCGAGCTCTTGATCGACCCCGACTCCCCGTTCCTGGAGCTGTGCCCGCTGGCGGCATGGGGCAGCGATTTCACCGTCGGCGCCTCGCTGGTCACCGGCATCGGCGTGGTCGAGGGCGTCGAGTGCATGATCGTGGCCAACGACCCCACCGTTAAGGGCGGCACCAGCAACCCCTGGACACTCCGTAAGGTGCTGCGGGCCAACGATATTGCCTTCAAGAACCGCCTACCCGTGATCTCGCTGGTGGAGTCTGGGGGCGCGGACCTACCCACTCAGAAGGAAGTGTTCGTTCCCGGCGGGCAGATGTTCCGCGATCTCACGCGGCTTTCAGCGGCCGGCATACCGACGATCGCCCTGGTGTTCGGGAACTCGACCGCCGGCGGCGCCTACATCCCCGGAATGTCCGATCACGTCGTGATGATCAAGGAACGCTCGAAGGTATTTCTGGCCGGTCCCCCCCTCGTCAAGATGGCGACGGGTGAGGAGTCCGATGACGAATCCCTCGGTGGCGCGGAAATGCACTCCCGCGTCTCCGGTTTGGGCGATTACCTGGCAGTGGACGAGCAGGACGCCGTACGACTCGGGCGACAGATCGTCTCGCGCCTGAACTGGGTCAAGAAGGGCCCCAAGCCCGCCGCAGTGGTCGAACCGATCGCCGATCAGGAAGAGCTCATCGGCATCGTCCCGGGAGATCTGCGCATCCCGTTCGATCCGCGTGAGGTCATCGCGCGGATCGTCGATGGTTCGGAATTCGACGAGTTCAAAGAGCAGTACGGGTCGTCATTGGTGACCGGATGGGCACGTCTACACGGATACCCGATCGGCGTCCTCGCCAACGCGCGCGGCGTGCTGTTCAGCGAGGAAGCACAGAAGGCCACCCAGTTCATTCAGCTGGCCAACCAGACCAACACGCCACTTCTGTTCGTGCACAACACCACCGGGTACATGGTGGGCAAGGAGTACGAAGAGGGCGGCATGATCAAGCACGGGTCGATGATGATCAACGCCGTGTCCAACTCCACCGTGCCGCATCTGTCGCTGATTGTCGGCGCCTCATACGGAGCCGGCCATTACGGCATGTGCGGACGCGCTTACGACCCCCGGTTCCTGTTCGCGTGGCCCAGCGCCAAGTCGGCGGTCATGGGCGGTACCCAACTGGCGGGCGTCATCTCCATCGTGAGCCGTGCCGCCGCGGTGGCACGGGGCCAGGCCGTCAACGAGGACGCGGACGCCGCGATGAAGGCAGCCATCGAGGCCCAGATCGAAGCCGAGTCGCTGCCCATGTTCATGTCCGGCCGCCTGTATGACGACGGGGTCATCGACCCCCGCGATACCCGGGCCGTGCTCGGTATGTGCCTGTCCGCCATCGCCAATGGACCAATCGAGGGGACGTCGAACTTCGGCGTCTTCCGGATGTGAGGTAAGAGTTAAATGACTATCACCTCTGTTCTGGTGGCCAACCGCGGCGAGATCGCCCGCCGCGTCTTCGCCACCTGTCGCAAGCTGGGGCTTGGCACGGTCGCCGTGTATTCCGACGCCGACGCCGACAGCCCGCATGTCTCCGAGGCCGACGCCGCGGTCCACCTACCCGGCACGTCCAGCGCCGAGACCTATCTGCGCGGTGAGCTGATCATCGCGGCGGCCAAGGCCACCGGCGCCGACGCCATCCACCCCGGCTACGGATTTCTTTCCGAGAATGCCGATTTCGCTCGTGCGGTGGCCGATGCCGGCCTCACCTGGATCGGCCCGCCGGTCACGGCCATCGAGTCGATGGGCTCGAAGATCGAGTCCAAAAAACTCATGGACGCCGCCGGAGTACCGGTGCTGGGACAGCTCGACCCGGATACCGTCACCGCCGATCAACTCCCGGTGCTCGTCAAGGCCTCCGCCGGTGGCGGTGGCCGCGGCATGCGGATCGTTGCAGAGCTCGACAAGCTCTCCGCCGAAATCGCTGCCGCACAGCGGGAGGCCCAATCGGCGTTCGGGGACCCGACAGTCTTCTGCGAGCGCTACCTGGGCACCGGTCGACACATCGAAGTGCAGGTGATGGCCGACACTCACGGCACAGTGTGGGCCGTGGGTGAGCGCGAGTGCTCCATCCAGCGCCGCCACCAGAAGGTCATCGAAGAGGCACCCTCCCCCTTGGTGACCCGAATCGACGGCATGCGGGAGCAGCTCTTCGAGGCGTCACGCACCGCCGCGGCGACCATCGGCTATGCGGGCGCGGGGACCATGGAGTTCCTGGCCACTGAGAACGGCGAGTTCTTCTTCCTGGAAATGAACACACGCCTGCAAGTGGAGCATCCGGTCACCGAGTGCACCACAGGTCTGGACCTGGTCGCATTGCAGATCCAGGTGGCAGAGGGCGGCAAGCTTCCCGCCGAACCGCCTGCCATTCATGGCCATTCGATTGAGGCGCGCTTGTACGCGGAGAATCCCGCGGCCGGGTGGCAGCCACAAAGCGGCACCGTGCACACGTTTGACATCCCAGGCGCCTCCGCGGAATTCCATGTGCCCGGACACCCGGGGCGCAACGGGGTACGCCTGGACTCGACCATCGTCGACGGCAGCGTGGTGTCGGTGCACTACGACCCGATGCTCGCCAAGGTCATCACGGTGGCACCCACGCGCACCGAAGCTTCCCGGCTGCTGGCGTCGACATTGGAACGCACTCGCCTGCATGGCCTGACCACCAATCGCGACCTGCTGGTCAACGTGTTGCGGCATCCGGCGTTCCTCGCCGGAGACACCGACACATCCTTCCTGGACAAGCATGGGCTCGACGTCCTGTCCAAGCCCCTGGCCGACGAAGCGGCGCACCAGTATTCAGCGCTCGCGGCAGCACTTGCCGATGCCGCCGCCAACCGGGCACATGCCGTTGTCTGCGCGGATCTGCCCAGTGGATGGCGCAATCTGGCATCTGGCTACCAGACCAAGGAGTATCGCGAAAGCAGCGAAGCCGTCCATAGCGTGCGCTACCGCCTGACCCGCGCCGGGCTGGAACTCGACGGAGATTGGCCCGCCATCGAACTGGTCTCGGCGACACCGGATCACGTAGCACTGGTGATCGACGGCGTCCGGCGGGGTTTCGACGTCGCACGCTACGGCGAAACCGTCGACGTCGACTCACCGCTGGGCCCGGTGGCGCTGACTGTGGTGCCCAGGTTCACCGATCCCAGCACTGAGGTTGCGGCGGGCTCGCTCATCGCGCCAATGCCGGGTGTGGTGCTGCGACTGGGTGCCGCGGTCGGAGACACCGTCACAGCAGGGACGCCGATCGTCTGGTTGGAGGCCATGAAGATGGAACACACCATCGTCGCCCCCGCCGACGGCGTCATCGAGATCCTCAATGTCGAACCCGGACAACAGGTCGAGCTAGGTACCGTACTGGCCCAGTTGGCCGCCAACGAAGGAGAGTCATGACCGTCACCAATCCGTACGTCGAGTCCGATGAGCGCAAGGCGCTGCGGCAAGCGGTGGCCTCGCTCACCGGCAACTACGGCCACGAGTACTACCTGGAGAAGTCCAAGACTCACGCTCCCCTGACCGAGTTGTGGGATGAGGCAGGAAAGCTCGGCTTCTTGGGAGTGAACATCCCGGAGGAGTACGGCGGCGGCGGTGCCGGCATGTACGAGCTTGGGCTCGTGTTCGAGGAGCTCTCGGCGGCCGGGTGCCCGCTGCTGATGATGGTGGTGTCCCCTGCCATCAACGCCACCATCATCGCCCGCTACGGCACCGACGAGCAGAAGAAGAACTGGCTGCCCTCGATGGCCGATGGCACCTTCACCATGGCGTTCGCCATCACCGAACCCGACGCCGGCTCGAACTCGCACAACATCATCACCACCGCCAAGCGCGACGGTGGTGACTGGATCCTCAACGGGCGCAAGGTCTTCATCTCCGGTGTCGACCAGGCCAACGCCGTACTGGTGGTGGCGCGCACCGAGGAGGCCAAGACCGGCAAGCTCAAGCCGGCCCTATTCGTGGTGCCCACCGACACCAAGGGGTTCGAGTACACGCCCATCGATATGGAGCTCACCCTCCCGGAGCGACAGTTCCAGGTGTTCCTCGACGATGTACGGGTGCCCGGCAATGCGCTCGTCGGCTCCGAGGACGCCGCACTCATGCAGCTGTTCGCCGGTTTGAACCCCGAGCGAATCATGGGCGCTGCCAGTGGAGTTGGCCTCACCCGGCTCGCACTGAACAAGGCCACCGACTACGTCAAGACCCGCCAGGTGTGGAAGACCCCGATCGGCGCACATCAGGCCATCGCGCACCCGCTCGCCGAGATCAAGGTCGAGCTGGAACTGGCCAAGCTCATGATGCAGAAGGCCGCCACCCTGTATGACTGCGGCGACGACTGGGGCGCCGCGGAGGCGGCCAACATGGCCAAATACGCCGCAGCAGACGTGGCCTGCCGCGCCGCCGACCGTGCCGTGCAGTCCTTGGGCGGCAACGGTTTGACCTCCGAGTACGCCGTGGCACCCCTGCTGAATCTGTCGCGCTTCGGGCGTATCGCCCCGGTGAGCCGGGAGATGATCCTCAACTTCGTGGCGCAGACGTCCCTCGGCCTACCCCGCTCGTACTAGAAGGAAAGGTCCGGCCGAATGGCGAAAGAATCTGAGACCCTGGTCCAGTACGAGGTGGAGGGCCGTGCCGCCCGCCTGACGCTCGACTCACCACACAACCGCAACGCGTTGTCCAGCGGGTTGGTGCGGCAACTGCGCGAGGGACTGCGGCGCGCCGCTGCCGACAAGACCGTGCGCGCCGTAGTGCTCAGCCACACCGGCAACACCTTCTGCGCGGGCGCCGATCTGAGCGAGGCCTCGGAGGGTTCACCCCAAGATGTCGCCAAGGATCGGGCCGGCCAACTCACCGCGCTCTTGCGCGACATTCTTGAGCTGTCCCTGCCCGTCATCATCGCCGTCAACGGCCATGTGCGCGCCGGCGGCTTCGGTCTGGTGGGTGCGGCGGATATCGCGGTAGCGGGACCCGACAGCACCTTCGCACTGACCGAGGCACGCATCGGAGTCGCGCCGTCGATCATCTCGCTGACGCTGCTGCCCCGGCTCACCGGCCGGGCGGCCGCGCGCTACTTCGTTACCGGCGAGAGGTTCGACGCACGGGTGGCCGCGGAGATCGGTTTGGTGACCACGTCCGTCGACAGTCCCGAGGCAGTCGAGGCCTCGGTCACGTCGTTAGTGGATGACATCGCGCTCGGTTCGCCGCAAGGGCTGGCCGAGTCGAAGAGACTCACCACCGCGCCGATCCTCGCCGATTTCGACGCGCGTGCAGTCGAGTTGACGGAAACCTCCGCGCGTTTGTTCGTGTCTCCCGAGGCGCAGGAGGGCATGCTGGCGTTCCTGCAGAAGCGTCCACCCGCCTGGCAGGTGTGAACCAGACGGCACTACGCGTGTAGTGCGCTGAGCAACACTAATGAACCGCGTGCCTTTAAGCGCCGTTCGTCGTAGGCTCGGCGGTGATGAGCAACCTCCCTGAGCGGGTTACCGCATCGATGCGGGCCGCAGACGCCGATCGCATGCGCGTCGCACAGCTGTTATCCGACGCTGCCGCGCAGGGTCGGCTGGAGCTCTCTGAGTTCGAGGAGCGCCTCACGAAGGTGTACTCGGCAAATACATACGGTGAGCTTGATCAGCTCAGCGCGGATCTGCCCGCGGTTGCTACTTCTCAAGTTCGCGGTCAAGACAGCAAGCCCGCCCCCTCGACGGTGCTGATGGCAATCATGAGCGGATTTGAACGACGCGGCCGCTGGAACGTGCCCAGCAAGCTCACCTCATTCGCGCTCTGGGGTGGCGGCGTGCTGGACCTGCGCTACGCCGACTTCACCTCCAAGGAGGTGGAGATCCGTTCCTTCTCCATCATGGGCGGCCAGACCATCCTCTTACCGCCCGAGCTCAACGTGGACGTCACGGGCGTCGCGGTGATGGGTGGCTTCGATCACTCAGCGAGCGGCAGGGGCGTAGAGGGTGCCCCGCACGTGACGGTCACAGGGTTCTCACTGTGGGGCGGCGTGAACGTCAAGCGGAAGCGGCGCAAGCGGCGCGAGTCGCTGGAAGAGCGCTAACAAGATCCAGAGCGCCGAAGCGCCACAGTGCATTCACAACCTGATGGCGCCGGTCGATATCCAGTTCCGCTAGTACTGCGTCAAGATCAGTCGCGGTGAACTCCCCGGCCAGTGCTAAGAGTCCGTCAAGGTTCACCACGCCACCGAACGCGATAGCGCGACCACGGGCCACCAGGTGGGTCCGATCCGCAGCCGCGATTGATTGCACCACTCCGGGATACGCCCAGCCGAAGGTGGCCCCAACGGGAGGATCACCGCCGCGCAAAGCCACCACCTTCGGTGCCCGCAGATACCCGGCGGTGCGCTGTTTCGCCGCCGCCAGTTCCATGGTTGTCGCCAATCCGGACATCGCCTCGGGGTCGCGGAGCGTCTCCATCACGACCTGACGGACATCGTCGAAGCTGCGCGGCTCGCCCGCCGCATCGAGCCGAGCACCAAAGTGGTCGATCATCAAGTCCGAAAATGATTTTCGGATGTTTGGCGGGAAGAGCGTGACGCCCAGGAACACCGAGGGACCCACATTACGGAAAAGGTGGTAGCGCCCACGGGGAATGCACACGAAGTCGCCCGGGCGCAGGATGTAGCGACTCGCGCCGGGAAGCAATCGGTCGAAGTCAAACGAGACCTTGCCCAATGACGGGTTCTCGAACAACTGATGTTGGTCAATTCCGTCCGCGGGCCACACCCAGAGTTCCTTGACACCCGGACCCAGGTGGAAAATCAGTGATGGCTCATCGTCCTTGTGAACTCCGAAAGGTGTCCATTCCACATCGGCGACGAAGGTGTAGATATCGGCGCCGGACACCAGGTCTCGGTCCGGGACAAGGCTCCCCACCACGGCCTGGGCCAACGCGGCAAGACCCAGATCCCACGAGGAGACGTCGTTGATGGCGACGCATGCCGGGCGATCGTCGGCGTTATCGGCGAGCCACTCGGTCAGGGACTGCACGCCTCGCGGCGCGCTGCGTGAGAGCCGCTCAGTGAGCTTGAAGTCGAACTCGCTGCCCCGGAATGCGCGCAGTCGCAATCCTTTTCCGTCGGCGGTGGTTGCTGAAGTCACTGCCGCCGCTATCCGCTCGGCGATCGCGCTCTGGTCCGGCACCAGCTCGGGAATGAAGACCGTTTCTTCATAGCGAGGAGCCCAGTCCGCGACGAACTGGCGCCAGCGGGGGTCATGGACGAACACTGTTTTGCCTCCGTGCTTGCGTACGGGCGTGCGCGGCCAGTGGGATGGCCACGCACGCCCGACGTCCACTCTTAGTGGCTGGCAACCATTTCCGTCGCGGTGACGATTTCATCGTCCTCGACAACGATCTCAACAGCGATATCGCGCATGGCGGTTCCTTTCATTCAACGGTTAACTGCCCAACTCATCAGAAGCACCGTGGTGGCATCCGTCGCATGGAGCCACTGCGGTGGACGCACGCCCAACCCGCAGGCGCCGTCACTAGATCAGTCGTACGGCCGTAGCCAAAAGTTCCCACCCGGGACGATTCACACCGGTGAGAGCTCCCATGCGCCGCTGCCCGTCAGCTGCAACCGCGACTGGTGGTGACGGTCGATCGTCGACCTATGCCCCACGCTGAACACCACGCAGTCGGGTAGCCGTTCCCGCACCAGCGCATACATCGCGTCCTCCAGCCCCTCATCCAGGGCCGAGGTCGACTCATCGAGGAACACCACCGTCGGGCGTACCAGCAGCACCCGCACGAAGGACACCCGCTGCTGCTCGCCCAGCGAGAGCACGGCCGCCCAGTCGGCTTCCTCGTCCAACCGCTCGGTCAAGTGCCCCAGCGAGACATCACGCAAAGCCTGTACCAGCTTCTCGTCCGAAACATCCTCCACCGGAAGCGGATACACCACGGTCTCGCGTAGGTTGCCCAACGGCAGGTACGGCAGCTGCGGCAGGAACAGAGTCGCCCACCCGTCAGGACGGGCGACCAAGCCCGTGGCCTGTGGCCACAGCTGCGCCAGGCTGCGCAGCAGGGTGGTCTTCCCGCATCCCGATGGGCCCTTGACGACGACACTGCCACCCGCGGTCAGCTCGAGGCTCAGGTCCGCGATCATGTCCAGTCCCTGCAGATCTCGGACATCGACATCGGTGAGGATCAGGGCATCATCCACCTCGGTCACGTCAATCCGTGCCAGTTCGCGCGCGCGGTGATCGCTGTCGAGCATCTGGTCGATACGCATGAGCGCGGCCCGATAGACGGTGAATTCGTCATAGCTGTCCCGGAAGAAGGACATTGCGCCGCAGACACTTCCAAAGGCCGCGACAGTCTGCAGCAGGTCTCCCACCTTGATCTGCCCGGTAAAGAACCGCGGCGCCTGCACGATGTAGGGGATCATCCCCGTCGTCACATCGCCGACACCGCGATTCCAGCCGTTTAGTCGCAGCTGCGCGAAGACGATCCGCCACATGTTGGCGATGATGTCGGCGAAGCGTGCATGCAGCAGTCTGCGTTCACGCTCGCCGCCACGGTAGAACGCCACGCGCTCCGCGCTGTCGCGCAAGCGCACCAACGCATAACGGAAACTCGCGCTGAATCGTTCGTTCAAGAAATTCAGCCGCACCAACGGCCGGCCGATCCAGAACGCAAGGACCGTCACGGTGATCGAGAAGACGAACGCGATGAACACCATGGCGCGCGGGATCTCGACTCCCCACAACAACAACGGACCCGAGAGCTGCCAGAGCACCCCGGTAAACATGACAATCAGCAGCGTCTTGTTCACCGCGCCGAGAACCAAATCCACCGACTTGGTGGTGTGCGTCTCGATATCAATCTGGATTCGCTGGTCCGGGTTCTCCACCGGAGTGTCCAGAAAACGGTTGCGGTAGAACGCATCCTTGCTCATCCAGTCGTCAACGAGCCGCGTGTTGAGCCATACCCGCCACCGGATGGCGAGAACTCTCCGCAGGAAGAGATCCACCACCGTGTACGTCACGGTGAGTACTACCAACACTCCGCTGATCGCGAATGACGTGAAAAACGCCTGACGCGCGTCCGCCAGCAGTCCGGAGTCATGAGTGACGAGCGCCTCCGAACCGACCTGCAATGCATTCATCAGGTCCTTGTACTGGTACGTGAAGATGACCGTCACGCGCGCCATGTACACGGTGTGCCACATCATGAACGCCACCAGCGCCCACGTGCGCCAGGTCTCGCGTCCCCAGAAGAAGGGCGCGTTGACCCGCCAGAACTGTTGTCCCCATTGGGTGAAGCGAGCGATGGCGAACGCCACCGCAAGGAAGATCACCATGGTGATCACCCAGGCCTGCAGCGTCCACACCAGCGAGCGCAATGGCTCGCCCGGCCAATCCAAACTGGGCTGAACCATTGGCTCTCCCTCTTAATGCACCCTAGTGGGCAAAGTGGCGTGCTCCGGTGGTGTACAACGTGATTCCCGCGGCCTTGGCGGCATCGGTCACCAGCTCATCGCGCATCGACCCACCCGGATGCACGACGGCGCGCACTCCGGCCTCCGTCAGCACCTCCAGGCCGTCTGGGAAGGGAAAGAACGCATCCGAAGACGCGACCGCACCGGAGACTCGATCCCCACCCCGCGAGACCGCCAAGCGCGCGGCGTCGACGCGGTTGACCTGTCCCATACCGACACCGATGGTGGCGCCGCCGGAGGCGACGACGATCGCGTTGGACTTGACGGCCCGCCCGACCTTCCAGGCGAACACCAAGTCCGCCAACGTATCCTCGTCCGCGGCAGTGCCGGCGACCAACGTCCAGTTGACCGGGTCATCGCCCTCGGCGTGGAGCGCGTCGCGCTCCTGCACCAGCAGACCACCACTGATGTGTCGCCACTCGGTGCGCCCGGACTGCGACTGGGCCACACGCAGCAGACGCACGTTCTTCTTGCGGCTCAGCACCTCCACCGCGCCATCTGCGTACCCCGGCGCGACAATCACCTCGGTGAAGATGTCGGCGACCCGCTCGGCCATCTCCACACTCACCTCACGGTTGACGGCTATCACCCCGCCGAAAGCGCTCAACGGATCGCATTCGTGGGCCTTGAGGTGCGCGTCCGCAATCGATATGTCCGACACAGCGATACCGCACGGGTTGGCATGTTTGATGATGGCCGCACAGGCCTTGTCCTGGTCCCACGCGGCACGCCAGGCGGCATCGGCATCCGTGTAGTTGTTGTACGACATCTCTTTTCCGTGCAGCTGCTCGGCTTGCGCCAAGCCGTGCCCCGTGGCGCCGGTGTACAAGGCCGCCTGCTGGTGCGGGTTCTCGCCATAGCGCAGCACCGCCGAGCGGTTCCACGTCCCACCGATCCACGCCGGCAATTCCGCGCCCTCAGGCTCCGCGACAGCCGACAGCCAGCCGGCCACAGCCACGTCGTACTCGGCAGTGTGACGGAACGCCTTGGCCGCCAGCACCTTCCGTGCCTCCAGGGTGAACCCCCCGGCATCGACGGCGGCCAGCACGTCACCGTATGCGGCGGGGTCGACGACCACCGCCACGCTCGGGTGGTTTTTGGCAGCGGCGCGCACCATCGAGGGGCCACCAATGTCGATTTGTTCGACGCATTCGTCCTCGGAGGCACCCGAGGCGACCGTGGCGGCAAACGGGTACAGGTTGACCACCACCAGTTCAAAACCCTTGACGCCCAGCTCCTCGAGTTGGGTGAGGTGTTCCTCTCGGCGGGTATCGGCCAAGACGCCGGCGTGCACGTGCGGATGCAAGGTCTTCACCCGGCCATCCAGCACCTCCGGAAACCCGGTCACCTCTTCCACCGGTGTCACCGGAATTGACGCGGCGGCAATGGTTTTCGCGGTAGATCCGGTGGACACCAGTTCCACACCGGCGGCGTGCAAACCGCTAGCGAGCTCTTCCAATCCGGTCTTGTCGTAGACGCTGATCAATGCCCGCCGTACGGGTCGCTGCGTACTCACTTGATGGAGGCCCTTCTTCCGTTCCATGTCAAACCTCTGGTGGCCACCGCGGCCAGCACATCTACCAGCAGCGTCCGTTCCACCACCTTGATGCGTTCATGCAGGCTCGCCTCGTCGTCATCCCCATGAACGGGGACGGCCTGCTGCGCAAGGATCGGGCCGGTATCCATCCCGGCGTCGACCAGGTGCACCGTGCAGCCAGTGACCTTGACCCCATGCGCCAGGGCTTCGGGCACGGCGTGCGCGCCCGGAAAGGACGGCAGCAGCGCGGGGTGCGTGTTGATGACCCGACCCAAGAACTGCGAAAGAAACTGTGGTCCAAGAATCTTCATGAATCCGGCCGATACCACCAGATCGGGCCGGTGCGCGGCGGTGGCCTCGGTGATCGCGGCGTCCCAATGTTCGCGGGTGCCGTACTCACCGAGCCGCACGGTGTAGCTAGGAAGCTGCGCGCCCGCGGCGATATCGACGGCATCGCATTGCCGGTCGGTGCCTACGGCGACGATCCGAGCCGGGAAGTCACCCGTGGCCGCGTCGAGCAGGGAGCGCAGGAGGGTTCCCGTACCGGAAGCCAGCACCACGACGCGCGCAGGGGCAGACGGGGCAATCTCAACGACTTGCTGGGGCTCCGATGAGCCGCTTGCGCGAAGAGAATCCGACACCGACACGCCGCTGAGCGTAGCCGGGCTGGTCACGTGGCCGGATCCGGAGGGTCGCTGGAGTCGCTCTCGGGGCCGGGCTCCGGTTCTGTTACGGGTTCCGGTTCGGGATCGCTTTCCGGTTCGGGACCGCTTTCCGGTTCCGGCGCGGGCTCACGTTCCGGTTCCGGCCGCGCCTTGGCCGGGAGACGGGTGGCTCCACCCAACATGAACACCGTCAATAGGCCGATGACCAGGAACCAGAAGAACACACCGGGGCCGAACGTGCCCTGGTCGATGCCCAGCCGTCCGAAGTTCCCCAGCTGTCCGCCAGCGAGCTTTCCGACGATCGCCAGGAATGTTGCGGCCAGAAGTGCCGCCGTGACCACTTTGTGGATCGCGGTGGGCCATGGCGCGGGTCGGCGTGCGCATTGCTGGCCCACGGCCACCCCGGACACCGCACCGATAATCATGAGTGCCACCCATGCGGGGCCGAGCGGTGGCGTGGGAACGGCCGCGAGAATCGGCACCGCCGGCAGCTGGCCGCCGAACACCGCGAACGCACTGAAGGCCGCGGTGCCGACATTTGCACTGGATCCGACCGCCAGCGCGCATGCACCCAGAATGACGTTGGGCGCGTAGAGGAGCGCCAACAGTGTCAGGCTCAGCTGACCTACAAAATCGTTGGTGACCGAATACAGCTGATCCATCGTCGCCCAGTGGACCACCAGCGACCCCGCCGTCACGGCAGCGGACAGCCCGAACAGCGCGAGCACCCCGGCGACGGCGCCACGGGCGGCCTCCGTCGGCCACGACGGCAGCTGCAAGACCGCTATGAGCCGCCTGCCAACCCGCAGTAAGACGCCGGCAATTGCACCGGTCGCGTGAACACCGAGGACAGAACCGAACGCGCGCAAGGCATTCGGCGATTGCAGCTGCGTCAGCACCGTCGACGCGTCATGAATGATCGCCAGCGATATCGCCGTCATCAGGAGCGGGCCGGCCAGTGCCGAGGCGATCACCCACCGGATCACGTACCAGGAAGCCGTGGGTGCGATTGTCGAGGCGACGGTTCGGGCAACACCCCACACCATCGCGGCCGTCGGCAAGAGCGGCAGTACCTCGATGACTCGCCCACCGATTGATATCGGTACCAGATGGGTGCCCAGCCACATGCTGGCCACTGCACCGAACGTCCCCGTCATATCGCTGTTGGCAATCACCAACTGCACCAAGACGATTGCCGCAATGATGACCAACGCAACTGCTGACGGGCCAAAGGCAACCGTCAGCAGTGCGCGAGCCTGTGCGGGATTGGCGCGCGAGGTTTGATTCACGCGCCGATCACGGCAGTAAACACCGTCTAGTTGGAGGGACGAGAGGTGCCGAACAGATCGTCACCGCTGGCAGAGGCCGAGCCACCGCCGGTAGCGGCGCCGCCCTGCTGCTCACCACCGGGAGCCTGACCGCTGGCCCCGCCAAAGGTGGGGTACTGCTGGGTCGGCTGTGACGATCCGGCCTGCTGGGTCGGCTGTGCTGACGGCGGGGTGAACCCGGTACTGCTGAAGCCCTGCGGCGGAGTCGGAGGCGCCGACTGCGGCTGCTGGCCGTAGCCGCCGCCGTACGACGGTGGCGCGGCGGGAGCGGGCTGCTGCTGGCCGTAACCCTGAGCACCGGCCTGGCCGTAGCTCTGAGCGGCCTGCTGGCCATAGCCCTGCTGCTGGCCGTAGCCCTGAGCACCGGCCTGGCCGTAGCCCTGCCCCTGCTTGGGAAGCTGCTGCTGCGGCTGCTGCGGCGGGGTGTAGTACTGGCCCTGCTGCGTCTGGTACTGGCTGCCGAACGGGTTGGTCGCCGGAGAAGCAGTCTTGGCCTTGACGACGCCCACCTCACTGAGCAGGGCGTAGACAGCGGTCGCGGCCTGCAGGCCGGACACCACCGCGAGCGTGATCAGGCCCCACCCGATACCGACCTCACCGAAGGCGGCCGCGAACGGGTTGCCGAACAGACCACCGAGCACGAAGAGGAATCCGACGATCGACAGGATTGCGACGGGAGCTTGCTTGTCGTCCTTGCCGGACAGGAGCGAGACACCCGCGGTCAGACCCGCGATCAGCAGAGCGAACTGCGCGAAGCCGAAGACCGGCGACAAGGCCAGGAGGTCGAACCCGCCGAAGCTTCCCGACGTCCCCGAGCTGGCCTTCCCGGTGTAAAACGGCCCGAAACCGGCGATGAAGCCGATCAGGCTGAGCACCAAGACACCACCGGGCAGGTAAACCCCTAGCGCGCCCGTGTTGGGCTCGGCCACAAAGGACGGGGTGCCGTACGGATTGGACGGCTGCGCGGGCTGGTATCCGGGCCCACCGGTCGAATACGTCATTACATCTCCTACATCACGGTTTCGGTCGTGGTCTCGGGGTGGATCGCCTCCACGCTACTGCACCGTTGCCCCGGCTGGGGCAAGGACAAGCCGAGACGCGGCCGAGGCGCATCGGTTAGCTCAAAACCGGTACGCGATATTCGCTGTGGGTTTCCTGAGCATCGGCCGCCTCGATCTCGCGGACCAGTGGCAGCACCTTGGCGCCGAAGTATTCGATCTCCTCCTGGAAGTGCAGGAAGCCACCCAGGATCAGGTCCACACCCCGCCGCCGATAGGCAACAATCCGCTCGGCGATCTGTTCTGGGGTGCCGATGAGCTGGGTGCGGAATCCGTCGTTGTATTGCACAAGGTCCTCGAACGAGGAATCCGCCCACATTCCCTTCTTGTCTCCTGTGGCCGAGCCGGCCTGCTGAACGGCCGCGCGGAAACCTTCCACCGCGGGGCGGTTGGCCTTCGCGACGATCTCCCGCAATACCTCGCGCGCTTCGGCCTCGGTATCTCTGGCGATGATGAAACCGTTGAGCCCCACGTTGACCTCGCGGCCGACGGTTCGAGCGTGATCCCGGACCTCCACGATCTGGTCCGTGATACCGGCGAAGTCCTTGCCGTTGGAGAAGTACCAGTCGGAGTACAAACCGCCGTTGCGGCGCGCGGCCGTCGAGTTGCCGCCCTGGAACAGCTCCGGGGTGTGCAGCGGCTTCGGTTTCAGCGTGAAGTCGTGGATCCGATAGAAGTCGCCCCGGAAGTCGACGTCATCCTCGGTCCAGATCTTGCGCAACACCTGGAGAAATTCGCCGCTTCGCCGATACCGCTCGTCGTGCTCCAACCAGGGTTCGCCCAAGTGGGTGAACTCGTCCTTGAACCATCCGGAAACCACGTTGACGGCGAAGCGACCGCCCGACAGGTGGTCGGCAGTCGCGCCCAGCTTGGCGAGCACACCTGGCTGCCAGAGCCCCGGATGAACGGCGGCGATCACCTTGAGTCGCTCGGTGGCCAGCAGCAGGGCAAGGGAGAAGCTGGTGGATTCGTGTTGGTACTCGGCGCCGTAGCTGGCCTCGTAACGCACCTGCGTGAGCGCATATTCGAAACCGTTGTTCTCTGCCGTGCGCGCCAGGGCGACGTTGTAGTCGTAACCCCAGTCCGTGCGCTGCTCAATGGTGCTGGTGACCAGCCCACCGCTGACGTTGGGGACCCAGTACGCGAATGTGACGTGGTCAGATATCCGTTCGGTCGTCATGGAGGTATGCAAACAGCGAACCCTTTGGGCGGTCATCCGTCTTACTCACCGTGATCCGTTCCCGGCACGATGTAGCCCCCACTCTCGACAACAAAACTGGAACACGTTCTAATTGGTGGATGGACTACGGGCTCGTGCTGTTCACCAGTGACCGCGGCATCTCGCCGGACATCGCCGCCAAGGCGGCCGAGGACGGCGGGTTCAGCACCTTCTACGTTCCCGAACACACTCATATCCCGATCAAGCGCGAGGCCGCACACCCCGGCACCGGCGGCGCGGAACTACCCGACGACCGCTATATGCGCACCCTGGATCCGTGGGTATCCCTCGGCGCTGCGTGCGCGGTGACGTCGAAGATCCGGCTGGCCACCGCGGTCGCGATCCCTGTAGAGCACGATCCCATCACCCTCGCCAAATCGATTGCCACCCTTGATCACATGAGTGGCGGCCGGGTCACCGTCGGCGTCGGATACGGCTGGAACACCGACGAGCTGGCCGACCACAACGTTCCCGCCGGCCGTCGCCGCACCATGCTGCGCGAGTACATCGAGGCGATGCGCAGGCTCTGGGAGAACGAAGAGGCCAGTTATTCAGGCGAATTCGTCAACTTCGGCCCCAGCTGGGCCTGGCCCAAGACGGTGCAGAAGCATGTGCCGGTGATCGTGGGTGCGGGCGGCACCGAGAAGAACTTCACATGGATCGCCAAGAACGCCGACGGCTGGATGTCCACCCCGCGCGACGAGGACATCACCGGCAAGATCGTGGCACTCAAGGAGAAATGGGCGGCGGCAGGCCGTGCGGGCGACCCGTTGATCTACGTGCTGGCGGGCAAGCCGGACCCCGAGCAGCTCGCCGCATGGCGCGAGCTGGGTGTCACCGAGGCGATCTTCGGGATGCCTGATCGCTCCGAGGACGAGGTACGGGCATACATCGAACGATTGTCCGGAAAACTCGCAGCATTCGCCTAGTGCACGGAGAACGGCGGCAAGGCGGCGAATTTCTGTCCCACTCTGATGGTGGGCGTCACCCTTGCCACCCATTGACGTAGGCGTGACAGCGGATGATCGGGAAACTTATCGTCCCAACGTATTTCGTCGGCGATGTTGTACGGAATGCCCGGCTCGAGATCGGGCGCGTACGGGTGTGGGGGCCACATGCGCGATGACGGATCGCCAACCGCCAGCAGCTCTTCCAGCACGGTCGCCTCGCGCACCCCGGTCACCGGCCCCTCCGCGAATGCCCCGCAGACCATCGCGTACGAATGCGCACGCGGAACCACTATCGATGCCATGAAGGTGAGGCCCTGCGGGGCATCAGCTTTCGGAACCTTCACCACGTACAGCAGCCCCGGGAGCGTGTCGACGCCAACAATGTAGGCCTCGATGACTCCCGCGCGCCGCGCGAGTACCGCCTCGACGAGCGCACGGCGCACCACGCTCAGATCCTCCAGCGGCACTGACAGATAGGGGCCTCGCGAATCCGAGACCCAGAACTGATCACCGGTCGCCGGGTCGTACCAGCCATCAACGCTCGGCACCAGACCGGATGTGTCGAACGAGAGGCCCACGAACCGAGAAGGTAGCCGGTCACCAGGAGCGCCGATGCCCCGTCCTCCGATTGTTCATGCGTAGGTCACACAATCTCACTGAACGAAACCCGATATCGCCTGACAGTAGATTCGACGACTCCAGGCAGGCGAAAGGTGCTACCGGAGGCGCGATTTCGGCCAGAATGCCGACCTCACCGAGCCTGAGCATCAGCGCGACACGATAACGGCGAAACGACAAGGGCCCCGACCGGAAAACCGGTCGGGGCCCTTGCGTACGTAACCCGTTACAGGCTCTGCAGGATCTCGCGAGCCAGCTTGGCGGTCTCGGACGGCGTCTTGCCGACCTTCACACCGGCGGCCTCAAGGGCCTCCTTCTTGGCCTGAGCGGTACCCGAGCTGCCGGACACGATGGCACCGGCGTGACCCATGGTCTTGCCCTCGGGGGCCGTGAAGCCCGCGACGTAGCCGACGACCGGCTTGGACACGTTGGCCTTGATGTAGTCGGCCGCACGCTCCTCGGCGTCGCCACCGATCTCACCGATCATCACGATGATCTTGGTCTCCGGGTCCTTCTCGAACGCCTCGATGGCGTCGATGTGGGTGGTGCCGATGACCGGGTCGCCGCCGATGCCGATGGCGGTCGAGAAACCGAAATCGCGCAGCTCGTACATCATCTGGTAGGTCAGGGTGCCGGACTTCGACACCAGACCGACCGGGCCGGTGCCGGTGATGTTGTTCGGCGTGATGCCGACCAGCGCCTCGCCGGGGGTGATGATGCCGGGGCAGTTGGGCCCGATGATCCGGGTCTTGTTGCCCTTCTCAAGGTTGTAAGCCCACGCATATGCGCTGTCCTGCACCGGGATTCCCTCGGTGATGACGACCAGCAGCGGGATCTCGGCGTCGATGGCCTCGATAATCGCGTCCTTGGAGAACGCGGGCGGCACGAACGCGATCGACACGTCGGCGCCGGTCTTCTCAATGGCCTCGGCCACCGAACCGAAGACCGGGAGCTCGACGTCGTTGCCACTGGAGTCCTTGTGCGACACCGTGGTTCCGGCCTTGCGGGCGTTAACGCCGCCCACGACCTGGGTACCGGCCTTGAGCATCAGCGCGGTGTGCTTGGTGCCCTCACCGCCGGTGATGCCCTGGACGATGACCTTCGAATCCTTGTTCAGAAAGATAGACATTGATTCAAGCTCCCTTACTTGCTCGCCAGTTCGGCGGCCTTGTCAGCACCGGCGTCCATGGTCTCGGCCTGGATGACCAGCGGATGGTTGAACTCGGCCAGGATCGCGCGTCCCTCATCGACCTTGTTGCCGTCGAGACGGACCACGAGCGGCTTGCTGGCCGTGTCACCGAGAGTCTTCAGGGCGCCGACGATGCCGTTGGCCACCGCGTCACACGCGGTGATGCCACCGAACACGTTCACGAAGACACTCTTGACCTGCGAATCACCCAGGATGACGTCGAGACCGGCGGCCATGACCTCGGCCGAGGCGCCACCGCCGATGTCCAGGAAGTTCGCGGGCTTCACGCCGCCGTGGTTCTCGCCGGCGTAGGCGACCACGTCGAGAGTCGACATGACCAGACCCGCGCCGTTGCCGATGATGCCGACCTGGCCGTCAAGCTTGACGTAGTTGAGGTCGTGCTCCTTGGCCTTGAGCTCCAGCGGATCGGTGGAGTCCTTGTCCTCGAACTCGGCGTGGCCGGGCTGACGGAAGTCGGCGTTGCCGTCCAGGGTGACCTTGCCGTCCAGAGCCAGGATCTGATCATCGGGGGTACGCACCAGCGGGTTGACCTCAACCAGGGTGGCGTCCTCACCGACGAACACCTCCCACAGCTTCTGGATGGTTACCGCGGCGGCATCCAGCACCTGGGCGGGCAGCTTGCCCTTCTCGGCGATCTCACGAGCCAGAGCCAGATCGACGCCCTTGACGGCGTCGACCGGCACCTTGGCCAGCGCGTCGGGGTTCTCCTCGGCGGTCACCTCGATCTCCACGCCACCCTCGACCGAGCACATGGCCAGGTAGGTGCGGTTAGCGCGGTCCAGCAGGAAGGAGATGTAGTACTCCTCGGCGATATCGCTGGCCTCGGCGACGAGGATCTTCTTGACGATGTGGCCCTTGATGTCCAGGCCCAGGATGTTCTGCGCGTGCGTAAAAGCGTCATCGGGAGTGGCGGCGTACTTCACGCCACCTGCCTTGCCACGTCCACCAACCTTGACCTGCGCCTTGATCATCACCGGCTTGCCGATTTCCTCGGCGATCGCCTTGGCATCCTCGGCGGTGGTGGTAACCCGGCCCGGCGTCGTCGGCACGTTGTGCTTAGCGAACAGCTCCTTGGCCTGGTACTCGAAAAGATCCATCTACTAGCCCTCATCTTCGATCGGCACTATTGCACTACGGACTGTAGCCAAGGCCACAGCGGGGCCCGTCACTACTTCTGAGTAAGTGGCCGAATTCACCACCTGGTCACTCATAGAATTCACCGGACGGCCACCCGCTGGCAGGACTCGATCGCGTCTGTAACCGGTTTCAGTTCGGTCACGGGGGGTCGCCATACGCCCGTGATCTGTGGTGAGGTAGCCCCGGCGAGATTCGGCAACGTTGCCGGGGCTTGGGAGCCCTATCAGCGACTTCGTGACACAAGTCACATTTATATGCGTTTCCGCGCATTGAGTTGCGACTCCCCTTGCCCAACCGTTACCTTCTCTTGGGTTAGATCACGTTTTGGTCACGCTACGTCGTGACGCCGAACGGAAGACTGGCAGGGTATTGACACAGCATCGAACGACACGCACGCGTGGTGATCGAAGCGCGGCACCGAGTGAGAACGAGATCACCAACATCGTGCCGATCGACGAGTTCGGCCTGAAGGACGCGCTGGATCGCCCCGAGCTTGAGGATTACGACGTCTACGAGGACGCCCCGGAAGAGGGCGCCGAGACGGAGCACCAGGCCGCTCTGGCCCAAATCGAGCAGGACTGGGAAGAAGACACCGACGAGGCCGACCGGATCCGCGCCTCCATCGAGGCCACCGCGGACTGGTTCGCCGCTTCTGCCGCACGCACCAGAGACCCTCGCGACACCCCCACCGACAAGCTGCCCAGGATCAGCAGCGGAGGCGCACACCGCCGCCGCGAGATCGGCCAGGTAGGCAAGACGCGCATCGCCCTGGCAGCCATGGCCGCCGGTGCCGCTGCGGCCGCCGGGTACAGCGCGCTCAGTGAGCACGACGCCGCGACGGCCGCGGATCGTCACAGCCTCGCGTTGGGCACCTCCGCAGCGGTGATGGCCACCCACGGACCGCAGTTGATCTCCGCTCCGCTGGCCACCGACACCTCGATCACCGACGAGCAGCTGGCGAAGGCCACGGCCTTCGCTTCCGAGCGTGCGGACCGCGAGAAGCGTCTGCTGGCTCCACGCTTCGTGATGCCCGCGAACGGCACCTTCACCTCCGGCTTCGGATACCGCTGGGGCGCCCTGCACGGCGGCATCGACATCGCCAACAGCATCGGCACTCCGATCGTGGCAGCCGCCGATGGTGTCGTCATCGCGACGGGTCCCACCGCGGGTTACGGCGCCTGGGTCAAGATCCGCCATTCGGATGGCACCGTGACCCTGTACGGCCACATCAACACCTGGGAAGTATCGGTGGGTCAGCGGGTGATGGCGGGTGACCGCATCGCCACCATCGGCAACCGCGGCAACTCGACCGGTCCGCATCTGCACTTCGAAGTGCTGCTGGGCGGTTCGCAGCGCATCGACCCGCAGGGCTGGTTGGCCAACAAGGGCATCACTTTCAGCCGCTTCGGCGACTAGTCATAGCTTTCAACGCCGAGTGTGAGCAGCGCCGCTCACGCTCGGCGTTTTTGTTCTAAAGCTTTTGCACGGGCGCGAAGTTGTGCATCAGCTTCACGCGCCCGTCGCTGCCGAAGTCGATGAGCGATGTGGCGCTCTCGCCGACACCAGTCACCTCCATGACCTTGCCCAGCCCGTACTTGTCGTGGCTCACCCGATCACCGGGCTCCAGCACCAGCAGCGGCTTGGTGCGCTTTTTGGACGGAGCACCCAGCGAGCCGCCGCCTCCGCGTGATCCACTGGACCCATAGCCCCCGCCGCCGTAGCTTCCGGCGCCGGTCGCGATGCGCCCTGGCAGCGGATCGGTGCGCCGCCATTCGATCAGATCTTGCGGAATCTCTTGCAGGAAGCGCGATTCCGGGTTCATCATGGGCTGCCCCCACGACGAGCGCACCTTGGCCCGGCTCAGATATAGCCGCTGACGCGCCCGCGTGATCCCGACGTAGGCAAGTCGACGTTCCTCGGCCAGCTCCACCGGATCGCCGAGGGCACGCATGTGCGGGAACATGCCGTCCTCCCAGCCGGTCACGAAGACCACCGGGAACTCCAGCCCCTTGGCGGTGTGCAGAGTCATCATCGTGACCACACCGGCGGTCGATTCGGGCAGCTCGTCGGCATCGGCGACCAGCGACACCCGCTCCAGGAACGCCTCGAGACTCCCCGGGGGCGCGCCGACATCCTCGTCGTCGACCGGCAGGTCTTCCCCAGCTGCCTGGGCATTTGCCGCATCCGCACTGAATTCGTGTGCGACGCTGACCAATTCGTTGAGGTTATCGAGACGTGCCAGCTCCTGGGGGTCGCTGCTGTTCTCCAGTTCATATCGATACCCGGTGTGGTTGAGCACGGCGTCGACCACATCGCCGATATCCGGTAATGCCCCCGGATCGGTGCGTAGGGTGGCGCGAATCTCGTCGAGCATGTCCATGAAGGCGGCAATCGCCTTCTCGGAGCGAGAGTTCAGCATCGCGACCTTGCCCGCGGCGGCATCCGCGAGCGCTTCCCCGAAACCGATGCCGGCTGTCTCCGCGTGTACGGCAACACACGCCTCGGCCCGGTCCCCGATGCCCCGGCGAGGAGTGTTGAGGATCCGCCGTAGGCTCACCGCATCGCCCGGGTTGGTCAGCACCCGCAGGTAGGCGACGATGTCGCGGATTTCCTTGCGCTCGTAGAACCGCACTCCCCCAATAACTTTGTAGGGGATACCGGTTCGGATGAAGATCTCTTCGAGCGACCGGGAGTTGTTGTTGGTGCGGTAGAACACCGCGACGTCGCCATAGTTGGCGTCGCTGCGATCGAAGAGTCCGTCGATCTCGCGGGCGATGAAGGACGCTTCATCATGTTCGTTGTCCGCGACGTAGCCGACGATCAGCTCGCCCTCGCCGGAATCGGTCCACAGCCGCTTTTCTCTGCGGTTCGTGTTCTTGGCAATGACGGCATTGGCCGCGCTCAATATGTTCTGCGTGGACCGATAATTCTGTTCCAGCAGAATGGTTTTCGCATTCGGATAGTCGCGCTCGAATTCTTCGATGTTGCGGATCGTGGCACCACGGAAGGCATAGATGGACTGGTCGGCGTCACCCACCACGCACAGCTCCGCCGGTTCCGGGCTGTCCGGATCGACCGTACGGTCCACGTGAGCACCTACCAGTTCGCGGACCAGTATGTATTGGGCATGGTTGGTGTCCTGATACTCGTCAACCAGGATGTGCCGGAACTTGCGGCGGTAGAACTGCGCGATCTGCGGGAACTGCTGCAGCACGGCGACCGTCTCACCGATGAGATCGTCGAAGTCCAGAGCGTTGGCCGCACGCAGGCGCCGCTGGTACTCGCCGTACACATCGGCGACGATTCGGCGTAGCTCACCGGCCTCATCATCGACGCTGAGGTTGGCCACCGCCTGCTCCGGCGAGATGAGCTCGTTCTTCAGGTTGGAGACGGCGGTCGCCAGCAGCCGTGGTGAGTAGCGCTTGATGTCCAGGCCCATATCGCGGCCGATCATCTGCAACAGCCGCCGTGAGTCATCGGAGTCGTAAATCGAGAAGTTGGAGTTCAATCCGGGCAGCAGTGAGGCCTGATTCCGCAGGATGCGCACGCAGCTGGAGTGGAACGTCGACACCCACATCGAGTTGGCACGCCGGCCCACGAGGTTCGCGACGCGCTCGCGCATCTCGGCGGCGGCCTTGTTGGTGAAGGTGATGGCCAGGATCTGCCCCGGGCTCACGTCCCGCTCGGCCAGCAGGTAGGCGATTCGACGGGTCAACACCGCGGTCTTGCCGGACCCGGCGCCGGCGACGATGAGCAGCGCCGACCCCTCGTGCGCGACGGCGGCCCGCTGCTGCGGATTCAGCCCCTCGAGCAACGCCTCGCTGTGGGAACCCGAGGCGCTGGGCATATCAAAAAGTGCTGGTTCAGAAAGATTCGCCATGACCGATCTAACTTACCGCTGACGAGGGACAATCTCGGCCTGACGCACTTCCCGCAAGCGTTCCTCGCATCTCGGCTACACTCTTCGATGTGCTTGACCACCAGCAGCGATTTTTCTACGGGTACCGGACTCCGGTGCCCGTGGTCTAGCCGATTCACGAGCCCCGCAGTCCGCTACCGGACTACGGGGCTCCTCTCTTGTGAGGCCCGATTCCGGGGCGGCATTGCGGATCGAACCGCTCCAAGAGAAAGTGTGAGACAGAATGACTACTCAAATGACCGAGAACGCCAGCCAAAAAGATATCGGCGAAGCTACCGAGCCCGCGCCCGATATAGATGAGCTGCGCAAGGAGATCGACCGGCTCGACGCGGAGATCCTGTCCGCGATCAAGCGGCGCACCGAGGTCTCCCGCGAAATCGGTAAGGCCCGGATGGCCTCCGGTGGCCCGCGCCTTGTGCACAGCCGCGAGATGAAGGTCCTCGAACGCTTCAGCGAACTAGGCCAAGAAGGCCACACTCTGGCCATGCTGCTGCTGCGCCTGGGTCGCGGCAGATTGGGACACTAATCCCGGCTGGAACCGACAGGGAGGGATCCGTTGAGCGACCAAGACAAGGCCGAGGACAAGCCCGACGTCACCGGTGCCGGCACCCCGGAGGCCGAGGGTAAGAACGTCCCCTCCCATGACGAGGTCGCAACGGACAAACCCGCACCGAAGGACGGCACAGCGAAGGACGGCGACGACGAGTCGGTGGACTACGACCTGGAGGCCGCCGTCGCCGCCGAACCGACGCCCACACGCAGGTTCGTCGCCAGGCACGCCACCAAGATCGTCATCGGAGTGCTGGCGCTCTGCCTGGTCGCGGTGACGGCGGTGGCCGTAGGGCTCTGGATCGAGAACAACCGGACGATCGAAGACACACCCCTATCGCGCCCCACCGTGAAGCTCGGCGTGCCTCTCGTGAACCCCGAGGCGCCGACCAGCAGCACGACGACGACCACCACAAAGTCACGGACCAGGACCAGCAGCACCACCACGATCGCCACCAGCTCTTCCAGCACGCCCACCAGCACCGGACGCTCGACCTCGACCTCGACGACGACGTCGAACACGGGACCCGCGACCACCAGCATCTCGGTGCCGGGCCCCACCACCTCGTCGGTGCCACGTGAGTCGACCAAGGAGGAGGAGCGCGAGCTCACGAACGTGCTCAAGGCGTTCTATGCCGCGCTCGGCGCCAAAAACCTCGACGTGCTCAACGCGCTGTCCTGCGTGACGATCACCGACGCGGACCTTGAGGGTCAGCCCGACGATCTGAAGATCAACGTGGACAAGGTCGAAAAGTCGGTCGTCAATGGCGACACCGCCTCATCGCGGGTGACGATCACCGCATCGGCCGGCGGAAAGACCGAGACCAAGACCGGTGTCGCAGGGTTCGCCCGGATCAGCAGCCGATGGGTCACCTGCGCCAACCAATAGGCAGCCCTGCAGCCTCCGAGCGCCACTACTAGGCTCGGTCGCATGACACTCGCAGCGGCGTGGCAGGCACTGGAAACTCATCACAAGCAGATCGCCTCCACCCATCTTCGAGAATTCTTCGCCGACGACCCGACTCGGGGAAGTGACCTGACCGTCACGGTCGGTGACCTGTACATCGATTACAGCAAGCACCGCCTGACCCGCGAAACCCTTTCGCTGCTGGTCGATTTGGCCAAGGCGGCCAATCTCGAGCAGCGCCGCGACGCCATGTTCGCCGGGGCGCACATCAACACCTCCGAGGACCGCGCGGTATTGCACACCGCGCTGCGCCTGCCCCGCGACGCGCAGCTGGTGGTCGACGGGCAGGACGTGGTCGCCGACGTGCACCAGGTGCTCGATGCCATGGGCGACTTCACCGACCGGCTACGCAGCGGTGAGTGGAGCGGGGCCACCGGGCAGCGCATCACCGCCGTCGTCAACATTGGGATCGGCGGTTCGGACCTGGGACCGGTGATGGTGTACCAGGCACTGCGTCACTACGCCGACGCCGGGATCTCGGCCAGATTCGTCTCCAACGTCGACCCCGCGGACCTGGTGGCCACACTCGCCGACCTGGACCCGGCGACAACGCTTTTCATCGTCGCCTCCAAGACATTCTCGACGCTGGAGACACTTACCAACGCGACGGCGGCACGGCGCTGGCTCGTGGACGCACTCGGCGAGGACGCCGTCTCCCAGCACTTCGTCGCCGTCTCCACCAACGCGAAGCTGGTGTCGGAGTTCGGAATCGACACCGCCAACATGTTTGGCTTCTGGGATTGGGTCGGCGGTCGCTACTCGGTGGACTCGGCGATCGGCCTCTCCGTGATGGCGGTGATCGGGCGTGAGGCATTCGGTGAATTCCTGGCCGGGTTCCACACCGTGGACGAGCACTTCCGCACCGCCCCCCTGGAAGAGAACGCTCCGGCGCTCCTGGGCCTCATTGGTCTGTGGTACTCGAATTTCTTTGGCGCGCAGTCGCGTGGGGTGCTTCCCTACTCGAACGACTTGGCAAGGTTCGCGGCCTATCTGCAGCAGCTGACCATGGAATCCAATGGCAAGTCGGTGAAGGCCGATGGCGCGCCCGTGACCGTCGATACCGGCGATATCTACTGGGGCGAGCCCGGAACCAACGGTCAGCATGCCTTCTACCAACTGCTACACCAGGGCACCCGGCTGATTCCGGCGGACTTCATCGGCTTCAGCGAGCCCACCGACGATCTGCCCACCGCCGACGGCACCGGCAGCATGCACGACCTGCTGATGAGTAACTTCTTCGCACAGACGCAGGTGCTGGCCTTCGGCAAGACCGCCGAGGAGATCGCCGCCGAGGGCACCGCACCGAGTGTCGTCCCCCACAAGGTGATGCCGGGAAATCGGCCCAGCACAACAATTCTCGCGACCAAACTGACACCCTCGGCGGTCGGGCAGCTGATCGCTCTCTACGAACATGAGGTGTTCACCGCGGGCACGGTCTGGGGGATCGACTCCTTTGACCAGTGGGGAGTGGAACTGGGCAAGAAGCAGGCGGTCGCCTTGCTGCCCGTCATCACTGACGACGCATCCCCGGCAGAGCAGACCGACAGCTCCACGGACGCACTGGTGCGCTATTACCGCGGGGCGCGGGGCAGAGCCAAGTAACCGCGAGATCTTTCACGCGGTTCGTGGGCGGCCTACTCTAACTCTATGCGGCACTGGTTGCCTTCGGCCGCTGACCCGGCCCTCACCCGGCGGCAGCTGCTCGCCGGTGTGGCGGCAGTATGCGCTCTTGCGGGCTGGGGCACGCTCGCTCCCGCGGTGGCCGATCCGACGACTCCGCCCTCACCGAATCCTGCGATCTCCCACACCGACGCCGAGTGGCGCCAGCTGCTGACTCCCAGCCAGTACCAGATCCTCCGGCAGGCCGGCACCGAGACCCCATACAGCAGCCCTCTTAACAACGAGCATCGGGCTGGCGTCTTCAGTTGCGCCGGTTGCGCTTTGGACGTGTTCTCATCGGCGACCAAGTTCGACAGCGGCACGGGGTGGCCGAGCTTCTGGCAGCCATTGCCGCACGCCGTGTCGGAAAGACCAGACAACAGCTTGGGGATGAGTCGCACCGAAGTGCTCTGCGGACGGTGCGGGGGACATCTGGGCCATGTCTTCGACGACGGCCCCAAACCCACGGGGTTGCGCTATTGCATGAACGGCGCCGCGATGAACTTTCGCGCCACGTAATCGCTACGTCGCGGCGATGATGACCACCAGCGCCGGCGTCTGCGACATGCGGCGAATCCGGTGGGTGCGGGTGGCGTCAAGGTAGGCGCTGTCCCCTTCATCGAGGACATAACTGACGTCCTCGCACTGCAGCTCGATCGACCCGCGGTGCACGAACACAAACTCCTGCCCCTCGTGGGAAGACTTGTGTTCCGCGAATTCCGTAGACGGGCTGGCCAGGAACGGCGTCATGATCTTGCCGAGCATCTCGGTGCTCAGCGCGTGAAACTTACTGTCATCCCATTCATCCGCACCGCGATCCACTACCACCCGGGACTCGTGGGCGTCGTTGGTAAACAGTCGGCTGACATCGACTTCGAGGGCCTTCGCGATGCGTATCGCCACGGACACCGACGGGGTGCTGTGCTCGCGCTCGACTTTCGATAGATAGCTCTTGGTCAGGCCGGTGCGGCTGCCCAGTTCTTCCAAGGTCAGGCCACGTTCCCGGCGCAGCGCGCGCACCAGCGATGTCATCAGGCCAGTGTGACACGAAGGTTCCCATCGGCCACTTATCACGACATACATACAACAATGTTGACTATATGACACCTAGTGTCATAGGGTGATGATCGAACAGCCCGAGACCAGAAAGGAGCACGGAAATGGCCAGCACACTTCACGACACCAAGTCCGACCTGATGGGTCGCGCCGAGCGCAGCATGGAGACGCACTTCTCCGACTCGGAGTGGACCACACGGCAAAAGGTCGCGCTCACGTGCCGCGCGCTCTTCGACCGCGGACACGATTCCGGCCTCGCCGGACAAATCACCGCCCGCGCGGAGGAACCAGGCACCTTCTATACGCAACGGCTCGGACTCGGGTTCGACGAGATCACCGAGGAAAACCTGTTACTCGTCGACGAGGACCTCAACGTTCTCGAAGGGTCAGGAATGGCCAACCCGGCCAACCGCTTTCACAGCTGGATCTACCGAGCCCGCCCCGATGTGCGGTGCATCGTGCATACCCACCCGTTCCATGTCGCGGCACTGTCCATGCTGGAAACACCGCTCGTGGTGTCACAGATGGACATCGCACCCCTGTATGACGACTGCGCCTTCCTGCCCGATTGGCCGGGCGTACCCGTCGGAAACGAAGAGGGCGAGATCATTTCGGCCGCTTTGGGAGACAAGAAGGCGATACTGCTCGCCCACCACGGCCATGTGGTCGCCGGCGCGTCCGTCGAAGAATCCTGCTCGCTGGCGGTGTTGATAGAGAGAGGCGCCAAGCTGCAGCTGGCCGCCATGGCGGCGGGAACCATCGCACCCCTGCCCGACCGGCTAGCCCGCGAGGCCCACGACTGGACGCTCACTCCCGGGCGCAGCATCGCCAACTTCGCGTATTACGCCCGCACCGCGCTCACTAATCACCCTGAGACCCTGAGGAAGACCGCATGACCTCCACACCCCAGTTCCACGGAATCATCGCCTATCCCGTGACTCCCTTCCTTCCCGACGACACCGTGGACACCGATCGGCTCGCCGAACTGGTGTCCCGGCTCGTCGAGGATGGCGTCCATGCCATCGCGCCGCTGGGCAGCACCGGCGAGTCCGCCTATCTTGAGGAACGCGAATTCGACGCCGTCGTCGATACCACCGTGGCGGCCGTAAACAAGCGGGTTCCCGTCATTGTTGGAGCCTCGGATCTGACTACCGCCAACACCATTCGGCGTGCGCGTCACGCCCAGCAGGCCGGAGCCGATGCGGTGATGGTGCTGCCGGTGTCGTACTGGAAGCTCAGCGACCGCGAGATCGCACAGCACTACGCCTCCGTGGCGGCGGCCATCGACATTCCGCTGATGGCCTACAACAACCCCGCCACCAGCGGCGTGGATATGAAACCCGAACTCCTGGTGTCGATGTTCCGCGATATCGACAACTTCACCATGGTCAAGGAGTCGACAGGCGACCTCAACCGGATGCTCGGCATCCAACGCCTCAGCGACGGTCAGCTGCCCTTCTACAACGGCAGCAACCCACTGGTGCTCGATGCGCTCAACGCGGGCGCGTCCGGATGGTGTACCGCTGCAACGTGTTTGGTGCCGAGTCCGTGCCTGGATCTCTACGAGGCCGTGCGGGCCGGACGCCACGACGACGCCGCGTCGATCTACCAGGGACTCAAGCCGCTGCTTCAGTTCATCGTCGCGGGCGGGTTGCCGACAACCGTCAAGGCCGGATTGGAACTGCAGGGGCGTGCCGTCGGGGATCCGAGGCGCCCATTGCTCCCGCTGGATTCCGAGGGTCGCGAGACACTGAAGGGCATCCTCGCGTCGACTTCTTAATGATAATGGTTATCATTATCATGTGACCACAGCCCAGCTCTTACCCGTAACCGTGCTCTCCGGATTTCTCGGAGCGGGAAAAACCACCCTTCTCAACCACATCCTTGCCAATACCGAGGGACGTCGCGTCGCGGTGATCGTCAACGATATGAGCGAGGTGAACATCGACGCCGCCCTCGTTGCGGGCACAGGACACCTGGACCGCACCGAGGAACGGCTCGTCGAGCTCACCAACGGCTGTATCTGCTGCACCTTGCGCGAGGATCTGATCGAAGCCGTCGGAGACCTGGCCCGGCAGAACCGATTTGACCAGCTCGTCATCGAGTCGACGGGCATCTCCGAGCCCATGCCGGTAGCCGCCTCGTTCACCTGGGAGTTCGAGGACGGAACCAGCCTCGGACAGGTCGCCAAACTCGACACCATGGTGACGGTCGTCGACGCCTCCACCTTCCTGCCCGAACTGGCGCGCGGTGAGGCGCTGGCCGACCGCGATATGGCCGCCGCCGACGGCGACGGCCGGTCCATCGCTGATCTGCTCACCGATCAGGTGGAGTTCGCCGACGTTCTGATCCTCAACAAGGTGGATCTGGTCAACGAACGGACCCTCGGAATGGTGGAGACGCTGCTGCGCCGCCTCAATCCGTCGGCGACGATCGTGCGCTCCACCGGCGGCGCCGTCGACCTCGATCTCGTACTGCAGACGGGATTGTTCGACCCGGACCTGGCCGCCCAAACACCTGGCTGGGACGAGGAGATCGCCGACGGGCACACACCCGAAACCGAGGAATACGGCATCAGCAGCATGACCTTCCGCTCGGACCGCCCGTTTCACCCGCAGCGCCTCAACACCGCGCTGGAATCACTGCAAGGACTACTGCGCAGCAAGGGATTCTGCTGGATCGCCAGCCGTCCTGATATCGCCGCGATCTGGTCGCAGGCGGGGCCGAACCTGACGATCGAACCCGCCCAGTTCTGGCACGGCACCGAGGTCGCGCCGGGCCAGGAGATTGTCTTCATCGGGGTACGGCTGGACCGTCCGCGCGTGCAGCATCTTCTGGAGTCCGCAGTGCTCACCGACAAGGAACTGGCGGCCGGACCGCAGGCCTGGCGCGACTTCCCCGATCCCCTACCGGCCTGGGGTGTCATGCACGCCCACTAACCCACGCGGCTCATCGGGTTCAGCGCTCTTCGCGCAAGCGGCTCATCCGGTTCAGCGCTCTTCGCGCAAGCGGCTCATCGCAGCCTTCTTGGCCCTGTTCCCGCAGGTGTTCATGTTGCACCAGCGCCGGTTATTGGCGCGGCTGGTATCGACGTAGAGCCCGTGGCAGTGCTCATCCGAGCACGCCTTCACCCGATCACGATCGGGCCCGCCCAGTGTCTCGATCGCATCGGCGGCGATCACCGACAGCGCGTCCGCGATGCTCGCGCCCCGCCAGGTCGCCTCGCCGTTCTCCAACAACCGGTACGCATGTCCATTCCGGGAGAACGCATTCAACGTCCGGGCCGCTGCCCACCCGATCGTGCCACCATCAGCGACCGCAGCACCCGCACGGTGAATGCTCTCGCGCAGCTCCTTGGCAGTGGCCAAATCGGCTTCGGTCACTGCCACATCCGAGAAATCCAGCCCGTTGGCCTGCAACCACAGCCCCAACCGTCCCGGGTCGGTGAGCCGCTCGGTTGCCACCCCCGCGCGGTCAAAAACCGTCGCGGTGAAACGAAAAGCCAGCACCGCGTTGTCCAGCCGGAAGATCGCCCCCACATCTCTCATCACGCTAGCCATGTGAACCATCTTAGCCGGTTCGACAGATCTTCCGCGGTGACCTACTGTGGAACCGTCTAAACCAGTTCCAGCGGAGGAGAGATGGATGTCTGTCAATCACATTGGGATCACCGTTCCCGATATCGCAGCGGCCATCGACTGGTATCGCGAGGTCTTCGGATTTGAATGCGTCATGGGGCCGCGCATACTCGAACCCGGACCGGCCGGGGAGCTGCCGCCGGGACTGGACGCCCGATTCGGCCGGGCCCGAATGGCCGGCCTGCAGACGGACAATGGCGTGGGTGTCGAACTCTTCGAATTCATCGATCCCGTCACCGACGCGGCGCCGGACCGGCCTGTCGACTACACCCGACGCGGCACCTGGCATCTGTGCCTCACCGTTCCCGATGTGCAGGAGCTAACGTGTGCCGCCGCTGCCAGCGGCGGACGCATCATCACAGCCCCGCGACCGGTCGTTGCGGGCAGACCGTGGACCATGTCCTATCTCACCGATCCATGGGGCACCGTCATCGAACTGATGAGCCACGACTACACCGAAATATTCACCAACTGGCCCACCGAAACAGGAGCACACCAATGAGCACAATTGCCGTCGTCGGACTCGGAGCCATGGGAAAGCCGTTGGCGCACAATCTTGTTCAGGCGGGACACGAGGTATCCGTGTGGAATCGGTCTCCCGGCCCCGTCGCAGAACTCACGGCCCTCGGCGCTCGCCCGCTTCAGTCGGCCGCCCAGGCCTTCGAGTCCGGCGTGGTGTTCTCCGTGCTGGCCGACGACCGAGCCGTGAACGAAACCTTTTTGACTCCAAATGTTCTCGCTGTCGCATCGGGAGCTTTGCATGTCAATATCGCCACCGTAAGCACCCAGCTGGCCGACAGGGCTACGGCACTGCATGCCGAGCATGGCGTGGGGTACGTCGCCGCACCGGTGTTCGGCAGGGTCGCCGTGGCACAGGCCGGGCAGCTGCAGGTGCTGGCAGCGGGTGCCGCCGACCAGATCGACAGAGCGCAACCATTCTTTGACGTTATCGGGGCACGCACCTGGCGATTGGGCGATGTGCCACGACAAGCCAACGTCGTCAAGATCATCGGAAACTTCCTCATCGCGTCGGCCATCCAGTCGTTGAGCGAGGCCGTCAGCATGGCCGAACGATCCGGCGTCGACTCCGAACTGCTGGTGGACTTGCTGACCAGCACCCTGTTTCAGGGGCCGGCATACAGCAGCTACGGCAAGCTCATCGCCACCTCCACCTACCAACCCGCCGGGTTCACAACCACCCTGGGCCGCAAGGATGTTGGACTCGCACTCGATGTTGCGGCGGACACCGGTCTGCGATTGCCGTTCGGTGAGGTACTGCGCGCCATTCTCGATGAGGCGCTGGCCAACGGACAGGCCGACCTGGACTGGTCTTCGATCGCCGATCTACAGCGGGCGCGCGACGCGGGGTGACTATGGCATGATGTCCGCAGGAAATGCCTCACGTACACAGGCGAATCGCACTGTCCCGTATGGAGGTTTCCTGTGGCTACATCATCTCTCGAACTGGCGGCAAGTCGCCCCTTTCCCCGCCGACTAGGGCCCAAAGGCTCTCTTATCTACAGACTTGTGTCCACAACCGATCACAAACTGATCGGGGTCATGTACCTCGTCACCTGTTTCGCCTTCTTCATGGTGGGCGGCCTGATGGCGCTGTTGATCCGCGCCGAACTCACCACGCCGGGACTGGCGTTCCTGTCCAACGAGCAGTACAACCAGCTGTTCACCATGCACGGAACAGCCATGCTGCTGTTCTACGCGACGCCTATCGTATTCGGCTTCGCGAACGTGGTGCTGCCGTTGCAGATCGGCGCGCCCGACGTGGCATTCCCGCGCCTGAACGCATTATCGTTCTGGCTCTTCCTGTTTGGCGCCCTCATTGCGATGGCCGGCTTCATCACCCCCGGTGGCGCCGCCGACTTCGGCTGGACCGCGTACACCCCGCTCTCCGATGCCATTCACTCCCCCGGCGCCGGAGCCGACCTGTGGATCCTGGGTATCGCGGTAGGAGGCCTGGGCACGATTCTGGGTGCGGTCAACATGATCACCACCATCGTGTGCATGCGCGCGCCCGGCATGGTGATGTTCCGGATGCCGATCTTCACCTGGAACATCCTGGTGGTCAGCGTGCTGGTGCTGCTCGTCTTCCCGCTCTTGGCTGCCGCGGCCATTGGTCTGGCAGCCGATCGGCACCTGGGCGCGCACATCTTCGATCCCGCCAACGGCGGTGTTCTGCTGTGGCAGCACCTGTTCTGGTTCTTCGGACACCCCGAGGTGTATGTGTTGGCCTTGCCGTTCTTCGGCGTGGTGTCGGAGATCTTCCCGGTGTTCAGTCGCAAGCCGATCTTCGGATACACGACGCTGGTCTTTGCGACCCTGGGTATCGGAGCGTTATCGATCGCGGTGTGGGCGCACCACATGTACGCCACCGGCGCGGTGCTGTTGCCATTCTTCTCCTTCATGACGTTTCTGATCGCGGTTCCGACGGGTATCAAGTTCTTCAACTGGATCGGCACGATGTGGAAGGGGCAGTTGACCTTCGAGACCCCGATGCTGTTCTCGATCGGCTTTCTGGTCACCTTCCTCTTCGGTGGCCTGACCGGTGTGCTGCTCGCCGCTCCGCCCATCGATTTCCACGTCACCGACTCGTACTTTGTCGTGGCGCACTTCCACTACACCTTGTTCGGCACCATCGTGTTCGCCAGCTTCGCGGGCGTGTACTTCTGGTTCCCGAAGATGACGGGCCGCCTGCTCGACGAGCGGCTGGGCAAGTTCCACTTCTGGCTCACTTTCATCGGCTTTCACACCACCTTCCTGGTGCAGCACTGGCTGGGTAACCAGGGCATGCCGCGCCGGTACGCCGACTACCTGCCCACTGACGGCTTCACGGGGTTGAACATCGTGTCAACGATCGGCGCCTTCATTCTGGGTTCATCGATGCTTCCGTTCGTGTGGAACGTCTTCAAGAGCTACCGCTACGGCGAGGTTGTCACGGTCGACGATCCGTGGGGCTACGGCAACTCCCTGGAGTGGGCCACCAGCTGCCCGCCGCCGCGGCACAACTTCACCGAACTTCCCCGAATCCGTTCAGAGCGACCGGCATTCGAGCTGCACTACCCGCACATGTCCGAACGCATGCGCGCCGAGGCGCACGTCGGGCACTAGCCCGGAACATGGCCGCCGTCCGGCTCGCGCCCGAAAACGAAGCGGCGGCCGGTGATCTGCGCCGGGATGATCCGCACGTAATGCAGCTTTACGGTGGGGATCCACGGGTACAGGCCGCCCCGGTCGGCCTCGTCGATGTCGGCCGACGAGTTCAGTACCTGCGCTGCGCCGCGCACGACGACGCTCCAGCCGCCGATATCGTTGTGATCGTCCGCTTCGAACAGCACCTCGTCGCTCACCACCGCACCGAAAAGCTTGGTCCCCTCGGCCGTCCGGAACAGCACGGTGCCACGTTGGGTCACGAAGTTGATCGGGAAGATCTCGGGTCTGCCATCGATCACCACCACCAATCTGCCCAGCTTGGCGCTCGACAACAGCGTCCAGCTTTCGTACTTCTCGAGCAGGGTCACGGGTTGCGAATCGGGCGTCATGACGCCGATGATCGCCGACCGCAGCATCCGAAACTAGATGCGAAGGTCCCTACGTGAGCGCAGCGATCAGCGAATGAAAATCCTTGAGTCCACGTGGATCTACTCCCATGTACGTCAGATAGGAGATGCCGAGTTCCTCGCGAAGCGCGAGGACCCGCTCGACAAGATCCCCCTTGGACCCGTGCAGTAGGGTGGGCGACGCGAGTAACTGATCATCGGAATCATGTGGTCGGTAGACGCGCATGAGCGCCAGGTCCGGTGCGCGGTCGATAGCGACATCGAAGATCCCCAGATTCAGCTCCGGTGTGTCGGCACGCTGCCCGGCGGCGTCGCGAACGTATGCGGCACGTTCGGCGAGATCAGCGCGCGTCTTGGCATCGGAGATGGCGACGATATCGGCTTGCTGTGCAGCGAGTTTCAGAATTTTGTCTCCCTTACCCGCGATCATGATGGGTACGGTCGACTGAATCGGCCGTGGCCAATGATGGGAGCTGGCGAGTAGACCCCGCACCGCGCCAACGGCATCGGCGAGCTGCTGCACCCGTCCGGCCGGACTCAGGAAGGGCACTCCCGTAGCCTCATACTCCTGCTGGACATAACCGGCCCCCAATCCGATCTCGACACGACCGTCGGTGAGCCGATCAACCGTCGCGATGTCACGCGCAAGTAGACGCGGAGAATACAAACCGGTAGTCAGCACGAAGCTCCCGACCCGGATACTGGTCGAAACGCTCGCGGCGGCAAGCATCACCGGGAAGGGTGCACCGACACCGAGGTGGTCGGGAACCACGATGACGTCAACACCGCAATCCTCGGCCTGCCGCACCTGATCGCGAATCTGGCCAATGTCCCCATGGGAGATCAGATTCGTCCCAAACCGAAATCCGTGTCTAATCACCGAGATTCCCACCTCTCAAGATCTGGACCAAGCACTTGTTTGGTGTTATGCAGGTCTGAGGTTACCGGTTGCAAGGAGGCAATAACATGGTCTATCGAGTGGTCCAGTGGGCGACGGGCGAAGTGGGCAGGGCCGCGATTAGTGCGGTGCTCGCACACCCGGAACTGCGGCTGGTGGGGTGCTGGGTGCACTCGCCGCAGAAGACCGGCGTCGACGCCGGCGAGCTCGTAGGCCAGGCACCCATAGGTGTCGCGGCGACCAACAGTCTGGACGACATCGTCGCTCTGGAGGCCGACTGCGTGATCTACAGCCCGCTGCTCCCGAATCCGTCCGAGGTCTCGGCATTGCTCGCCTCAGGGAAGAACGTGGTCACGCCGGTCGGTTGGTTCTACCCGGACAGCTCCGGCCATGACCTGGATGCCACTGCGCGCCAGTGCGGAGTGACACTGCACGGCACCGGAATTGACCCCGGCGGTATCACAGATCTGTATCCGTTGATCTTCTCCTCCATGACCTCCGCCGTCACCTATGTACGCGCCGAGGAGTACTCGGATATCCGCACCTATGGCGCGCCGGATGTCATCCGACACATCATGAAGTTTGGTGGCACACCCGAAGAAGCAATCAGCGGCCCGATGCCCAAGCTGTTGGGCGGTGGCTTCAAACAGTCCTTACGAATGATCCTCGATGGCATGGGCTTCGCAGAGGTGGAGATCCGGCCCAATCTGAAGGTCGCCGTCGCTACCGCGGACATCGAGTCTCCGATCGGCACTATCCAACCCGGATGTGTTGCCGGTCAGCAATTCTCGTGGGAGGCATTCATCGGGGACGAGGCGGTCGCGCGAATTGCCGTGAACTGGCTGATGGGCGAAGAACATTTGGAACCCGCCTGGTCCTTCGGCCCGAGCGGTCCGCGCTACGAGGTCGAGGTGCGCGGCACCCCCTCGTCATCGTGCACGATCACCGGCTTTCATCCCCATAGTGTCGAGGCCGGGCTCGTCGCGAACGAGGGCGTCGTCGCGACCGCCGCGCACTGCGTCAACTCCGTGCCCTATGTCTGCGAGGCCGCGCCGGGGCTCAAGTCGTACCTCGACCTTCCGCTCATCGCGGGCAGAGCGCATCCTCGGCTCCACCGATGAACGGCGGAGCCGAGGACTGCTCGTTACGCAGCGTCCTTATCGGATGAACCGGTAGCTCCCGACCCTTAGGTGATGTGCGTGCACGCACGTTAGCAATGCCTGATCCGAGTTAGGCGATGTGACCAGTTCCAGAACAAGGTAGTACGCGAAAACCTTTGCAGGGCTGAACATTCGGTGCTTCAATGCTTCACTCGTCTAACGCGAAGCGGCCTTCTCTCCTTCTTCGAAGATAGCCGAGGCGGGTCCGACGATCAGCGGGTCCGGGGCACCCACGATCTCCACGTCCTTGTTGTCGTAGTCGAACTGCGAGAGCACGTGGCGCATTGCCTCCAGCCGGGCACGTTTCTTGTCATTGCTCTTGACCACCGTCCACGGCGCGTAGTCGGTGTCCGTGTAGAAGAACATGGCCTCTTTGGCCTCGGTGTAGGCGTCCCACTTGTCCAGAGACGCGAGGTCGGTCGGCGAGAGCTTCCAGTGCCGAACGGGGTCGGTGCGCCGGGCCGCGAACCGGGCCATCTGTTCCTTGCGGCTCACCGAGAACCACAACTTGATCAGGTGTGTCCCTGAATTCACCAGCATGCGTTCGTATTCCGGTGCCTCGCGTAGGAATTCGGCACATTGCGCGGGCGTGCAATAACCCATTACCCGCTCGACACCCGCGCGGTTGTACCAGGAGCGGTCCATCAGCACGATCTCACCGCCGCTGGGCAGGTGGGCCGTGTATCGCTGGAAATACCACTGACTCTGTTCCACCGGTGTCGGCTTCTCCAGCGCCACCACCCGGGCACCACGGGGATTGAGGTGCTCGGTGAACCTCTTGATCGACCCGCCCTTACCGGCAGCGTCGCGGCCTTCGAAGACGATGCAGATCTTCTCGCCGTTCTCCTTGACCCACAGCTGCAGCTTGAGAAGCTCGATCTGCAATTTGCGCTTGGCCTTCTCGTATTCCTTGCGGGTGAGTTTCTCGTCGTAGGGATAGCCCTGCTTCCAGGCATCCTTGGCCTCTTTGTTGCGTTTGATTCCACCGCGCAGACTCGCGAGTTCATCGAGTTCGGCTGCGTAGTCCACCGTGACGGAAGCGTTGTGTTTCTTTTCCTCGCCCATAGATGCAGCATCCCACGTGGGCACAAAGTCCCATGCGGGAAACCCCTGGCCGGATCAGGCCAGGCGTCCGGCCAGCCGCGGCGGAATCAGGCGCATGATCAAGGTCACCGGGGCCCACGGCCAGCGCGGCACAGCGGCACGTCCGGGCTCCCTCTCGATGGCGTCCACCATCGCCGTCACACCGGTCTTGGTATCCACCATCATCGGCGTGGTCGGCGATTTGGCGCTCAGGTCGGTCTGGATGTAGCCGGGCTCGATGGTGCTGACTTTGATCGGACCGCTGGCGTATTCGGCACGCAGCGACTCACCCAGCGAGGACAGCCCAGCCTTGCTGGCCGCGTAGGCGGCTTTGGTGCCGGGCAGCCCCTTGGCCGCGGTGACCGACGAGATGAGCACCAAGTGCCCGTGGCCCTGCTCTTTGAACAGCGCGAGCGTTGCTTCGATCTGCACCAGGGCACCAATGAGATTGGTTTCGATGGTCTGGATATTGGCCCACGACTTGCCGCCGCCCAGATGCCAGCCCTTGGCGATACCGGCGTTCACGACCACGCGATCCAGACCGCCGAGCTCCTCGCGCAGCTCACCGAAGACCACCGGCACCGAGTCATGGTCGGTGACGTCCAGGGACCGCACGGCAACCGTGATGCTCGGGTTGGCGGCCAACAGCTCAGCCTTGAGTTCTTCCAGCGCCTCGGTGCGCCGGGCGCACAACGCCAGGTCACGTCCCTTCGCGGCGAACTGACGGGCCATCTCGGCGCCCAGGCCGGAGCTCGCCCCGGTGATGAGGATCTTCTGTCGCGTCACGTCGCCACTTTATTTGAGGAGCCGCGAGAGCCGACGGTCGGCCAGCACCTTGCCGCCGGTCTGGCACGTCGGGCAGTACTGGAACGACTTATCGGCGAACGACACCTCTCGCACCACGTCGCCGCACACCGGGCAGGGCATCCCGGTGCGGGCATGCACCCGCAGCCCGGATCGCTTCTCCCCCTTGAGAGTCGCCGCCTGTTGCCCCACACTGCGTTGCACCGCGTCGGTGAGAACCGACTGCATTGCCTCATACAACGCCGTCAGTTGGCCCTCCGTGAGCGCCTTTCCACTGGCGAAAGGGGACAGCTTGGCCACATGCAGGATCTCATCGCTGTAGGCGTTGCCGATCCCGGCAATCACCCGCTGGTCGGTGATCACGTTCTTCAGACGTGCGGTGGTGCCGGACAAGATGTCGGCCAACCCGCTGGCGGTCAGAGAGAGCGCATCGGGCCCCAAGGAGGCGATCTGCGGCACGGTGGCCGGGTCCGCCACGACCCACACCGCCAGACGCTTCTGAGTGCCGGCCTCGGTGAGATCGAATCCCGCTGCATCGCCAGGTGTTCCAAGATGAACCCGCAGCGCGATGGGGCCCTTGCCCGGCTTGAGCGGCGCCGCTGCCAGCTTGTCCGACCAGCGCAGCCACCCGGCTCGCGACAGGTGAGTAATCAGATACAGGTCCCCAACCCGCAGGCCCAGGTACTTGCCCCAGCGCGTCGCGCCGGTGACCGTCTGGCCGTACAGCGCGGTGATCGGCGGATCAAAGGTCTTGAGCACCGAGAACGCCGAGACGTCGATGCGCGCGATGGTGGTCCCGGTGGCGTGACGACGCAGGTGATCGGCGAGCGCCTCGACTTCCGGTAGTTCGGGCATGAGCTCAGTCTGCCTCTACTCGCCGACGCACCGCAGCAGGTAGGTGTCCATGATCCAGCCATGTTCGGCACGGGCCGAGGCACGAATCTCGGCGATTCGGGCACCGACCTCCCCTACCGCCCCCGACACCAACAGTTCGTGTTCGGTGCCCAGGTAGGCACCCCACCAGATCTGCGTCGACGGCTCCAGCTGCTGGAACGCGCAATCACCGTCAAGCATCACCACAACTGTTCCGGTGCGGGGCCACTCGTCCAGCAACCGGCGCCCCGTGGTGATGAGCACCGGTTCGCCGATACCGTTCAACACAATCCGGTGCCGTGCGGTAAGCACGGAAATCGCCGTAATACCCGGCAGCACGTCGTACTCGAATGCCTGGGGATCGTCGACCAGGATCGCATCCAGGATCCGCAGCGTGCTGTCGTAGAGGGACGGATCACCCCAGGCCAGAAAGGCGCCGACTCCACTCTCGGGCAGCTCGGAAGCAATTGCTTTGCCCCACAAGGCTGCCCGTTCGGCATGCCATTGCGCCACCGCACCCCGATACTCCCCCTTGCCGCGCACCGGATCGGACAGTTCAACGAAGCGATAGTCGGGGTCGGTGATGTACCGCTCGCAGATATGGCGGCGCAGTTCGACCAGATCGCCCTTGGTGTCACCTTTGTCGGCAACGAAGAAGACGTCGACCTCGTTGAGCGCCGCGATGGCCTGCACGGTCAGGTATTCGGGATGGCCGGCGCCGATCCCGATGACGCGAATCCGCCGCATCGCGACTTAAGAAGCAGCCGAATTGGGAGTCAACACTGCCGAGATCTCCTCGGTGATCGCCGATACGGTGAGCAGGTTGCCGATGAAATCGCCCAACTGCTCGTCGGTCTGAGTCTCGACAACACCGGGAGTCACCAACAACGAGGCGGCGATCCGGAAGCTCCACTCAGCGGCGCCCCTGACGTTGATGCTGGCCAGCTGCTCCTCGGTGAGCAACTTGCGGAAGTATGGGGCTAGCAACACGGTGGTCTGGTCGATAAACGGACGCGCCTTAACAGTCAGGTACGGCAGCACCTGCTCGGGGTTCTCCTTGAGACCCTTCTGCAGCAACGGATGATGGCGACCGTGCTGGACGATGCGCACGATGGCATCGATGAATCCGGTGCGCGGCGTCTTGGCCGTCGCGAAGACCGGTTCCAGAATCTCCCCGAAACGCAGAAATTCGCGATGGAACAGCGCCTCAATGATCGCGGCCTGGTCACCCACGTGCTTGTAGACCGTGGGCCGCGATAGGCCGGCCTTCTTGGCGATCAACGCATGCAGGCGTGCCTCGTAGCCATGTTCCAGCAAGCATTCTTCGGCGGCGTCGAGGATGCGACGGCGAATCTCGCCGTGATCGCGGGTACGGCCACGGTGGCTCGACCGGCTCACTTTCATCGGTGCCTACTTTCGTTCGCCACAAAAAATACGTGGCACTTCGCGTCTCACTTGACGCGTCAACCTGCAACGTTTACGTTTGACATCCTAACGGAAAGGACGGCCAACGGTGACCGCAACCCTCAATAACGGCCCCACTCGCGAGGAGTACTCAGACCGGCTACTCAAAGGTTCCGTCCGCCGGTCATACCAGCCGATGGTCGACCTGGACTGGGACGCACCGTTAGATCCCGACAAGTATTTCCTTCCCCCGAAGGCCATCTCGCTGTACGGCACCGACATCTGGAACAACATGTCACGCGCCGAACAGATTGAGCTGTCCAAGCATGAGAT
This sequence comes from Mycobacteroides salmoniphilum, assembly GCF_004924335.1. Classification (NCBI taxonomy): domain Bacteria; kingdom Bacillati; phylum Actinomycetota; class Actinomycetes; order Mycobacteriales; family Mycobacteriaceae; genus Mycobacteroides; species Mycobacteroides salmoniphilum. The sequence continues at coordinate 910,427 of NZ_CP024633.1, read as the reverse complement.
GGCCAACGTCCTGTCGGTAGGCATCTGGTTCGAGAACATCCTCAATCAGAGCCTGCTGCGCGCGCTCATGCATGCCAGACCGAACAGCAGCGAGACCTTCTATTCACTCACCGAGATCGGCGACGAAACCCGTCACATGACGATGTTCGGTAAGGCGATATCGCAAGCCGGAGTCGAGCCCTACCGGCTACCGCTCTACCAGCGGTGGCTGGCCAACGCCCTGCCCCTGGTTCTCAAGGGTCCGATGCTCTGGGTTGCCGCCCTGATCGGCGAGGAGATCTTCGACGCCATCCAGCGCGAGATGATGGATGATCCCGAGCTGCAACCCATGGTGGCGCGGCTCATGCGAATTCACGTCACCGAGGAAGCTCGGCACATCCAGTTCGCCCGCGACGGTCTGCGCCAGCGTGTTGACAAACTGCCCTGGTACGCACGTTTCATCGTCCGGCAGGTCAACGGCTTCGGTGGCCCCATCTTCATGTACCTGTTCACGAATCCGAAGATGTACCGCAATGTCGGGTTACCCGGATATCAGACCCAGCGGATCGCGTACCGCAACGAGAACTTCCGCGAGACGCAACAGCTCGGTTTCGCACCGCTGTACAACTTCCTCAGCGGTATCGGTCTGATGGGTGCAACGTCACGCTGGTTGTGGCGCAAAGCAAAGTTCGTCGCATGATGGATGACGACGACCTGTACGACGGCCCTGCGGTCATCACCGCGGGAGAGTTCACCGTCGAGTCCCGGGTACGGCTGATCGGGTTCTTCAATCCGCTCGATGGCAAGTTCCACTGGCAGGGAACGATTTACGCCAAGCCAGAGGGAGGGGAGCTCAAGGGCGGTACCCAGGTCACCATCGCCGTGGGCGAGACCAGCGCGCCGGGGCGCATCACCGAGCAGACCCCGTGGGGCCATTTTTCAGTGGCGGGTGTCGGCGCACCGCCGTACCCGCTACCCGAGATCGAGCTCGACGTCGCCAACTGACTTGTCGGTGCGCAGACCACGCCAGCTGGAGTGCTTGAGAATCCCACCGGGCGTGCGATCGCCGTAGCGGACCTCGCCAACCAGCACCGGCTCGACAAACTGCACATCCTTGGCCTCGACCGCGGAAAGTGCTGCACTAAAAGGCGATTCATCGCGATGTAGCGGTTCTAGCCGCGCCTTGAGTGACGCCAACTCCTTCTCCGTAAACCCGGTACCCACCCGTCCCACATAACGAAGCCCGTCCTCGTCCGGTATCCCCATCAACAGGGCCCCTATTCCGCTGCTGCGCCCACCCTTGCCCTTACGCCAACCGCCGATGACGATCTCCTGGCCGCTCCAGTTCTTCGCCTTGATCCAGGACTGAGTGCGGCCCGGAGCGTAACTGGAATCCAGCCTCTTGGCGACGACGCCCTCCCACCCCTGGTCATGCGAATGCGCCAGAGCCGCAGCGCCATCGCCGCTCAGTTGTGCCGGCACGGCCATCTCCTCGGTGCTGGCACCGAGCACGTCAAGCAGTCGGCGCCTGTCACGATACTTGTTGCTCAACAAGGATTTTCCATCCAGATACAGCAGATCGAAGGCCCAGAACTGGGTCTCGGTACCCGCCGTCCGATTTTGCAGCAGCGAGAAACTCGGTAACCCATTCGGATCCAAAACCACCACCTCCCCGTCCAGAACCACACGGTGATCGCCTAATTCGTGAGCGAGCCGCTGCAAGGCCGGGAACTCCGCGGTGACATCACGCCCGCTGCGCGCCAAGGCCCTCAGCTGGCCGTGGTCGCATTCGAGAATGAGGCGATAGCCATCCCATTTCCCTTCGAAGGCCCACTCATCGGCCGCCAGGGCCGCCACGGATCCGGTGGTCGGCACCATCGGCGCGAGGCCGGCCGGCATCGTGGCGGGTGATCGCTGATCCTTCATGCGGTGCGCCAGCCATTGCTTGCCGCCGGTGCGGATCAGCGCGTAACGCCCCGATATTCGCTTGCCGTGCAGAGTGACAATGACCTCGCCTTTGGCCCCGCCGTCGGGGCCGGAGTCGTCGCGCGGATCGATGAACTTCTCGGTGTCGTACGTGCCCGAGTCCCAGATGGTCACCTCTCCCGCGCCGTACTCCCCCTTCGGAATGGTGCCCTCAAAAGTTCCGTACTCCAGCGGGTGATCCTCGGTATGCACCGCGAGATGGTTGACCGAGGGTTCCATCGGCAGATTCTTGGGCACTGCCCACGAGACCAGCACGCCGTCGCGCTCCAGCCGGAAGTCGTAGTGCAGCGCGGTGGCGTGATGCTCTTGGATGACAAACGAACTGTCGTGGCCTACCTGCGGTTCGACGGCGGGCACGGGTTCGGGCGTACGCGCGGGATCGCGCATGCTGCGGTACGTGGACAGCCTGTCCTCGATGATCTCTACATCGTCCAGTCCTGCCAGCAGGTCACCGTCACGTTCGGCGCGCGCCAGCACCTCGTCAAAGCGCAGCTGACGCAGCTCCGGATCGTCCAGTTCCTCCCAGGTACGCGGTGCGGCAACGGTCGGCGCCTCGCGACCGCGCAATGAGTAGGGGGCAACCGTCGTTTTGGAACCGCTGTTCTGACTCCAGTCCACGAAGACCTTGCCGGCACGCAGCTCCCGGGTCATCGTCGCGGTCACCAGTTCCGGCATCGACTGCTCCAGCTGGACCGCGACCTTTTTTGCGACGGTCACCGCCCCGGACGAACTGACGGGTTGCGCCAACGGCACATACAGGTGAAGACCCTTGCTACCACTGGTCAACGGAAAGGTAGTCAGGCCGATATCGTCGAGTACATCGCGCACGGCTCGAGCGACCTGCGCCAGCTGCGACAGAACCACCCCCTCGCCAGGATCTAGATCAAACACCAATCGTGTTGCTGGACCGGGATTTTCGCCAGCGAAACGCCACTGCGGCACATGCACCTCCAATGCCGCCTGCTGGGCTATCCAGGCCAGTGCCACCGAGGTGTCGATCAACGGGTAGGTGACGTAGCGGGATTTGTGCTCGATGCGCCGCCGCGGAAGCCAATCGGGGGCAGACGACGCCAGGTCCTTCTCGAAGAACGACGGCTGGCCAACTCCATTAGGCCACCGCTTGCGGGTGACCGGGCGCCCCACGATATGCGGCAGCATGAAGGGCGCAATGGCCGTGTAGTAGCTGAAAACATCAGCCTTGGTCGTGGCCGGAGTAGCCCCGGTATCCGGGTACAGCACCTTTTCCGCATTGGAAAGGCGCACAGAAGGTCCCGAAGTTGGCTGCGTGGGCCATACTTGGGATATGCGTTCCATCTGGAAGGGCTCCCTCGCCTTCGGGCTGGTGAACGTCCCTGTCAAGGTATACAGCGCGACCGAGGACCACGACCTCAAGTTCCATCAGGTTCACAACAAGGACAACGGCCGAATCCGCTACAAACGCACCTGCGAAGAATGCGGTGAGATCGTCGAGTTCCGGGACATCAACAAGGCCTACGAGGCCGAGGACGGCCGCACCGTCGTCATCACCGATGAGGATCTGGCAAGCCTGCCCGCCGAGTCCAGCCGCGAGATCGAGGTGCTGGAGTTCATCCCCGCCGCCGAACTCGACCCGCTGATGTACGACAAGAGCTACTACCTGGAGCCGGATAGCAAGTCTTCGAAATCGTATGTGCTGCTGGCACAGACACTCGCGCAGACCGATCGGGTGGCGATCGTGCATTTTGCGCTGCGCAATAAGACACGACTCGCGGCGTTGCGCGTCAAGGACTTCGGCGAGCGTCAGGTGATGATCATCCATACGCTGCTGTGGCCTGACGAGATTCGTGAACCCGACTTCCCGGTGTTGGACCAGGAAGTGAAGATCAAACCGGCCGAACTGTCGATGGCGGGGCAGGTGGTGGAGTCGATGGCCGACGAATTCGATCCGAGCCGATACAACGACACGTACCAATCGCAGCTGCTGGAGATGGTGGAGGCGAAGCTCGAAGGTGGTGAGGCGTTCACCAAGGAAGAGGCGCCCACCGAACTCGACGCCACCGATGTCTCCGACCTGCTGGCCAAGCTCGAGGCCAGCGTCAAGAAGCGTCAGGCGGCGAAGGCCAGCACCAACTAGTCACCGGGCGCCACCGTCCCGTGGGGCCTCGCCGCATCACAAAGTTTCGGGTACTCTAACTTTTCTATTCGGGGTGCTTGAAATTAGGAGGAGTGGGTGCTCGAGCGGCACAAGCAAGCGCGACCGGTGCGCGGGATCTCTCTACTCGGGCCCGCCTTCGTCGCAGCCATCGCCTATGTCGACCCCGGAAACGTCGCCTCAAATGTCAGCGCCGGCGCCAAGTACGGCTTTCTGCTGGTGTGGGTGATCGTCACCGCCAACGTCATGGCCGGGCTCGTGCAGTACCTCTCGGCGAAGCTCGGCCTCGTCACCGGGAAGTCGCTACCGGAAGCCGTCGGCGATCGCATGTCACGACCCACCCGAATCGCGTTCTGGATGCAGGCCGAATTAGTCGCTATGGCAACGGATTTAGCCGAGGTTGTGGGCGGGGCCATCGCCTTGTATCTGCTGTTCGACCTGCCGCTGCTCATCGGCGGTGTCATCACCGGAGTCGTCTCGATGGGGCTGCTTGCCGTACAGGACCGGCGCGGCCAGCGTTCTTTCGAATACGTCATCTCCGCACTGCTGGCCATCATCGCGATCGGATTCCTCGCCAGCGTCGTGGTGGAACCGCCACCACTGGCCGCGACGGCCGCGGGACTGATCCCACGCTTCCAGGGCGCCGAAAGCCTGATGCTGGCGACGGCAATGCTGGGTGCCACGGTCATGCCACACGCGGTGTATCTGCACTCCGGCCTGGCCCGAGACCGGCACGGGAATCCGGAAGCGGGCGAGCCGCGACGCAGACTGCTGCGCATTACCCGCTGGGACGTGAGCCTGGCGATGCTGTTCGCCGGCGCCGTCAACATGGCAATGCTGCTGGTGGCGGCCACGAATCTGCAGGGTCGCGACGGCGTCGACACCATCGAAGGTGCCCATGCCGCCGTACGCGACAGTCTCGGCCCCACCGTGGCTCTGCTGTTCGCCATCGGCCTGCTGGCATCCGGCCTCGCATCGTCCTCGGTCGGCGCCTATGCCGGCGCGATGATCATGCAAGGACTATTGCGCCGCTCCATCCCCATCATGATGCGGCGGCTTATCACGCTGCTGCCCGCGCTGGCGATCCTCGCAGTGGGCATCGACCCCACCCGGGCACTGGTGGTGTCGCAGGTGGTGCTGTCCTTCGGTATCCCCTTCGCTCTCATACCCCTCATCCGGTTGACCAGCAATCGCGGGCTGATGGGTACCGATGTCAACCATCGCGTGACGACACTGCTCGGCTGGATCATCGCCGCGCTCATCACGCTACTGAACGCGGTACTGATTTTCCTTACCCTTGCAAACTAGATTTGTCTGGCAGTAGGCTGTGAGTCATGAAACGAATCCTGCCCTCAGCCTTGACAATTGGAGTCGTTGCTAGTGGTTTGTTCGTTGGAGGTATCGCCTCTGCAACCCCGGCAAAGGCAGATCCAGACATTTGCGGCTCCGTGGACACCTACCCGCGAGTGACCGTTTGCGCGGACGGCAACTGGGACCGTGGCTGGGATCGCGGCTGGCGCGGCGGACATGGCAACGGCTGGGGCAAGGGCCACTGGAAGCACGGCGACTGGGACTGAGTCAGCGCCGCTAACTGACCCACGAAACGCTCGGATTTTTCACAGCGCGGACTACTAGATGGGCCCGCTACTGGAGTAGCCGTCGCCCGAACGCGGTCCGAATCGCCGCGCATAGTCCTCGTGAATCCACGCGTCTTTCTGACGTTTGAGCACGTCGACCAGGCCCGGATCCAGATCATGCTGCACCAGCCGGTGGCGGCGCCACACCTTGTTGAGGGCGTGCGCCATGATCAGCACCCACACGTAGATGGGCACCGTCATCTCCATGTGGACGTATAGCGAGGCGGGCAGCAGCCAGAACGGCGCGAGGACGAACAGCGGCGGAATCGCGCACCGCAGAATGTGCCGCCGCACCGCACCCTTGCCCGCCAGATCATGGGCGACCCAGTCCTTCATCGAGTCAGGCAGACGACGCCCGTAGCAGTAGGCGATGTACTGAAGAAGATTCGGACGGTCGGCGGCCATAACTAAATTGTAGACTAATAATTAGTGCACTAACTAATGGTTAGGATAGTGAGAATGACCGCAGTCTCACCCGATGTAGACCCGCTGGCCCTGGAGCGACAGGTGTGCTTCGCCCTGGCGGTCACCAATCGCGCGGTGCTCGCGGTCTACCGGCCACTGCTCGCACCCCTGGGGATCACACACCCGCAGTATCTGGTGATGCTGGCACTCTGGGATCACGCCAAGAGCGGCAGCGAAGAGGCGCGGGAAGCCTTGTCCGTCAAGCAGATAGCCGCCCTGTTGCAAACGGATTCGGCGACCATCTCCCCCATGCTCAAGCGGCTCGAGACATTGGGGCTCATCACTCGCGCGCGCAGCGCCGCCGACGAGCGCACCACTCGCGTCACCCTCACCCCCCAGGGCGCCGCGCTGCGCCGAGAGGCGCTTAAGGTCCCCGCGGCGGTGGTGGAACGCCTGGGCGTCGAACTGTCCGAACTTGAGCACCTACACGCGGTGCTGACCAGGATCAACAGCGCTGCACTGGCCTCCGGAGCGTTGGACACCGAGTAGCCCGGAAGGCCGCCGTGTGGCGTCCGCCACACATCCCTGTACACCGATCGGTGTACGTGCTGCAATCACAGGTAGACCGATCGATATACCAAGGAGGTCATCATGTTTAACGACACAATGGTGCTCATCGCGATCACGCTCGTCACCGTGGTCATGCTCTGGACCGCGAGCGGGGAGAACTCGATGAACTACTACCAACGCGATGCGCAGAAAGACCTGTGGCAGCGCTAGTTTGCGCGGACGGTGGGCGTCTGTTTTTCTGACGTCATGACCAAGGACGAAGCCGCCGAACTGATCACCGCCCGTCGCCTCGAGAAGAACCTGACGTGGCAACAGATCGCGGAAGCGATTGACTCACCGCTGATTTGGACCATTGCCGCGCTACTGGGCCAGCATCCCGTACCCGAAGCAAAGGCCGCGAAGGTGGCCGAGCTTCTCGACCTGGAGCCGCAGGTCAGTACCGCGCTGCGTGCCCAGCCCTATCGCGGCACGCTGGACGGCGGGGCGCCGTCCGATCCGACGATCTACCGGCTCTACGAGGCACTGAGCGTCTATGGCCCGGCGATCAAGGAAGCCATCCACGAGGAGTTCGGCGACGGCATCATGAGCGCCATCAATTTCAAGGTCGACATCACGCGCCGCCCCGACCCGGACGGCGATCGGGTGGTCCTGACCTTCGACGGGAAGTTTCTCGACTACCGGTGGTGATCGCTCACAGCAGACCGCGAATGTTGCGGCCAGTAATGGCCCCCCATTTGGTGTCGAGCGCGTTCATGAGCAGCTGCCAGTACGGCGCCCACAGGGTGCGTTGCGCCATGGCCGGCGGCATCGTCTTGTAGGTGGCCGCCTGCTGCGTCCACCGCCATGCCAACCCTCTGGCCACATCATCGATGCACCAATAGATCAGCTCGTTCGGGTTGGTCGTGGTCTTCCACACGAAACCTGTTTTCGGGTCACGCGTGTGGTACCAGAACTGTGCTCCATCGAGCACGTACTGCGGAGCGGTATTGGAGTGCCGTTCACTCTTGGCCAGCTCGGTCGGCACCGGCACTTCGGAGATCGCGACTTCCCCAGCGAGACGACCGAGCACCGCGATACGAACGTCGAGCTGCTCGCGGATCCACTCCGAACTCCCCGGGCTCCCCGGCTCGGGCACTGCCGCCGCCGGACCGGCCGGTGGTGCGGACTCGGCGATCGTCTGCTCATCCGCTGTCCCCTGGGTCGCCTGCTCGGCCGGCATCTCTCCGTCGACATCGACGATCGCCCCACCCGCCCAGTCCACTTTCGCAGGGTTGAGCACTCCGTCTTCTTCGAGCGACAAATCGACCACATAGGCGATATCGACGAGAACGTCACGCGCGCCGGGCGCAAGGGAAACTCCGGGGCGGCGGGGCCCCAGCAGCGCGACATGCACCATGAAGAACTCGCCACCGTCGTCCCGGTCGCAATATTCACGCTCGTACCGGGCGGCATCGGAGGTATCGAACCGGTGCTTGACCGGCGGTTCCAGAAGCACGCTGCAGAACTGCACGGGGTGGTTGGCGTCTCCGTCCAACATGCCGAGTTCCGTTGCGGTAATCGGCAGTTCAGCAGCCAGGCTCGGCGCTGCATCGTCCGCCGCCGCCCGAATGGTGAACGTGCGTGCGTCGGGTGGCCAATCGTCTGGCTCCGGCGCGGCCCCCTCGTGACCGGTGGAATCAACCGTCATGTTCTTAACCGTATGGCAATCGTGTACTTCGGGCGACGATGGTGCACCCAGACCTGTTATTTTTACGACAGACCGTCCCCGCTGGGGGGAGCATTTCGGACGTCAAGGAGACCACCATCGTGAAGATCAACGTGCCCATTACCGCCGCCGTGGCCGCGGCCGCAGCAGCGGCCGGACTGGCCCTGATGCCAACCGCCGGAGCCGACACCACGCTCGGCCAGCAGGGTCGCCTCACCAACGGCGACGTCGTCCAGGCGTGGACCGTCAGCGACCTCAAGGTTAGTGCTGACCAGCTGCCCTACCAGGCCAAGGGCACGCTGTGGGAAGCCACTGCCACCGACGAGGCTATCCAGGGCAGCGTCATCCCGATCGTCGCCAACTTCAACGCGAAGGCCAAGGACGGCGAGACCTACCGCGTGCTGTACGGCGTGCCCACCGAGCAGGGCGTGAACCCGGGGACCCTGTCGCAGGGCGAAAAGACCAGCGGCAAGATCTACTTCGACGTGACCGGTCCTGCCCCCGAGACGGTGACGTACACCTCCGGTGACGAGGATCTGCTCACCTGGAAGGTGGCTCCCCCCGCTGCCGCACCGCGTTCGGGTGGTTCGAGCCAATCGCACGGCACCAGCCCCGCGCCGGCCACCAGCGCCGCACCCACCACCTCCCCGGCGCCTGCCGCTGCGCCCGCGGGAAGCCAGGGCACTCCGCTGCCCGCCGGCAGCCAGGGCACCCCGGTCGACGAGCAGCAGCCCGCGACGACTCCGACCCCCACGGTGGCACCGGTGACCGCGACTCCGGGTCCGACACCCGCCACCCCGGTGCCTGGCGCCGAGGGCACGCCGTTGAACAGCACCGCGGTACCCGCTTCCCCCGCTCCCGCGTCGCCCGCGCCTGCCTCACCGGCTCCCGCGCCGGGTGCCGAAGGCGCCCCGCAGACCGCCACCCCGCCGGTGGCCGCGGTTCCCGCCGTTCCGGCCTCGGAGAGCACCCCGCACGGCCAGCGTGCGGCCGGCAGCCAGGGCACTCCCGTTTCCACCGAGGGTTAAACAGAGGGATAAGTAGTCATTTCGGCATTGACCGCCGGCCGCCTCACGCGGCCGGCGGTTTTTGTTATGAGTGCGAAGACCACCAGGCGTACAACTGGTCCAGAGTCGGACCGGTCGCGCCCGAACGCGTCTCGCTGAGCAAAAGGCGCTCCTCATCGGTCCAGCCGACCACCGGGTGCCCCTGATTGCTGCCGCAGAACACCGTGCCGCTCACCTGGTCGGGCGTGGCATTGCGACGCCATGGTCCCGGCGACTGGATCCGGCCGGGGCACACCACCACCGCGTTCCGTTTCGTCAGACGACTCAACCCGGCGGCGAGCGCGGACTTATCCTTCACCAGCGAGTAGCTCGCCTCAACCGGCCCGTCTGGATCATCACTGCGCCCGCACTTGACTTGTGCCACCGCCTCATTGGCGGGATCGACCGCCTTACACGCCGACAGCCCGTATCCCGTCGGCAGCATGGAGAGCAAGCGCGTCTCCGCGTCGGAATCCCTGCTGGACACCGTTGTCGTCGGGGCCGCGCTCGGTTCGGCGGGCGCGGCATCGCCGCCGCTGCCCGCGAACACCGCGACCACACCACCGATAACAACAACCACGGCCGCCAGCACCGCGCCACCAATCACCAACGGCCGCTTGCTTCTTTCAGGCTTGTCTTCCCAGGACGAGAAATCGACCGAAGTCGTCGGCCTGATCGGTCCCGAAGCGGCTGGCGGCGCGGTGCTGAAGGTCTGCTGGCCCGGCCACTGCACGTACTGATTGCCCGGATCCACGGCGAGTGGGCGCGGTTCCGTGAATGCCGGCTGCTCGAGGAACGGAGGCTGATCAAACTCGTGCTCCGACGGAGCGAACGGGCCGAGTTCGGACATCCCGGGAAGCGCGTTCAGGACCGGCAGCGGTGCGGTGTCCGCGGCGTCCGACGAATCGTCGGCTTCCGGTGAGCCCGCTCCGATATCCGTGTCCATCCACTACCCCCAATGTCTCGTTGTTATGTCCCCGACCATGGTCAATGCACAAAGATTACTTGGCCCCGCCGCCCACTCGCGGCGGATATCGCCAGTCGCTAGCGGACCGCCTTGCTCGGCTCCGGCACCAACGCCCGCGCGATAGGCAAGATGTACTGACGGGCGTACCTCTCGGTGTCTTCCCTGCTGGCAAGCTCCCGCCGGGGGCTGGGCGCGAGTATGAGCGAATGTGTCAGGCGCACAAATACTTCCGCGACACCGTAGGAGTCGTCGACGAGGTCACCGGCACTTCGGCTCACGTGGCCGGCCAGGTATGTGGTCGCCATATCCAGGGCCGGGCCCGCACCGCTTGTCATGACCGGCAGCACCGACTCCGGATCGGTCTCCACCGCCCGCTGCATCAGCGGATGGGTATGCACATACCAATAGATGCCGGTGAAGCCCGCCACGAGCTTGTCCTCGGGGCTTTCCAGGGCGGCGATGTCGCGGTCTATGGCGGAGAACATCGTCTGCGCCTCCCGCATGAGGACGGCGAGCACCAGCTCGGTCTTGTTGGACCAGCGGCGATACACCGTCATATGCGATACACCCGCGCGCCTTGCGATCTCGTCGACCGTGGCCCGACGGAGGCCGAAGCTGAGCATGGTCTGCAGCGCGGCCTCAAGGATGCGCTCGCCGGTCGGATCCGGATCTGCAGACACAGCTCAGTCTCTCACGCAGAAGTCCTTCCCAACCCGATGTTGCGATGTTAGTGTTCAACTCAGTTACTAACACCGACGGAGGATGCAATGACGCATGTACTGCCGCGCTACATCACACATGACGACGAATCGGGCCGGGATTCCCACGAGGACGGCCTGAGCTTGCTTCACGTGGACGGAACGCGCCCACGGATCATGGACGCGTTCCGCAAGCACCTGGGCAGTCCTCTTGTCGGCGTCTTCGGCGGGGTGCTGTTCGATGAGGTGGCCCTGATGCCGGTGGCCGCGTCCGTCGATCGCACGGGACGGTTCCGCGAGAATTTCACCGACCGGGGTATCCGGAGCGGGCTGAGCGCGCTGTCGCTGTTATCCGGCAATCAGCAGCAGCGGGCCGACACGGCGCAATGGCTCAAGGAGCGACACCGCGATGTGCGGGGCACCGGAGTTGGTGAGTACGACGGGATTCGTTACAGCGCATTGGATCCCGAGCTATGGATATGGATCGCGGCCAGCGCAATGAACGCCACGATGGAGGCCTTCCCCTACTGCACGGGCTACACGATGACTGCCACAGAGCAGGAAGCCGCGTATCAATATCAACGCTACCTGTTCAAAGACCTCGAACTGCCCAGCGCCAAGGGAAAATTCCCGGAGACCTACGGCGCCTTCGTCGATTACTACGACAACATGGTGGAAAACAGGTTGCAGTCCAACGGCTTTCTGCGCGAGCAGTTCTCCGGTTTAATGCGACTGCCGCTGCCGACGCTGCTGCTCCCTGCTGCCCTGCGCCCAGCCCTGCTGCCCCTCTGGCTCGCGATTCGCCCGATGGCGGGCCGGGTAATCCAGGTATGTTCGGCCAAGGCTATGCATCCCGAGATACGCGAGATGATCGGATTCCGACTCAAGCCTCATCACAATGTGGAGTTCGCTCTGTACACCCGGCTGCTGCAGCTGGTGTGGCGCGTTACGCCTGAGCGGTTACTCATCGAACCCATGCTGTACAACAATATTCGCATCGATACGGCCCGCTCCCAGCTGGACGGTTCGCGTAGTGCACAGCGCAAATTCGACAGGGTTTCGCGTTCCCTGACGCGGCGCAATGAGCGGCTGGCCGACTTCTACCACAGCTACCGGCTGGACAGCTTTGCCGTTCCGGAGCGGCCAACCGGCACCTGCCCGTTCGGGTGAGTGCCGGGGCTACGGCGGTCCAGGGACGAATGTCTAGCACTGACCCGTTAGAGTTTGGTCAGCTTTCACAGCTCCCCGCCCTCCGTCCTCGGGGACGTGTTGAAAACCCCGACGAAGCTGATCAGCTGTGGTCCCGTTTGTCGTTCCGCAACGCGCCCACAATGCCTGGACGCTAGCCTGCTCCTGAGGCTGCTCAGCGCATGAGCCCAATATTTCGCTGTCCGGGTAACTGATGCGCTGCGATCAGCTGGGCGAGCGGCAGTGCGCCACCAAGACGGAGTTGCTCTAATGACTGGTGCGCGCTGTTAACGTGGTGGAATGGCGTCCGCTCGGGCTTTTGGATGTATCGGCGCGCTGGCGGCCAGCAGCTTGTTATTGGCGCCGTCGGCTGTCGCTGAACCGCAATTACCGGATCTGGATCGGTATACCGCGGTGAAGACGTCCGACTATACGGTCGCGATCCCAACCAGCGGCTATAACGGTGCCGTGAGCAGCGTGCAGTTCAGCACCCCAGCGGGCCAAAACTGCAGTGTGGTGATCAATGTTCGAGGTATGTGGGACATCGCGACGTGCACCGGGCGGATTCCAGGGAGTAGCCAGAGCAGCGTGACCGCGAGCTACATGGAAGCCGGTAAATTCGGCAACTCTCCGCCCAGTCCCGGGCAGGCGAAACTGTTGCCGGCGGGTAGCAAGGTCGTGTTCACCCGCGGGGTATGGACCGGCACTTGCGCGGTTGACGAGGCGATCACCGCCTGTATTGTCGAGATCGTCCCAGGACCTGGCGAGTCAACCTCAAGGGCTCCCCACGGGTTCGTGCTCGGCCCAGAAGACAGCTCGACTTTCTAGATAGCTCACCGTGATTCAACGGTGAAGCGCCTTGCCGAAGCCCGGCTTGGCCTTGAAATCTCTTCCGAGTGGCGGCGTGAGTGCGTCTAGCGCGGGAGGTTAGAGGTCGACCTCAATGGGATGTTCGCCCAAGGGTTCAATTACGATTCGCACATCCTTCATTTGTTCGATCGAGCGCGTGGTATCTATCACGCTCTGCAGGGTTCCCTCAATGATCATGTACGCGGCCCGGTTCATCCGTTTGTAGAACTCGTTCATTGACTCTGCGCTACGGAAAACGGGGAAATACCGTACGCCGGCACGCTCAAGCATGAAGACTCTCTTTTGGCCGTCGTTCGTGTCGCCAAAAGGCGTGGAATAGAAGACTTTTGAGTCAGTCGCAGCTGGTTCTACTCGTTTATTCCTAAATAGCTTCATGATATCTCCTTTCGGTGGATCACTCGATGTCGAGGAACCACTGCGGTGGGACGCGCTGGCTCAGGACCAGCCTCTCGGCTACTCCAACCGTTGGCACGAGGCCACCACTTCGATCGCAACACCGCGCCATCAATGATCAGGCTTACGATCAGCCGTCGAGCCCTTACCGCCATACGCCAAGTCACATCTGCCCTGCTGAACCCATCGGGTCACATCCATACCACCGGCAACACCCCCGCCTCGCCCAACAGCCAGCGTCCGAAGCACCCCGCCAACCCGCTAGAGTTTTAGACACCTATTCACATAGGACCCCCGCCCTCCGCCCTCCGCCCTCCGCCCTCCGCCCTCGGGGACGTGTTGAAAACCCCTTCGTGGCTCTTCGGCGGTGGTGCTGTTTTCGGCTCCGGAACGCGATAGTGCCGATTGCGGAACGCGTGAACCTCCGCATGCCGTCCGCTGCGCGATGCAGCGTCACGCATTTGGTGCACGAAAGACCAAGCGGGCTCGGTAAGTTCTGGACTTATGCATACGGTGCAGTCGGGGGGTCCCACCGGTGATCCCGAAGAAGCGCTCAAGCCGCCAAGTCGTGAGACCGCTCGCTGGGCCGCGATCTTATGTTTCATTGCGGCGTTCATGTGCCTGGTGGGTATCGCCTGGTCCGTGTACGCGCGGTGGGTGACCGATGATTCATTTGGCGGCCTTGACGGACACCTGACCCAGGACGCGACCTCGGCACTCAATGCGATGGACACCCTGAACACGGTGGTCGCGGTGCTCAACGCGATATTGGCGGCGGCCCTAGTGGTCGGCGGGATCATGCTGTTTCGTCGCAAACCGGCCGGCCGCCCGGTCGTCGCGGTGACGGGTGCTTTCTTGCTACTGGCGCCGATCATCACCTATGTCGTCTCCACCCAGATTTGGAACAGGCTCGTCGGCGCGATGGGCGAGACCTCCGATGTGGAGGTCATGCGCTTCGGTCCTGGTGCAGGAACGGTGATTCGTGGTGCGCTCGTCGCGTTGGTGATGCTGGGGCTGGTGCTTGCACCGTCAACCAAACGTTGGTTGACCTACCAGGGCCAGCCTGACGGACAACGGCAGCTGGCAGCGGTGCCCGGTTCAGTTGTAGACCCTTCGCTGCCGCCTCCCACCCGCGGCACGGCGCTCGGCGCGGCAGTGCTGAGTGTGCTGGGTGGTGCGGTGTTTCTGTTTCTCGCTATAGCGGGTGTGGTGGAGGCACTCGATTCGGATAAACGTGAGTCGGCCCGGGTCGTCGCCGGGGTTGGCGCAGCCGTCACGACGCCGCTTGCCGCTGGGCTGATCGTGGGCGGGATTCTGTTGCTGCGCCGACGCCTCTCCGGACGCACGACGGTTGTCGTCACCTGGGCAGTCGTCATCCTGTTGGCAACCGGATTGCTTTCGGCAGTGACGGCAAGCGACAACCCTCGACCCGGAGACCTCGAGCTCCGCATTGCGGTGTTGGTATTCACGGTGGTTTATGCGGTTGCGGCGATCGCCTTGGCTTTGGCCCGGTCCACCCGACGCTGGTGTGAGACGCGGACGGGGTTCGGCAGACAGACCCTGCCGGGCCCAGAGCACCCGGCTCCGATGGGCGTCACAGGTCCCTTGGCCCCGGCGCAGCATCAGCCGCAACCGATTGAGCTGCCGTTCGGGGCGGGCACACCAGCGCACGTGCCGCCGACAGCCCCCGTCGACGCGGCCCGGCGCAAGCGGATATGGGTGATAGCCGCAGCAGCAGGAACGGTGATGGTGCTTGCCGCAGCGACAGCCGTGACGTTCACCACCATCTCGCGAAAACCCGAGGCCACGGTGCTCCACTCCTACGGTACGCAGAGCGTCCTTCCGTTCACCGAGCTGAGCTATCCGTGGGACATCGCGGTCGACGCTGCAGGCGCCGTGTATGTCGTAGACAGTGACACTGTTCACGAAACCAGCCGTGTGTTGTCCCTGCCGGTAGGTGCCACGGCTCCGAGCACGCTGCCATTCGAGCCGGGTAGAAACGGAGTGGCGGTCGATGCGGCTGGCACCGTTTACGTCAACAACGGCTACGACGGTGTGCAGGTTCTGACGGCGGGTTCCAGCACCCCGACCAAGCTGTCTTTCCCCGGTCGACATGGTCATGGCGTGGCAGTCGATACTGCCGGAACCGTATACGTTGCCGACAAGGGGCGGGTTCTGTCGCGTGCCGCCGGTGAAGCCCCACCGATAGAGCTGCCGTTCACCGGGTTGGACGAAGCCACCTTTGTGACGGTGGACGCCGCGGGCACTGTCTATGTCCTGGATCAGGTTCGCAAACGAATACTGTCGCTGCGTTCCGGTTCCACCACCCAATCCGAATTCCCCCTGACCGGACTCAAAGGGCCGTCGGGCCTGGCTGTCGACAGCCGCGGCACCATATACGTAGCCGACTACACCGGTGGCAAGGTAGTGGCCTTCGCCGCAGGCTCCCACGCAACAACGGTGCTGCCGTTCACCGGGCTCCGTGGCCCACTAGATGTAGCCGTCGACGCCGACGGAAACGTCTACGTTAGCGGTTACGTCGACTTCAGTGACGACTCAGGACAGGTTCTCAAACTCCCCGTCGCATCGCCCGCGTGAGTGGATGGCTCACCAGCAGTGGCGTCCAGCACTTCCAAAGCCCCAACCGCTATACATACGCTCAGGGCGTTGTCGGTGACAGAACTCGTCCACTCGCGGCCGATCCAGTTACTTACGTACAAAGAGTACGAAAGTGGTGTACGGTTGCCGACATGACGAACGACTACGAGTTCTTCGCCTACGCCGGGGGACAGCTCAACGCAACAGCCATCGAGATATTTGCTTATCCGATGGGCGATGTGACGGTGCGCACTATTGCCGGTGCAGGCCCCACCCCGGGTGTACAGGTGCTCTGGGTGCACACCGCGGCACCAGACTGGACGGTGGTGTTCAACTGGGCCGCTCTGACGGCGGCGTTCCCACACCGGATCTTGGTGATGCCGTTCCTGCCGAGTGCACGCGGCGACAAAGACACGCCCTGTCCTGCGCACACCAACGCGCGCCTGGCCGCGCTATCTGGGATCACTGACCTCGTCACCATCGATCCGCACTCGCCGGTGTGGCTGAACACGATGCGGGCGGTCAACCCTACGGTCGCGGCTCACGTCATCGACATGGCCCAGGTAGTGACCGCTGCTGTCGACGCCGGCGACTACCTCGGGGTGATCGGACCGGACGCCGGCTCGCTTCGGCGCGCAAGCGCGGTCGCCGCGCAACTGGAGCTGCCGGTGTCCGTGGCCGACAAGAAGCGCGACCCTGCCACCGGACAACTACTGGGCTACAAAGCCCCCGCCGAGGTGCAGGACCGACCGGGCCGGTACCTGGTGGTCGACGACATCTGTGATGGTGGCGGAACGTTCGCACTACTGGCACAAGGCCTTGGTGACGGGTTCGACCTGGATCTGTGGGTCACACACGGCGGGTTCACCAAGGGCATCGAAGCACTCGCCGACAACTATCTGACTGTCCACACCACTGACTCTTTACGCTCGGCGGTCGCGGCCGCCATGGGCTCACCGCAAGACGGCGCGGTCAAGGTCCACCCGCTGCGCCGCCACGTGCTCGACGTCCTGGACACCATCAACACCACTCGATAGGGGGAGGAAACACCATGAACGACAACCAAAATCGGGCGCTGGACACCCTGCTGGCCACCGACGCTTACAAGCTTGATCACCGGCGCCAGTACCCGGACGGAACCGAGTTCGTCTACTCCAACCTCACCGCGCGCGGCACGCGGGTGGCGGGTATCAACGCCACGGTCTTCTTCGGGCTGCAGGCGTATCTGCAGCGGTTAATCGAGGACTGGCAGGTGTTCTTCGATCTGACCGACGACGAACTCGAACCGGTTCTGGCCGGATATGAGCGGTTCGTCACCGGGCTGTTGGGGCCGAATGCCATTGGTGTTCAGCACTTCCGAGATCTGCACGCGTTGGGATACTTGCCGCTGCAGGTGCGGGCTGCGTGTGAGGGATCGTTGATCCCGCTGCGGGTTCCGTACCTGACGGTAGAGAACACCGACCCACGGTTCTTCTGGCTGACCAACTACTTCGAGACACAACTCTCCGCTGAGCTGTGGCAGCCGATCACCAGCGCCACCATCGCCTGGAACAACCGCAAGCTACTCGACGAGCGCGCCGCCGAGTCCGGTGACGAAGCCGCGGTGCAGTTCCAGGGCCACGACTTCTCCTACCGCGGCATGGCCGGTGACGCGGCAGCAGCCGCGTCAGGTGCCGGCCACCTGATCAGCTTCGCAGGGACCGACGGACTGCCCGCAATCCGGTTCATCGAACGGTTCTACCCCGGCAACGGGCAAGCGTTGATCGGCGCATCGGTTCCGGCCACCGAACACTCCGTGATGTGTGCCGGCGGACAAGACGGAGAGCTGGCGACCTTCGACCGGCTGCTGAGCCTGTATCCCGAAGGAATCCTGTCAGTCGTCTCCGACACCTGGGATCTGTGGCGGGTGCTCACCGAGTACCTGCCCGCACGCAAGGAACAGATCATGGCCCGTGACGGAAAGCTCGTGATCCGCCCCGACAGCGGCGACCCCGAACTGATCCTGTGCGGGGATCCGGCTGCGCCCGAAGACAGCGCCGCCCGCAAAGGCGTAGTCAATCTGCTAGCCGAGACATTCGGGACCATCACCAACACCAAGGGGTACCGCGAGCTAGACACGCATGTCGGAGCGATCTACGGCGACTCGATCACCCATGAGCGCGCGGACGCGATTACCCGGAACCTGATGACTCAGGGATATGCCTCCACCGCTGTCGTTTTCGGCTTCGGCTCCTACACATACCAATACCAAACACGGGACACCTTCAAGATGGCCGTCAAGGCAACATGGGTTCAGGTCGACGGCGTCGGCCGCGACATCCTCAAGGACCCGGTCACCGATGACGGATCCAAGAAGTCGGCTACCGGGCGGTTGGCGGTGCGCCGCTGGATGAGCGGTGAGCCGTTCTTGATCGAGCACGCCGACGCCGATCAGGAAGCCGACAATGAACTGAAACTGGTATTCGAGAACGGAAAGCTGTTGCGGCAGTATAGCTTCACCGAGGTGCGCGAAACGTTGGCGCGTGAAACCGGTATCTACGCGCGCTACAGCGGCACAGCCAGGGAGCAGTCATGAGATCGATGACCGAATCCAACCTCGCCGTGCGACCCGACGATCATCCCGTGCACGGTACTTGGCTCAGCGTGGATGTCGTTGCACTCACCGATGACCCCGAACCGAAGATCGTACTGATCGAGCGTGCCGGTGCACCACACAAGGGTGAAACCACCCTGCCCGGTGGGCTGCTGGCCGCCTGGGACGGCGAAACCGTCGAGCAATGCGCGCAGCGCATCATGCGCGACAAAGCCGGCACCGAGCTCACCGGCGGCGTCGCTGTCGTCGACGTCATCAGCGACCCAGACCGCGACGAACGCGGACACACCGTATCTATCGTCGTAGTGGCCCGCGTCCCCGCCGAGGCCACAGGCGCTGTGCCCGTAACCCAGATACCGGAGGCAATGCCATTCGGCCACACCACGATCGCCAGGGCGGCGATCCGGCGACTAGAGGAGCGCCTGCTGGTTGACCCGGACACCACACACGCAATGCTCGGCGATGAGACCACCCTCGCCCAGGTACGGGCACTCCTGAACGTGACGGGTCCGACAACCGCGGGCGCAGCCCGCAAGCGCCTGGACCGCTCACCGCTATACCGCCGAACCGACAAACTCCGCAAGCCAGCACCAACCGGCCGACCCGGACACGTCTACCGATTCGCCATGTAGATCCTCGGCGCGCATCGACGCGGTGGTTGACGAGCTAGGCACGAGAGCCCGACGACGATCATCCGCTGCCGTGGTTTCAACGTCTGTAGCGGGACGCGCGGAAACCCTCCGTCGGGACCTCAGGTTCACTCAGTATTCCCCAGGTCAGTCAAATGCAGCGAATATGGCTGCACCCCAGCAACAATCATCGGCCTGCAGACCGCGGGACCTTGTTGCTCAAACCTCCCGCCCCAGTGGCCCCACTTCCGGCCCTGCACGCAAGTCGCACCGTGCGAGTTCCCAGGGCCGCCTTGTTGAACTGTTCAGAGCCTTCGAAGCGAACGAAGCGAGCTCCACTCATGCAGCTATTCCTCGATCCTTGCCGGATATGCACTAACTACGCTGCACCGCAATGTGTTTACGAAATATGACGGAAGGCAGAGGTTGGAGCGGGCCGTACGGCCACGACTCTGGATGCATTGTAGTTCGTCAAGATGCGCAGGAAGCCAGAGCATCTGGCCGTTCTCGGAGTGGATTAGCAGCTGATCAACTATCGTTCGCCGGCCTCGCGGCTTCTAGGTTTGAGTCGGCTCGCAGGAGAGCTGAAACTAGATGGGCCACGCGTTGCTGATCTGGCATCGGCCAGTAGAGGTGTTCCGGTTCTAGCAAGCAGCTCAGGGCGCCGCAGCACGCGAGATCCTCGAGCAGATCCTGCGGACTCGTGATATGAAGACCGAAGGGACGCAAAGCTTTTCCAGCCTTCAGGACGCCTCGATCGCGGGTTAAGAACACGTGAACCTTGTCTCTCACCGCGCCCGCGACGAGTTCGCGATCATTGCCAGCCGGGACTTCAGCGAGCGCACGGTCGAGCGCTGAGCGCGGGAGGATCAGTGTCTCACCTCGGTACTCGTCTTCGTCGGCAACAATCCTGACGGCCGCGCAGAACTCGCGCCACGCTGTCAGCCTCTGCTCGCGGCGTTCCGGACTCAGTTCCTTTCTCTTGGAATCAGTGATGGTGCGCGGAAGTATATGGAATCGGATGTCGCGTAACACCCACAGAGTGACGATAATCTGAAGCGCCTCAAGCTGTTCACCATGCTCACCAGGCAGCAGTTCCGGCAGGGACTCTCCCTCCCATAGCGCTCGACCGTACTCGAAGTAATCGATGAGGAGGTTGGTGTCCCAGGCGATGTGCAATGCACCTCGGCCTCTACGTCCGAGAAACAACTGTGGACCCTGCTCGTACACGAAATGCGGGCCCTCGACCGTCGGAAGGCCAGCAGACGGCCTAGCGACCTGAGCGCGGAGGCGACGGATGGTGGCGTTAGCCAACGCAATTCCGTAACGCTCTAGGCGTGAGAACTCGTAGTCCCCAAAAAACACTACGTCCTTATTTTTGCCAAAGAACATTGCGTCCACGGACCAATGCTCGCACGAAGAACACTCCGGCTGCCCGGTTCGACGTGATCAAGTCAAACTCCCGAGATTCTCTTTCCGAGAAGACGCTACAGGTCCGGCCCTATCCGGTCACTGAAAGACCACCGCTCTTACGTCTCCGAAGGTGGCTGGGTACCCGTCAGACAGACGTTTACGTCGAAGATGCCTACAGTACAAGCAAGAGCGTCGACCAGTTCGGCAACGGCCCCAGCTTCGGTCGCAGTCTTCTTGAGCGCACCGGCGGCTTGCTGGCCCACGTGATCGGGCCAATGCTCATCAGGCGACTGCCGACACGCCCGTAAGGGCCACCAGTCTGGTCGGAATATATCGCAACTGTATGAGCGATGGCAGCGGCCCGTTCAGCGAAGGCGCCCCTGGCGGAGGCCCGCCATCGCTTTTGGACTTGGCCCCTGTATGGCCAATCGACCTCATAACCTAGTTCTGTGGAGCTCAAGCAACTAACACGTGACAGCGTTATTCGTGCCATCGGCGAGTGCGACCGGTTAGGGCGAGATCGTTTCCTAGACGAAAATGGCTTCCGCGAAGCTCTCGAGTACTACCTCCTCTACGACGGACGTGTGTACGACTCAAAAGCCATCACGGGCGTTGCCTATCGGTACGACACCGGAACTTCCGTCAGCTCGGTCGATTTCACCGGCGGCCGCGCAGTCGCCGAGCGGCTCGAAGCACTTGGTTTCACCGTCACCCTTGAGGTTGACTGGCAATGGCCAGAACTCCTCCTCGCCTGTGATTTGGTGAACTCGAACGGCTGGTCGCAGGCCATGTCATCGCGCGACGACCGCGTTATCGATCTAAGCCAATTCTTGCGCAGTCAGCGACCTGAACTCGAAGGCGCACAACGCTTTCGGAGCCCTAGCAGCGTACATCGGAAACTCGAAGATCTCCGCACAGCGCACCCCAGCTACAGTGGCCAACGCACTCGGGGTGGCCGACTAACTGCAGATGTGGTCGCGGCATTCGCGGCAGAACCGGATCGAATGCATCAACTCGCACAGGCGTTGAGAGCAGTTGGCCTTCGTGACGAGTCCAACTCCTATGAACACCCCACGGATGTAGGTAGATCAGAGGGTCGGATGGGTGAAACGATCGCGTCGTCACTGGAAGGCCAGGTGCTACGGCGTCTGGTCACCACGCGGGAACGCGATCCAAAAATGCGCAATGCCAAGATCGCCCAGTCTCGATCGGCGCGGGGCAATATTTCCTGTGAGATATGCGGATTCGACTTCGAAAAAGTCTACGGAGATCTCGGGGCCGGGTACATCCACGTCCACCATGTGATCCCACTGCACTTTTCCGGTCAGGTAAACACCACCCTGGATGACCTCGTACTCGTGTGCGTCAACTGCCACCAGATGATCCATCGTGACCGATCTCGTTGGAAGACACCGGAAGAGCTACGCCAAATCATCGAGACCACCAGAAGTAAATGAAACTTCTTTGGCTGCCTTCATATTGGCTAGCCCGTGCCGGAGAGGCCTCGCCTCGTCGTCCGCGACGGAGCACCAGCGTCCGGTGCGGCGAGAACAGCCGCTCGCACACGAAGACAAACATCGTGCGGCGACTCGTGGCTCCAGAATCGTAGGACTTTCCATCCGGCGGCGACCAGCGCGCTATCTGTATCTCGGTCACGCGTCACGTTGGTGGCGATCTTCGCCGCCCAGTAGTCACCGTTGGCATTGGGCTGAACATAGTGTGCCGGACAGCCATGCCAGTAACAGCCGTCTATGAACACTGCGATTCGTTTCCGACGGAAGACGATGTCAGCGGTGCGCCTCAACTCCTGTAGCGGTCGCTGATGGACTCGGTAGCGCAGCCCCGATGCGTGCAGCAACCTGCGTACAGCGACCTCGGGAGTCGTATCGCGGCCCCGATTTCCCTTCATTACGGCCCGAGAACGCTCACTGGACGCCCAGGATGTGGCCACCACCGCAGAATATCGCTGCGCGATCCGTCGTCGTCCAGGTATCGCCTTGCGGGGCTCAGGTAAACGGCGTATCGACCTCGGCCGTCGCACGCCCCTCAGCTGGCAACTTACGTTGTCTCTGCGCTTGAGGTTTCGCCGCTCGAACAGCCGACAACCACTCGACTTGCGATGACCGCAGGGCGCTGTCAGACCCCTATGGCACCGTCACCCCCATGGTCCAACCTATCCTCGTACCGACCAAACTGTCAGCCGTCTGTTGGGTCGACGGCGGGGCAATTTTCGGATAAATTCGTGCAGTGCCGAGAGTAAACGATCAGATCAGGGTCATAGACGGGTTCTGTGGAGCCGGCGGACTGTCCCAAGGAATGCTTCAAGCTGGGCTTTCCGTGGCGGCAGGATTCGATATCGATCCCCTCTGCCGATACCCCTTCGAAGAGAACATCGGCGGGGTGTTCATGGAAGCTGACATCGAGTCGATCAAGGGAACAGATCTTCAAAAGTACTGGGGCAAATCGAAGTACCGCGTGTTGGTGGGTTGCGCCCCATGCCAGCCTTTCAGTGCGCACCGACGCGGGGCAGATCCCACCAAAGACAAACGCTGGCCGTTGCTCGACGAATTCAAACGCCTTATCGCCGAATCACTTCCAGATATCGTATCCATGGAGAATGTCCCACGAATCGAGACAACAGAAGTATTCAAGCGCTTTGTCGCCGAACTGGAAGAGTTGGAATACTTCGTCGACTACCGAGTCTGCTACGCACCGGACTTCGGACTCCCTCAGCGCCGCCGCCGTATGGTGCTGCTGGCATCCCGACTAGGACCAATCACAGTCCCGACAGGAAACCAAAAGAACTACAAGACCGTTCGGCAAACCATCGAAAAACTACCGCCCCTGATTTCCGGCCAAACAGATACCAAAGACCCCCTACACAAGGCCCGGAACCTCACGGACATCAACCTTCGACGCATCCAAGCATCCAAGCCGGGAGGGACATGGCGTGACTGGCCCAAGGATTTGCGATCCGCCTGCCACCAGAAGGACACCGGCGCCTCTTTCCAGAGTGTTTACGCCCGCATGTGCTGGGATGAGCCAGCACCTACCATCACCACCCAAGCCTTCAACTTCGGAACTGGCCGCTTCGGACACCCTGAACAGGATCGCTCACTAACATTGCGCGAGGCCGCAATGCTCCAGGGCTTCCCCCGTAACTACCGATTCCAACGCCGGGATCAGCCCATCTACTTCACCTCACTAGGCCGACTGATAGGAAACGCTGTACCGCCGCCACTGGGCAAGGCCATAGGAAAGCAAATAAGACGACATATCACCGAAATCGAAAACCCACAGTAATTTTGAAGCCTCGCTTCAAGATTGGCATCCGGCGGCACGTCTCGCCGTTGCGAGGGCAGCTACACCAAATACTCAAAGCACCAGGGCAATCCATCTCAGGAACGCGAAGAGTGGAAATCCGCGCATTGGTCAACATCAATTGTTGACAGAATCAAGGGCCGTCAAGTGAATTAAGTACTTGCGTGAGGCTGTTCAAGTCCTTGTTCTTTTGGATATAATCGTTATACTGCGCCTCTGCTTTATGAATAAGCTCCTGATATCGAAATACGCGACCACTGATCTCTGCCAGCCTCGTCCGACTATAGTCGTCTGATAGTTTTGCTGGTGGAACTTTCTTTGTCGTCGGTTTCTCACCGACAATGAAGATTAGCTCATAAGGCTCATCGGAGCGTCCCGTTTCTTCGAGAATTTTCGATAGCGCGCTGACGTACATCAAACCTTGGTCGTAAAGGTCGTCAACATCGGGCTTGATATGGGGACGTTTTAGTTCAATTATCACGTGGCGGTTTTGGACGTTGCAATAACGCAGATCTATACGCTTCAACGCGTCCTCGTCTGGACGTGCAGCTCCGAATTTTTCTGCCATTTCGAAAACACGCTCTTCCATCTCTACATCTTGTTGAATCCGATCCCAGGCAGGGTCCAGAAGCCACAAATTCTGATGCAGCTTGTCCTGCAGAGTCTTCTCCAAGACATTGATACCGACGTCGTTCTTGAAGCTTTGAACAGTCTCCACACGAGCTCGAATTAGATCCAGATACATGGCCGATTCGTAGTCGTCCAGGGTCGCAAGCGCGTGAAGAATATTCTCGCTGTGCAAAGTTGAGAGTTGTTCCAGCTCGGCTAAATCCTCACGTAGAGCTATTCGCTGGAATGCGATGATCCCAGATTTGAAGAGTCGGTTCCGATCTTCTTGCTGATCCGTACTCTCCGGAATTGACAACGATTCAATCGTCCCCATCAGTTGGGCTGCGGAGTCGCGCTGATACTTCGGCAACGACTCGATCCAGCCTCGGATAGGCGCATTGTTCGCTAGGATCTCCTTGGCCTTCTTCTTGGGGCGAAGTTTCGACCACTCATCTGACGTCTTGAGTAAGACCTCACGTAAGAACTTCCCCAATGCAAGTACACGCGGATCGTCTTCCATGAGCCGCTGGCGATCGCTTGTCGCAATGTCATCATTTTCGGCCGTGTCTAGAAAGTCCCCACGAATCTGCCCTGTCACATAGCTGACGAACATGCGATTGAAGTCGAGACGATCAATGATGCCCTCTTGGATTGGGCGACCACGGGCGAGCACCATAATGTTGCCAACTGATCCAGCATCTGAGTCTTCAACAAGTTGGCTAGGACGTTTGGTTGTCCCAAACCATCCCGTGAGTTGCCATGATTCGGTATCGCTAACGTCTCCCCGGATCACCCTTCGCTGCACGTCGTCGGCCAGACTTGTCGCCGGAATTTTCTGTTCGCCGAACTCCCATAGAAATTCAAGCTTCTTAAGCTCTACGCGATCATCAAAAGTGATCAGATCTCCATTCATAGCCACATAGAAGGTCCGCGGTAGTTGGTTCTTTTTATCAGACTTTCGCAGTTGATTCAGATACTCGTTGACAGCATCAACATCAACAGGTTCGGACTCTAATGGCGGAGGGGTCAATGTCAAGACGTCAAAGCGACGCGCGATCCGTTTCCGTACGGCATTCAAGGTAATGTCAATGCGCTTACGGCGCAGGTTCGTTAGGCGGATGACAGTGCCGTGACCCTTCAGCGAGTCGATAGGAGGGATTTCCTTCGGACTGTATTTCTCATCCTTTTCGATCTTCTCCTTAAGATCCTCCACCTCGATCTTAAATGCGTTCTGAGACCCGCCCTTGGCTGAATAGACCTCGACAGTGTCAGCGATAGAGAAGACAGAAAGTTTGCCGATCCCTTTTCTACCCATATAGAGGCGTTTGTACTGATAGCTCCTATCGCCCTCGTTGGCGCGCTTTGGGTATCCAACGGTGAGGAACTTATCGTTAAGGTCCTCGCGGGACATCCCGTGGCCGTCGTCTCGTATCTCGACGCAGGGTTCTTCACCCTCGGTTTGCCAAGACACCTGTACCAGGTTGGCATCTGCATCCCAACCGTTAGCGACAAGCTCGGCCAGAACTGCCGCCGCATTGCTGTACAGGTTGATGCCCAGTGCCTCGAACACCGACATGCTGATTTTCATCTCGTAGGTGTTGGACCCATCCTGTGGTGTTTCGCTCACTCGATCTCCCCTCGCACGCTGACACCCGGAGCGCACCCTATGGCCATGGTTCGGCAAGACTACGTCAGCAGACACCCAAAAGTCGCCCAATCAGACAGGGATGGTAGCTGAGCAGATGCGTGGCCTGGTTTGACGAATGAAGCCCAGGCGACAAGAGCACTCAAGCCAGTTGCGAGAGCACGCTCTATGGAACGCGTTTTGGTTTGCCGGCTACGCCTAGTCGAGTTTCTCGAACGTTTCCGCCGTATAAGTAGTTTTGGTGTTGCCACCTGGGGAGGTCTCGATTTTCATGATGGCGGTGATCCGTACACGGTCTCCGACGGCCAGTCCGCGAGTTTGACTGGGGTCAATGCGTCCAAGCTTCACTGTGACGGTGTCGTTGTCAGTGCCTGCGCGTTGGATCAGCCACGAACTAACAGCACTAACGGTGAGGTATTCGCCGATGATTTCGACGGATTGTTCGTCTAGGTTGGCATGTTCGACGGTGGCGGCCATGTAAGCGGCGGCGGCGGCGGTCACAGTGACGCGGCGGGTGGCGCAGGCGGGTTGACGCCAGGTGATATCGACGTCGAATTGGGCGCGATCAAGGGTTTTGGCGAGGTCACGCACGGCCGACGCGGTGCGTGGCCCCATGTCGCCGAGTCGGCGCACAAAAGTCGAGTCCTGCGGTGCAGCACCGATGTCGTTGCCAGCAGTGAAAACCTCGATCGCGGCGGCGACAGCGGTGTCGAGCATCTGGTCGTCGGTTTCGAGTTCGGCGAACATGCCTACTTTTCCGCCGGCGTGCCCTGTTTCGGCGATGGGCGACGTGCGGGGCGTGACGGTCAAGATGATGGAGCCGGGGCCGGGTGCAGCGGTCAGCAGCAGATCGGTGCGGCGTTTGACGTCCGCGTTGGGTTGGCGTCCAAGAGTTTTGTCGCCTTGATGAGCCGCGCCAACGGCTGTGGCCAGGCGTTGAAATCCCGTCATGATCCGGGCGACGTCGTTGACGCGGGCAGAGGAACCGGTAACGCCGTCGCCGGTGATTCGGATGTTGCCTCGGGAAGCGAGGGTGCGACCTAACGGGTCGGCGGCAATCAGGGCTTCGATGCCGATACGCGCCAGATCATCGGGGGTACTCCAGTCCGGCACCTGTGTATCTGCATTGGGGCCAGTCATCGCGGCGACGATCGCAGCCTGCATACGGTCGAGTTCCTCGCTAGGAGTAGCCATCGATAATCACCTCCAAATAGCCACGTCGGGGCAGCGCGTCGATACGGGTACGGATCGCGCCCGCCGGTCTCGAGGCGACGCGTTGCAGCAAATCATCGACCATGCCGCGACGTTGTAGATATGGGGCATAGTAATCGTCGGGGTCCTGTGGGTCGGGCTGACAGTGCCAGGGCACTAGTTGAGTGTCCACCTGGACACCGACAATCCTGCGCACTTCTCCAGGCATAGCGAACGCACGCAGTAGCGGCCCGCTGACCGAATCAAGGCGTGCCTTCCCAAGTTCCAGGTCTTCGACCCAGTACAGGCACTGCACCGGCTGCGGCTGGGCCGCATCCGACAGGAACGTGCCGTGCAACCACACGGCGTTGATGGGCACGTGTTGGCCGAGCAGGTTCGTGGCCAGTTCCCAGTGGTTCCACAATTGAGTGCGGCGCTCGCCGCGTCCATGTACGAATCGGGCATGTACTTCGTCGCGAGTGGCCCCGTACCGTCCGGCTGGTAACAGACCGTGCTCGGAACTCAACTCGGGTATCAACGATCCACCTCCCCCTGGTTGTTCACCATCGCGGGAATAACGCTACGGCGCGACCGCTATCAGCGCCGCCGAATCCATAGGCGGCCATTGCTGTTCATGATCTGCACTGTTGTCACCGTCGGCCGCGGCAAATACCGCCGCGGTCACCTCGTCGATCACCTGTACGGCACAGCGACCTGTTTCCAACAGTGCGACCGCATCGTCGTCGGCGACAGCCGTGGCAAGTTGTTCTCGGACGGCCAGAAGTTTGGAGAAGTCCACTCCATCGACACGATTCACTGGAACCTGGTCGCCGACGAAGGCGCGAAGCAATTGGTCGATCGCTTTGCGCTGCGGCGTGGTCATCCTTTGAGCTTCAGCTGGCGGCTCGTATCGATCGGCCATCGGTGGGCGTACCCCTGCCGCGGCGAAGGCAACCGTCTCAGGCACCTCTGCCAGGTAGGCGATCGCACGAATCGATGTATCCGAAGGGCGCGACGCATAAGTGCCTTGCCGCAGCCGGTTCAAGGTCGCGTGAGACACCTCATGTCCGCCGCGTTGGGCGATCTCCGCTAATCGCCGCCCGGACGCCCCATCGTGGCGTCGCACCGCCGACTCGATCAACTCGACCAACGATCTGCTGGTTGCGCCCATGGCCCACCTGTCCGTGTCAGTCCCAGTTCGGCGCGTATGCGCCTGCGCTACCCATTGTTCCGACACTTGTAACGTGAGTCAAGCGCAACCCGCCGATGCAAATGCGCGGCAATGTCACTCAAGGTTTGTAACGTGCCACACGTGTCACGAGTCAATAGATGTCGGTCGCGTAGCTCGATCGACATGTCGTGCGGATCGGGCGCTCTGTCGCGCCGACGTCCGGGGCCACAGCGGTCGACTGAGCGTGTGTTCGAGGTGCGCGAGCGTCCCGATATCGCAGAGGACCGTGCCGGCCAGGATGCGCCCGATCGTGGTGTGAGACACCCCGCTAGCCAGCGCAAGTGGCCGTTGACCAGTTCCCGTTTCGATCATCGCCGCCCGCAACGCTCTCGCCACGTGCTGCGCGACAGCAGCTGCCGGTGGCGCGTCGGCCACCAACTGTCCATCTGGCCATATGCCAGCGGACACGTACTCGGCGGGTGGTCGAACGCCATGGCTGCGCGACACCACCTGACGATAACGCCCGAAGCGGCACTCGACAGCCCGTCCGCGGGTGACCCGTACCATGCTGGTGCATTTACGCACCAGCATGGCGGAAGGATCACCGATGGACCAGCACCACACACGGGATGTGTGCGATGAGCAGCGCACAGCTAGAGCTGCTGCTGCCGTGGGGGCCGGCCATGGCTGAGAACAGCGTGGCCACCACCGTTGACCTCGTCGTCGCGGACTGGGCGCTCGACGGCGCCATGTCGACACAGACACTCGACAAATTCACGCTGCTCGCCCGTCGGTTCATTCGCTTCGCCGCGGCGCACGATGTCACCACGCTCGACGCGATTGACCACGGTTTAGTGACGAAATTCGTTGCGGCCAAGGGCCGCTCCCGTCACGGCATGGTGGCACCGGCAGCGATAGCCACGATGCACAACCGCCGCGCAGCCTTGCGCGCATACTTTCGCACCGCCCGCCGACTCGGACTGGTCTTGCATGATCCGACCGCAGATATCGACGTGCCGGACCGGCAAGCCGCCGCGCTGCGGCCACTCACCGACAATGAGGCGGTGCTGGTCCGGCTCTTCTGCGAACACGGCACACCCACCCGGCATGCCGCTACAACCGCACTGCTGCTGGCTGGTGCGCATACGAGCGAGCTCGGCCATATCCGCATCAGTGATGTCGATGTCGACGCGCGTACGGTATGGGCGCGCGGCTCGACCAAGCACCGTGCCCGGCGCCTGGCCTTGGACACTTGGGCGCGCCGGGTCATCGACCAACGGATCGCGCACCTGACCGAACACGGTGCCACTGGCGAGACGATCGTTTGCACCGGCTCAGACGGCTCCGACGCGCAACGTCAGGCCCGGGTGTGTGTCACTGTCCGCGATGTCCTGACCCGCGCCGGCTTAAGCGCCACCACCGGGATTAAGCCGTCCTCGCTGACCGCATATGCGGCCCGGCAAGTCTTCGAGGAGACCGGTCGAATCGAGTTGGCGGCCAAGCTGATCGGCTCGGGATCACTCGATGGCACTGCGGCACTTATCGGTTACCAGTGGCGCCAGGACGACTGACCACACATGTCCCTGCCGCCGCACCGCCGTCGTCGCACCACCTATGGTGCTGGCCGGATCGACCAGTGGCGCCGTCAGCAGCTTCAAATCCCGGGTGATCACACCCTGGTAGAGATCGAGAAGGTCCACGCGATCGCCTCCGACCCAGCGCAATACACCATCGCCGACCGCATTCCCGATCGTGAACCAGGCACGCCCGGGCGGCCACCGATGTATCCCAACTGGGTTCACATCCTGCACACCTCCCTGCACGGCGCGTTCGGCTCGGCCAATGCCGCAAGCCGGATCATGAACAACCCCGACTACTGGGACATCATCTGCGAACACGCCACCGACCACGGCAAGAGCGCACGGCCCGAACCGCCCAGACGCCACCATCACACCTACGCCCAGCCCAAGCTCGACCGGCATATCGAGCAACTGCAAGACGGCCTGCGCGAGACCGGAGCGGAATTGGCCCGCCGCCTTGGCTGCCTGAACCCCGACAAGCGGGTATCGCACGCCGACCCCGCCCGCGGCCAGTTCGTCGTCGGGGACGGCACCGTCGTGCCACCTCCATTCCGCAAGAAAACCGTCGAGAAACTCACCGCTGAGGGCCGCTGCCGGATCGTCGCTCACAACGAAGTCCAAAACGGTGACGGTGCACCAGAATTCCGCTACGGAGCCAAGTTCGCCACCCTGTCCACCCGGCCAGACAACACCCGAAATCTGCGCGCTATCCTCGGCACCGAACCCGTCCCGCACGGCAAAGGCTACAAAGGCGAAGCCGGCATCGCGATAAAGATGCTCGACAAAGTCATCGCCCACCCAGACCTGCGCGTCGACGGAATCTGCTACGACGGAGCCTTTCGTGGCACACACATCGACCACGCCATGAAGCAGGGCCTGACCGTCCTCGTGCCGACACACGCTGGCACTGCCAAGCCCACCTTCTTCACCCAAATCAACTGCACATGCCGCGATACCCACGCCATCTGGACCGTCGACGGTCGCCTGCACGAACGCAGCATCATCGACACCGGCGAAATGGCCTACGAACCACTCCCGGTCGCCAAGATCTACCCGCGCCGCAACCAAGGCGGTACCCACCGCTGGTACATCGACTTCGCCACCACGTGCGGCACCGTCCAGTCCGGTCGCATCGACAACACCGATAAGGACCTCAAGACGGGCTACAACCGTGCCGAACACCTGCGCCAACACACCAAAACCGAAAGCAGCCACGGCGTCTATGACCGCTGCTACGGCTGGCGCGAAGACGCCGAATCACTCAACAACACTCTCGACCGCACCCTCTACGGCGGGCGCATTACCGCGCACAGCCCCACGCGCCAACACGCTGTCATGATCGGATTCGCCCTGGGCCGCAATGCGATCGCCCACTATCTACATCGGCGCAGTCAAAAAACCAGCATGGCCTAACCAGGGACGCGTCTACCCACTGATTAGTCACACGCGTCCCACGGGACTCGACGAGCCCCGTGAGCAACATCGGAAACGCCCTCGACTCGCTACCAACCGACGTTCGGAGCAGGTCCGCCGACCCGCTAGAGTTTTAGACACCTATTCACATAGGTCCCCCGCCCTCGTAGCTCAGGGGATAGAGCACGGCTCTCCTAAAGCCGGTGTCGCAGGTTCGAATCCTGCCGAGGGCACAAAGATTGCAGTTCAGAGATGTTTCTGAGGTAGCCAGCTAATCCGCATGGTCTCAAACTCCTCACTTTCCCCATACATTGCCCTACTTCCTGGCCTGACCTGCCCATTCCTCCAGCACTGCACCTGCGTCCGGCCCGGTGGTGCAGCGCTGCGCGTAATGCTGCTCGGTCGTCGCCATCTCGGCGTGCCCAAGCTGCCGCTGCGCGGCCTCAATGCCCAAGCCGTCACGAACCGCCGTGGCCACCGAGCGCCTGAAGCTGTGCGGTGTAACCCATCGCAACGCCTCGTGCGGCGCTAGTGCTTCACGCAGCGCTGCGGACATTCGACAACGACACCAGGCCCCCGTCACGGTTGGTCAGGACCGTGGCTGACGGTGTTGTGGACAACGTCTCCCCGACTAGAGCCGTCAGCGCCTCGACGCCGAATTTCGGCAGCAGTGCCGTGATCGGTGGTGCCCCACCCTTGCGGGAATCCTGCCTGTGGATTGGCTTACCCGGCACACGGTCGTGATCCATCACCGTCCCGTTGACCGTCACCACTGGTGGATCCGCAAGCAGATCCGCGTCCTGCCATCTGATCGCCAGCACCTCCCCTGGCCGGGCACCGGTCGCGGCCAACAACTCCACGAACGCCGGCAGCATCACACCCCTTGGAGGGCCCGATCGACCCGACGGAGTCGCGTATGCCCCCACGGCCCGCCGCACCTGCTCAAGCTCCACAGCGGTCAGCGCGCGCACTGGCCTACGTTCACCCCGCGGCGCTGATTGCGCCTCACGAATCGGATTGTGGTGCAACACGTCGAAGCGGACCGCCATCGAAAACATGCCAACGAGGATTGTCCGCAGGAGCGATGACTGCCGCGCGGGAGCGGTCTTCAAATGCGCATCAGCTCTGCTGGTCGTCAGCTCTGTGATACGCAGCGCCCAAGCTGTTCAGAACCGTGGCCGCGCCATACCCGGCGATACTGCTCCTCTGATTGAGGGCTCAGCGAGCCTTGCGCGACTTTGTCGGCAACCCACGCCTCAAATAGGTCATCAAGCGTCGTCTTGCCATTGACTACCCCCGCGCCGGTGCCGGTCGCCAACTCGACAGCGATCCTGGCCGTAAGGTTCCGTCGCACATCCTCCGCAGACTTGCCCGTCGCCTCACGCTCCACACGCCTGCCGGTGTGCAGTCGCAAATACGTTGTGGCGTAGTGCTTCCCATCGCGCCGAGTGCACGTGACCTTGCCATGCTCGCCGGGCGCGAGCCGCTGCCTAGGCATCGCCTTGCCGCTTGCTGGACTTTCGCCGCTGCCAATAGTCGAGCAGGATCCGGTAATCCTTCTGGAAGCACTCAAGGGCCTTGCCGATCGCTGCAGACTCGTCGTTCAGTACTTCCACGTCCGGGTCGCGGCCACCCAGCTGATAAAGAATGATCTGACGTTCGTCGATTTTCTCTGCAATTTCAAAGAGATGCAAAGGAGCATGCAGAGATTCGTCAGAGGTGACACCTTCGGGAACATGACCCTTGGCGCCGATGAACCACCCTTACCCCACCAGCCCAGAGACGGACTTGCCGGGTAAGACTTCCACACTCGCGTCATCCGGAAACAGCAATGACGCTGGCGGTACACAATGCGCTGCGGCGAGCGATAACAACTCACTGATATCGAGCGTCTGCTTGCGTCCCGTCTCCAGATCTGAGATCACGGCCCCCTCATCACCGCCATACCCTTGGGTTACGCCTACTGTTCAATCTGTGGAACCAGCGACAATTATTTCGGGCGCCAAGGCGTTCGGTGCTGCCGTGTCGTACCTTCATCGTGCTGCAACACCTAGCCGAAATGTCACGATCACCGTTCGCGAGTGGTCGCCGACTTATTCGCTCTTTGTGCCCAATGTCATTGACATACAAGAGTGCTCGCCGCCTAACCCGGATGAGATCGTGCATCAAACGAGCGCTGCGGCCAGGTGGATCAAGCAGCGTCAGGCACTGCCAATTGGACTCGGAGAGTTCCTCTTGGTTGTTCAGGCGAAGGGAACCACATCCGCTGTGATCGACGGCATTACCGTGAATGCGAGAGAAGCAGAGGCGGTGCCCGGCGTAGCCCTACGCCAGGCACTTGCGGGACCAATACGTGCACTGTCCCTCGAAGCCGATCTGGACGCGAATCGGGTTTGGTGTATCGACTCCCGCCAGATCGGGAGCGAAGTCGAAGTGGACACACTTTTCAGCGTCTCGTCCGGAGATCCCCTCGTGTTCAGGGTATCTGGCCGAGCGACTACAAGGGCGATGCTATGGAACCTGGAGATTTCGATGGTTATCGATGGGAAACCAACCCTGTGGCGGGAACCCGACTTTGAATGGATCACCATTCCCTACGACTACATCGGAGTTAAACGCAACTACGCACCGTCACACAACAGGTGGACAGAGGTGGACTAGGCGCGACCAGCGCTGGTTGAGCCGTGAGTTCCTTTCCCCACACCATTTTTAGAACTGCTGCCCGACGACCTGTCGGACCCCAGGTCTAACGTCCGGTCCGAGGTCAAGCTCCACGTCAACAAGCTCACCACCGGCCAGACAGTCTGCACGGTCATGCACAACTGGGGCCGCGCGGGGTCTGGACCGAGACCATCACCGGCGACCTGCGCGAGGGCAAGGAGTACGCCCGGTTCCAGGTCGAGCCTGGGCCTAGAGGTCCGCGTCCGGTTCATGGACGGCGAACTGATCGCTGAGACCCGAGCCCGCGGTGAGGTGTACATCATCCGGGCCACCCCACCGCCATGGCAGTACCGGCGCGGCTGGTTGAGGGGTGCAGCCCCCCTTGTGGCGGGCATTTGGATTACACATTCAGCGTATCCACAGCCACTTCCCAGCTACTCGCTTCGCGCGGCTCTCCAGCGAGCAGCCATGTAGTGTCCGGGCTATCTGACCGGAGCGTGCGAGGGGTTAACTATGGGCACTGAGGGTTCATCGGGCGAGGTATTGCAGCTAACCCCCGAACGTGTGTATGCCCTGGCGAATCAGATCACGTCAGCGACGCAGGGTTTCAAAGGGCAGCTCAGCCAGGTCGATGACGAGGTCCGCACGCTCCTTGGGGCCGGATGGAAGGGCGACCCGGGTAGCCAGTTTCACAATGCGTTCGCCGACTGGCACGAAGGCGCATCGGACGTCGTAGACGGAATGACGCTGCTGGCGTCCAAGGTCCATGAAGTTGCGGCCACTTTGCACCGGGCCAGCGGACACCTCTGAGAAGGGAATCGAAATGGGCGGCGATAACAGCTTCCACGTCGATCCAGCGGCATTGGCGTCGGTAATCGAGATCCTCGACAAATTCGAGAGGTCGACGGAGCAATTCATCGGCGACGTGGACCAGCGGGTCAACGATATGCATATCGACTGGAAAGGCGCGGCAGCCGCGGGGCACCTTGAGGCCCAAAAGAAGTGGGCAGTCGGGGCCGCAGAGATGCGTCAAGCTGTCGCCGAATTGCGCAAGATCACCCACGGCGCGCATGGAAACTACACCGCCGCAATCAACACGAACTCCTCGATGTGGAAACGCGGGTGAGTTGTGGTCACCGTTGACCCCGCGGTACTCGATGCCGCCGGCGGCGCGACGGTTTCCGCGAGCACCACTTTCACCACGGCGGTGCAGAATGCGCTCAACGCGCTTTCCGCTTCAGGTGGGATGAACGGTACCGACCCTGCTGGGTTGGTGGTTGGTGAGAAGTACGACGATGCCGCCTCGGCGGTGGTGGTGGCCCTGGTGGACACCGGCAACGGCACCAGCCGCATCGGTGACCTATTGAAGATGAGCGCCTATAACTACGCCATCGCCAACCACTACTCGGCGATCAAACCTGGTGGAGGACCGCCTACCAAACCCACTGCAACCAAACCCATCTCGTCACACGTTCCGCCAAAGGGCGAAGGCAGCCTTTCAGAGGCGCCGTTCGGGTGGGGCTTAATCCAATCCGTGATCGGCATGGTGTGGCCCAACGGCGATATCGGCAAGATGCGGGCAGCAGCCAGCCAGTGGACGGCCATTTCCAATGCCGCCAACACGTTCGACGGCGCCCTAGTCGGGCCAGAGAATCAAGCCAAGGGCCAGGACATCCCCGAAAAGGGCAATGTCAGTACTGGATTCAGCGATTCGGCCAAGGCTGCCGCCGGGATGTCCAAAGCTGCAGGGGATATCGCCAAGCAGCTCAACGCCTACGCCCAGCACGTCGATGATGCCCACACCCATCTAAAGAAGCTGATCGGTGAAGCGCTGCACCTTGCGACTCCTTCCGGACTGTTCCAAGAGGGAATCAGTCTCATCACCGGCAAGGGTGAGCAGCTTCAGAAGATCGCACATGAAGCCCTGCAGGTCTTGCGGGACTTGAAAACTGAGGCCGACGCTGTCGGCCAGTTGCTTGCCCCGATCGTTGCTGCGGTGGAAGCATTCGGGAAAGTCATGGCTGACTGGGCAGGCGCTGAGCTCCAGGACATCGGTGACGACCTCTGCAACGTGGGGGCCGACGTCGTGAACGCCGTCGCGTCCTACGGCAACGCGATGGTCCACCACCCAGGAGATACTGCCGCACTCATCGGTGGGGCCGCGCTCATGGCGCTCGGGTCGGGAGTGGAGGTCGGCGGCGTCGCCCTAGACCTCACGGGGGTCGGCGCCATTGTCGGTGTACCCGCAAACGTCGCAGGAGTCGCCATCATCGGCACCGGCGCTGTAATGTCCACCGCCGCTAGCCTTGATCTCTCGCAAGCCGCCCTCGGTGCAGACGGCGTCACCATCATGCACCAACAAGTACGCGACTCCAGGGGGCGCTACCAAGGGCATGACGCGCCGTCCGCTGACAAGGAAGCTGCTGGCATTAGGTCATACGGGAAGACGAACCCGGATCGCACAGTGGTGCCAAATCAGAGTCAGGCGAAGTTCCCCGAAGGAACCGGACCTACCAAGCCGAACGGTGATCCACGTGTACGCAAGTTCGACGGCTATGACATGCCCAAAGACCCAAAACCAGGAGCGGATGGATATGTAGAGGCAAAGGGCGTAGAGGTTAAGAGCGGAACAGCAGGACTCTCTGGAAATCAGAAAGGTTTCGATCCGCATGTCAGCGCTGAGACGCCCGCCTACGGAACGGCGAAGCTGCCTGACGGTAGCGTAGTTCCAGTCAAGATTACGGACGTTGTAGAGGTGAGGGTGCCGTGAGGTTTGCAATTCAGGATGAGTCCGCGATCATTCCGCTCGGTGAGGAGCCGGGTCGTGCGCCGATGCAGCTTGGTCACCTTATTCGTGGCATCGGCGATGATTCGCTCTTCATCATTCTGTTCAAGTGGCCGGATAACGTTTCAAAGTTCGAGTACGCGGAGCCCGAAGACAACTTCCTTCAATCCACTGGCACGGCAGATGGTTTGACTGTTGAGTGGATGAAGGACGGACGCCTGTTCACTCTTGGGCACCCGAGCGGTGGTACCGAGCCGCTGCAACTTGCCCGTCAGGACGGTACGACCGTCGAGGTCAACAAGAATGAGGTTCTTTCGCCGGACGCCGTCGCTGACCTCTTCATCGAGTACCACAACACCCAGTCCATCGACACCTCAGGCTGGGCACTTCGCGAGATCCCCCTCACCCAAGACACGGCCCCTGATGTACAACCAGCCAGCGGCGGCGCCTCAGCCACGAAAGGCGACACGGCGGCGCAGTCGAGCCCCGCGGCATCGACTAAGCCTGACACTGTGCGGCGCAGCGAGGAATCCTCACTTCCAGAAGAGGGAAAGTTCTCTACTAGCTGACCGGTTCTCACAACTGTGTTCAGAACAGACACGACTCACCGTTTCAGGTCGAGCGTGGCGTCGAGGTGCGGATCCGATTCGTCACCGGCGAACTGATCGCTGAGACCCGAGCCCGCGGCGAGGTGTACGTCATCCGGGCCACCCCACCGCCATGGCAGTACCGGCGCGGCTAGTTCTCCGGGCTACACCGAAAAACCTCCTCAAGGAACCCGTTTGCGGAATCCCGCAACCGCGTCGGGGGCGGGTAGCGGTCACCCCGTACTTTCCCCGTATAAACGTCCGCGACACGCCGCGTACTTGTATGCACCCTTCCGTACCGCATACTCCCGCATTGCCCAGTGCTGCAATACTTTAACGGACTCTGGCGTAACGCCCCAACCCCATGAGCTATAAGCCGGTGTCGCAGGTTCGAATCCTGCCGAGGGCACACAACTGCCAACTGGCGGACCGATCGCACGCAGTCAGCTGCCGCCGAGGCCGCACTATTGCTGTGCCTGCAATACTCAGTTCCACATCCGGAACACTCAGCGCGACTCTTGCCACACAATGAGCCCGTGCCCAGCAACCGAAGACATAGGCCGCGACGCTGTCGAACCCCCGAGCAGGAATACCGGTTCGTCACAGGCGCTCTCGGCCCACGAAACCTGAGGCATTTGAAGGTCACCATCGGGTTGCTGTGTATGTCCATCCTCCCCTTGGGGACCATCGTCAATATGCACCCCCTGGGCCCACAGGGGACCGGGCGCATCATCCACCAATCGCTCATCGCGGTCTCGTTCCTGGTGGGTGTGTGCTGGATGGTCCGCCCGTGGCCAAGCAGACGCTGGGCAATCTCCTTTGTCGTGTGGGCGGACCTCTCATTCGCGGTATCTGCCTGGATGTACGCCGGGCCGATGATGCGACTCGCGCCGATTCTGTACATGAGCACGGTCGGCGTCTTCGCCGCGTTTCTGCTGGGTTGGCGGGTGCTTGGCGTCCACTGTGTCTTCGCGTCAGCCGTGCTCGGCTCGATCACGTTCTGGAACATCCACACCGGCGCGGCGACCTTCCTGGATCAGTTCCTCTACAACGCCCCGGCATTCACCACCGTGGTCCTGCTGCCGATCCTCATCCAGGCGGTAATCGAAGGGGGTAGACGCTCGATCCGGGCCGCTGTCAGGGCCGCCAACCGAGACCCGCTGACCGGCCTGCTCAACCGCCGGGGCGTGCAATCCATGTTTGAGTTCGAGCTGCGCAAGCGGACGGATCCAGCAACGGTTGTCGTGATGGTGGCCGATGTGGACAGGTTCAAAGAGCTCAACGACACCTACGGCCACGAAGCCGGCGACAGAACATTGCAGGCCATCGCGGACACACTGTTCGCAAACACCCGGGACGGCGATATCGCCGCCCGCATCGGCGGTGACGAGTTCATGGTCGTCGCCCTCGTGGACAACCCCGACGATATCGCCGCGATCAACGCGCGAATCCGCAATGCATCGATAACCTCCGGCGCTCCCGAGACGTCCCTGAGCATAGGCATCGCGTGGTCATCCACCGACGAGGAGGATTTCAGCTTCGAATCCCTAGCTCGGGAGGCAGATTTCAGGCTCTACGAAGCAAAACGCGACCGCGCACCGCGCGGATCCACGGCCTGATAAGGACACGTCCCACGCGGCCACTAGCCATCAATGTGATCATCGCTGATTTGATAGCGCCGTTCTAAAGACACGATCCCTACCAGCAACGAGCCCCTGTACATCCACCAATCCGCATAGTCAGGCTCCTTCTTCCGCGACACCATCGAACAGTGATGATCTGCCGCGAACGCGGCCGCAAGACCTTGTCCTTCGTCCCAGTTAGCCACATATACGGATGTATTTCCATCCAGGCCGTAATCCGAGATACACAGCCGATAATACGTGCTCAATTTACTCCTCAGCTCTGAACGTGAGACGTATCGATATACCGAAACTTTGCACATCGAAGTGTTTGGCCCGCGGTCGTAAATTCAACTTACGGAAACGAAAATAGGAATAAGCTTTTGCCGTAATAGGCACCGCGGCACCTTCGGTATTCGTCAGCTGAGCCGACACGGTCGCAATACTCCTTGGAGCACCGCCCGGCACCACATCTCTTTCAATCTGCCACGTGTCTCCAGCCATACGCATATGGGTTCCCCGAGGCATGCGTAACCTGAACGTCAAACCCTCGGGTTCACGTTCGTGAGATAAGTACAGTACGACCGCCATTCCGGGAACCACGGCCGGCAAATGCGCGCCATCAGCACTTAAGGGCGAAATCATAGGGTTGGTCTGCGTCCGCCCCAGCGCTAACGGCGCACCGGATTTCGGAGCCAAATCGCTTAGTACATTACCTTTGACTTCGGCATCACCGATATCAACGGTACTCACTAAACTCGCCGATTGATCTACAGAGTTTTGCAACGGCAGGTGCGCTTGATCGGGATTATCCCAAGCGCTCTCCGTAGCGATATCCGTTGGTAGCAGCGGAGCTATGAAGAAGAATACGACTAATGAAACCCCTAGGAGTAATTTCATCGCCTCAGACCAGTGAAGTGCGGCAGCGCTCCAACCTAGTACTGCATTAATCATAGATGACCGTGCGCCTTCAGGCCGCTTCCTGACATAGCGCTGCGATCGACCAT
Organism: Mycobacteroides salmoniphilum; assembly: GCF_004924335.1. Classification (NCBI taxonomy): domain Bacteria; kingdom Bacillati; phylum Actinomycetota; class Actinomycetes; order Mycobacteriales; family Mycobacteriaceae; genus Mycobacteroides; species Mycobacteroides salmoniphilum. Next base: position 870,027 of record NZ_CP024633.1, on the reverse strand, counting down.
GCAGCTTATTATTCTTGCTATGGCGCACATTCTGCATCCAGCTTTACAGATTAGCGCCATGACTATCCACAAATTGCCAACCGCGTCCATTCAGTGCCACATGAATCTGGGGCATTAATAGAAGTCGGCTCCGGCAGACGATGGACGCGCGGCGGATGCAGATCGGATCCACGCTTCTTGCGAGCCGCGAGGGTCACGCAGAGCGCCAGACCCTCACGGGTTGTTTATTGAGTTCTGGGGAATCTGCTTCAGGGCATAGATGGAAGACGGCGAGTCGCGATTCAGCGCCGATGGCGTATCGACGGGTAGATGACTATCAATAGCGTTCCCGCACCCACGGCGACGGCCGCGAGGATGAGCCCGGAGGCGATTCTCCACGTTGACGCCGAAGCAGTCTTTTGGGCCTCGCTGACTGCATTTTCCTGTTTACGGGCAGCATCACACCACAGCTTACGGAAGGTCTCCACGTCGCCGTTGAGCTGACGCACAACCAGATCGAGAATCTCCCACGACGGCAAGGCTCCCGGCGCGAAGACCTTCGCAACTGTTGTGTGACTGCACCCGATAGCCCGACTGATACTGCGAAAGCTGGGCCGACCGGCCATAAAACGTAGTTCAGTTAGTTCAGCATGTAATGGGTCGACGTGAATGTCAGACATTGTGCGAACATTTCTTCCAAACGTCGCCGTGCGGAACAGCATCTATTGCCATCGTCGTGCTGCCCGGGGCGAATCAACTAACACGGCACTCAAGCCGATCTTGCGGGCCAGGCGAAAATCATCTTCGGTGTTCACGGAAAATCCAATTGTTTTCATGCCAGACTGCCGCGAGCTGAAGCACTCGATAGAGGCAGGGTCCCAGAGCTCGGCGTCAACATGAGACGCGCCCGTGCCCAACGTGAACTTCTCGGTCACGACGACATCGCGATGGAGCTCAAAGCCCGCCCATCTCCCGATATTTGGGACTGGCTCGCATCGATGATTCAGCGCCATGTTCAAAAGCCGCTGACGCGTCATATCACGACTTTCGGCGACTTCTAGGCCACTTCGAGCCGCTAATGCAGTGACTTCCGCATCTGTCGAATAGATAATTGATCGCTCTACAGCTGCTGCTCTGAATAATACTCGGGAAACCGCATCCACTAAGGGCTGAGCTGGCGTCTGCTTCAGATCGAGGAATAGCGGCATATTCGGCGGGATCGTGGTGAGTGCTTCCTCTAGCGTCGGTATCCGGACAGCTTGTCGGCGATAGGGGTTGATATCGCCTTTGATAAAATTCCACGCCGCATTTAGCTCTTTCAATTGCTTTACCGTCTTGGAGTCCACCCGGCCACTACCGTTTGTCAATACCGACAGGTCAACCGGACGGTACAATACCGGTATCCCATCGCTACTGACCTGGACGGTTATCCACATCCCATCCACGCCCGACTTTTCGGCGTTGGTAATTGCCAAGAGTGTGTTCTCTGGATAATCAGCCGTGCCGCCACGGTGCGCAATCAGCATTGGCCTGGAACCCGCATCCGAGGGAATCTCATCGCCGACCGATGGCGCTACTATTTCTGCAAATGTCGCGTGTCCATTTTCATCACTGGGATAATGCCCGCATCCAGTCACTGCCAATGCCGCCACCACAAAACCAGACGTTAATGACCAAGCACCGAGCACTGACAACTCACCTCTTTAACACTGCGCCAGGAATTCACTTGTGGAAAGTGTAGGACACCGGGTGTCATACTGTCAACACCGTGTTTTCGACGTAAGCCTCTTACGCTCACTGATTACTCGGCGCATTGACTTCGCGCTAATGTGGATCGAACGATTGAATGCTGAAACCATTCGGTCCGCAAAGAGACGCTGCCGATTTGCCGGTGGCCGACTATCGTCGCCGCATCGAAACAACCCGTACGTGCAGTACGGCAACGGGTGGCTGAATGCCTTACCAGTAAGGACTTCGCGACACGCAGGAGCGCGCGGAATGTCAGTAAGCACCCTCGCTGCGCACCACCGCGCCGACGGTCCGAGAAATGATGCGGATGTCGAGGCCCATGGACCAGTTGTCGACATACGAAATGTCGTGGCGGATGGACTCGTCGACCGAAAGGTCGTTACGACCGCTCACCTGCCATTGTCCGGTGACACCCGGCTTTACGAGTAGTCGCCGCCGCATGGTCTCGTCGTAGGCGTCGACCTCCCGCTGCACCTGAGGCCGCGGCCCGACAACGCTCATGTCACCGAACAGCACGTTGAAGAACTGGGGAAGCTCATCGAGGCTGTACTTCCGGATGAACGCCCCCACCGGGGTGACGCGCGGGTCTTCCTTCGCCTTGAAGAAGACGGGTGTGCTCCCCGCCGAGTCGATCATCGCCGCGGTATCACGGTCGGCACCCGTGTACATGCTGCGGAACTTGATCATCCGAAACGGCATACCGTCCAAACCAATTCGCTCGGACACGTAGAACACCGGCCCCGTGCTGGTGAGCTTGATGGCCGTCGCAATCGCGATCATCACTGGCGCGGTGGCCATGATGGCGGCGGCCGCGAACGCCATGTCGAATGCTTCCTTGGACATCGAACGCGCACGGCGATAACCCGGGGCCAGCATCTCCAACATGTGGACCCGCTCCAGACCCCGATCGGCTGTCGTCACGGCGGTCTCGTCCACGTCCCCAGGTGAGACCGCGAGCTCAATTCCCAGATCCCCGAGTTCAGAGGCCAGGCGGGAAAGCTCCTTACGCCCAAGGTTATCCGTCATGGCGACGGCGACGATCTGCGCAGATGTCCGCTGCGCCGCCTCGACAACGTGACGGTCATCGCCGACCACCGGCACCCGATGATCGCCCACTTCGATCGCCGGTTCACCGAGCCATCGGTCAGCTCCCGGGGTGCACACGCCGACAACCTCGAAACCACTGCCCCGGTGTCGGCTGAACACGGCGACCATCTCGCGTACGGCGTCGTCGTCGCCCGCCAACAGCACGGAAGTCTTACCCTCCGAGCCCCAAAAACGCCGCAGCACATATCGGGCAAGGAGTATGCCGAGCAATCCCAGCGGTATCTCGATGACGAGATGCCGCATGTCGAGTAGCTCGATGCGTGAGATGAGATAGGTCAGAAGCACGATCGTGAACAGCTGGAACGTGACACTGAAGACCGTCTGCCACTGCTGGAGCACTGCCCGCAGGGCTTTACCGGGCCCCACCGTATGCAGCGATAGCGCAGCAAACCAAATGACCGCGATGCCAATATCCGTAGCCACGTACCAGCCACCCAGGTCCTGCCTCCCGGACAGGAGATGATGCGCCAGCTGGTACGACACCAGGGAGGTGAGCGCGATGGCCACCAAGTCAGCCGCCGGCGCCCATCGTCGGTGCAGGTAGAACAGCCCCCCAGGGCGTGTTTCTACCCTCCGTTGAATTCCGTCACTAACGATGCTCTTCAAAACCATAAGTGCACTTGACCCGTTCGTTCATATCGGCTGATTCATATGGACGATTTCGGCAATTGAGCCCGACCTATTTCCGTGTTGAGATTTCCATAACGAGCAGAAACATTCCACGTGATGACAGTCACGCTACTTCACGCTCTGCAGGGCCACAAATGAAGGTTTTATTGCCGGGAAATAAGAATCATCTAACAAACATCTCCGATCGTGGCTCTTTGCTAATCTTTACGCCAATCACGCAACGCTCACCGGCAAGTAACATTTTCATAACATGGCCAGGTCAAGCTGAGACGAGCAACGTGGAACTCGCCAGCTGTCGCCCACTACAGCGCTACCGCACCCGTTACCCTCTCCGCAGTTGCGGGCAAAACCAGGACATGCTCGGATCCAGCCGTGAATGGGCGCGGCCTCTGCCCTCGGGTTGCGGACCATGCACCACGTGTTGCAGGCTAGAGATGGGTCGGCCGTCTGGCGATGAAAGCTGGGCACATCTAACGTTGGGTGCGCCATAGAATTTCAGATCTGAATGGCATCGCGCTACTCGCGAATGCTATTTGGCCTACTCGGGCATTATGAGTATCCATGGATAATGAACCTACCGCTGATCACGTACATGTGTGCGGTGTGGGTTGAATAGTGAACAAACATGAGACGCGGGGCCCGGCCCCCGAGCGAGAACGCGCACGGCGGCGAAGGCGTGGGTGGCGGTGGTTGACGCGTGACGTCACCCAGGTGTCGCACCGACCGTCGAGAACAAGGACTGTCAACAGCGGAGGCGAGGTCTGACATGCCGCCCATCAGAGTGCACATGACCGGATCTGAGTGGTTCTCATCGCTGCCCGGCGGGCTGAATCGCTACTTCACAGACCTTTTCGCGGCGCTGCGACACCGCGACAACATCGAACTGTCGGCCGCCGCATTCGGGGTGCCGTCCGACGGCGGACGGTCCTGGGGCCCCACGGGTGGGCCCACGCGCTCCCGGGTTCTCACCGCATTCAACGACCGATCCGGGCTACGGCCACCCGGCATTCTGGATCGCCACTTCTGTCTCTATGGACCGTCGGCCGCCGGATGGCGCACCCGCAGCCGACTGGTTGTGCATTTTCACGGACCGTGGGCGGCCGAGAGCAGGTTCGCGGGGGCGGGGGCCCTCCGCTCACACGCCAAGTACGTCATCGAGCGTCTCCGGTACGCCGGAGCCGAGCGGTTGATCGTGCTGTCGGATCGATTCCGGGACGTTCTCATCGAGGACTACCGGATACCCGCGCACCGCATCGAGGTCATCCCGCCCGGTGTCGACCTCGACAGATTCGGCCTGCTGCCACGACTAGATGCACCCACCGGCCGTCGGACCGTGCTGTGCGTGCGCAGGCTCGAACACCGCATGGGAATACACCGTCTGATCGAATCCTGGCAGTCGGTCGTATCGGCGCATCCGGATGCCTGCCTCATGATCGTGGGCACGGGCACTGCCGAGAGCGACCTGAGGGCACAAGTCGCGGCCGCGCGTCTGAACGACAGCATCCAGTTCACCGGGCGCGTTGACGACCTGACCCTGACGCAGCTCTACACGCTCGCCGATTTCACCGTCGTGCCCTCGGTGGCTCTTGAGGGTTTCGGACTGATCGCACTCGAATCCCTGGCCACCGGCCGGCCGGCCGTGGTCACCGACTGCGGCGGGCTCCCCGATGCGGTGCGCGGCCTGGACCCCTCGTTGATCGTGCCCTCCGATAATGCCGAAGCACTCGCGGCACGCCTTATCTCGGCGCTCGACGGCGTGCTCCCCACCCCGCAGCAATGCCGCCGGCATGCCGAGACCTTCTCCTGGTCCACCGCAGCGCAGCGTCACCACGCCGTGTACTCGGAGCTGAGCGCATGATCCGAGCGATATTCGTCGCTCACACCGCGGCCCCATCCGGCGCGGAGCTGGCGACCTCGCGATTGCTGTCAGCGCTACGTAACGTACCCGCCGAGCACACGATCGAGCCGTCGGTGATCTACACCGAAGACGGTCCGATGGTGAGTGCGATGAGGTCGCAGGGCATACCAACTTCAGTGTTGGCCAACACTTTCGATAGCCGGAGCGTCACAATCCGTGATTCCGGATGGTTGCGCCGGCTCATCGGCGCCGTGGCACTGATTCGCCTTGGGTGGCATCTGGGTGCGGCCGTACGCGAGCGCGGAGCCGACGTACTGGTCGCGGGGAGCACGAAGGCGCTCATCATGTCGGCCGTTGCCGCCAAACGAGCACGAATCCCCTTGATATGGCACGTGCACGACCGGATATCCGCCGAATACTTCGGTGCCACACTGGCATTCCTTGTCCGCACACTCGGCACGATCGTCGCCGACGGATACATCGCCAACAGCCGGTCCACCGAAGATTCCCTGCGGCCACGGCGCCGTCCGGGTGTCGTGGCATATCCCGGACTGGACTTTCTGCGGACACCTGACGCCGAACACGCGCCGCAGCGGCCTTCCTCTGAAACTGTTATCGCCGTCGTCGGCAGGCTGACTCAGTGGAAGGGACAAGACGTCTTCCTACGTGCCCTGGCCAACACCAGGGTCCGACCCCACCGTGTATATCTCGTCGGTGGCACGTTCTTCGGCGAGGAGCCATTTCGCACCGAATTGGAAGACCTGGCAAGCGAACTACAGCTACCCGTGACATTCACCGGCCATATCGATGACCCCACCGACATCCTGTCCATCGCCGACATTCTGGTGCATTGTTCGGTCATCGCCGAGCCGTTCGGGCAGGTCGTCGTCGAAGGCCTGCGTGCGGGCTGCGCAGTGATCGCCACCCAGCCCGGCGGCCCCGCGGAGACGATCGAATCGGAAGTTCACGGGCTACTGGTAGACGCCGGCGATACCCGTCAACTAACCGAGGCCCTCGATCGTCTTATCGAAGACCGTGACCTTCGAATCCGGTTGGCGCAGGCCGGACGGTCCCGGGCCAGAAGATTCGATATCGCCGACTCGGCGCACACCGTCGCGTCATTCCTTTCGGAGGTCCTCAACCTCCGCACGGCAACATCGATGGAAGAGCGCCGTGTCTAAGAGGCCCCGACGTAGCCCAACGCTCCCCCGGATACTGAGATTGGCCAGGGATTTCGGGGCGGTGGTCTTCGGCAAGTACGGCCAATACGTCGTGACGTTCGCGACGGTGCCACTGCTCGCCCGAATTCTGGGCCCCGCGGGAATGGGTCTGCTGGCGGTGGGGATGGCCGCGTACTTCTTCGGCTCTATTCTCGTCGACTTGGGCATGACACCATTTCTCGCCGCGCGGCTCCCCACCCTGCGCGAAACTCCTGCCGAACTCCAACAGGTCCGTACCGACTACCTGGCCCTGAGGCTTACGACCCTGGCCATACTCGGAGCCGCGTTCGGCGCCGGTTCGATCGCCGGAGCGCCTCCGTACGTCCACATGATTCTGTTGGGGCTCTTCGCCGGTGGGCTCTGGGCCACCTCCGACGACTGGCTGCTCATCGGGCAGGGGCGATTTGTCGCGTCGGCGATCTACCAGGGTTCCGGGCGCATCGCCTATCTCATACTCCTCATCGTGCTGCTACCGCACTCCCCCCATGCCTCCACCGCGATCCTGTGCCTGCTGGGCTCCTCCATCTTGACGGTCGCGGGCACCTGGTGGGATAGCCTGCGGACCTTCGGCGCTCTCTGCCGTCCGTACACACCTAGCCAGATCCTCCGCACCAGTTGGCCGATCGTGACCTCACGACTTCTCACCACTGGGTACGGGCAAGGAGCGCCGGCGATCTACTCCGCCATGCTGGACGCCGTGTCGCTGGGCCTCTTCTCGGCGAGCGACCGTCTTGTCAGGGCGATGCAATCGCTTCTGGACATGATCGGGTTGGTCCTGCTGCCCCGGATGGCCAAGCGCAGCGGGCACGAGCACTTCTGGCGCAGCGGTTTTCAGGGATTGCGCGGCGCCGTCGCGGTGGCTGTGCTGGCCTCGGCCCTGCTCTGGGCACTGGCCGCACCGATCGTTCACCTCATCTTCGGAAGTGAATTCCTCGGGGCCGTCGGCTTGTTACGCGCCGAGCTTCTCATTCTTCCGGCGAGCACGATCAGTTCATACATCAGCACCGCGCTGCTACCCGTGCGTCAGGACACGCATGGAGTTCTCATCGCGTCGGTGGTAGGGACGGCCGCCTCGGTGGCAGGGCTGATCACTGCGTCCTGGAGCCACTCCGTGTGGGCATTGATCGGCGGTGTCATTGGCGCCGAATTCTGTGTCGCCATCTGGTATCTGGTCCGCGTTAGGCATCTGTCAGGACAGGAGCGGACCGTGGACGTCGAGGCCGACATGGCACAAGAAGGTGTTGCGCGATGAAGATCCTCTTTATCGGAGATGACTGGGTCGGCAGTAACGCTCGGTCGATGGCAGACGGATTCCGCCAGGCCGGCCATGACGTAGTCGTCGTCGACACCACGCGGGTCACCTTGCCCACCCGGTTGTCACCGGCGTGGGTGTACTCGAAGGGAATGCGCCGACGTGCACCCTGGCTGCAGAACTCCGTACATGACCATATCGACGGTATCGCGCGAGATTTCGCCCCCGACCTGCTCTTCGGGTTCAAGACCGTCCACCTGGACCAGGCCCGCCTGCTTCAGGTTCCGGCAGCCATCCGCGTGCACTACAGCCCGGATGACGTTGGGAACCCCTACAACACGACGACCGATTACCTAACGCACGAAAGCGCGTGGGATCTGGTGGTCACCACTAAACAACACAACATGCCCGAGTTACAGGCCCGGGGTGCGCGTCGGGTGAAGTTCGTACGCAGCGCCTATGACCCCGCATGGCATCGCCCCTGCGCCAAACGAGTTGTGCAGCAATACCTTGTGGGATTCATCGGAGCCAGACGCCCGGACCGATCCGGCCTGATCGCTCAACTCGGCAGCGAGCATGGAAAGGATCTGCTGGTTCGTGGTCCGGGCTGGCGACGGATGCCCTCGCTGCGGACCACCGGAGCCACGATTGGCGGGGCCGTCTACGGCGATCACTTCGCGACCACCGTGGCATCGGTGACCGCGAACCTGGTCTTGCTGAACTCCGACAACCGTGACACTCACACCTGCCGAACCTTCGAAATACCTGCGTGCGGAGGGCTGTTCGTCGGGGAACGCACCGACGAACACAGCGAACTGCTCAATGAGGGAACCGAATGTCTGCTGTTCTCCGACGAGGCCGAACTTCGCGAGATTCTGCACTGGTGTGCGTGCCACCCCGCGCAAGCCGCCAAGATCGCCGAGGCGGGCCACCTGCGCGTGACGCAGGAACCGCACCGATACGTCGACCGTGCCAGGGAGATCATCGATGAGCTTCAGTGACACGAAGGAAGCACCCCACAGACGACGGTGGCGCAGGCGGATCCTCATGGCCTGCATCACGATCACGGTGCTCATCGCGGCATTCGTGACAGCTGGTTGGCGGGTGTACATGAATCCGCAGACCGATCCGCTACGGCCCGCCGATGCGATCGTCGTACTGGGCGGCACTCCCTACGAGCGCTTTGATGTCGGGCTGGACCTCGCGAAGCGTGGATACGCGCCGTACCTGCTGATCGCGCAGTCGACCGGGGCAAATGACCGCAACATGGACAAATACTGCAAGGGTCATTTCACCTTCACGGTGAGCTGCTTCATCCCCGATCCCTGGACAACCGAGGGCGAAGCCCAGGAAATACGCGCCAAGGCACAGGAATTCGGCTGGCATCACATCATCGTCATCACCTTCACGCCGCATGTTTCGCGTGCCCGCTACATCGTCGGAAAGTGCTTCGATGGCGAGCTCACCATGGTCGCCAGTCCCGCACCTTCCGGAGTTGCCTTCTGGTCATGGATGTTCGTCCGCCAGTCGGGCAGTTACGTGAAGGCCTTTTTGACCCCCGGATGTTGAGGAGCCATCACATGAACTCATCGCGTATCGCGATCGTGCACGAACGCTTCACCGAGTTCGGCGGCTCGGAATTGGTCGTCGCCGAGTTCATGAAGACCTGGCCACAGGCCAAAGTCTTCGCGCCCATCACCGAACCCCAGTGCCGCCGACAGGTGATGGAGGCCGCGGGCCGACTGGACGGCACAGCGCACGAGCCGATCCACGGGACCTGGCTCGATAATGCATATGCCCTCACCGGACGCAGGTCGCACGCACCACTGCTTCCCCTGGTTCCCAGTGCCCTGGGGAAACTGCCGCTCGGCAATGATCTTGATGCGGTGCTGATCAGTCATCACTCGTTCGCCACCCAGGCGGCATTCGCCACTGAGGCCCCCGTCGTCGCGTACGTGCACAGCCCGGCCCGCTGGGCATGGGATCGCACATTTCGTGATCACGAGATGGCAAGCCGTGCAGGTCGAATCGCCCTGTCCGCGTTAGGAAGGCTCGCGCGCCGTGGAGAACTACGCGCAGCACCTCGCCTGTCGCACGTCGTCGCCAACTCACACGCCGTGGCCGAGCGGATTCGCGAGTGGTGGGGGCTGCCGTCCACCGTGATCAGCCCGCCTGTGCGCATCGACCGGTTCTCTCCCGATCCTTCGATACCCCGGGAGGACTTCTACCTGTGCGCAGGAAGGCTGGTCCCGTACAAGCGCGCAGACCTGGCCATCCGAGCGGCCCAACGGGCCAATTGCCGCCTGGTGGTGTTGGGCGAGGGACGGTTCCGCGAACATCTTGAGGCCATCGCGGGGCCCGAGACCACCTTCCTCGGTGCCGCATCTGACGAGGTCCTCCTCGACATGTACCGGCGATGCCGAGCCCTGCTCATGCCCGGCGTGGAGGACTTCGGGATCGTCCCCGTCGAGGCAATGGCCTGCGGGACACCGGTCTTGGCCTTGGGCGCGGGAGGAGCCCTGGACACGGTGGATCCGGGTGTCACCGGTGAGCACGTGCAGGCCGGCCCGGATGACGCCGTGGTGGCACAGCTGGCCGCGCTGATGCGGGACTTCAACCCGGCCGACTACAACACCGATGCCATCCGCGCACAAGCATGCGGATTCTCACCCGAGGCATTCCGCTCCCGGATTGCCGACACCGTGCTGGGGGCCGTACGCACCTAGTCGCCCGCGGCGTGCTTCCCTCCGCTCGAACCGGATCCACCATGGGAACCCGAACCATCCGGGCCACCACCAGCGTTCGATCCAGTGGAGCCGCCATCGGATGCGCGATGCTTACCGCCCGACTCACTGGGCGCCGTGACCTTGACCTTCACCTTGCTGGAGTTGGCAGTGGACCCATCGTCGTGGTGCTTACCGGAGTCGTTGTCCTGCTTGGTCTTGGTTCCCTTGGACGAACCAGCCTCATCGGCCCCGGTAGCCGACTTCGCACCATCAGTCTTCGTGGACATGGCGGATTCATCGGTGTTAGTTACCGTCGAGGTGATCGCACCCCTGGTCTGCTTAATGCCGCCCTTCGCCGAATCCGCGAGCGACCGGTTCGCCTTATCGACCTTGTCCTGCAGGTTCTCCTTCACCACCGGTTTGGCGGGCCTGTCTTTGCCTTTCGAATCGTCGCGATGCTGACCAGAGTCATTGTCCTGCTTACCCTTAGGATCCTTAGGCCTATCAGCCGCGGTAGCCGGCTTCGCACTGTCAGTCTTCGTAGACGTGGCGGATTCATCGGTGTTGGTGATCGTGGAAGCGGCGGCACTGCCGATGTTCTGGGTGTGGGTAGCCTGCTTCTTGAGTGACGGGTCGACCTGATCTACCTTGTCCTGCGACCCCTCCTTCGCCACAGGCTTGATCGGCCTGTCCTTGTCTTTCGCGTCATCCTTCGCGTCGGCCTTGGTGCCTTCCTTCGCGATGTCCTTGACCGGTTCGGTAGCGGACCGTGCCGAGGGCTCACCGTCCGGAACCACGCTTGGTTTCGGCAGGGAAAGCGGCGCGGACGCGATCTTCTCGAGCTCCGGCGCGGGGTCGGCATTGACGACGACCGCTTCCTTTTCCTTGCCTGGTCCGCTGATGCCCAGCAGGTGTGACGCAAGATCCGGTGTTCCTGCGGTGAGCTGCTGAGGCGCGGGCAGACTTTCCGGCAGCGCGATCAGAGCAGCCGGCGAGCGCGCCGCCAACGCGTGAGCACCCGCACTCTGCACTGCGCCAAGGACGCCGTTGTCCAACGACTTGGTTGATTCGTTGATCGCGCGATTGGCATCGAACAGCGGCTTGCTCACGTCGATGTTCAGGCCCTTTATCGCGGCGCGCCCCTGATCGATGACCTTGTTCACCTGAACTGTGGCGACGTCGAGTGCGTCGGCTACCGGTGTGAGCATGGCCTGTACCTGGTTGAACATGGGGTTCGCAAGGCTCTTGAGCTGGGCCAGCCCATCGCGCACCGCATGGGCCACGGAGACGACCAGCGCGTTCTTGTAGATGGCATCCCCGAGAGCCGTGTTACCGAACAACGTGAGTTTCTGCTTCTCCGGGCTCAGCAGATTGTTACTGAACCCGTCGATCAGCGCGTTGAACACCGTCTGCGGGACTTCAAAGCGCTGCGCCCAGTTGATGTTGGTCGGGGCCCTGAAGACGTCCGTTTGCATACCGGCCATATCCATACCGCGCGTAAAGGTCATCACGCCATTGGCGTCGGTAGTGCCCTTGACATCTTGATAACCAAGCGCAACCAGCTGAGTGAGCGCACTCTCAAAGGAGTCGGCAACGGGTGTGGTGATATCCGCCAGACCCGCGTATCCGAGCAACCGAGGCAACATATGGAAAGGCTCCAGCAGCGGAAGATTGCCCGAGTCATAGGTGACGTAGGTGGAAGTACCCTCTACCGGGAACTTGAATTCGGCGCCGAGGATCGACTGGAAGACCGGACCCAAAACCGCATTCAGCGCGCTGTTCAGTGGGCCGTTAACCGCGTCGAGAATCGTGCCCTGGGTAAGCAGGTGAAGCCCCTGCCCGCCCGTCGGGTCAGTAGTGACCAGCCCTGCATTGATGAGCCCGGGAAGCAACTGGCCGACCAAGTTGGCGACCACCGGCACTGCCTTGTCTTTATCCGGGATCAGGTAGGTAGGCATGACCACACCCGCGACAGAATTCGCCCAGGCAAGTGGGTTGAGCGTCGACGGAGCATCCGAAAGCAGGTCGTATTTCCACCCGACATCGGTAACGGAAATGTTGAGAACCTTGGTGGCAAGACCAGCGTTGGCACCCGCATTCGTGTAGCTGCCTGCGTCGGGATTACTGAGATTCAGCCCGAACAACTCCGAGATGGGGGTGACCATCGCCATCAGGCCGCCGCCCGGGCGGGACGTGTTGCGGAACAGCACGGCGACAACCCCGGTCACGCCGTGCTTGTCGTCGCCCCACAGGGCACTATCGGACTCGACATCTTTGATCATCTGGCGTAGCGCGAGCGCAGTATCGGTGCCGCCGAGACCATCGCCGAGAATGAATGCGCGCCGCTGGTTGAGGAGTGTCAGCAAGTTATTGCTGATCGCCCCGATACCGGGAATCCAGTTGATCCACGGGCTATTGATGGTGTCGACAACGCCTTCAAGCCCACTGAATGCGCCCAAGCTGTAGCCCAGCTCGTTCACGGAATCGTAAACACCTGCCGGCCCAAAACCGGGCACCTTGGCCTCGAGAGGGCTCACGGTGTTGAGCACGTCGAGCAGCGTTTTCACCGCCGAAGACAGATGGGGATTGTTGAGCAGCCCGACCGCATTGGTCAGCACTGCGTCTGGGCTGCCGACCCCGGCGAGGCGCAACGCCTGGAAGACAGGCCCCACCCCATACATGCCCACCATCGAGGCGAGTTGAATGTCCAGATTCATCGCGCGTGGAGCCAGCGTTGCGGCGGCTTGGAAATCGGGGCGCGGGAGATTGACGGTGGTGGGCGCCGCCACACTGACGGCCAGTGCCGTCGCGGTCACCAACGCCGTCGTCGTCAACATCGCCCGCGAGGTAGGAAGTGGCAGACGAACAGGCGCCGACCCCCCACCCGCCTCTGCGATCACACGCACAGACCCCAGCGACGTACCGCCGGGGAAGCGCTTCCCTGACCGATGGGGAACATCTTTCGACGACCGACTATGCCGACGCGACATGAGCACACAACACCTCTCCTTGGGAACTTGAGCAGCACTGTAAGTGAGCGGCCCAACTGGTAGTTGAAAAATCGATACCGTCTACCCACAGTGAATTTGCAGGAGCTCCCCGTGCCCAGATACTCGACTTATCCTTACCTAACTAAGTCCCACACCTTCCGGAGTTGCCTTCTGGTCGTGGACGTTTGTCCGCCATTCGAGCAGCCCAACGGGCCAGCTGCCGACTGGCGATGTTGGGCGACGAGGACTTCGAGATCGTTCCCATCGAGGCAATGGCCTGCGGGACAACAGTTCTGGCGTTAGGCGCCGGAGGAATCCCGGACACGGTGAGGCGTTCCGGTCCCGGATCGCCGACACCGTGCCGGGGGCCGTGCGCGCCTAATCGCCCGCCGAGTGCTTCCCACCGCTCGAACCGGATCCGCTATGAGAACCCGAACCGTCCGAGCCACCACCAGCGTTCGATCCATGAGAGCCGCCATCGGGAGCACGATGCTTACCGCCCGAATCGCTGGGCGCCGTGACCTTGTTCGAAGTATCCGAGGAGTCCTCGTGGTGCTTTTCACTGGCGGAGTCGCTCTTGGCCACGGACGACTTGCCGGAATCCTTGTTCGCCTCGGCGGCCTTGGATTCGGTCTGTGCGGATGTCACGGATTCGACGGTGTTGGTGACCGTTGAGGTGATCGCACCCCGGGTCTGTTTGATGGCACCGGTCGCCGAATCCTTGAGCGCACTGTTCGCCTTGTCGACCTTGTCCTGCAGCTTCTCCTTGACCACCGGCTTGGCGGGCTTGTCCTTATCTTTGGAATCATCCTTCGCCTCGGCCTTGGGGGCTTCTTTGACGGCTTCCTTCGCGATGTCCTTCGTGGGATCGGCGGCGGGTTGAGCTGCGGGCTCACCGACCGGGGACGCACTCAACTCCAGAGCGCTCGGTGCCTGCGCAGAAAGTGGCGCAGGCGTGGCCTTCTCGACGACCTTGTCCTTGGCGGTGACGAGGTTCGACGAGAGATCCAGTTTCGGGGCGTCGAGCTGCTTGACGTCAGGAACCGTCGGGGTGCCCAGGTCCCTGGCGGTCGGCGCGGCAGCCTCAATGTGTTTGGCCGCCGGCGCGGGTGCGTCCGCGGCCGCCAGGGCATTCGGCGCCGGAGACGAGAGCGGCGCCGGGGCCGCGCCGATCAGGCTGCCGAGCTGCGTCATCACGTCCTTGTAGAACTTCGATGCCTGCAAGGTATTCGATGCCGCTCCGTTGAACAGGTTCCCGTACTGCTGAGTCAGCAGGTCCGAGATCGGTGTCATGACGGGCGTGACCAACCCCTTGTAGAGCGGGGTGAGCGCCTTCGCGAGTTCGACCGTCGGATCAGGGATCCCGAGCGCCGTGCTGATCAAGCCAGAGACGGTGATCAGCTGGGTTGGCACGATGCCGCCCGTCGGAATCAGATTGGGCGGGATGATTCCGAGTGGCGTATTGGCTCCGGGTGCCGTTCCCAGCTGGAATGTCGGCATGAGACCCACACCGAAGAGCGATGGCAGAGTGAAGCCCATCCCCTCGGTCCCCATGTTGAACCCACCCAACGAGTAGACGATCGGTATCGGCAGCGCCCCAGAGAGCGGCGTCTGCAACACCATGACGTTCTGCCCGTTGTTGATGTTGAATCCGTTGGTGCCGATGTAGTTTCCGGTCGTCACGTTGAGATTCGTCATGCCGAGCCCGAGCATCGGAATGGAGAAGTTCGACAGCGTCGTGCCGATCGGCGAGTAGATGCCGTTCTGCGTCGGGATGAGAACGTGCGCGTTGAACTGACCGGCTTGTCCCAGCCCAAGCGGTGCCTTGATGCCGTTGGCCCACATCGGGATCGACAGCACGGTCTGCGGAACGTTCACCGCCCCGCCGTCGACGACCAGGGTGGGGGCTGTCGCCCACCACCCCGTCTCCATTCCGAGCGGGAATGTGTAGTTGCCCGCGCCCATCGGGACCCAGGCCGTCACGTTGGGCAGGGTGCCATCGGGCAAGATTCGCACCGAATCAGGCAAGATATGCAAGGGGTCCAGCGCGGCCGGGATTTTGATGTTGAGTCCACTCGGCGTCTGCACAAAGGTGTTCGTGATGGTCGTCAGACCACTGGCCTGCAACAGCGGCCAGTTGTAACCTGCCGTGAACTTGTCCTGCTCGGCAATCAGCCCGTCGACGATGTCGCTCAGGGGCGGCAGCTGGTTGACGATTGGTCCGATGATCGGGTTGTTGAACACGGTGTCCAGCGCGTTGGCCAGACCATTGACCAGGTTCGCACCTGGAATGGTCGTCGGTAGCGGAAGGTCTACGAAACCCTGTCCGGGTATCTTGATCGCCGGAATGACCCCGGGAACGGCCGTCGGGAGCGGGGTGCTCGCGAGGTTCCGCAGCACATCGGGAAGATCAGCGATCTTGGTCAGATTTGAGTGCGTCAGGCTCGTCCCGAACGTGGGGAGCAGCCCACCGGACCCCTGGGCGAGGGGATTCCAGACGCCCCCGGCCGCCGACCCGATCACATTAGTCCCGGATAAGGAGTTATTGAGCGCGTCCTTATAGTCCGTGACCGCACCCTTGTAGTCCGGCGCCGCAGCGGCGGCCTGCGCGGTTGGTCCTGCGAACGCCAAGCTGGCAGTCGCGGCGACGGCCCCCGCCGCCGTGACGGTGCGTTGGACAACGACCTTTTTAGATGACTTCCGATGCCGCTTAGACAAGACCGCAACCCTCTCCTTTGAGGAAACCTACCAACGTGAGCAGCACTGTAAACGTGTGACCCAGCTCATAGCGAACATTTGAAAATCGTGTCTACCAGCGATTTGTCTGGTAACACTGCGTGCCCAGAGTCGCCTCGGTCGCTGCGCTCAGCGCCAGCAGGGGCCATACTCACGCAAAGTGGTTGACGAAAGTTTGCTAGATGCGTCAACAAGCGTTTACGGCGAGCAACTAAACGCCGAAAGCAAACACTCGAACCGACCGGCTAACGGGGTACTACAAGCCCAGTAGACGACCGTCAATTTACGTTCACACGTGAATCCATTTTCGCGATTCGTGTGCATCCAGGAACCGGATAGCCCATGATGGCCGAGACGTACTCGTAGATTGCTGGGATTTGTGTTCCAGGTCACACAGGGAGCTGTATTGATCGCCGTAGCCGCAACCACTCTGAGCTGCGTCTGTGTGGGCCGCCTGCGATGACCACACAGGACGAGCGCCACGCCACCACTGATGGCGTCGCGGCCATCCAGGATTGGACCACCGGATACGTCAAGCGTCACCCTCTTGAATCACTCAAGACAGTCGGTGAGCAGTTCATGCTCGGCGTCCGCACCATTCAATGGTTCTTCATCGACCTGTTCACCGGCCAGTTCCAATGGCAGGAGTTCGTGAGACAGGGCGCCTTCCAGGCCGGCACCGCCGTTGTCCCTGTCATCCTGGTGACCCTGCCCATCGGTGTCACCCTCTCGATCCAGTTCGCGCTGCTGGCCGGCCAGGTCGGTGCGACCTCGCTGGCCGGCGCCGCCAGTGGCATCGCGATCATTCGGCAGGCCGCCTCCCTGGTGGCCGCGGTGCTCATGTCCGCCGCGGTCGGCTCGGCCATCACCGCCGACCTGGGCTCGCGCACCATGCGCGAAGAGACCGACGCGATGGAGGTCATGGGCGTCTCCGTCATCCGCAGGCTCGTCGTCCCGCGTTTCGCCGCCGCCATCATGATCGGTATCGCCCTGACCGGCGTCGTCTGCTTCGTCGGCTTCCTCGGCGCGTACCTCTTCAATGTCTATTGGCAGAACGGCGCCCCAGGCAGCTTCGTCACGACCTTCTCCGCCTTCGCGACCCCCGGCGACATGATCCTGGCTCTCATCAAGGCCGTCATCTACGGCGCCATCGTGGCGGTGGTGGCCTGTCAGAAGGGTCTCTCCACCAAGGGCGGCCCGATCGGCGTGGCCAACTCCGTCAACGCGGCGGTGGTCGAATCGATCCTGCTGCTGATGACCGTCAACCTCGCCATCAGCCAGCTCTACATCATGATGTTCCCGCGGACGGGGCTGTGACATGACCGCATCAACTTATGTACCCCCGATTGCTCGGCCCTTCGTCGGGATCTACAACAAGGCGCAGAAGCCGATCACCCGGCTGGGCCACATGGTCGCCTTCTTCTTCCGCGCGATCGCCGGCGTCCCGATCGTGCTGCGCCACTACCGGAAAGAGTTCTTGCGGCACCTGTCCGATGTCGCCTGGGGCAACGGCTCCCTGGTGGTCGGTGGCGGTACCGCCGGCGTCATGATCGTCCTCGGCATCATCGCTGGCGGACTGGTGGCCATCGAGGGCTACAACTTCCTGGACCTGCTGGGCCTGGGACCGGCGACCGGCATCATCTCGTCCCTGGTGAACACCCGCGAACTGGCCCCGATCATGGCCGCGCTCGCCTTCGCCGTACAGGCCGGCTGCCGCTTCACCGCACAACTCGGCGCCATGCGCATCTCCGAAGAGATCGACGCCATGGACTCCATCGCGATCCGCCCGATCCCCTACCTGGTGACCACCCGGCTGATGGCGGCCACCGTCGTCACCATTCCCCTGTACGTCGCATGCCTTGCCATCAGCTACCTGTCCTGCCAGATCATGGTGGGCATCATGAGCGGTGGATCCATCGGCTCGTACCTGCACTACTTCGGTATCGGCGTCAGCGGTATCGACATTGTCTACTCCATCATCAAAGCGATCATCTTTGTGTGGCTCGCCTCGACCATCCAGTGCTACTACGGCTTCTACGCCAGCGGCGGCCCTGAGGGCGTGGGCGTAGCTGCTGGGCACGCCATACGCGCCGCGATCACGATCGTGATCATCGTCAACATGCTGCTCACCATGGCGCTCTGGAGCGTCGATGCCGGTGCGAGGTTGGGTGGCTAGATGGCAGCCAATTCCTTTGAGACGGATGGCCGTGGCCCGTCCGAGAAGCTCCTGCTGGGTACCGGCGTCGCCATGATCGTGGTGGCCGCACTGGTCACCGGTCTCATGATGCTGAAGTCCACGGGACGTCTGAACGATTTCATTCGCGTGGTTGCCGACCTCAACAATGTCGGCGACGGCCTGCCGCAGAAATCCGATGTGAAGTACCACGGCGTTCTCGTCGGCGAGGTGGACGGTGTGACGCCGGCCGCCAACGGCCAGCCCAACTTCGTGCACATCAACCTCAAGCCGGTGTACGCCAAGTCCATCCCCGCCACCGCCACCGCCCGCGTGGTCCCCAGCAACGTGTTCGCGGTCTCGTCGGTGCAGCTGGTGGATCGAGGGCCCGGTGCTCCCATTCGTGCGGGTGCGCACATCGCCGAGGACACTCAGCTGCCAACCGTTCTGTTCCAGACCACGGTGAGCAAGCTGCGCGATGTTCTCACCGCGACCGGGCGTGGCCGCGACGACCACTCCACCGGCATCCTGGCCGCCCTGGGAGCCGCGACCGACAACCGCCGCGTCAAGCTACTCACCGGCGGTGCACAGCTGAACCGCCTCATCACCCAGCTCAACGACATTGTGGTGACCGACACCGGCCCGTCCACCGTGAAGGCTCTGCTCGATGCCACCGAGGGCCTCAAGCAGACCGCACCCGAGCTGCTCGACTCGCTGCACCAGGCAGTCAAGCCGATGCAGACCTTTGTCGAGCAGCGCGAGCAGCTGACCAGCCTGATCAACGGCGGCCTGACCACGGTGGGCACCACCCGGCAGGCCTTCGACAACCACACCGATCAGCTGATCGGCATCACCACCGAGATCACGCCCGTCCTCGGCACGTTCGCGAACAACGCAAGCAAGTTCCAGATGATCTTCCAGAAGATCACTCAGATGAGTCAGCGGTGGTTCGAGAATCCGTGGCTGTCCGATGTCGACACCGGCAACATGCGGGTGAACCTGTCCCTGACCCCGGGATACAGCTACACGCGGGCGGACTGCCCGCGGTACGGCGAGCTCAAGGGTCCGAGCTGCTTCACCGCACCCGAGCTCGTGGTACGTCCTGACCTACCCGAGGAACTGCTGCCACAGAACTACAAGGTGCCCCCGGACCTGCAGCCACCGCGCGGAACTGTGGTGGGCCCCAACGGAAATCTGATCGCGGTCGGCCCGCCGTACGTGGTGCCGCCCGGCGGCCCGAACCTGACGGACCCGAACCCGCCGCTGCCACCGTGGCAGTCGGTGCCGGTGCCGCGCGTCCCCGGGACCGCGGATCCCGACAATGTGGAACCACCTCCCGCGCCACCGCCACCGCTACCCGCCGCGCCGGTTGCCCCCGGCGCACACGACGGCGGAGGCGCACCGATCGCCCCGGCATCGTTCGGCGGAACTGTGGGCCCGGTGGGCAGCACGGTGGAACGCGCTCAGCTCAGTGTCATCACCGACAAGCCTGCTAGCTCCTCTACCCAGCTGCTGCTCGGCCCGGTTGTGCGGGGCACCACGGTCTCGCTCGCGAAGGAAGGATCCAGATGAAGTTCCGCGGTCCGTTGATCGCGCTCGTCGTCTTCATGGCGATCGCGATGGTGTTGACGTGGCTGGTGTATGCCACGTTGCGCCGTGATGTGGCGGGCGGGACCACGGCCTATTCGGCGGTCTTCACCGATGTGTACGGGTTGCGCGACGGCGACGACGTACGCATGGCCGGTGTGCGCGTGGGGCGTGTGGAAAAGATCGAGCTGGTCAACAACAACCAGGCCAAGGTCAACTTCGTCGTGCAGAACGACCAGAAGCTCTATGGCAACACCCTTGCCTCGGTGACCTATCAGAACATCGTCGGTCAGCGGTATCTGGGCCTGTCGCTGGGCAAGACGGGTGACACGAATGTGCTCGCCGCCGGGTCCACGATTCCGCTGGAACGCACAGATCCGTCCTTCGACGTGACCACGCTGCTCAATGGATACGAGCCGCTGTTCAGCACACTCTCACCCGAGCAGGCCGACAACCTCACCAAGGGTGTCATTCAGTCGCTGCAGGGCGACCAGGCCTCGATCACTTCTCTGGTCGACCAAACCTCCACGTTGACAAAGACATTCGCGGGCCGCGACCAGGTGCTGGGCAACGTGATCACCAGCTTGAGCACGGTGACGGGCAACCTGGCCCAGCAGAACGACAGTCTCGACAAGGCCATCACCAACACCAGAAAAGTGGTGGCGGACTTCGACTCTCGCCGTCCGGAGCTGGTCGACTCGGTGGGCTCACTGGCGCAGACCCTGCGACGGTTATCGAAGATCACCGACGAGGTCTACCCGTCGCTCGACGAGCTCATCACTCGCCAGCCCGGTTTCGCCAAGCACATGGTTGCGATCGAGCCGAAGCTGGCCTTCCTCGGCGGTAACCTGCCGCTGCTGCTCAAGGGCCTGGCCCGCATCACCGGCGACGGCGCGTACGGCAACGCCTACATCTGCGACCTGAATATCACCGGCTTCTTCCCGGGCCTCAACGACGTGGTACCGATCATCGTCAATGCGGCGACCCCGGGCAACGTCACCCAGCACACCCCGCGATGCAGGAACCTGGCCGATGGCTGAGCAGACAAGATGGCAGAAGATCAAGAACCGGCCGGTCGAGACCTACAACAAGACGTGGCTCGGGTTCATCGCTATCGCCGTGATCGGCGCGCTGGTCGGCGGGATGCTGCTCGTCAAGGCCATTGGCTTCGGCTACACCACCTACACCGCTGAATTCGTACAGGCCGCGTCATTGCGGACGGGTCAGCCGATCACCGTGGCGGGCATCCCACTCGGAACGGTCACCGGCATGAAGCTGATGGGTGATCACGTCGAGGCCAAGCTCTCGATCAGTGATGACGTGAAGCTGGGCAAGGACACCAAGGCCGCGATACGGGTGACCACCATCCTCGGTTCCCGGTACCTGGACCTGCGCCCCGAAGGGCCGGGATCGTTGCCCAACAAGACAATTGACCTCGCCCACACGGAGGTCCCCTACGACTTGCAGGCGACTCTGAAGGACATAACAAACACCTTTGACCAAGTCGATTTCGACAAGGTGGCGCAGTCGTTGAGCATTCTGGGCAAGCAGCTCGACGGGCTGCCCGAGGTCGTCCCCCAGGCCATGGAGAACATCCAGACCCTCTCGGGGATCATCGCGGAACGACGCGACCAGCTGGGCACGCTGCTCAAGAGCACCGAGAAGGTCACCAACACGCTGCATCATCAGCAGCAGGGCATCGGCACCCTGATCAACCAGGGCCAGAGCCTGATCGGTGAATTCGTGGTCCGCCGTGGCACCTTCCACGCGATGATGCAGTCGCTCACCAACCTGGTCGAGCAGCTCAGCAAGATCGTCATCAAGAACCGGCCGCAGCTCGACGACATGCTCAAGACGCTGCATCAGCTCACGGACATGCTCGGCCAGCACGACGACCTGCTGCGCAACATCCTGCAGGTCGCACCCGTCGCGCTGCGCGGCGTGACCAATGCCACCGGCACCGGTAACGCCATCGAGTTCAACGCACCCAACGGCCTGGCGGTCGACTCCTGGATGTGCGCAATCAGCGGGCGGGCCAAGCAATTCGGCATGATCCAGTACTTCAAGGACTGCAAATGAGTAGCGGCAAGAGTGCCGGAAGAGGCAAAGCCATCGCCGTCATCGCGGCGATCGCTGTCGTGGCCGCGGCGATTGTCGGCGCGGGCGCGTACTACGTGAAGTCCCAGTTGGATCACATCACGCTGACCGCCCAGTTCGATAATGCCTCCGGGCTTTACGAGTCGAATGTTGTTGCGGTGCTGGGTATGCCGGTCGGCACAATCACCAAGATCACGCCCCGCTCGGGGTATGTCGACGTGGAGTTCACCGTCGACAAGGACGTCAAGGTTCCCGTCGACGTGCAGGCCGTCACCCTCTCCACATCGATCCTGACCGACCGCCAGGTCGAACTGTCCCCGCCTTACCGCGGGGGGCCGACGCTCAACGACGGCGACACCATCGGGCTGGACAAGACCAAGACACCGGTGGAGTTCGACCGGGTGCTGGGCATGCTCGACAAGTTGTCGGTATCGCTCAAGGGCGACGGCAACGGCCAGGGGCCAGTGGGCGACATCATCAATGCGGCCGCCGGAGTCGCCGACGGCAACGGCGACAAGATCAAGTCAGGCCTTGACGAACTGTCGAAAGCACTGCGGCTCAGCTCCGAAGGCGGCGTCACCACCCGCGAGCAGATGACCACCATCATCAAGAATGTCAGCTCACTGTTCGACGCCGCGGCCACCAACGACGGGAAGCTGCGCGAGTTCTCCACCACCATTCACCAGCTCAGCAGCGTCATTGACGACGAGGCGCTCGGAACCGGTAACACCGGCCGCAAGCTCAATGATCTGGTCAAACAGGCCGGTGACCTCCTGGAGGCCAACCGCGACCACATCAAGGCCGCGGTCCTCAACGGCAACACGGCCCTGAAGACGGTCTCGGACAACCAGCGTGAACTCGCGGAGACCCTCGACCTCGCGCCGCTGGCCGTGGAGAACCTGTACAACATCATCGACCAGGACAACGGGTCGCTGCGTGCACGGTTCCTCACCGACAAGCTGCTGTTCGAGAGTCAGACAGCCAAGGAGATCTGCAACCTGATGGGGCTGCGCCAACTGGGCTGCAGCACAGGCACATTGCAGGACTACGGGCCCGATTTCGGCCTCTCCTACGTGCTCGACGGGCTCGCGGCGATGGGGCAAAAGTGATGGCTACACGCAAGCGACTGGCAGCGGCGGGCACGGCAACGCTGCTGGCTGCCACCGTGCTGTCGGGATGCGGAACCAACGGCCTGGGCGACCTACCGCTGCCCGCCCCCGGCGTCGGATCGGGCGGCTACCACCTGACGGCCCTGTTCTCGAACATCCTGAATCTCCCGAACAACGCCAAGGTGAAGCTGGCAGGCGCGGACGTCGGCCAGGTCGACGACATGCGGGTGAGCAACTACACCGCCATCACCACATTGCGCATCATCCACGGAGTCCGTCTCCCCAAGGGCAGCACCGCCGAGTTGCGTTCCGCCACACCGCTCGGTGATGTCTTCGTCTCGATTCGCCCCCCAGCCGGTGCGACGTCGGACTCGCCAGCACTCAGGGAGGGCGACACCATCGGCCTTGATTCGACGATGGCCGCGGCGACGGTGGAATCCGTGCTCAGCTCGGCGGCGCTCGTCTCCAACGGAGGAGCGGTGCGCAACCTGACCAACGTCATCAATGGGTTCGGTAAGGCGACCGGCGATCAGGGCCAGGCGTTCGGCGATCTGATCAAGGACTCCAATCGTCTACTGGGAACGTTGAATACGCGATCCGCACAAATCTCCGATGCGCTCACCCAGACCGCGCAGTTGGCCGACCAGCTGGACACCAAGAATCAGACGCTCGCCGACATCGTGAAAGAGGCCGATCCGGCCACCGAGGCGCTCGCCGCCAACACCGCGCAGCTCTCGCAGCTGGTTCTCCAGATCGGCGCCACCACCAAGCAGCTGCAGAAATTCCCGTCGATCGCGGGCACCGATACCAGCGGACACAGCCTCATCAAGGACGCGAACACGATCGCCAAGTCGTGGAACGACATCGCGCAGGATCCGACAGTCGATATCAACGGCCTCAACCGGCAGATCACCACGCTCATCAAATCCACGCCCAGCAATGCGATTTCGGTGCGTGTCAGCATCGACCGGTTGGTCCTGGGGTCGATCCCCGATGCCGGATTCAAGGGCGACGTCGGCTCGCATGGGCCCAAACGCTACAACTGGGCCCAGCTGGTCGGTTCCTTCAAGTACACGCTGTGGCGCCTGCAGGAACGCGTCGTGGGCAAGGGTGTGTACGGCGATGACGTGCCGATGCGGCCGAGCCCGACCGAGCCGGGTGTGATCGAACGCGTGCCGGGCCCGCCGCCCGGAGCCGCCCCGCCGGCGACGTCCAACCCGGGTGCTCAGGTACCGCCTCCCGGGCAGGCCGAGCCCGCGTCGGCTCCCGCTCAAGGCGTACCCGGACCGGTGCCCGCTCCCGCGCCTGGCCCCGCTCCCGGACCGGAGGTGATGGGCCAGTGATCAACGCTCTCGCCAATGGCATCGTCGGCACCGTTCGTGCCGGGCACCGCAAGAAGATGGTGCTCTCGGGCATCGCGCTGGCATCGGTGCTGCTGATCGCGATCGCCTACCTCACCGTCGGCGCCCTGCGCATCAGCCCGTTCTCGGGTACCTACCGCGTCAAGGTGCAGCTTCCCGAATCGGGCGGTCTGCTGCCCAACCAGGACGTCGCGCTGCGCGGCGTGAAGATCGGCACGGTGCAATCGCTGGCGATCACCCAGCAGGGTGTCGACGCGGTCGCCGAGATCCAGTCGAAGTACAAGATCCCCGTCACCGCCAAGGTGCGCGTCACCGGCCTGTCTCCCGCCGGCGAGCAGTACATCAACTTCGAGGGTGTCTCGGATCAGGGTCCGTTCCTCAAGGACGGCGCCGTGATCTCCGAGGGCGCCACGGTGCCCGTGACGCTGGCCAAGCTGCTCGCCGACGCGGACGGCCTGCTCGCGCAGATAGATCCCAAGAAACTCGAGCTCATCAAGAAGGAACTGAGCCTGAGCAAGGAGGGGCCGCGCAAGCTCACCGAGATCATCGACGGTGGCACCTTCCTGCTGAGCACCCTCGATTCGGTGCTCCCGGAGACCACCAGCCTCCTCAAGACCAGCCGGGTGGTGCTGACCCTGGCGGCCGACAAGAACTCCGGTATCAAGTCCACCGCGAACGAACTGGGCCGGACACTGCGCGGTATCGAGAAGATGCAGAACGGCTACCGCACCCTGGTGGATCAGACCCCGAAGACCCTGGGCGCGGTGGACAACCTGTTCGCGGACAACTCGGACACCATGGTGACCCTGCTGGGCAACCTGGCGACCGCCTCACGGCTGCTCTACCTGCGTGTTCCCGCCCTTAACGCGCTGTTCCCCAACTACCGGGCCTCGGTGTTCGACGCACTGATGAGCATCATGCATGACGGCGGCATCTGGGCCACCGCCGATCTGTACCCGCGCTACGTGTGCGACTACCCGACGCCACGGCTGCCGCTGTCGGCCGCCGACTACCCCGAACCGTTCCTCTACGCCAACTACTGCGCGGACCAGGATCCGGCGGTCCTGATCCGTGGCGCCAAGAATGCGCCACGACCAGCAGGGGACGACACCGCCGGGCCGCCGATGGGCGCCGACATGGAGAAGAAGTCCGATCCGACACCGAAGGGCCGGTTCCAGGTACCGACCACCTATGGTGGACCGACACTGCCGATCGAACCCCCGCGTTGACGCCTGACCTGCGAATCAGATTCAAGGAGCTACTACCGTGGTCGCTATGACCAAAGAAGACGTCGACTCCACAAGCGACGCCGACACGGAAAAGGTCGACGAGAAGGAAGCCGCGGACACTGCTGCGGAGACCGACTCGACCGACACCGACGAGACCGACGATGCCGAATCGACAGCTGTGTCTGATTCGGATGCTCCCAGCCTTGACGACGAGGAGAGCTCGCCGTCAGCAGTGACGTGGGTACGCTACGCCGTCATCGGGGCCGTCGCGGCAATCCTGGTGGGCGCTCTCGTGTTCTCGGGTGTCGTGGGCTGGAAGGTCTGGCAGCAGCACCAGATCGACGCGGCCGGCGAGCAGGCACAGGCCATCGCCGTGCCCTACACGGAGATCCTGACCAGCATCGACACCAGCAGCGTGGACGAGAACTTCCGGCAGATCCTCAACGGATCAACCGGTGATCTCAAGAACGAGTTCACCAAGGCCAGCGTGCAGCTGCGCCAGCTGCTGGTCGACAACAAGGCCGCCGCGCACGGCAAGGTCGTCAACTCGGCGATCCAATACAAGTCTCCGGACAAGGTCGTGCTGCTGATGATGGTCGATCAGAGCATCACCAACACCCAGCGGCCCGATCCGCGGATCGACCGTAGCCGGATGAAGATCACCATGGAAAAGATCGATGGCCGTTGGCTAGCGAGCAAGCTGGAGTACCTGTAAACCGCCGGAAAGGTCATCATGCGGATTTCTAAGCTCTTCACCGGGCGGGCAGCCCGAGGGGTTACGGGAGGGGCAGCCGCTGCCCTGGTAATCAGCGCGGCCATCAGTAGCGCGCCGTTGGCGTCAGCCTCGGCGCAGTCCTTCTGCGGCGAACTCGGCGGCAACTTCGACGGGCTCTACTGCCACACGGTGGTGAGCTCGCCGCGTAAGGCAGATCGCGATATCAAGGTCGCCATCCCCGAGTTGGTGGACAGCAACCCCGCCATCCGTGACTACCTGCGCAATCTGTACAACAACTGGAAAGCCAAGGGCGCTGACATGATTCAGGACAGCTATGGCGAGGAGAACTTCCAGATCTTCAACCACGGCAGCACCACGTCCATCGTGTTTCACGAGGATTACCACGCCAATGGCCCGCAGGTGAACAACGCCTACCGGACCTTCAACTACGACGGCGGTAAGCGCATCACGCTCGCCGACATTCTTAAGGGTGGCGATTTGAACGCCATCCCGCCGATCGCCGAGCCGTTCATCATCGAAGCTCTGGACCGGTCGGCGCCGGGGCACACCCCGCAGACCTACCCGTTCACACCCGACCGCTGGACCCCGGACAAGGTGTATTCCGGTGCGTACAAGGCGTGGGCGCTGACACCGGACGAGCTGATCATCTACATGCCGGATTACCCCGTGGCGCATGACTATCCGATCGACTACTCCCCCGGCCAGCGGGTGTACTCGATGGACGGCGGCAGCGTCGAGGCGCATATTCCGATCGGCGCCATCGCACCGATCCTGAAGCCCGGGTACGGAGGCTAGAACGCAACGGAAATGCCCGCCTACGAGCGACAACGCTTGTAGGCGGGCATTTTCCGTTTTCTGGATTACTCCACGCGTTCGAGCACAGCGCTGGCGCCGTGGCCGCCGGCCGCGCAAATGCCCAGCAGCGCAGTGCTTTTCCCGGTGAGCGCCAACTCATTGGCCATGGTGGTGACCATGCGGGCGCCGGTGGCACCAAACGGGTGACCGATCGACACCGAGCCGCCGTGCACATTGACCTTGTCGATATCGGGCGTGCCTACGGCCTCCGAGCGCCCCAGCCGCTCGGCCGCCCACTTCTTGGAGCCGAGGGCCTCCAGCACCGAAAGGGTCTGTGCGGCAAAGGCCTCGTGGATGTCGATGTAGTCGACGTCGGCGAGGGTTAGTCCCGCCTTTTCCAGCGCCCGCGGCATCGAGATGGCCGGTCCGATGAGCACCTCGTCGGCGGGATCGACGCTGACGTAGCTCCAGGACCGGAACGCGGCCAACGGCTGCAGACCGAGAGCACGCGCCTTCTCCTCGCTCATCAGCAGCACCGCGGCAGCGCCATCGGTCAGCGGACTGGCGTTACCGGCGGTCACCGTGCCGTCGCGGTTGAAGACCGGCTTCAGCGTCGCGAGCTTCTCCACACTGGTGTTCTCGCGGACCAGTCCATCGCGGGTGACGCCGTTGACGGGCACCACCTCACGATCGAAGCGTCCCGACTTGATGGCGGCGGCCGCGCGACGGTGCGAGCGCACCGCGAACTCGTCCTGCGCCTCACGGGTGATGCCGTGGATCTTGGCCATCTTGTCGGCCGACTCCCCCATCACCTCACCGGTGGTCCGCTCTTCGATCTTGGGTCGGCGCGGCAGCAGTCCGGTGAAGGGCGCCAGGCTCAGTGCGGCGTCGAGGTAGTCCTTCGGCTTGGGCTTGCCCAGGGCGAGCGGGGCCGCGGCGTGAATGAGCTTCTGCGGCAAGTTGACTCCGGCATTGGAGGTGGAATCGGAGCCACCGGCGATCATCACGTCGTACTCGCCGCGCTCGATCGCGGCGGCCGCGGTGGTGATGGCCTGCAGACCGGACGCGCACGCGCGGGTGACGGTGTGTCCCTCGACGCCGTGGCCAAGCTTCAGATCGAGCGCGATCTCGCGAGCGATGTTTGGCGCACCCGCCGGCAGGATGACACCGCCCCACACGATGGCCTCGATCTCATGGGAGGAGATCTTGGTGTTATCGAGCAGACCACGCACAGCCTCGTCGGCCAGTGCGATGGTGTCGATGCGGGTGAAGTCCCCGAAGGCCCGGACGAATGGAGTGCGCGCGCCCGCGACGATGACGGCGCGGCGCTTGGCATGAGCGGTCATGGCGGCGAGCTTACTCGCGAGTCAGTTGCCCGTTTACGCGGGTAGCGCGAGCGTAAATATTGGCATTGATCGCACCGGTCAGGACGCTAAGTCCCTCGCAAGCTTGGACGCACCCAGCACCATGAAGCTGCCGGTGAAGGTCGCCCAGAAGACCGCCGCCGGTCGCGGCAGATCCCCGCGCAGCACATGAGCGACACCGTGTGTGGTGTCGAGGGTGTCCACCATCAGGGCCAGTCGCTGCCACCGCGGCCGCTCCGACTCGGGACACGTCAGGTAACCCACACCCAGGGCTATCGCGCGTGCACCAAAGACCCTTGTCACATAGGACAACTCAGGGGTAGCCGGCACCCGGCTCCATCGTGCCATCAATTGCGGGACCGCCAAACCGACAACTCCCGAAGCGACGCGTCCGACCGCAATTCCTCGTAGTGCTCTATTGAGACTCATATCGTCAGGTATTCGATCGCTCGGAAAGAGCCACACCCGCGGCCACCTCCAGCGCCGCGAAAAGCCCTGTGGGCCACGGTCGCACCCGTCGTTCAAACCCGCCCGACACCAATCGCGTGAGCCCCATGCCATAACTGGCATAACGCACCGTGGCACGTAGACCGGCGGATCGCGGGCTATCGTCCCCAGCCCGCGCCAGGGCCAGCGCGAAGGCCAACGGGATGCCTCCGTACACGGCGCGAATCTCGGTGCGTGACTCGCTGGTCGGCGCGTCGCCGCCGAACATCTGGGGCACCAGCGCGGGTTTCACGAGGGCGAAGACGCCGATTCCCGCGTAGAACCCGGCTGCCGCTTTGCGCAGTGTTGTGTTGTGGCTCATGAAGGCGATGGTGCCAGGATGCGCCGGTCCTGACACTGCCAATCGATGCCAGATCCCGCCGGATCCATGCCAACTGTTGCTGAGGTGTGTCGGGCCCCAGACCGCTGTCGAGGAATCAGTCCCCGACAGCGGTCTCATGGCTTTCT
Organism: Mycobacteroides salmoniphilum; assembly: GCF_004924335.1. NCBI lineage: Bacteria > Bacillati > Actinomycetota > Actinomycetes > Mycobacteriales > Mycobacteriaceae > Mycobacteroides > Mycobacteroides salmoniphilum. The sequence goes on along the minus strand of NZ_CP024633.1, from coordinate 840,375 downwards.
CTTGGGCGTTTAGGTGCCCGCGCCGGGGCTGGCCGAGCCATCCGCGGTGTAGGACTTGGCTCCGGTGCCGGCCAGCTGGCCTCCCTCGACGATCAGGTACTCGTCACGGATGGGCCGCCCCTCGAAGAAGTCTTCGAGGATTTCCCGGGTGCCTGCGGCGTACCTGGCCTGTGCCGACAACGTCGTGCCGGAGACATGCGGGGTCATCGCCTCGTGGGGCATGGTGCGCCACGGGTGATCGGGGGCCGGTGGCTGCGGGTACCAAACATCCCCGGCATACCCGGCGAGCTGTCCGCTGCGCAGGGCGTCGACCACCGCATCGCGCACCATGATCTCGGCACGTGCGGTGTTCACGATGTACGAGCCGCGGCGCATGGAGTTGATCAGGTTCGCGTCGAACAGGTGATAGGTCTGCGGGTGCAGCGGGGCGTGGATGTCGACGATGTCCACGGAGCCGACCAGAGACTGCACATCCGGGTGGTAGGTCAGGCCGAGCTCCTGCTCAACGTCGGCAGGCAGCCGACGGGTGTCGAAGTAGTGCAGGCGCACATCGAACGGCTTGAGCCGATGCATGACGGCTTGACCGATACGTCCGGCCGCGATGATGCCGACGTCAAAGCCCTCGAGGTCGTAGGCCCGTTCGACGCTGTCGGCGATGTTCCAGCCGCCATCGACGACCCACTGGTGCGACGGCAGGTAGTTGCGCACCAACGCCAGGATCTGCATGACGGCGTGCTCGGCGACGCTGATGCTGTTGCAGTACGTCACCTCGGCGACGGTGATACCCGCCTTGATGGCGGCATCCAGATCGACATGGTCCGAGCCGATACCAGCCGTCAAAGCCAACTTCAGCTTGGGCGCCTTGGCGATCCGCTCCGCACTGAGATACGCGGGCCAGAAGGGCTGGGAAATCACCACATCAGCGTCGGGCAGCTCCTTCTCGAACACCGAGTCCGGCCCGTCCTTGTCGGAGGTGACTACCAGCTCGTGCCCCTGCCCCTCCAAGTAGCGGCGCAGGCCGAGTTCCCCGGATACACACCCGAGCAGTTCACCCGGGTTGAAATCGATGGCTGACGGGGTCGGCAGGCTCTGCCCGTCGGGGTAGTCGCCGATGACCGGGATCGAGTCCCGGGCGTACACGGGCGGATAGCCCGTCACCGGATCGGGGTAGAGCACACACAAGATCTTCGCCATGACCACTCCTCCGCGGCGGTCAGTTGGCCGCCAGTTCTGTTGATGCAGATTGCTTTTCAGCACTCCGATGCGTCCTTATCGACGTATCCTCAGTGTCCGGCGCGCGGGGGCGGGGTGTCCAAGACCAAGTTCCGACCGCCCAATAGGCGGAGCCGATCAGGGCTGGTCGAGCGGTGCTGCTGTCTCCGCCAGCGCGCGTGCCAGGAGCGATGCGGGCTCACCCGCGGCGCGCACCAGGGCCACCGGCGAACCGAGTGTCGGCGCCTGCAGCTCCACGACTCGCGTGCCTGTCGGCGCAGGCACGGTGGCGAACCAGGTCCGCGCGACAATCGCCGCCCAGCGGCCGGTGCCAACGAGGGCCAGCAGCGTCGCGACAGAGTCAGCCTCCAGGCGGGGCGACACCACCAGACCATGCTCGGCGGCCGCCTCGTCGATCCGATCGCGATCACGCATACCCTGGTGCAACAAGCACATCGGCAGACTCAGCGCCTCCGACCAGTCGATCGGGTCGAGAGCATCACGCAACATCCCTTCACCCGCCACCAGCACGTATCGCTCCTCGTACAGTCGAGTCAGCTCGAGTCCTTCGGTCTGCAGCCCATCGTCGTAGACCACACCCGCATCGAGTTCGAACCGGCGGATCCGGTCCAGGATCTCCGCGGATCGCAGGCTGGATTCGATCCGTACCCGCACCAGTGGGTGTTCGGCGCAGAAGGCATCGGCCATGAGCGCGACGCGGGTGGCCGCACCGGGCACCACCCCCAACCGCAGTTCACCGGTGAGTCCGCTGCGCAGCGCCGTCACCTCGTGCTCCAGTGCGTCACGGTCCGCCAGAATCCTTCGTGCCCAAAGGACCAGGCGCTCCCCCTCCGGAGTCAGGCCCTCAAAGTTCGATCCGCGCAGTACCAGCGGAACACCCAGCTCGTGTTCGAGCTTGCGGATTGCCTCCGAAAGCGCCGGCTGGGACACATAGCACGCAGAAGCCGCCCGAGCGAAGTGTCGTTCCCGTGCCAAGGCCACGAAATACTCAAGCTGACGGAACTGCATGACTCGTTCTACCACTAGCGATCGGTGCTGCCTATCGCCTCAGCGGCAATGTCTCTTGGACAGGCGCACCGGTGCGCTCACACACTGGTCCCCATCGACACCACCGAGGTTGGGAGAACATCCGTGGACGCATCCGCGAGGACACGCCCCGGGATAGGCGCCCGGCCGGACCGGCAGGACCACTGGCACGCACTGCGGGTGGCAGCGGGTCTGGCCCTACCTGGTGCGCTATTGCTGGCCATGGGCCGGCCCGAGCTACTGGTGTACATCGTCTTCGGCTCCTTCGCCGGGATCTACGGCCGCGCCGAATCTGGCTGGCGCCGCGCCCGCCACCAGATTCAGGCGGGCGCCCTACTGTCCGCGGGAGTCGCTCTCGGAGTGATGCTTTCGTCGCTGCATGCCAGTACCTGGGTGCTGGTAGCGGTGGAGGTGACATTCGCGACGGTAGGCTCGGTGGTGGCCGACACGCTACGTCTGCGGCCGGCAGGTCCGTTCTTCTTCCTCTTCGCGATCGGTGCCACCGCCACCGTTCCGGCCGACCTGGTGGCCCCGTGGGGCGCCCTTGGACTGTGCGTAGCGGCGGCATCGCTGTCGGTCCTGATTGGCCTCATCGGGTCGCCCCGCGAGATCTCGACACCGCGCGTGCGACACCTTCGCCTGCCGCCGGACACCGGTACCCATGCACTGCGATACGCACTCGCTGTCTCCGCAGCCGGAGGGACAGGACTGCTGCTGGGCTTCGACCACGCCAACTGGGCGATGGCCGCCGCCGCGGTGCCATTGGCCGCCATCGACCCCGGGCGGCCGTCGAATCGAGACGTATCAAGGGTGCTGGCACGCGCCGGACACCGCACCGTGGGAACCATGGCGGGCCTGATGCTCACCGGAGCACTTCTGGCCCTGGGGCTTCCGCCCGTCGCCGTGGGCGCGCTGGTGATAGCGCTGCTGTTCCCCACCGAGCTGTTTATGGCGCGCCACTATGCGCTGGCGGTCGGCTTCTTCACCCCGCTGGTGATGCTGATGACCGAATTGGCCGACCCGACAGACCCGTTCACCCTCATGCTGTACCGCGGTCTCGACACCCTGATTGGCGTCGCGGCCGGGGTGTCCGCCGCCGCGCTGGTGGGCAGGCAGGGCACCAGGGGCCGTTAGGGCCCCGCCAGATCCCTGGCCGGCCGGGTGGAACCTGCAGCTACGTGCCAAATCTGCTCGGAATCAGGACATCTGCCGAACTAGAGGATCTCGTCGACAGCCTCAGTGGGGCGCGCCATCCGGGTACCCTTCGAGGTCACCACGAAGGGACGCTGAATCAAGCGAGGGTGCGCGACCATGGCCTCGAGCAAGACGTCGTCGGACGCATCCGCCAGGCGGAGGTCTTTGTACTCGGCCTCACTGGTACGCACTGCCTCCCGCACCGTCAGACCCGCATCGTGAATCAGCTTTTTCAGCTGCGCCTTGGTCGGCACGTCATCGAGGTACTTCACGACGGTGACGGTGGCCCCCGCCTCCTCGAGCCGGGCCAACGCCTGACGGGACTTCGTGCACCGGGGATTGTGGTAAATCGTCGCGTCCACAGCTTCAACTTACATAGCGTTACCGACAATTCGACCGTGAAACGCCTGCCGGACGCCAACTGTGGGAATGCGCCCACCGCAGCTTCCGAACACTTCGTCGGCGGAATCCGTCTCTGTGCAGAAGGCCCAAGGTGGCGTAACATCTGAGGTAGCTGGGCATTTCAGCTGGTCTGGGAAGAATTTCGCCGTCCGCCGCGAAGTTCCGGGAGCATTCGCTCCGCAACCCAACGCTACCGACGAACGTGCGTACGCCCGAGGTCTGCCATGACCGTCCTTCGCCCATCAAAGTCGTTGAAGAACATGGCGATTCCTGCGACTACGCATCACACCCAGCGACCCACGTCCGCCGCCGTCGCGGCTCACGATCACCGAACCGAAGGAATCGCCAGATGAGCATCGGCAAGAAGATCACCTACAAAGCCCAAGTGGCAGCAGGCGCCGTCAAGAAATACCTCGGCCGCACCACCGGCAACAACCGCCTGCGCGCCGAGGGGCACGTAGATCAGTTCAAGGGCAACGCCAAACAAGCAGGAGAGAAGGTCAAAGACGCGTTCAGACATTGAGCTGCGGGCCGGACCGACCAGGCGTGCAACCAGGTCTGATCCCGTCCCATCTCGCCGAATATCCGCAGAGAAACTAGGTAAACATCATGATCGTTCTTGGCATCATCCTTATCGCCCTGGGGCTCCTTCTCCCCAGCCTTGTCCCCACCTTCGCCTTCGCCCACATGCTTCTCGTCCTAGGGGTCATCCTCCTGGTCGTCGGCGTGGTCTTGATGGTCGCGGGGCGGACGGGACACGCCCTTGGCGGCCGTCGCCACTACTACTAACCCATGGCACCCGCCAACGCAGCCAGCCAGGGCTGTTGAAGAGTCGTTCACATCACTGACCATGGACGACCTATCCAAGGAAACAAACATGAGCACCATCTCCATGGCCATCGCCGTCGTCTCGGTTGGGCTGTTCGTGCTCTCCATCGCGCTGGCATGGCAGGCCCAAAGGATGCGAAAGCAGCAGCAGCACAACAAAGCCGGTTTCATCCGCGGTTACGGCACCACCTCCCACAATCACCTCAATAGGCAGCAAGACCGAACAGAAAAGCTAGTCGCGGGAACCCTGCAGGAGGATGAAACTCCGAGCGCCGTCGACAAAGAAGCGCAAAACCTGTGACAGTCCCGCCAACCCGCACCGAGGCCGTAGCCGCCGACTCGGTCGATGGCCTGGTGCACATGAGCGCGATGGTCCGGCAGAAAGCAAGGGAACAATGGCGATTACCGACGTTCCGGCGTTCGCCCACCTGACGAATCCCGACATTGAAGGCCTGGCCGTTGAGCTGGACGCGATCCGCCTCGACGTCGAAGAATCCCGCGGGGGTCTAGACGCGCGCTACATCCGCCGCACCATTGCCGCACAACGCGGACTTGAAGTGGCCGGCCGAGTCTTGCTGACGGCCAGCTCACATCGTTCGGCGTGGTGGGCTGGCACTGCGACCCTCGGCGTCGCCAAGATCATCGAGAACATGGAAATTGGCCACAACGTCATGCACGGCCAATGGGATTGGATGAACGATCCCGAGATTCACTCCTCGACATGGGAGTGGGATATGAGCGCAGTGTCCAAGCACTGGCGACTCACTCATAACGTCATGCACCACAAGTACACCAACATCCTCGGTATTGACGACGACGTGGGCTACGGAGTGCTGCGGGTTACCCGCGACCAGCGCTGGTCACCACTGCACCTCGGCAACCTGTTGGTCAACGCCGTCCTGGCCGTTGGGTTCGAGTGGGGAATCGGCCTGCAGTCCTTGGAACTTGAAAAGTTCTTCACAGGCCAGTCGAACCGCAAGATCGCCCTTGTGCAGATCCGCGAGTTCCTGAGCAAGGCCGGCCGACAGGTGTTCAAGGATTACGTCGCTTTCCCGGCGCTGACCTCACTGTCGCCCGCTGCGACCTATCACTCGACCTTCTCGGCCAACGCTATCGCCAATGTGATCCGCAACGTGTGGGCCAACGCTGTGATCTTTTGCGGCCACTTTCCCGATGGCGCAGAGAAATTCACCGAGACCGATATGGCCAGTGAGCGTAGAGGGCAGTGGTATCTGCGCCAGTTGCTTGGCGCCGCGAACTTCAATGCGGGACCAGCGCTGCGGCTTATGAGCGGCAACCTCTGCTACCAAATCGAACACCATCTGTACCCCGATTTGCCGAGTAACCGGCTCCACGAGATCGCCATCCGGGTCAGTGAGATATGCGACAAGTACGACTTGCCTTACACCACAGGATCATTCCTGATGCAGTACGCCAAGACATGGCGCACCATCGCTAAGCTCTCGCTGCCCGACAAGTATCTGCGTGACACCCCCGATGACGCGCCGGAGACCCGAAGCGAGCGGATGTTCGCCGAGCTAGGGCCAGATTTGGCCGGCGGCCGAGTAAATACGGCCCGCACGCAGGGGTTGAAGACCGCCATCAGGGCGGTGCGCCAATGGGAGCGTCGCCCACGCACCGGAAGATAACCGAGATGCCTTCGCTAGCGCACCTTTTCGGGAATTGAGTTCAATGCACGCAGAACCTCGACGGCGAGCTCGCCGGCGACACTGCTGTCGAGCGATGACGCGGACATCAACGCTTGCTTAACCAATTCAACGCGTTTCTCATAAGGAGAGGTGAAGGTCGCCGGAGAATCCATGATCTCTGTCCTATTCAGTCAGGCTTGTTTCGAGCGCCGCGAGGATGCTCCGCCTGACACTGTCAACGTTACTCCTCGCACGGACCGGCCCAAGCCATTACCACTGGGCCACGGCGGGCACCTCAAGAAACGTCACGGACGTCGGCGCACTCGCGCCGGGGTAGTCTCACACTCGCCGCCGCGACGAGTAGCACCGACATCTTTGCAATGCTTTATTTTTCGGGCAACCCGCGCGTGAGTCATTCCTCAGCAGTTTCCCTCGTTGAGGATCAGTTGCGCGATGGCGTGCCGACTGGTGCTGATGCGGACGGCCTGGGTGTCAAGATGCTGCCGGGCCAGTAGGGGCGTGTAGCCGCGGCCGATCAGAACTCCGATGGCCTGGTTGATGTCCGTGGCTGCTTGTAGTTGGTTGGCGCTCGCACTGTCTGCCACGGTGAGATCCTGATCGAAGATGAGGTCGGTCAGTGGTTGCGTGGCGAGCAGGGCCAGGTCTGCGGCGAGTTCGACAAACGCTCCCGGCGCTCCAGAATGGAGAACGAGGGCCACTGGAGGGCGATTCCGGCCGCCCGACAGCATGATGCGCAGCGAGGCGCGGACGTCTACGGTCGCTGGCCCATCGGCCATGAGAGTGAAGGTGATCGGCGGATCACTTTCGGAGACAATCACACTCAGGCCCACATAGGCCGGTATCGCCGCAGCGGCGTCTGCGGCCAACTGCCGCAAACTATCGGCAACGTTGACCCCCGGTGCATCTAGCGCTTGGGTGAGGATCGCCAGATCAGCGGCCATGGCCGCAGTGATCTTCACGAGGTGGATACTCCCTAAGCGCTCCCGAGCGCTGTCGAGTCGGGCAATACCGTGCATCGCGATTGCTGTGCGCCGTGGAGAACCTGGGTGTACGGGTCAGGGCCCGTATCCGTCGCGGTACTCCACTCTCAACCCTACGCGGGTCGGGGCTGTGCAGCGCCGCTGTCGGCCACAGGCGGTGAATTCAGCGCGCCGAGTGCCGGGCGCGCGCCCGGCGAACGGCCTCATCGACGATGCGCTGCGCGACGTCCGCCAACTTACGGTGCTCGGCTTGGCTGATCGCACGTAATTGGGTAAACGCATCCTCGGCACTGCGTCCGCTACGCCCTCTAAGCAGACCAATCGCTTGATCAATTACCGGTCGTGTGGACAAAGCCGTATGCAACTGAGCCGCTAAAGCTCTTGCTTGAGAAAGTAATTGGGCGTTATGTACCGCCACCGCCGCCGGTTTGGCGAACAGCTCGCCCAGCTCCGCCGCCCGCTCGTCGAAGACGTCCTTGCCGTGCGAGTACACATTGATCGCGCCGACCACCTGCCCCGGCAACAGCAGAGGTAACGAAAGAGCGCTGTGCACACCTAGCCTGCCTACGCGCGGGCCGAACCGTGGCCACATTCTCTCCCCTCCCAATGAGCCAGAACGTACCGTGCGGCGCTCCAGTGCCGCGGTGATGCAGGGGCCTTCCTGAAGCACGGTGTACTGAATGTGGTCAATTTCAGAGACAAACGGTGCACTTGCTGCCAGCGCTTCGACCATGTTGTCCGGATGGTCTACCCGCAACAGCGTCACTCCGGCGCCATCGGCGCCCGGGATGGCGTGCACTGCGAAAGTCGCTACCTCCGCGAGTAACTCGGGCAACCCTTGACTGCCGGCCACCAGACCCGCCAGATCGCCGAGAGCCTTCTGCAGGTCGACAACGTCGGCGCTGACGTGGTCCGAACTCGTCGGCCCAATCACCGGATCGGGTGCGTATTCGCGAAAATCAGCCACTGCTCTTGCCCATGCTCAATAGTTCGGCCCGAGCCCTGCCCCGAGCGTCAGCCGTGCCCGGAAGGCTCGTCATTCCGAGACTACCCGCCAAGGCCCTGAACGACTAGCAACATCGGGTGCCAACATTGAAAGTGGATATTTCCGAGGGTATCTGGGGGCTCGCGGAAAGACGTAGCGCGCTGAATCACCGGGGTGTAGCGTCGAAGGCAGCTGAGAATTACAGCTGGTCTGAGAAAGGTTCTGCTGTCCGCCGTAGAACTCGAGGAGCGCGAGCTCCGAGTCCTGACATACCCGGTGATCGTCTGCCCGTCAGGATCGCCATGCCCAGCTTGACTAATTTTCCTCCACGCTTGTCACGGCGTGCGCCACCCAGCCTCCGACCTGATGAGGCAGCGGGGGCACGGTCATGAAGACCCTGATCATCGTGGCGGCCGTCCTGATGCTGCTGGTCCTGTTGGCACTGGCAATGTCGGTTCGTATTGTCAAGCAATATGAGAACGGCGTGCTGTTTCGGCTGGGCCGAGTAATCGGCCAACGAGCACCTGGCCTGCGGTTCATTTTCCCATTTGTCGATGTGTTGCATCGGATTTCATTGCGGATCGTGACGATGCCGATTCAGTCTCAGGGCATCATCACCCGCGACAATGTCAGCGTCGATGTGTCTGCCGTGGCCTACTTCAAGATTATCGATGCGGTGAAATCCGTTGTGGCAATTGAGAATGTGCACGCGGCAATCAATCAGATTGCACAGACAACGCTGCGCAAGGTGGTTGGCCAGCACACGCTGGATGAGATCTTGGCCGAGACCGAGAACATCAACCTTGATATCCGCGGGATTCTTGACGTCACGACCATCGAGTGGGGTGTCCAGGTTACCTTGGTGGAGCTCAAGGACATTCAGCTGCCCGATAGCATGAAACGGGCGATGGCGCGCCAGGCCGAAGCGGAGCGGGAGAAGCGCGCGAAAATCATTGCTGCGGAGGGCGAATCCTTAGCAGCGGCCGCGCTCGGTGCGGCCTCGGACACCATGATGGCCCATCCGCTGGCACTACAGCTACGCAACCTGCAAACCCTGGTCGAGCTCGGCGTCGACAAAAACACCACGGTTGTATTCCCCGCTCCCTTGATGTCAACCATTGCCGAGCTCGGTGCGTTCCTCTCACACGAGGGCGCGGCCGCCGCCAGGTCGTCGCCTCCGCCCCATCAGGTTGAGGCCGAAATCAACGGCGTTGCGGCCAACACCGGACGACGAGCAGACTCCGCGGAGCCCGAAAACTGGAGGCTCTGATGTTCAATACTGACCAGAGTGGGCCGGTTGTGGTCGGAATCGACGGGTCGCAGGCCGCTCTTTTCGCCGCCGAATCGGCGATTGATGAGGCGATTAGTCGTGACGTGCCGCTAAGCCTTGTCCACGTGACGCGACCGCTCGTGACCACGAAATCATCACCCGCAGCCGAAGGTCGGCATGATGAACGGTTCGCCGAATCATCTTTACGCGCAGCCGCAGCTGCGATCGAGGCGATCGGCAAGCCGGTCAAAGTGGACACCATCCTTATCCGCGGACTGCCCTCTGAAGCGCTTGTCTTTGAGTCAAGAAGTGCCAGTCTCATCTGTATCGGCGCCGGCCGATTCGCGCACGCGGCCCTGGGCTCGACGGCCACCAGGCTCGCCGAGCGCGCCCATTGTCCCGTTCTGATCGCTCGCGCACCGATGCCGGACCAGCCGTCAGAGCTATCGGTGCTGGAAAACACAGAGGACGGTAGCAGCTGGAACGCTAGCCGACAGAACTGGATCGCTGTGTGCGTCAATGGTTCTAAGGACAACCGGAATGTCGTTGACCACGCCATACGCGAGGCTCGGCTACGTCAGCTACCGGTACTTGCCATAAGCACCTGGCCTCTTAAACTCGGCGAGGGGATGAATCATGAACTCGAGCGCCGCGTCGCCAGCCTGCATGAGCAATACGGCGACGTTCACATCTACCCAGTGACAACCCGCGCCCGAATCGCCCGCTTCATCGCCCGCTGCCACGAACCGATTGCGCTCGCGGTGATCGGCGCATCGGAGGCCAGGCAAGCGGTCCGGCTCTGCCGATCATCACGTGAACAATGCTGCTCAGTTCTTGTCGTACGTCCTTAGTGCGGGTTGTGAAGTGGCATCTACATCATGCGGAAACAGCCCAGAATTGCAGAATTACAATGGATTTGGCGTACCGGCATGGGAAGACCGGTAACCTGATCCTTCTTCGTTCGTTCCATCAAAGGGAGTAAACTGGCGTGTACGACGATGTCCAGATACTCGCTCACCGATAGGGTGCTGAGTCGTCGGAAAAATGGTCTCGGTTGCGGGGCCCAGGGTAGGAGCGTCTGATGACGCATCATGTGTTTTCCAAACCCCGAAGCGGACCAGCCGTTCGTCTTCGATTGAAGCCAAAGGCACCACCGACCGGCTATGTCGATGGCGCATGGTGGCCCTACTCCAGGGATCTGATGGGCGAATTGCCGCAGTTGCTCAGGATTCTCAGTGTCCGCTTGGGCTCGATCGACCGGATCACGTACCGGGTCTCGGAGTGGTCGACAGACTCGCGGCGGATACTGTATCTCAATCGCCTAACACATCTGAATTGGTCACTTAGCCAGCCGAGTAACACCATCAGTGTCGAGGGAGCGGACGGGGCGCGTCTGACGTTATTGATCGTTCCGCCGGATATTGAGGCGCTGCCCGCCCACACCGCCATGATGGCGGCGGCCGCTCCCGGCAACACGACGGCCGTCGCCCAACTGCTACCGGCCAACCGAACGGAGTTCGGCACATTGATCGATACTTTCGCAGCACAGAACCAATGGGATTCTGAAGGCGGCGCACAAAACGTCGCACACCGCGATCAATGCGGCGCCGTGAGTGCCAGCGCGTAAACCCCACCACAGCTCGATATCGAACCGTCAGAGTTTTCGGGTCAGGCTGGGCATGATGACATCGTCTACCAGCGTGCGGACGGTGGCGGCCGTAGCAGACCTCACCGGCAGTAACCCGCGGAATACGAGATACCCCGGCAACAGATCCCAGAGCTCCTCATTGATGGCGGCGGAATCGATTTCACCGCGTTCGACGGCCGCGTCGAGCACGTCATTGATCAACGACTTACGTTGATCAATGAACTGTGTCCGAAATGCCTTGGTCAGTGCGGGGTTTCGAGCAATCTCGTTCAACATCCCACGCATGATGGGCATATTGTGACGACTCTCGTCAAGCACACTGCCGCCTATCTGCAGCAAGTCTTCACGGAGCGAGCCAGTATCCGGCCGGACCAGCTGTGCACGCATGCCTTCGACGAACGCAGCCAGTACCAGCTCCGCCTTTGACGGCCAACGGCGATAGATCGTGGCCTTACTCGCCTTCGATTCGGAAGCGACTTCATCGACCGACAAGCGGTCGTATCCATGTTTCTGCAACAAACGCAAGGTGGCCGCCAGCAGTTCCGACTCCCGCTCGGTCCACCGGGAGTCTGATTGCCCCTTTGCCGCTTTAGTCAACCCCGTTGACACGCCACTCGCCATAGAAGTACGGTACCGTACCGTTCCACAAAGGTCGGTCAGCGACTATCGAGAGGGCGTGGGCGCTGGTGCAAGGTCGGTTTTGGACTCTGCTCAAACGATGGTGGACGGTACTCGTCGCGGCCGCAGTGGTGGCGGTGGTGGCCTTCGGTGTTACTCGGTTACACGGCGTTTTCGGTTCGAACGTCGAGCTGACCCGCCCCGGCAACGAGGCCATGGAGAACACCAACTACAACCCCAAGCGCGTCTTGCTCGAGGTCTTCGGCACGGCCGGGAGCACCGCGACCATCAACTTCCTCGATGAAATGGCGCAGCCGCACCGCGTCGACAATGCGCCGCTGCCGTGGTCGCACGAGCTCGTCACCAACGACCCCACCCTGTTCGCCGACCTGCGCGCGCAGGGCACCGGTGACGCAACCGGCTGCCGCATCACCGTGGACGGCATCGTCAAGGACGAAAGGACCGTCACCATCGTGAACGGCTACACCACCTGCCTGGACAAGTCCGCATGAGTACCGGCCACGCCCAGGAGTCCCGCGCAGCCAGGATCATCCGCCGGCTCGCGGTGCCGATCATTTTGTTCTGGGTGGCGATCGCGGCGGTGACCAACGCCACCGTGCCGCAGCTGGAAGTGGTTGGCGAAGAACGTTCTGCCCCACTGAATGCCGCCGATGCACCGTCCACCATGGCGATGCGCCATATCGGCAAGGTCTTCAACGAGTTCGACTCGGACAGCTCGGCCATGGTCGTGCTCGAGAGTGACAAACCCCTTGGTGCGCAAGCACATCAGTTCTACGACACGCTGGTGCAGCGACTCAAGGACGACCGTGAACACGTGCAACACGTCGCCGATTATTGGGGCGATCCCATCACCGCGGGCGGTTCGCAGAGCAAGGACGGTAAGGCCGCGTACGTGCAGGTCTACGTCGCCGGCAATCAGGGTGAGGCGCTCTCCAATCAATCCGTCGATGCCGTACGCCGCATCGTCGCGGACACGCCCGCCCCGGACGGGGTCAAGGCCTACATAACCGGCGAAGCCCCGACGATCACCGATCAGTTCGAGGTAGGCAACGCGGGCTCTGCCCAGGTCACCCTCATCACCTTCGCGGTCATCGCCATCATGCTGTTAATCGTCTACCGCTCGCTGACGACCACGGCACTGGTGCTGGTGACGGTCCTCGTCGAACTATCGGCAGCGCGTGGAATCGTTGCGGCACTGGCACATACAGGCGTCATCGGCTTGTCGACCTATGCCACGAACCTGCTGACCATGCTCGCCATCGCCGCCGGCACCGACTACGCGATATTCTTCGTCGGCCGCTATCAGGAAGCACGCTCGGCCGGTGAGGATCGCCTGACCGCCTACCAGACGATGTTCAAGTCCACCGCGCACGTCATCATCGGATCGGGTCTGACTGTTGCGGGCGCGCTACTTTGCCTGTCGTTCACGCGGCTGCCCTACTTTCAGACCCTGGGTGTGCCCGCGGCACTCGGGGTACTGGTGACGCTGGCCGCGGCGCTCACCATGGCACCGGCCGTGCTGGTGATCGCCAGCCGCTTCGGACTTATGGAGCCCAAACGCGCCATGCGTACCCGTGGTTGGCGTCGGATCGGCACAGCAATCGTGCGCTGGCCCGGCCCCATTCTCGTCGTCTCGTGCGTGGTAACGCTCATTGGACTGCTCGCGTTGCCCGGGTACAAGACCACCTACGACGGGCGCATCTACATGCCCGCGTCGACTCCCTCCAACGTGGGCTACGCCGCAGCCGAGCGGCACTTCTCCGTCGCGCGGCTCAACCCCGAGCTCCTCATGATCGAAACCGATTTCGATATGCGTAACCCCGCAGGCATGGTCCTGCTGGAACGCGTCGCCAAGTCCGTTCTCCACGCCCGCGGCGTGGCCCTGGTCCAATCGATCACCCGGCCCCTCGGCACTCCCATCACCCACTCCTCCATTCCCTTTCAGATCAGTGCATCAAGTGCCAGCCAACTGATGAACCTCTCCCAGCAGCAGAACCAGGCCCTCTATCTGTCTCAGCAGGCCGATCAGATGACGCAAACCATCGCAGTGCTGAAAAACCAACTGGCACTTCAGAAACAGAGCGCCACGACCACCCATGAACAGACCCAGGGATTCCAGCAGACCGTGGCGGTAGCCCAGGACTTACGCGACAAGATCGCCAACTTCGACGACCAGTTCCGACCCATACGCAACTACTTTTACTGGGAACCGCACTGCTTCGACATCCCCTTCTGCGCGGCACTGCGGTCCCTCTTCGATGCTCTGGACGGCATCGATGAACTGGTCGATGCACTCCAGACGGTCACCGGGAGCCTCACCAAGCTCGACGCACTACAGCCCAAACTCGTCGATCTCATACCGCCCCAGATCGCGATACAGGAGAAGAACCGCGACCTGACCCAGTCCAACTACGCCATCAATAACGGCACCAACACACAGAATGAGGAATCCACCCGCACCGCAACAGAGTTGGGCAAGGCCTTCGACGACGCGAAGAACGATGACTCCTTCTACCTGCCACCGGAGGCATTCGACAACCCCGCGTTCAAACGCGGCATGAAGCTGTACATGTCCCCGGACGGCAAGGCCGCCCGCATGATCATTACCCACCAAGGAGATCCGCAGACCTCCGAGGGCATTGAGCACATCAATGCGATCAAGGAAGCGGCATTCGATGCCGTCAAGGCCACGCCGTTGGCCGATGCCAAGATCTATGTAGCTGGAACCGCCTCGGCGTACAAGGACATTGCTGAAGGACAGAAATACGATCTGCTGATGGCCGCGTTGGCCTCGCTTGGCCTCATCCTGCTCATCATGATGTTCCTGACGCGCAGCCTCGTGGCGGCCATGGTCATCGTGGGGACGGTGGCGCTATCGCTGGCGGCATCCTTCGGGATGTCGGTGGTGGTGTGGCAGTACATCTTCGGAATTCCGCTGTACTGGGTCATCTTCCCGCTGGCGGTCATCATCTTGCTGGCGGTCGGGGCAGACTACAACCTGCTATTGATCTCCCGCTTCAAAGAAGAAACCGGCGCGGGGTTGAAGACGGGCATCATCCGCGCCATCGCCGGCACCGGTGGGGTCGTCACCGCCGCCGGCCTGGTCTTCGCGGTGACGATGTCATCCTTCATCTTCAGCGATCTGCGCGTTCTCGGCCAGATCGGTACCACCATCGGCCTCGGGCTGCTCTTCGACACCCTGGTGGTGCGGTCGTTCTTGACGCCCGCGATAGCCACCATGCTGGGCCGCTGGTTCTGGTGGCCCCTCAATGTGCGTTCCCGCCCATTACCAAAACCATTTGGGCCGAAACCCGTTGGGGCCGAATACGCCACCGGACCGATCCCGACGGGCGGGTAGCGCTTACTGGGGCTGTACCCACGGTTCGGTGGGCAGCGGAGCGCCGGTCTCCAAGAAGGACTTGAGGTTTGACAGCACGGCCGCCCATCCGTCACTGGCCTGCGCGTACTCGGCAGGGTCCGCGAGATCGGCATGTGCCACGGTTAGCCGCACGATGTCTCGGTACGGCTGAATCAGGAAAGTGACGGTGGAGGCGGGATTCTCACCGCCCTCCACGGGCTCAGCCCCGTGAGTACGAGCTTACGAGGCGGTTCGCTTTCCACGACGACGCCAACGATCTCGACGATTCCCGATTCGTCGCGTTGATGTTCCCAACGTGAACTCTGTTGCCAATCATACACATTCGCATGTCCCCGGTACTGGACCCTGAGCCAGGGATCGGTGATGGCCCGCCAGACCTTCTCCGGGGTGCTGTTGATGTACGGGGTGTAGACGAAAGTGAGTTGAGACATGTTCGACTCCTCAGCTCGCCGCTTGATCGCACTCAGCGCCCGCAGCCGCGGGCGCTCGAACTTGTCGATCCATCGTTCCTGAATCTCTCGCAGCGGAACTGAATTAAGACAGTGCAGCTTCTCGCGGCCTCGTCGCACCGTGCTGATCAGGTTGGCGTATTCGAGCACACCCAGGTGTTGAGTCACCGACTGTCGCGCCATTCCGACCCCGACGCACAGCCGACTCAGGGTCTGACCGTTGTGTTCATACAGCTGATCCAGCAGCGCACGCCGAGTGGAATCGGCGAGAGCCTTGAAGACATCCGCGAGGCCAGGATCGGGATCGGACGAGGACGCCCCCTCAGGGCACCGCAGCGGCGTCCATCAGCTGCTGCAGCATCTGGGGCCGCGGATCGCCGTCAATCGCCACCTCTGTGTTCATCACAATCGCCGCCCCCACACCACGTACCGTGTCGATCTTGACGTACGAAGCGGTACCTACCTCGCTGCCGGCATGTTGCCACTGGCCATCAGCGTCCCCGCGCAGTCTGTGCCAGGCGTACCCCTGAGAGATGAACGGCAGTGGAGCCTCCGACGACGCCATGATTTCTGGAGAGACCTGGTCCGCCAACGCCGCCGACGCCTGGGCGCGCGGAAGCACTTCAACACCGTCCAGCGTGCCGTTACCCAGCCACAGTCGGGCCCACCGCGCCAAGTCAAGCGAGTTGGATCGCAGACCGCCATCGGGTGTGAGACAGCTTGCGTACGGCGAGTATTCGGTATGACCCGTGTAGTCATCGGCGATTGCCACAGGTATCAGGTTGCGGTAATCGAGCCACATGCCCTTCTTCGCCCCGTTCTCAAACCAGGCGTGTGGATACGCCCGCCGGCCGTCCGGGATGCGGTCACGATCGAAATCAGAGTTCACCATTCCCGCCGGCTGCAGAACGTGCTCACGGCAGTAATCGGCGAAGGGTTGGCCCGTCACCGCGTGTACGAGAAAACCCGCCAGATCAAATCCGATGTCGGAGTACATATGCACGTGTCCGGGCTTCGATTTCGTGAAGTTCTCTTCGCGGTTGTACGTCCACCCACGCGGTGCGGGCGTGAGAAAGTCGTGAAGCCATCGACCTAGCTCACCCGAATCGGGAGCGGGGCCGATACGGGGAGCGTATCCGTACGGACCCAATTCCGGACCGGTGGTCAGCGGCGTCAGGTGAGCCAGCAAGTACCGGACAGTGATCGGGGTATCTGGGTAATAGGGGCTGCGCACACTCCTCGGGCCGTAGGCCTTGCTCTCCGTCAGAACATCATTCACATCTGTATCGAGGCCGATGCGTCCCGCCGCGACCAACTGCAGCACGGCCGTCGCCGTGATCGTCTTACTTACTGACCCAATATTGATGGTGCTCAGTGCCGTCATCGGTTGCCCGGCCCTCGCCGCTCCCCATCCATCAGCATACACCGTGCCCTCACGAGTGACTGCCGAAACACTGCACCCCAGAATATGTTTCGAATCAGTCAGTCTCATCAGGTCATTTTTGAGACCCACAGGCAACAGCGGCGCCTGAGCACCCTCACCGGACTCACGCACATCGCCCGAGGACGAACAGGCAGCCATATCGCCGGCGGCCACCGCCAACGCTGCAGCGGACACGCCAACAATGATCTGACGCCTATTTGGCTGTGTCACAGAACTCTCCAATCACTTCAGCACGCACGATGTCGAGCCGGCAATGTGCATGCGACTATCGCATAGTTCACTTCGACTGCGCCCCTGGATTATCGCGGGCCTAGACAAGACACATATATAGAGCTGTGCAGCACATACTTTGGACCATCACTCACACCTGGCCAGCCTTGCGGAGTGACGCCGAGACATCGGTTTCCACCGCTCGAATCTCCGCGCTGCGGGGAGCGGTCAACACACGACTGGCCACTCGGCCCGGTCGGCCCCTGAGGTTCGGCCTAGGTTCGTGGGACCTTATATCCCATCTGTCCGCGTGGTCGGCGATATCCTTGAAAACCTTGTCCGCCAATGAGAATGGCCGGGTGCTGACTGCACCCGGCCATTCTCATGGTATTTACCTGCCTATTGCAACGGGTGCCTCATGGGAGGCCTTGCCCCGGCCGGATGTCGCCGACCCTGCGGCTCCGCGACTGAATCGGACGCCCTTGTCGGCGACCTTCCCGTACTTGAGCACAGGCAGCTCACGGAAGTAGTTCTGGTACGACCGCCACGGGGCCGTCGGCACCTGATGCGGCACAGCGCTGGCCGCACGCGAGATGTAACCGGAGTCCAAGTCCACGAACGGCAGCCGTTCGGACGTTTCGGGCTCGACCGGCCACACGACCGACTGGCCCGTCTTGTCCATGTAGTTGAGCAGCCTGCAGGTGTACAGCGACACCAGATCGGCACGCAGCGTCCAGGAGGCATTGGTGTAGCCAAACGTGAAGATGAAGTTCGGGATGCCCGTCAGCATCAGACCCTTATAGGTGATGCATTTCGACGGGTCCACCTCGACGCCGTCGACAACCGGCTTCAGGCCGGCCGCCAGCTGAACATTCAGACCCGTTGCGGTGACAACGATGTCGGCCTCAAGCTCTTCACCCGACTCCAGCAGGATGCCCTTGGGGGTGAAGCGTGCGATCCGGTCGGTGGCCACCGATGCGGTGCCCTTGCGCAGTGCGCGGAACAGATCCGAATCCGGCACCACACACAGCCGCTGGTCCCACGGGTTGTACTTCGGAGTGAAGTGCTTGTCCAGATCGAAATCGGGCAGCTGACGCTTCAGCAGAGCGCGCAGAATTCCCTTCATCCGCTCGGGGTCGCGGCGGCTCGTCTGGTAGCTGATGAAGCTGACCATCTGGTTCTTCCACTTGACGATCGGGTACGCGATCGAGGCCGGTACCTTGCCCTGCAGCGCCACCGCAAGCGCGTCCGTGGACGGCAGTGACACCACATAGGTGGGCGAGCGCTGCAGCATGGTCACGTGACCGGCCGTTCCCGCCATCGCGGGCACCAGGGTCATGGCGGTGGCCCCACTGCCGATGACTACGACCTTCTTGCCCGCATAGTCCAGATCCTCCGGCCAATGCTGCGGGTGGATCACCTGACCGGTGAAGTCGTCGATGCCCTCGAACTCGGGCGTGAAGCCCTCGTCGTAGTTGTAGTACCCTGTGCAGCCCAGGAAGAACTCGGTGGTGAACTCGACGATCTCACCGTCGTGCTCGGCGCGCACCGTCCAGAGCCCGCGCTCAGAGGACCACTCGGCGCTCACTACCTTGTGACCGAAACGGATCTTCTGGTCCACACCGAACTCACGTGCGGTGGCGGTGACGTACTCGCGGATCGAGGCTCCGTCGGCGATGCCCTTGGTGCTCGTCCAGGGCCGGAAGTTGTAGCCGAGGGTGAACATGTCGGAGTCCGAGCGGATACCCGGGTAGCGGAACAGGTCCCAGGTGCCACCGATGCGCTCACGCGCCTCCAGCACCACGAACTTCTTGCCCGGCACGTCGCGGGTGATGTGGCATGCCATGCCAATACCCGAGATCCCGGCGCCCACGATGACAATGTCGACATGTTCGGTCATGACAGCTAGGCTATCGACGCAGTGTCGAGAAAGTCAACAGTGTGTCGAGAACTTCATAGAATGTGCAGGTAGACGTGGCTAAACCAGCTACAAGAGGCCGCAAAACGACGCGCCCGTCCGGGGACGAGCGGATCCAGGCGATCCTGGCGACCGCCGAGGAGTTACTCGGCCAGCGCCCCCTTGCCGACGTCTCTGTTGATGATCTGGCACGCGGCGCGGGAATCTCCCGGCCGACGTTCTACTTCTACTTCCCCTCCAAGGAAGCCGTCCTCCTCACGCTCGCCGAGCGAATCATCGAGGAAGCCGACGCCAATGTCGCGAGCATCGACCCGGCCGCCATGACGAGCCCCGCGCACTACTGGCGCGCCGTGATCAAGGCCTACTTCGACGCCTTCGGTTCCCACCGATCCCTCACGGTCGCGTTGTCCGGGGTCCAGGGCACCAGCGCCGAACTGGATCAACGCTGGTCCGAAGTGACGGAAAACTGGGTCACCAACACGACGGCGGGCATCGAGTCCGAACGCGAACGCGGGGCGGCACCCGCCACCATTCCCGCCCGCGATATCGCCATCGCACTCAACCTCATCAACCAGTCGATGATGCGGGCAACCTTCACCGGTCAGCAACCCGCCGTCGCCGACGACGACGTTGTCGATACGCTGCTCCACGTCTGGCTTAATGCGATCTATGGAGGGGTCAGTGCCTGAGAGTCTTCGCGCGAGCGGCTCATCCATGCGCATTCGTGCTGCGGTGCTACACGCGGCACCGATCGAGCGGCCGTATCGCGACACCCACCCGCTGAAACTCGTTGAACTGGAGCTCGACCCACCCGGGCCCGGTGAGGTACTGGTCCGCATCGAGGCCGCGGGGCTGTGCCACTCGGATCTGTCGGTGGTCGACGGGAACCGGATACGCCCGGTGCCGATGGCACTCGGACACGAGGCGGCCGGTGTCATCGCCGAAGTGGGCCCCGGTGTTCGCGACGTCTCCCCCGGCGATCACGTGGTGTTGGTGTACGTGCCGAGCTGTGGTGCCTGCAGGTACTGCTCCTCGGGCCGCCCCGCGCTGTGCCCGGACGCCGCGGCGGCCAACGGCCGCGGTGATCTCATCCGCGGCGGCACCCGCCTGCGCGATCTGACCGGCGCCGAGGTGCGTCACCACCTGGGCGTCTCGGGTTTCGCCGACCACGCTGTGGTGGACCGCAATTCGGTGGTTGTCATCGATCAGAACGTTCCGTTGGACACGGCCGCACTCTTCGGCTGCGCCATGCTGACCGGCTTCGGAGCCGTCACCCACACCGCCTCGGTGCGCCCCGGCGACTCGGTCGCGGTACTCGGGCTGGGCGGCGTGGGACTGGCCGTCGTGATGTCGGCGGCCGCCGCGGGCGCCGGCGAGGTGCTGGCCATCGACCCGGTACCCGCCAAACGCGAACTGGCCCTTGAACTCGGAGCGACGCGCGCCTGCGCGCCGGATGAAGCCCCCGGCGGTCACGATTGGGTATTCGAGGTCGTCGGGTCGGCGGCGGTGCTGGAACAGGCCTACGCGCTCACCGGCCGCGGCGGAGGCACCGTGTCGGTGGGACTGCCGCATCCCGATGCACGAATTACCCTGCCCGCGTTGAGCATTGTTGCCGAGGGCCGCAGCATCCTGGGCTCGTACATGGGATCGGCGCAGCCGCAACAGGACATCCCGGCAATGCTCGCGCTGTGGCGGGCCGGGCGACTGCCAGTGGAGAAGCTCAAGTCCGATGACCTGCCGTTGGACGACATCAACATCGCGCTCGACGCCCTGGCCGATGGCCAGGCTGTTCGACAGATCCTGCGCCCCGGCCCGGTGACGGCATGACCAAGCCAGAGCTGCCCACCAAAGCAGACTTCCCGGTACACCGTCTGCACCAAACACGTTGGGCCGACAACGATGTGTACGGACACGTCAACAACGTCGTCTACTACGCCTGGTTCGATACCGCCGTCAACGGCTGGCTGATGGATGCCGCCGGGTGCGATATCCGCGACCTGCCCGCCATCGGCGTCGTCGCCGAAACCTCCTGCAAGTATCTGGCCGAGGTATCCTTCCCCGACGAGCTGTCCATCGGACTGGCCCTGGAACACCGCGGCCGCAGCAGCGTCATCTACAAGCTCGCGGTGTTCACGGTTGTCGACGGCGTGGTCGAGGACACTCCCCGCGCCCTGGGCCGGTTCGTCCATGTCTACGTGGACTCCGACGCCCGCACCCCCGTACCCATCCCCGAGCAAGTAGCGACAGCTCTCGAACAGTTGAGGTAGCGACACATGCCAGCTTTGCAGCGCTCCGAAGGCATCTACACCCTTGAGCTCGGCACAGACGAGAACCGTTTCACCACAGCGAATATCGAGCAGATCAACGCACTGCTCGACGAGGTGCTCGCCGACGACACCCCGTCCGCGCTGGTGGTCACCGGCAGTGGCAAGTTCTTCTCCAACGGGCTGGACGTCGACTTCCTGGGCGCCAACCCCGACAAACTCAGCTGGTACATCACCGAGGTTCAGAAGATCCTGGCGCGCTTCCTGGTGTTCCCCACACCCACCGTCGCCGCCGTGAACGGTCACGCCTTCGGCGCCGGAGCCATGGTCGCGCTGGCATGCGATTACCGGGTGATGCGTACCGATCGCGGCTTCTTCTGTCTTCCCGAGGTCGATCTCGGCATGCCGTTCACCCCCGGCATGTCTGCGCTGTGTCAGGGGAAGATGACGCCCCAGGCGGCATCGGCCACCATGCCCAGCGGCCGGCGTCTCGGCGGATCCGAATCCCTGAACTACCAGATCGTCGACGCGGCCGTTGCCGAGGACCAGGTGCTCTCTACCGCAACGAGTTTCGTGTCATCGCTGGTAGGAAAGAACCGGGACACGCTTGGCACCGTCAAGTACGGGATGTACGGCTCAATCGTGCCACTGTTGCTCGCCGGCCTGGGGTCGTGACAGCAGGGCAACGATGGCCAGCGCGACCGCGATAGCCGAGGCCACGATCGCAACCCAGAACCCATAGCCCGTCACAATCGGGGCCTTGATGTTGATGCGGTAGTACAGCAATTCCAGCCCCAAGAGCGTCAGCGCCAGTACACCTGCGGCGATCGGGGCGATGCGATGCAGAATGTGCTGGCCCACCATGCATCCGGCCACTACGAGAAGCGCCGAAACCAGCAAGATCATCTGGCCCGCACCGAAACCCGGTGCGAGCACCACCGATCCGGTGGCACCGCCGATGGCGTTGGCCCTGCCCCCGCCACTGGCCGACGTTCGCAACCAGGGGAGCCAGACACTGAACCCGATCACCAGACCGGTAAACGCGATCACCCACCCGGCGCGTCTCACGGCAGTTGACTCGGAACGCATTTGGCCAGCATGGCCTTCAACGCGCGGCGCTCGTCAGCGGTCAGTTTCTCCATAACCTCGTTCTCGCCGGCGGTTACCGCCTCCACAGCCTTCTCCAGTTGAGTGGTGCCGCGCCGGGTCAGGCGGGCCGGCAGCGACCGCCCGTGGTCTGCGTTCTCCGGACGGCTGATGAGGCCCTCCTGCTCCAGCCGGTGCAACACCGCATTCATGGCCTGCCGGGTGACCATCGCCTGCCGAGCCAGTTCGGAATTGGACATGCCGGGGTAGCTCCGCAGAATGTGCATGCAGATGTACTCGGGCAGGCTGAGGCCCATGGGCTCCAACCGGGCCGCCACCTTGCCGCGCAGTGATGTCGCGGTGCGGGTCAGCAAGTACCCCAGGGTCGCGGTTCCGTCGATATCCATGTCAATGATGTTGACTTATGTCAGTGCCGCTTACAAGCAGGTCCCCGCGCCGTGTCGGGCGCGGGGACCTTTGAGCTTGCTACCGGGGACTAGTCCGACGACGCCTTGTGCGAGTCGCTGTGCGAGGAACCGTTCGAGGCGCTCGAGTGTGAGTCGCTCGATGAGGAGCTCGAAGCGGACTCCGACTTACCGGTGCTCGATGCGGCGCTCTCGGGCTTCTTCGCAGCTGAAGAGTCATTTTCGGACTTCTTCGGTGCCGACCCCTTGTCGGACTTGGTGTCCTTGGAATCGGCCTTCTCGCTCTTGTCTGCCTTGGCCGAGTCTTCGGTCTTCGGCGCAACCCCGCCGCTGACCTCTCCGACCTTGGTGGCCGGGGTGGGCAGTTTGACCTTCGGAACGTTGACCTTCGGCTCCGCAGGCTTGACGGCATCAGCAGGCGTCGCGGGCTTGGCGGGCTCTGCCGGGGTCGCCGGCTTGACGGCCTCGGCGGGGGTGACCGCTTCCACGGGCTTGGCAGGCTCAGCCGGAGTCGTCACCTTCACCGGCTCCACCGAGGTGGCGGGCTTGGCCGGCTCTGCCGGAGTCGTCACCTTGACCGGCTCGGCAGGAGTCGTCGCCTTGACTGGCTCGGCGGAAGTGGCCGCTTCGGCCGGGGTCGCGGGCTTGGCAGGCTCAGCCGGAGTCGTCACCTTCACCGGCTCCGCCGAGGTGGCAGGCTTCGTCGCGTCCTCGAGGGTCGCGGGCTTGGCGACTTCCGACTTGGCAACTTCCGGCTTGGTGGCATCGGATTGAACGGCCGCAGCGTTGGTGATCAGCTTCGACGAGGGCGTGACCAAGGAGGTGATGCCCGGAATGGTCGGAATGGTCGGCGGCGTCTGCTTCGTAATCCCTTGCAGATACGACAACACCGCGGCCGGAACACCCGGCAACTGACCAAGAGCCGTCACAAAATCAGTGATCACCTTCTGATTCGCGGCCGTATTCAACTGCCCCGTCGCGTACCAGAAGGGAACGTTGAACGGCAGCGTCAACGCCCCACCCAACACCGTAAACACCGGCTGAATCGCCGTGAACAAACTCGGCGCCGGCGCAGCAGCCGCAGCCGTCGGAGTGGACAGCGCCGCAGTCTTCACCGTCGGCGAAGCCGCCGCCGACGTCAACCCCGGAATCGACGGGATCGTCGGCAGCGTCTGCGACGGGATACCCGCCAAGTACGACAACACCGCAGCCGGAACACCCGGCAACTGACCAAGAGCCGTCACAAAATCAGTGATCACCTTCTGATTCGCGGCCGCGTTCAGCTGCCCCGTCACAAACCAGAACGGAATGTTGAACGGCAGCGTCAACGCCCCACCCAACACCGTAAACACCGGCTGAATCGCCGTGAACAAACTCGGCGCCGGCGCAGCAGCCGCAGCCGTCGGAGTGGACAGCGCCGCAGTCTTCACCGTCGGCGAAGCCGCCGCCGACGTCAACCCCGGAATCGACGGGATCGTCGGCAGCGTCTGCGACGGGATACCCGCCAAGTACGACAACACCGCAGCCGGAACACCCGGCAACTGACCAATGGCCGTCACAAAGTTGTTGATCGTGGTCTGGTTCGCGGCCGCGTTCAGCTGCCCCGTCACAAACCAGAACGGAATGTTGAACGGCAGCGTCAACGCCCCGCCCAACACCGTAAACACCGGCTGAATCGCCGTGAACAAACTCGGCGCCGGCGCAGCAGCCGCAGCCAAAGGCGTCGCGGCGGAACCCTGAACACCCGGCAAGGTCGCCAGCGAGCCGATGCTGGCGGGCGAGAGCGTGCCGTCGTTCGACGTCAGGACATAAGCCTGTGTCGACACTGTCCGATGTTGTTCCGGACTGGCGCTAGGAGTTTGGATCGTGAGCGCGGAAGCCGACGCGGCGATGCAAATACTGCAAACCGTCGCGGCCGCCGTCGCACGAAGTCGTATACGCACGTAAACCACCCCTTCTGGGCAAAGTTTGTGAATAGGCTGGAAGTAACCTGAGGAACTTGCCATAAACGTAGGGCACACTGCACCATGCCGCCGACCACGAACTCGATAGTTTTCCTAGCCGTAAGTCAAATATCTCCCGGGCGCCACCAAGGATTGCCCCGCGATTCTCCGAATCAACCAGCGGTTGGGCACATCAACCCGCTGTGACTGTCGGACCCCGGTGCGAGCATCTGTTCATGACCGGAACCGCAAGCATCCTGCACGCGGATCTGGACTCGTTTTACGCCTCCGTCGAGCAACGTGATGATCCAGCGTTGCGCGGCCGCCCGGTGATCGTTGGAGGCGGTGTCGTGTTGGCCGCCAGCTACGAAGCGAAGCGATGCGGGGTCCGCACCGCGATGGGAGGTCGGCAAGCGCAGCAACTGTGCCCGAGAGCCGTGGTGGTCCCACCCCGTTTCGACGCGTACAGCGCGGCAAGCAAGAAGGTCTTCGAGGTCTTCCGAGACACCACTCCCCTGGTCGAGCCGTTGTCCATCGACGAGGCGTTTCTGGATGTCTCTGGCTTACTGCGTATTTCGGGCACACCACGCGATATTGCGGCGACACTGCGCGCGGAGGTAGGCCGGCGGGCAGGTCTGCCGATCACCGTCGGGATCGCCCGCACCAAGTTCCTGGCCAAGGTCGCCAGCCGCCAGGGCAAACCAGATGGGCTTTTGGTGGTGGAGCCCCACGAGGAGCTGTCCTTCCTGCGCCCCTTGCCGGTGCAGGCACTGTGGGGCGTCGGCGCGATCACCGCCGAGAAGCTGCGCGTGTACGGCATCCATACGGTCGCGGATATCGCCGATCTTGGCGAGTCCACTCTGGCATCCATGGTCGGTCGGGCCATGGGCCACCAATTGCATTGCCTGGCACATAATGTCGACCCGCGGCGAGTACAGGGTGGACGACGGCGGCGCTCGATCGGCGCGCAGTGCGCGCTCGGGAGGCGGCGCCGCAGCACCGATGAGATCGACGCCATCGCGACGCAACTCGTCGAACGGATCGCCCGCCGGATGCGTGGCACCGGACGAAGCTGCCGAACGGTGGTACTGCGGCTGCGGTTCGACGATTACACACGCGCGACGCGTTCACGCACCGTGTCGCGGCCCACGACATCTACCGAGCACCTGCTGTCGGTGGCACGACAGCTCGTCGCCGAGGCCACTGCACTCGTCGCTGAACGAGGTATCACCTTGATCGGATTCTCAGTGTCCAACTTCGACCCATGCGGCGCAGCACAATTGGAGCTTCCGTTCATGGGTTTGACGGAGAAGGCGCTGGCGCTCGACAGCACCCTTGATGAACTGCGCGATAAGTTCGGCACGCGGTCGGTGACCCGCGCCACCTTGCTGCACGGAGGCGGACACGAGGAGTGGGGCATCCCCACCTTCGAGGACATCTAACGACGCGGTGCGGCACGTAGCTGTGACACGGTGACAAACCTTTTCATCGGTGGCACATTGCGCGACAAGGGTTCCCGCTAGCTGAAAGGGTGTGCGCGTTCACCAAAAGGAGAGCCCCGTAATCGTCGCGAGGACGATAACGGGGCTCACCGCGGCCGCAATCAGGAATCGACGGAGCACAACCAAAAGGTACCGCCGGTGGTGTCCTGAACCAGCGCCATCCGGCCGTAAGGGGTGTCCTGTGCGGCTGTGAGCACCACACCACCGAGCTCGGTCACCTTGGCCGCACTGGCGTCGGTGTCGTCGGTGCCGAAATACACGGCCCAATGCGCCGGCGCACCCTCGGGGAGCGTCCACTGGCCGACTGTCGCGTCGTTGACGCCGGCAATCGGCTCCCCATCATGCTGGGCGCACGCATACCGGAACTCATCGGAATCGCCCTCTACCTTGGTATTCCACCCGAGTACCTTGGTGTAGAAATCGACCGCCTTGTCATATTCACGGGTGTTCAGTTCATGCCACACTGGCGCGCCCGCCTCGGCGACCAGCTGGAACCCCTTGTGAGCCAGCGGCTGCCACAGACCCACCACGGCACCGGAGGGATCGCCGAATATCCCCATGTATCCGAGCTGCGGAACTTCCATGGCCTGCATGCAATTTCCGCCACCGTTGTCGGCCACTTTCTGCAGCGTGGCGTTGATGTCGTCGGTGGCGAAGTAGGTCGTCCACCCGTCGGGGGCATTCCACTCCGGGTTTTTGGCGATCATTCCCGCGACGGCCTTGCCATCCTTATGAGCGTTGACGTAGCCGCCGTACTCGGGGCCGGCCTCCTGGAGCGTCCAGCCGAACAGCGCGCCATAGAACGCCTTCGACTTCTCAAGGTCCGATGAGGCAAGGTCGATCCACGCGGGGGCGCCGAGTGGAGTTTCTTCACGAGTGGGCATGGGGTCTCCTTGAACTGGATGGGGCATTCACAGGTATCGACCACCGGGGCCGGGAAAACTCATCGCAGGTGCCGACCCTGTCCACCGCAGAGGGCGGCCAGTTCGCTACGGTCTGTGGCGTGATCGTGTTGCTGCCGCCCTCGGAAACCAAACGTGAAGGCGGAGATCACACTCCTCTGCGCCTGGATGAACTGGCGACACCGTCACTGAATCCACTACGCGAGGTACTCGTCGACGAGCTCGTCGACCTCGCCGCCAACCCTCAGGCATGCCGGAAGGCGCTAGGCATCTCGGCATCACAAGACGCCGAGATCCAACGCAATGCCGAGCTGCGCTCCTCCCCCACCATGCCTGCACTGCACCGGTACACCGGCGTGCTGTACGACGCCCTGAACGTCACATCGCTGCGCGGCGCCTCCGCGACTCGTGCACGCGAGCGACTCGCTGTCGGCTCGGCACTGTTCGGACTGCTCCGTGCCGATGATCCGGTCCCCGCCTACCGGCTGTCTGCCTCGTCCAAACTGCCCGGTAAGCCGTCATTGTCCGCACGCTGGAAGCCCGTTCTGGAACCCGTGTTGGCCGAGCTGGCCGCGAACGAACTGATCGTCGATCTACGTTCGGGTTCATATGCCGGTTTGGGGCGACTACCGCACGCGGTGACTGTTGATTGCCTCACCGAGCATCCTGATGGGCGCCGCACGGTCATCACCCATTTCAACAAGGCACACAAGGGAAAGCTGGCGCGCATCCTCGCCGGAAGCAGAGCCGAACCCAGTGATGCCGCCGCCGTGGCCACCGTCGCCCGTCGTGCGGGACTTCATATCGAACGCGACGGCAACGCGCTGACGATCATCGTCAGTCAGTAGACCCGGAGTGTGACTTTCCCTCGGAGGTGTGCGTCTTTCCTTCGGAGGAATGCGAATTCCCTTCCGATGACGATGCGCCCTTACCGGTCGACGACTTCTCCGTCGACGACTTTTCTGTCGATGGCTTCTCAGCAGGCTTATCGGTCGCGGCGCCCGCGGAGGATGTCGATCCTTCGCGAACCTTGGTCACCGTAGACGCAGCGGGCGCCTTGCTGTCTGTCTCGGCGCCCTTGGACCCCTCGGTCGTCTTGGTGCCGCCAGTGGTGCCCGTTTCACCGGGTGTCGACTTCAGGCTGTCGCGGACGACCTTCACCGGGCTGGCGGTTTCAGGCTTGGCCGGTTCCGGCTTGGTCTCCGCCTTGACCGGTTCGGGCTTGGTCTCCGGCTTGACCGCAACGGGCTTGGCAGGCTCGGGCTTCGTTGATGCTGCCGCCGCCGGATCGGCCTTGGGCTCAACGACCTTCGTCGGGTCGACAGCCTTTGTCGGGTCAACCTTGGGCTCAACGACCTTCGTCGGCTCGACAGCCTTCGTGGGGTCGACGACCTTCGTCGGATCAACCTTGGGCTCAACAGCCTTCGTCGGATCTGCCTTCGTCGCGTCCACCGGAGTATCAGCGGGCTTGGCCTCATGCTCGGTTTTGGGCGCCTCTGCGGGCGTATCGCCAGGCTTGGCCACGTGCTCCGTGTGCTCGGTATTGGGAGTTTTCGCATCGACGTCGCGCTTGGTGGTCTCTGACTTCTCGGACGCGGTTTCCGGCTTGGTGACAGCCTGATCGACCTGCTTCGAGGATGTCTCCGGTGTGGTCCCGGGGTCGGTCCCAGGTAGCGATATCTTCGGCACCTGTCCCAGCAGGCTCGACAAGTCATTGAGCGCCGCGGCAATGACCGACGGCACACCCTCGGTCGTACCGATGATCGCCTGTACCGGCACCGTGATCGGCAGCGCCAGCACATGCAGTACCGCGAACGCCAGCTGCGCAAAGTAAGACGGCGTGCCGAACGCCGGGCGCGGGCCCGGGAAGTTGGTCGGCAAGGGCTCCGGTTCCGGAGCCGGCTCCTCAGCGGCGGGCGCTTCGGCCGCCGCCTTCGGCAACAGCGAGGAGGCCTCTGCGACCTTCTGCTGTGCTTGCGCCGCCGCCGGTTGCTGTGGTGAGAACCCTGGTATCTGGCCCAGCAGGCCCGACAAGTCGTTGAGCGCCGCGGCTATCACCGTCGGCACACCCTCGGCGCTGCCCAGGAAGAACTGCACAGGCACCGTGATTGGCAAGGCCACAACGTGGAACACCGCAAAGGCCAACTGCGCAAAGTAGGACGGGGTGCCAAACGCAGGCCAATGCGTCCCTGGGAAGTTGGTCGGCGGCGCCGGCTCGTCGGCCGCGGGCGGATCTGTGGGCTGCTCGACGGGCGGATCTACCGGCTGCTCTACCGGCGGGTCGACGGCGGCCGCGGTGATCCCCGGAGCCGAACCGGTCGACGCGGCTTGTGATGCCGTGAGGAGTTTGGCGACTGTCCCAATAAGATCGCTGCCACTCGGTACCCCGGTGGCCGCCGGATTTGATTGCGCCCCAGCATCATTCTGCGGAGCAGCCACCGCCAGCAGATCAGAGAACGATGTAAGAGAAACTGCCCGATTCGTCACGGAACGTGTTGTGGCCGTAGCCGTTAGGGAAGGGACCGGCCGCACGGTGCGCGCGTCCACGCCTGTCCCGACACACAGACTGCACACCGCAGCAACCGCAGCAGTTCGAATAGCTACATACACTGGATGACACTCCCCTACGACCGACCCGACCAGAACTGTCTCCGACAAGGGCAAACTACTACCTCTGCGGGCAACCGACAACACGAAGGACTCGGCGGCGCCTCAACCGTCGGCGCCGGTCCTGACCGGCTGATTCGCCAACGCGAGCATTTCGTCATCGGTAAACAGCCGTGAGCGGATGAGAAACCGTACCCCTTCGGGCGCCTCCAGCGAAAATCCTGACCCGCGCCCGGGTACCACATCCACCGTCAGATGTGTATGCGACCAGTACTCGAACTGGTCGGCGCTCATCCAGAACGGGGTATCTCCGCTAACCTCGCCGAGCAGCACATCCGACGCACCCACACGAAATTCCCCGCGCAAGTAACACATCGGCGCACTGCCGTCACAGCAGCCACCGGACTGGTGAAACATCACAGGTCCGTGCGTGTTCACCAGCGAAGCCAACAGCTCGGCCGCCGCCGGAGTGAGCTCGACGCGGTTGATCAGGGCTGGACTTCCTTCGCGTAACCGCCCATCAGAAGAACCCTGCGGCGTCGGGCGAGTAGCTCACCAAAAGGTTCTTGGTCTGCTGGTAGTGATCGAGCATCATCTTGTGGTTCTCACGCCCGATACCGGATTTCTTGTAGCCGCCGAACGCGGCGTGCGCCGGGTACTGGTGGTAGCAGTTTGTCCACACCCGCCCCGCCTTGATACCGCGCCCCAGCCGGTAGGCGTTGGTCATATCGCGCGACCACACCCCGGCACCCAGGCCGTACAGCGTGTCGTTGGCAATCTTCAGCGCCTCGTCCAGCGAGTCAAACTTCGCCACAGACAGCACCGGGCCGAAAATCTCCTCCTGGAAGATGCGCATGCTGTTGGTACCGGCGAACACGGTCGGCTGAATGTAGGCACCGTCCGGGTACTCCGAGACCTTCCGGGCGTCGCCACCGGTGAGCACCTGAGCGCCCTCTTGTCGTCCGATATCGATGTAAGACAAGATCTTTTCGTACTGGTCATTACTAGCCTGAGCACCGATCATGGTGTCTTCGTCGAGCGGATCGCCGCCCACGATGGCCTCCACACGGGTGATCGCACGCGCGATGAATTCGTCGTAGATGGAGGAATGCACCAGCGCCCTCGAGGGACATGTGCACACCTCGCCCTGATTGAGCGCGAACATGGTGAAGCCTTCGAGTGCCTTGTCCAGGAAGGCATCGTCAGCGGCCATCACGTCGGGCATGAAGATGTTGGGGCTCTTTCCACCCAGCTCCAGAGTGACGGGAATGATGTTCTCGGTCGCGTACTGCATGATGAGGCGCCCGGTGGTGGTCTCGCCGGTGAACGCGATCTTGGCGATGCGCGGACTCGACGCCAGCGGCTTACCGGCCTCGACACCAAATCCATTGACCACGTTGACGATCCCCGGCGGGAGCAGGTCTGCGATCAACTCCATCAACACCAGGATCGAGACGGGCGTCTGCTCGGCGGGCTTGAGCACGACGCAGTTGCCCGCCGCTAGCGCCGGTGCCAGCTTCCAGATCGCCATCAGCAGCGGGAAATTCCACGGGATGATCTGGCCGACCACACCGAGTGGCTCGTGGAAGTGATAGGCGACGGTGTCATGGTCGATCTCGGAGATCGATCCCTCCTGGGCGCGCAGCACCCCGGCGAAGTACCGGAAGTGATCGATGGCCAGCGGGATATCGGCGTTGAGGCTTTCACGTATTGGCTTGCCGTTGTCCCAGGTCTCGGCGACCGCCAGCTTCTCGATGTTCTGTTCCATCCGGTCGGCGACCCGCAGCAGGGTGTTCGACCGATCGGCCGGTGAGGTCTTGCCCCAGGCTTCAGCCGCGGCATGGGCGGCATCCAGGGCCTTCTCGATATCGGGCGCGGTGCTGCGGGCAACCTGGGTGAACACCTTGCCGTCGATCGGCGAGGAATTGTCGAAGTAGCGCCCATCGGATGGGGCCACCCACTCCCCGCCGATGAAGTTGTCATACCGGGGCGCGAAAGTTACTGCGCTGCCCTCGGTTCCGGGTGCTGCGTGCTTCATTGCCTGCTCCTGTCGGTCTAACATCCGAGCCCTGTGACGTACGTTACACCCAGGTCAGGAGTCTGGCCGGTGGCTGTCAGCCCCGCGGCCACAGCACCAGCTGGGTGCACCTGAAGACGGCCAAAGTGCGCCCGTCATCGGACGTCACCGTTGCGTCCCACAGCTGGGTGGATCGGCCGCGATGAACCGGGACAGCGGTTCCGGTGAGCTTTCCGTCCCGAGCGCTGCCAAGGAAGTTTGTCTTCAGCTCGATGGTGGTAAATCCCGTCGCCCCCTCCGGTAGGACGCCAGGCATCCATATCCGCACAAGGTGTCAGCGAGTCCCACCACGGCCGCGGCGTGAACGAACCCGTTCGGTGCGAACAGCTCCCCGCGGAGCGGAAGCTCGGCGGTAACCCGACCGTCCTGAAACGACACGGACTCGATGCCCAGGTAACCGGGAAACTGATCCCTGGGAAGGCGTTCGCTTGTCATCTGGCTTCCTGTCTACGTCTCAGCGGGCAACGTAAGTTCACGATGCTCGAGCCCACATACCTTTAGCATGGGTAAGTTATGTCAGCCGAATCCCTGCAGCAGTCTCCTGAGTCCGAAACCGTCGATCAGGAAGCCGCGAGCTCCATGATCAGCGTGCAGCGCCGCAACCTCATTTTCGTCGCGGTCCTGCTGGGGATGCTGCTGGCCGCGCTGGACGGCACCATTGTCGCCACCGCCCTGCCCACCGTCGTCGCCGATCTCGGAGATGCCGGGCACCAGTCGTGGGTGGTCACCAGCTACCTACTGGCCTCCACCGTGGCCACGGCCGTCATGGGTAAGTTCGGTGACCTCTTCGGACGGCGTGCAGTCTTCATGAGCTGCATCGTCATCTTCGCGGCCGGATCGCTGCTCTGCGGTATGGCCGGATCCATGGCCATGTTGGTCGGTGCACGCGCGATCCAGGGTCTCGGCTCCGGTGGCCTCATGGTGACGGCGACTGCCCTCATCGGCGAGATCATCCCCATGCGTGAGCGCGGCCGCTATCAGGGCATGCTGGGCGCGGTCTTCGGGGTGACGACCGTGATCGGCCCGCTGTTGGGCGGTCTGTTCACCGATCATCTGGGCTGGCGCTGGGCGTTCTACATCAATCTGCCCATCTCGGTCGTGGTGATCGTGGTCGCGGCCGGAGCCATCCCGGCACTGGCCAAGGCCACACGCCCCGTCATCGACTACCGGGGCATTGTGCTCATCGGGCTGGGCGCCTCGGCACTGACGCTGGCGACCAGCTGGGGCGGCACCACCTACCCCTGGTCGTCTCCGACGATTATCGGGTTGTTTGTCGGCTCGGCCGCAGCCATAGCCCTGTTCGTCTGGGTGGAATCCCGCGTGTCCGAACCGATTCTGCCTCCACGGCTGTTCCGCGACCCGGTCTTCACGATCTGCTGCGTGCTGAGCTTCGTCGTCGGCTTCGCCATGCTCGGGGTGATGACCTACCTGCCGACGTTCATGCAGTTCGTCAACGGTGTCTCGGCCACCGTCTCCGGCCTGCGCACCTTGCCCATGGTGGCGGGCATGCTCATCACCTCCACCGGAACCGGCATCCTGGTGGGGCGCACCGGCAAGTACAAACGCTATCCCGTCGCCGGCACCGCCACCATGGCCATCGCGCTGGTGTTGCTGTCCAGGATGGACAATTCGACACCGTTCATCCTGCAGTCGCTATACCTGCTCATCCTGGGCGTAGGCATCGGCGCCTCGATGCAGGTACTCACCCTGATCGTCCAGAACACGGCCCGATTCGACGATCTGGGCGTCGCGACGTCCGGC
Organism: Mycobacteroides salmoniphilum; assembly: GCF_004924335.1. Lineage (NCBI taxonomy): Bacteria > Bacillati > Actinomycetota > Actinomycetes > Mycobacteriales > Mycobacteriaceae > Mycobacteroides > Mycobacteroides salmoniphilum. The sequence continues at coordinate 806,533 of NZ_CP024633.1, read as the reverse complement.
GTGACGTTCTTCCGCACCATCGGCAGTTCCTTCGGCGCAGCGATATTCGGGTCGCTGTTCTCCAATTTCCTTACGCGGGAAATCAGCTCGGTGAAGGTGCCACCCGAGGCCACTCAGTCACCACAGGCACTGCACGCACTGCCGCATGACGCCGCGATACCCGTCATCAACGCCTACGCCGACTCATTGGACCTTGTGTTCCTTTGTGCCACACCGGTTGCCGTCATCGGATTCGTCGTCGCACTGTTCCTCAAGGAGGTCCCGCTGCGCGGCACCGACTCGGCCCTTGCCGCGGATATGGGCGAAGGCTTCGGCATGCCCAATTCGATCTCACCGGACAAACTGTTGGAGATCGCGATCAGCAATGCGATGCGCGGATTCCCGCATATCGGTCTGCGCAAGCTGCGCGAGCACGCGGATGTGTCGATGCCCATCGCTCCACTGTGGGCCCTGGTGCAGGCCAACCGCTTTCTGCGCGCCACCGGGTCTGCCGAGGTATCCCGAATCGCGCAGTGGTACCGGATACCGCCGGAGGTCATCGACCCCGCCTTCAATGAACTCGTCGAGAATGGTTACGCCCTGCGCACCAATGACCACGTCTGGCTCACCGACCCGGGGCGACAGGAAGTCGACAAAATCAGCGAGGCAATCAACCAGTACTTGGTCGAACGACTTTCCCGCACACCTGATTTCGAAGATCGCGCAGACCGGGAGCAGATTCAGGCTGCACTGGAACGCATTTCACGGCGAATCGTTACCGATACCGACTGGCGCGAGAACCCTATCTCTGCGCTGCCTGGGGCAGCACCAGCGCGGTGAGCAGCGCCTCGATCCCGGGACGCGGCTTGAAGTCCGGCACCGGGTTGGCAAGCTGCTGGTAGATGATGCCGGTGAGATAGTCCTGGAAAATTTCCGCATGCAGCTCGGGGGTTGTCGGGTTCACTTTGCGCATGAGCTGCAGGGTGCGAGGAATCTGCGCATCCCGACCCCGCTGCAGCGGCTCTCTGAGATCAGGATGGCTCCAACCTTCCATGAGAAGTGCCATGTACGCCCGCACCCGGGTGCTCATCACTCCGACGGCACCGTTGGCGTATGCGGTACCGATACCCACCAGGTCGGCCACCGTAGTCGGGCTGATCTCGGTGACAAGCGCCCGCCAGAAGGCCCGACGAAGTTTTTCGATCTCGATAATGACACCCAATAACAGCGCATCACGCGTACGGAAATGATTCGACGTAGTCCCGCTCGGCACATTAGCCGCCGCATCTACCGAGCGATACGTAAGACCGCCAACACCCACGGTGCCCGCCACCTCAATGGCGGCCGCGATCACCTCTGCCCGCCGACCCCTTGGTTGCTCCTCCACCATTTCGAGGGTAGTACGCAATAACGGCGATATATGCACCGGCTCTAGTCTGGAAGACATGCGCTTCTCGATATGGGGACAAACCAATCAATCCTGGGCAGATCTGCTGGATATCGCGCAATACGCCGACAACGGATCCTGGCGCGCCTTCTATGCGGCCGACCACTTCATGTCACACGCGGACACCGCCGCGCAGCGCACCGACTTCCACGAGGCCACCGCGATCTTTGCGGCGCTCGCCGCGGCCACCTCGCGAATCCGGCTCGCGCCCCTAGTGCTGTCGATGACCTTCCGGCATCCGGCAGTCCTTGCCAACTGGGCAGCCACCGTCGACCACGTAAGCCAGGGGCGCTTCACACTCGGGCTGGGCGCCGGCTGGCAGGAAAACGAGCACCAGCGCTACGGGCTCGAACTTGGCAAGCCCGGACCACGTGTCGACCGGTTTTCCGAAGGGCTGCAGGTGATTACCGGCCTGCTCAACGAGCAAGCCACCACAGTGGCCGGCGAGTACTACCAGCTGGCGGAGGGCATCTGCGAACCCAAACCGCTACAGCGGCCGTTGCCCATCCTGATCGGCGCCACCCAGCCACGCATGCTTGCCCTGACCGCGCGGTATGCCCACGAATGGAATCAGTGGTCCTCGCCCGGCACCTTCCACGAGATCTCGGGCCGACTCGACGCCGCAGCCGAGAAGATTGGCCGCGATCCTGCGACGATCTGGCGCTCCACGCAGGCCCGCATTATCGTCACCGACGACCCGCAGTCCGAGGCCCGAGCTGCGGAAACCGCTGCGGCATCACCGATTCCAGTGTTGCACGGCACCGCGGAACGCATCGCGGAGCAGATCGCACCGTGGGCCCAGGAGGGGGTGGACGAAGTCATCCTGCCGGATCACCTACTCGGCACCGGCTCGGCTCGCCGAGACGCCTATGACGCACTGGCGCAGGCCCTTCGGCCGCTAGCGGACTAGCTCGTACGGCTGGGCAGGGGTTAGTTGCCCCAGCCGCGCTGGCCGTCCCAGCCACCGCAGACGCCGTTGTAGCAGCCGTGGCCGTAGCCACCCTGTCCGGGATTCCACCCGCCGCACACGCCGTTGTAGCAGCCACCGCCGCCACCCGCGTCGCCGCTGCCCGAGCCACCGGGATCGGCAAGAACGACCTGGTTGGACGTGGTTGTCGGCACCCCGGCGGCCATCACGGCGGCGGGCGCAGCAGCGATCAGCACCGCGCCGGCACCTGCGGCGAGCACCCTTCCGATGATCTTCCGTGTGATTGACATATATCCATATTGCTCCTTATTCCGGAGCCTGCCAACCACCGACACGAACTCGATACTCGTCCAATCACAAACGGTCGCTTTTGTTTTCGCAGGTAGGACGCGGAAAACGCAGTTACGACGCGGATGCAAAAACTTGAACGAACTTCGACAGCGAGGCGTCGATGTCACTGCGCAGCGCGGCCGCGACCACCGCGCCGATCGGACCGAACATCGCAGGCCCACCCAAGTGCAGGGTGAAGTCCACGACCGACCCCGGCCCCTTCGGTGTGATCGTCAACCGGAGCTTGACCTTCACACCGCCCCTGCCCTGCCCTTCCAGGAACAAACCCGTCGGAGGGTCGTACTTCTGAAGGGTCCATTTGACCCGGTTGTACATGCCCTTCACGCACACGATCGAGTCGATCACCGTGCCTTTTTCCAGGATCTCGGGCAACGCGCTGCGCCACGCGGTGTGAACGCTCAGCCACTCATCGAAACGCCGCAAATCCGAGGCATGCTCCCAGGCCTCCTGGGGAGGGAGAGGCACATCGATCGAGGAATTCAGTTTGGCTGCCACGTCGGCAAACGATACCGGAGCGACACCGACAGGCGGCTAGCAGTTACTCGGGGCCGGGATCCCGGCAAACCGGTCCGCGATCCACTGCACCCCCAGTCGTTCCCCTTCGGGGTCCACATGCCCCTTACCTGGCGCGATGATCTCCTGGACCGTGTCGCCCAGCGCGCAGGCCCGTCGCACCGCCGCGTGGATCCAGCGTGCGTCGATGAGCCGGTCGGCTTCACCGGCATATACGAACATCGGCCCGGACGCCGGACCCAGCGGTAGCGCGATCCGCTGCAGCGCACCAGCGAAGATCGCCGGGTCCTGTGCGGTGGTGCCGTGAAAATCGTTGGCGCGCAATCTACCTATGGCCGCAGCCCGAGCGGGATCCAGCCCGTTGTGACACCCCAGCAGCAGCGCCTTGTCACGCGGGTTGTCCTGGAAGGACCCGTGCAGAAAGTTCTCCGGCCTCAGCTCTGGAACGGTGACCGACAGCCCCGTCAGCAGGGTGGGCATCATCGAGAGCTGACTCCAGTCGTATCGGCCGTCGCCGACGTGGGTCGCCATAGCGGTGAGATCGGCGGCCGGGGACAGATTGGCCGCGCCCACGAACTCCAGTTCAGGGGCGTAATCGCCCGCTATCTCGGCGGCCGCCCACGTTGCCTGGCCGCCCTGGGAAGCGCCGATGGCCGCCCAGGTCGTCGCAGCCCCGGGGATCAGCGACACCGCCGCGCGCGCCGCATCGATCACGTTGAAGCCCTCGGACCGGGGTTCCAGATACGGATGCGGGCCCGGAACGCCCAGCCCCTCGTAATCCGTGATGGCCACCACCCAGCCGCGCTTGGTGAGGTTGCGCACCAGCCAGATATAGCCGCGCAAATCGGGAGCACGAGAAACGGCACACTCGTCGTCTAGCCCCGTGGTGCCGTGCCCCACCGATACGATGGGCCAACCCTGTTGTGGTGGTTGACCTTTCGGAGCGAAGATGACCCCGGAAACCTCGGTGGGTGTGCCGGTCGCACCCGAGGTCGACATGTATCGGATCAGATGACCGTCGGCATGGGCATCAAGATCCGGGGCCAGCGACAGCGGCGTATCCGAGAGCACCTCACCCGGCGACGGCGAAGGAGGCGGAGGTGCGACACCTTCCGCCTCCACCCGCGCACAGGCCGCCGTGAACAGCACCAGCGCCGCAAGCAACGGCGCCAGTCGGTTACTGAGCGTCGCCGGCCTTCGGGGACTCGGAACCTTCCACCTTCTCGACGGCACCCTTGGCGGCGTCCTGCACCTTGTCCACCACGGAGCTGTACTTGCCACCGGTCTTGGAATCGATCGCGTCGCCGACCTTGTCGACGGCCTGGTTCACCTTGTCCTTGTTACCCGCCAACAGGCTCTTCAGCTTGTCGATGAGGCCCTTGAAATCAGCCATGAGCGTGTTCTCCTTCGTCTGGGACGGCGCAACTGTAGTACGAGATAGCGGCGTATGTTGGGTCGAGTGACGGACCCTGTGAAAATCACATTGACCGGCGCTCCGGAGACAATGCTGGCCACCCTGTACGGCCGCGCGCAGGACGCGACATCCCCCAATTCGGTTCTTCATGACCACTACGCCGCGGACGCCGTCGCACGCATCGACTACGACTTCTCCAAAACCAAGATCAAAGGCACCCAGGCGATCGGAGTAGCGCTACGCGCCCGTCAGCTCGATGTCTGGACCTCGGAGTTTCTCACCGTGCACCGGGAGTCGACGGTGCTGCATCTGGCCTGCGGGCTGGACACCCGCGTCTTCCGGATCAATCCGCCCGACACGGTGCGCTGGGTCGATGTCGACTACCCCGAGGTAATCGCGCTCCGGCGTGCATTGCTCCCCGAGCGCGCCGGTGACTACCGGATGATCGACAGCTCGGTCACCGATGAATCGTGGCTGGAAAGCATCCCGGCCGACCGGCCCACGCTCGCGGTGTTCGAGGGTTTGACCATGTATCTCACGCAGGCCGAGGGACAGTCCCTGATACGGCGGATCACCGGCCGATTTCCCAGCGGACAACTGGCCTTCGACTGCTACGGCAGCATCGGGATCACGCTGCAAAAGCTGGTGCCCGCGGTGCGCAACGCCGGTGCCACCCTGCACTGGGGTATCGACGACCCCGGCCAGATCGAAGCGCTGCACCCCGGGCTGCGCTGCGTCGACGACTTGCGCAGCACCGACGTGGCAGGTGAGGAGCACCTGCCACTGTCGGGCCGCATCCAGATGAAGGTCATATCCCACATCCCCGCCCTGCGCGATATCGGCAGGATCATGCGGTTCAGTTTCTAGGCGAGGTCACGACGGTGCGTTGAAAACGACCATGGCCTTGCCCTCGGCTACCGACTCCAGGGTCCGCAGCCTCAGCAGCTCCGGGTTCTCCCGCAGCAGCTTGGCCGTGTTGGCCATAGAGCGCAGCACCGCTGCGTCGGAGCGGGCCCGTTCGAGCTGAGCCTTACCTGCTTCTCGCGCCAGTAGCGGCTCAGCCAGTGCCTTGCGCACCTCACCGGACAGCATGATGTCCTTGACGACGAACCACGTCACCGTCACACCGAGCTCCTCTACTTCGGCCGAGAGTCTCGCGACAGCGTCGGCACCCAAGAACTGACCGCGCCGGGCCAGCAGCTCATCAAGAGTCAGCGCCGCGACGGCGTCACGCACCTGCAGCTGGGTGCGCAGGTAGATATTCCAGTGCACCGAACCGCCCTCGGCAGTTGCGAAAACGCGCGGATTGGACACCGTGTAGATAACCGCCGCCGATACCTTCACAGTGAAACCATCAACGGTCAGCACATCTTGGCCAGCAACTTGAACCGACTGCGCCCGCATGTCCACAGTGACCAAAGTGTCGGTACGCTGGCGAGTGAAATGAACACCTGGCGCCAGCACCGCCTCGAATACACCTTCGCGGTACAGCACACCGCGCTGCCATTCCATGATCGTGACCTTTTGCCCGAAAATCTCGTCCAACATACTCATTCTTTGTTCACCTCTCTTACATATCTTTTTCGTAATTCAGTTGCGGAGGAACGGCTTCCGGACTACATCGCGAGCCAGCGGGAGGAGTCGCCACAGCGCTCCCCGCAGGACCGATCCGCGAACCGTACGGCGCGCATCCCGGAAGCCGTCCCGTGAGGGACTCGAACCCACTAGCCTGAAGAGGGCGTGCCACCAAGGCGAAGGCCCAACACGCGATACACCGACCGGCGATGCCGGGGCGCCGCTTGATCTCCGCGTGAGCAAAGATAGCGAACCGCGCCTGTTGCGCGCATCCGATTTACTTCAGTCGTCTTCGGTGGCCCAGAAATGGCGTGGCTGGCCGGACCACTTACCCTGCAGCCACCACAACACCTCAATCACCGCGGCGGCCGCGATGCCGATGCCCAGCGCAGGTCCGGTGACTGCCAGATTGCTCGGATCGAGCATGAATGTCTTTCGCGCCAACGGAATCGCGAAGATCACGGCATAGCCCAGGCCGGAGCATGTCACCAGTGCCACCCGCCACCACCGATAAGGACGAGCCACCACCGCGAGCACCCACACCGCCGCCACGAGTTCGGTGATCAGAGCGGCGGTCGACGCCTGCGTGCTGTTACCGGTGACGTGCAAAATGTGACGAGCCAACAGGTAGGACAGGAACGTCGCGACGCCCACCGTCAAGCCCGACGGAATGGCGGACATCATTACCCGGCGTACGAATCCTGCCTGTGCGCGTTCGTTATTCGGTGCCAGCGACAGGATGAATGCCGGGATCCCGATGGTGAACCAGGCCGCGATCGTGACGTGGATCGGCTGGAACGGGAACGGCACCGCGCCGTAGTGGAAGATCTTCGAACCCAGCCCCGCGAGCCCCACTGTCAGCGCCAGCAGCACCGAGTACACCGTCTTGGTGAGGAACAGGTTCGACACTCGTTCGATGTTTCCGATGACGCGCCGCCCCTCGGCAACCACGTAGGGCAGGGTGGCGAACTTGTTGTCCAACAAGACAATCTGAGCCACCGCGCGTGAGGCCGAGCTACCGGCACCCATCGCGACACCGATATCGGCATCCTTGAGCGCGAGTACGTCGTTGACGCCGTCACCGGTCATCGCGACGGTATGGCCGCGCGATTGCAGGGCCTTGACCATCGCCCGCTTCTGGTCGGGTCGTACCCGTCCGAAGGTGGTCGCCCCGGCGAGAGTGTCGGCCAGCTTGTCGGTATCGGTGGGCAGGGTGCGCGCATCCACAGCGGCGCCGGAGAGCCCCAGCGTCTGGGCCACCGCGCTCACCGACACCGCGTTGTCGCCGGAGATCACCTTGATCGAGACATGTTGGGAAGCAAAGTAATCAAGGGTGTCGCGGGCATCGGGGCGGATTTTCTGCTCCAACACCACCAGCGCACGCGAGGTGATGGCACCCGGCGCTCGAGCATCATCGACGGACAGTTCCGCCGAGGCGAGCAGCAGCACCCGCAGACCCCGGGAACCGATCTCCTCGGCGGTGGTGGCAATGGGGTCGGCCGGATCGAGCAGCACATCGGGCGCGCCGATCACCCAGTTGCCATGCTCGCCGTAGGAGGCGCCGCTCCACTTCTTGGCCGACGAAAAGGGGGCGATCGCAGTCGAATTCCAGCCCGGCGGGGAGTCGTACGCCTCGGCGATGGCGGCGATGCTCGCGTTGGGCCGCGGGTCGTCGGCCGCGAGTTGAGACAGCGCCGGCAGTGCGTCCTGGCGATCACAGTCGCCGTCCAGTTTCTTCACATCCGAGAGCAGCATGCCGTTCTCGGTGAGAGTGCCGGTCTTGTCGGCACATACCGTGTCTACGCGGGCCAGTCCCTCGATGGCGGGCAGCTCCTGCACCAGGCATTGGCGCCGTCCCAGTCGAACCACACCGACCGCGAAGGCAATTGACGTCATCAACACCAGGCCTTCGGGCACCATCGGGACCAGTGCGCCCACCATGCGAAGCACCGATTCCTGCCAGCTGTCGTCGGTGGTGAACAGCTGGGTGTAGATGACCAGCCCGCCCGCTGGCAGCAGCAGGTACGTGATGAACTGCAGGATCTTGTTGATGCCATTGCGCAGTTCGGAATGCACCAGGGTGAACTTGGAGGCCTCCTCGGCCAGCTTGGCCGCGTAGGCCTCGCGCCCCACCTTGGTGGCCCGGTACGCGCCACTGCCCGCGACCACGAAACTCCCCGAAAGCACCGGGGAGCCCACGGTCTTGTCGATGGGATCGGCCTCACCGGTCAGCAGCGACTCATCGACCTCGAGGGCGGCCTCCTCGATAACCTCGCCGTCCACCACGATCTGATCTCCGGGTCCCAGCTCGATGATGTCGTCGAGGACCACGTCGTTGGGCGCGAGAGCGGTCGCCGCTCCGTCGCGCCGGACCACCGGCCGGGCCTGGCCGACAATGGCGAGCTTGTCGAGCGTCTGCTTGGCGCGCAGTTCCTGAATGATGCCCACGGCGCTGTTCGCGATGATCAGCAGACCGAATGCCCCGTTGATGACCGAGCCCGTGGACAGCACGATGACCAGCAGCACGCCAAGGATCGCGTTGATTCGGGTGAAGACGTTGGCTCGCACGATGTCCGACACACTGCGTGCCGCGCGGGACGGGACGTCGTTGGTCTTCCCCTGCGCTACGCGCTCAGCGACCTCGGCGGCGGTCAATCCACCCGACGTCAACTCCTCGATCGTTGCCACCCCTGCACAGTAGCGACCGGCGATCGCCTGGCACGGCCGCCGAGTCCGAACACGGCGCGACTATTTGGCCCCATTGTCGTGGCGTGTTCGCCGCGAACACGGGTAATGTCAGGTGGTATGACATCAAACGAGCTGCCGGACTGGGATGCCTCATACCAAGGTAAGAGCGAGATCTTCCAGGGTGAACCGCCATGGAACATCGGCGAGCCGCAACCCGAGCTGGCCGCGCTGATCGAGGCCGGCAAGTTCCACGGCGACGTCCTCGACGTCGGATGCGGGCACGCCGAAACCTCGCTGCGGCTAGCCGCGCAGGGACATACCACCCTCGGCCTTGACCTGTCCCCGACCGCGATCGAGGCGGCGCGGGCCGCGGCCGCCGAACGCGGACTGACCAATGCCAGTTTCGAGGTCGCCGATATCACCGAGTTCTCCGGTTACGACGGGCGCTTCAACACCATCGTCGACAGCACGCTGTTCCACTCGATCCCCGTCGAGGCGCGCGAGGGCTACCAGCAGTCGATCTCTCGTGCGGCCGCTCCCGACGCGTCGTACTACGTGCTGGTCTTCGCCGTCGGCGCCTTTCCACCCGGGATCGGCCCCAACGCGGTCACCGAGGACGAGCTGCGTGCGGCGGTCGAGCCCTACTGGGTGATCGACGAGCTGCGTCCGGCGTTCATCCACTCGAACATCCCGGAAGTGCTGCCCGGCGCCAACTTCGAGATGCCTGCGTTCCACAAGGACGAGAAGGGCCGCAACAAGCAGCCCGCGTTCCTGCTCCAAGCACACAAGCGTTAGGAAAGACGCCACCAGCCGTCGGGGGCGGCGGGCCGCTGCGCGTCGGCCCGCTGCCCGGGCTTGGGCACCACGACAGTCACGCCCTGCTCGCCGGCGGCGGTAAGGACCCGTTCGATCGGCTCGTCCCAGGGATGCAGTGCCAGGTTGAACGTCGCCCAGTGAATGGGTAGCAGCGGCGCCTGAGTGGTCGCGAGATCCCGGTGAGTTTGGACGGCCTCTTCGGGATTCATGTGGATATCCGGCCATTGGGTGTTGTAGGCCCCGACTGGCAACAGGGTGAGATCAAAGGGCCCATAGGTGTCGCCAATGACCTTGAACGCCTTCGTATATCCGGTGTCGCCACCGAAGAACACCTTGTGCTTAGGTCCGGCGATGACCCAGGACGCCCACAGCGTGGTGTTGCGGGCAAGGGATCTGCCCGAAAAATGGCGGGCCTGCGTGCAGGTGAGCGTCAACTTTCCGAGCTGATGGCTCTGGTCCCAGTCGAGCTCAATGACCCGCGCCGGTGAGACACCCCAACCGCGCAGGTGCGCGCCGACCCCGAGTGGCACCACGAACACCGCGTTCTGGCTGCGGGTCAGCGCGATGATGGAGTCCATATCGAGATGGTCGTAGTGGTCGTGACTGATCACCACGGCGTCCAGGGCCGGCAATGCCGACAGCTCCAGGGGCACCGGGTGTTGACGGTGCGGCCCCACAGCACGGGAGGGCGAGCAGCGGTCGCTCCACACCGGGTCGGTGAGCACCCGATAGCCATCAACTTCCACGAGCACACTGGAATGCCCGAACCACGTAACCGTTAAATCCGCTGGTGGACCGGCAAGTTCGGGGACTACGAGGGGCACCTCCCCGTTGGGGCTCCCGGCGCCCTGTCGCGTCAGCAGTCCGCGTAACAGTGAGGTCGGATCCGCGTCGGGGACAAACTGCCGTGCCGGTTCGGCGTTGTGGAAGGAACCGTTCCGGTACTGCGGCGATCCCTCAGCAACCTCGGCGATGCGGACCTTGCTGGCGCCCAGCGTCCGTGGGACGTCACGCAGGGCGCGACCGATCCACGTCGACGCAAGAGCTGCGCCGGCGCCAACCCAGAGCGCCCGCATGCTCAGGCTCCCTGGAAGTTGGGAGGGCGCTTCTGGATCCGCGCGACCTGAGCCTCGATGATGTCTTGGCTACTCCAGGCCTTGTCGAACAACACCTTGTGTTCGGGCAGCTGATCCTCGAACGCACCGTCGTCATTGAGCACGCGCTTGGCGTGCTTGAGTGCCAACGGTGCGAACCCGGCCAGCTCGGCCGCCCAGGCCTGCGCGTCGGCAAGCTCTCCGATGCGGTTGGCCAGTCCGGTCTGGAAGGCAGCCTGCGCGTCGAGCGGCTCGGCCGCCAGCAGCATCCCGCGTGCGCGTCCGTACCCAACCAATGAGGAAAGTCGGCGGATACTCCAGTTGTCTAGGGCGATACCGTATTTGGCGACCGGGAATTGGAAACGCGCGGTCTCGGAGACCACCCGCAGATCGGCCACCATCGCCAGCATCACACCGGCACCGATGGCGGGGCCGTTGACGGCGGCGATGACCGGAATGTCGGCAGCGTCGATGCTCTTGATCGAGTGCTGCCAGGCATCGGCGAACTTGTCGGGATCAGGGGCACCGCTGGAAAGGTCGGCACCCGCGCAGAACGACGTGCCCTGCCCGGTGATGACGATGACGCGGGCCGTTTCGGCTGCCTTGCGAACCTCCTCGGCGAAGGCGAGCGCCAACTCGTAGGTCACCGCGTTGCGCCGTTCTGGGCGCTGCAGCTCAATGGTGGTGACGGGACCATCGCTAGTTACACCGATCATGGCGACCACCCTAATATGGCGCCCATGACTACCGTCGCCGTGATTGGTGGCGGGCAGGCCGGGATCGCGGCGGGATACTTCCTACGGCGGCGCGGCCTTGAGCCCGGCGACGGATTCGTCGTCCTCGATCACTCCCCCGGTCCGGGCGGGGCATGGCAATTCCGCTGGCCCACGTTGACCCTCGACAACACCAACCGCATCTATCAACTGCCGGGGCTGCCGTTCGACGAGACGGGCACCATCAGGGCGTCCACCGCCATGCCCCGGTACTTCGACGAGTACGAACATCGGTACGCCCTCGATGTCCATCGGCCCGTGCATGTGCGAGAGGTGCGGGCGGTGTCCGGAGGATTCTCGCTAGGGACATCCGCGGGCGAGTTCACCGTCCGCGGATTGATCAATGCGACGGGTACCTGGGACAAGCCGTTCGTCCCCTTCGTTCCGGGCTCAGCCACCTTCGAGGGCCGCCAGCTGCACACCCACGACTACCGCACACCGGAGGAATTCGCAGACAAGCACGTGCTGGTGATCGGCGGCGGGGTGTCCGCTGTGCAGTTACTGGCCGAGATATCGACGGTCACACGCACGTCGTGGGTGACCCGGCGCGAGCCGGTATTCGTCACTGATTTCACCGTCGATCGACTGCGCGCCGCGGTCGCCGGCGTCGACGAACGGTCGCGGCGCGGGGAACCACAACGCTCGGTGGTGTCCGCGACCGGACTGCCGTGGACGCCGGAGATCGCCGAGGCCTCACAACGCGGGGTACTGGCTCGCCAGCCCATGTTCAGCCGCATCACCCCGACCGGGGTCGCCTGGCCCGACGGCAGCTCACTGGATGTCGACGTGATCTTGTGGTGTACCGGGTTCCGGCACGCACTGGATCACCTGGCACCGCTGCGCCTGCGCAACGGTCGCGGCGGCATCACCATGACTGGCCGGCTGCTCACTCAAGTCGCGGGACAGCCCGCCGTCCATCTGCTGGGGTACGGATCCTCCGCCAGCACCATTGGCGCTAACCGGGCGTCGCGTGCCGCCGTCGTCGAGCTGTTGGATTACCTAGGCTTCCCCGCCCACAACCATCCCTAAAAGTGCCCGCCCAAACCATCCCTAAAAGGATGTGCTGCCCGAAGGCTGCAGCACGAAGCCGTGCTTCTGATCGCCCATGCTCACCTGGCAGGCGGTCAGGCTGCCCGCACCGACGGCACACGTGACGTTGCCGTAGGTGAGTTTCTTCCCGACATCGAGTACAGGCGCCTCGGGCTTGGTGCCACAGGACCAGGCACCCTTGCTGATCTCGAACGCGCCATCGCCCTTCTGCGCGACGGTACCCATCGGGCAGGTCCCCACGCCCGGGATGTTCACGCCGCCCAGCCCCGGCACATTCGCGCTCGCGCCGCCGACACCCGGCACATTCGGCGCGCTCTGTGCATCCCCGGGAATCCCGGGGACGGCACCGTCGCAGCTCAGGCGTTGACGTGAGGTGGGCGTGATGTTGGCCGAGGCGCGGAACATACAACCGATTCCATCGGGGGTGGAGAAATGGATCGACCGCACCGAGGAGTTCTCGTTGGTGACGAAGTAACCGTCGGGCGCCACCGCGGCGAACCCGTTCAGATCGGGGAATGCGGGATCGGCGTGAGCGAGCGCCGCACCCTCGGAAAGCAGCCCCAGACCCAGCACGGCGCACACGCCAGCAACGTAGGAAACCAGCTTTACAGGTACTGTTTTTGACATGCGCAAGCCTTCGGTATGGGACGCCGGATTATCAGCTTTCATGATACTGGCGACTCACGGGACAGCACCGGTGTCGGCAGATGGAAGGTTTTGAGCGTTGCATCGGGCAAGATGGCAGACATGCCTGATGGACTTCGCGCAAGCGGCTCATCACAAGACGCCGGGCACGCCTCCCCGCGCGTATTAGTGGTCGACGACGACGCCGATGTGCTCGCCTCGCTGGAGCGTGGCCTGCGTCTCTCCGGTTTCGAGGTGAACACCGCCAGCGACGGCGCCGAAGCGCTGCGCTGCGCCACCGAGCATCGCCCGGACGCCATCGTGCTGGATATCAACATGCCCGTGCTCGACGGTGTCAGCGTGGTGACAGCGCTGCGTGCGATGGACAACGACGTACCGGTGTGTGTGCTGTCCGCCCGCACCTCGGTGGACGACCGGGTCGCGGGCCTTGAGGCGGGCGCGGACGACTACCTGACCAAGCCGTTCGTACTCGCCGAGCTGGTGGCCCGGGTGAAAGCGCTACTACGCCGCCGCGGCTCGGTGGCCACTTCGTCCACCGAGACCATCGCCGTCGGCCCCCTTGAGGTCGAGATCCCCGGTCGGCGTGCCCGCATCAACGGTATCGAGGTCGACCTCACCAAACGCGAGTTTGATCTGCTGGCCGTTCTGGCCGAACACAAGACCGCGGTGCTGTCCCGCGCCCAGCTGCTGGAGCTGGTGTGGGGATACGACTTCGCCGCCGATACCAACGTCGTCGACGTGTTCATCGGCTACCTGCGCCGCAAGCTGGAGACCAATGGCGCGCCTCGCCTGCTGCATACCGTGCGCGGCGTCGGGTTCGTGCTGCGGTCCCAGTAGCCAGGATGAGCCGCTTGCACGAAGACCAACAAACCTGCATGACCGCTCCCAGCAAGCACCGCAGCCAACGGATCACCGATCTGGCCTACCGACTGCTGGAAAGGCCCATGCGGGTCTTCTCACTGCGCACCCTGGTCGCCATCGCCGCGCTGGGCGTGATGGTGCTCGTCGTGACGCTCGGCACCTGGGTGTGGCTGGGTGTCGAGGATGACCAGAACAGCCAGCTGGATCGTCGGCTGGACTCGGTGTCCAGCCTCGGTGCCGTCTCGAGTCTGCTGAATTCGGTGATCAGTTCGGAGGGGAAGATCGACACCCCCGACGGCCTGGTGCTCACCGCCCGTGTGGCCGGACTGACCAAGTCCATCCCCAGCGACGTGGAACTACCACTCCTGGATCCGGGGTATGCGAACACCACGATCAACGGCGTCGAATACCGGGTCCGGTCGTTCATCGCCCCCGGCAATATCCCCGTCGCGGTCGGCGCCCCGATCGCCGAGACACAGCGGCAGATCGACCGCTACCACATACGCATCCTCGCGATCTGTAGCGGCGTGCTGATCGGGACCGTGATCGTGGGCTGGGTGATATCCCTCATCGTGGTAAGCCCCTTCCGGCTGCTGGCGCAGCAGGCCCGTCTGATCAACGCGCAATCCAACCCCGACGACGTGAACGTGCGCGGTGTACGCGAGGCCGTCGAGATCTCCGAGGCCGTCGAGGGAATGCTCGAACGCATCAACAACGAGCAGGCAAAGACCAAAGCCGCCCTCGAAACCGCGCGTGACTTCTCCGCGGTGGCCTCCCATGAACTGCGCACCCCGCTCACCGCGATGCGGACCAACCTCGAGGTGCTCACCACACTCAACCTCAGCGAGGACCAGCGTGCCGAGATCCTCGAGGAAACCGTTCGCACCCAAACCCGCATCGAGGCAACGCTTTCCGCGCTCGAGAGACTCGCCCAGGGCGACCTGACCACCGAGGATGACCACGTACCGGTCGATATCACCGAGCTACTGGACCGCGCCGCGCACGACGCCGACCGCAGCTATCCGAATGTCGAGGTGTCCCTGGTTCCCTCGTCGACCATCTTGATGTTGGGGCTGCCCGCGGGGCTGCGACTGGTGATCGACAACGCGATCAAGAACGCGGTCCGGCACGGCGGCGCGTCGGAGGTTCGACTCTCCGCGATCAGCACGGTGCATGGTGTGGAAATCGCGATTGACGACAACGGCACCGGCATCCCCGAGGCCGAGCGGGAGGTCGTCTTCGAACGGTTCTCACGCGGCTCCACCGCATCGCACACCGGCTCCGGACTGGGCCTGGCGCTGGTCGCTCAGCAGGCCGAACTCCATGGCGGCACAGCCGCTTTGGAGTCCAGCCCGCTGGGAGGCGCAAGACTGGTGCTGCGCCTCCCCGGGCATTAGCCCTAGCGCGTGCCGAGCAGGTCGATCACGAACACCAGCGTCTTGCCCGACAGCTGGTGCCCGGCGCCCGCCTCGCCGTAAGCCTGCGCCGGCGGCACGGTGAGCTGACGACGTCCGCCGACCTTCATGCCGGGAATGCCGTCCTGCCATCCCTGGATGAGCGCGCCGAGCGGGAACTCGATGGACTCGCCACGGTTCCACGAGCTGTCGAACTCCTCACCACTCTCGAATTCGACTCCGAGGTAATGAACGTTGACGACAGATCCGGGCGCGGCCTCGGCGCCGTCACCGACGGTGATGTCCTTGACGACCAGTTCGGTGGGTGCTGGACCTGGCTGAAAATCAATCTCGGGTTTCGTCATGCCAGCAGCGTATCGTCCCGCCTCCGGTGGGCGGCCAGGCTGCTCACCGCGCGTTCCACCTTGCCGTCCATACCGCGACTCTCTTGCGCGACGGACGATGTCATGGTGGCGGTCAGCCGTACCCGGTCGGCGCGGAACAGGTCATAGCTGTACTCGAACGGCCGGCCGTCCGTATGACGGGTTACCCGGGTGATGGCCAACAAGGGCCTGCGATGAGGCACGTCAAGCCATTCGGCCTCACGCGGATTTGCACTCACCACTTCGATCGTCTCGGTCGACGAGTCCGCGATCAATCCGTAGCGCAGCCGGCACAGGTCGTAGAGGGACCCACCGAGCGGTTGTTCCAGCAAGTCCGGCACCAGCTCGGCGGCAAAACACGCGCTGTCGACCGAGAGCGGCACCCCGTCGGCGTAGCGAAGCCGCCGCACATCGAAAACCTCTGCCCCGTCCTCGATTTCAAGCGCAGATCGCTCAACCGGGGTGGCCGCCCTGCGGGACGTGCCGAGCACCCGGGTATCGCTCGTGTGGCCGCCGATGTGCAGTCTGGTGGGCAGGCCGACAAGTTCAGCGACATTGCGCTGCACCACATCGGCCCGTACGAAGGTGCCACCGCCGCGGCCGGTGTGACGCTCCAGGATGCCCGCTCGACTCAACGGCACCAGCGCGCTGCGTACGGTAGCGCGCGACACCGCGAACCGCTCCGCCATCTCACGCTCGGAGCCCAACCGCGAGCCCGGGTGCAGCGTGCCCTGCGCGAGCATCGACAGAATTCGGCGCCGCACGTCCTCGGCTACCGGGCCGCCCTCCGACTCCTCCATCTGCTCAGTATCGCCGCAAACGCACCTACGGATTAACCGCATCCGGCGATTCGGGCAACACCTGTCCCCCGTCGATCACGATGGCCTGGCCGGTGATGTATGCGGCCTCATCACTGGCCAGGAAAGCCGCCAGGTGCCCGATATCGGCGGGGCTGCCCAACTTCCCCAGGGGAATCGAGCGCGCCATCCCGGCGATATATTCCTCGCCCATATCCACCAAGCCCTCGGTGAGGATGTTGCCGGGCAATATCGCGTTCACCGTCACCCCCCGCGGCGCCAGTTCGATCGCTGCGGTGCGCATGAAACCCAACTGTGCGGCCTTGGACGCACCGTAGTGCGACCAGCCCGGATATCCGGTGACGGGCCCGGTGATGGACGAGGTGAGAACCACGCGACCGCGACCCGAAGCGGTCAATGCCTCCAAACAGGCCTGCACGGAGTACACGGTGCCCTTCACGTTGATATCGAGCACCTCGGAGAGCTGCTCGGGCGTCATGCTGTCCAAGCGAGCCTCCGGGAAGATTCCCGCATTGGCGCACAGCACATCCAGTCCGCCGAACGCGTCGACAACGGTCCGCGCGGCATCCGCACACGACGCGGGGTCGGCCACATCCAGCCGGACACCGATGACATTGCCAACACCGAGCTCATCCAATTCTGCTGCTAACGAGGCGGTTTCGTCCAATGATCGGGCGGCGACCGCAACGTTGGCGCCGGCCCGCGCGAACACCGCGGCGATACCACGGCCAATGCCCTTGCTGGCGCCGGTCACCAGCACCGACTTGGCAGACAGATCGAACATCACACGTCCTCTCTTGTTGCTCTACGACCGAAAACTTCCTCCCGCAACCATGTTCGGTCGCCGAGGTATCGCTCTGCGAGACGGGCGGTACGCGTCCCGAATCCGTCGCTGACTCTGATCGCCGCATCGGCATCGGCATGCGATGCGATCCAGGCGGTGAGCATGACCCGGCGCAACATCACGAAAACCGGGATCATGGCGAGATGTTCGTCGGAGAGCCGGCGCACTCGTTGGTATCCATCGAGCCACTCCGCAACCGCTACCTCGGCCTCCGCAGTGTCTTCCACCCACGAGACCAGAGCCCCAAGGTCGGCCATGAACCAGGACCATCCGCAGTCGTCGAAGTCGATGACCGTGATGTCAGACCCCGGCTGTGCCGGGTCCACCATGAGGTTGGACAGCCTCATGTCGGCATGTATTAGGCCGAATCGATCTGGGGTGTAACCGTATTCGGTAAGCCTTCGGACAAGGTCCCGCACGGCGGCCTCGACGGCAGTGCGGTCGCGGTCGATCATGCCGGGAGCCCGACGCCAGTCACCCCAGCGTGCCCGCGGACCGAACATTGAGTCCAGATCCCAACGGAACCGCGTGAATTCCTGCGGCACGCGCCAGCGTTGAGCATGGTCGTGCATGTGTGCGGTCAATTGGCCGAGCTTCGCGTACCCGACCACGCCGGGCGCCTCCTCCGCGGTACAGCCCGGGACGAACCCCATGGCATCGACATGCAGCGTGACGTCGGCGACGCCGACGGCGATCACGTCCGATCCATCCAGCGCTTCCACAAGTTGTGGTGTGACGACAGCGGTCTCTGCGCGCAACGCCCGCATCCAGGCCAGCTCCGAACGGATGGCAGGCAGCCCGTGGTACCCGGGACGGTGCACCCGCAGCACGATCGGTCGCTGATCGTCCACCAGGTACGTGGCGTTCTCGGACAGGCTTAGCAGCCGCAACGGGGTGTCCGGATCGCGGCCGTACCCGGGAAGGGCGGCTCGCGCGAACTCGCTGTGATTCGACGGTAATCCCGGCATGGGTCGAGTGTGCACCACAAGAGGCCATCAAGCGGACCAAATCGGACCAATTAACTCCGATGCAGTGCGATGGACTCAAGTCGAAACATCACCGAAACCAATCCGGACGATTTCCCTGATTTCCTTTTAACCTGGGCACTAAGCCAGGTATAAATAACCGCGTCGCACCAGAACAGCACCGTTGATCTGACAGCCAGGCTTCGCCTGATCGCGGAGAACCGGTCAAAACCAGACCAAATATGGAGAAGGGATCTTCCGTGAGCGACACCATCGACCCCACCACCACTGCCACTGAAACAGCCACCGAACCCGGCGGCATGCAGCGTCTGAAACCCAATGCCGTCGGCCTGATGGGTGTGTTGTTCATGGCCGTGGCCACCGCCGCGCCGATCACCGCAATGGTCGGCAACGTGCCCATGGCGGTGGGATTCGGTAACGGGGCGTACGCACCCGCGGGGTACCTGGTGGCCACCATCGTGCTTACGCTCTTCGCCGTCGGCTACGCGGCCATGTCCAGACACATCGTCGCCACGGGTGCGTTCTACGGATACATCTCGCACGGCCTCGGCCGCGTCGTCGGACTGGGCTCAGGATTCCTGATCACGTTGGCCTATATGGTCTTCGAGGCGTCCTTGGTCGGAATCTTCTCGTTCTTCGCGAACGACCTCTTCCGTACGTTCTTCCACGCCGACGTTCCCTGGATCCTCTTCGCGCTGATCATGCTGGCCACCAACGCGGTGCTCACCTATTTCGATCTCAACCTCGCTGCGCGGGTATTAGGTGTCTTCCTGGTAACCGAGATCTTCATGCTGGCGCTGCTGGCGCTTTCAGTGCTGTTCACCGGGGGCGGGCCACAGGGCTGGTCCTGGGAATCGCTCAATCCCCTCAACGGCTTTCACGATCTCGGCGGCGTGGTCCACGGTCCGGCCGGTCCCCTCGCAGTCGCAGGTTCTGCCGGCGTCGGCCTCTTCTTCGCATTCTGGTCCTGGGTCGGGTTTGAGTCCAGCGCGATGTATGCCGAGGAGTCAAAAAACCCTAAAAAGATCATCCCCATTGCCATAGTGACGTCAGTCGTCGGCGTGGGAATCTTCTACGTCCTGGTTTCGTGGCTCGCCATCGTCGGCACCGGCCCCGATAATGCCGTTGCACTGGCCCAGGATTCGTCGACAGCCGGTGAGATCTTCTTCGGCCCGGTCCAGAGCCACCTGGGGGTGTGGGCAGTCAATCTGTTCAAGGTGCTCCTGATGACGGGTTCGTTCGCCTGTGGCATGGCGTTCCACAACTGTGCCGCCCGCTACCTGTACGCCATCGGACGCGAGAACGTCATACCCGGGATGCGCCGGACCATCGGAGCCACCCATTCGGCACATGGCTCACCGCACGTGGCGGGGTTCGTCCAAACCGCGTTCGCCACCGTGGTGGTGCTCTTCTTCGCGCTGACCCACCGCGATCCCTACACCGGGCTCTACGGACTCATGGCTCTCCTGGGCACGACCGCAATCCTGATTGTCCAGGCGCTCACTGCTTTCGCGGTGATCTCGTACTTTCATGTGCTGCGCAATCACCCCGAAACAGCGCACTGGTTCCGAACCCTGGTGGCGCCGCTACTCGGCGGACTGGGCATGGTCTACGTCGTCTACCTACTGGCCAAACATGCTTCGTTCGCAGCCGGCACCGCGGCTAGTGACTGGATCTTCGCATCGATTCCGTGGGTGGTGGCGGCTACCGGAATCGGCGGTATCGCATTGGCTCTCGCCCTCAAGTACACCGCGCCCGCCCGCTACGAAGAACTGGGAAGAACCGTCCTGGAGGAGGCACACGAACGATGAGCTTTTCCAACATCATGGATTCGAACAGCTACGCCGGAGAACACGACGATCCGGCCACCGAAACGCTGATCACGGCAAGAGAACGCATGCTCGGCCCGTCATACCGGTTGTTCTACGAGCGGCCGGTACACCTGGTGCGCGGACAGGGCAGCCATCTGTTCGACGCCGAAGGCAACCGGTATCTGGACGCCTATAACAACGTGGCGAGCGTCGGCCACTGCCATCCCCATGTCGTCGACGCGGTCACCCGGCAGCTGTCCACACTCAACACGCACACCCGGTATCTCCATGAAGGCATCGTCGACTACTCGGAACGTCTACTGGCCACCATGCCCGGCGCCATCGACCAGGTGATGTATGCGTGCACCGGGTCGGAGGCCAACGACCTGGCGCTACGCGTGGCGCAGATGTACACCGGAGCAAGGGGAGTCATCGTGACCAGCGATGCCTACCACGGAAACACCGCAGCGGTCACCGCCATCTCCCCGTCACTCAGCGGGAGCTCCCTTGGACCGTACGTGCGCGTGGTACCGGCACCCGATAGCTATCGGACATCACCGGGCGACCTGGCCGCCAACTTCGCCGCCGCTGTCTCGGGTGCCATCGATGAATTACGTTCCGCAGATCACGGTTTCAGCTGCCTGGTGGTGGACACCATCTTTTCCTCGGATGGGATCTATCCCGACGCGTCGGTACTGGCGCCGGCTGCGGAGATTGTGCACAAGGCAGGTGGTGTACTCATCGCCGACGAGGTCCAGCCAGGATTCGCCCGCACCGGCGAGGCCATGTGGGGGTTCATTCGTCACGGTGTGGTGCCCGACCTGGTCACCATGGGTAAACCGATGGCCAATGGCATTCCGGTTTCGGCGATGGCGGCGACTTCCGAGATCCTCGCCCCATTTTCTCGGGAAGTACCCTATTTCAACACCTTCGGAGGAAACCCGGTCTCCATGGCCGCGGCGTCCGCCGTGCTAGATGTCATCGAGGATGAGAAGCTACAGCTCCATGCCGCAGAGGTAGGTGCGCTGCTGCGCACCGAGTTGAGATCCATAGCCTCGCGCCACGTCGAGCTGGGCGATATCCGGGGTACCGGCCTGTACACCGGAATCGAGATCGTCGTCGACCCCGGTTCCCGCACCCCCGACCGCGCCGGCGCACTGCGCATCGTGAACGCGCTACGAAACCGCCGGGTGTTGGTCTCGGTCTGCGGCCAGGATGGCAACGTACTGAAAGTCAGACCCCCCCTGGTGTTCTCGCGGTCGGACGTGGACTGGTTCTGCACCGAGTTCGAGGACGTCCTGAAAGGCGCCGTCTGATCGCCGGCAGGTCGTACAGTCCTCCCATGGCCATCACGGGATCCGACCGGTTTGACACAGTGATCGTCGGCGGCGGGCACAATGCCCTGACCGCCGCCGCGTATCTGGCACGCGCAGGCAAGCGGGTGCTGCTCCTGGAGCGGCTCGACGTGCTCGGCGGTGCGGCGATCTCGGCGCCGGCATTCAACGGCGTGGACGCCCGATTGTCGCGGTACTCGTATCTGGTGAGCCTGCTTCCACGCCAGATCATCGACGACCTGGGTCTTTCGGTGCGGCTGGCACGCCGCAAGTACGCGTCGTACACGCCGGACCCATCGACCGGTGGCCGGAGCGGATTTCTCGCCCGTCCAGACGATTTCGCCGAGTTCGGGAATTTGTGCGCCTCCGTCACAGAGCCGGTATGGGATTCGATGCTCGGGCCGCTGCCCACCCGCAAGCAATTGCGCACCGGCGCCTGGTCCGAGCTGATCGAGACGCCCATCGGCGAGGTGATCCGCGCGGCCACACCCGATGACCTCCAACGCGGGGTCCTCCTGACGGATGCGCTCATCGGAACATTCGCCGGCGCCGATGACCCGTCGCTGCAACAGAACATCTGCTTCCTCTATCACCAGATGAATCCCTGGGACGTTCCCATCGGTGGCATGGGCGCCGTCACCGGCTCGCTGGAATCCGCAGCACGCCGTCACGGCGCCGAATTACGCACCGGAGCAGAGGTTTTGACCGTCAGTCCCGATGGCGAGGTGTGCTACCGGATCGGTGACGACGAGCACATCGCCATCGGCGAACGTGTTCTCAGTGGTGTCACGCCCGCGGTGCTGGCCCACCTACTCGGGGAAGATCCACCGGATGGCCAGCCGGGGGCACAGGTCAAGGTCAACCTTCTCCTGCGGCGGCTTCCGCGGCTGCGCGACGAGAAGGTCACGCCGGAACAGGCTTTCGGCGGAACCTTTCACATCAACGAGACGTACACGCAGCTGGACAACGCCTATCGACAGGCGCTGGCAGGCGGCATCCCAGACCCGTTGCCGTGCGAGATCTACTGCCATTCGCTGGCCGATCCCAGCATCCTGTCGCCGGAGCTGCGCGCATCCGGGGCCCAGACGTTAACGGTGTTCGGACTACACACTCCGCATGGGCTGACGGCAACCCGCGAGGAGCTGCAGGCCGCCGTGCTCACATCGCTGAACTCGGTACTGGCCGAGCCGATCACCGATGTGGTGGCCACCGACTCCCAGGGCAACCCGTGTATCGAGACCAAGACCACTGACGACTTGGAGCGCGCCCTCGGCATGACGGCGGGAAACATCTTCCACGGCGGGTTGCACTGGCCGTTCGCAGAGGAGGACGAGCCGCTGGACACACCCGCGCGTCGCTGGGGCGTGGCCACGGACCACGATCGGATTCTGCTCTGCGGCTCGGGTTCCCGCCGAGGGGGCGGGGTATCGGGGCTCGGTGGATACCATGCCGCGATGGCGGTGCTGGGCGCTAGCTGAAGGACGCCGCCCTCTCCAGGATCGCCCGCAAGTTCTTCAGTTCGGCCTCACTCAACGCCGCCAGCGCCGCCGGCGCCGGGTCATCAAGTTCAGCGATGGCCGCGACGACACGCTGCCCCTCCTCGGTCAATGACACCCGCTTGCATCGGCGATTGTCGGGGTCGATGTGGCGTACCACCAGCCCGCGCTGCTCCAAATCGCTCACCGCAACCGTGGCCGCCGGAGCATCCAGGGCCGTGGCCTCGGCTATTCCCTTTACCGTCATGGACTGTCGCGCAAGCCTTCGCAGGATGCGCACACGACTGAAGGGAAGTCCGGTCTTCTCGACGACCATCCGTCGCCAGCCGTCACGATTGTCCAGCACCAGGCTCGCCATGGCGCGCCACACCTCGTCGGCGAGGGGCCTATCCGGCACGAGAAACCTCCCGTGCCGACGTGCTCTGGATGAGCGGCGCGAGTCGCTGCGCCGAACGCAGCGCGAAGGGAGAAGTAGACACGATACCGAGCGTAGCGATGGCCAGCCCGAGGCCCGCACACATGAACCACAGCGCGGGAGTACCTACCGAACCACACAGTGCCACACCGATGCTCACGCCCACTTGGCGACTGGTGGAGGTGACTGCCGAGGCCGCGCCGGCCCGATCCAGCGGCATACCGCTGACCGCGGCATTGGTGATCGGTGCGTTCACCATGGAGAACCCCACGCCGAAGATGGCGAAAACCACCAGGAGTTCCCACATCGGTGTCACCGTCGAAACCCGGGTGAGCAGCAGCGAGGCCGTGAAGAACAGGGCGCCCGCCGCCAGCAGTGACGGCCTCGCACCGAACCGGCCCACCATGCGGCCCGAGATCGGCGAGAACACCAGCGCCCCGATGGCAATCGGGAGATAGACCAACCCGGTGTGCATCGCCGAGAAGTGCCGCTCCCCCTGCAGGTATAGCGACATCGTGAACAGGAACGCGCTCCACGCCACGCACGCACATATCGCGGTGAGGGTGGCCGAAGCGAACGGGATGCTGCGGAAGAAGCGCAGATCGATGAAGGGGTGGCGCCGTCGGGACTCGTACCTGAGAAATACCGCGAACGCCACCAGCGCGGTGATCAGGACCGCGATGAGCTGGGGTGTGGCCCATCCCAGCGACGGCCCTTCAATAAGGGTGAACACGATGCCGAACAGAAAGAGCACCGCGAGCACCTGACCCACCGGGTCGATATCGCGCATGGTTGCCGACTTGCTCTCCGGGACAAAGATCGCCGTCAGCACGAACGCCAGGGCACACACGGGCAGGTTGATCCAGAAGACGGCCCGCCAGCCCACCCATTCGATCAGCAGCCCGCCGGCTATCGGGCCCAGCGCCATAGATATCCCCACCACCGCGCCCCAGAATCCCAGCGCCCTGGCGCGTTCCACGCGGCCGGTAAACACCTGCGAAATGATGGACAGCGCAACCGGGTTGAGCATCGAGCCACCCACCGCCTGCAGCAGACGCGCGGCGATAAGCAATCCGATGGTGGGTGCCACGCTGCACAGCAGCGAGCCCACCGTAAAGATCGACAGCCCGATGTGGAAGACCTTCCGGCGCCCCAGCCGATCTCCCGCGGCCCCGGAGAGCATGAGCAATGAGGCCAGCCCCAGGGTGTAGATATCGATGACCCATTGCAGCTGCGAGGTGCTGGCACCGAAATCCGCCCGGATGGTCGGCAGCGCGACGTTCACGATGGTGGAATCCATCGACACGATGAGCAGGCTCAGGCAGCAAGACCCCAGGATGACGATCTTGCGGCGCTCACTCAACGCCTCGACGGCAGTTTCCACATGACTATTGTGAAACTACAACTGTTAGCGATGCAAACAGATTTATGTGAGCTTTGTCATCTCCCGAGCGCTCGCTACGGGTACTGACGCTCTCCGTAGCCGGTGTAGATCTGGCGCGGACGGCCGATCTTGCCGGGCTCCGAATGGAGCTCGCGCCAGTGCGCGATCCAGCCCGGGAGTCGCCCGAGGGCGAACAGCACCGTGAACATCCGGGTCGGGAAGCCGATGGCCCGGTAGATCAGACCGGTGTAGAAGTCGACATTCGGGTACAGCTTGCGCTCGATGAAGTAATCGTCGGTGAGCGCGGCTTCCTCAAGGGCCTTGGCGATCTCGAGCAGCTGGTCGTCGCCGCCGAGCTTGCCGAGGATCTTGTCGGCCTGCTCCTTACAGATGCGTGCACGCGGGTCGTAGTTCTTGTAGACGCGGTGCCCGAAGCCCATGAGCTTGACGCCGTCTTCGCGGTTCTTGACCCGGCGGACGAAGTCGTGGGTGTCGCCGCCCTCGGCGCGGATGCGCTCCAGCATCTCCAACACCGCCTGGTTCGCACCGCCATGCAGCGGGCCCCAGAGCGCGTTGATGCCACCGGATACGGAGGTGAACAGGTTGGCGTCCGAGGAGCCGACCAACCGCACCGTCGAGGTCGAGCAGTTCTGTTCGTGATCGGCGTGCAGGATCAGGAGCATGTCAAGGGCCCGCACGATCTCCGGGTCCACCTCATAGGGCTCTGCGGGGAAGCCGAAGGTCATCCGCAGGAAATTCTCGACGAGGGTCAGCGAGTTATCCGGGTACAGGAACGGCTGCCCCTCCGACTTTTTGTACGCGTACGCGGCGATGGTAGGCAGCTTCGCCAGCAAGCGAATCGTCGACAGCTCGACCTGTGCGTCGTCATGCGGATCCAGCGAATCCTGGTAGTAGGCACTGAGCGCGTTCACGGCGCTCGAAAGCACCGGCATCGGGTGCGCGTTGCGCGGGAAGCCGTCGAAGAACCGCTTGAGGTCCTCGTGCAGCAGCGTATGGCGCTGGATCTTGGTGGTGAAATCCTCCAGCTGCTGCGGGGTGGGCAGCTCGCCGTAGATCAGCAGGTAGCTCACCTCGATGAAGGTGGACTTATCGGCCAACTGCTCAATCGGGTAACCCCGGTAGCGCAGGATGCCCTCGTCGCCGTCGATGTAGGTGATGGCGCTCTTCGTCGACGCGGTATTGACGAACCCCGCATCGAAGGTGGTGTAGCCGGTATCAGCCAGCAATTTGCCCAGCGCGAAGCCATCAGAGCCTTCGGTCGCACGGACGATATCCAGCTTGGTTTCGCCTCCGGGGTACTGGAGAGTAGCGAAATCATTGTTGTCGGCCACAGGCATCCCTTCTGAGGTTGAGCGGCTCCGTGAGAACGTTCATAGAGAAGGTAGTCGCTCTGCCTTCAGGGCGCCTGGTCAGGGTCGAGGTCGGGGGTCCACGCGGCCGCGGAGCGACCCGCGTCGGTCCCCTCTCCTGCGCACCGTCGCGAGAGCGCCATCCCACAACAACATCGCGCCCGCGGCGATGACCGCCGGCCGGAACGTGTCCTTGGCCAGCCCTGCGGTCGCGGTGGCCTTGGTGGCGGCGCTGGCCTTGGACATGTGCCCGGAGTCGAAGGGCGGCTGCGGGTCGTACTCGATGCTCAGCTGGATCGCCTTGGCCCGTTCCTCCCCGGCGATCTGGCCCGCCAGCCACAGCCCCAGATCGATACCCGCCGACACCCCCGCCGCGGTCACCACACCCTCGTGACCGGTGCGCACGATGCGCTCGTCGCCGACTGGGGTCACCCCGAAGGGTTTCAGCAGCGGCAGGGTCGACCAATGCGAGGTGGCCCGGTGACCCTCGAGCAGACCAGCTGCCGCCAACACCACCGAACCACTACACACCGAGGTGGTCCAGGTGGCCGCCGGGTGCACCCGGCGCAACCACTGCAGGAGCTGTTCATCGCGCGCGGCCATGGTCGTTCCCGGCCCTCCGGGTACCAGCACGACGTCCGGCGCGGGGGTCTCGTCAAACGAGTGCGTGGCACCGATGACCAGCACGCCGGAATCGGCGGTGACGGGCCCGGGCCGATGCCACACAAACCGGACCTCGGTGTTGGGCATGAAGCGCAAGACCTCGTACGGGCCAATGAAATCCAGCGCCGTGAAATCCGGGTACAGCACGATCGCGATCTGGGTCGTAGGGGAAGTCATAAGGAAGTCCTTTCGATTCGATGGAAGGTCTTGCGGTACTGGTCGGGTGACACACCCAGGCGGCGAACGAAGTTGCGGCGCAAGGATTCCGCGGACCCGAACCCGCAGCGGTTCGCGATCACCACCATGGTGTCGTCAGTCTCTTCGAGCTGGCGGCGAGCGGCCTCGGAGCGGATGCGCTCCACATAGGCCGACGGCGCCTCGCCAACCTCCGCGGTGAACACACGCGTGAAATGCCGCGGGCTCATCGCGGCCAGGCGGGCCAGCTCGGGCACCCGGTGCGATCCACCGGGCTGCGCCTCGATGGCCTCCTGCACGTCCCGGATCGGCATCCGCTTGGCCCGCGGCATCCATACCGGGGCTGCGAATTGGGACTGTCCGCCCGGGCGGCGCAGGTAGAGAACGAGCCAGCGCGCGACCGTCTGCGCCACCTCTGCGCCGTGATCGTCCTCGACGAGGGCCAGCGCCAGATCTATACCCGCGGTCACGCCGGCCGCCGTCCACGTCTTGTCCGAACTGCGTATGAATATCGGGTCGGGATCCACTGTGATGCTTGGGAATTCAGCGGCAAGCGTTTCGGCCATCGCCCAGTGCGTGGTGGCTCGGCAGCCATCGAGCAGGCCGGCCGACGCGGCCAGGAACGCACCGTTACAGACGCTCACCACCCGTCGGGCAGAGCGTGCCGAGGCGCGGATCCAATCCATGAGGGCGGCATCCCGCTGGACCGCGGGCACGCCGACACCGCCCGGCAGCAGCAACGTGTCACATCCCGCACCGGAGTCCGGCAGCGGCTGGGTAACCAGCTCCATACCCGAACCCGTGGACACCGGGGCGCCACCGCTCGACACCAGCGACACGTCGTAGCCCGGTGTACCGGTCAAGTACTGCGACGCGGTCGCGAACACCTCATAGGGCCCCACTAGGTCGAGGGCCTGAACCCCCGGGAATCCCAGGATCACCACCGAACGCGTCACGCTTCTCAGTCTTCGCCACCTGGACAATGGCGTCCAGGTCAGGTGTCCCACAAATTAGGACATCAGGAGTTCGGCAGCCACTGCTCTGCCGAGGCCGCGAGCAGCCGCTGGTGGTCCGCACGGTTGAGTTGCGTGTAGGCCTCGGCAAAATCCGCGAACGCGGCATCCGCGGCGTTGGGATCACTTCCCGTTCCGAGGTAGCCCGCGATCACCCCCGGCACCCCCGATTGCGCGTGGGAACGCGCGAGCGTCATCGCGCACAGCGAGCCGTACAACGCCAGATCATCGGGATCGGTGAGGCTCGCGATCTCGACAGAGCCCTTCATGTCGCGGAACTGCCGGACGTAGAAGCTGCCCCGCCGCGCCGAGGACACGTAACCGAGGAAAGGATCGCCGCTGGCCTGCATGATGCGCTGCCCGGCCACCACCCGGCGCCCATGGTCCAGCCGCAGCTCCTGCGGGAAGTACGCCTCAATCACCGAGGCCGAGGCCTCCTTCATCTGCAGGAACAACGGCGACCCATCCGCATCGGTGAGCAGCGCGAGGTAACAGCGGGTACCCACGCTGCCGACACCGACCACCCGCACGACGGCGTCCTCAAACTGATGACATGCCAACAGCGCCACGACGTCCTCGGGCACCGAACCGAAGTACTCGTCGACCATGGCCGCCGCCTCGGACAACCCCACCTCAGGGACCCGGACCGCGATGTCCTGCTGCTCGACGATCCGATAGTGACCATCGACAGTGGTCGCGGTCAGCTTCCTGAGTGCACGGTGCGAGGTGTTGCGGGATGCTTTCGAGACCGTCTCTGTCGCCAACTTGGACGCGCTCTTGGAAAGCCGGGAGACCAGCTCCAGCACCTCCAGCGCGGTCGTCTTGAGATAGAACCGATCCAGGGCGGACATCTGCGCCAATTCGTTCATCCGGGCGCGGTACGCGGCGACGGTCTTGATGGCCGTCTGGCGCACGGCATCGCCGGACATCCCGAATTCGTCGCCGAGGATCGCCACGCTCGTGACCAGGCGCTTGACATCCCACTCCCAGGGGCCGACCGCGGTTTCATCGAAGTCGTTGACGTCGAACAACAGCGCGCGGTCACGCGAGGCGAACAGCCCGAAATTGGAAAGGTGCGCGTCACCGCAGGTCTGAATCAGGACCCCGGTCGACGCCGTGCAGGCAAGATCAGACGCCATTACCGCGGCCGCGCCTCGGTAGAACGCGAACGGCGACTCCGACATTCGCTCCCTGCGCACCGGAACCAAGGACAGAATCCTGGCCTTGTTCTGCGCAGCGAGTACCGCTATCGGATCTCGCCCCGGCTCGGCGGAGAGTTCCCCGAGCCGTCGCCGTGGCATGCCATCGCGCAGCCCGCGACCGAGAGCGAGCTGCTTATCCCGCGGAAGCCGCCGAAGATCCTCGGCCGTCAGAGCAACCATGGAGTGAAACCTACTGCGGCTGTACCTGGTCCGGGTTGGTCTGGCTCTCATCGCCCTCGACGATCTCGTCCGACGTCCGGAACCGCACGAACATCGGCACGAGTAGCGCGGCAATGATCACCCCGACCACCACGAGGGCGCCACCACCGGCAGCGGCTGCCGTCGTACCCACGACGGCAGCGACCGCACCGTGCGTCACGTCGGCGACCCGCGGTCCCCCGGCGACCACCACGGTAAACACACCTTGCAACCGACCCCGCACATCGTCGGTCGCCACCGATTGCAGAATCGTCGACCGGAACGCGGCCGACACCATGTCCGCGATCCCGCCGATCACCAGGAACAGCAGGGCCATCCAGAGCAGCGGAGCATGCGCGGTGAGCCCGAAGCCCACCATTGCCAGACCCCACACCACGATGCTCACCACCACCGCGAAACCCTGACGATCGATCCGCTGGAACCAGCCGGAGAACACCCCGCCGATCACCGCACCCACCGATATCGCCGCCGACAGCAGCGCGATCACGGTGCCGCCGTCGGCGGGATCACCGAATCCCTCGTGGGCAATCTGCGGGAACAGGATCCGCGGCATCCCGAAGATCATGGCGATGAGGTCCACCACGAAGGACATCAGCACGATCTTGTGCCCCGCCAGATACCGGAAACCCTCGAGTACGTCACGAAGGCCAGAAGTATTGGCTCGCAAATCGTTTGACACACCACTCGGCGGCATCTTGTGCAGCCGGATGGTCGCCCAGATGGGCGCCACGCACGCGATCGCGTCAATCAGGTACAACGTGGATAGATCCACCCACTTCAGCAGCACCCCGGCCAGCAGCGGTCCGGCGATAAACCCGAACTGTTGAACGGTCATGTTCAGCGCGTTGGCGGCCGGCAGCTGATCGAGCGGAAGCATCCGTGGAATCGCGGCGGCACGCGTCGGTGAATTCACCGCGAAAAAGGCCTGCTGCACCGACAGCAGACACAGCACCACCCACACGTTGTTGACCGACAGCGCGGCCTGCAGCCACAGCAGTACCGAGGAGACGCCCAACCCGGTCGCGGTGATGATCAGCAGGGTCCGCCGGTCCATTCGGTCGGCCAGTGCACCGCCCCACAGACCGAACACCACCAACGGCACCAGACCGAAAACGCCCGTCAGTCCGACGTACGCCGAGCTGTGGGTGAGCGCATAGATCTGTACCGGGACCGCGAACAGCGTCAGTCCGGCACCGATGACGGTGACAACTCCGGCCAGCCACAGGCGCCGGAAATCGGCGTTCCGAAGAGGAGTGACGTCCGCAAACAATCGACTCAGACCGCACCCGCTCCACTCGTTATCGGCTAACAGACACCGAGGCGTCCAGGCTAGCTAATTTACCCGGGAGACCGCCGAATCACTCCTTCGGCTCGGATACTGCGTCAGATGGCGTGGGTGTCGCGTCGGAGTCAGCAGCCGGTGGTGCCTCCGCCGACTCGGCAGCGGGCAGTGCCTCCTCCGATTCGGATTCCGCGTCCGGCAGCTGAGCCACGAGATACTCGGCGAGACCCCCGATGGTCGGGTAGTCGAACACCGCGGTCGCGTTGATGGTGAACTTGCCGCCGAACTGGCTGTGCAGCCGGTTCCGAAGCTCGATCGCCATCAGCGAATCCGTGCCGAGGTCAAGGAACCGACTCGTCGCGGCAGGCGGTTGGGCCAGTCGCAGGAAGTTCTGTACCTCGCGCTGCAGGAATTCGGTCACGAATCCGGCCCGCTGCGGCACCGGGATCTCCATCAGCTGCTTGAGCAACTCGCTGTCGCCGGTCACCTCTCCGATGGCGCTCGGCAAGACGAGGTCCAGGATCGGTGGACGCGAACTACCCAGCACCTTCGCGGCACGCTGCCAGTTAGCCTTGATGACGGTGGCTTGTCCGGTGCCGTTGGCGATGACCTCGGCGAGAGCCGCGAGCGCCGCCGAAGGATCCAGCGGAATCAGGCCCTGCGCACTGATATTCGCGGTCGCGGCCGCCGAGGAGGCCATGCCTCCCTGCCCCCAGGGGCCGAAGTTGACACCGGTGGCCGGCAGGCCCTGTGCCCTGCGCTGCGCGATCAGGCCGTCAAGCAACGCGTTGGCCGTCGCGTAGTTGGACTGACCGGGTGAACCGAACAAGCTGGACACCGAGGAGGACACGATGAAGAAGTCCAGCTCGTCGGCCTTCGTCAACTTGTCCAGGTATCCGGCACCGAAGGCCTTGGGCGCCAACGTGGTCCGGAACCGCTCCACACTCTGCTGCCCGAGCAGCGCATCATCGAGCACGCCCGCCAGATGCGCGATGCCCGCGAGCGGCGGCAGCTCTGCACGGATCCGCTCCAGGAGCTTGGCAACCTCGGACTCTTCACCGACATCAGCGGTGAAGACGTGGATGCGCGTCTTGGAGCGCTCGGTGATCTCCTCGATCAGCCGTTGCGCGTCGGTATCGGGCGCGCGGCGGCTGGTCAACACGATGTCACCGGCGCCGAGCTGAGCCAGATAGCCCGCGGTGTGCAGACCGATCGCACCGAGACCACCGGTGATCAGGTAGGTCCGATCCGAGCGAGGTGCCAGCGGATTCGGCATCTGGCACACGATCTTGCCGATATGCCGAGCCTGCTGCATGCGCCGGAATGCCGTTCTGGCCTCCGTCAGCGGGTAGATCTCCGCGGGCAGTGGTGTCCACTCCCCCTTGTCCAGACCGTCCGACACCTCGGTCAACAAGGCGCGAATGCGCTCGGGCTCTTGGAACATCACCGTGTCCAACGCGACGATCTCGTAGGCGATATCGGGTCGGACCTCGGCCATCTGCTCCGGAGTCCAGATATCGCGCTTGGCGATCTCGGCGAAACGGCCGTTCTTCGCGGTGGCCCGCACGGTCGCCTCGACGAAACCTTCACTGGTCAGGCTGTTGAGCACCACGTCCACGCCGGCGCCGTCGGTGTCCGCCAGGATTTGATCGGCGAAATCCGTTGTGCGCGAATCGTAGACATACTTGACACCGAGCTTGCGCACCGTTGCCCGTTTGAAGGTACTCGCCGTCGCATAGACCTCAGCACCCTGCTGTTGCGCCATCTGGATGGCGGCCAATCCCACACCACCACTGGCGGCGTGGATGAGCACCCGATCGCCGGGCTTGAGCTGTGCCCAGTCGAATGCCAGCCGGACCGTCAGCGCCGCGGCGGGAATCGTGGCGGCCTCAACCGCGCTGACCCCGTCGGGAATCGGTGCCAGGAACTGAGCCGGCGCGTTGAACCGGCTGGCGAAGGCACCCTGCATGGAGCCGTAGACCCGCTGGCCCACCTCGACTTCGGTGACACCCTCACCCAATTGTGTGACGACACCGGCGAAGTCACCACCGATCGGGCCGGGATCACCCGGGTACAGGCCCAGCACGTTGAGCACGTCGCGGAAGTTGAGACCTGCGGCCTCCACCCGCACCTGCACGTAGCCCTCGTCCGGCGCCGGCACATCCTTTTCGATGATCCGCAGGTTGTCGATGGCTCCACGTTCGGTCGGCAACAGGGCGTAGTCACTCCCGCGCGGCACCGTGAGATTCCCACTGCGTGACCAGGGCAGCAACCGGGAGGCCAGCAGCTTGCCCTGCCGCACAGCGATTTCCGGCTCGTCCACGGGCGTGACCAACAGATTCGCCAGCGCCTGCACGGCCTCGGGCGAACCGTCGCAATCGACGAGCTTGGCACGCAGCGCCGGTTCCTCGTTGATTGTGGTGCGCCCGAATCCCCACAGCGACGCCTGCACCGGATCGACCCGCTCGCCGGACTCGGTGGCCACGGCCCGCTCGGTGATGATCCAGAGACCATGCGGAAGCTTCACGCCGTTCTGGGAACCGTTCTGCACCGTGTGCACGGCACTGAGCAGGTTGGCGATCTCTGTTTCGAGGCGCGCAATCTCAGTGTCGGAGAAACCGGCACCATCCTTCGCGCTCGGCCCGGCGGCACGCCAGACGACACCGGAGAACGGCACACCGCGCTCCTTGGCCTGTTCCAGCACCTGCCCGAGTAGTTCCGGATTGGTCGTGCGATCACACGGGATGCAGCCCGGCACCTTGGCAGCCAGCTCGTCGAATCCGGCGATCAGCCAGGTGCCGCTTGTCTCCACAGCTGCGTCCTCCGATGGAGGAACCGGAACCTCGTGCCAGCCAAGGGTGTACAGCAAGCGAGTGGCATCGCCACCGAGCCCGCGCAGCAGCGCCTCGCGCGGCGCACGCTTGACGGTGAACTCGCGAATCCCACCCAGGTGACGGCCATCCCGATCGAGGTAGTCGAGATCGAAGACCTGCGTCTCGCTGTCCAGTGGGCTCTCGTGCCAGCGTGCACGGCAGTAGAAGCGCCGGGGCATCTTCTCCTTCAACGTCACCTGTCCGTACCGCAAGGGCAGGAACAGGTCGTTGATACCCTGCTCGGCGGCGAGCAGGGCCGGGAACGCCGGGAAGGCGACACCCGTGCACAGGTCCATCAAGACCGGATGCATCGGCTCGGTGCCCAATTGCTCGGCGAGCTCCTCGCCGACAAGGACATCGCCGATCGCCTCACCCTGGCCGAGCCACAGTGACTTCAGAGAACCCGACCAGGTGGGGCCCCAGGCCAGTTCCAGGTCGGCAAAGATCTCGAAGAGCTCCATCGGACGCATGCGTTCCATCCGCTCGATGGCCGCATCAATGGGCTCGGAAGCCTCAGACGTCGGTTCGTCCGTGTCTTCGCCGATACCGGTGACGACGGTGCCTTCGGCGTTCAACGACCAGTCAACGTCGCGTTCACCGTAGGGACGACTGTGCACCTGGAATTTCGACCCGCTGCCATCTTCCAGCGGATGCAGAGTCAACTGCACTTCACGAGAGCTCTTCTCCGGCAAAATGATCGGCTCGTAGAAGAACACATCCTTGGCCCGTGCCGGAGTGCCGACCGCGGCCAGGGCCATCGCGGCATACGTCGCGCCGGGGACGACGACGGTGCCGTAGATGACGTGGTCGGACAGCCACGGCTGCGACCTGACCGACAACCGGCTGATGTACACGGAATCTCCGGAGGCGAGATCCTCGCCCCTACCCAGGATGCCCGCGGTCAAGCCGCCCCCGCCTTCGATGGCGGCACCGGATGACTTCGGCCAGAAACGGCGACGCTGGAAGGGATAGGTCGGCAACTCCAGCGTATTCCGGGGGTGACGTTGCAGTGCAGCGAAATTGGGCCGATGGCCACCGACGTACGCCGCGGCAAGCGCCTCGGCGATCTGGCGTCGGTCGCCAACACCCTTGCGCAGCGAGACGATTGCCCGAGGCGCGGCCAAGTGCTCCGGCCAGACCTGCACCGCGGCGCCGGTCAACACCGGCTGCGGGCCGATCTCCATCAGCACCGAGCACCCCAGTGCGGCCACGGTGCGAACGCTTTCGGCGAACTGCACCGGCTGGCGCGAATGCCGGCGCCAGTACTGAGCGTCGATGGGGGTCTGCGCCGTCAGCACGGCACCGGTGCGGTTGCACACCAACGGCAACGTCGGGGTTGCGAACTGCACTTGCGCTGCGTACGACTCGAATTCGTCGAGGACAGGGTCCAGCAACTCCGAATGGAAGGCGTGGCTGGTCTCCAGCCAGGTGCAGCGGATGCCCTCTCCCTCGAATCGCGCGACCGCTTGCTCCACGTCCTCACCCGGACCCGACAGCACAGTGTTCGGTCCGTTGTAGGCACCAATCGATACGCGCGGAAAATCGCCCGCGATCTGCTCGACATGTTTGGCGTCGCTGAACACCGCCACCATGCGCCCGCCCGCGGGCAGGCTGCCGAACAGCCGGCCGCGCTCGGCGATCAGTCGCGCACCGTCCTCGATACTGAACACGCCGGCCACGCAGGCGGCCGCGTACTGGCCCACACTATGTCCGAGCACCACATCGGGCTCGATGCCCCATGACTGCCAGAGCCGGGCCAGACCCATCTCGACGGCGAAGATCGCCGGCTGCGCAAAGGACGTGTGCCGCAGGACTTTCCCAACTTCTCCACCGGTCTCGCGATCGGTCGCGAACATCACCTCAAGCAGCGGCCGCGCCGTGATGTCCTTGACTGCTTCCGCGCAACGCGTCACGGTCTCGGCGAAAACCGGCTCGGCGTCAAACAACTCACGTGCCATACCGGGATACTGGCTGCCCTGCCCAGTGAACAGCCAGGCCGTCGTCGGATGATTCGTGTGCTCGCCACGGACCACACCGGGGCGCAGTCGGTTCTGGACCAGCTCGGCCAGACCCTCGCGCGCGGCCCCCACCGAATCCACGACCAGCGCGGCGCGATGTTCGAAGTGCGACCGGCCTCTCCCGGCCGTCAGGCACACATCCTCGATGTCGACATCCGGATGGGCGGTCAACCAGGACTCGTAACGCTGCGCTACCGCGACCAGCGCCTCCGGTGACCTGGCAGACAGCGGGAGCACACTCACCTGGTCGCCCTGCGGTTCCGGAGCGGTGTCCGGGGCCTCGGTGGCATCCTCATCCACGTCCGTCGGCCGTTGCGGGGCCTCCTCGATCAGTACGTGTGCGTTGGTTCCGGTGAAGCCAAACGAACTCACACCGGCACGACGCGGCCTACCGTCGGCCTCCCACGGAATGGCCTTGTCCACCACCCGCACCGACAACGAGTCCCACGGGATGTGCGGAGAGGGCTTGTCGAAGTGCAGGCTCTGCGGCAGCACCCCGTTTTGAAGAGACAGCACCACCTTGATGAGACCTGCCGCGCCGGAAGCTGATTCGGTGTGACCGATATTGGATTTCACCGATCCCATGAGCAACGGCCGGTCCGCGTCACGCGAGCCGCCGTAGGCCGCCGCAGCTGCCTGTACCTCGATCGGATCACCCAGCGGAGTGCCCGTGCCGTGCGCCTCGAGGTAGTCGACGTCCCCGCCCACCAGCCCGGCCCGGTCGAGCACAGCACCGATAAGCCGTTGCTGTGCACCACCATTGGGCACAGTCAAGCCGCTGGAGGCGCCGTCCTGGTTCACCGCGCTGCCGGGAATCACGGCAAGGATTCGGTCCTCGTCGCGCTGGGCGTCGCTCAGTCTCTTGAGCACGAGGATTCCGCAGCCTTCGCTGCGCACGTAACCGTCGGCGGACGCGTCGAATGTCTTGCATCGACCGACCGGCGACAGCATCCTGGCGCGTGAGGCGGCGATCACCGTCACCGGACTCAGCAGAACGTTCACACCGCCGGCCACCGCCAGGTCGCAGTCACCGGAGTGCAAGGCCTGGACGGCCTGATGAACGGCCACCAGCGCCGAGCTGCACGCGGTATCGACAGCCACCGCCGGTCCTTCAAATCCCAGCGCAAAGGCAACGCGACCGGAGATGGCGTTGAGCGCGTTGCCGGTGATGAAGTAGGGCTCGATCTTGTCGAGCGATTCCGACGACAGCAGATGCGCATACTCGTTGGCGCCCACACCCGCGAAGATGCCGGTTCGGCTGCCGCGCAATGCGGCCGGCGAGTATCCGGCCCGCTCCAGGCCCTCCCACACCGTTTCGAGCATCAACCGCTGCTGCGGTTCGATCCAGACGGCCTCGCGCGGGGAGATGCCGAAGAACTCGGGATCGAACCCATCGATGCCGTCGAGGAATCCGCCGAAGCGGGTATAGGTCTTGCCCGCGACCTCCGGATCCGGGTCGTAGAACTCGTCGATGTCGTAACGATCTTCCGGGACTTCCCGGATCGCATCGACACCGCCGGACAGCAAGTCCCAGAAGGCTTCCGGATCTGGCGCGCCGGGGAATCGGCATGACACCGCGACGATCGCAATCGGCTCATCTGTCCGTGTCACCGCGGCCTGCCGAGGCGCGGACTTGACCTGCTCGTTGAGCCCGAGCACCTCACCGAGCAGGTAGTCGGCGACATCGGAAATGCGGGGATGATCCATCACCAGGGTGACCGGTATCTCCTCGCCGACACCTTGCTCCATGCGACGCCGCAATTCGACGGCCATCAGCGAATCCATGCCGAGGTCGAAGAAGCCGGCATCCTCACGGATCTCCGATACGTCCACGCGCGTGACCTCTGCCACCGCGTCGCGCAGGTAGTCGGTCAAGAGCTTCTTGCGCTGCTGGATGGGAGCGCTCGCGAGCCGCTCGACCAACTGCGTCTTGCCCGACTGTGTGACCGCCGGCGATGCGGCCAGGTGCGAGGGCACCTCACGCTCCAGCTCCGTCAGGAATGCTCGCCTCCCTGCCTGCTGGTAGAGCGGCAGGAATCGCGCCCAGTCGATGCGGGCGATGACGCCCTGCGCCCCGCCGTTCGATCGGGAGGCCGACACGACGTCGGCAAGGCCCGCCAGTGCATCCGCCGGTGACAACGTCTTGATCCCACGTTGCTCCAGTCGCGCACGGGATTCCGCGTCCGCCATGCCCGCACTCCACGGACCGAAGTTGACGCTGGTTCCCGCAATGCCTTGCTCGCGCAGACGCCAGGCGAGCCCGTCGAGGAAGGCGTTGGCCGCGCTGTACGCGGTCTGACCGAAGCCACCCCAGACCGAGGCGATGGAGGAGGTGCTGATGAAGAAGTCCAGCTTCAGGTCAGCCGCAGCCTCGCTCAAATACCAAGCACCCCAGACCTTGCCGGCGAATACGCGATCCACTTCGGCGTCGTCGAGGTCGCTGAGCGGAGTGGTACTGATCTCCCCCGCAGCGTGGACGATGCCCGCCAACGGGGGCAGCTCGGCCTGCACGCCGGCCAGTAGGCGCGCAACGTCGTGCGCATCCGCGACATCGGCGGTGACGACCCGGATTTCGCAGCCGTGTTCCACGCCCAAAGCGTCAATGCGCTGGCGCACGGACTCGCTGGGTTCGCGCCGGCTCGTCAGCACCAGATTCTTGGCACCGTGCGCCGCCAAGTATCCGGCGATCTCCAGTCCGATCGAACCCAGTCCACCGGTCACCAAATACGTTGCGTTGTCACGCACTTCCAGCGGCTTGCCGCTCGGCAGTTCTTCGCGCCGAACCAGCCGGGGAACGTAGACCGCGTGATCGCGCAGCGCGATCTGGTCTTCCCTCATGGCCGCGTCGGTCGACGCGGAGGCACGAGCGATGAACTGTGACCATTCGTCAGCACTGGCGTCGGCCAGATCGGCGAGTCCGCCCCACACCTGCGGAAGCTCCAGCGCTGCCGCACGGCCGAATCCCCACAGGGCACTCTGTTCGGGCGCCACGGTGTCGGCGTCGACGATTCGCTGTGCACCCCGGGTGAGCAACCAGATGGGAGCCCGCAATTCGGCAGCGGCGGCGGCCCGGAAGAGTCGCCGTGTTCCGGCCAGCACCTGGTGCTGGATCCGTAGCAGAGACCGCGCCGAGGGAGAGCCCGCGTCAAGGGCCGCGACGTGCACGATGCGTAGTGCCTGTTCATGCGCCGAGGCGTCGGCTGCCACAGCGCGCAACGCAGCGGCGAGCTGTTGCTCGTCGGCGTCGGACGCGGGTAATCCGAAGATCCGATGCTGGTGCCCACGCGCGGTCAGCGCCTCGACCAGCGGTGCGGCCGCGCCGGATACCTCGCCTACGAGAATCCAGGTAATGCCCGCACCGGATTCCGCACCGGACAGTGGCGTGGGTGACTTATCCCAGCGGAACTGGTAACGGTCATCGGCAATGGTTTGGGTGGTGCGTTGCTGGTTATGTTGTGCTGCAAGCTTTGTCAGCACCGCAAGAGTCTGTTGATCACCACCGGCACCGCCGAGCAGATTCGCCAGTTCCTCGATCTTTCCGTCCTCGAGCAGCCGAACCGCCTCGGTGCGCGGGCCGCCGGCACGCTGCGGCCGATTCGTGGTGTCGTCGCGTCCGTTAGCGTCTCGCCTATCGCTGAACCAGTACTGGCGATGCTCGAACGGATACGTGGGCAGGTCGATCTTTCGCGCGTGCCCGTGTCGGAACGCACCGAAGTTGGGCACGTGGCCCAAGACGTACGCGTCGGCAGCGGCTTCGGTGATCTGTCGGTGGTCTGCGGTGTTGCGACGCAGCGACGCGATCGCCCGCGGAGCGGTGGCCGGGTCGGGCCACGCGCGCAAGGCTGCGGCCGTGAGCACCGGCTGTGGACCGATCTCTAACAGCACCTTGCAGTTCAGGTCGGCGAGAGTGCGCACGCTCTTGGCGAACTCCACCGGTTGGCGCGCGTGGCGACGCCAGTACGCGCCATCAAGTTTCGTGCTTCTGCCGAGCGCGGCACCAGTCCTGTTGTCGATCAGAATCCGTTGTGGAGTCTTGTAATTGAACTGCCCCGCATATGATTCGAATTCGTCGAGGATCGGATCCAGCAAGGCCGAATGGAACGCGTGACTGGTCTCCAGGAAATCGCATCGCACGCCCTCAGCAACGAGGCCCGCCACCGCTTTCTCCAGATCCTGTGCGGGACCTGACAATACGGTGTTAGCACCGTTGTAGGCGGCAACCGACAGACTGGGGAACTCGTCGGTCAGGCTCTCCACGCGCTCGGCAGCGGCGAACACCGCCGCCATCCGGCCACCTGCGGGCAGACTGCCGAACAGGCGGCCACGCTCGGCCATCAGCCGTGCGCCGTCCTCCAGACTGAACACACCTGCGACGCAGGCCGCCGAGTACTGGCCGACGCTGTGACCCAACACCACGTCCGGCTCGAAGCCCCACGACTGCCAGAGTCGGGCCAGGCCCATCTCCACCGCGAACAAGGCGGGTTGAGCGTAGGAGGTCTGCCGCAACGCCTCTCCAGCTTCCGGGCCGTCCACATCGAAAATAACATCCAGCAAAGGCTTTTCGAGAACATCCGCGACTACCGCTGCGCAGTGCTTCAGCGTTTCGGCGAACACAGGTTCGGTGTCGAACAACTCCCGGGCCATGCCCGGGTACTGGCTGCCCTGACCGGTAAAGAGCCATGCGGTCTTCGGCACGTCATAGGATTCGCCACGACCAAGGCCCGGAGCCGGGCGGTCGTCGGCGACAGCGCCGAGCAGCTCCACGGCTGCTTCTCGGGAGTTGACCACCAGCGCGGCCCGGTGCTCCAGGTGTGCTCGCGCCACTCCGGCGGTGAGGCACACGTCTGCCAACGTGGCTTCCGGGTGCGCGTTCAACCAGCTGCGGTATTGATCGGCGATCTGCACCAACGCGGCGGGTGTGTGTGCCGAGAGCGGCAGAATGCTGAACCGGTTCCCTATCGACTGGGGCTCCCCGGCCGTGTCGGTCTCGATCGGTGCCGCTGCCTGCTCGGGGGCCTCTTCGAGAATGACGTGAGCGTTCGTCCCGGCGAATCCGAATGAGCTAACTCCCGCAATGCGCGGCCGCGCGTTGCGCTCCCAGGCGGTGGCCTCCTTGACGATCTCCACCGGGAGCCGGTCCCAGGGAATGTGCGGCGACGGATTCTGAAAGTTGCGGTGCTGCGGCAACAATTCGTTCTCGAGCGACAGGACGACCTTGATGACACCCGCGATACCCGCGGCCGCCTCCAGATGTCCGATGTTCGTCTTCGCCGATCCGATCAACAACGGATCGTTCGTTTCGCGGCCGATGCCATAGGCCGCGCCAGCGGCCTGGGCCTCGATCGGATCGCCCAGCGATGTTCCGGTGCCGTGCGCCTCCAGATACCCGACGTCACGTGGTGCGACACCGGCACGCTTGAGCGCATCGGCGATAACACGCTGCTGAGCAACGCCATTGGGCACCGTCAACCCGCCCGATGCGCCGTCCTGGTTAATCGCACTGCCGCGGATCACGGCCCGGATCCGATCACCGTCGCGGATCGCGTCCTCAAGGCGCTTGATGACGATGACACCGGATCCCTCACCACGGACGTAGCCGTCTGCGGCCGCGTCGAAGGTCTTGCACTTGCCGTCGGGCGCGAGCATGTGCGCATGCGAGAACGTGATCATTGTCGCGGGGGTCAGCAGGACGTTCGCACCGCCGGCCAGCGCGAGGTCGCACTCTCCGAGTTGAAGCGCTTGGCACGCTTGATGAATTGCTACCAATGACGAGCTGCACGCTGTGTCGACGGCAACCGAGGGTCCCTGCAGCCCCAGTCGGTAGCTGATGCGGCCCGCTGCCGCTGCGTTCGAGGTACCGATGGCCATGTAGGCCTCGATCTCGGGGAAGGTCAGCTCATCAGATGCCATTCCCAGGTAGTCATGGGTGGCCAAGCCGACGAACACGCCGGCATTGGTCTCGGCCAAATCCGTTGGGGCGATTCCGGAATGCTCCACCGCTCGCCACGCCATCTCCAGCAACAGTCGGTGCTGCGGGTCCATCAGCCTGACCTCGCGCGTCGACATACCGAAGAACGGCGCATCAAACCCCGTCACGTCGTCGACAAAGCCCGCACGACGGGTCACGACCTTGCCGGGAGCTCCGGGTTCAGGGTCAAAGAACTCATCGGCGTCCCACCGGTCGGCAGGCACTTCGGATATCGCGTCACGGCCCTCACGCAGCACGTCCCAGAACTCGTCCGCGTTGGCGGCACCGGGAAAACGCGCTGCATATCCGATGATTGCAAAACGTGGGGCTGGCTTGATCGGATGGTCAGCGGATTCCATGCTGAGGCCTCCTTGCGTCGGCGGGTGGGGAGAGTGGCCCTCGACGTCGTCGGGCGAGAATGTGACTCTGGACATCGGCGGGTGCGAACGCGACTCTAGCCGAACAAGTATCGTGCGCACTGTCGTTCCCAAACTTCGTGGTAACTAGGACAAGGAGTTCTAGTTATTCCCGGTATGCCATGTGGCGCATGGGGTTTCCGGGTCTCGGTCGACCGCCGGTTGCGCGGTCAAACCGAGGGTATGTTGGGCCACCGACGAGAGATGCCGGAGCGGGGCCGGCCGAGCGAGAGGACGGCGCGTTGCGCATAGGAACGATAACGGTTGGCGCACTTGATGAATGGACGTTGAGCCCCGGCTCCGTCACCTCGTGGCACCCCACCCCTGCCGCGGCGGAGAAGGCCCGGCAAGCACCTGTGAGTTTGGTGCCAGTCAGCTACATGCAGAGTCAACATCTGCGAAATTACTACGAACGGAACGCAGCTGGCCTAAACTTCTCCCGCCAAATTATCGCCAGCTGCGATGTTGCGGGTCAGTGCGATATCTCCGCGATGGACCATGCCCTCAACACATACCTGCGTAGGCATGACACCTTCCGCAGCTGGTTCGAGCGCACCGACGACGGGGGGTTCATCAGGCACTCGATCAGCGATTCAAGCGACATCGAGTTCGCGCCTGTAACGCAAGGGCATATGTCGGTCGATGACATACGTAGCCACGTCATCGATATACCGAGTCCATTGGAATGGGGATGCTTCACCTTTGGAATTATCCAGAGCGAGAACCACTTTACGTTTTTCGCTGCCATGGATCACGTGCACGGCGACGCGACGTTGATCGGCACCACGATGATGGAAGCCAACGGAATGTACTCGGCGTTGAGCGGAGGCGGCCAGGCTCTCACGCTGCCCGATCCCGGCAGCTTCGACGACTTCTGCACTCGCGAGCGCGAGTTCACATCGGCATTGACGCTGGACTCGCCCGGGGTGCGCGCGTGGATTGACTTTGCCGAGAACAACAATGGAACCTTCCCCGAGTTCCCGCTTCCACTGGGCAATCCGTCGGAAGCGACCAACAGCACCATGACGTCCCTGTCACTGATGAGTCCGGAGCAGACGGACCGATTCGAGTCCGCCTGCTCGACTGCCGGCTCACGGTTTGTCGGCGGCTTGTTCGCCTGCCTCGGTCTGGTTGAGCACGAATTCACCGGGGCGCTCACGTATTACGGCCTGACTCCGAGGGATTCCCGTACAGCTAGCGATAACTTCATGACGCAAGGCTGGTTTACCGGCCTGATCCCGATCACCGTTCCGATCGCGGCAACCTCGTTCAACGATGCCGCATACGCCGCGCAGACCGCTTTCGATTCGAGTCTGGACATGTCCCGGGTGCCGTATTACCGGGTACTGGAATTGGCACCGTGGCTCAAATGGCCGGAACCGAACTTTCCGGTGTCGAACTTCTTCCACGGGGGTGCGGCTCCGCTCAACGCCATTCTCGCGGCGGGCGAGCTGGGCCTTGCCGACAACATCGGAATCTATCCGGACGGCCGCTTCTCCTATCAGCTGACCATCTACATATTCCGCTACGGGGAGGGCACGGCGATGGCGATCATGCACCCCGACAACCCGATCGCCGAGAAGTCGTCTCTGCGCTACATGGAGGCGATGAAGTCGGTGTGCATGCGGGTCGCGGACAGCGGGCACTGGGGACGCGTCGCGTAGCTTGAGCAACATCAGAGTGAGGGTGAGGAAGATATGCGGCGGCTAGCCGATTTCGTGGTGCGATGGCCGTGGGCGGTGATCGGCGCCTGGGTCGCGCTGGCCATCGCTCTGCCATTGACCTTCCCCTCACTGACCGAGATGGCGGAGAAGCATCCGCTCGCCATCCTGCCTGCCGACGCGCCGTCGAGTGTTGCCGCCAAGAAGATGACCGAGGCGTTCCACGAATCGAGCAACGACGATCTCCTCCTGGTCGTGTTCATCAACGAGAACGGACTGGGGGCCGACGACGCGGCGAGCTACCGCAAGGTGGTGGACGCGGTACGGCACGACCTGACGAACGTCGTGTCGGTGCAGGACTTCATCGGCACGCCCGAACTGCGAAAGTTCCTGACGAGTGAGGACAACAAGACCTGGGTTCTGCCGATTGGCCTCGCGGGCGAGTTGGGCACGCCCAGGGCTTTCGACTCCTACAACCGGGTGACCAGCCTCATCCAGCACAGCATCGACGGCAGTGCGACCACCGTGCACATCACCGGTCCCGCGGCCACGGTCGCCGACCTCACCGTCGCGGGCGAGCAGGATCGTCTGCCGATCGAGCTCGCGATCGCCATCTTGGTGCTCGCGGTGCTGCTCCTGGTCTATCGCAGCGCATTGACCATGATGCTTCCGTTGGTGACGATCGGGTCGTCGCTGGTGATCGCGCAGTCCGTGGT
The DNA here is from genome assembly GCF_004924335.1 of Mycobacteroides salmoniphilum. Classification (NCBI taxonomy): domain Bacteria; kingdom Bacillati; phylum Actinomycetota; class Actinomycetes; order Mycobacteriales; family Mycobacteriaceae; genus Mycobacteroides; species Mycobacteroides salmoniphilum. Next base: position 761,938 of record NZ_CP024633.1, on the reverse strand, counting down.
GGCGGCCTACTCGCATCTGACCGGCGCGGGCGTCTCGAACCAGTCCATCGTGTTCCTGAGCGCGATCCTGGCCGGCGCCGGCACGGACTACGCGGTATTCCTCATCAGTCGCTATCACGACTATCTGCGGTCGGGTAAGACTTACGACCAGGCGGTCAGGGCCGCGATGATGTCGATCGGCAAGGTGATCACCGCATCCGCCACAACGGTGGGTATCACCTTCCTGCTCCTGAGCTTCGCCAAGATGGGTGTCTTCCAGACGGTCGGAGTGTCGTCGGCGATCGGCATCGGCGTCGCCTACCTGTCGGGAATGACCCTGCTGCCCGCGATCCTGGTGCTCGCCGGGCCGCGCGGCTGGGTCAGGCCGCGGCGCGAGCTCACTGCCCAGTTCTGGCGGCGGTCCGGCATTCGTATCGTGCGTCGGCCCATTCCCCACCTGGTTACCAGTGTGCTGGTATTGGCCCTGCTGGGAAGCTGCGCGCTGCTCGCGCGCTACAACTATGACGACCGCAAGGCCGTGTCGCCGTCGGCACCGAGTTCAGTCGGGTACGCCGCGCTGGAACGCCACTTCCCGCTCAGCCAATCCATTCCCGAGTACATCCTCATCCAGTCACCGCGTGACCTACGCACCCCACAGGCCCTCGCCGACCTGGAACAGATGGCTTCTCGCATCGCCCAGCTGCCGGAGGTGGGCCTGGTCAGCGGCGTCACCCGCCCGCTCGGCGAGGTGCCACCGGAATTCAGGGCCACCTATCAGGCGGGGCTCGTCGGCACCCGGCTGGCCGACGGCTCCAACCAGATCAGTCAGCGCAGCAGCGACCTGAATCGACTCACCTCCGGGGCCAACACCCTGGCCGGCAGCCTCGGTGACCTCCGCACGCAGCTCAACAAGATCGTCCCCGGTCTGCAGAGTCTGCTCGACGCGTCGGCCTCTCTGAAGACCAAATCCGGCGGCGACGAGCTGGTGCGGAACGTGGACAACGCCGCCAAGCTCGTCGACGCCATCAATGCGCTCGCCAACGACATGGGGTGGAACTTCTCCACCGCGAAGGACATGTTCGCCTGGATCAACCCGGTCTTGAACGCGCTACAGGCCAACCCGGTCTGCGATGCCGATGCCTCCTGCGCCACCACCCGCGGCCAATTCGAGCGGCTCGTCGGCGAGCGCAACAGCGGACGCCTCGACGAGATCAATCAGCTCGCTCATCAGCTCGGGAATTCCCAGGGCAACAAGGCAACCCTCTCCTCGACGGTGACCAAGCTGAACACTTCACTCCTGAGTGTCATGAACGGGCTGCAGGCCATGGGCCTGGACAAGCCCGGCGGCCCGCAGGCCGGACTCAACCAGTTGCGGCAGGGCGCCGACCGACTGGCCGGCGGCAGCCAGCAGGTGGCCGGTGGTGTGGATCAACTCGTCGGGCAGATCAAGGTGATCGTCAACGGCCTCAACCAGGCGTCGTCATTCCTGCTGACGATGAAGACCAACGCCGCGGACCCATCGCAGGCGGGCTTCAACATTCCCGCCGAGGTGCTGAGCAATCCGGATTTCCAGAGGGCCGCCAAGGCGTTCATCTCACCGGACGGCCACTCGGTGCGGTACTTGGTTCAGACGAAACTCAATCCGTTCAGTCCCGAGGCGATGGACCAGGTCAACCAGATCAGTGACGTCGCCAAGGGGGCTCAGCCCAACACCACGCTGGCCGACGCCACGATATCGATGGGCGGATTCCCGACCGCGCTGCGCGACACGCGCGACTATTACCAGCACGATATCCGGTTCATCATCGCGGCGACCCTGATCGTCGTGCTGCTGACCTTGATGGTGTTGCTGCGGGCGATTGTCGCGCCGCTCTATCTCGTCGGTTCGGTGGTGCTGTCGTACTTCGCGGCCATCGGTATCGGGGTACTGACATTCCAGTTCCTGCTCGGCCAGCAGTTGCACTGGACCGTGCCGCCCTTGGCTTTCGTGGTACTTGTCGCGGTGGGTGCGGACTACAACATGCTGTTCGTATCGCGGATGCGCGACGAATCCACAAACAGCGTGCGCTACGGCATCATTCGCGCGCTGAATTCCACAGGTGGCGTCATCACGGCGGCCGGGCTGATCTTCGCTGCGTCAGTGGGCGGTCTGCTCTTCTCTAGCATTGGAATCGTGGTCCAGGGCGGCTTCGTCATCGGTGTGGGAATCCTGCTGGATACGTTCGTCGTTCGGACCATCACGGTGCCCGCCATCGCGGCGTTGGTGGGCTGGGCCAACTGGTGGCCGTCCCGGGCCAGCAAGCGTCAGAGACCGTCGGTGACATCACCCCCACCTTCCGAACCGGCGACGCAGGCGGGCTAGCACGCGAAATGTATGTGAGACTGAAATGAAGCCGAGCGGTCAGGAGCACGGATGAAAGACCTCCTCGCAGGAGCGGCCCTGCTGGTAGTCGCCAGCATGACAGGCTGTTTCGGCATCCCGTCCGCGGTGGCCGATGACCCGCAGGTTCCTGGACCACCCATTCCCGGGATTTCGGCCAGCGGGATACCGATGGCCGCACCAGTGTCGCCGGACCGGACCGCATATGCCCTGGGCGGCGCGCACGTACTCGGTATCCCCTATGACGAGTACATCCGGATGACCGGCAAGGACTGGTTCCCGGGCATGAAGCGGGCAAACATCTGGTACCCCGCGGGACAGGTGCAGGGCCACACCCTGGAACGCCTGTTCCCCGGCATCGGTCCGGTAGGGGAGAAGATCATGCCGGGCCTGGGTCTGGACGGCCCCAGCATCGGCGAGTCGATCGACATCGGAGAACCCAACCTCGAGAACGCCATTCGCGATGGCGGTCCCGGTACGGCGATGGGATTGTCCGAGGGAGCGCTCGTACTCAACGCCGTCAAATCGGCGTTGGCGACCGATCCGACCGCACCGGCGCCGGATACATTGACCTTCGCAACCTTCGGCGACCCGATCGCGAAAAGCCCCTTCAGTGAGAGCTTCCTGACGCAGAACTTCCCCGTCGGCTCCGTAGTGCCGTTCATGGACTATCCCGTACCGGCTCCGGTGGAGAGTCAGTACCACACCGATCAGTTCATCTCCGCCTACGACAGCATCGCGGACTGGCCGGACCGGCCGGACAACCTGTTTGCGGTCGCCAACGCCATCGCGGGTCTGGCCACCGGTCACACCGCGATTGCCTTCACCAACCCGAAAATGGTTCCGGCGCAGAACATCAGGACGGAGTTCAACTCCCGGGGAGGGTCGACCACGACCTACTTCATCCCCGAGCAACACCTTCCCCTGGTGCTGGGCTTCAAGTATCTCGGGGTGCCGGAGGAAACGCTGAACAGGCTCGACGCGATCCTGCAACCGCGGGTCGATGCGGGCTACTCACGTAACGATGACCCGGCAACGGCACCGATCACTGTGGATCCGGTGCGCGGCTTCGATCCCGCAAAAGTCACCGCGCCGGCCAATCAGGCGACGTTCGGCGGCGGCTCCGATCCGATTTCACAGATCACCAGCGGCGCCCTGGCCGTGCTAGGCAACGGCACCCGCTCGACCCCTCCCAATTAAGTACGGACAAACACATGACACCTTCGACCCAGTCATCCATCCTCTCGATGCTGCACGGACGTGCCAGCCTGCGGCCGGATGACCTCGCGTTCACCTTCACCGACTACACCCACAACCCGGCTGGTGTTGCCGAAAGCCTCACGTGGTCGCAGTTGTCACGCCGCACCTTCAATGTGGCCCGCGAGCTGAGCCAGCACGCGGCGGTCGGCGACAGGGCCCTGATCCTGGCTCCACAGAGCCTCGAATACATCCTGGCCTTCCTCGGTTCCATGCAGGCCGGGCTGATCGCGGTGCCGCTCCCGCTGCCGCACCGCGGCTCAAGTCTTGATCGAGTGAGTGCCGTCTTCGACGACACGTCGCCCTCGGTGGTGCTCACGACCTCGGCGGTCGCCGGCGACGTCGGCGATTACGTCGATCAGTCCCGCCTCGAGATCGCCCCCAAGATCATCGAAATCGACGCGTTGCGGCTCGATATCGACGGCGGGCCGAGCGTCGTGCCGACCGACATGCCGGACATCGCGTACTTGCAGTACAGCTCGGGTTCGACCCGAACGCCGACCGGGGTCGAGCTTTCGCATCGCAATCTCCAGGTGAACTTCGAGCAATTGATGCGCAGCCTTTTCGCGGACGCCGGGGTCAAAATCCCGTCTGATGTCACGATCGTGTCGTGGTTGCCCTTCTACCACGACATGGGCTTGGTGCTGGGCGTCTGTGCGCCCATCCTGGGCGGCTTTCACGCCCAGTTGACCAGTCCGATGGCCTTCTTGGAAAACCCCGCCCGGTGGATGCGAGCGCTCGCCGAGAATCCCCATCCGTTCTCCTCGGCGCCCAACTTCGCCTTTGATCTGGCGGCCCGCAAGACCACCGACAGCGACCTGGCCGGGCTCGACCTCGGTGGGGTGCTCGGCATCATCAGCGGCGCCGAACGCGTCGAGCAGGCCACCCTGCGACGCTTCGTGGATCGGTTCGCGCACTTCAATTTCCAGGACAGCATGATGCGTCCCTCCTATGGGCTGGCGGAGGCAACGGTCTTCGTGGCCTCGGGGACATGGAGCGAGACAGCACCCGCGACCCACTTCGACGTCGAAGAGCTGTCCGCGGGCCGCGTTCAGCGTTGCCCGGCCGGGACAGGCACGGCACTGGTCAAATACCACGTGCCGCACTCCCCCACCGTGCGGATCATCGACAGCGCCACCCACCGGGAGTGCACACCGGACGTGGTCGGCGAGATCTGGGTGCACGGCGAAAATGTCGCCTACGGCTATTGGCGCAAGTCGCCCGAGGAGCAGCGTTGCTTCGGGGCAACGGTGCTCGACCCGTCGCCGGGCACCCCGGACGGGCCCTGGTTGAGGACTGGTGACCTCGGGTTCATCTCCGAGGGCGAGCTGTTCATCGTCGGCCGCATCAAGGACCTGCTGATCATTCGTGGACGCAACTACTATCCCGAGGACATCGAGGCCACGGTTCAAGAGATCACGCGTGGCCGAGTCGCGGCGATATCGGTCCCGTTCGACAGCACCGAGAAGCTGGTGACCGTCATCGAGCTCAAGAAGCGCGGCGATTCCGGCGACGCGGCGACGCACTGGCTCGAGGAGATCAAGAGCGAGGTCACCTCGGCGATATCCAATGAGCACGGCGTGAATGTCGGAGATCTCGTTCTCGTGCCGCCCGGGTCACTTCCCACCACGACAAGCGGCAAGATCCGGCGCGCGGCCTGTGTCGAGCAGTATCTCCAGGACCAGTTCACCCGGTTGGACGCGGACACTCGCGTCGGGGTTGCCTGACCTCGTTCGGTAGAACGCCGTCAGATGCCGGCAATCCCGACCGCGAGCAACACGCATCCGACCAAGGCCAAGACCAGCGCGATGTTGCGCCGCCGGTTGGACTGTATCCAGCTGTTCAGCCTTGCCATCGCCTCGGCCGTCCGCTCCGGCGCGGCAAGATGAGCCAGCAACGGCACTTCGATCAGCGCGAAGGCGATGACGTTGAACATCAGCAACGCGCTGACCTGCGTTGCTGGTGCAGAGCCCGAGGCCACGATCACGGCAAGCGCGGCCAGGAAGTCGACGGAGGGCAGCGCGATGCCCAACCCCGCGACCGCGGCCACCCACAGCGAGCCACCGGTCGCGATGGACTGGATACGCCCAGTGACCTTGTCCAACTGCGCGTTGGAGGCGGGACCCCGCACACGCGAGGCCAGTAATGCGGCGACCAGCAGCGCCGCCACCCCGATGCCGACCTGTACCCGCGGCAACGTGAACTGCGCCGATCCGGTGGACACGTGCCGGAAGGCGAACAGCACCGCCAGCCCCACCGCCATCCCCATCACGAACCCACCACACAGGAATGCCAGCAGCTGCAGCTGTGGGCGTGGCCGACTGAGCATCAGCACCGTCATACCCAGACGGAAGGGTTCGAAGCTGACGGCAATGGCCATCACCAGCAGGGTGATCCACATGGGTGTCAGGGCCGCGACCATTCCGTGCGGAGATCGAGAACCGCCATCAGCGCCGACTCGACGCAGGCGTCCAGCGGCAGGTGGGCATCCGGTCCCAGCCATCGTCGGAAGCCAAACTCGGCGGCGGCCAGGAGCATGTGCACGATCAGCCCGGGTCGCTGATCGGCCACCGCATCGAGCCCCATCCGGTCGGCCGCGATCGCGGTCAGCTGCTCGCGGTCCTGCACCGAGATGAGGGATACCCGGGCCATCAGCTCGGGGGCCGTCAGGATGGCCGTGCGCCACCGGTGCAGCTCGTCGTCGTTGACCTCGGCGCTGCGCTCGGAAATGGCCGCCGCCAAGGCGACGGGAACCGCCTCACCCCCGGGCCTGTGGGAAAACCTCGTGGTGATCGCGTCACCACTGATGAGCAAGGGGGCGAGTAGCAGGTCTTCCTTCGCGTTCACATGCCGGAAGTAGGTGCTCGCCGAAACCCCCGCAGCGGCCGCGATCTCCTCGGTGGTCACCGTATGGAACCCGCGCTCGGCGAAAAGAGCGATGGCCGCGTTGTAGATATCGCTGCGCACTCTCATCCGCTGACGTGATCGCAGCGAGCCGGTCATATGTCTGACCTTGACACAGCGCCCCATGCCGTGGCAATTTGACAGTTACTGTCAAATTGATATCAACTCGCAGAGGATGGCCAGGGTGAGCGAGATCTTCGACGTCGTAGTGGTGGGTTCGGGCGCCGCCGGCATGTCCACGGCGATTACCGCCACGCTGCACGGCTTATCCGTTGTGATCGTCGAGAAGGCCCCGCAATGGGGCGGCTCGACCGCGCGATCGGGCGGCGGCGTCTGGATCCCCGGAAACCACTTCCTCGCGAAATCGTCCGGAAAGTCATCCGCCGACGAGCTCGATGATGCGCGCACCTACCTTCACCACATCATCGGCCCGTATGCCGCCACGGATCGCATCAACGCCTACATCGATCGCGGCCCCGAGGCGCTGAAGTTCCTCGCCGACAACTCCGCACTCAGCCTGGAGTGGGTGCGCGGCTACTCGGACTACTTTCCGGAGGCCCCGGGTGGGCGCGCCGGCGGAAGATCTTGCGAACCAAAACCATTCGATGCACGACAGCTCGGATCTGACCTCGACACCATGGCGCCGTTCTATACCAAGGCCCCCATGAACGTCGTCGTCAAACAATCCGACTACCGGTGGCTGAGCACCGGGCTGCGGCACTGGCGCGGCCCCTGGCACATGTTCCGCATTGGCGCCCGCACCGCCCTCGCCAAGCTTCGGCGCCAACACCTCGTCGGCGTTGGAAGCGCGCTTGTCGCATCGCTTTTCATCGGCATCAAGGAAGCGGGCATCCCGGTGCGGCTGAGCACGGCGTTACGCGAGCTCGTCGTCACTGACGGTCGCGTCACCGGCATCGTCACCGATCAGGGCACCATCACCGCGCGATGCGGCGTCATGATCGCGTGCGGGGGCTTTGACCACAACGCGCAGATGCGCGCGAAGCACCACCGTGAACCCGCCGGCGCGCAGTGGTCGATCGGCGCCACCTCGAACACCGGTGACGGCATCCTCGCCGCCGAAACAGCCGGTGCCGCAGTATCTCTCATGGACGACGCATGGTGGGCGCCATCGATTCCGCTACCCAGGGGGCCATGGTTCGCGCTCGCCGAGCGATCGCTGCCCCGCAGCATCCTGGTCAATTCCCGCGGGCATCGATTCATGAATGAATCGCTGCCCTACGTCGAAGCCACCCACCAGATGTTCGGCGGCCAGTTCGGCACCGGAACGGGCCCCGCCGAGAACCTGCCCGCATGGCTGATCTTTGACCAGACGTATCGGAACCGGTACACCTTCGCCGGTGTCACCGGGCGCGCCCCGCTCCCCAAATCCTGGCTGAGCAGCGGCGCAATCATCAAGGCGGACAGCATCACCGAGCTAGCGCAAGCGATCGACGTACCCGCGGACGCACTCAAATCCACGATCGGCCGGTTCAACGAATTCGCACGCAGCGGACGCGACGGGGACTTCCATCGCGGCGAGTCCGCGTACGACCACTACTACGGCGACATCACCAACAAGCCCAATCCGAGCCTGGGAGAACTGACCCAAGCCCCGTTTTACGCGGCCCGCATGGTGCCGGGCGATCTGGGCACCAAGGGCGGTATCGACACCGATGTCAACGCACGTGCACTACGCCCCGACGGCTCCGTCATACCCGGGCTGTACGCCGCCGGAAACGCGAGCTCCGCACTGATGGGGCACACCTATGCGGGGCCGGGCGCCACCATCGGGCCTGCCCTCGTATTCGGCTATCTGGCCGCACTCGATCTAGCCACCGGTCGTCGTGCGAAGGGCTCATCGTAACCGCCGGTCTTCGCGCAAGCGGCTCATCCATCACGGCTGCAAGCGCTGCACCCGACCATCGGTGACGATGATCCGGTTGTGCACGCGGTTCTCCCGCCCCTGCCAGAATTCGACGGTCTCGGGAGCAATCACATAGCCGCCCCACTGCGGGGGCACCGGCACCGCGTCCACATCGGCGAACCTCCGAGTGACGTCTTCGAGTTGAGCCAACAGCGCCTCTCGCGACGCGATGGGCGCGGACTGCTGGGACGCCCACGCCCCCAGCTGCGAGCCACGTGGCCGATTGGTCCAGTAGTTTGCGGTCTGCGCAGGATCGACCTTGGCCACCCGACCGCGCACATGTACCTGTCGCCCCAGCGCGTACCAGGGGAAGGTGACACTGGCATACGGCGCGTGATCGAGCTGGCGCCCCTTGGCGGAATCGTAGTTTGAGAAGAAGGTCACACCCGCGGAGTCGAACCCCTTGCACAACACCGTGCGCGTGGCGGGCCGACCGCCGTCGACGGTGGCGAGCACCATCGCGTTCGGTTCGGGGATGCCCGAGGACACCGCGAGGTCAAACCATTTGTGTAGCAAGGGAAGCCAGCCATCGGCGAGCCAGTCAACATCCAGATCTCCACTGCCGTCCTTCTCTCCGGGACGGTAGTCCGAGCGCAGCCATTCGGTCACGAAAAGCACGCTACAGGCGGGCGCTTAAGAGAGATCGAACGAACTAAGAATTGCCCTTAATTGCGGGTGCAAGAATCGCCTTTACCGAGTTGTTACCCACAGGTAGGGAGTCGAGAATCATGACGGTTGCAGCGCCGCTACCAGCGGATTTCGCACCTGGACTGGAGGGCGTGACCGCCTTCGCCACCGAGATCGCCGAGCCCGACAAGGACGGCGGCGCCCTGCGTTACCGCGGTGTCGACATCGATGATCTGGTCGCCCAACGGGTGACCTTCGGTGATGTATGGGCGCTGTTGGTCGACGGCAAGTTCGGCCAGGGACTCCCCCCGGCTGAGCCCTTTCCCGTTCCGGTACATACCGGGGACGTCCGCGTCGATGTACAGGCCGGACTCGCGATGCTCGCACCCATCTGGGGCTTCGAACCGCTCTTGGACACCGAGGACTCCGTCGCTCGCCATCAGCTGGCCCGCGCCTCGGTGATGGCGCTCTCGTACGTCGCCCAGTCGGCGCGGGGTACGGCCTTGCCCGCCGTACCTCAAAAGACCATCGACGAATGTTCGACCGTCACATCACGTTTCATGACTCGCTGGCAGGGTGAGCCAGATCCCAAGCACGTCGAGGCCATCGACGCCTACTGGGTGTCGGCCGCCGAACACGGCATGAACGCCTCGACGTTCACCGCCCGGGTCATCGCCTCCACCGGTGCGGACGTGGCTGCCGCACTCTCGGGTGCGGTGGGCGCGATGAGTGGCCCGCTGCACGGTGGCGCACCTGCCCGCGTGCTGCCGATGATCGAGCAGGCCGAAAAGACCGGTGACGCCCGCGGCGTCATCAAGGGCATTCTGGATCGCCGCGAAAAGCTCATGGGCTTCGGCCACCGGGTGTACCGCGCCGAGGATCCGCGTGCGCGTGTGCTGCGCGCCACTGCCAAGCGTCTCGGCGCCGCGCGCTACGAGGTGGCGGCCGCCGTCGAGCAGGCCGCACTCACCGAGCTGCGGGAACGCCGTCCCGATCGCGTTATCGAAACCAATGTGGAGTTCTGGGCAGCGGTCATTCTCGACTTCGCGCAGGTACCCACCCGCATGATGCCGGCGATGTTCACCTGCGCCCGCACCGCGGGCTGGAGCGCGCACATCATGGAGCAGAAGCGCCTCGACAAGCTGGTACGTCCGGCGGCACTCTATGTCGGGCCGGGGCCACGCTCCATTGAATCGGTCGAAGGATACGGGCTTCTGCGCTCTCGGGTGGGTGCTTAACCCGAAGTCCTGGCGTCACCACGCGTGAGGTGGTTGGGTGGGTCACATGACCTCCGAAGTACCTCCCGTAGTGCCCTCTGTTTCCCCATACATCATCGTCGAGGACTCACGCGCAGCGATCGAGTTCTATAAGAAGGCTTTTGGCGCCGAAGAACTCGGCCTGCTGGAGACTCCCGACGGCAAGGTGATGCACGCCGCCGTCAAGATCAACGGCACGACGATCATGATGAACGACGACTTCCCCGAGTACAACGACGGCAAGTCCAGCACCCCCACCGCGCTCGGCGGCACCCCGGTCACGATTCACCTCACGGTGCCCAATGTCGATGACTGGTTCAGTCGCGCTGTCGACGCCGGAGCGAGCATCGAGATGCCGCTCGAAGACCAGTTCTGGGGTGACCGCTTCGGCGTCATCAAGGATCCGTTCGGGCACCTGTGGTCGTTGGGTCAACCGGTCAAGATCGTCAACCCCGAAGACCTCAAGAAGTACGCCGCGGGCGGCGTCGACTAAAGCCCAACAACCGCTAGCGCAGCAAGTCTTCCAACGCGGACCCGCGAATTGCCTTGCGCCACAACGGTGGCTGCGGGGCACTCGCGGCGACGCGGAGCATCTCGGACACCGAGACAAACTTGTCACGCGGACGGCCTTCACCCTTACCGCGCGCAATCTCCGCGCGGTCGATGGCCAGCCACCCATCGTGGCCGACGATCGTCGGCTGGCGCCGCTGGATCAGCTTGGATAGGCCCGACAGCCGTTGCACGGGATCGGCCAGCAGTCCGTGGTTATAGTCCTCGACCAGCGAGGTGATGGTCTGCTGCGAGCACGACTTGTTGGTCCCGATGAAGCCGGTCGGACCGCGCTTGATCCATCCCGCCACATAGGTGCCGGGATGCGCCTTCCCGGTGTCCGGATCCGTCACCCGCCCTTGTTCATTCGGGATGATCGCACGCTGGTTGTCGAACGGCACGTCGGGCATCGGGACACCGCGGTAGCCGATCGAGGTGAGCACCAGGCCCGCTTGGATGGTGTCGGTGGCATCACCGTGCTGGAACTCGATGCCTTCCACGCGGCCGTCCCCGAGCACCTTGATGGGGGTGCGGTTGTAGGCGAAGCGGATGGTCTTACCGCCCGGCTCCCGTGCCTCACGCGGGCAGGTGCTGAGCACTTCCAGCTTCTGCCGCGTCAACGGCTCCAGATGTGTCTGCAGTGCCTCGTCGACGAGGTCCGCTGTTTCCTGGTCGATGACCACCGTCATATCGGGGAGACCGACGAGACCGAGCAGCTCGGGCAGGGTGAACGCCGAATGCTCGGGACCGCGGCGCCCGACGATGACTACCTCGCGCAGCGTGCTACTGCGCAACGCGGTCAAGGCGGTATCCGAAATATCCGTGCGCGCAAGGCGATCAGTGTCTCCGGTGAGCACCCGAGCCACGTCCAGGGCCACGTTTCCGTTGCCGATGACCACCGCTCGCTGATGATCGAGGTTCACCCGGAAATCGGTGTAATCGGGGTGCGCGTTGATCCACGCGACCACCTGGGTGGCGGTGGCGTTGCCGGGTAACTCAATCCCCGGGATGTCCAGGCGGCGATCCGAGGACGCACCGACGGAGTAGATCACCGCATGGTGATGCGCCAACAGTTCCGCGTGGGTGATGTCCTTACCCACCTCGACATTCAGGAAGAACTCGAAGTTGGGCTGCGCGGCCATCGTGTCGAAAAGCTTCGTCACCCGCTTGGTCTGCTGGTGATCGGGGGCCACCCCGGCACGCACCAAACCGTAGGGAGCGGGCAGCCTTTCGAACATATTGACCTTCACGTGCGGCTGGGTCAGCAGCTCGTCGGCGGCGTACATGGCCGCCGGACCGGAGCCGATGATGGCCACCTTCAGTGCACGGCCGGACGTGCGGACCGGCGGCGCCTGAATGACCGGAGCCAAGCTGGCACGTGGGATTTCGCGCGGATAGAACTCGGAGTTGATCCGCAGGAAGGGCAGCTGCTCTTCCTTGAGAACCGAATCCGGCTTGATGGCGTCCACGGGGCAGGCGGCGACACAAGCACCACAGTCGACGCATGCGGAGGCGTCGATGTGCAACATCTCCGCCTTGAGGAAATCCGGCTCGTCAGGCGTGGGGTGGATGCAGTTCACCGGGCATGCGTAAACGCACGAACCCTCGTTACAGCACGCCTGGGTAACGACGTGTGGCATCAGGCGGGAACAGCGCTGTGCGAATCAGGCACTGCGGCTCCCGGAGCCGAGTAATTCACCAACGGACCGCGCTGCGGCTCGCTGCGGTAACGGGCGGCACGCCCATCGATGTGCAGCGCCCGCCACACCAGCTTGGACACCGGGTTCATCATCCCGGTTTCCCTGGCCAGCATCCGCACGTCGGAGAAGACCTCGCTCATCGTCTGCCGAGAGGCCGGGCTCTTCCAGAAGATCTCCTTCATCACCTCTTGCGGGATGTCGAATCTCTTGGCGAAACTGCGCGGCGGCGTCATGATGGCGCCCATCAGCACCCGCATGGTGATCGGGGTGGCAATCGACAACACAAACCGGTTGAACCAGTGCATGGCCGGGACGCGCTTGCGCAGGTACTCATGCGCGAAGGAGATGTGCCGGGCCTCCTCGGCCACGTGGATCTCCATGACGCGCTTCATGATGGGGTGCAGGTTGTCGCCCTCGCGCAGCACGTTCTTCTGCGTGTGGTCGATGGGCTCCTCACCGGCGAGCACACCCACGAAAAACATCTCGGGGAACGGCGTGGAGGCCAGCGGAACGAACGGGGACACCCAGCGCAGCAGGCGCGGCATACCGGGCACGTCGACACCGAGGCGGTTGACCATCTCCTGGAACATCAGGGTGTGGTTGCACTCTTCGATGGACTCGTGGTTGAGGTACCGGAACTCCGGTGAACCGTTGGGCACGCTGAACGCGTACTGGATGAGACCGCGGATCAGGATGCTCTCGAAGTGCAGACCCACCTTGGCGACGTTGGCCTGCCGCCACATGCCGATCTCGATTTGCTTCTCCAGCGGCTGCGCCTGGTACCAGGGGTGCCGGCCGAACGGATCGGTCCGGTGCGGGAGCACCCAGCGTGGATCATTGGGGACGACGGCATACTCCGGGTTATCCCAGTCGATGTCGATGAAGGGATCGAAGTTCCGGTGCGTGGAGCCGTGCGACAGGGTCTCGAGCACCTGCACGTAGCTCGCGTCGGCGCGTACTTCTTTCTTCGCGCGGAGCTTCTCGCGGAGCGACATGGCTTATCTCCTTTGATTCGTCCAAAGACGCAGTAACGGACCTGCAAACTTTTACGTTCTGGGGCTACTTGAAAGTCTACAAGCTCTGGGCGAGTGTAAACAGGGCGAGAAGCCCCTATCTAGGTTTGGGACGAAACGTCCCATGTGACGTTCTCTGCACGTATTGTTTTGTGTGAGGCAGGTCTCAATGGGGCACCGTTTAGGCTGGTAGTCGTGGCTGAATTGACCATCCCCGCTGACCTCCTGCCCGCCGACGGACGTTTCGGCTGCGGCCCCTCCAAAGTGCGCCCCGAACAGCTGCAATCGCTCGTGACCGCCGGAGCCTCCCTCTTCGGTACTTCGCATCGGCAAGCGCCGGTCAAGAACCTGGTCGGTCGCGTCCGCGAGGGGCTCAAGGAGCTCTTCTCCGCACCCGACGGTTACGAGGTCATCCTCGGCAACGGCGGCTCCACCTTGTTCTGGGATGCTGCCGCCTTCGGCCTGATCCGCGAGAAGTCGCTGCACTTGACCTTCGGCGAGTTCAGCTCGAAGTTCGCCTCCTGCGTGGCCAAGAACCCATTCGTCGGGGATCCCATCAAGGTGACCGCCGATCCCGGTGGCGCGCCCGCGCCCGTCTCGGATCCATCGGCCGATGTGATCGCCTGGGCCCATAACGAGACGTCGACAGGCGTCATGGTTCCGGTGCAGCGTCCGGCCGGCTCCGAGAACGCGCTGGTGCTCATCGACGCCACCTCCGGTGCCGGTGGCCTGCCGGTGGATGTCACCGAGGCAGACGCCTACTACTTCGCGCCGCAGAAGAATTTCGCGGGCGACGGCGGGCTGTGGCTCGCGGTCATGAGCCCGGCCGCGCTGGAGCGCGTGGCGGAGATCGGCGGCAGCGGACGCTGGGTGCCGGACATCCTGTCCCTGCCCATCGCGGTGGAGAACAGCCTCAAGAACCAGACCTATAACACCCCCGCCATCGGAACGCTGCTGCTGCTGGCCGATCAGATCGACTGGCTGCTGGGCAATGGCGGCCTGGATTGGGCCACCAAACGGACCTCCGATTCGGCGTCGCGGCTGTACTCCTGGGCCGAGACGACGGCGTACACCACACCCTTCGTGGCGGTCCCGGCGCAGCGTTCGCAGGTGGTGGGCACCATCGACTTCAACGACGATGTGGACGCGGCCGCCGTGGCGAAGGTGTTGCGTGCCAACGGCGTTGTGGACACCGAGCCATACCGCAAGCTGGGCCGCAACCAGCTGCGAGTGGCGATGTTCGCGGCCATCGATCCCGAGGACATCTCCCAGCTGACGCAGTGCATCGATTGGGTCGTCGAGCGCCTCTGACTCACACCTTCGTGCCCCCAGAGGGAGCACTACCGCGTTGCCTCCGTGAGGTCGTAAACATCGACGTCGTCGATCGTCTGTTTGGCGAAGGTGTTCTGCACCCACTCACGGATGGACTTCGAGGTCTCACTGCCGGGGGCGCCAAATCCCTCGCCGCCGTGGTTGGCGCGCTCCCCATCTACGAAGTAATGGATCTGCCCATCGGCCACGTACTGCTGGAACTGCGCGAGCGTCGGTGACGGATCGGTCCCGTTGAATCCACCGATGGGCATGACGGGCCGACCGGTGGACAGCTGGTATCCCGAGGCCTGGTTGGAGCCCACCGCCGCTGCCACCCAGGTGTAGCGGTCGGCGTTGCCTTCCAGCGCGGCAACAATGTTGGGGCCCGGATCGCTTCCATCCAGCAGACCGCCACCGCGCGGAGAACCGCGCTCAAATTCGGGACGATGCTCTCGCTCGGGCATATCCGGGAAGTCCGGGAAACCGCCTCCCTTGACCTCGGGCCCAGCCGACGGGAGTGCTCCGCTGTGCGGCGTCGCGATGGTCTGGATCGAGTAGGCGATCGGACCGGCGAGCGCCACCACGAGCGCCAAGGCGACGACAGCCCTGGGATATCTGTTCAGGACGATGCCGAGAAGTGCGAGTACCCCTAGGGCCAGAACCGCCCAGCGCAGCCACGGCTGGAACTCCGGTGACCGGCCCAGCAGGATCCAGGCCAGCACTGCGGTAAGAGCCAGAGTCGCGGCCAGAGAAGCTCTTACCCATGATCTTTCGCGCTTCCGCCAGGCCAGGGATGCTCCCGCGCCCACGAGTGCGGCGACAGCGGGTGCCAGCGCCACCGAGTAGTAAGGGTGAAATATGCCCTGCATGTAACTGAACACGGCGCCCGTGGTGAGCATCCACAATCCGAAGACAAGCAGCACCGCCCGACGCGTGTCCGTCCGGGATTCCTTGCGTAGCAGGGCCAATCCCAACACCGCCAGGACCAGTGCCGTCGGGAGCAGCCAGGCAATCTGCCCACCCAGGGCCGGTTGGAACAACCTGCCGATCCCGGGTTCGCTGCCGAAGTGGCCGCCGAAGCCATACATCTCATCGCGCGGGCCCGAGGCACTGCCCTTCTCATTACCGTTGATGCGGCCCAGCCCGTTGTAGCCGAGGGTCAGCTCGAGGATCGAGTTATCGGGCGATCCGCCGATCCACGGGCGCGAGCCGGGCGGCCACAGCTCGACCATGACGATCCACCATCCCGCTGAAACTACTGCCGCGGCAGCCGATCCGGTGAGCTGCGCGAGGCGCTTCCCGGCGACCACGGGTCCGGCGACCAGATAAGTCAGTGCGATGGGCGGGATGACGAGCAGAACCTGCAGCTGCTTGGTCAGGAAACCGAATCCGACCAGCGCCCCGACCAGAAGCAGCCAGCGGGTGCGGCCATCCTCGATGGCGCGCAACATGGCCCACACCGCGGCGATCATCAGGAAGACCAGCAGCGCGTCCGGATTGTTGAACCGGAACATCAGCACCGCCACCGGCGTCACCGCGAGTACCAGCCCAGCCAGCAGACCGGCCCGGTGGCCGAAGTACCGGCGGATGGTCAGGTACAGCAGGCCGACCGACGCCGCACCCAGAAGCACCTGGGGCACCAGAATGCTCCAACTACTGAGACCGAAGATGCGCACCGAAAGTTCCATGAGCCATAGCGAGGCGGGGGGCTTATCAACGGTGATCGAGTTGGCGGCGTCGGAGGATCCGAAGAACGCGGCCTTCCAGGACACCGAACCCGCTTGCACCGCAGCCGAATAAAACGAGTTGGCCCAGCCGTTGGACCCGAGGTTGACCAGGTACGCGGCCGCGGTGCCGATCAGCAGAAGACCAACGCTGATCCGCTCCCGGATCATCGATCGTTCGCGCTTCTGAACACCCAACGCAATCCGACGAACCGGACCAGGGTCGCGACCAGGTTGGCCACGGTCAGCACGATCAGCAGCAGATGCTTAGAGGCGTCCGGAACCAGGTGGTGCATCGCGACGAGCGAGCCACTGGTCAAGGCCAACCCGATGCCGAAGATGACAAGCCCCTGGAACTGATGCTTGGCAACGTTGCGCCGACCCCGCACTCCGAAGGTGAAGAATCTGTTGGCCGCGGTGTTGAGCACCGCAGTGATGAGCAGCGCCAGGAAGTTGGCAGCCTGATCCCCCACCGCCCCGTGCAAGACCAGGAACAGTAGCGCGTAGGCCAATGTGCTTGCCACACCAATGATCCCGAATCGCACCAGCTGGCCGACCATTCCGGGAGGCACACCCTCGACGAGTGGTTCACGGCCAAGGCTGTGACGAAGCTCGTCCAGCGGCAGGGTGCCGAGCATCAGTGCCCGTCCCAACCGCCAGATTCCGAGCAGGTCCTTGCGCACGGTGTCGACGATGTCGACCCGGCTGTCTGGGTCATCCACCCAGTCGACTGGTACCTCGTGAATGCGCAGACCGACGCGCTCGGCCAGTACCAGCAGCTCGGTGTCGAAAAACCATTCTTTGTCCTCGACAAGCGGAAGTAGTTGGCGCGCAACGTCGGTGCGGATTGCCTTGAAGCCGCACTGGGCATCGGAGAATCTCACCTGCAGCGAAGCGTGCAAGATCAGATTGTAGGTACGTGAGATGAACTCGCGTTTGGGGCCGCGGACCACGCGTGAGTTGCGGTTGAGCCGCGATCCGTAGGCGACATCTGAGTGGCCCGAGATCAGGGGTGCGACAAGCGGCATCAGCGCGTTGAGGTCGGTGGACAGGTCTACATCGCAGTAGGCGACAACCTCGGAGTCCGAGGACAACCACGCCGCGGCCAGCGCACGTCCCCGGCCCTTCTCCTCCAGGTGCAGCACGTCAACGCCGTCAAGCTCATCGGCAAGCCGATGCGCGATCTGCAGGGTGCGATCGGTACTGGCGTTGTCGGCGATGGTGATGTGCGCCGTGTACGGCACCTCGCCAGCCAGGAACGCATGCAAACGACGCACGCACGGTTCCAGGTCGTTTTCCTCGTTGTACACGGGAATCACGATGTCGAGGGTCGTCGCGAGTACGGAGGTCGGTGCCGTCGCGGTGTCGATCGGCTGCATCACACTGGTCACATCAGTGACAATGGTGTCTCCGGCTCCGACGCGACTGGGTCGCCACTGTGAGTTTCCTGTGAGGGGTTCCGCCGCGGGCTTTCGACCTCCCGGGCATCACGCACCACGAGGTTTGCGACCGTCCGGGGACTCCGAACCCGCGGCATTCACACATGCCTGTACGCGCCTGGCACGGCTCACCACCGAGCGCACACATAACCCTGATCAAGCCCTCTTAGGGCTATTGCAGCGTATACGATCGTATGATGTTTGATAGTTTTGGCGCCTCCTTTCATCGTTCGAATCGCCGGAACACGCGGCTTCTCATTGCCCTGGGCGGCGTTGTCGCACTGGTCTTGGGTGCCGGCGGCTGGGTGATGTACGCGCATGACTTCGCGATAAGGACGCAGCGGTTGACCATTCCCGGCTCCATCGGGCCGCTTGAAGCAACACTCGCGTTGCCCCATCATGGCGATGGACCATTCGGCTTAGTGGTATTCGTGCACGGTGACGGTGCGGCGAATGCGACACGGGACGGCTTCTACGAGCCGATGTGGGAGTCGTTCGCCAAGGCAGGGTACGCCTCGCTGTCTTGGAACAAGCCGGGAGTCAATGGGGGACAGGGTAACTGGCTGTATCAAAGCATGCACGACCGGGCCGCCGAAGCGGAAGCAGCGATCGACTGGGCCCGCCAGCGCACCGACATTGACCCGCGACGGATCGGGATGTGGGGCATCAGCCAAGGCGGGTGGGTGGTACCCGAGGTCGCCGCGCGTCGGCCGGATCTACAATTCGTGATTCTCGTTGGCGCGGCTGTGAATTGGCTACGGCAGGGCAAGTACAACCTGCTTGCCAACCTGCGGCACCGCGGAGCCTCCAGGTCCGAAATCGACGCCGCGCTAAGTCGCCGAGAAAAGTCACTACAACCACTGCGCGACAATGCCACCTACGAGCAGTACCTTGCAGTACAACAGGATTCGGATCCCATGTCGGCTGATCGATGGAACTTTGTGCGC
Source organism: Mycobacteroides salmoniphilum (assembly GCF_004924335.1). Taxonomy (NCBI): domain Bacteria; kingdom Bacillati; phylum Actinomycetota; class Actinomycetes; order Mycobacteriales; family Mycobacteriaceae; genus Mycobacteroides; species Mycobacteroides salmoniphilum. The sequence continues at coordinate 742,928 of NZ_CP024633.1, read as the reverse complement.
AAGAACTATCGGGCCGATGTGACCGACACCCTGCCGCAGGTCAAGGTGCCGGTTCTCCTGGCCCTCGGCGACGAGGATCTCAACGTCGATGTCGACGAGACCGAGCAGGTCTACCGGCGGGCACTGCCGCCGCACCAGCTGACGGTGCAGCGGTACCCGAAGGCATCGCACAACATCGTCAAGGCCGATCTGGACAACGACGAGAATTGGCGCTCGACGATGGTCGCGGTGTTCTCTCCGCGTTCGCTCTACGCCCCCGGCTATTTGGATAACCTGCGGAACTACGTTGCGGGACAAGCGGTGCGCTGATCGTGAGGCGCAAGCGGCACACCACGCGGCGGCTGGCGTTCTACGAAGCCGGGGGGGCCGTAATACTGGCGGTGGCGACACTGCCCTTTTCGTCACCATGAAAGGGCGCTCCGCCACCGTGGGTCCAGCTGCTCGGCCTGACATTTCTGCTCGGAATGTTCGCCGTCAAACTGTTCGTCTTGCGCCGAATCACTGTCACAGTGACCCTTGCCAACCTCAACACCGTGCTGCGCCTTCGCCTGGCCATCGGCGTGTACGCGTTGGCGGCATTCATACTCTCTCCATTGCCACCATCATGGGGCTGGTTCTGGTGTGCACTGACGGTTCTTGGCGCCGTGCTGGGCTGCGCGGCGATCGCACGGATGATGCGCACCGAACGGCTCAGATGACCTGTCGAATAGCTTCGCCATACCAGCCGAACAATTGAATTGGTTGTTCGGCTTCGTATTTCGCAAGCTCGCCCCAGCACGCGGCGACCGATGCACGGGCGGCCGTGCCCACCCAGGGCTGCGGGAGCAGCTGCGGCGGCAACAGCGGGTCGGGTTCGACCGCCTGGGTGAACTCCGCCGCCAGCGCAACGGCCAGAGTGAGAACTTCGGTCTGTGACGCGGTGCGCAGCGCGGGAAGAATCGCTTCCGCCACCGCCAGGAGCCTGTGGTGCCGATCTGCGATCGCGTTGATCGGCCATAGCCGCTCAGCCAGCTCTCGGGCCCCGGACTGACCACCAAGCACAAGATCGGTCGTGGTGAACATCGTGACGTGATCGGCCACGCCGAGCTGTTCAGCCGTCGCCCCGATACGGGCCTCCCAGCCATTGGCGCACACATACAGGCCACCCTGGATCGGTGCGCCACCCAACCGAAGGATGCTGTCGCGCATGGCATCGCGCGCCGGGCGGGACGATTCGGGTACCGCGAATGCGACAAGATGCCACCGGCCATCCCACGGAGCAAGGCCGCGATCCTGCTCGTACATATAGCGCACGAAATCCAAGTCCGGCTCGAGGGCGCTCCTTGACGCCCCCGTGGCATGCAGAACTGCCTTGCGGCCCCGTCCCTCCTGCGTGAAACGACCCTCGGCGACAAGACGTTTGACACATAGGCGGACCTGTTGATCACTCATGCCGAGAATGTTGGCGACGTCGTAGAGCTCACCGGCAGCAATGGTCGCGTCCTCGCGGATCATGCTCTCGACCACACTGCGGGTGGAGACAGCAGAGTTCAGGACGTGTTCGATGTCCAAACGTTCACCTCACGAAGCCGCCGCCACATTGTGTTCGACCATCTTACGTTCGGTGGAGTCCCGATCGAATCAAGGCAGCGACGCCCGCTCGACCAGGTACGGCGAAACCCCGCTGTCACACCCGAGTGCCACCCCGAGCTCGGCGAAGAACCGCTGCGGCTCGATGACCGCCTCGGGCGGGTGAACTCCCGCGCGGCGCGCCGTGCCGTCGATCACCTGCGCCATGCCCAGGGCCAGCGGCACGCCGGTGATGCGAGCCATATCACGCAACGCACTTCTGATCGGCTGTGCTTGCGGACCAGCCATGTTCAGGCGTGCGACCGCAGTCTGCCGATCCCCTTGCCACTCGCCCGTGACCGCCGCGAAGAACGGCGGAAGCGTGCCGGGGCCCCGCAGGCGAAGCGCTGCCCAGGCGGAGCGCACCGCGCGACGCCATCCGGGCACCGCGAACGCAACCGCGGCCTGTTCCAGGGTGAGCAATCCGGCGTCGATATCCCGACGCAGCGCGTCGAGATACGCGACTGTCCACGGTGTGATGACCATGAGGTTCAGTGCGGTGCCGATCGGTTTCAGACTGCGTTGCAACGTGATCGGTTCCGGATGCCCAATCGAGTAGGCGGTGCCCCGGTGCCCCGCCGGCAGGTTCAACACGACCGGACTCAACGGACGCTGCTCGATGAGTTGCCCGGCACCCACCGCGGTGATCGTGCCGCTGGCCTGCTCCATCCAATGCACCGCCGCGGCGGTGGGCCGGCCACCTGAGCTCAACAACTGGGCCTTGCCTTCGGTGTCATCGCCGTCGGCGCCGACATCCACTGGCCATGCCGTGTAGATATCGTGGATCGAATCGAATCCCGTTGCGGCGATGGCGGCAAGCAGGTTACTGATCCCTGGACTCGCGCCCATACCGATCACCGCACAGACCCCATGTTCGCGTGCCAACCCATCGAGGTCCAGCATCTGCAACGTCGGCTCCCAGTCGTCGCAGATGTCGAGATAGTGCGTTCGCGTCTCGATCGCCGCACGCAGCACCGTCAATCCGAAACGGAAGTACGGACCAACGGTGTTCAGAACGAGATCCATCGGTTCCAGGACTGCACGTAGCGCCGCCTCGTCGGTGACATCGATCTCGACGGCTCGGACCGGTATGCGGCCCACCCCCAACTGTCGCGCCAATCCCTCGGCAGCACCGAGATCACGATCGGCGATGACGATCTCCTCGACACCCGACATTTCACGAGCGGTGCGGGCAGCAACAGCGCCCATGGCGCCCGCCCCACCTAAAGCTAGAACCTTCATACACCCATAGTACCTATCAATTTCAGAACGATCGTTTATGTATTGATAGATATTGATAGACATTGAGAAATCAACTGACTCCGGTGCCGGTGCGGTGCTCGGTAAGTTGGGCCGGGTGACGGAACCACCCGAAGATCCCGAGATCGACTACCGCTTCACCCTGGCCAACGAACGCACGTTCCTCTCCTGGATCCGCACCGCGCTCGGATTGCTCGCCGGCGGTGTCGCGGTCCAGACGCTCGTCCAACCGTTTCACCATGCCGGAGTCCGGCATGTACTGGCAGCGTCCTGCCTGGCCCTTGCCGTAGTGGTGTCGATTGGCGCATATGTGCATTGGCGCGACGTGAAGGACCGGATGGACCGCGACCAACCACTCAAGGGCACCCTGCTGGTACCCCTACTCGCCGTCAGCATCGGACTAGTCGCGATCCTGGCATCGATCGCGGTCTTCTACCGATGAGGGCGGCTCACGAGACTCGCGCCGCCGAACGCACAGCCCTGGCCTGGCTTCGCACCGGGTTGGCCGCCGCGGGAACCGCTGCGGTCTTCATCACTCACGCACTCATCCACAAACAGACCGCGGGGGCGTCGTTGATCGCCACCGGGGTTGTGCTCGGCATCGTCGCGATCAGCACAGTGCGCCACCACGCGCTGGCCCGGGGGCACTGGCACCACGGCGGCAAGCCCATCGCACTGACCACCCTGACCGTGGTGGTGGTGATTCTGATGTCGACCGGAATCGATATCTCAAATCTGGGTACGTAGGTATACCGGCGTTTCGCGTACCCCGCCCCGTTACCGACACATACTTTGTCCTGTTCGACTCCACCCCTCATCACATATAAGGAGAACGCTATGAAGCGTGGGCTTGTGGTCGCCATTGGCGGCGCGGCGATTATCGCCGCAGGTCTGGTCGGCTGTTCGAGCGATAAGGACAAATCCGAGACCAAGGGCACCACTGTCAGCAATGGCGCCGGCGCAGTTGCCACCAACAGCAGCGCGAAGGTCGTCATCGACGGCAAGGAGCAGAAGATCGAAGGTGCTGTCGTCTGCCAGGCCTCGAACGGCAACGTCAACATCGTCATCGGCAGCGGCGCACAGGGCTTTGGCGCCGTGGTGACGGACGGCGATTCACCGACGGTGAAGTCCGCGGGCCTGGGCAGCCTCGGCGGGCAGTCGCTGGCATTCTCCGAAGGCACCCCCGGAGCGAGCGCGAAGGCCACCAAGGACGGCAAGAAGTACCACATCGAAGGCACCGCCATCGCGGTGGACATGGCCAACCCCATGCAGCCCACCAACAAGCCATTCGAAATCGAGGTCACCTGCCCGTAGGGCACGCGATTCCGATCTAGCGCGCTATCGAGTGCGAGCCTCCCGCGGAAATCACGCCAAGAACCCGCGCCAGGCTCGCACTCGATTCGCGTTATCAGCACCAGGCCGCGCGCCCGGCGGCAAACAACATCTGCCACACGCGTCACATAGCGCGAACCGTCCTGAAAAGCAAGTAGCCCCCACCCCCGCGTGTCACCACAGAATGGCCCTCTACCTGCACTAAGGTCCGGAGAACTGGAGCATCCAGTCCAGGGCGAGGAGGACATCGTGCGCGAACTGAAAGTCATCGGTCTGTCAGCCGACGGCAAGCGAGTGGTCTGCCAGGACGCCAATGGCGCCGACAAGTTCGTCATCGACGCCGACGACAGACTCCGCGCAGCTGCCCGGCGCGATCTGTCCCGTCTGGGACAGATCGAGATCGAAATGGAGAGCTCGTTGCGACCCCGGGAAATTCAGGCTCGCATCCGGGCCGGTGCCACCGTCCAGCAAGTAGCCACCTCCGCCGGAGTCGATGTCTCGCGAATCGAGCGGTTCGCTCATCCCGTATTGCTGGAACGACAGCGCGCAGCCGAGATGGCCACCGCGGCACATCCTGTTCGCAGCGATGGCCCCACGGTCAACACGCTCGCCGATACCGTCGCCGGTGCGATGTTCGCGCGGGGACTCGACCCCGATGGCATTGAATGGGACGCCTGGAAGGTCGAGGACGGCCGGTGGACCGTGCAGCTGTTGTGGCGCGCCGGCCGGTCGGACAATAAGGCACACTTCCGGTTCACTCCCGGGGCCCATGGCGGCACGGTGACCGCGCTCGACGATTCCGCACGCGAGCTCATCGACCCGACGTTCTCCCGAAGCCTGCGCCCCGTCGCGCCGGTAGCTCCCCTCCTCCCCGAGCCCGAGCCGGAGTTGTTCAACGAGCGTTCCGCACCGCAGCCCGAGCCGGTCCGCGAACCGGAACCCGCGGTGACCGAGGAGCACACCAACGCGCAGCCGGCGCCGGCACCGCGGCGCTCACGCCGGAGCAAGCCGACGGTACCCACGTGGGAAGACGTGCTGCTTGGCGTTCGCTCCAGCGGCCAGAACTAAGTGGGGCCGCGCCCTAGGTGATCAGGGCGGTCACCACGGCGGCCACCCATCCGCCGGCGATCCCGATCGCGATCCCCAGCACGAACCATCGCAACACCGGGCGCTCCCGCCAACCCCATAACGTTGGCGAAAGACCCCCCACAGCAACAATATTGAGCAGAACCGCCCACAGCGGATGTACATGCGCCAGGCCGAGACTCAGTACCACCACACCCACCGCGACCACCACGGCCACACACATCGCCGAGACGATGCCCTCGGCCCACGGGGTGTCTGAGTCCGACGGGCCTTTCGCTCTTCGCGCGGGCTGGGGATCGCCGGTCATGGCGCGAGCCTAGCGCGCTCATAGAACGCCAACGCGGCGGCGGTGGCCACGTTCAGCGAGTCGGTGCCGTTGGCCATCGGAATGCGCACTCGAAAATCGCTGGCACGCAGTGCAACATCGGTCAATCCCGGGCCCTCCGCACCCACCATCAGCGCCACCTTCTCCCCCTGCAACGGCGGTAACGCATCGGCCAACGCCCGAGAGTCCCCGGCCGGAGTCATCGCCAGTAATCGGAACCCATTGTCCCGCAGCCTGTACAGCGACTTCGGCCATTCCGGAAGGCGCGCGAACGGCACCAGCAGCGCGTGTCCCATCGACACCCGCACCGCCCTCCGATACAGCGGGTCGGCGCAGCCACTGCCGAAGAACACCGCGTCCACTCCCATTCCCGCGGCGTTGCGAAAGATCGAGCCCAGATTCTCGTGGTCGTTGACACCTTCCAACACCGCCACCGTGCGTGCGTTCTGCATCAGTTCGGCCGCCGACAGCTCCACGGGACGCCGCGCCGCGGCGAGCACGCCGCGGTTGAGATGAAAGCCGACGACCTCCGCCATGACCTCGGCACTTGCCCGGTAATACGGAACATCAACAGGGCCGAGATCGCCTGCGAGCTCGGTCAATCGACGGTCGGTACCCAAGAGGGCTAAGGGGGCGAATCGCGAGGCCACCATGCGCTGCACAACCAGTACGCCCTCGGCGATCACCAGTCCCTTGCCACTGGGCAGATCGGGCCTGCGGTCGACGCTGTTGAGATCGCGGAAGCTGTCCAAACGGGGATCGGCGGCGTTGTCTACGTCAATGACCAGCATCTAGACCCGCCTCGCCAGCGGCGTCGGTTCACACACCGGGGTTGCGACCGGAGCAGGCGGAATGGGTCCGGGACTTATCTGGCCGGCCTCCGGAACCACCTCGGTGACAACCGGACACGGATGACGGCGCAAATACACCGCGCATGTCAGCCCGGCGGCCACTGACACCACCCCACCGATCAGCAGCGGCATCCGCCCACCATGTAGATCGGCCAGCCAGCCCACCAATGGGCTGCCCAGCGGGGTGCCACCCAGGAAAGCCACCATGTAGATGCCCATCACCCTTCCTCGCAGCTGCGAATCCACGGACAGCTGAATGATATTCATCGCCGACGTGGTGAACGTCAGCGCAAGCAGACCTGTCGGGATGAGTGCGACCGCCACCGAGAGGTAGGAGGGCATCGCACTGACGACAGCCTCGGAAACCCCGAAAGCCATGGCGGCGCTGTAGAACAAATTCATGCGCACCTTCTCGGTGCGCCGGGCGGCCAAGGTGGCACCTAACAGCGTGCCGATGGCCAGTGCCGTTGACAGCAGCCCGTACGACTCCGCGCCACGACCGAAGGTCTCACGCGCCAGCACCGCGAGCGTCAGCGAAAAGTTCAGCCCGAACGTCGAGACCAGGAACACCGTCAGCATGATCATGAACAAGTCGCGTCGGTGCCATACATACGAGAATCCCTGGCGCAGCTGCCCCTTGGCGGGAGGGACCGGATCACTCGGGTGCAGCTCATCTGGTCGCATGCGCCACAGCGCGATCCCCACACCGATGAAACTGACGAAGTTCAGCAGGAAGACCCAGCCGGTGCCGACCAGCCCGATCAGCACACCGGAGATCGCCGGCCCGATCACGCCGGCGAGGTTGAACACCATCGAATTGAGCCCGACCGCGTTGGGCAGGTACTCCGGGCCCACCATCTCGATGGTGAAGGACTGCCGGGTGGGCGCCTCGATCGCCGCGGCGCATCCCATCGCGAAGGCCACCGCCATCACGTGCCAGATCCGGACCAGCCCGGTGATCTGCAAGAGGCCCACGGTCAACGCGAACAGCGCCATCAGCGCCTGGGTGACCATGAGCATCCGCCGCTTGTCGTAGCGGTCGGCCAGCATCCCGCCCCACACCGACAGCAAGAGCGTCGGACCGAATTGCAGCGCCATCACCGTGCCGAGCAGGAAGGCGTTGCCATGCGAGAGGTCCAGGACCAGCCAGTCCTGCGCCACTCGCTGCATCCACGTACCGATGAGCGATACCATCTGCCCGCTGATCCACAGCCGGTAGTTGCGTGTGCGCAGCGATGCGAATATCCCGCCGCGGTCAGCCACGGTAGATCATTTTAGAGACTAACGAGATTGTCAGCTAACCGTTTTCATTGACCAGCGCCGAGAGCAGGTCGGTCGCCTGCCGCAGCACCGTGCGTTGGTCCGGGGTGAAATCGTCCAGGTGCTCGCGCAGCCATTCCTCGCGGGCGCTGCGATCTGCCAGCACGATGTCTGCGCCCGCCTCCGACAGCGAGACAACGACCTGGCGGCCGTCAGTCGGATGCGCCGAACGCTCCACCAACCCGAGCTCGGCCAGCGAAGCGATCACCCGCGTCATCGACGGTGGCTGCACGCGCTCACGGGCAGCCAGCGCGCCCGGGGTCATCGCACCCTCGTTGAGCAACGTTGCCAATGCCGACAACTGTGTCAACGAGACCGGCGAATCCGCACGACGAAAGCGCAGATGCCGGGCCAGGCGGATGACAACAAGCGACAGATCGCTGGCCAACCGGGCATCGGGGTCGCTCACGGCCCAAACCTTACGGCACGTCCAGGGCTTTCACAGGGACCTAGCCCGGTGTAGTTCTTCCCCACGTATGCTGCGCATCTAGTGGACACCCCCGCGCCCCAACCGCCCCCGCTCCCGGCCGCACTGCTCAATCCGTGGCCGGTTGTCGTCGCAGGCACCCTGCTCTGGCTCGTTGCCAACATCCTTGCCTTCACGGTTCCCGCGTTCGAAAGCTGGCGCCCCATAACACTCGCCGGACTCGGTACCGGCGCGCTGGGCACGACCATCGTCCTGCTCCAAGTGCGTGCGGCGCGGCGCGGCTCACGCGGTGCGCAAACCGGCTTGTAGCTCGAAAAACCCGCAAACACCCCGGAAAGAGGAGCAAACTCATGCCCAATGCATCACTGCTGGAAACCGCCGTCGAGATCAACGCGCCGGTGGAAAAGGTATGGGGATTGATCGCCGACCTCGACAACATGCCCCGGTGGAGCCCGCAGACCCGCAAGATGTTTGTGCGCGGCCCCGTACAGGCGGGCACCAATGTCATCAACTACAACCGCAAGGGGTGGAAGGTATGGCCGACACGGGCCGTGCTGACCGCCGTCGAGCCCAATAGGCGCCTGGCCTGGCACATCAAGGACAACCTGAGCGAGTGGAGCTACGACCTGGAGCCCACCGCATCCGGTGGTACCCGAGTGACCGAGCGCCGCGTGCTGGGCGAGAAGCGCTCGCCCATCTCCACCAACCTGCAGAACCTGATGTTCGGCGGGACCGAGGTGTTCGACGTGGTGCTCCTTGAAGGGATGCGGACCTCGCTGTCGAAAATCAAGGATGCGGCGGAAAACGCCTAGTCCGCTAGATCCAGGACGCCGTCGTCAAAGGGCTCGTACAACGGCATCGCGGAGTTGACCGGCTGCGGCGTATCGGAATGAGCGCCGCAGCCGTACTCGATGTGCACGACGCGGCCGTCGGCGGCCATCGAGTTGGCGCATGCCCCAAACGTGACACCCAGTGACCCGGCCAGCGGCAGGTAGAAACCGCAGGACCGGCACACCCGACGGGTGGCACGGGCCATGTCGGTATCCGGCCCCCACTCGCCCTCGAACCACCGCTGTGCGGCATCGACGCGCCCGGCCAGACTCAGCACCTGTTTGCGCCCCAACCCGATCTCACCCGCGGTCTCGGTGACCTGCGGATCGCCGCTATCGGTGTACCCGGGCACCAATCGCGGATCATTGGGCGGTGGCGCGAGCAGATCGCCGGGGCCCAGATCGCCCGGGCGGACGCGCTGATCCCAGGGCACCCAGTTCGGTGCGCGCAGCGCCTCGGTGCCCGGAACAAGCACCACCTCACTCACGGTGGCAGCGGTCGCTCCCGGTGGGGCGGCCATCACCACCTCCCAGTGCCATCCGCGATACCCCGGCAGCTCAGCCTCGAAACGGTGGGTCAACGCGTGCAGATCGGTGCTCTCGGAGGAGGCCCCGAGGTACTTGCCCACGGTCTCCCCACTGAACTCGACGATGGCTGTACGAGCCTGGTCGATACAGGTGTAAAGGGCGTCGCGGCCGGAGATAGTGATGTCCATCGCTGACCATCTTCTCACCGTGGGGGACAATTGATGCGTGCGGGACGACTACGCGCGGTTCGGGAACCGCCAACCAGGTAGTGACTCCCCATCTCGTCGCCGAAATCAGGATGCGCGCGACGCCAACTCCCACCCCGGTATGGCCAACTATCCGACGGGTGGCTCCCCGCGCGATCCTCTTCGCGCGGGCGGCTCATCGAAGCGCGATCCCCGTCGCGCGAGCGGCTCATCGAATCGATACCTCCCGCCGCTCGGCGAGGAACGCCGCGAGCGGGTGCGCCGACAGCCCCCGCCCGACCAGGAGATCCCGCCGAAGCTGACGGTCACCCGGGTCGCCGCGATGCGCAGCCGTGAAATGGGCTCCCGAATGTACGGGCTGTTTCACAAGGCCGCGACGGCCGACGGTGCCGACAAATCGGGCCTGACCGCACTCACCTATCCGGTCATGGCCAATTTCGCGGTCGATGCCGCGATGGCAGTGGCCCTGGCCAACACACTCTTCTTCGCCGCCGCCACCGCCGAGTCCAAGAGCAAGGTGGCGCTGTATCTGCTCATCACCATCGCACCGTTCGCGGTCATCGCGCCGCTGATAGGTCCCGCGCTGGATCGTCTGCAACACGGACGCCGGGTCGCGCTCGCCGGGTCGTTTGGGCTGCGCATCGCGCTGGCCGTGATCATGATCGCCAACTACGACGGCGCCAGCGGCAGCTTCCCGCCCTGGGTGCTATATCCGTGCGCGCTCTCAATGCTGGTGCTGTCCAAGTCCTTTGGTGTGTTGCGGAGCGCCGTCACACCGCGTGTGCTGCCTCCGACAATCGACCTGGTTCGGGTCAACTCGCGACTCACCACCTTCGGCCTGGTCGGCGGGACGATTGTGGGCGGTGCGATCGCCGGGGCTTTCGAGCTCTCGTTCACCCGGCTGTTCCAATTGCCCGGAGCACTGTTCGCCGTCATGGCCGCCGCGGCGGTGGGCGCCTGGGCATCCATGCGCATTCCGAAGTGGGTCGAGGTGACCGCCGGTGAGGTGCCTACGACTTTCGGCTATCACGGCGACGACGGCGAACACCCGACGATATTGCTCCGCCGCTCTCACAAGCAGCAGGACAAGATCCGCCAGCCGTTGGGCCGCAACATCATCACCGCGTTGTGGGGCAATAGCACCATCAAGGTGATGGTGGGTTTCCTCACCCTCTACCCGGCCTTCGTCGCCAAATCCCATGATGCGCACGGCTTTCAACAGCTCGCGATGCTGGGCATGATCGGTGCCGCCGCCGGTATCGGAAACTTCGCCGGCAATGCCACCAGCGCTCGGCTCAAGCTCGGCCGCCCCGCCCTCCTCGTGGTGCGGTGCGCCAGCGCGGTCACAGTGGTGGCGCTCGCGGCGGCCTTCGCCGGGGTCCTGGCGGTCGTGGTGTTCGCGACGCTGGTGACATCGGGGGTCAGCGCCATCGCGAAGGCATCTCTGGATGCCTCGCTGCAGGATGACCTGCCCGAGGAATCCCGCGCATCGGCGTTCGGGCGTTCCGAGGCACTGTTGCAGCTGTCCTGGGTGCTCGGCGGCGCGATCGGCGTGATGATCTACACCGATCTATGGGTGGGGTTCACGGTGATATCGGCGGTACTCATCCTCGGCCTGGCCCAGACGCTGGCCAGCTTCCGCGGTGTCTCCTTGATTCCGGGCCTGGGCGGTAACCGCCCGGTGATGGCCGAACAAGAGGGTGGCAAGGTAGTCGCGTGAAGGCAAAACTGGCGGCACTTGCCGCCGTCATGGTGTTGACCGCTGCCGCGATGGTGGGGTTCATCGCCTGGCAGCTGCGCGGGCATGAAGACGAGCGGCCCGAAATCAGTGCTTTCACCCATGGCACCGTCATCCATGCCACGCCCTACCAGTACTGCGACAAGAACAAGCTGGACCAATGCGACCCGCTGGGCCGCACCGTTGAGCTGGTCGTCAATGCCCATGAACCCGTGCAGCTTTCGGTAGATGGACGGATCGCCAAAGCACCGTGGATGCTGTCCCGAATCTACGCACCGGTGGGCGACGTCGATCACAAACGGGCCGAGTCAAGTGTGTACCGCGACCACCGGACCGCCGTGACGATCCCGACGGTCGACAGTGAGGGCCGGCGGCTGCTGGGCCTGGAAATCAAGCTCCCGACGGTGGTTCAGACCGAGACCGGGGATCTGATCGAGGTCACCCACGCCATCTGGTCCGTAGCCACCGTCTGGAAGAACTAGCGCCGCGCGCGATACTCCGCGCGCGCCTGGGCATCGAGATGCTCTGTGGCGTAACGGAGTGCCGTGCGACCCATGGCCGCGGCATGTCCATCCAGATACTCGATGAGCATCTCGGTGCCACAACGCTTTCCGGCCTCACGCAGCATCCAACCGTAGGCCTTCTGAATGAGGTCGCGGCGGTCCCCGATGACCAGCGGCGCCACCGCGAGCAGGGGTTGCGCGTCACCGCGCTTCGTGAAGGCGAAGGTTGCGATGATGCCCACCCGTCGACGCCAGAGGTCGTCTTCCGCAGCCAGCTCTAGCAACAGCGAATAGTCTTGGCCGACAAGCCATTCTCCCAGGATCTGCTCCGCCGAGGAATCAACCAGGTCCCAGTTGTTCACCCGGCCGTCGCGGACCTGCTGCAGGTACATCTGCACCCACGCTTCACATTCGGCGCCCTCGGCGTGCGCGAATTCCCAAACCGCCAGGATCAACCCGGTCAATCGGTGCTCGTGTACATCACTGGCCAGCAGCCGCACGACCGCGTCGCGTCCGATGCCACGGAACTGCCGCGCGAGCTTGCGCTGATCCGGTACGGACACGCCCACGAAGACATCGCCCTCGCCGTATTCGCCAGGACCGGTCTTGAAGAACTGTGCCGACTTCGTGGCCCGGCCGGTATCGCCGACAGCATCGAGCGCCGCGATCACATCTTCGGCGCGGATGGAGCTCAGGTCAGGCGTCCAACTCGCTGGCGACAGCGCGCACGACCTCGGACACCTTGCGGGCGATCTTGCGGTCCGGGTAACGCCCCCTGCGCAGCTCGCTCTGCACCGTGCCCTCCAGCAAGGTGATCATGTCCTCGATCATTCCGTGCAGTTCGTCGGTGGTGTGCTTGTGATTCACCGGCCCACTGCTCTCGCGGCGCGTCTTCTGCACCGACGGCGGCGCGTCGATCAACTTGAGGCTCAGTGCCTGCGGACCGCGACGGCCCGCGGCCATGCCGAACTCGACCTTCTGTCCAGCCTTGAGCCCCTCAACGCCAGCAGGCAGCGCCGAGGACCGGACGTACACGTCCTCGCCATCCTCTTGCGACAGGAAGCCGAAGCCCTTCTCGGCGTCGTACCACTTCACCTTGCCGGTTGGCACTGCACTCACCTCACATGATTAACGCGCCCCAAATAGGGCGCGGTGACTGGTCATCCTACTCGGCGCACGCAAGTGGTCGCTACGCTGGACTTATGACCCCGTTGATTGATTCGTTCGGCCGCATCGCGACCGACTTACGGGTGTCATTGACCGACCGGTGCAATCTGCGCTGCACGTATTGCATGCCCGCAGAGGGACTGGACTGGTTGCGCAGCGACACACTGCTCACCGCCGACGAATACGTTCGGCTTATCGGCATCGCGGTGACCGAGCTGGGCATCCGCAGCATCCGATTCACCGGCGGGGAACCGTTGATATACAAGGACTTGGAGAGACTCGTCGCGGCGGTGGCTGCCCTCTCCCCGCGACCCGATATCGCGCTGACGACCAACGGCATTGGCCTGGACCGCAAGGCTGCCGCGCTCCGAGACGCCGGGCTGGATCGCATCAATGTGTCGCTCGATACCTTGGACGCCGATCGTTTCGCCGCGATCACCCGCCGCGATCGGTTGTCCGATGTCCTCAGGGGACTCGAAGCCGCCGATGCCGCCGGACTTGCACCGATAAAGATCAACGCGGTTTTGACGCCCGAGCAGTACAAAGAGGACGCCATCGCACTGCTGCGGTTCAGCCTGGAACACGGATACGAGCTGCGCATCATCGAACAGATGCCGCTGGACGCCGAGCACAACTGGAGCCGAGACCACATGGTGACGGCCGACGAAGTTCACGCCGCTCTGAGCCGGGAATTCGCGCTGAGTACGGATCCGGCACCCCGTGGCAGCGCACCAGCACAACGCTGGCTGGTCAACGGAGGCCCCGCCACGGTCGGGATCATCGCGTCGGTATCGCGGCCGTTCTGCGGGGACTGCGACCGCACCCGGCTGACGGCTGACGGGCAGGTGCGCAATTGCCTGTTCGCCACCGCCGAGTCAGACCTGCGCGGGCTGCTCCGCTCGGGCGCTACCGACGCGACCGTGGCCTCGGCGTGGCAGACCGCCATGTGGGGGAAGAAAGCGGGACACGGGATCAACGACCCATCGTTCCTGCAGCCGGACCGTCCCATGAGTGCGATCGGCGGTTAGGTGAGCATTCGCGTTCGGTACTTCGCCGCTGCCGCGACCGCGGCAGGTGTCCAGGAGGAGACCGTCGAGCTCCCCACAGGGGCCTCTTTCGACGATCTGACCCGTCACCTGGCCACAAAAGGAGCGGAACTGGAACGCGTATTGGCGCGTTGTTCCTTTCTCCATGACGGTGTGGCGGTCCGCGACCGCTCCCACCGGCCGGAATCCGGTGCTGTCGTGGATGTTCTGCCTCCGTTCGCTGGTGGATAGAAGCGCGCTGGCCCATCCTTTTCTTAAGGAAGCTCTAAGGTAACTCTGAGAGTCGCATACAGAGACCGCCGGCCAATTTCGTGATCTGCGACACACATCGGAAGGTCACAGTACGGTCACGACGCGGACACGGGGTGGTGGAGCTACCCAATAACCTGCGCAGACCCCACCACTGACGGGAATAAACCCACCCCGCCGTGGACGAAACACCGGTGAATGTCCAACATGACGAGATGCGCGCGGGCACGTACCGTCATCCGAAGCCCATACCCGCGCACCGAGCTCCGTCCCTCGGGTGTGGCACCTCGTCGGTAAACCAAGGGACGGAGGCGGGGAACCCAACCGCCGGAGATCTCGATCTCCAGCACGAACCTCCATGGTTCTTGGGGTGAAGCCCGGGCAACCGGGCCGAGCGACCTCTCGTTCGAACCCGACAGCTGACTTCGCAGGTGCGTCACAGAGAGGAATACGACGGACATATGAGTGGACGGCACAGTAAGCCCACCAAGGCGGGCGCTAAGGCGGCCAAGGTCGCGGTAGCAGGTGCAGGCCTTGTCGGCGGCGGTCTGATGATGGCCGCGACGGCCGCAGCAGCCACCGATGGTGAGTGGGACCAGGTCGCGCGCTGCGAATCGGGTAACAACTGGGCCATCAACACCGGTAACGGGTACCAGGGCGGGCTGCAGTTCTCGCCCAGCACCTGGATCAACAGCGGTGGCGGCCAGTACGCCCCGTCCGCTCACCTGGCCACCAAGGAACAGCAGATCGCGGTCGCCGAGAAGGTGCTCGCGGGCCAAGGCCGTGGCGCCTGGCCGGTCTGCGGCCGTGGCCTGTCCGGTTCCACCCCGCGGACGGCCCCCGCCGCGAACATCACACCTGCCGCGCATCATGAGGAGCAGGCGGCCGCCGAGCCCGCCCCGGCTCCTGAGCCCGCCCCGGCACCCGAAGCCGACGAGCAGTTCGTCGCCGAGGCCCCCGAGGCGCCCATTGTCGAGGAGGCCCCGGCCCCCGAAGAGGTGCCCGCACCCGAGGCCCAGGACGTCGAGTTCCAGTCCGCTCCCGCCCCGGCCGAGCCCGCACCCGCCCCCGAGCCCGTGGCCCCCGCCGAGGAAGCCCCGGCTCCCGAGGTCATCGCCGCGCCGGCACCTGAGGCACCTGTCGTTGACGAGGCACCGGCCCCCGAGCAGGCTCCGGCTCCCGAAGCCCCCGCCGCCGAGGACCAGGTCCTGCCGTACGAGCTCCAGTCCGGCCCGGCGCCCGCCGAGCCCGCACCGGCCCCCGAGCCGGCCCCGGCACCCGCCGCGGCAGCTCCCGAGATCCCGCTTCCCGCGGGTGTCCCGGACGCAGCGGATATCGGATTCGCCGCTGGTAAGGCCGCGTTCGACGCCGGTCCGGTTGCCTCCAATGGGACGCTGAACCCTGACGCGGTCGCCGGTGTGGTGCGGCATCTGCCCGATCCCAATAACCTGCCTCCCGGCACCACCGATGTCACTCCTCAGGACAGTCGCGGAGTGTCCTACCTGAAGGACATCGTCTTCGCCATGCAGACGCAGGATGTCAAGGCCAGCGACGCAATCCTGGCTCTGGCACAGCGCTAACTCGTACCTAGATAATCGCCCCGGCCGCCACGGCCGGGGCGATTGTCGTTGCGGGGTAACCCTTTCGACGGGAAGTGTAGGCCCCTTGTCAAGGGGGTTGACGTCCCAGCTTCGAGGCGTACGTTGGTCACCATGACGGCACCGACCACTCCCCCGGACGTTCCCAGTCAAGAAACATTCGAAGCGGTCTACAACGGCAAACCCATGGTCGGCGGCGCCCCCGCGGCGGGCGTGCCCTGGGATATCAGGGATGCGCAACCACGAATCAAAGAGCTCGCCGCCTATGGCGCGTTGCGCGGAGACATCTTGGACATCGGCTGCGGTCTCGGTGAAAACTCGATCTATCTCACCCAGCAAGGACTCTCGGTCACCGGCCTCGACTTTTCTCCTTCGGCCATCGAACAGGCGAAGCAACGGGCCGCCGTCGCGGGCGTAACCGTCAACCTCCAGGTGGCCGACGCGACCAAGCTCGATGGCTGGGACGCACAGTTCGATACCGCCATCGACAGCGCCGTGTATCACTGTTTCGACCACGATGGCCATCAGCAGTATGCGAAGGCACTACACCGGGCCACCCGGCCGGGGGCACGCTGGTTCATCGCCTGCTTTGGTGATGGCACCGTGAACGGCATCGCGATGCCATTCGGCGTGCAAGATCCCGAGGAGATCAAGAGCGTGTTGTCCGAAGCCAACTGGAACATCCAATACTTCGGCCGAACAACATATCTCGGATCCCGGACGGCCTTCGTCGGTGCCGCACTGGCCGGTATCGATCCGGAACAGATGCCCGCCGATATGCGCGAGCGTTATCAACGGCCGGGCGTGGCCGACAAAGCACAGAAGACATTTGAGCGTCTCCAGCAGCTGGACGACGACATGATCCACATGCCGTTCTTCAACATCGTCGCGGAAAGGGACTGAACAACATGACCGCACCCACTCAGAACACGTTCGAGGATCTGTACCGAGAAAGTGTCAAGGACGGCGGGCCCATCATCCCGTGGGATTCCCAGGATGCCAAACCCCGCATCAAGGAGCTGGCCCTGCTCGGCGCGGTCCGCGGAGACGTCCTGGATATCGGCTGCGGCCTTGGCGATAATGCCATTTACCTTGCTCGGCAAGGTTTTAACGTCACCGCACTGGACTTCGCCCCCTCCGCGATCCAGCAGGCCAAGGGCCGGGCGGCCTCCGCCGGCGTCACCGTCGACTTCCAGGTCGCCGACGCCACCGAGCTCGACGGCTGGGACGGACGGTTCGACACCGTGATCGACAGCGGCGTATACCACTGTTTCGACCACGAGGGACACGCGAAGTACGCGAGCGCGCTGCACCGTGCCACGCGCCCCGGAGCACGTTGGTACATATGGTGTTTCGCCCAGGGCGGCGTGCACGGCATCCCGACCCCGTTCCAGAACGCTCTGCAGGCAGAGGACATCGAAGAGGTGCTACTCGCCAACGGATGGAACGTACTGCAGTTGAACCCGACGACCATGGCGGCGCCAAAGGCGGAGTTCCTCAACGCGATTCGCGGCACCTACCGCGGAGATCCCGAGCGGCTGGAGCGGCTGGAACAGGATCTCGACGATCCGCTGCTCTATATCCCCGTGTACACGGTCATCGCCGAACGGGCGTAAGACTACAGCTGGCGGCCCGCGAACACGCGGGCCGCCGCAGCCGACATCACCGCCATGGTCCATAGCGCGGGCGTGGAGCCGAGCATGGAATTCACAGTGCGGGCGCCGGATTCGGGTGCCATTCCCTCCAGGCGTTGCGCCAGCCACCGCAGGGCGGCCGGTGCACCCAGTATCACCAGAGATAGATGCTCGCTGAGGCGGTCACGCCGGTACGTAACATCGGCGCCGTGTGTGGCGTAGAACTGGGCCTGGCGATCCACCTCATCGATGCCGACGAGCTGGTCATGTACTGCGGTGTAGATATACACCGGGCACGTCGGCGCCACCTTACCCAGGCGGAGGTCCTCGCTCATCGCGACGACGTCGGGCAGCGCCATCAGTTCGGCGATCGGCAAGTCCACAAAGCGATCGAAGTTGCGCATTGCGTACCGCCCAACAGCCTGACCCGTCGAGAGCCCCCGTACGGTCGCCATGACCTCCTCACCCCGACACGTAAGGTGCTCCGTCAGAACAGAATCCAATGCGGGGTAGCTTCCGCGCAGAGCAGAGATCGCGGCGATGCCCAGCCCCGCGAACAACCCTCCGTCAGCCCTCTCCAGGATCTTGCTGGGGTCCGAGGCCGGCGAGCCCAACGCCGCCGCGACAATGTTGAGTTCGGGGGCATAGTCCGGTGCCATCTCCGCGGTCCACGAACTGGCAAGCCCACCACCGGAATACCCCCACAATCCAATTGCGGTATCGGCAGGAAGCCGCAGTTCGGCGAACTGCAACGTGGCCCGCAGACCGTCGAGTACGTGGTAGCCGGGTTGGCGCGCGACGACATAACGCCCGGGCTGCCCGCCATGGTCGGCGACGCTCACGATCCAGCCCTGGCGCAACGCGGCGGCCATCAGTAGCAATTCGATCTGCGGGTTGGCGAACGGTCCACGCGCACCCTGTAGCAGGCAGTAGGAAGGAAAGCAGGATCGCTCGCTCGAGTTGATCGCGCATTGGTACGCCAGCAGACGTGGCGAGTGCGGATCATGACCGGCGGGGACCAGCACGGTAGTGACCGAAACCTCAGGCGCGCCATGCGGATCGGTGCTCCGATAGAGCAGCTGCCAGGCGGCCACTCGCTGGCGCCGCAGCCCCAGGAATCCGATGTCCACAGGGCGGGCACGCAGAACTGTTCCCGGTGCCGCGGCCCCGAAACCGTCGGGCGGAACGTGGAACGGATCATCGGCGGGATGCGCCGGGCGCTTACCGGGGTGCGGGAAGATCTGGGGCGCCGGCGCCTCAGCGCGGTGTTTCGGTTGCACGGAAGTGCTCATGAATTAGGGAAACTAGCGCACCCATGGCCTCGCAACGCCCTGATCTGGGTTTTTAGGTACCAGACCCCAATCGGGGCCCGGATTTTTCAGGCCGAGCCCACCCATTCGTTGCTGCCATCGGCGAAAAACTGGTGCTTCCATACCGGCAGCGCCGCCTTGACGTCGTCGACGAGGCGCTGGCAGGTGGTGAATGCCTGACGGCGATGGTCGGCGCTCACCGCCACCACAAAGGCCGCCTCGCCTACCGTCAGCGCGCCGATGCGGTGGCTCACCGCCACCGCGCGCACACCCTCTGCCTCGGCGGCGATGCGCTGTACCACGTCGGTCAGCACCTGCTGGGCCGACGGATGTGCCGAATACTCGAGCCGCAGCACCGTCTTGCCGCCGTCGTGGTCGCGCACATTGCCCACGAATCCGACTGTGGCTCCCGCAGATTCGTGATCGACGAGTTGCTCGTGCTCGATCAGCGAGATGCGCTCCGCGGTCAACAGCGCACGAGAGACGCTAGCGCTCATACGTGATCACCCCCGCCTATCTGGTCCAGTGCATGGCCCAGCACGCCGTCGAGCACCGCGAGTCCGTCGCGCACCCCGCCGGTGGAGCCGGGCAGGTTGACCACCAGGGTGCGGCCGGCAACTCCACACACGCCGCGGGACAGAATGCTGGTGGGCACGGTCGGCAGCCCGGAGCGTCTGATGGCATCGGCCAGGCCGGGAATCTGGTAGTCCAGCAGTGGCGCGGTCTGTTCGGGTGTGGCGTCGGTGGGTGAGAGCCCGGTGCCGCCGGTGGTGATGACCAACGAAACTCCATCGGAAACCGCGGCGCGGATCGCCGCTCCCACCGTGTCGCCATCGGGCACGACGATCGGCTCTCCAACACGGAAATCTTGTGCGCCAAGCCATTCGACGATGACGGGTCCGGTTTTGTCGGGGTACTGACCGGTGGCCGCCCGAGTGGAGGCCACGATCACCCGCGCGGATCTCAGGGTCGAGTCCATGTTCCGGTCTTGCCGCCCTCTTTACGCAGCACTCGGACATCGTCGATGCGCGATGCCGGATCGACCGCCTTGACCATGTCATGCAATGTCAATCCGGCGACCGTCACGGCGGTCAACGCTTCCATCTCGACCCCGGTGCGGTCGTTGGTGCGCGCGATGGCGGTGATCTGAATGGATCCCGCGGCCGCGTCAATCTCGAAGTCCACGTCGATGCCGGTGAGTGGTATCTGGTGACACAGCGGAATGAGCTCGCTGGTGCGTTTGGCGGCCATGATGGCGGCGAGCCGGGCGGTGGCGATGGCATCACCCTTGGGCAGCGTGCCGTCGGCCAACAGCGTCAGGACTTCCGGAGTGGTGACGAAGCATCCGGCCGCGACCGCCTCGCGGGCGGTGGCCTGTTTGGCCGAGACGTCGACCATGTGGGCGGATCCGTGCTCGTCGATATGAGAGAGACGGTCAGGCTGGGATGAGCCGCTATCGCGAAGACCGTCGGACACCGTTACTTGTTGATGACGGTGACGGGGTGCACGTACGGCACGGACTGCACCGGGAACTCGATGTCGCCGAAGGGGGACAGCGCTCCGGTGCGGTCGGCCGCGAGTTCGGAGACGGCGTGCTCACCGTCCACATGTGCGGGCCAGCCGTTGTCGACGTATTGCTTCTTGTCAGCCACGAAGCCATTGTGGCAGGCCGGGAGCACGACGGCGAACCCAACCCGCCTCTACGCTGGTGTCCGATGAGTGACGATGCGGCGTTGACTGGCTTTGCGGCGTGGTTACGCCGTTTGCCCGATGAACAGTTGGTGCGGCTGGTCCGGCTGCGACCCGATTTGGCGTCGCCGCCTCCGGCGTCGCTGGCCGCCCTGGCGGGCCGGGCGCTGTCGCGCCAATCGGTACGCGCAGCCACCGACAACCTGGACTTTTTGACTCTGGCGGTCCTGGATGCGCTGCTGGTGGCCCGTGCGGACGTCACCGGCACTCCGGTCTCGGAGGTACTCACTCAGGTCGATGGCCGCGCCACTGAACTGCAGGTGCGCACCACCTTGGACCGGCTGCGCGAGCTCGCACTGGTGTGGGGGGATCGCGAACTGCATCTGGCGGCAGAGACACGGTTGGGGCTGCCCTGGGTGGTCGGACAGGTGATCAGCGAGCAGACCCCCGACTCCTACGACGCGGCGCGGGCCGCACTGGCGGCGACCGACGAGCGCGGGATGGAGCTGCTGCAGGCACTCATCACGGGATCGCCCATTGGCCGCACCCGGGACGCCGCACCCGATGCCCCGCCGGATCGTCCGGTGCAGCGGCTGCTCGCCGCCGGCCTGCTGCAGCGGATCGACGACGAGACGGTGCTACTGCCGCGGTTCGTGGCACAGCTGCTCCGCGGTGAGGAGCCCGACCGGCTGCAGCCACCGGCCACCGAGACAACGACGGCGACCCAGGCCGAAGCCAACGCCGCCGCCGCGGGGGCGGCACTTGATCTGCTGCGTGAGGTGGGTCTGCTGCTCGACGAACTCGGGGTCAACCCCGCTCCTCAGCTGCGCAGCGGTGGCCTGGGCGTGCGCGAGGTCAAACGGCTGGCGAAGGCGACGGGTATCGATGACACCCGGATGGGGCTGCTGCTGGAGGTGCTGGCTGCCGCCGAGCTGATCGCGGTGGGTGACCCCGACGTGCAGACCGATGCCGAGGGCTGGCACTGGGCGCCGACCACCCAGGCCGACCGCTTCGCCGAGCTGCCGACCTCGACCCGCTGGTTGCGGCTGATGTCGGCGTGGTTGATGCTGGCGGCCCGACCCGACCTGATCGGCAAGCGCACCAGCGAGGACAAACCGATAGCGGCCCTTTCGGATTCGCTGCGGTCGACGGCGGCCCCGCATGACCGCAAGCTGCTCTTGGAGATCCTCGGTGAGCTGAAGCCCGGGCAGGGGTTGCGGGCCGAGGAGACATCCCGGGTGATGCGGTGGCGTCGTCCGCGCTGGGGCGCACGGCTGGGCGTGGAACCGGTGACGGCCCTGCTGTTCGAGGCGACGACGCTGGGCGTGATCGGGCGCGGCGCGTTGACGACACATGTCCGGACCTTCCTGGACAGCAGCGGCGATGAGGCGACGACGCTGGCCGCGATGGAGAAGGCGTTACCCGCCCCCATCGACCACTTTCTGGTGCAGGCCGATCTCACCGTCGTCGCACCCGGCCCATTGACGCGCGAGGTAGAGCTCGAACTGGCCGCGATGGCGGACCTCGAATCAGCGGGGGCGGCCAGTGTCTTTCGGGTCAGTGACGCGAGCATCCGGCGTGCGCTGGATTCGGGACGGACCGCGACCTCACTGCACAGTTTCTTCGGCTCGCGATCCAAAACCCCTGTCCCCCAATCGCTCACCTACCTCATCGACGATGTCGCGCGTCGACATGGACAGCTTCGGGCCGGAGTGGCCAGCTCATTCCTGCGCTGCGATGACGTGGCCCTGTTGACGCAGGTGATGGCGTCGGTGCTGGCGGAGGATCTGGGGCTGCGGCTGCTGGCCCCGACCGTCGCGGTGTCACTGGCCCCGCTGGCCGAGTTGGTGGCTGGGCTACGCGCGGCGGGCTACGCTCCCGCCGCCGAGGATGCCACCGGAACCATCGTCGAACTCCGGGTGCACCGCGCCCGGGTGACTCCGCAGCCGCACCGGATGGGTTGGACGCCACCGGTACTCAGTGAGCCCGCGGCCGCCGCAGTGGTCAAGGCATTGCGCGCGGCGGGCGATCACGACGGCATCCGCATCGAGCCGTCGCATGCGGTGGCGCTGCTACAGCAGTCCGCCAAGGCCCAGACCAGCGTGCTCATCGGGTACGTAGACCCGGCCGGGGTGGCGTCCTCGCGAGTGGTCAATCCGATCAGCGTGCGCGGTGGGCAGCTGTCGGCCTTCGACACCGCCGCCGGGCGGATCCGCGACTTCGCGATTCACCGCATCACCGCGGTCTCGCCGCCGTCCTGACCGTCGATCAGCTCCGCGTCAGCGGACACCCTCGAACGGGTTCCACGATTCGCTCTGTCGCACCCAGTGCAAGTAGTACGCCTGGTTGGCGATGCCCATAAACAGCGCAGCAAAGCCGAAGGAGAATGCGCGCGTCACACTGTCGGAAGCGCCCACCACCCCCAGCACGACGCCGAGACCCACACTGAGCCCCAGCAGCACCAGGCCCTTGCGCCACATCCCCTTGACGAAGAAGTAGATCGGGCCAAAGAAAAAGGCAAGGAAATTACTGGTTAACCGGACACGCGTCCAAAACGACCCCGCCCGGAAGATGGCGTTTGCCTCTTCTTTTGTCGGCGCCGCGGCGTACTGGTCGTAGAACGCGAACCGGCGCTGCCAAATGTCGGCCAGGGTGCTGCGGTCTTGTGGTGTCGTCACCACAGCAATCTAGCAGGGCATACGGCCCCCTCCAATGTCTCCGGGGATCACTATCCTGGATCGAATGACCGATGGACCGCTGATCGTCCAGTCCGATAAAACCGTGCTGCTGGAGGTCGATCACGACCAGGCAGACGCGGCGCGCCAGGCGATCGCCCCCTTCGCCGAGCTCGAACGCGCACCCGAGCACGTGCACACCTACCGCATCACGCCGCTGGCGCTGTGGAACGCCCGCGCCGCCGGGCACGACGCCGAGCAGGTGGTCGATGCCCTCGTCACCTTCTCCCGTTACGCGGTGCCGCAGCCGCTACTGGTGGACATCGTCGACACCATGGCCCGCTACGGGCGCCTCCAGCTCGTCAAGCATCCCGCGCACGGTCTCATGCTGGTGAGTCTGGATCGCGCAGTGCTCGAAGAGGTGTTACGGCACAAGAAGATCGCCCCCATGTTCGGCGCCCGCATTGATGACGACACCGTGCAGGTGCACCCCAGCGAGCGTGGCCGGGTCAAGCAGATGCTACTCAAGATCGGTTGGCCCGCAGAGGATCTCGCCGGATATGTGAACGGCGAAGCCCACCCGATCAGTCTGGCCGAGGATGGCTGGGAGCTCCGGGACTATCAACAGATGGCAACCGACTCGTTCTGGGCGGGCGGTTCCGGTGTGGTGGTGCTGCCCTGCGGGGCCGGTAAGACGCTCGTGGGCGCCGCCGCGATGGCGAAGGCACAGGCGACCACCCTGATCCTGGTCACCAACACCGTGGCCGGGCGGCAGTGGAAACGTGAACTCATCGCGCGAACCTCCTTGACCGAAGAGGAGATCGGCGAATACTCCGGCGAGCGCAAGGAGATTCGGCCGGTCACCATCGCCACCTATCAGGTGATCACCCGGCGCACCAAGGGCGAGTACCGCCACCTGGAGCTGTTCGACAGCCGGGACTGGGGCCTGATCGTGTACGACGAGGTGCATCTGCTGCCCGCTCCGGTGTTCCGGATGACGGCAGATCTGCAGTCGCGGCGCCGCCTCGGCCTCACCGCCACTCTTATCCGGGAGGACGGCCGCGAGGGCGACGTCTTCAGCCTCATCGGCCCCAAACGCTATGACGCGCCATGGAAAGACATTGAGGCACAAGGCTGGATAGCCCCCGCCGAGTGCATCGAGGTACGGGTCACCCTCACCGAGAACGAGCGGATGATCTACGCGACGGCCGAGGCCGACGAGCGGTACAAACTGTGCTCGACGGCCCACACGAAGATCAACGTGGTGAAGTCGATTCTGGCCCGCCATCCGGGAGTGCCGACGTTGGTGATTGGCGCCTACCTGGATCAGCTCGACGAATTGGGAACCGAGCTGGACGCCCCGGTGATCCAGGGCTCCACCAAGAACGCCGAACGTGAAGCACTCTTCGACGCTTTCCGGCGCGGCGAGATCGCTACCCTGGTGGTCTCCAAGGTGGCCAACTTCTCCATTGACTTACCGGAAGCAGCTGTGGCTGTTCAGGTTTCGGGTACATTCGGCTCACGTCAAGAAGAAGCACAACGGCTTGGACGGCTGCTCCGTCCGAAGGCCGACGGCGGCCAGGCCTACTTCTATTCGGTGGTATCCCGCGACACCCTCGATGCCGAATACGCAGCGCACCGGCAGCGGTTCCTGGCCGAACAGGGCTACGGCTATCGGATCACCGATGCCGACGATCTACTCGGACCCGCGATCGGTTAGACCCCAGCAGTGCGGGAGAGTTCGTCTCCGGCCCGCTCGGCGGATGATTCGAAGCGGCGCTTAACGCGCAGCAAGGGCGTCTCGAAGTATCGAAAGCTCAGATAGGCAACGGCGATGACGAGGATCGTCGTTGCGGCGCACAGCGTCAGCCCCTGTTCCTCGTGGACTATTCGGCGTACGACGTTGGCACACAACATGTGCATCAAGTAGATGCCGTAGCTGATCACACCGATGAACGCGAGGGGTCTCCAGCTCAGTACCGGATGCATGAGGGTGTCCTCGCGGATGGAGACGGCGACGACGGTGACGGCCATGAGGATCTGGATCGACCATAGCGGCGCACCGAACCACAGCGCGGCAATCATCGCCGCGAACACCGCCGGGGCCGACCACCGCCAGCCCAGCACCGCGGCGACCCGCGCGTAGCCACCGCGGGTGTTGACGACGATCGCGAAAGCCGCGCCGAGCAGGATGGGCAACGACAAGCTCGCCAGGATGCGCCAGGGCAGCACGCGCGCATCGAAGAACACGCCGGTTCCGGCCGAAACCGCTACCAGTGCCAAGAGCACGATGAGCGGCGCCCAGATCCTTCCCTTGCTCAGCACCAGGGCCCCGGCCAACAGCGGCGGCCACAGCAGATAGAACTGTTCCTCCGTGGACAGCGACCAGGAAAAATAGAATGGCACCGACGTGCCGGTGGACAGGTCCACGAACCAGTTGACGGTATAGGTCAGGAATGCCGGCAGGTTCCCCAAGAATCGTTCCCCCTTCGGGGTACCGCGTTCGGTGGCCAACACCAGCAGGACGTATAGGGCCAGCACCGCGTAGTACAGC
This sequence comes from Mycobacteroides salmoniphilum, assembly GCF_004924335.1. Lineage (NCBI taxonomy): Bacteria > Bacillati > Actinomycetota > Actinomycetes > Mycobacteriales > Mycobacteriaceae > Mycobacteroides > Mycobacteroides salmoniphilum. Next base: position 716,992 of record NZ_CP024633.1, on the reverse strand, counting down.
GGGAATATACGTAATGCCCTGCGCGCGTAGAAGTTTCGCAGCGATACGTCGGATGTGCGATCACGCTCACGAATCAGCAAGGTGGTGATGAGAAAGCCACTGATCGCGAAGAAGAAGTCGACGCCCATGAATCCGCTGTGCGAGATCTTCGGACCGGGCGTCCCGGACGTATGGTGCCAGATCACCGCCAGCACACTCAGCGCCCGCAAGCCGTCCAGCGCCCCGAATTTCTTCGTGGCGAGAAACGATTCATAAGCAGCCACTGCCCGTCGCGACACCGAAAGAAGGGTATCAGCGTTACCAGATCAGTGCTGCTGCCGGCATCCAGTGTTGGCGGCGGTGTCGAGCTGGACATCCGTGGAGCTGATCGAGGGCGTCAGGAACCGAAGATGCCCGATCAGCTCGCGCGGCAGATCGTCGATCCGGGTCGAATAGCGGGTGCCGTCGATCACGCTGCGCGCGGTCAGCGAGAAGGTCTTGGCGACGTCGGCGTCAAACGCCCCGTACTTCTGTAGCGCCGTCGCCACCATCCGCTGGAAGGGGGTCAGGTTCAACGTCCGCAAGTCCAGGGACGGATCAAGCTGAATTCTGATCCCCTCGGGCACCCCATCCGGAATCGTGCCGTCCGACCGCGTACCCGGGTACACGTAGGTGGGTGCGTTGATCGGGATCGCGAACCGCAGCGCATGATCGATCACTCCGGCCTGTACGTCTTCCGGCGTGATCAGCCCGGCGAGGTAGGACAGCTCGCCCCCCGAATGCGCGGGTCCACTGACATGCCCGCCCGATCCGGTGTTTACCCGATAGGTGGCCTGCGCGATCGCCGACATCGAATCCGGCTTGAAGGACTGGAACTCGTATTCGCACCCGGTGCTGTCGTCGATGATTGCCAGATGCGCGTCGGCGTCCTGCGTGGGCAGGTAATGCGGCAGATACGGGATGTCGATCGACTTCCCACTGTTGCGGACGGCGACGGTCCGGGTAGGAGTGCCCGCGGGTGCGTGATAGACGGCGGTAGTCCAAATGTCCTCGTTGACGTCGATTGCTTTGATGTCAGGGTGATGCATCAGGGTGGCAACCCAATTCGGCGAACGAGGGTCGATCGCCGGGCTGGGCGGGAGCGGCTGGTTCAAGAATGAGTTCGCCGCGAAGAAGTTGCCGTTCGCGGACTCCCGGCCCAGCGCGACTTGGGACACCGAGAACTCCTGTACCGCAGGGCCACTCGTACTGGCATAGCTGACCCGGACCGCGTGCACACCGGCCTGGACGGTGCGCGTGGCCAGATCGGTTCCCCAGTCACGGGTGTTGGCATGATCGAAGATCTGCTCGTCATCGAGCCACACTCGCCCGACGACGCCACCGCTCATCGAGGCAATCTGGTACTCGCCCGTCACCGGAAATCGCAGCGAGCCGGTGGCATCGACCGAAAATTCGTCGGGCCGTACACCCGGCGCAGGAGATCCCGTGAAGTTCCCGCCCACCGAGTACTCGCATCGGGCGAGCACCGCGGTGCCGGCATGATCAGTGTTGTTGTAGTAGCGCGTCCAATATTGACCTACATCGCAAGGGTTCTGGGCCGCCGCATCCGTCGCGTTCCGGGCGGGTGCACAGGCAGCCACCACCAGGAACACCGCAAGCAGAACGAACACGCGCACGGATTCACTGTACGGGCGAACGCTTACCTTGCTGCGGCGGCGATCTTGTCGAAGTACCTCTGGGTGCGCTTCATCGAGAAACCGACGATGGCGCTCACCGCGGGGGTGGCATTGCGAATCGGGCCCGTGCCGTCAATGGCCCATGCCCAGGTGAAGTCGGCGCCGCGATCCGTCGGCGTCACCACATAGTCCTCGGCGAAGGCACGCAAGCCAGGCACCGGCACCGGCAAGCTGGTCACGTAGAACGCCTTCCGTCGTCCTTCCTCCCAGAGGAAGTAGTGCTCATTCACCTTCGGCCCCACCGCGGGCCCGATCTTGCGAACAGCACCGACGCCGGCGCGGGGGCTACCCCACACGACCCTGATACCCGGCGCCAACCACCGCAGCGTGGTGTCGTTGGTCAGCTCACGCCACACGGTGTCGGCGGACACCGGCACGGAGATGGTGTGGCTCGCTCTCACGGGAGCGCTGGACAGGAAGGCTTCATCGACTGCGTCAAGCGAAGGCATTCCCGTAACTTACGGTATCAGTTGGGGCGTAAACAATGGGCCCTACTGCTGCTGGGCGCACGTCTGGTCGGCCTGCTCGTCCAGCCGGATGTCCGTCGACGCCACAGTCGGTTTGAGGAACTGCAGGTGCTGAATGAGGGGCTGCGGTAGGCCTGAGAGCGAGACGTTGAACGGCGCCGAGGCCGCGGTGTTCTCGGTGGCGACGGCGAGCACCCCCGCGGTATCGGCGTTGTAGCCGCCGTAGTTCTGCAACGCGACAGCCACCATCCGCTGGAAGGAGGTGAGCCCAAATTGGTCAAGGTCGAGGCTCGGGTCGAGCCGCATTCTGGTTCCCTGCGGAATGCCATTGGGCGTGCTGCCGTCGGAACGGGTGCCCGGATAGGCAAATCGTGGTGAGCCGATGGGCAGCGCATATCGCAGCGCATGGTTGATGCCGCCCGCGTTCACCTCGGTCGATCTAATGAGCCCGGCAAGCCAGGACAGTTCCCCGCCGGAGTGAGCCGGCCCCGACGTGTGCCCGCCGGTGCCCGTGTACGCGTGGTACGAAGCCGAGGCCACCGCCGAGAACGAATTGTTGAACATCTCCAACTCGTAGGCGCATCCCTTCGCCTGATCCACAATGATCAGCGCGCTGTCGCCATCCGGACTCGCCGTGTAGGACGACAGATACGGAACGGTCAGATTCTTATTCGAGTTGGTGATCCGGATGGCGCGGGTAGGAGTGCCAGGTGGCGCGACGTAGATGGGTTGGGTCCACGTGCTGCTGTTCAGCGAGATGCCGTTTTGATTTCCCAGCATCGCCACCCAGCCGTCGGAGCGAGGGTCGATCTGGGCATCGGCGGGGATAGGCGTATTCCAGAAAGAGTCCGCGGCGTAGTAGTTACCGTTGGTACTGGCCGGGCCCGGCCCCATTTGTGAGACCGAAAAGAACTCGAAAGAATCGCCGGACGTCTTCCAGAAGGCGACCTGAACCGCGTGATCGCCCGCGGCGACGTCCTTGGCGGCCAGATTTCGGCCCCAGCTCACGGCCCCCTTGTCGATGACCAGTTGTCCGTCGAGCCACACGCCCACCGCCATGTTTCCGGTGTCCGCGCTGAACACGTAGTTGCCGCTGACGGGAAAGTGAATGGTTCCGGCATACTGGGCACCCCAGTTCGAGGTGTTGACGCCGGATACCGGTGCGGCACTTCGAAAGTTGCCGCCCACCGATGTCTCACACTGTCGCACCACCGGAGATCCGCTCAGCGCGGTGTTGTTGTAGTAACTGGCCTGGTACTCATTCACGGCACAATCCGACGGTGGGGTCGTCGGAGCCGTCGTGGCTGTCGGCGGGACCGTGGTGGGCGCCGTCGTGGTCGGCGCGGTCCAGACCACCGTCACCTTGTCCAGCACCAGCATTCGCCCGCAGAAGAACGTGCTGTACGCCGCGCTGTTCGTAATGGTGATCGAATGCGACCCCTCAGCGATCGACACATCCACCGAATACTCGGTCAAAGTATTGGCCGCCACCGTGAAGGTGCCCACCGCGGCATTGTCGACGCTCACCCGCATCGCCGGTGCGCCCAGACATTGCTGCCCGCGTGCCCGAATAACAATTCTCGACGAAGCCTGCAGCCACACTGTATTGGTGGCAACCGCATTCTGGCCGTACAGACCCAGCAGTGTTCCACCGGACGCGCTACCGTCCGCCCAGGTTCCGCCGCCCCCGTTCGAGTAGGACATCGATTCCGCTTCGATGGCCGTATCTGCTTGTGAGACAGATGGAAATGTTATTCCGATGGCCGCCAGGACGGCCACGGCAGCCAAGAACCGCAGAACTCTCATGAGCGTGAATACCCTGTCCGGTAGCAGGCGTAAAACGATTCACGCGCAAAATACTCCCGGATTGAATCCGGTCACCAGAGCATTCGTTCAAGCGATATTCTCCGGCGATGAATCTGCAATAGACAGGCTGACCAATTGACCCAACTATGAACTGCTGGCGACTATCTCGCGAACAAACAAGTCGATTCCGGAACGGTCATAGGCCGCTTCCGGGAAATTGCATATCGCATAGCCCAGCCCCAGCCGGCGCAACGCGGCCAGACGCTCGGCGATCTGCTCCGGGGTTCCCGCCGTCTCGGCAAGGTTCCCCACCGTGGCCTCGGCGACGTCCTCACCAATGACCGGGATGAGCCGCGCCCTGATGGCGGCCAGACGATCGGCGACCTCGGCCTCATCGGCTCCGACGACGATGTTCATGTTGGCGCTCCGGACAATCGCATCGAAGTCGGTGCCAATGTCCTTGCAGTGCGCCGCAAGCACTTTCGACTTGTGCTCGAATTCTTCGGGACTCTGGCCGAAGTTGGTGTATTGCGCATAGCGCGCCGCGATCCGCAATGTCACCTTCTCGCCGCCCCCGGCGATCCACAGCGGAATACCCTCGGACTGCAAGGGTTTGGGAGCAACGATGGCATCATCGACCTGGTAATAGGTGCCGTCCAGGGAGACGCGTCCGTCGCGCCAGGCGTCGCGCATGATGCGCACTCCCTCGCGCAGCCTGCCGAGCCGCTCGGCGGCGCCCGGAAAGCCATAGCCGTACGCGCGCCATTCGTGCTCATACCAGCCGCCGCCGATACCCATCTGAGTGCGTCCACCCGAGATGATGTCCACTGTCGCAGCGATCTTGGCCAGATACACCGGGTTTCGGTATCCCATGGCCGTACACATCTGCCCCAGTTTGATTCGCGAGGTCACCGCCGCGAAGGCGGACATCAGCGTCCACGCTTCGTGGGTCGCCTCGTCGGTGGGCACCGGCACGGTATGGAAGTGGTCGTACACCCACACCGAGTCCCACGGGCCATCCTCCGCATAGCGGACCAGATCGCGCATGACGTCCCATTGATGCTCGGGCGCTATGCCTACCAGATCCAGGCGCCAGCCCTGCGGGATGAAGACTCCGAACTCCAGTGTCTCGGCCACCCGCGCCACATTACGCCGGAACCGGCGATCCGATCCAGCGGGTGAGCGCTTCGCCGAGGCCGGTATCGGAACCCTCCCCCACCCAGGCGACATAGCCGTCGGGCCGCACCAGCACCGCATCCGGTGCCGACACTTCACCCAGCACCGGAAGGTCCCATGCACCTGAGTATTTCGCGTCCACCAGCTGAACCCGGTCGGCCCAACCGTCGACACGCAAGCTCGGCGACTCGCCGAAGTTGAACAGCACGGGACGCGCGGTGTGCAGGTACGGGTAGACGCGTGTGGGCCCATCCGGGGTTACCACATCCAGGTCCGGCATCCGGCGACCCAGCAGTGGATGCGCTGCGCCCTGATGCCCACCGACCTCATAGTGGATATCCAGGCCGCTCATCATGCCGGCGATGCGCTTGCGCGGTTCTTCCATGGCCAGCAGGTCGGCCACGATGTCACGCAGCGCGTCCATCCGCGGACCTGCCTCGGACAACGGTGTTTGGGCCATGGTGTTGTGCAGCACCCGTTCCGCCACCGGGTGGCGCTCGGAGTGATAGGTGTCCAGCAGCGAGTCCGGGGCCTCTCCCTTGATCACCGCGGCAAGCTTCCACCCCAGGTTCACCGCGTCCTGGACACCGGTGTTGAGTCCTTGGCCGCCGAACGGGAAGTGGATATGCGCGGAATCGCCCGCGAGGAACAGGCGCCGATCGCGGTACCGGTCGGCCTGGCGGGTCATATCGGAGAATCGGGACATCCAGCGCGGGCTGTGTAGTCCGAAATCCGTTCCCGCTATGGCGATAAGCGCTTCCTTCGCTTCCTCCAGGGTCGGTTCGGTTCCGAGCCGGGAGAGGTCGGTACTGAAGACCAGCCGGCACCACCCCTCCTCGAACGGCAGAATGGCCAGGAATGCCTGACCGGGCTTGCGCAGCAGCCCGAACTCGAGAGGTTGCTCGGTGATCTCGGCATCCACCAGCATCGCCGAGCAGGACGGGTCATGGCCGGGAAACCCGATCCCCGCGGCCTTACGGATGGCGCTGCGTCCGCCATCGCATCCGATGAGATACCGCCCGCGCATCGCACGCCCGTCGGCAAGTTCCACATCCACACCGGAGTCATCCTGGGTGAACCCGAGCACCTCGTCGTTGTAGTAGATCGGCACCCCGAGCTCGGTGATCCAGGCCGCCAGCGTCTTCTCGGTGTAATGCTGAAGCAGGCCCAGCGCGTATGGGTGGCGGGTGGGGAAGTCCTCGATGCTCATGAAGATGCCCGAAAAATGGGTCGCCTGGCCGGTCATCCCCTGGGCGAGGAACCTCTCGGCGATCCCCCGCTGATCGAACACCTCGATGGTGCGCGAATGCACTCCCGCCGCGCGCGATCCCACCTCCTCGTGGCTGCCCCGACGTTCCAACACCGCAACGTCGACACCGGCGAGGGCGAGCTCGCCTGCCAACATCAGCCCGGTCGGGCCTCCGCCCGCGATAACCACTGCATGCTCGGTCATAGCGCTCCTTAACGTCGTTATTGGTATTGACTCCATAATTACTTTAACGCTGTTAAGGTGTCAATGTGATTTTGAATCGGGAAACCATCGCGCGGGCCGGCCTGGCCCTGCTGGACGAGAAGGGCAGCGACGGCCTCACCATGCGTGCGCTGGCGGCGTCCCTCGGCGTGCAGGCACCGGCCCTGTACTGGCATGTGAAGAACCGGCGCGAGCTCATCGACCTCATGGGCGAGGCGATCATGAGTGATGCCCAGGATGCCTTCGACAACACCTCTGCGCCATGGGATATCTTCCTGGCCAACGGCGCTCGAGCCTTTCGGCAGGCAATGCTGCGCTATCACCAGGGCGCCCGGATCCTGGCGGGCACCTTCGTGACCAATGCCGCCGACGTGCTGGAACCGATGCTGGATGCCATGACGTCTGCCGGGTTCACCGTCCGCGAAGCGGCCCGTCTGACACCCGTGATCCACCACTACACCATCGGATTCACCATTGAACAGCAGGCCCGGGATGGCTCCGAGTACCCCGGACCCAATCCCTATACCGAAGAAAACCTGATCGCCAGGCTCGATCTACAGAAGTATCCCGCGATCATGGAGGCCTTCTCAGAGCTCTACGAGCCCGACTTCGATGCCGACTTCGAGGACGGACTCGCGATCATCATCGACGGCCTACGAGCTCGGCTTCGTGCGAAACGGAAATCAGGGGCTCCTCGAGCACCGAATCGCCGCTAGGGCAATCGGCCTTGTCCGATTCCGGCGACTCCGCATCCTCAACATCGGCCTTCGACCGCGAAAAATGCTTCTGGAACCAGGGTTCCACGATCGCAGCGGGCCACCAGTTGGCCTGTCCACACAGCACCACCAGAGCGGGAATGGTGATGGTGCGCACCAGGAAGGTATCCAGCAGCAGGCCCATCCCGATGATGAAGCCCGCTTCGACCATCGACTGCAGGTTGCCGATCAGCAAGCCGAACATCGACGCAGCGAAAATGACTCCGGCAGAGGTGATCACACCTCCGGTCGACTTGACCGTCTTGATGACCCCGGAGCGGATGCCGTCGGGCGACTCATCCCGGATGCGCGAGATGAACAACAGGTTGTAGTCCGCGCCCACCGCGACCAGCACGATGAACGCCATGCCCGGCACACTCCAACTCAACGGCTGCCCACCGATGAACTGGAACGCGATCACCCCGATGCCCACCGCCGAGGCGTACGAAATGATCACCGAACCAATGAGATACAGCGGCGCGACAATGGCCCGCAGCAGCGCGACGAGGATGAGCAGCACCACGATCACCGTCAGCACGATGATGAACCGCAGGTCGTGGTTGTAGTAGTTGCGGATGTCGTTGTACATCGCCGACAACCCGGCCATCGAGATGGACGCATCGGACAGTGTGGTGTTGGGCTGCGCGCTGTGCGCAGCGTCCTGGATGGCGCGGACCTGATCCATCGCCTCGGGACTGAACGGATTCAGGTTGCTTTGCACCAGATAGCGCACCGCATGCCCATCGGCCGAAACGAATGCTGCCGCAGCGGTCTTGAAGGAGTCTTGGGTGAGCACCTGCTGCGGTATGTAGAAACCGGACATCGATCCGGGTGCCGCGTCCCGCTTGGCTGCGACCAGGAGCGTTGAGGCATCACCCAACTGGCCGCCCATCTGTTTGGTCTGGTCCACCAGCATCTGCACACCCTCGGCCAGCTGTGCGCTGCCATCGGCCAGTGAGTTGACCCCGGTCAGGACCTCGGCGAATTTCTGCTGGATGCCGTAGGAGTCGGACAGGCCCAGCCGGCGCAGGTTCGTGTCGATGGCGTTCAGCGCGGTGCGCAGTCGGGCAATGGTCGAGCTGATCTGTTTGTCGTTGTCGACGGACTTCAACTCACGACCGAGCTCGACGATCCTGTCCCTGGTGCCATCCTGTTTGGTTTCCAGGAACTTGTTCATCTCCTCTCGCGAGGAGCGGCACGCTGGGTCCATCTCACAGGCCGGATTGCCCACCAACACACGTGCGACGGGTTCGATCCAGCCGTACACCTCACTGGCACTCTGGGCATTGGCCTCGATGGCGTCTCCGAGAGAATGCATGCTGGTGACCAGCTTGTCCACGGAGTCCAGATCGGCGAGGGTACCCGTCCTACCACTGCCGCGCAGCTGGGCCAACACCTCAACCAGTGCGCGCGCCGTGCCCAATGAGTTCTTCACCGAGTCGCGGACCTCACCGAGCTTGTCCGCCAACGTGTGTCCACCCGCGGCGAGCTTGTCCAAGTCCCTGGTGCGGGCATCGATCAGGTTCGATGCATCGCCCAGCTTCCCGCCCACCTCACCGGCCTGAAAGGACAGCTTGGCCTCCTCCAGCGGTTCACCCGTGGGCCGGGTGATACCGCGCACCTTGTCGACACCGGGCACCTGGCTCACCCGCGCGGCCATCTGCTCCAGGTCGGCCAGCCCGCGCGGGGTGCGCAGATCGTGGGGCGATTTGATGTAGAGGTATTGCGGCAGCGTCGAATTCACCGGGAAGTGTTTCTCGATCGCGGCGTAGCCCTGATTACTGTCGGCCCAGGAGGGCAGGTTCTTGCGATCGTCGTATCCGAACTTCACCATCGCACCACAGGTGGCAAGGATGATCAGGATGACCAGACTGACCGCCAGGTGCGTACCCGGACGTTTGACGATATTGATTCCCGAGCGGTGCCAAATCTTATTGGCGTAAGCCTTTCTCGGCTTCACCCAGCCTCGGCGTCCCACCAGGATCAGCACCGCCGGCAGGAAGGTCACCGATGCCACGAATGCGATCAGGATGGACACACTCAGCGCCGGACCGATGGTGGACAGGATCCCCAGCTTGGTAAAGCCCATACCCAGGAAGGTCACCGCCACCGTCGCCGCCGATGCCGCAACCACCTTGCCGATGGATTCCAGCGCGGCGGTCACCGCGCTGTCGGAATCCATGCCCTGTTTGACATATTCGTGATATCGGCTGATGAGGAAGACCGCGTAGTCGACACCGGCGCCCATCATCATCGCGGTCATGAATGTCAGCGTCTGATTCGAGATACTCAGACCCATCTGCGCCAGTCCCCCGACGGCCGCCTGGGCGATGCCGAGTGAGACGCCCACCACGATGAGCGGCAGCATCATCGTCACCGGATTGCGGTAGACGATCAGCAAGATGAGCAGAACCAAAGCAGCCGTCGTGATTTCGACCTTGTGCAGGTCGCGCTCTCCCACCACCGTCAAATCCCCGACGGTGGCGGTCGGCCCCGTCGTAAAGGCATTCAGGGTGGTGCCCGCGGTGGCGTCCTTGATGATCTTGAGGGCGCCGACATACGCCTTACCGGATTCGGGGGTGGCGAGCTCACCCTGCAATCCCACCGGCAGGTACCACGCCTTGCCATCGGTGCTCGACATCATCTCGCGCAGCATCGGTTTGGTGATGAAGTCCTGCACCATGCTCACATCGCGGGTGTCTTCGCGCATTCGTGCCGCGAGAACCCGATAGGTCTGTTCGTCGGCGGGCGTCAGCCCGTTCTCGTTGGTGAGCACGATCAGCAGGATGTTCTGCGCACCCGACTCCTGGAACGACTCGACCATCTGCCGCGTGGTCTCCATGACGGGAGCATCCTTGGGCAGCAGATCCACCGGGTGATCCTCGATGGCCTTCTGCAGCGAAGGAGCGGTGAGCGCCAAGATGGCGGCCAGACCGATCCACACCCCGATGACGGCGACAGGAGCCTTCCGGACGATCCGAGCGATCAGTCCGTAGATACCACCTGTGTTGTCCGCCACGACTACTCGATCACCCCGTGCATACCGAAGTCGTCGAGCGTCTCGGTCAGCAGGCCGGTCAGGTCGGCGCGTGTCTCGATCACGCCGGGTTGGTACGCGACAACGGCCAGGAAGACCCTCTCGTTGACCCTCCCGGATGCGACGAAGAGCTGCCCGTAGGTGCTCAGCACCTTATCCGGCCGCACCCGCCGCTCGGCCAGTTTGCAGTAGACGTAATCGGCGTGGGTCCCGTCCGGGCGATTCACGTCGGGATCCAGCGGCCCGACGTTCGAGCATCCCACCGGATAGTCACCGTATTCCAGTGCCACATCAGCCAATCGGCGTGCAGCAGCCTTGGGGATGAAGGGAGTCAGCGGTAGCAGTGCCCACTTTTCGTCGGGTGCGTCCCGCAGTCCGGAGAGCACCTCCTTGGTCGCTCTGCGGATTCCGCGTAGATCGGTGGTCAGGTCGGCTGGGTCGACCGCGAACATCACCGAGGTCATGGCGTTGGCACGATGATCCCCGTCAGTGCGCTCATTGACGGGCATCGACAGCGTCACCCGGCCGTCCGGGCCGAGCCTGCCCACCTTGGTGGCGAGCTGACCGGCAAACGCACCGACTAGCGAGTTACTGGTACCGCCACGGCCGTGCGCGTGTGCGTCCCAATGGGTCTCGTCCAGATACACGGTCACCGCCGGGATCTGTTCGATGTGCGCCTCAGTCGCGGGCCGGCCCGCATGTTTGATGTCCTGGCGCCGCGCGCTCAACATCTTGGTGGCCTTGCGGAAGGCCCGTGCGGTATCGGGCAGGTCACGCCTGGTACGCCGCAAGTCTTCCCGCACGCTACGCAAGCGCGTGCGTGCCTGTGGTGTCTCGTAGCCCAACGGGACTACCGCATCGTTGACCGCATCGGCGATGGCCCGGCACATGCCCACGCCGTCGGCGATGCTGTGCGAGACCACCAGGCTCACCGCGGTGGCGCCATCGGTGAATCGGGTGACACCGAGTCGCCAGGACGGACCGTGTTCAGGATCGACGGGGAGCTGGGCATGCCGGTGCACCCAATCCTGCAGTTCGGCGCGCGGCAAGGGCGCGAGCTCGACATCGATGGGATGGCACGCCGGGTCGAGCACCCAGCGATGACGACCAAAAGGCACCCGGGAACGTTCGATGCGGCGGCCGAACAGTCCCTGGCCGAGATTGGCATGGAATCTGCGCAACCGGTCGGTATCGATATCGCGTTCGTACACCCAGACCATCTGTCCCAGCGTCGACAGCTCGGTGGCTCGCAGCCCCAGGAAGGACGCCTGATCGACGAAGTCCAAATGAGAGATCGGCAGGGTTGTGGTGCGCGGCGGGGCGTGAACCTCCGGGATCGTCGCCGTCACAGCGACTCTCCCGCCGGCGACACCCCCAACGTGCTGTAGAGCTCGTTGATCAGCCGCACACTACGAGGATCGGCATCCGCCTTGGTCACATCGAACTGGTTCATCACGTACGAGTAGCCGATGCGGTGCTCCAGGTCGACGAAGGCGTACGAACCACCAGACCCGCCGTGCCCGAACGTCTTCTGATTGGGCCCGGCATAGCAGCGCTGGTTGAGCATGTAGCCCAGCCCCCATCCGTGGTTGGCCACCCGGGGGCCCAGCACCACATCGGGATCGAACCCGCCCTGCGACACCCGCACCACATCCATGTGGTCATGGCTGAGCAGCTTGCCGAGCGCCATCGCGTTGTAGAAGGTGGCCAGACCCAGCGCCGAAACGTGGGCATTGGTCCCGGGGAACTCCAGCGCCCGCCACAGGGCAATGTCCTTACGGGCAATCTCGTCGTCGGGGATGAAGTCACCCGAGATGAGCGGGCCCGCCAGCGGGTGATCACTCATGCAGTCGAATTCCCCGGGAGCACCGCGGAATACGTCGCGCAGGAACGGCTTGTTGATCAACTCCGCGCACCGATGGTGCTCGCTGTGCGGCAGTCCGACGTGTACATCGAGGCCGTACGGCTCGGCGATCTCGGTACGCAGGAACTGCCCGAGCGTCTGACCGGTGGTCCGACGGACGACCTCGCCCAGGATGAACCCGAACGTCGCCATGTGGTAGCCCTGCGCGGTTCCGGGCTCCCACCACGGCGTCGCCCTCGCGATGTGTTCGCACACCTCGTCCCAGTTGGCGGCCTGCTCCGGCGTCAGCCGGGTGCGCGGTCCAATCACACCCGAGCGATGCCCAAGCACCATGGCCAGCGTGATGGATTCCTTTCCGGCCTGGCCGAATTCGGGCCAGTACCGGGCGACCGGCGCATGCAGGTCGAGCACGCCGCGCTCGACGAGCATATGGACGCAGGTGCTCATCAATCCCTTGGTCCCGGAGTAGACCGGCGCCAAGGTGTCCTCGGTCCAGGGACGGGTGCGCGCCTCATCGGCCCAGCCGGCCCACAGATTGACGACGAGCTCACCGTCGACCCAGATCGCGACAGCGGCGCCCAACTCGTCGTTCTCCAAAAAATTCAGTGCGAATGCGCGCCGGACGTTGTCGAAATCCGGTGAGCTGGTTCCGTTCACCGCGATGTCAAGGCTTGTGCTCATGACAATGCCTTCCTTTCAGGTACTGCCCAATGCTGCGGGGTGCGGCTGCGATGCCGCGGTTTCAGGAAACGAACTGTGACTGCGCGACACGCTGGTAAACCATGCGGGCCACTTCCAGATAGCGCGACACAGATTCACGGGCGACTGCGTTGTCGGGGAACGAGATCGTCAGGTTGGTTTCGTTCTCAAACCTGTTGACCCACATACACACCTGATCGGAAGAACGGCTGTCCCCGTAGATTCCGCCATTGATTCGATCCCATTCGGCACTGACCGGGATCTTGCGCGCGTCCAGGAAGGACACCATCGGCACCACATAGTCCGGGGCGGTCAACCCCGACTCCGGACCCGCGAGCTCCAAGGCACGCTCAAAAGGAACCTTGGCCAGCGGCTGGCATTCGTCGAACGACTTCTGCGCGGACCGTGCGACCCGTGCGAAGGAAGCCTCCGACATATCGACCACGAAGGGAATGAAGCTCGCGTACCAACCCACCGACATCTGCTCCTCGGCAGTGCCGCGCGTGTCATACGGGGTAATGCCGTAGAAGGCATCGGCGCCAGTGAGCTCGCGGTCGATCAGTGCGGTACACGCGAATACACCACCACTGAAGCGCACACCCGCCTGTTCACAAGCCTTTTCGAACGCCACCGTCTCCTCGGCGTCCAGTAGCGGAGTAGCGACCATGCCACCGACGTGCGGCACGGAACGGTCGCCGAGCGGCAAAACGAAGTCCGGCAGGGTGCCACCGTTATCCCGCGCGTACCGGAGCCAGGTCTGCACCTCGAACGAATCCAGGGTCATGGCCTGGTTGTGCGCACGTTCGCGGGCGGAGAAATCCAGATAACCCGCGGGAGGTGGAAGCTGTAGCGCCGACCCGTGCACCAGGCTGGCGTACATCAACTGGATCTCGACATAGATGATCCCGGTCGACATGCCGTCGGTATGCAGATGATCGACACTGATGTACACCGTGAAGTGGTCCGCGCGCTGAATCACCCCAAAGGTGAAGCAATCCCACGAGAGCGGAGTGCCCGACGTGCGCAGCAGGTGCGCACGGATCTCATCGGGGCCCTGCAGCCCATGATCCTGCGGCACGAAGTCGATGGTCTGCGGATCCCCGATCGCGTGCCGGACGATTGTGTCGGCCGTGTCGAACTCGAACCATGAGTGGTAGGTGTCGTGCCGACGCAGGTGCGCGTTGATCGCCGCGGTCATGGCATCGATATCGCACACGCCGGGGACGTCCCAGGATCCGATGCCCAGCCGTGCCATCTCGCGGTCCTGGCGGGCCAGATCCCGGTAGGAGCGCACATGCTGGGCTTGTTGATAGCTCGGCGGCACCAGGCTGGCGGGCGCTTGCGCAGCGGCCTGGCGGGCGCGTGGCGACGCACTCCAGGAGATGACGGTTCCCGGCTTGGGACGCCAATCGTGGATCGTTCCGAGTGCAACCATCGTCTCTATCCCTGCTCAGCGATCTTGAATACGGGCCGAACCAAATTCGACCTAGCTGCCACAATGTCAGTGGCAAAGACATTACTCATTGCGGGCAGCGTAGCGAACAAATATCTCGCAAAGGTACGTTCCAACAAAGAAATAGCGAGTGAACTGTGGGTAACGTCGCGTTACGCCGTATTTCAGCAACTTCTCGAAAGTCTTACGGTAAACCAATTCCAGCAAATATAACTACCGTATCGAAATACCCTATGACCAGGCAATCCATGTCTGGTTACGCGAAGTACCAATAACTATGTTTGTAGTGACACCAGAGAACCTACGTGATGACGCACAAATTCTGTGGGCCACCACCCTTGGCTACCCGCACTGTGTCGTACGCCACGCGGCGCGCGGCGACATTTCTGACTGCTAGCTCTAAAACTACCGAATTCGCCAGGGGTTCAACGGTTGTTGACACCGGGTCTGATGCGTCGCCACCCGAATCTCACGAAAAATTTGACCCCACAACGCACCTCAGCCGCCCACCCCGAAGGGTGAGCGGCTGAGGTTGTTGTCGAGCCCTGTCTACGCGTCCAGGAGCGACGCGGGCGGGTTGAAGCGGTCACCGTACTTGGCGGCCAATTCCTTTGCGCGAGCCACGAACCCGGCCTTGCCCTTTCCGGCGGGACCCTCGTACCCGACGATGTACTGGTGCACACCGCCGGTCCAGGGCGGGAAGCCGATGCCGAAGATCGAGCCGATGTTGGCGTCAGCGGTCGAGGTCAACACGCCCTCGTCGAAGCACTTCTGCGTTTCGATGGCCTCCGCGAACAGCATGCGCTCGATGAGGTCCTGCAGCGGCGGGTTGGCCGCGTCAGATCCCAGACGGGTGTTGAACGTCGTGCGCAGGCCGGGCCACAGCTCGGTGCGCTTGCCGTCCACGTAGTCGTAGAAACCAGCGCCACCCAGACGACCTGGACGACCCGCCTCGACCAGCGTGTCGATGACACGGCCCGCCGGATCGTCCGGCAGTTCCTTGCCCTCGGCCTTGGCGGCCTCGACGGTCTCCTTGCGGATCTTCTGCATCAGCGTCAGGTTCAGCTCATCCGACAGCTGCAGCGGCGGGGCCGGGTATCCGGCCTGGCTGCCGGCCTGCTCGATGGTCGAGGGCTCGATGCCCTCGGCCAGCATCGCGACGGCCTCGTTGACGAAGGTGCCGATGACACGTGAGGTGAAGAAGCCACGGCTGTCGTTGACGACGATCGGGGTCTTCTTGATGGCCAGCACGTAGTCGAACACCCGGGCCAGCGCCTCATCAGAGGTCTTCTCACCGCGGATGATTTCCACCAGCGGCATCTTGTCGACCGGCGAGAAGAAGTGGATACCGATGAAGTCTTCCTGACGCTTCACACCCGCTGCCAGACCCGTGATGGGCAGGGTGGAGGTGTTGGAGCCGAGAAGCGCGTTGGGCTCGACGATGTCCTCGATCTCCTGGAACACCTTGTGCTTGAGCTCGGTGTTCTCGAAGACCGCCTCGACCACGAAGTCCACACCTGCCAGATCGGCAGGATCGGCGGTCGGGGTGATCTTGGCCAGCAGTGCCGCCGACTTCTCCGCGGTGGTCTTGCCACGCGAAAGAGCCTTCTCCTCAATCTTTTCCGAGTAGGCCTTGCCCTTTTGAGCTGCCTCCGCCGAAACGTCCTTCAGGACGACGTCATAGCCGGCCTTGGCCGAGACGTACGCGATACCGGCACCCATCATGCCCGCACCCAGCACACCGATCTTCTTGATCTCCCGCTTGGCGATGCCGTCCGGGCGTGATCCGCCGCCGTTGATGGTCTGCAGGTCAAAGAAGAACGCCTGCGTCATGTTCTTGGCGACCTGGCCGGTGGTCAGGCTGGTGAAGTAGCGGCTCTCGATACGGCTGGCCGTATCGAAGTCCACCTGGGCACCCTCGACCGCGGCGGCCAGGATGGCCCGCGGGGCCGGCATCGGCGCGCCCTTGAGCTGCTTCTTCAGGTTCGACGGGAACGACGGCAGGATGGCCGCCAGCGCCGGGGTGGCCGGGGTGCCGCCAGGAATCTTGTAGCCCTTGACATCCCAGCGCTGCACGGCCTCGGGGTTGGCCTTGACCCATGCCTTGGCGGCGGGGATCAACTCATCAACGGAGCCAACCAGCTCGTCGATCAGGCCGACTTCCTTGGCCTTGGTCGGGTTGAAGCGGGTGCCCTGCGCCAGCACGGTGACGAAGCCGTTCTGGATGCCGAGCATGCGGGTAACCCGGGTGACACCGCCGCCGCCGGGCAGCAGACCCAGCGATACCTCGGGCAGACCGATCTGAGATCCCTTGACATCGGCGGCAATCCGGTAATGGGTGGCCAACGCGATCTCCAGGCCACCACCGAGGGCGGCGCCATTGATGGCTGCCACGACCGGGCGACCGAAGGTCTCCAGCGTGCGCAGGTCCTTCTTGATCTCCTCGACCTCGTTGAAGGCCTCCTGAGCGTGCTCTGGCTGGATCTGGATGATCTTGGTGAGGTCACCACCGGCGAAGAAGGTCTTCTTGGCGCTGGTGATCACCACGCCGGTGATCGAATCCTTCTCTTCCACAAGGCGCTTGACGGCCGCAGCCATCGACTGCTTGTAGTCGTCGTTCATCACGTTGGCCGAGCCGTTGGGGTCGTCCAAGGTAAGGGTAACGATGCCGTCGGCATCCTTTTCCCACTGAATTGTGTTTGCACTCATTGGTTCTGGCTCCTCTTGTCTTATCCGGCTCAGACTCGCTCGATGATGGTGGCCACACCCATGCCGCCACCGACACACAGGGTGATGAGGGCGCGACGGAGGCCACGGCGCTCGAGCTCGTCGACCATGGTTCCGGTGATCATGGCGCCGGTGGCACCTAGCGGGTGGCCCATGGCGATGGCGCCGCCGTTCACGTTGAGCTTCTCGTCCGGGATGTTCAGGTCCTTCTGGAACTTCAGGACCACCGAGGCGAACGCCTCGTTGAGCTCGAACAGATCGATGTCGTCCACGGTCAGGCCGGCGCGGTCGAGCACCTTCTGGGTGGCGGGCGTGGGGCCGGTCAACATGATGAGCGGCTCGCTACCGGTGGTGGCGGTCGCCACGACCCGGGCACGCGGGGTCAGACCCTGCGACTTACCGGCTTCTTCGGAGCCGACAAGCACCAGAGCGGCGCCATCGACGATGCCCGAGCTGTTACCACCGGTGTGCACGTGGTTGATCTTCTCGACGTAGGTGTACTTGATGCGCGCCACGTCGTCGAACCCGCCGAGTGCGGCCAGGCCCTCGAAGGCGGGCTTCAACTTGCCCAGGTCCGCGGCAGTGGTGCCCGGACGCATGTGCTCGTCGTGGTCCAGGATGAGCAGACCGTTCTGGTCCTTCACCGGCACAACAGACTTGGCGAAGTAACCGCCGGACCACGCAGCTGCGGCACGGTCCTGCGAGCGGGCGGCGTAGGCGTCGACGTCATCACGGGTGAAGCCCTCGATGGTGGCGATCAGGTCGGCACCAATGCCCTGCGGCACGAAGGACACGTCGTAGTTGGTGGCCGGGTCCGACGCCCAGGCGCCGCCATCGCTGCCCATCGGGACGCGCGACATGGATTCCACACCACCGGCGAGTACCAGGTCGTCCCAACCGGAACGGACCTTCTGGGCCGCGACATTGACGGCTTCCAGGCCGGAGGCACAGAAGCGGTTGAGCTGCACGCCACCGACGGTGTCGGGCAGGCCTGCCGCCAGCACCGCGGTACGGGCAATGTCGCCGCCCTGGTCGCCGACGGGTGCCACGACGCCGAGCACGACGTCGCTGATCAGGTTCTCGTCCAGGTCGGGGAAGCGGCGGCGGATCTCGTCGATCAGGCCAACCACCAGGTTCAGCGGCTTGACCTCGTTGAGGGCGCCGCCGCGCTGCTTACCGCGAGGCGTGCGGATGGCCTCGTAGATGAATGCTTCAGTCATGGGTATACGTCCTTATAGGGAGGTGCGTATGGGGCATGTGGTGCAAGCGCCCCGGCCTGTGAATCCGGGTTGACTCCGGGTCAGTTTCGCCGAGACAGCCCTACGTTAGACCAGGGTGGCCTCCCCATGGTAAGCAGCCCTCCCAACCCGTTGGTTGGGAATGGGGTGCCGGTACGCTGGCAGTGTGCTGTGGACCCGGTCTCGACCACTAAGACGCGTGATCATCGGGGCTATCGCGGCTCTTTCAATATTCGCCGTGTGGTCGGCGTGGGAGTGGGGCCATGGTCGTCGAGTTCCATGGGACCGCGATCCTCAGCCGCCACCATCCGCGTTCATCGATCGCACCCCGCTACCCAGCTGCGGGTCTTACACCTTCGGCTTCCGCGATCGTGCCGCGCCCGCTCCACAGCGCGATTGCATGAACAACGGCAGGGCCTCGGGCCTCGGCGCCGAGCTGAAGATCGTCCAGCCCACGACCGAGGGAGATCCCGTCACCACCTACTACCGGGTGTTCTCCCCACAGCAGAGGACCGAGGTCTTTGTGGACTACTCCGGCGATCAGTTCAGCAATTTCGGCTGGAGTCATTTCTTCTGCTGGACCACACCCATCGACTACTCGCCAGACCCCAGCTGCCCCGACCCCAAACTGCAGCCCGACCGGTAACCCCTGGGGTCAGACCCCAGTCGAATGCGCGCTTTGCGGTGCTTTTCGACGAGATTTCACCGAAATCTTCCGCGGTCGACCCGAAGGCGGCAAGTCTGGAGCGATGCTCAAAAGACTCTGCACCTCGTCGGTGATCCTGGCTGCCATCGCCGCAGGATGTCCTCCGCTGGCGCAGGCCGAGCCAGAACCGCTCAGCCCCGACATCGCGTTCGAACAACGGCCGGCGCTGCACAACTGCGGCAGGCTGCGCATGCTGCCGCCGTCACACGAGATCCCACCGGACTATCTGGACTGCATGCGCCAGGCCCGCGCCGCCGGCACCGGTGCCGAACTGGTGACCACGATCGCGAACTTCTTTCTCGAGGACACCACCACGTATTACCGGGTGTACAGCGCGGACCGGGACGTGGAGGTCTTCGTGGACAGCCATGACCGAGGCAATCCGGGCCTCAGTCACTACTTCTGCCCCATCCCGGGCACCGACCTGTCCTTCGAACCGCCCAGCTGCTAGATCCGGCGGTAGGCTGCCCGGCATGAAGCCGGGTAACACCGAAGACGGGCCAGCGTGAACCCGAAGACCGTCAACCGGTTGCGCCCTTTCGGCGCAACGATCTTCGCCGAAATGTCGGCGCTCGCGGTCCGCCACGACGCGATCAATCTGGGCCAGGGATTCCCCGATGAAGACGGCCCAGCGTCCATGCTCGATGCGGCGCAGCAGGCCATCCGTTCCGGTCTCAACCAATATCCACCGGGGCTCGGCACCCCCGAACTGCGCCGGGCCATCGCCGCCGATCGGCTCGCCCGCTACGGCGAGGAGCTCGATCCGGACACACAGGTTCTGGTGACCGTCGGCGCCACCGAGGCGATCGCGGGTGCACTCCTGGGCCTCGTCGAGCCCGGCTCCGAGGTCATTCTGATCGAGCCGTACTACGACTCGTACGCGGCCGCGGTGGCTATGGCAGGCGCCATTCGTGTCCCGGTACCGCTCGTTCCCGACGGTGCGGGCTTCGCCCTGGATACCCACGCGCTCGCGGCCGCCATCACCCCCCGGACCGCGGCACTGGTCATCAATTCCCCGCATAACCCGACGGGCAAGGTGTTCACCGACGGCGAGCTGGCACGGGTTGCCGAGCTCGCGGTCGAGCACGATCTGCTGGTCATTTCCGACGAGGTGTATGAGCGGCTGCTCTTCGATGGGCGCACGCAGACCCCGATGGCCAGCCTGCCCGGGATGGCCGATCGCACGGTCACGATCTCCAGCGCCGCCAAGACCTTCAACTGCACCGGCTGGAAGATCGGCTGGGCTTGTGGCTCAGCGGAATTGGTCGCGGGCGTGCGCGCCGCCAAGCAGTTCCTTACCTATGTCGGCGGAGCACCCTTTCAGCCCGCGGTGGCAGTGGCCCTGGATACCGAACAGACCTGGGTGAAGAACCTGCGAGAGTCATTGCAGCGCAGGCGCAATCGCCTCTCCGAGGCACTGACCGGCTTGGGATTCGAGGTGCACAGCAGCGAGGGCGGGTACTTCGTCTGCGCGGATCCGCGGCCCCTGGGGTTCAACGACAGCGCCGAGCTCTGTCGGCGCCTACCGGAAACCGTTGGCGTGGCCGCGGTTCCGGTAAGCGCCTTCTGCGATCCCAATACCGGAACAGCCGATCAATGGAATCACCTGGTGCGGTTCACCTTCGCCAAGCGCGACGCGGTGATCGACGAGGCGATATCCCGCTTGGCGCGACTAGGAGGTTAGGCCCGCCGCGACCGCGTCCGGACGCTGGCGCGCCTTGGCCAGCCCCGGCAGGATCTTGATGAACTCGGTAATCTCCCCCACCGCGCGGCGGGCGTCTGGGTTCGTCGCCGCGAACACCTGAAACACGTGAATCGCGCGGTCAAAGATCTGCAACCGCACCGGAACCCCTGCCGCGACAAGACGTTCCGCGAACAGTTCGGAGTCGGGCCGCAGCGCCTCCTGCGAACCCACCTGCAGCAGGAACGGGCCCAGTCCGGCCAGGTCGGCGTCGGCCGGGCACGCTCCCGGCTCGCGCGCGCCATTGCGCAGCAGGAACACATCGTTGATCATCTTCAGGAAGTTCACGGGGAACATGGCATCGCCAACACGTTTGACGGCTGCGTACTTCGGCTCCATGTCATTGTTGGTGGCCGCCGAGATCAGCACACACCCCGCGGGCGGCCGCAGGCCCTGATCCCGCACCGCGATAGCGATCATGGCCGCCAGGAATCCACCGGCCGAATCACCCGCGAGCACGATGTTGTCCGGATCGACGCCCTGACTCAGCACGTAGCGGTACGCATCGACGCCGTCGGCGACGGCATCTTCGACCAGATTGCGCGGGCACAACCGGTAGCCCACGCTCAGCGCCCGCGCACCGGAGTCACGCGCGATATGGCTCACCAACGGTCGATGGCTGTTGATCCCCAACGCGATGAACGCCGATCCATGGAAGTAGATGACCACCGGGGCGTCTGGCCCCGGCTCATTCTTGGCGTTCCACGTCCATTCAGCTTCGCAATTCGGCAGCTGAACACGCTCGGTGCGGGTTCCGGACACGCCCGGCACCCAGCCCATGAGACGTTCCAGTCCGTCGTATCGCCGGTTCAACAGGGCATCAGGGAACCGACGGTTGACGGCCAGCATCAGCCGGGTCAACGCGTAGAGTCCCGGCTTGCCCACCGCCTTGAACAGGTACGTCTCGGCCACCGAATGCCAATTGGCCTTGCCCATCCACTCCGGCCCCGCATAGGTAACGGCGGCCAGCCGGGATTCGGCGGCATGTCGGGCGCTGGTCATCGAGCCTCCTCGTAGCGTCATTGCTTTGGAGCGAGACTACCAGTACCTAGTACTAGCAATCTCGGCTAAATCACCAGCCGATATCGGAGAGCTCGGTCGTGTCCTTCGGCGACGCCTCGATGGGCCCACTGGGCGTCCGCGAGAAGCGCGGGGCCGGCGCGGCCTGCGTCACTCCGTTGACCTCGACGATGGTGCCGCGCTCGCGCAGATGCCCATTCTGCTTGGCCTCGCCCCAGGTGAGCACCGGTGACACACAGGCATCGGTGCCGATGAAGATCTCGGTCCACTCATCGCGGGTCTTGGTCTTGAACGCGTCGTCGAACATCTTGCGCATCTCGGGGTAACGCGCCTTGTCGAGCTGGAACGGAACGCTCTCGGGATCCAGTCCCAGGCCGTGGACCAGGATCGCGAAGAACTGCGGCTCGATCGATCCCACCGCCATGTATTTACCGTCGGAGGTCTCATAGGTGCCGTAGAACGGCGCCCCACCGTCGAGCAGACCAGACTCACGCTCATCGAACAGCAGACCGTTGTTGTACATCGTCCATTGCATCTGGGCCAGCTGGCTGACGCCGTCGACCATCGCGCCATCGATGACCTGCCCCTTGCCCGACTTCTCACGCTCGTACAGTGCGGCCAGGATGCCCTGCACCAAAAGCATTGAGCCACCGCCGAAGTCGGCGACCAAGTTCATCGGCGGCATCGGCGGCCGGTCCTTGTAGCCCATCGAGCCCAGGGCGCCGGTCAGCGACAGGTAGTTGATGTCGTGCCCCGCGCGGTCGGCCATCGGGCCGTGCTGGCCCCAGCCCGTCATCCGGGCGAAAATCAGCCGCGGGTTGCGCGTGGCGCACTCCTCGGGGCCGATCCCGATGCGCTCGCACACACCGGGCCGAAATGGGTCCAGCAGGACATCGGCCTTGTCGACGAGCGCGAGCAGCCCTTCGGGGTCCTTCTTGACGTCCAGGTTGACCAGGCGCTTGCCGCGGTGGAAGAGATCGGCCTCCTCAGCGGGGATCGCAAGCCCGCCCGGACGACGGACCCGGATGACGTCTGCCCCCAAGTCGGACAACATCATCGCCGCGTGCGGCCCGGGGCCGATGCCACCGAGCTCGATCACCTTTACGCCCGCAAGGGGGCCTGTCTTGACGCCAGTGTCAGCCATGGGGGTCACCCTAACCAGTCAACCCGTTGGTTGGGAAGTGTGGCTAGAGCGACGAGGAGATGGCCGGTGACGAGGTTTGCGCGGGCGCCGGGGCCGGTGTGGGGGTCGGGAAGTTGGGGATCACCGGTCGCGACGTGCTCGGTGCCGCCGGAGCGTCCGACGCCGGTGGTGGCGCGGGCGGCGGCGTGAACTCGTAGGCAGGCAGCGGAGCGGGTGGCGGATCGTCGTCGCCCTCACGCCAGTGCGTCGAGCGGTACAGGTCGATCACCTTGCCCAGATCGTGTAGCCGTAACGCCGGTGGTCGGCCCCCACGCGCGTCCCGGATGCGCTGCGCCTCCCAGGCGACGAGGCATTGCGCCGTCGGCGTGTTGTACAGGCTTTCCAGGAAGGGGGTCAACGCCTTTGCGAGGTCACCCTCGGCCTTGAGGACGTCGTTCCGGTACGGGCCGTAGTACGGCAGGATCGCTTCGAGGACGCGCACCATGACGGTCTGGAATCGGGTGACGAACTGGTCGATCGCCCACGGATGCCGGGAGAGCAGCGGAGAGATGCGCGCCAGCACCGGTCCCATCATCTTCAGGATCGGTTCATAGGCCGTCGCCGGGGCGAACGCCTCCGAGGAGAACACGCCCGCCGCCGGTGCCACGTCGATCAGCGAGGCCAACCCACCCTGCTCGTCCGGGCCAGGTGCCGGCCAGCCGAAGGGGCAAGGCTGGGCGACGGAGATCGGAAGCCCACGGTCGGTCACCGACGGCAGTGCGCCAAATGGTCCCGCGGCCCGACCCGGTGGATGCGAGGGCACCTGGGGACGCGGTAGCGGCGCGATCAATTGCGGCCCCGGCGGCGGCACCGGGATCGGGATGGCGCCTTCGGGAATCGATCCGTCACGGTTCACGATCTGATACCCGACGATGGGCGCGCGCGCAGGCGAGTACGACAGCTGGGTAATGGCGGCCACGCTGCCGATCACGGTAATGGCCGCGAATGTCCTTACCGCGATACCGAATACGCGTTCCTTCGTGGGCCGCCGCTGCACGGAAGCGATCGGAGCCGTCTCTTCTGCGGGGGTCGGACTCATCGGTCTTTCACCACGCCTTCGAGGTGCCAGACTCCCGTGAAGCTGTTGAACGGACCACCCACGATGAGACTGGTCCAATCGAGCGTGAACTTCTTGGTGTCCTTGTCGTATGTACCGGTGGCCTTGGGGCTTTCGCCGTCCACGGAATCGCGGCCGACCCAGCGCCCCGCGACGAACTCCCACACCTGCTTGGCACGTGCCTCACCCGGAATCTGCGCCTGCTCTTTGGGTTTCGGCTTGGGCGCACCCTGATTGAACTCCTGGCGGTTCCACGAGGCGGCCCACGCGGACACATCAGCCGAGATCTTGTCGCCCGACACCGTGGCCGAGGGCGCCAAGAGTTCGCGTTGTGTCTGCGGGTCGATCTTGTTGGTGGAGATGCCGAATTCGATGTTGAAGAACTTCGTCGGCTGGGTTACCCGGGCGGCCAGGGAGTAGCCGGTGGCCTCGTCGAACGCCGGATTCGGCTCACCCTGATAGTCGCCCAGGACCAGCCCGCCATCCGTGCCCGGCGCGAGCAGTGTCGCGGCCCCCTGCGGTACAGGAGAATTGGCATTCGGCATGAAGGGACCCTCTTGGGGGTTGCCGCCCGGTTGCACCATCTTGAACCAGGTGCCGCTGAGCTTGTTCCCGTCGATCGTGCCGGGCTGCAAGGCCAGCAGCCCGGTGAGCGGGGACTCGGCCGGCTTCTCCGACCCACAGGCCGGAGCCGTCACCAGCACCGCTGCCGCCAGCGCCGCACAGAGAGTGCTGCGCATCATCGTTTTCTGGGCCACCGTGCGGCTCCTTTCACGTCAATAGCGGCAGCGGCCGCCAGTACACCGGGCACGAGGAAGAACCACCCGAAATAGTCGAATGATCGGAATCCGAGCGGGGCGGTGATCCGATCGAGCGCCACCACCCTGCCGAAGTTGTCCACGTTGTCGGCCATCACTCCGATCAGTGAGGCGAAATCCGCTGTCATGGGCTGCCATTGGGATACGAAGGCGTCGATACCCGGAACCGCGCGGGCCGGATCATGCTGCCGCAGATCGCCCAGGAATTGGGTGTCCAATTCTCCTTCCGCCGCGACCAGCACCACAAAATGCCGCTGCACCGCCGCCACCCGCTCGTGGGTCATGATCGGAGTGAACGCGTCAATGAGCTGGGCCCCCGCCGGGGCGCGCGAAAAGAGTCCGTCCGCGAATGGCACAGCGATCAGCACCGCGGCCGCGAGAACCGCGAGAATCCTTGCCCCGAAGGCTTTTTCACCGTCACGAGTTCGCCGAAGGCCCCACACACCCGCGCCGAGCAGAACCAGCCCCGGCACCGCCAGCAGAAACGGCAATACGTCGAACGGGCCCACCGCACGTAACTGCCCGTAGTTGTTCACCTGACCATCGACCGCATCAAGCAGACCGTTCATGTCCTGTCGAATCGACGGATACTGCGCGACAAAGACATCCAGTCGCTCGTAGCGCCCGCCCGCGACCGACCGCGTCGCCTGCACGTCGGCACGAGCGGCGTCGACGGTGTCGAGGTAACCGCGAAACTTGGCGAGCACCTCCGACGACACAAAGGGACGGAACTCCGTGAGCATCTGCTGGCCGCCCGCGGCACGTGTGAACATCCCGGTGCCCACCGGCAACGCGAACAGCAGCACACCAAGGACGATGAGCGCGACAAACGGCCAGCGGGGTCTGGGGGCCGGTCCGGCCTCAGCGACGACGGCGTCCTCGCCGACGATATCGGCATACGAAGGCAGGGCCGACTGAGATGTCTCAGCCAACCGCTCAGCGGCCACGGCTAAAGATCCGCTCCCCCACCACAAACAGGATTCCGCCACCGATCGCCACGAACACCAGCAGTGCGATGACCCACGGCGGAGTTATCGTGCGCGGGTTGTCATCAACGGGCAGCGCGATGAGCTGTTGGCCGGCCGACAGCGGTGGCGGTGCCGCGAGCTGTTGACCAGCTTGCACAACAACCTGCCCGGGGGCCGCCGGCGCGGCCACGGCGGGCGGTGCATCCGCCGCGGGTGGAGCACCCGGCGGCGGAGGGGGTGGCGGTTCGGCCACTGCTGCGCCACCGGCGCCGCCCCCGACCTTGCCGACCAGGTGCCACAGCCCGGTGAAGTCGTTGAACGGACCGCCCACGATCTGGCTGGTCCACTCAACGATGAAGGCTCCGGTATTGCTGTCGTAGGTGCCGGTCACCGGCGTGGTCTTACCGGGAAATGCGCCACCGGGTTTCGGCGATCCCTGGTTGAACACCTGGTTGTTCCAGGTCACGCCGAAGGCACTGAGATCGCCGCCGAGCTTGTTGCCACTCACCGTGATCTGCGGCGTGGCGGTGCCCTGACCGGTCTGCGGGTCGGTCTGGTTGGACGCGGTGGCAAACCCCACGCCGTAGAACTTGACCGGCTGGGTAATACTGCCGGACACCGCATTTCCGTTTCCGTCGAATGCGTTGCCGGGCTGCGGCTGATACTCGCCCGACTTCAGGCCACCGTCGGTACCCGGCGCCAGCAGCGTGACCGTGTTGTCCGAGCACGTCGAATCACCGTTGGCCAGGTACGGGCCGGACGCGTCACCGGCGGGCAAGATCATGCGGAAATAGGAGCCCGTGGCGCGACCCTCCGCGCAGCTTCCGGGCGCCAACGCGAACAGGCCGTTGAGCGGCGTCGCTGTATCGGCCACCGCCGGATAGGCGGCAGGTGACATCGCCGCGGCTGCCACAACGAGGGCGACCGTCGCGCGGCGGGTGAGATGCTTAATCATCGGTGTCCTATTGCAGGCTTATTGCACTGTTGCTCTGACCCGTAGCACGAGCTGGGAACGGCGCAAACGTATGAAGGTCCCGACCACGCGTCAATGGCAACGTCCAGCAAACGACATCCCGCCTGGTGGCGTTCCCGCAGGTGGTGGGCCTGCAACCCGGAGACCGCTCGTTCGATTCACCCCGAGCCGATTTGGGGCACATTCGTTTATCGCCGCAGGCCGGTGGTAGCTTCCTCGGCATGGCAACGGCCGGACGCGTGATTGCCGCGCTCCTGATGCTGCTGGCGTTCACCGGATGCTCTCGCACTCACAGTCCGCCACCCGCCACCACTCCGACACTGTCTCCTGACGGCTTCCCCCTGAGCATCCCGCACAAGTACGGCGGCGCGTTCCTCCCGACACGGCCCAACCGCGTGGTCACACTCGGATGGAACGACCAAGACCTCGTGCAGTCGTTGGGCACCAAACCCGTCGGCGTCCGGTCCGCACTGCCGGAGTACCCCATGTACCCCTGGGTCGTTCCGGAGGTCTCCTATCCCCCCGTCGTCTCAGGCGCGGAGCTGAATTTCGACGCTATCGCCGCCGCCAAGCCCGACGTCATCCTGGCCACCGGCGCCGATATCGACAGGCCCACCTATGACAGGCTGACCCGGATCGCACCAACCGTGGTCTCGGAGGACCGCCTCGATCGTGCTGAAACACCTTGGTATACACAGCTCTTCACCATCGGTCGCGCCATCGGCAAGTCCGATCAGGCGCGCATGCGATCCGAGGAGGTTGGCACCCGGTACAACCAGATACGCACCGGACACCAGCATTGGGTCAACCGAACCGCTGTCGTCGATTGGGTCGCCGACGGACAAGGGACCTTCCTGGTGGGGTTCCGCGATCCGCGCCGAGCGGTTTTCGACGGTCTGGGCTTCCTGAGCCAGCGATACGCCGGCCCGGTGCCCGATAGCGAGCTGAAGAAGAAAGCCGACGAGGACCTCCTGGTCGTGGTGGGAGCCACCGAGCAGCAGGCGAAGTCCATGGGTGGCCTTGCCGACCTGCGTGCGGTCACCGAGGGGCGCGCGGTCTACATCCCGGCGGACAGCCCAGTGGTGGACGCGCTCCGGCTCGGCGGCCCACTGGCTCGGATCTATGCCCTCGAACAACTGACACCCCAGCTCGAAAAGGCATTGAAGCCACCCCCTCCGCGATAACCGCCGCCCCCTCGTCGCACCCATGTCGACGAAGATCTGTGGCCCCCATCACTGCCGTGTTACGGTCCTATCGCTCGATTGAATCAACTGATAGACACCTTGTCGGGAGGGCTGTGACCGACCAATCCACCGAATCCCTACGCGCTCCCTACACGATCGAGTTCGGATTCGAACGCACCGTCGGCCCCAAGATCGGCACCTTCCTCGGCGGTCTGCGCGACGCGCGGCTGTTCGGAGTGCGGACAACCCACGGCCAGGTGTCGTGCCCGGTGCTCGAATTCGACCCGACAGACGCCAGCGCCACCGGCGAGTTGGTGGAGCTTGAGCCGAAGGGCGTTGTGCTGCAATGGACATGGGTGCCTCCACGGCCAGCCGACGAGATCAAAACAAGTTTCGCATGGGCACTCATCCGCATCGACGGAACCGCCAACTCGATGTTTCACGCGGTCGATGTCGGCGGAAACCTCGCGGTGATGAGGACGGGACTTCCGGTCGCCCCGCGATGGCGCACCGACCGCGTCGGCGCCATCACCGATATCGTCTGCTTCGAACCGATCGGTCAGCCGTGAGCACATTGCCCGTACCGGTCACCTCGATAGCCAGCCCGTTTCACATGGACTACACGTATGTTGCCGGAATCGGCCGGTCGGTCTTCCTCCGTGGACTGGCGCAACGACGGCTGCTGGCACGCCAATGCCCGGACTGCGAACGCGCGTACTGCCCTGCGCCGCAATTCTGTTCGCGATGCCTGAGCGAACTGGGCGAACCGTACCCACTTACGGGAACCGGCACGGTCCAGACCTTCTGCATCGTCAGCTTCCCCTTTCCCGGGCAGGTGTTTACCCCGCCGTACGCGGTGGCACACATCCAGTTGCACGGTGCTGACACCAGGCTCATGCACATGATCGGGGACACCGAGCCGGACGGAGTACACATCGGTATGACGGTCGAGCCGGTCTGGGTGTCCGACGAGGACCTCGGTGCCACCATGCAGAGCATCCGCTACTTCCGCCCAGTATCGAACGAGGCCGCCCATGCGTGACGTCGCCGTGGTCTCCTATGCTCAATCACCTTGTACCGCAGCTAATCTGCGGGATGATATGGCCGAGATCCTGCTCCCCGTGGTCCGCGAGGCCCTTGAACAGGTGGAGCTGCGTCGCGAGGACATCGACTTCTACGCATCGGGTAGCCATGACTTCTTCGAGGGCCGCACCTTCGCGTACATCGAATCCCTCGACGCCGTTGGCGCCTGGCCACCGATCTCGGAATCTCACGTCGAAATGGACGCCGCGTGGGCGTGTTACGAGGCGTGGGCCTGGCTCCAATTGGGGCATGGCGATATCGCATTGATCTACGGCGTCGGCCGGGGAGCGCCGCCCGCCGACCTCGACCAGGTGTTTCCCTCTTCTCTGGACCCCTATTACCTGGCTCCCCTGCATCCGCACCGGCATGCGATCGCCGGGCTACAGGCTGCCGCCGTCATCGAAGCCGGTATCACCACGGAGCGCGAGATGGCCGATGTGGTGAACCAATCACTGACCGACGCCCTGTCAAATCCCTTTGCGCTCAAGGCAGGTGCTCCAGGGGTCGAAACTCTGCTGGATGAGCCGTACATCGCCGCACCGCTGCGCCCCCACGATGCGGCACCGGTCGGTGACGGTGCGGCGGTGCTCATCCTGGCCACCGGCGACGTGGCACGGCGCCTGGCGCGGCGACCGGCGTGGATCCGGGCAATCGATCATCGGATGGATACGCACCATCCCGGCTCGCGGGACCTCGCGGTGCTCGACTCGGCCCGGATCGCCGCCGAAAAGGCAGCCGCCATGGCCGGTTTTTCAGCCTCGAACGTGGAGGTCGCCGAGCTGCATACCGAATACAGCTACGCGGAACCATTGCTCACCAAGACCTTTGGCATCGACAACAACACACTCGTCAATCCATCCGGCGGACCGCTGGCGGGTGCGCCCGCTACTGCCACCGGTTTGATCCGCATCGGGGAATCGGCCCGCACCATCATGCAGGGGCGGGCCACCCGAGCACTGGCCCACGCCACCAACGGACCCGGACTGCAGCACAACCTGGTGTGTCTGATGGAGGCAAGCGCATGAGTGCCCGTGTTGCGGTAGTCGGTGTCGGACAAAGCAAGCAGGCCAAGAAACGTGAGGTCAGCATCGCGGCGCTGGTCCGCGAGGCGGTGGACGGCGCGCTGGCCGATGCGGAGCTGACATTCGGGGATATCGACGCGATCGTGCTCGCCAAGACCCCTGATCTTTTCGACGGGGTGATGAATCCCGAGCTGTACCTCGCCGACGCGATGGGCGCGCGTGGTCTGCCGGTCACCCGGGTGTTCACCGGCGGCAGTGTGGGCGGGCACGCGGCCATCTACGCCGCGCACCTGGTACAGGCCGGACTCGCCGGCAGAGTACTGGTAGTCGCGTATTCCAAGGAGTCAGAAGGAAATTTCACCTGGGCACTGTCACGGCCACTGCCGTTCAGCGTCCAGCTGGGCGCCGGCGCGGGCGGGCATTTCGCACCGGTGATCCGCGAGTACATTCGCCGCTCGCAGGCGCCGGAGCACATCGGCTGGCAGGTCGCCGTGAATCATCGCCTCAACGCTACCCGGAACCCGTACGCGCACATCCACAAACCCGATATCACCGTCGAGGAGGTGCGCAACTCCCCGATGCTGTGGGATCCGATCCGGTTCCTGGAATCCTGCCCGTCATCGGATGGCTCGTGTGCCGTCGTCGTTTCGTCCGAGCTGTTTGCCATGCATGCCCCTCGACCACCCGCCTGGATTCACGGCACCGGATGGCGCACCGAGACAGGTCATTTCGCAGGTCGCGACGAGGTGAATCCGCGCGCCGGACAGGAGTGCGCTGCGCAGGCGTACCGCGAGGCGGGAATCACCGATCCCGCCACCGAGGTCGACGTCTCCGAGCTCTACATCCCCTACAGCTGGTATGAGCCGATGTGGATGGAAAACATTGGGCTGGCCCCGGAGGGGGCGGGCTGGCGCGCCGTCGATGAGGGCCACACCGCATTCGAGGGCACACATCCGATCAACCCCTCCGGCGGTGTGCTCTCGGGCAACCCCACCGGCGCGACGGGCCTACTTCGGTTCGCCGAAGCGGCATTGCAGGTGCGCGGACTAGCAGGGGAACATCAGGTCGACGGCGCCAGACGTGCGATAGGACATGCCATGGGCGGAGCATCGCAGTTCCACGCGCTCTGGGTAGTGGGAAGCGAGAGGCCATGACCACCGAGCGAGAACTTCTCGTCGAGCGTGACGGCCCCATCGTCATCGTGACCATGAACCGTCCGCATCGTCGGAATGCACTGTCCACCACTATGATCGGGCAGTTCGCCCAGGTCTGGGACGAGATCGACGCGGACGACGGCATCCGGGCTGCCATCCTGACGGGCGCAGGTGCCGCCTACTGCGTGGGGGGCGATCTCAGTGACGGCTGGATGGTCCGCGACGGCTCCGCCCCGCCACTGGACCCCGCCGCCATCGGCAGGGGTCTGCTACTCACCCATACCCTGACCAAACCACTCATCGCGGCGGTCAACGGCGCGTGCCTCGGCGGCGGCTGTGAGATGTTGCAGCAGACCGATATCCGTGTTGCCGACGAGAACGCAACCTTCGGTCTTCCGGAAGTGCAGCGCGGGCTGGTGCCCGGAGCGGGGTCCATGGTCCGCCTCAAGCGCCAGATTCCCTACACCAAAGCTATGGAGATGATCCTCACGGGCGAGCCACTCACCGCCCAGGAGGCATACCATTTCGGATTGGTGGGACACGTGGCACCGGCGGGCACCGCATTGGACAAGGCGCGCAGCCTCGCCGAGCGCGTAGTCCGCAACAGCCCCCTGGCCGTGCGCAACGCCAAGGAGGCAGTGGTGCGCAGCGGATGGATTGCCGAGGAAGATGCCCGCGCCATCGAGGCTCGGCTTACCCGACAGGTGATTACCTCCGCCGACGCGCGCGAGGGATTGGCCGCGTTCCGCGAGAAACGAGAGGCACGGTTCACCGGGCAATGACCAACACCGCAGCAGAACCTACTGGTATTGCCCATGATTCCACCGATCAGCGATTGCTCGGTGCCGCCGAGCGATTGTTCGCCGAGCGCGGTGTGGACGCGGTATCTCTGCGCGCGATCATGGCGGCGGCCGGCACCAATGTCGCCTCGGTGCACTATCACTTCGGATCCAAGGAGCGTCTCATCGAGGCGCTGCTCGACAAGTACCTGAACCAACTAGAGACTCGCCGCTTCGCGTTATTGGATGTCGCCGAGAAGGCCGGGACACTGCGCGCCATCGCCGAGGCGATCGTCGTCCCGCTGGCGGAGATCGGTGAAGAAGGTGGAACCGCATGGCTTTCCACCCTGGGAAAGCTTCTCATCAGCGGCCATCCCGCGTTGATTCCGATGAGCGTGAGTTTCCAGCCTCAGGCCGCGCGACTCCAGGAACTCATCGTCCGGCTACGTCCGAACGCGTCACTGCCGTCCATCCGTTTTGGCGTCACCCACGCGGTGACGCTGACCTGCGTGGTTCTCGGCGATATCCCCCACACCAATCGTCTGATGTCCTTGAGCGGCACCTACCTTGACGACCGGCAGATGAACGCGCAGCTCGTCGACATGGTGACCGCCATCCTGGCCGGACCTCCCAGAGAGGACTAGGCGCGGCCCTCCCGGAATGCGTCGAAGGACCGGCGCAGTTCCCCTGTGGCAGTGCACATCACCTGGGTCCTGTTCTCCAGATCCAGTGCATGTCGCAGGCTCGGCGCATCGACCGTCTGCCACATCGTCTCCTTGGTCATCCACACCGCCAAGGGTGAGTGCACCGCGATCTCTTCGGCCTTCGCCAGTGCGACGTCGAGCAGGTTCTCGGCGGGCACCACGTCGAAGATCAAGCCGATCCGCAAGGCCTCGTCGGCACCGAACACCCGTCCCGTCAACATCAGCTCGGCGGCGCGGGCCGCGCCCACCAGCCGCGGTAGGTGATAGCTGGTGCCCATATCGCAGTTGGACACCCCGTGACGAATGAACACGGCCCCGAAAGAAGCTTCCGGACAGGCGAACCGGATATCGCAGGCCAGCGCCAACGCGAACCCGCCGCCGACCGCATGCCCGTTGACGGCCGCGATGACCGGCTGACGCATCCGGTGAATCCGTTCAAACAGCGAGGCCATGAGCTCCTGGGCCGCAAGCGTGCGGACCAGCTCCGAGTCGGTGGCACCGAGCAGCGCGGCCGTCGAGGTGACACCGGTATTGGTGAAATCAGTGGGCAGCGACTTCAGATCGGCTCCGGCACAAAAGGAGGCACCGACAGCGGTGAGGACCACCACACGGACCTTCGGATCGCCATCGACCTTCTCAATCACCGAATGCAGCTCAGCCACGGTCTGCGGATCCAACGCGTTGCGGCGCTCCGGGCGATCGATCGTGACGACCAGGATGCCGTTCTCTCGCTGCTCGGTACGGATCATCGGGCCACCAGCCCGCCGTCGGCGATGATGGTCTGGCCGGTGATGTA
Organism: Mycobacteroides salmoniphilum; assembly: GCF_004924335.1. Lineage (NCBI taxonomy): Bacteria > Bacillati > Actinomycetota > Actinomycetes > Mycobacteriales > Mycobacteriaceae > Mycobacteroides > Mycobacteroides salmoniphilum. The sequence continues at coordinate 683,396 of NZ_CP024633.1, read as the reverse complement.
ACTGCCCGCATCGGATGTCAAAAGCAGCGCGGTGCCCACCATTTCGTCGGGGAGCCCGAGCCGTTTGAGGTGGTTGGCGTTCGCCATGCGTTCCACCTCCGCGGGTGGTGTCTTACGCACCATGTCGGTATCGATCGCGCCGGGCGCCAGTGCGTTGACACGCACACCCCGCGCGGCGAGCTCGGCTGCCGCGGACCGAGTGTAGGAGACGAGGGCGGCCTTGGCCGCCGAGTACATGGAGACGCCCTGCCCAAACATGAAGGCGCCCACTGAGACCACGTTGAGGACCGCGGCGTGCTGGCTGGCCACCAGATGCGGCAGCGCGGCCTGCACCAGGAAGACCGGCCCGCGCAGGTTCACCCCAAAGGACTTATCCCAGCCGTCGACGGTGAACGCACCGACCGGCTCGGTCAGGGCATTGGCGGCGTTGTTCACCACAATGTCGATACCGCCGAATTCCTCCACGGTGACCTGCACCAGGTGTTCCAGGGATTCGATGTCACCGGTGTGCGTCGACACGCCCAGGGCTCGCCCACCCAGCGCGCGCAGGTGCTCGACGGTCTCGGCACAAGATTCTGGTTTGCGGCTTGCGACAACGACATTGGCGCCCGCGCAGGCATAACCTTCAGCGAGTGCGCGTCCGATCCCGCGCGTGCCGCCGGTGACGATCGCAGTGCGCCCGGTGAGGTCGAACAGGCTGGAGAAGGTTTCCCGGTTCATCGTTCCCTAACTTTTCGCTGGTCCATAAAACTCGCGGCGCGCACCATGCCAAGAATCTGTTCGACGAGCGCATCGTCGGCGGTGCCGCGCAGCACGCCGTGATACACGGCCATGCCCACGATCGTGTCGAAGAGCGCGTCTGCCCCCGGCTGGTCCGCGCACCGGCCGACGGCGACAGCTTCGGTGTGTGCTGCCCGAAATGCCTCGCGCAAAGGCGTTTCGGCGCGCTCTACCAGACCCGCATACCGGCTCGGTTCGCGGTAGTACTCAACGAGGAGTCCCGGCATCGCCGCGCGGGTGGCCGGGTCGGCGAAGTATTCGACCACGGATCGCACCACAACAGGCAGATGGTCCTCAAATTCGGCGGGCTCGGCCAGCGCCGCGGGCCAGGGGCGGTCGGCGATCGCGCTTTCCACCATGTCGGCCTGAGTGGGCCAACGCCGGTAGATGGTGGGTGCACCGATCCCGGCGGCGCGCGCCACCGCGGGGATAGTGGTGCCCTGATACCCCTCGGTGGCCAGCATCTGCCGCACCGTCTCGCGCACCGCGTCGTCCTTGTCCGGGTCGCGGGGGCGTCCGCCCTGGCGTCTGTCCACTATCCGACCATCCCCCTAGTTTCGATATTGGAAATAACGATACTAGGACGGCCCGGTGGAGGGAAGGTCCTACCGGTAGGTGGCGAGAACCTGCTTGCGCAGCCCGTCGGTGGCGGTTTCCATGGCGCCCTTAAGGGCCCGCTTCAGCACAAATCCGGGCAGTGGGATCAGCGGGTCGACCGTCAGCTCGAACTTGACGTGCGTCTTGTCGCCCGTGGGCGTGAATGTGTACTTGCCGTCCTGACTGCGCTGCTGACTGGCCTTCACCAGCGTCCAACTGACGGTGTCGGGCCCCCAGCTGTAGGCGACGGTTTGTTCGTCGGTGATACCCGCCGTCTTCACCTTCATCTTCACCTCATGCGGACGCCCGTCCTCACCCGTCGTCAACACCGTTGAACTCTGGTGCGCCGAAGACCATTTCGGCAGTGCCCCGAAATCGGCGATGACGTCCATGATCTGTTCGGGGGTCGCTTCGATGACGATTTCCCGGGTGTCGCTAGTGGCCATGGATCTGACCCTAGCGACCCGCCTAGCCCTAGACGGTGAATCCCCCATCGATGTTGATGGCTGTTCCCGTGATGTACCACGCCTCCTCGGACGCCAGGTAGCTCACCAGGCTCGCGACGTCGCGCGGGTGGCCATAGCGGCCGACCGCGATGTTGGGACGCAGAATCTCGGCCAGCGCGCCGTCCTCGGGGTTCATATCGGTGGCCACCGGACCCGGCTGAACGTTGTTGATGGTGATGCCGCGCGGCCCGAGCTCGCGCGCCAGTCCTCGGGTAAGGCCGGCGACAGCGGCCTTCGACATCGAGTACAGCGACGCATTGGCCGTCGGCGAGCGGTCACCGTTGATGCTGCCAATGGTGATGATCCTGCCGCCATCCTGCAGATGCGGGGAGGCGGCTTTGATGGCGGCGAAGACGGCCCGCACATTCACCGCGACAATCTTGTCGAAGTCCTCCAAGGTGGCCGTGTCAACGTCACCAAACGTGGCAATCCCGGCGTTGTTGACCAGGATATCCAGTCCCCCAAGGTGTTCGGCCGCCTCGTTGACGGCGGCCGCCAGCTGATCGGGGTCGGCGACATCGGCCTTGATGGCCAGCGACCACCCACCTGCCGCCTTCACATCAGCCACCACATCGGCGGCCTGTTTCGCTGAGCTTGAAAACGTGAAGACAACACGTGCGCCGTCGGCGGCAAGCCTGCGCACGATGCCCGCGCCGATTCCGCGCGATCCACCGGTGACGAACGCGCGGCGGCCCGTGAGTGGCTGAGTCATGTCAATCCCTTCGGTCGGTACTCAGAAGACAAGGGGACCGGGGTCCGAAACATTCCCACCTGTCCGATTCGTGCACGGTATGCCCATACCCCCGGCATACTCGCTGTGTGTCGTCCCCTGACATTCATCCAAGTCTCCGCTTGGCCGCCAAGGTTTTTCCACGGCAGGTCGGCCTTCCGCGAACGCTGTCGACGCTGCGCGCGGTTATCCGCGCCTCGGGGCTGCTCCCGAGGTTCGGGATACGGACCATGGCAGTCAACGACGACGTGACCGTGCGCGCACACGTTCCCAAGAACCTCAACGAACCGTCCCCGGCGCTGTTGTGGATTCACGGCGGCGGCTATGTGATGGGCACCGCCCGCCAGGACGATCTCTTCTGCCGCAAGGTGATGCGGGAGACGGGGCTTCCCGTCGTGTCCGTCGACTATCGCCTCGCGCCCGAACATCCCTACCCCACCCCCATCGAGGACTGTTATGCCGCGCTGCGCTGGTTATCCGTGCAGGGCTGGATCGACCCGACCCGCATCGCCATCGGCGGTGCCAGTGCCGGGGGCGGACTGACCGCGGCGCTGGCCCTGCTGGCACGCGATCGCGGCGAGGTGGCCCCCGCCATGCAGCTGCTGGTCTACCCGATGCTCGATGATCGCACCGCCGCGCGCACCGATGTCGACGAAACCACGCTGCGGATGTGGAGCAACAAAAGCAACCGGTTTGGCTGGGATTCGTATCTCGGCGACGCAGACCCCGATGTCGCGGTGCCGGGCCGCCGCCCCGATCTGGCGGGGTTGGCGCCGGCATGGCTGGGCATTGGGACCGCCGATCTGTTCCACGACGAGGACCTCACGTACGCCGAACGCCTGCGAGCGGCCGGGGTGCCGTGCGAGTTGGAAGTGGTCGAGGGCGCCTTCCACGGTTTCGACAGATTCGCGCCGTGGGCGCAGGTATCGAAGGACTTCCTGGCCAAGGCCTGCCGAAGCCTGCAGCAGGCGCTCATCTGAGCGGCGCTTCCCGAGCTCTCAGCGGCGAGAACGATCTACTGACCTTCTGAATACAGCTGGCCGACACGGCTCTCCGATATCTACGGCACAGGATTTCTCGAATCTGCGGCTGAATGCAGCGAACGCCTACGGGGTACCGGCACGGCCTAGAACCTCACGCGCTAATGTAAATGAATATCGTTATCGTTGTCATTAGTGCTGCGGAGGGTGCGGAAATGGCTATGCCTGTGTGGATGGCGTCTCCGCCGGAGGTCCATTCGGCCCTGCTCAGCGGAGGCCCGGGCCCCGGCCCTCTGCTCGCCGCCGCTGCCCAATGGTCTTCGCTGGGTGCGCATTACACCGAGACCGCCGACGAGCTCCGCGCGATTCTGGCCACTGCCCATGCGGCAGCGTGGCAGGGCCCCAGCGCGAACACGTACGTGGCCGCGCACGTTCCATACCTGGAGTGGCTGACCCAAGGCGCCATCGAAAGCAATGGGCGGGCCGCTCAGCACGGGGCTGCGGCGGGCGCCTATAGCTCCGCACTCGCGATCATGCCCACCCTTGCCGAGTTGGCCGCCAACCACGCCACGCACGCGGCGTTGATGGCCACAAACTTCTTTGGTATCAACACCATTCCCATCGTGGCCACCGAGGCCGACTACGTCCGCATGTGGGTCCAGGCCGCCACCACGATGGCGACGTACCAAACTGCCTCCGATGCCGCCCTGGCATCCGCACCGCCCTCCACGCCACCACCGCCGATCCTGCATGGCCACGATCACGACCACGATCATGAGCACGACGATGGCCATGGCCACGGGGACCTGGATCCCACCGACCCGGAGTGGTGGGTACATGTGGCCGGCGAGATGGTTGAACATATTGAGCTGCTGTGGAACAACCTGCTGACAGATCCGGCCGCGCTGTTGACCAACCTGCCGTTGGTGCTGGCGGACGTTGCTTTTCATGCCGCCCAATTGGCTTCCACCATCGGACAATTCGCCCCGGCTCTGATCCAGCCCGCGCTGGCCCTGGCTATTGCCAGCCTTGCCTCGGTGGCCGGACTCGCCGGACTGGCCGGGATTCAACCATCGCCTGATGCTCTTGCCGCGGAACCGAATCCCATTCAGGAACCTCCGACAGCAGCGGCGGCAGGGACGGCCCCGACAAGCAGCCCATCGCCGTCGACTCCAGCCCCCGCCAGCGCCCCTACCTCCACGGTCACAAGTACGGCGCCCGCGCCGTCGCCTCCTCCCCCACCCGTCGGCGATCCCGGCTTTTCCTTCCCGTATGCCGTGGGCGGCGGCCCCCGCATCGGTGCCGGATTGGCATTGGCGAGCCAGGCTCACACGAGAGCCAATGCAGTAGCCAGGAACTCAGCATCAGAACGGGCGGCGACTGCCGCGACTGCGGCAGCACGACAGGCGCGCCGACGCCGCGATCGGAGCAAGCAGGAACGGCGCGCCGTCGAATACATGGACATGGACGCCACCGTGACCTTTGACAGGGACGAGCCTTCCGCGACGGCTTCACACCGCGGAGCCGGGCCCATGGGGTTCACCGGTACCGCGTCCAGAAAGGACACGGCAGCGGCTGGATTGGCGACATTCGGCCGCAGTGATGATTGCGGCGAGGGTGCCCGTGCGCCGATGATTCCGAACACCTGGGATCCGGCTGGCAGTGATCCGCGCTGAATACCATCGGCGCGACCGCGGTCATTGAGAACGATCCGTGGCGGAACAGTCTCGATGTCGCAGCCGCCACGAGACAGCCCACACACGCTCAGCGGCCCCGGCTACAACCCCAAGCGCAGCGATTACCGCGAGCACCGGTTCCGAGAACCGCTTCATCGCGCCATCGAACTCCACGACAGTTACTGGCCTGGAGCCCCACACCGCGAGCTCGATACGCTCGCCGAGTCGAGGAAGACAGACGTCCAACCTGACCGATGGCTAATCGACGCGTGCCGGCGCACCTGACTCGGGCACAGAGCGCAGCACTGTGCCTGAATTTGCTAGGTTGCTGGCCGTGGCAATGATCGATGACCGCAGCGACCTGTCGGCGTACTGGCGGCTGAAGTTCGATTTCTACGACCGTTACGGGACGAGATTCACGCCGGAAACGGTCGCCGCCGCGAAAGCCAGACCCTTCACGGTCAGGATGCGGTCGGCCATCAATCTGCCTGCCCTGTTTTTCGGGCCCATCTACTTCATCGTGAAAGGCATGTGGCGGAAAGCCATAACCATCATGCTGTTAGGCCTACTCCTTGGTGTGGTGGTGTACCTGGCCTTCCCGAGGCTGGGATTCGGAGGATTCGGGACCAATGGCGCGGTGTACATGATTTTGGCGGGCCCGGCCTACTACCGCCATCGGGCCGTGGGCAGCCGGTCGTGGAATCCGCTCGATGGCATCGGCTGGCGGTTCAACCGTGAGATGTGCGAAGCCTAGGCGCAGCGCCGCAAGTAGGCAAGTACGTCTGCCCACGGCAGGAATAGACCGTGTACGCCCCCCGAGATGGACGTGCGTGCGCCCAAATACGGAAAAAGCCCGCTGTCACCAGCGGGCTCTCATGGTGGCCAGGGCCGGGATCGAACCGGCGACCTTCCGCTTTTCAGGCGGACGCTCGTACCAACTGAGCTACCTGGCCGGACGGCAGATCCACAGAAACTGCCTCGCCGTACTGGCGACCCTGACGGGACTCGAACCCGCGACCTCCGCCGTGACAGGGCGGCGCGCTAACCAACTGCGCCACAGGGCCTTACTCTGCTCCCAGTATGACTGGTTGCGTACCCCCAACGGGATTCGAACCCGTGCTACCGCCGTGAAAGGGCGGCGTCCTAGGCCACTAGACGATGGGGGCCCATGTCCGAATCACTCCGGGGTACTCGTCAACGTGGTCACGTTGGGAGCTCGCCTAGCTTAGGGCACAACCTCCCCAGAACCCAAACCGGATTACCTCGGTGCTGACTCGCCGCTCCGACCAGTATTCTGTCTCGGCACGCCCCTCTAGCTCAGTTGGTAGAGCTACGGACTTTTAATCCGCAGGTCGTAGGTTCGAGCCCTACGGGGGGCACCAGCGCGCCGGTTGCGATCAGCGGGAGCAGGAGCCTTATCAGGCCCTCCCCCGCTGCCTACCGTTCGGAAAATGACGTCGACGGCCCAGAGCACCACCGAGACAGCAGCGCCTCAGTCCCAGCCCGTGACGTTCCGGCAGGCGTTCTTCGTCGCCGTGACGGCGGGGCTCGGGTACGGCTTCGACTCGTATGCGGTGAACATCTACGGTCTGGTGCTGCCCGAGATCAAGAAGACCCTGCACATCACCGAGGCTCAAGCCGGATACATCGGCTCGATCTTTCTGCTCGGCTACACGATCGGCACCATTGGCTTCGGCCTCGCGGCCGACCGATGGGGACGCAAAACGACACTCGGGGCCTCGATCCTGCTGTACGGCATCACGACCTCCCTGGCAGGTCTCACCACGAACGTCGCGGCATTCACCGGGTTGCGGTTTCTGACGGGTGTCGGCGGAGCCGGTGAGCTCGCGGTCGGTGCCCCTTACACTGCCGAGGTGTGGCCGGCCAAGACCCGAGCCATAGGCGTTGGTGGCGTGATCTTTTCACTCTTCTCGCTGGGCTACGTCCTGGCCGCCGGTGTTGCCCTGGTGCTGGTTCCCCGTTTCGGTTGGCAGGCGGCCTTCATCGTCGCGATCGTCCCGGCGATCGTGCTTTTCCTTGCCCGGCAAGGCATCAAGGAATCACACCGCTACACGGAGACCCAGGCCAAGGTCGAACGTGGCGCCACCAAACCCAAGCTGTGGCATCTGCCCGGCGTGCGACGGCGCCTCATGGTCGGCTGGCTCGTCTACACCGCCAACGCGGTCGGGTACTGGGGCATGACACTGTTCTTGACCACGTACATCGTCAAGAAATTCCACGCCACCTCGGTAGAAGCGATCCGCTATGCCCTGATCTTCTTTCTGCTGCAGGCCGTGTTCGTGTTCATCGGCACCGCGCTCGCCGACTGGATAGGGCGACGCCCCTCGGCCATCCTCGCCGCGGTCATCGAAATCACTTCCACCGCATTGGGAGCCACCTCAGACTCGCTCTCGCAGTATTTGGTGTTCGGCGCCATCTCCATCGCCACGCTCGGCTGGCTGTGGGGCGTCGGCGATACCTATGTCGCAGAACTCTTCCCCACCGTGTTGCGCGGCACCGGATTCGGTATCGCGGTCGGCGGTGGCCGCGTCGTCTCCATTGCCGCACCAACCCTGGTGGGCTGGGCCATAACGCAGTACGGAATCCAAACGCCCTATCTGGCGCTCAGCGGCCTGTGGGTCCTGACGATTATCGGATACCTGCTGGGACCCGAAACCAAAGGCAAGGAGCTCGAAGACCTTGCCGACGAGGCCTTTACCGAAGACCTGGCGCCCTAACTCACGCCGATGGGGGCATCGACAGCACTGGCCGATGCCCCCACTCGCGCTATCTCTCAGCCGGCGAGTTCCTCAGCGGCCTCGGAGATGAGATCAGCGATGGCAACGGGCTGCGACGCCAGCGAGGCGTGGCTGGCGTCCAGTTCGATGGTCTTACGGGGGTTGATCCGCTGCGCCATCTTGCGTTCGTTCTCCGGGTTGATCATCCGGTCTTGCGTGGATACCTGATACCAGGAGGGCTTGACCTTCCACGCGGGCGCGGTGATGGCGTCCCCGAATGTCGATGCCAGCGGCGCCTTCTGCGTGACGGCCATGACGAGCGCCGCGTCCTCGGACAGGTCCTGGGCGAAGCTCTCACGGAACTTGTCCTGCTTGATCCACAGATAACCATCGCTATCGGGGGCCAAATTGGCCGCCGCAGCGGGCGGCAGCTGTTCGGTCAGCTGCCCTGGGCTCTCGCCGGCATCGGGGGCGAACGCCGCGACGTAGACCAAGCCGACCACGTTCGGAAGATCGCCGGCCTCAGTGATCACCGCACCGCCGTACGAGTGCCCGACAAGAAGCACCGGGCCGTCGATCTGCTGGACCATCTGCCGCGTGCGGGCAGCATCATCGGCCAGTGACGTCAACGGGTTCTCCACCGCGTAAAGCTCCTCGTAGCCGCGCTTGTGAAGCTCGACGATCACGTTCCCCCAATGCGCGGCGCCACCCCAGAATCCGTGGACCAGGACGATGGCCGGTTTGCTGGACATATCTGCCTCTCAGTAGATGTTGGACGAGCTCAACCCCGTCGTGTCCGCCGTCGGCGGCACTGTTGACTTACCGGGGCTCCTCCAACATATTTGGACTATGGAGCAAGTGGTATGACCGATCATCCTGAATTTTTTGCCGATCGGCCAGAATCGCTCAGCTGGTTCTCAGACTCTCCAGATATCGACGCCTTCTCCGGCGTCCTCTCCGCCATCGGGTTGAGGGGCGAAACCGTGATGCGTTGCTCCTCCGAGCCGCCGTTCGATATCACCTTCCCCTCCAGCGATCGCGTACTGCACATCGCCGAGACCCCCGGGCTCCGGGTGCATATCGACGGAGATCTTGAGTACACCCTCGGTGCCGGAGACATGGTGCTCCTGGCGCGCGGTACCGCGCACCGCCTTGCCAACGGCGAGCCAAGCTGCGTGCGAAGCCTGTCTGCGGCGGATCGGCACGTGAGCGTGCGGGACACCCCGACCGCAACCCGTTGGGTCAGTGGGCGATTCACCGCGGAGAAGACAGCCGCCGACCCGCTGCTGTCGGTCCTGCCGCCTGCCATCGTCGTTCGGACCGATCAGCCCGGCCATGAATGGCTATCGCTGTCTCTTCAGCTCGTCCTGGCCGAGGTCGTCACGCCTAGCCCTGGCTCCTGGGTGATGCTGTCGCGGATCCTGGACCTGCTGTTCATCCATGCGCTGCGGGAGTGGTCGACATCCGATCGCGCCGAGCCCGGCTGGCTCACCGCGGCCATGGACCCACGCCTGGCCCCCGTGCTCACCGCGATACACAACAATCTGGAGCACCCCTGGTCCATCGCAGAGCTCGCCAAGCACGCGCAGCAGTCACGTTCGGCGTTCACGCAACGGTTCACCGCACTGCTGGGACAGCCGCCCGCCGGTTACATCACCGAGCGACGGCTCGATCGGGCGGCGCATCTTCTGCGCTTCAATACCGACGCGGTGAGCAAGGTCGGCAGAGCCGTCGGTTACACCTCGGATGCCGCCTTCAGCCGGGCGTTCCAGCGCCGATTCGGCGAGCCGCCCCTACGTTGGCGCATGCGACACCGGCCTCAATGACCTCAGGTCAGCGACTACCCCTGCGGCTCAGCACGATTCCGGCGATCACGATCGCCCCGCCCAGCGGTTCGTGCCAGCCGATGCGCTCGCCCAAGAGCAACGCGCCGAGCAGCACCCCGATCACCGGGGTCAGGTAGGTAACCGACGACGCCGCGGTGGCACCCCACCCATTGATGATGCGGGTGTTCCAGACGTAGGCCAATCCGGTCCCCAGTACCCCGAGGGCCAGCATGCTCAGCACCACGGCGGGAGTCGCGTCCACGCGGTGGCGGTCGGCCAGCGCCACCACGACGGTCATCAGCACCGCGCCCACACCCACCTGAATACCGGCGACCGTCAGCGCGGGCAGACCCAGCGGCGTGACGTACTTGCGCATGTAGACGAAACCGATTCCGTAGCTCAGCGTTGCCCCGAGACAAGCGAATTGCGCGAGCACCGGGCCGCCGTGACCAATCAGCTGCCACGGAGCTAACACCACGCACACACCCACGAACCCGAGCGCCAATCCGAGCTGCTGCATCCGGCCGGGGCGCTCGGCCCGCAGCGCGATGAGTGTCACCAGGGTGGTCATCAAGGGCGTGGCCGCGTTGTAGATGCTCGCCAACCCGGAGTCGATGGTCTGCTCGGCCCACGGGTACAGCACGAACGGGATGACGCAGAGCGTCAGCGAGACAACGGCGATATGTCCCCACACCGTGGCCTGGCGCGGCAGCGGAACTCGCAGCAGCAGAATCAGGGAAACGAGCGTGAGAGCACCGAGATCCAGGCGTGCGGCCGCCACCTGCAGCGCCGACAACCCCTGCAGACCGATCTTGATGAAGAGGAAACTCGCACCCCACACCAGGGCAAGAGCGGCGAACTGAAGAGGAAGCCAGCGATTACGGGCCGGAGCGACGGTCGCGGTGTCCACTGAGTGATTCCACAGCACAACCGACCACAAGCGCTAGCGGATTTCGGACGTCACACGCCGGTGCTGGACCCCGGGCGCACGATCATCAGCACGGTGACCACCGCCCACAGCAGGTTGAAGATCCCGGTGAACATCGCCAACCGCGCGAACACCCGCCCATCGAGCGACTCGCCTTCGCCCAACTGGGCCAACACCCGCTGCTGTCGCGGCAACACCACAAACACCAGCACCGCCGCTGCCGCCCCCGTGAGCACCAGCGACGCGATCAGCCACGGGGTGCCCAGGACACCCATCAGGTCGGCCAGCGGCAGACCGAACATCGGAATCGCGATCCCCACCGCCGCGTATACCCGGCAGACCCGATGCAGGGTGCGCAGGCTTCCCAACTCGCCAGCGCCGTCGGGCGAGGCCGCCGCCCGACGTGCGAAAGCCGGAAACATGCTTGCTGCCACGGCAATTGGGCCGACCGCGAGAATCACGGCCAGCACGTGGATCGAGAGCAATACCTTGGTCACGCGCAGACGGTATCGGTCCCGCCGCGGTGCCGAAAGGCCGCCGCTGGCCATATTTCGACGACTTTCGGCCGTATCGCCCCCGAATCTTGGGAGTATGTGCCGATGGGCCGTCGAATACTGATGTATTTCACCGTGTTCGGGATCGCGATGTGGTTCTTCGGAAACCTCTACGAGGCCATCGTGATAGGACCGAACATCGCCGGTGACACCAAGGAGCAGCTGAAGGCCTTCCAGCAGTTCACCGAGGTGATCAATCCCGTGTACTACTACATCCCGCTCACCCAGATCGCCGCGATCACCCTGATCGTCTGGCTCGTGCGCACTCCGCGCCGAGCTCCCGAGAAACTCTCGCTGTTCCTGGCCTGCCTCGCCGAGATCGCGGCTGTGGCTCTCTCCATCTACATGATCGTCACACTCAATATGACGCTCTTCTTCGGCTCTCTGGGCGAAACCCCTAGTGAGTTACATGAGCTCGCGCTGCGGTGGAACATGCTCAACCTCATCCGTGTGGTGCTCACCGCCATCGCGCTACTGTTCGCCATGAGAGCCCTGCGTCTTGTCTGGCAGTCCTCCGGTCGACACCCGACCGCCACCGTGTGAAGCTTCCCCTGTTCCGAACATCTCAACGAGGAGATCTGCATGTCCAGCACCCCGAGGACAGTGGTCATCACCGGCGCGAACGCCGGAATCGGCCTGGCCACGGCACACCGGCTGGCCGCCGATGGGCACACCATCGTGATGGCCTGCCGCAATCAGGAGAAGGCCCAGGCAGCGCGCGACGAAATCCTGGCCGCAACGCCCGGCGCGCAGGTCGACGTGATGTCGCTGGATCTGTCCTCATTCGAGCACATCCACCGTTTCGCCGGTGAGCTGGCCGCACAGCATCCCCAGGTCGACGTGTTGATCAACAATGCCGGCGCCTCACCGATGCGCCAGTCCACAACCGAAGACGGATTCGAACTGCAGTGGGGTGCCAACTATCTGGGCCCCTTCCTGCTGACACACCTGCTGCTTCCGCAGCTGCAGGCCGCCCGAACCGGCGATGCCCGCGTCATACATCTGGCCTCCGTCGCCCACAGCGTAGGCAGGATCAACGAAAAGACCTGGCGTGGAAGGCGTTTCTACTTCACCTTCTCGGCCTATGCGCAGTCGAAGATGGGCAATCTGATGTTCAGCAATGCACTTGCCCGCCGCCTCCCCGAAGGGGTCACCTCAAACGCGCTACATCCCGGCAACGTCAGATCCGAGATCTGGCGTGAGATACCGCAGCCCATCCGGCCGCTGGTGATGCTGGTGCTGATCACACCGGAGCGGCCCAGTCAGCTGATCACCGACATGGCGGTGACGGAGGAGCACCGCGGGCACAATGGGGAGTACCTCACCGCACAAAAGCCGAGCCCGGTACGGCGCTACACGAAAAACGTAACGGCGCAAGATGACCTGTATACCAAGAGCTGCGAGCTGGTCGGCGTCGAGCCGCTTCCGGTGCGCAGCTAGCGGACGTCCTCACTTCAAGGCGTGAATTCCGTTGTACAGCACCATCACACCGATCACTATCAGGATTACCGCCATCAAGGCCGCGTTGTTTTTCTCCATCCAGTCCTTGAGCCGGCGCATGGTGTCGTCGAGTCGGTGCCCCGCTGCCGCATAGGCCAGTATCGGGACAGCGACTGTCGATGCGGCGACGGCGACGAAGAACGCCGCGGCCGTCCAGCGATCTGCGATATCCAGCCCACTGGCGCCGATCGCCAATCCGGCCGGAACGCAAATGAACAGGACATCGGGCCGTACCACCACCAGAGCCGTCCCCGTTATCGCCGCCCGCGCCGGGCTGATCGTGGAGAACGATCGCATCCAGCCCGGCGACTCGGAGTGACGATGCCGGGTCAGCCACCGGTAGATGCCAAAAAGGATGAGCGCCGAGCCAAGAACCACGCGCACCCACGAGGCCCAGTTCGGCGCCGACCGGTGTAGCCCGCCAAGTAGGCCGGTGGCCGCGACGCACAGCGCCGTGAGAGCGGCCAGGCCCAACAGCCACCCGGCAAGGAAGGCGAGACCGCTCGGCCGTGGCCTCGGCGCATGCAAGACCAACACCGCCGGAATGACCGTGATCGGCGACAGCGCGATAACCAGTCCGAGCGGAACTAGCCCAGTGAGGACAGAGCCCCAACTTCCTGCCATGAGCAGCATCTTCGCACCATGAACACGATGTCACCGGCGAAAACTAAAGAAGGGCAGTCGGCCGGTCAGGACGCCGTGGGGCTGTAGTGATGGGGACTGTCGCGCAGCGCCACCGGAGGCAGGTAGCGCGCGGAAGTCTGCGGCAACGGTGCGTTGGCGGGCATCCGCCCGGTCGCCCGGTCCCACCCCGCCCGCGCGCGCGGATGTTTTCTCCATCGGAAGGGCACCAGGCGGAAGATCGCGTGGTTTACCCGCCCCAGTCGCTCAAGACGCCGCTCGTCACGGTCGGTCCACGTGTACCCCAGGCGTTTTCGCACTGGATCATCGAACATCCCAACCATCACCCACTCGGAGAACCGGGTGAAGATAGGGAGCGCTAGGCGCCACATCCAGGTCGGCATCAACGGCAGGAACGGCGGCTTGGGCAACTGGGCGAAGTCCAGCAGATCACGCGTCGCCTTGTTGTCCTCTAAGACATTGGCGCACATGTCATCCCAATAGTCCTGAAACTCCTCCCAGGTCTTGGGCACGGGCCGCATGCTCATCCCGTACATCTGGTACCAGACGATGTGCTCATCGAAAAGTTGTCGCTTCTGCGCCTCGGTAAGCCCCCCACCGAACCGCTCCACCGAGAGCAACAACGATTTGAAGAAGGTCGCGTGCGCCCAATAGAAGACGTCGGGGTCGAGTGCGCTGTAGCGGCGCCCTTGACTGTCAATGCCTTTGATGCCGACGTGATAGCCGCGCACCTCGGCGCCGGTCGTCGGGGCACGATTCCCGTCGAAGACCACGCCGGTGATCGGATACAGCGACCGCAGGAGCCGTTCCCACCGCTCACGCAGAAAGGTGGAGTGCTCCTCGACGGCGGCACCGAGTTTCGGGTGCATGTTCTGCATCGCGGTGGCGTAGGAGCCCATCAGCATCCCGGACCAGTCCGCGGTGAGTTTCCACGTCAACGACTCCGGCCCCAGCGGCACCGGCATGGACCGAGCCGCGCCGTGGGTGACCGGACACCCTGCCGTCAGAGCATCGACCTCGCCGTCGGTCATAAGCCACTCCGTTGTCGCCCCTATCAGAAACTGAATTGCGATTCAGTTATACGTCGACACTAGGAGCCCCCATGTGGTGACGTCAAGCACCAAAAATGACGGGCGTTCAGGAGACCTTGGGGTTGTAGTGATTGGGGCTGCCCCACGTATCCAGTGGCGGCAGGTTGCGATCCGGGGTCTGCACTAGCGGGGCATCGGTGGGAATCCTTCCCGTGGCACGGTCCCAGCCGGCCCGGGCCCGCGGGTGGCGCCGCTTGCGTTCGGGCACAAACTTGAACAGCAGATTGACACCCTGACCGAACTTGCGGTGCAGCCACTCATCACGTGCAGACCAGGTGTACCCAAACCGCTCTCGGACGGCAGGGTGATACAGGCCAACGGTCAGCCACACGAACATCGGCGCCACCAAACGTCGTTGGAACCGCCACAAACCCTCAGGAATCCAGGGCGCAAACGGCGGCACCGCCAGAGTGGTCAGGTCGAGCACATCTCGCGAAGCCTTGTTGTCCTCTAAGACGTTGGTGCACATGTGATCCCAGTATTCCTGGAAATCCTCCCAGGTCTTCGGCACCGGTCGCATGCTCATGCCATACATCCGGTACCACGTGATGTGCTCATCGAAGAGCTGACGCTTCTCGGCCTCGCCGATACCGCCGCTGAGCCAGTCCGCGACGACGATCGTGCCCATGAAGAAGGTGGCGTGCGCCCAGTAGAAGACATCAGGATTGAGTGCGCTGTACCGGCGCCCCTGATCGTCGACCCCCTTGATGTTGACGTGATAGTCGCGCACCTCGGCGCCCGTCATCGGGGCACGATCTCCGTCGAATACGACGCCGCCGATCGGATACAACGAGCGCAGGAGCCGTTGCCAACGCTCCCGGAAGAACAGGGAATGCTGCTCGACGGCCGCGCCCAGCTGTGGATGCATGTTCTGCATGGACCCGGCATAGGGGCCCTGCAACACCCCCCGCCAATCACCGAAGTACTTCCACGTCAACGATTCAGGGCCGAGTGGTACAGCGCTCGACGAACCCGCTTCGTGGCTCACCGGACAGCCCGACATGAAGGTGCCGGATGTGGCGACAGGCTGCGCCTCGGCGAGCTCGGACATATCGTTGACCATTCGGAACGCTCCGTTGCAGTTCGACGTATAGTGACAATCACGGTTGTCAACTTTGATATCAGACTAGGAGGCCCGTGGCGAACGGTCAAGCGCAGCGACGTAGCTGGGCAGGTATCTCAGCGAGCGAGCGCGCAGATGAGCGGCGGCGCGAGCTCATGGCGGCCGGCGTACGCCTGTTGGGACTCAACCCCCGGCCGGCCGTCACCGTCCGGGCCGTATGCCGATCCGCGGGCATGACCGAGCGATACTTCTACGAGAACTTCTCCGACCGCGACACCTTCGTCCGAGCGGTCTACGACCACGTGGGCTTTCGCGCGATCGAAGCACTCAGCGGCGCCCGATCCGCACATGAGGGCGTCGACGCGTTTGTCCGTCTCATGGTGGACGAACCCACGATGGGACGAGTCCTCCTGATAGCACCGACATTTGAGCCGACACTTTCGGAATCCGGTTACGACTGGCTACCACGATTCGTCGCGTTGTTGCAGGGAAAGCTCAGCACCAACCTCACCGACGAGGTGCAGCAACAATTGGTGGCAACCAGCCTCGTGGGTGCGCTGACAAGCCTTTTCAGGGGATACCTGAACGAGGAGCTGAATGTGGGCCGGCAGCGGTTCGTGGACTACTGCGTGCAGATACTGCTACAGGGCGCTACCGCGACGCCATCAACGACCGGGTCGACTACGTCGCTGCGGACTTCGCCTTCTCCTCAGCAGCCTTCTTAGCCGCCGCGACCTCTGCCTTGTAGCAGCGCAGGGTCACATGGACCATCTTTCCGCGGTCGTCCTGCCCCTTCTTAACGGTGAACGCTTCCTGATGCGCGACAAGGCAATTGTCAAGACCCACTTGATCACCAGAGCGGCCCGCAACGACGACCGTGTAGCCCTCACCCTTAAGAGTGGAGGAGGCATCGCCGTAGAACTGCCCGGTCGTGTCGGTCGGGCCACCCGCATGGGCCAGCCCGGCCATCGCCAACGAGAAACCCGCGCCCGCAACCGCGACGATGGTCGCGTTGACTACCGACTTCACTGGATACACCTCCGGCTTGGGATGCGAGCAATCATACTGCGGGTATAGCGGTCTCGCAGCCCGAGCGAGAAACGCATTGATCCGCACGTCGGTAGGCACGCGGAAGGGTATTTGTGCGTCATGATCCGTCCACTTGTGTGCAACCGCCGTTTACAGATATATTGACTGCAACTTCCAGATACAGATAACTCTGTCGAGACCTGAGGAACGTGTCCATGCAGAAGGAATTCACCGACCTCGAGCTCATGCACGAGCTCGAGCCCGTGGTCGAGGAGAATGTCAACCGCCACCTCGGTGTCACCAAGGACTGGAACCCCCACGACTACGTGCCGTGGTCCGAGGGCAAGAACTACAAGGCACTGGGTGGGCAGGACTGGGATCCGGAGCAGTCCAAGCTCTCCGAGGTGGCCAAGGTCGCGATGATCACCAACCTGCTCACCGAGGACAATCTGCCCTCATATCACCGCGAGATCGCGATGAACTTCACCATGGACGGGCCGTGGGGCACCTGGGTGAACCGGTGGACCGCCGAGGAGAATCGCCACGGCATTGCCATCCGCGACTACCTCGTGGTCACCCGCTCGGTAGATCCCGTGGAACTCGAGAAGCTCCGCGTGGAGCAGATGACCCGCGGCTTCTCCCCCGGCCAGAATCGGCAGGGCGGGGAGGAGATTTTCGCCCACAGCCTGCTCGATTCCGTCGTCTATGTGACGTTCCAGGAGCTGGCTACCCGCGTCTCGCACCGCAACACCGGCAAGGCCTGCAACGAGCCGGTGGCCGACGAGCTGCTCAAGCGGATCTCGACCGACGAGAACCTGCACATGATCTTCTATCGGAACATGGTCGAGGCTGCCCTCGAAGTGTCACCGAACCAGGCCGTGAAGGCCGTTCACCGGGTACTCGATAACTTCAAGATGCCCGGCTACACGATCCCCGGATTCCGCAGGAGCGCCGTCACCATCGCCACCGGCGGCGTGTACGACCCGCAGTCACATCTCGACGAGGTGGTGTTGCCGGTGCTGCGCAAATGGCGCATCTTCGACCGCACCGACCTCAGCGGCGAGGGCGAAACCCTGCGCGAGGACCTGGACCGCATCGTCAACGATCTCAGGAAGACCTCCGCCGACTTCGAGGAAGTCAAGGCCAAGTACCTGGAGCGCCAGGCCAAGCGGGCCGAGCGCAACGCCGCCAAGGCCGCCAGGGAAGCGGTCAGTGTCTAATCGACTGACATCGTGACCGCATCCGTCGACCTTCCGAAGGCCCGATCCCGCGAACTGCGGATCGGGTCTTTGGTATTGCCGAGCCCGGTCGTGCTCGCTCCGATGGCGGGTGTCACCAACGTGGCGTTCCGGACGCTGTGCCGGGAGCTGGAGCTGGCCACCACGGGCACCGTGAGCGGACTGTACGTCTGCGAGATGGTCACCGCGCGGGCCCTGGCCGAGCGGCATCCCGTCACGCTGCACATGACGACTTTCTCCCCAGAAGAGTCACCGCGGTCGCTACAGCTCTATTCAGTCGATCCGGAAACGACCTATCGGGCCGCCAAGATGGTGGTGGACGAGGATCTCGCCGACCACATCGACATGAACTTCGGTTGCCCGGTCCCGAAGGTCACCCGGAATGGCGGCGGCGCAGCACTTCCCTACAAGCGGCGGCTGTTCGGGCAGATCGTCTCCGCCGCCGTGCGCGCCACGGAGGGCACCGATATACCGGTAACAGTCAAGTTCCGCGTCGGCATCGACGACGACCACCACACCCACCTCGATGCCGGCGCCATCGCCGAGGCCGAGGGAGCCGCCGCGGTTGCGCTACACGCACGTACCGCCTCGCAGCGCTACTCGGGCACCGCCGACTGGGGCCAGATAGCGGCACTCAAGAACCACGTGACAACCATCCCCGTTCTCGGAAACGGCGATATTTTCGACGCCGCCGATGCGGTCGTCATGATGGAACAGACGGGCTGCGACGGCGTCGTCATTGGCCGCGGATGCCTTGGTCGGCCCTGGCTCTTCGCCGAACTGAGTGCCGTTTTCAACGGTCAGACGATTCCAGTGCCGCCAAATCTCGGTCAGGTCACGGACATTATGCGTCGTCATGCTGTGTTGCTCGTCGATCATTTTGGGGAGGACAAGGCGTTGCGCGATATGCGCAAGCACATTGCCTGGTACCTGCACGGCTTCCCGGCCGGTGGAGACCTCCGGCGCGCGCTCGCACTCGTCAGCACCCTCGCCGAGCTGGACACCCTGCTCAATCAGCTGGATCCCACCGCTCCCTTCCCCGAGGGCGGAAACGGCCCTCGGGGACGCCAGGGGTCACCTGGCAAGGTGTCGCTGCCCGATGGCTGGCTCAACGACCCCGACGATTGCACGGTTCCCTCAGCCGCCGACGTCATGCACTCTGGCGGGTGATGTGGGGTCACATCTCGGTCACTGGGCATGGTGATCTGCGGCAATGCTCAGTAGCATGTGACGACGACCGTGCCCAGGGCACGGCATTATGTGCTGCCGGTGTGCCGTGTACTTGCAACTGTCCAGACGTTTTTAAGCGAGGTTGAATATGGGTGATGGCCCCAACGCCACTCCTGCCCAACCGCGCGCATACGGCGCGGCCCCATGGGAACGCGCGGTCGAGCCCGTTGGCAGTCATCCTGACATTGACTTGGCGCCGGAACCATCCAACACACCGTGGACGCCACCACCCGCGCTGAATCACTCGCTGCCCGATCCCACCGACGACGAGTGGGCGCGGCGGTTGGAGACCACGCACACGGTGCGCGAGACGCAGCGTCCGGAGCCAGCAGCGCCGGCCCCCCGGCCCGCACCGCGGCAGGCCACCCGACCGCCCAAACCCGCCCCCAACGGATCGACGCCGGGCCGGGCACCGGAACCGCCCGCTACGTCAGCGCACGAGACCGGCTCACACTCGCTGTCGGTGGCCGATCTCCTGGCCCGTGAGGGCGCCGGCGGCGGGCGCCGATCGCGGCGGCACGCCCGCTCAGAGGCCGAGGACCGCGCCGAGGAGCCCGCTCTCGCTGCGTTCGCCGACGAAAGCCACACCGATGTCCTCCCGCAGGTGCAACAGGACGCACCCGATCTCGATCGCTACTCCGACGAGCCGGTCGATGAGCATGCCGACTTTGTCGACTATCCGGACGACGCCCCCCTCTACGACAAGGCCGCCGCACGCCGTGTGCGGGCATCGAATCTGGACGACAACATCGACACCCGCGCCATCCCCATCCGCGTGGGGAATCCGGAAGCCTTTGTCCAGGAACCTGAGTCCAAGCGCTCACGGCGGCCCATCTACCTCGGACGCTCCATTGCCGCGATCGTCGCGGTGTGCTCCCTCACCGTGACCGGCGGCGCGTGGCAGTGGAGCAATGTCAAGAACAACAGGCTCAACCGCGTCGAGGCGCTGGATCCCAACTCCCACGACATCCGCGATCCCAACGCTCAGTACGGCGACGAGAACTTCCTCATCATCGGCGTCGACACCCGTGCGGGCGCCAATAGCAACATGGGCGCCGGAGACACCTCCGATGCCGAGGGCACGCGCTCGGACACCATGATGTTGGTCAACATCCCGGCGAACCGTAAGCGCGTCGCGGTGGTGTCCTTCCCGCGCGATCTGGCGATCCAGCCGACACTCTGCGAGGTCTGGAACGAGGACACCCGGTCCTACGGGCCCGATAAGGCCTATACCGAAACTAAACTCAACTCGGCCTTCGCATTTGGCGGTCCCAAGTGTCTGGTCAAGGTCATTCAGAAGATCTCGGGGTTGAACATCAACCGCTTCCTCGGGGTGGACTTCGCCGGGTTCTCCAAGATGGTCGACGCGCTGGGTGGGGTCGAGGTATGCACGCCCACGCCGATCGAGGACTACGAACTGGGCACCGTGCTGGAAACCGCTGGACGCCAAACGATTGACGGGCATACTGCCCTGCAGTACGTACGCGCACGTCAGGTCACCACCGAGTACAACGGTGACTACGGGCGCATCAAGCGGCAACAGTTGTTCCTGTCATCCCTGCTGCGTTCGATGATCTCGCACAACACCTTCTTCTCGTTGAGCAAGCTCAACAACGTGGTGAACACCTTCATCGACGACTCCTACGTCGACAACATCAGGACGAAAGACCTTGTGGACCTTGGTCAATCACTGCAGGACGTGAAGGCTGGCCGGATCACCTTCCTGACGGTCCCAACCGATGGCACCGACCCTGAGGGCAACGAGACGCCGCGCACCACGGATATCCGAAAGATCTTCGACGCCATCATCAATGACGATCCGTTGCCCGGCGAGCTGCAGCCCGACGGCACCCGCGTCCCCATGCCCGGCACCACCACTCAAGGCACTACCTTGGCATCCAGCGAGCACGGCGATGCGACTGAACTCGGCGAAACATCCACGGCCACACCTGCTCCCGCCGCTACGCCGAGTGAACAGATCGACCTGGTCACCACAGAGCCCAGCGAGATCAACGTGCACGTGTCCAACAGCACGGGCCGAACGGGCCTGGCCGCATCGGCGGCCAGCCAGCTGTCCCAGTACGGATTCGGCATCACCACCACCGACGACTATCCGTCCGCACTACCCGCCACCACGGTCTTCTTCTCGCCGGGACACGAGCAGCAGGCCGCGACGGTTGCCGCCTCGTTCGGTGGAGCCAAGCTCCAGCGGATCACCGGAGCCCAAACCTCTGTGCGCGTGGTCCTCGGCGGTGACTACATGTCCACCGCCAACGTGCAGGCTCCGCCCGTCGCCGGATCGACCGTGCCGCTGCAGCTGTCATCGGGCGCGATGGCTCCCGCCGAACTTCCGATGGACCTGACGGTCGTCAACGCCGGCGACGCTACCTGCGGATAGTCCATCTATTTAGACATTGATCGCAAGTTTTGTCGACGGAATCTGTAGCGGCATTCACTCGCCGTTCACACCAGGGCCATGACTCAACGACGACTGGTCCGTAGTCTTAATCCATGCGTACCGCGTTTCAGGAGCAGCTGTCCTCATTATCGGCACAGCTGGGGGAGATGTGTGGGTTGGCCGGAGCCGCTATGGAGCGGGCCACTCGTGCATTGCTGCAGGCCGATCTCGTCCTTGCCGAGCAGGTCATCACCGACCACGAGCAGATCACCGCGATGAGTGCCGCTGCCGAAGAGAACGCCTTCGCCATCTTGGCCCTGCAGGCCCCGGTGGCCGGCGACCTGCGCGAGGTCGTCAGCAGCATCCAGATTGTCGCGGACGTGGACCGGATGGGCGCCCTGGCCCTGCACGTCGCCAAGATCGCCCGGCGCCGGCACCCTCAGCACGCGCTGCCCGAAGAGGTCAACGGATACTTCGCTGAGATGGGCCGTGTCGCAGTCGATTTGGGCAACAGCGCGCAGGAGGTGCTGCTGACCCGCGATCCGGAGAAGGCCGCCCGCATCAATGAAGAAGACGATGCGATGGACGATCTGCACCGGCACCTGTTCACCGTGTTGATGGACCGCGAGTGGAGGCATGGAGTGGCCGCCGCCGTCGATGTAACGCTGCTGGGTCGCTTCTACGAGCGCTTCGCCGATCACGCGGTGGAGGTCGCCCGACGGGTCATCTTCCAGGTGACCGGCACGCTGCCGCCGGAGGGGCAGGGCCACGACCACCTGACTCCACTCTGAGCGGCTAAGGCACCAGGACGATCTTTCCGCGGGTGTGCTGCTGTTCGAGCAGCTCGTACGCACTGCGCACCTCGTCCAGCGGGAATGTCTGCGCAACAATCACATCCAGCTTTTCGTCGACAATTAGTGCGGCCAGCTCGGCGAGCACCTGCGCCGAGGCGCCTTCGGCGTTTCCCACACTTTGCACGCCGTATCGCTCGATTGCCGCAAAGTCGATGATGGTGTCGATTCGCCGCAGCTCCACTCCAAGCTCATTGAGCGCCAGCTCCACGTAGCCTCCGCCGAAGAGGTCGAGGAAGGCGTCAACCCGCCCGTCGGGCGCTGCTGCCTTGATGCGGTCTGCCAATCTGTCGCCGTAGTTGACCGGGATGACGCCATGCGCGGTGAGCCACTCGTCGTTGCCCTGCCCTGCGATACCGATCACGGTCGCACCAGCGGCCTTGGCGAGCTGTACGGCGATGGTGCCCACTCCCCCCGCCGCGCCCGAGACGGCGACCACATCACCCGGAGCCAAATCCACCGAGCCGACCGCGGCGTATGCGGTGGTACCCGCGACGAAGAGACTGCCCGCCACCTCCCATGACAGACTCTCAGGCTTGGTGACTAGCTGGCTCGCCGGAACGACGACGAACTCCGCGTGACTGGCCCGATCATCGGTGTAGCCGAACACCTCGTCCCCTGGCGCGAAACGCGCCACGCTGTGGCCCACCTCCACCACCACACCGGCCAGGTCGCTGCCCTGCCCGGAGGGGAAGATCGCGGGGAACCTATCGTGCAGCACCCCGGTGCGGATCTTCGCCTCGCCGGGGTTGATCCCCGCGGCACGCACCTGCACGAGCACCTCACCGGGCCCGGGGACCGGACGCGGCACCTCACGCACCTGCAGGACGTCGATATCGCCGTACTGGTCAAACTGCACTGCCTTTGTCATGCCGACTAAGACAGTTGCGCGACCCGAGGTATTCCTGGATCAGCCGAAGCGGCCGGAGATGTAGTCCTCGGTGGCCTTCTGGCTGGGGTTGGAGAAGATCCGCTCGGTGTCGTCGATCTCCACCAGCATGCCCGGCTTACCGGCGGCCTCCAGGTTGAAGAACGCGGTCTGATCGCTGACGCGCGCGGCCTGCTGCATGTTGTGCGTGACGATGACGATGGTGAACTCCTGCTTGAGCTCGGAGATCAAATCCTCGATGGCCAGCGTGGAGATGGGGTCCAGGGCCGAGCACGGCTCGTCCATCAGCAGCACGTCCGGCTGCACGGCGATGGCTCTGGCGATGCACAGACGCTGCTGCTGACCGCCGGAGAGCCCGCCGCCCGGACGGTCGAGACGATCCTTGACCTCGTTCCACAGGTTGGCGCCCTGCAGTGAGCGCTCGGCGACCTCGTCAAGGGTCTTCTTGCTGCGCACGCCCTGCAACCGCAGGCCGGCCACCACATTGTCACGAATCGACATGGTGGGGAATGGGTTTGGCCGCTGGAACACCATGCCAATGGTCTTACGCACCGAAACCGGGTCCACCCCGGCACCGTAGATGTCGGCACCGTCGAGCAGCACCGAACCCTCGACACGAGCACCGGGTGTCACCTCATGCATCCGGTTGAGGGTGCGCAGCACAGTCGACTTACCGCAACCGGACGGGCCGATGAAGGCCGTCACGCTGCGAGGCGGAACCGACAGCGCGACATCCTGAACGGCGTGGAACTTGCCGTAAAAGATGTTGACGTCCTTGAGATCGAGGCGCTTGGCCATGACTACCTTCCTAGACCTTTTTCGGTGCGAAGAAACGCGAAATGAGCTTGGCGATTACGTTGAGGATCGCAACCAGCAGGATGAGGGTGAGGGCGGCGCCCCAGAGCCGCGACTCGGCAAGCCCCACCACAGAACCGCTGCGCTGGTCGAGCATCATGCCGGGCAGCGAGGCCATCTCCCCGCCGAACATGTCGTAGTTGATCAGCTTGCTGTAGCCGACGAGCACCAGCAGCGGTGCGGTTTCGCCCATGACACGGGCCAGCGCCAGCATCACACCGGTAACCACACCCGAGAGTGCGGTAGGCAGCACGATGCGCGCGATGGTCTTCCACTTGGGCACGCCCAGTGCGAAAGAGGCCTCGCGCAGATCGTTCGGGACGATCTTGAGCATTTCCTCCGAGGAGCGCACCACCACCGGAATCATCAACAGCACCAAGGCAAGCGATACCGCAAGGCCCGACCTCGGCAACCCGAGCGTCGCCACCCACAGGGCATAGATGAACAGCGCGGCCACAATGGACGGCACGCCGGTCAGGATGTCGACCATGAAGGTGGTGAGCTTGGCCAGCCGGGAGTTGGCACCGTACTCGACGAGGTAGATGGCCACGAAGATGCCGATGGGCACCGAGATGATCGCGCAGAACAGACCTTGGAAGAGCGTGCCGATGATGGCGTGATAGGCGCCGCCACCCTCGATCCGGTTGGTCATCATGTTCTGGGATTTGAACCACCAGTCCTCACTGAGGATGGCACTGAATCCGCGATCGAACACGGTGTACAGCACCCACACCAGCGGAACCAGGGCGACCAGCACCGACGCCGAGACAAGCACCGTGGCAAGGGCGTTGGTGGCCTTGCGCCTACCCGAGAGGGGATGGAAAGCAGGCTCCTTCACGGGCCTGTCAAGAGTCGCGGTCATGCCCGGCCCTTTCCGCCGACGACGGCACGGGCCGCCGAGTTCACCAGGAACGTCAGCACGAACAGCACCAGCCCGGCCGCGATGTAGGCTCCGGCCTCCAATTCGTTGTTGAATTCCGATGCATTGGAAGCGATATGGGTTGCAAAGGTGCTCCCACTGTCGAACAGCGACCAGCCGAATGCCACCGAGGTACCCGACAAGATCAACATCAGTGCGATGGTCTCGCCCAGCGCGCGACCGAGCCCCAACATGGAACCACTGATATATCCGGAGGTGCCGAACGGAATGATGGTGGTGCGCACCACTTCCCATTTGGTGGCGCCCAACGCGAGCGCGGCCTCGATCTGGCCCCTCGGGGTCTGAATGAAGACCTCGCGAGTGACAGCCGCGATGATCGGCAGGATCATCACCGCCAGCACAATGCCACCGGTGAACAGGTTGCCGCCGCCTCCGATGTTTACGGGGCTGTCGGCAAAAAACGGTATGAAACCGAGGTTTCTGTTGAGCCAGAGGGCAACCGGCGCGATCGCGGGCGCCAGCACATAGATGCCCCACAGGCCGTAGACGATGGACGGCACCGCGGCCAGCAGGTCAATGACATAGGCCAGCGGCCCACGAACCCGTGCCGGTGCGTACTCGGAGAGGTAGATCGCGATACCAAGAGCCACCGGCATGGCGAGCAGGAGCGCGAAGACCGAAACGAAGACGGTGACCTGGAACAGATCGAGGACGCCGAACTGCATGTGCGCCGTGTCGTCGGTGCGCCACGGACCGTTGTAGAGGAAGAAGTTCGCGTCGTCGTTGTTCAGCGCCGGGACAGCGCGCAGGATCAGGAATACGGCCACCAGACCGATGAGCGCGACAACGAACACTCCCGAGCCAGTCGCGAGCCCGGAGAAGATGCGGTCGCCTGGACGGCTGACCGTCTTGGTGGACTTAGCGGGTGGCTGATGGTCGCCCTCGTCGCTCATGGGTTGTGGCTTCTCCTCGAAGACCGATCCGTCAAGATCCGCCGGACGGGCTACCCCCACGGGATCGATCCCGCTGGTCTGGCTGCTCATTGAACTCGCTGTCTATGTCGTTGATGGTACGTCCCCACCCGGGTCGCCCGAGCTCACCGGGTGGGGACGAATCAGCTGCTAGGAGAGGGCCTTGATGGCCGTCTCCAGACGGGACTTGAACTGTGTGGGCAGCGGGGCGTAGCCGACATCGGCCAGACCCTTCTGTCCCTGGTTCACCGCAACCGTCAGGAACGACTTCACCGCGGCGGCAACTTCGGGGTCCTTGTAACCCTTGGAGCAGACGATCTCGTAGGTGGCCAGCACGATCGGGTAAGCACCGGCGGTCTTGGTCCCGTAGATCGAGGCCAGGTCCAGCTTGAGGTCATTACCCTCGCCCGCGAACTTGGCGGTCTCCACCGAGGCTGCGGCGGTCTCCGGGGTCAGCGCAACCGCGCCGGCACCGCTGTCGATCTGGGCATACGGCATCTTGAGGTCGTCGGCGTAGCCCTTCTCCACATAGGTGATGGCACCGGGCAGAGCCTTGACCTTCTCGGCCACACCGGAGGACTTCTCGGCGCTCTCACCGGCGCCGCCCTCCCAGCTGCCACTGCTGCCCTTGGTCCAGCTCTCCGGGGCCGCGGTGGTCAGATACTTACCAAAGTTCTCGCTGGTGCCGGACTTGTCCTTGCGGTACACCGGGGTGACCTTGGTGTCCGGCAGCGTCGCGCCCGGGTTGAGTGCGGCGATGGCCGGGTCATTCCAGGTGGTGATGGCACCGGTGAAGATCTTGGCCGCGGCGTCCGCGTTCAGGACCAGCTTGTCAACGCCGGGGACGTTGTAGGCCAAGGCAATTGGACCGAAAACGACGGGCAGGTTCCATGCCTCGTTGCCTGCGCAGCGCTCCTTTGCCTTGCCCGCCTCTTCCTCGGACAGCGCCGAGTCGGAGCCGCCGATGTCGACCTGTCCGGCGATGAAGTTGTCGCGTCCCTTGCCCGAGCCGGTGGGGTTGTAGTTGATCGACTTTCCGGAGCACGCGGTCGAGTACTCGTTAGCAAAAATGTCGAAGGCGTTCTTCTGTGCCGACGAGCCCTCTGCGCTCAGCTTGGCCTTGCCCGCACAGTCGCCCGAGCCGGAAGCAGCGCCTGAGGCACTGGACGAGGAACCTCCCGTGGTGTTGTCGCTACCGCAGGCGGCGAGGCCGGCGGTCAGAGCGACTGCGGCGGCCGCCGCGAAGATCGTGGTGCCAGTGCTTTTAAGATTCACGGCCTTGAGGTTCACGGCTCTCGCTTTCTCGCATGAGTGATCGGAAGTCAGGTGATGGGATGGATCTTCTACGCGCACCCCGGAAACTAAAGGCAGTCGATGGACGGGCACCCGACCGCAGGTGAACGGGAAGTGAACTCACAGACTTGACAGTCCGGTCGTTATCGCAGGTAAACGCCTATCAGGCCCGACCGTAGGCGGCATCGGTGAGGGAAACCTCGAATCCCAGCCGCTCATAGGTTCGCAGGGCCGCGCTGTTGTCCGACTCGACGTACAGCAACACGGTGCTCAATCCGGTGTCAGCCAGATGATGCAGCCCCACCAACGTCAGGAGATGACCCAATCCCCCGCCCTGCGCGGCGGGGTCGACCCCCACGACATACACCTCGCCCACTCCGGGCTTGTCCAAATGCCTTTTGGTCCAGTGGAATCCGAGAAGGTCGCCGGTCTGCGCGTCGTGCGCGAGGAACACCCCAGTCGGATCGAACCAGGGTTCGGCAAACCGGCCGGACAGATCGTCCTGCGTCCAGCCCCCTTGTTCCGGATGCCACGCGAACGCGGCGTTGTTGACGCGAAGCAGATCCGAATCATCTTGCGGCCCAATATAATGCCGGATAACGACACTGGGGTCGACCGAGACGGCGGGCAGATCTGACAGGGGGCGACGCATCTGATGGAGCCGCCGCAACGCGACCAGCCCCAGCTTGGCAGCCAGCGCCCTCGCCTCCGGCAGGTCGCCGTGGGCCCACATGCGGGTGCCCTCGCCACCCTCACCAAGGGCTTGCCGAATCATCGCCGAACCGATCCCGCGGCGCCGCATCGCCGGCGCGACCACCAATTCGGCCATCGCCGTGGCATTCTCGCGAGCATCCCCGTCGGTGGCGCCGTCGTCCGGCAACACCAAGTTGAGGTAGGCCGCCACCTCGTCCCCGTCCTCGGCGACCAGATGCTTGGCTCCGGTTCCGCGCAGCTCGCGCAGCACCTGTTCCCCCACCGGCGCGACACCATCGACGCGGGTGGCCCCGACAATCAATTCGCGTATCTGTAGTTGGCGCTGATCATCGAGAAGCGGGACCCATTCGGTCATACCGTCACGCTAGTCGTGATTCAGCCTGCGTTGCGTGCCCCTGGTTCGGTGACGACGTCGTCATCGCCGATCTGCTCGTCCACGTCGTCATCGACGTCGGGGACCGTGACGCCGGCACTCTCGGATGCGCCGGAGTCGCCCTTCGCTCGTGGCGGCCGGACCGCCTTGTAACCGACGTTGCGTACGGTGCCGATGAGCGATTCGTACTCGCCGCCCAGCTTCGCGCGCAGCCGCCGCACGTGGACATCCACGGTGCGAGTGCCACCGAAGAAGTCGTATCCCCACACCTCTTGAAGCAGCTGAGCCCGGGTGAACACTCGACCGGCGTGCTGCGCCAAATACTTGAGCAGCTCGAACTCCTTGTAGGTGAGGTCGAGCGGGCGCCCGCGCAACCGCGCGGTGTAGGTGCCCTCGTCAATGACCAGTTCGCCGAGCACAACCTTGCTGGCGTTCTCCACATTGACCGCGCCCGCACGGCGCCCCACCAGCAGGCGTAGCCGTGCGTCGATCTCAGCGGGGCCCGTTCCGGGCAGCAGGATGTCGTCCAGACCCCAGTCGACGTTGACCGCCACCAGGCTGCCCTCGTTGACCACGGCGACCACCGGAACCGACGATCCGGCGGCTCCCAGCAGTCTGCACAGGCCGCGCGCGGAGGCCAGATCCGTGCGCGCATCGACGATCGCCAGGTCGGCGGAGCCCGCCTCCAGCAGCGAGGACACCTCGCTGGGCACCGGTCGCACGGTATGGGCGAGCAGCGACAGAGACGGCAACACCGCATCGGGATTTGGGTCAGCGGTCAGCAGCAACAGGTCCAACGAGCCCTCCAACACCCGGGTGCTTCGGTCTCCAGGTGTTCCATAATGTACCCCGCCACCTGCTGGTAAGCCCGGCCGAGAACGTCAGACGCGCGGCGGTACGCCAGAATGTGCAGATGCGCAAACCCCTGATCGCCACTATCGCGCCGGTATGTGCACTGGCAATTGCGGTCACCGGCACCGATTTCGGATGTGCGATCTACGCCGAATACCGGCTGTCCCGGACGCTGCGCGCCGAGGCAAACCTGAGCTCCGATCCGTCCGTGGCGATCCTGGTGTTCCCGTTCATTCCCCAGGCTCTGGCGCACCGATACAAGGAAGTAGAGATCAAGGCGCACGGGGTGGACCACGCGGAAACGGGCAAGGCGACGCTGGAAGGCACCTTGCACGGCATCGATATATCCCAGGCTTCCTGGCTGATCCGCCCGGATTCTCCATTGCGCGTGGACAGGGTGGAGAGCCGAATCATCATCGACTCCAACCACTTGGGCCGATTCATGGGAATCAACGACCTCGCCGTCGAACCCCCGCCGAAGGAACAGAACGACGCCACCGGCGGCACCACCGAATCCGGTATTTCCACGGGAACCGGCCTGCTGTTCACCGGCACGCCGAAGACGGGCGAATTTCAGCACAAGGTGACCGTCTCCGTCGACGTCTCCGTCGGCGGACCGGCCAAGACGGATCTGCAGTTCGTCGCCACATCCGTGGTGACGGGCCCGGGCACGGCCGACCGCGATGTGCCCGAGGACCAGCAGGCGAACGTGTTCGCCGCGTTCACCAAAGTGGTCCCGCAGCAGAAGCTCCCCTTCGCCATCGAACCAACAACGGTCGGCGCACGTGGATCAGATGTGATCATCGAAGGTATCGCCAAGGGAGTAACCATCTCCCTGGACGCGTTCAAACAGTCATGACGTCAGGTTTGTCCGCTCTCCAGGAGAGCGGCTCATCGCCCTTTGTGACCGCGGTCATGGTGATCGCGGTCGCGCTGCTGGCGTCGAGCCTCATCGCAGTTGCCATCAAGAGCAGGGCCGGCAAGCTCCGCGAAGGCCCCGGCGGAACGGACGACGTCCAAGCCCCGCCCGGCATCGAGCTCTCCGCGACCGGACCGACAATCGTGCATTTCAGCGCGGTCTGGTGTGGTCCGTGCGCGTCGGTCCGGCGAGTTGTCGACCAGGTCTCGGCTGACCATCCTGAGGTGGCCCATATAGAGGTCGACATCGATGCCAATCCCGACGCCGCGCGGGTCCTCTCGGTGCTGTCACTGCCGACAACGTTCATCTTCGATGCCACCGGACGGCAGGCGTATCGGGTCTCTGGAGTGCCCAAGGCCGCCGACCTGCGCACTGCGCTGCAGGGCATGACGCAGCCGGGGTAAACTCGTCGCCGTGCAAGCCCGCCTTGAGCCGATGCTCACTAAACGACGCGCCGTCGATCTGTGCCGCGTCGCGGGCTGCTGCTGTTGTTGTTGCTGCTAATAGCGGCCACCTTTGAGTGTGCCGTACCTGGTGTAGCCATATCCGCCACCCTTAGGAGCACAACACCCCATGACCACTGCCAACACACCGCCCGCAATCAGTCAGGTTGACGTTCGCGGTCCGCGCTTCGTCGCGTGGGTCACCACCACAGTTCTCATCATCACCCTGGCGGTGTCTGCCGTGTCGCCGGTTGCAGCCGCGGTGATCCTGGGACTTCAAGCGGTGGTGTTCGCGATCGGCGCGCTGCTGGGACCGCATCGCTCCCCCTACGGAACGATCTTCCGGACCCTGATTCAGCCCAGGCTGAGCCCGGTCACCGAGCGTGAGCCCATCCCGCCTCTACAGTTCGCCCAGTTGCTGGGTTTCACCTTCGCCGCGGTCGGAACCATCGGGTTCGCCACCGGCGTCACCTTGCTCGGCCTGATCGCGACGGCGTTCGCACTGGGCGCCGCCTTCCTGAACGCCGCCTTCGGCATCTGCCTGGGCTGCCAGTTGTACCCGCTCGTCACCCGTTTTCGCCGCACACAACCGTCGGCTCAGTAACCCGACAAAACCACCGGAAGGATCCCCTGCATGGCACGCTCTGACGTACTGGTCTCCGCCCAATGGGCGCAAGACAACCTTTCCACCCCCAACACGGTGTTCGTGGAGGTGGACGAGGACACCAGCGCGTACGACGTCGGCCACATCGAGGGCGCCGTCAGGCTGGACTGGAAGACCGATCTGCAGGATGCGGTCAAGCGAGACTTCGTCGATCAGCAGCAGTTCTCGAAGCTGCTGTCCGACAAGGGCATCGGCAACGACGACACCGTGGTCCTCTACGGCGGTAACAACAACTGGTTCGCCGCATACGCCTACTGGTACTTCAAGTTGTACGGGCACCAGGACGTGAAGCTGCTCGACGGCGGCCGCAAGAAGTGGGAGCTGGACGGCCGCGCGCTGTCCACTGACACCGTCTCGCGGCCCGCAACGTCCTACCAGGCCGCCGCACCGGACAACTCGATCCGCGCCTTCCGCGACGAGGTGATCGCCGCCATCGGCGCCAAGAACCTGGTCGACGTGCGTTCGCCCGACGAGTTCTCGGGGAAGATCCTGGCTCCCGCACACCTGCCGCAGGAGCAGAGCCAGCGCCCCGGACACGTCCCCGGCGCCATCAACGTCCCGTGGAGCAAGGCGGCCAATGAAGACGGCACCTTCAAGTCGGATGAAGAGCTGGCCAAGCTCTACGCCGACGCGGGGCTGGACGGTGAAAAGGAAACCATCGCGTACTGCCGTATCGGTGAGCGTTCCTCGCACACCTGGTTCGTGTTGCAGGAGCTCCTGGGACATCAGAACGTGACGAACTACGACGGCAGTTGGACCGAATACGGCTCTCTGGTGGGAGCCCCGATCGAGTTGGGAAGCTAGTTATGTGCAGTGCACCGAAGCAGGGCCTGGCCATTCCGGCGGGCGTTGACGTGGAAAAGGAAACCGTGATCACCGGCCGCGTGGTCGACGGCAACGGTCAGACGGTGGGCGGTGCCTTTGTGCGCCTGCTGGATTCCTCCGATGAATTCACCGCCGAGGTGGTGGCGTCTGCGACCGGCGACTTCCGGTTCTTCGCCGCACCGGGCGACTGGACGCTGCGCGCGTTGTCCTCGGCCGGGAACGGCACGGCCACGGTGAGCCCCACCGGCGCCGGCATCCACGAGGTCGACATCAAGATCGAGGCCTAGCCTCTTCTTTCGCTGCCGAAGGCACTCAGGTACGTATTCAGCCCGAATCACGTACCTGAGTGCCTTTTCATGTCACTAGGCGCCGTGCCCGCAGGAGTTCAGTTCGCCGTATCCGGTGCGGCGACGGGACTGCGCACCGGCTGCCTGGCCTCCAGCCCCGGCATGGGCTGCTCGGGTCCACCCCCGACCGGTGACGGATCCTCCAGTCCGATCGATTGCCCGGTGGCGGGGTTTTGCCGGCCGATGGCGGACGTCGCACCCGGCATCACGCCGCCGGCGGCGTCGGGCGCCGCGGTCTCCTGCATGGGCGAACCGGTGCGCACGCCGAAGACCTGTCCACGCGGGCCGGCCTCTTGTGGCTTCACGACGACATACTTCAACTGAACTCCGAGACGATCGTCGGGCAGGCCGATATGGGACGACTCCGGGTCCGCGTTCGTCATGGCCCCGACGCCACCGGCGTCCAGGACCCGGGGCGGCGGGGTCAGGGAGAAGACGGTTTGGAACCCGTACGCGCCGGGGAAGTAGCCGATGTAGCCCGGCGGAGAGTAGATCTGCCCTGTCGGGTCGCCCGGTACCGAAGGGTCCGCCGCCGCGCTCGGCGCTCCCAGCAGTGTCGCAGGTAGCAGCGCGACAATCGCCGCTGCTCGGGTGAGGTGTGCTCTCATGGTGTGGATCCTCTGCCTATGGGTGCGGTGAGTCACTTCGACAAGGTGGGACCCGTGTCGGGGCCGCTGTTCACAGAGCTTGGCCCGACGGTCCCGTTGGCGGCCGGCTGCAGGGATTCACCGCCGAGGGGCAGCTGTCTCGCGGTTCCGGCGTAGGGGTCTTCGAGGCCACCACCCGGACTGCCCACCGGCATCGTGTATCCGGGCGTGACGCCACCGGCAGGCTCGGGTGCACCCGTCGCCTCCATCTGCGACTCCGGCCGCACTCCGAAGGCGTTCCCCACCATCGAACGGCGCTGCGGTTCGACACCGAGTTGCGAGCCGGGGAGCCCGAACTCGGCCGATTGGGAGTCGGTATTGGTCATCGCGGCCACGCCGGCCGTGTCGAGGACGCGCCGGGGCCGCATCCAGAAGCCCAGGATCCAGGTGTACGCACCGGGTTGATGCCCGATCCGGCCCGGCATGTTGTGGTACGGAAGACCGTCATAGCCAGGAGGTGGGCCGGGAGGGACGGGATCTGCGGATGCGTTCGGCGCCAGGAAAATCCCTGCGCCACAGAGAATCGCGAGCGCTCCCCTCGCGATCATGCGTGATGCCATGGCGTTCTCCTTGTTCAGATCTTGGTGGGTTCGCCATAGATGGCGTAGGAGGAATGTGCCCCCGTGGTCGAGATCCGCAAGTACGCGTACGACCGGACGGTGACATCGCCGCCGCAGGCATCGGCCTTGACATGCAGATTCGTGACGTCGAGCGTTGCGTGTCCCGACTTGTCGAGCGCCATGTTCGACATCGGGAGATCAACAATCACGCCGGGTTCGAGAACCGTCTGCGCGTACCCGGTAAGACCGCCACCTACTGATCCGCCGACGGAGCTGCTCGACCCGAGGCTTCCGGTTCCGCTCACACCGCCGGACGCCGCGCCGCCGAACTGAAGGCCGCTGGACACGTCAGATTGGCAGCCGAGCTGATAGCCCATGATGAACAGGCTGTCCACGATCGCCCCTTGCCCACCCTCGACCCTCGCCGAGGCATACAGGGATACAAAGGCCTCGCGAGAGTTCGTCGCATTGGCGAGGTTGGGAATCGAGTTGACTACCTCGTTGTAGCTGTTCAGATGGATGTGCCAGCCGTCCGGTGTCACCTGATCCAGGTCCTCCGGCAACATGGTCACCGGTTCCGCGAATGCCGCGGGCGCTTCTGTCACTGCCATACCGCAGAGCACCGCCACAACGCATGCAGCGCGCGTAAATCGATCAAGCATTCCCGCCATGTGAGCCTTTCGAATGGTCTTTGAATATCGCCGTTCTGTCTTACGGAATGGCGCCGCTTGCCTTGTATGGGCATTTATCGACTGATATCGACAACATCACTCTTGACCAGGCAACAACGCCACAATTTCTGCGAATTGCGCTTTACCGCAACAATTTCTCCAGCCGTCACTTATTCCCGATAAAGCTCTTCGCAACCGAACGGAGCTCATCTAGCTAGAGATCCGTTAACGCCGCCTCGAATCTCGGTGAACGGGGACTAAACGCGGAATTTGGTAGGGTTTCCCACCATTAAGCAGGTGTGGTTTGCCCCCATGAGGACAGCACCGCAGGCAGAAATACCCGGGAATCACCTGTGCGGGGCCGTGGCAGCGACCCGGTCAGAGAATCGGAATGGACACGTCCAGAGACGTACCGCGCCCGACGGGGCTGGACACCCTCAACGTGCCGCCCAGCGCCTCGACTCTGTCGGTCAGCCCCACGAGTCCCGAACCCTTACGCGGATTGGCCCCACCTACGCCGTCATCGCGGATAGCCATACAAAGATCTGGCCCGCTACATCGCACCGAAACCTGCACCTGACTGGCAGCGGAGTGCTTGGCGGCGTTGGCAAGTGCCTCCGCCAGCACGTAGTACGCGGCCATCTCGACCGACTCGGCGATCGCGCCATCAACGTTCACCTCGATGGTGACCGGAACGGCCGAGCGCCGCGCCAGCGTGCACAACGCGGGCCGCAAGCCACTGGACAGGATTGCCGGGTGAACACCGCGCGAGAATTCCCGAAGATCCTCGGTGACGCCGATCAACCCGGCATTGAGCTCGGCGAGTTGGTTGGCCAGATCAGGGAAACCCGAGGGCAACTCCGCGGTCACCATGCCGAGCCGCAGGCGCAGCGACGCCAGGCGCTGCTGTACGCCGTCGTGCAGATCGCGCTCTAGACGGCGCCGTGCCTCGTCGGCCGCTGTCACGATCCGCGCGCGGGAGGCTGTGAGTTCTTCTCGCGTGTGGGCATTCGCGATCGCGGTGGCAGCCAGGTCGGCAAAGTCGTTCACGGGTGCAACCGCAAGGCCTTCCCCCCGCAGCACTGCCGCTCCCCAGGTGCTCTCACCGACGCGGATCGGGGTGGACACGCTGGCATGGAAGTCCAGCGCCTCGCCCGGCGGCACGCCGTCGTCCAACACGAACTGGGTTCCCGGGGTGTGACCCAGGCCTACGTCACCGGATGCCGCGACAATGGTGACGGTGTTGCCGGCCTCATACCGCATCAGAATCGCGGTGTCGGCGTGCAGGCAATGGACCATCTCGTCGACCAGCGCCGCGAACACGTCCGACGGAGGTACCGCGCGCGCGACCAGAGTCGCTATCCGGCGCAACCCCGCCTGCTGCTCGGCGATAGCGGCCGCCTCCCGACGGCGCGCCTCGACCTCGTTGGTGCGGGCGCGAGCCAGGCTTGCCAGCCCGTTGGCAACCAGCGCGGCAACCAGGAAAATCACGTGGACCACGCCGTTCTGCAGCTCGACCGACAGCACGTGACCGTTCGGCCAATCGCGTACATAGTCGAACGTGATGGCGCTGGCGATGGAGGTGAGCACCGCGAGCCGCAGGCCCCAGATCGCCGACACGACCAAGATGCCGAGAAGATAAATGGTCCCCATGCGCTCGGTCGGCGCGATCTGCCGCAGTAACAGCGCCGCGACGGTTTCGGAAACGAGAAAGCCCGCCGCCACCAGGATTCCGAGTGTGGCCGAGGGTGATGCGCCCGGCCGGAAGGGCAGCGTCAGCCATCCCCACAATCTGGGTGATGACGCGCCGCGGCCGTTGTTGACCGACTCGCCGGCCATCGTCGACGGCCCCAGCGGCAGCGTTGAGATAGTGGGGGTCACGTCTGGAAACTTCCTTACCTCCGGGACCCAGTACGTCCCGCCTCTTCGAATATAGCGACGCAGGCTGCGCAGCTACTCTGGCGCTGTGACCGCCCTGCGCGTGGTAATCGCCGACGACGATGTACTCCTTCGTGAAGGGATCGCCAGCCTTCTCGATCGTTCGAATTTCGAGGTTGTGGGCCAGGCGGGCGACGCTGCCGACCTGATGGTTTTGGTCAGGGCCCACCGGCCCGACCTCGTCGTCACGGACATCCGGATGCCGCCGACGCACACCACAGAAGGACTCGAGGCCGCCCGGACAATCCACAAGGAATTCCCCGCGACGGGAGTGCTGGTCCTTTCCGCGCACGTGGAAGTGGAGTACGCGATCGAGCTCGTGTCCACGGGAGGCGGGCGGGGCTATCTCCTCAAGAGCCGTATCGGCGATGTCGCGGAGTTCGTCGACGCGCTGAACCGGATTGCCGCAGGGGCCGCGGTACTGGACCCGGCACTGGTCAGGGAGCTGGTCGTGACACGCCGCAACGACCATCCGATTGATGCCCTGAGCCAGCGCGAACGCGAGGTGCTGGGGGTGATGGCCGAGGGTTTATCGAATGCCGGCATCGCCCGCAGGCTATGGATTACGGAGAGCACGGTCGAAAAGCACGTCCACAATGTGATGACGAAGTTGAATCTCACCGAAACCGATGAATACCACCGCCGGGTGCTGGCGGTGATCACCTTCCTGGCGGGTACCTGACCCGGGCCGGGCTCGATGTGCGCGGCGACTATGACGCCGTGTTCCCACAGACGACGCCGGGATTCTCACATTCGGGGCCGGTGGTGTCGGGCAACTGCACCCACTCGGGTTGACCGCGCTGACTTTGAACCTGGTCCGGGTACCAGATTCCTGTACTACAGATGACGCCCCTATCCATGCACTGCGGCCCGGTGCCATCGGGGTGGTCAACCCAGCCGCCGGCACTGTCGCGCGGCTGCTGCGCCTCGGTGGGCGCCATGCCGCCATCGAGCCACTCACCGTCATGGTTGGGCGAAGGCACCGGAGTGGGCTTGTCGGGTGCCGCATAGGCAAGACCCGGTGTCGCCACCACGAGCGCGAGGCCGACAAGACCCGCACCGATTCCCCGGAACACTGACTTCGATTGCCACACAGTTGGTTTCCTATCCACGACGCCCCACTCGGCAATCGTCCCGTGTGCGCCCACCGCTGGCATCCAGACGGACACCCAAAGTTCATGGGGGTTTACCCCCACAGATCGGAAGCTCGCTAGTAGGACCAGCTGCCGGTGCCCGACGAACTGGGCTGCACGACGAACCCGTGCTCGCCGTAATGCCGGTCCGGCGGATCCGGGGCGTCCTTGGCCCAGGAATCGGGTTTCTTTGCGCGACAGGCCAGCGCATCCTCGGCGAGAACGGCACAGACCACGCCATTGCCGGGCGCGATCTTGGATCCGGTGGGCAACAGCGGATACGGGTGATCGTCGGGTGTCTGCTCGTACTGTGCGATGAGCCCAGGCCTCGTCAGGGACACCGTCACCGAGTTCATGCCCTCGCCGGCACCCACGACCTGTCCGGTACACGAGACGCCCAGATCCGCGATCATGTTGCTCTGGCATCTGAGGCCACCGGGCGTGCTGAACACCCAACCCGACATGCTCGGGTGCGCACCGATCACCCGATACTCGCCGAGGTCGACCGCCGGATAGGAGTCAACATCCGGAAACTTGGGCGGTTGCGCATTCGCTGTGGGCGTCGCAACAAGCCCAACAGACACCACAAAGGGTACGAAAAACGCAGATAACAATCGCCTTGGCAAGATCGTCACACCCCTCCATCGCGGTAGCTGGATCCGACGTTACCCGGCGAGTTGTGGGTCACACCGTTGTCCCAGGTAAGCTCCCATTCCGTGGTGCTCTTCTTCGAGATCATGTTGGTGGCCGCGGTGCTTGTCATCACCTGGTTCGCGCTGTACGCGCTGTACCGGCTGATCACCGACGAGTCGTGACGGAACCAGATCCGACCGCCGCCGAGCAGCGGCCATCGGTGGACCGAAACCTACCCACCTTTCAAGACCTCCCCATCCCCGCCGATACCGCGAACCTGCGCGAGGGCGCTGATCTCAACCAGGCGATGCTCGCGCTGCTGCCCCTGGTCGGGGTATGGCGCGGCGAGGGCGAGGGCCGGGATGCCGATGGCGACTACCGCTTCGGACAGCAGATCATCGTCGCGCACGACGGCAGCGACTACCTCACGTGGGATTCGCGGTCGTGGCGGCTGGATGCCGACGGGCAGTTCGAGCGCCTGACCTTGCGCGAGAGTGGGTTCTGGCGGTTCGCGCCCGATCCTGACGATCCAGACGAAGAGCAGGCCATCGAGCTGGTGCTGGCGCATGCCGCGGGATTTGTCGAGCTGTTCTACGGCCATCCCCGCAACGCCTCATCCTGGGAGTTGGTCACCGATGCGCTGGCCCGGAGCAAGTCCGGTGCACTGATCGGCGGCGCCAAGCGTCTGTACGGCATCGTCGAGGGCGGCGACCTGGCCTATGTCGAGGAGCGGGTGGCGGCCGACGGCGGCCTGACACCGCATCTGTCGGCGCGGCTGTCACGGTTCGCGGGCTAGACCTCCCCCGCCTGTCGCTCGTGGCCGGGCACTTCGACGCGTCTTTCCGGCCGTCCCCAGAAAGGGGGCGGCCCCCGAACCATTCGGCTCGATCGGACTCATCGAGGGTTCGGGGGCCGGGTGGCTGCGGTGGATTTGCCCACTGCAGCGCATGGCTGCACCTAGCGAGCAGCCACCTCACATGTCCAATAAGCAATCAAAGTGTCGGACCACCTCCTTCCTTGTGTACCGACGACGGTACGACGCAACAGAGTGCGCGACAACCGATTTATTCTGCGGCGAGCAGAACTAGAGCGCGATGGCCCTATCGACCAGCTCGGGCAACCGCGCCGCCAGCGGCCCCGCGGGACGGCTGACACCGTCGAGCGTGCGCACCCGGGCCGCGAGAGTAATACTGGCCAACATCCAAACATCTTGGGCGGCAACCAGATCAGCGGGTCTCACGGCCTCGTACCGGCACGGAATACCCTCGGCCACTGCCACCTCGAAGAGCGCCCGCTGTGTGGTTCCGTGCAGGATCCCATGTTCGGGGAACGGGGTGAGGAGTGCGTCGCCGGTATCCACGATGACCGTCGACCGCGGCCCCTCCAGCACGAACCCATCCGAACTGACGAAGATGACGTCGTGAGCCCCTTGAGTTTCGGCATATCGCAGGGCGGACATGTTGATCGCGTAGGACAGCGTCTTGGCCCCCGATAGCAGCCAGGGCAGCGGCTCGGCGGGCCGCGCGGGCAGTCCGCGATCCAAGGTGATCACCGAGACACCGTCACGGCGCGCCACCAACGATCGTTCCGGAACCGGCGCGATCGTCAGATACGCCGTTGCGCCCCCTCCGCTTTCACGACCGCGGGTGTAGACAAGCCGCAACATCGCATCGTCGGTCGATATCGAGTTCCATTGCCGCACAGCGACCTCAACGGCCGCACGCCAGGCAGGCCGGTCCGGCTCGGCCAGATCCATCGATGCGGCGGATACGGCCATCCGATCCAGATGCGCGTCCAGTTTGCAGACCAGGCCGCCGCGCACCAGCAGCGTCTCGAACGCGCCGTCTCCGCGAACCGCGGCAAGCTCGTCGGCGTACAACAGCGGTACCGAGGGGTCATGCACTGCACCGTCGAGTGTGACCAGCACCGCTACCGCCATGGGCAATGAGATTAGCGGTCGTACAGTTGGACATGTGATGAGCCGCTTGCGTGAAGAACATTAGGCACCGATGACGGCTATCTACGTACCCGAAGGCGGCCCCGACGCCGGCGCTGTGTGGCACTATGGCGACCCCCTCGGTGAGCAGCGCACAGCCCTGACTGCCGCCGTACTCATCGATCGGTCGACACGCCCCGTCATCGCCCTGTCCGGCACCGAGCGGCTGAGTTGGTTGCACACCATTTCCAGCCAGCACGTCACCGATCTACAGGACGGTCAAACGCGGGAGAACCTCAGCCTCGACGGCCAAGGACGTGTCGAAGACCACTGGGTACAAACCGATCTGGATGGCATCACCTACCTGGACACCGAGCCCTGGCGGGGCCAGGCGCTCAAGGACTTCCTCGCCAAGATGGTGTTCTGGGCGAAGGTGGAGGTCTCGTCGTCCGATCTGAAGGTCTACAGCCTGATAGGACCGAACACCGCCGACCTCGCCGGCAAGCTGGGGATCACAGCTCTGCCCGAACTCGACCGTGCGGTCGCCCTACCCGGCGGCGGCCTCATCAGGCGCATGCCGTGGCCGCTCCCCGATGCGACGTTCGACCTCCTGGTTCCGCCGGGAGACAACCTCGCCGACCGGCTGGGTGTACGTCTGGCCGGCCTGTGGGCGTTCGAGGCGCTCCGGATCGCGGCCGCACAACCGAGGCTGACGCTGGATACCGATGAGCGCACCATCCCGCATGAGGTGGCATGGATCGCGGTCGACGACGATCCACGGGCGGTACACCTAGAAAAGGGCTGCTACCGCGGGCAAGAGACGGTGGCTCGGGTACACAATCTGGGCAAGCCACCGCGGGTGCTGGTGTTGCTACATCTCGATGGCTCCGCCGATCGGCCGTCCACCGGTGATGAGGTGGCCGCGGGCGGGCGTTCCGTCGGCCGGGTGGGCTCGGTGGTCGACCATGTGGACCTCGGCCCCATAGCCCTGGCTCTGCTCAAGCGCACGGTCGTCGAGGCCCTCTCACACGGCGATCAAACGCCCCTCACGGCAGGCCCGTCACCGGCCGCTATCGACCTCGATCTACTGCCCGACCTGCAGGGTGAGCAGCGCGGACGCGAGGCGATCAACCGTCTACGACAAGGGCCGGGTCAACCGGGTAGTTAGGGCGTGCAGCAGTTGGTGGATCGGCACGCTAAACTATCGTCAGGATCGATAAAAACACTCCACCGGAGCCGCCCTGAAATTGGGCCGCTCCGCTATTGCGCGAGGGGGTTCCCCCATGGGCCGCGGCCGGGCAAAGGCAAAGCAGACCAAGGTTGCTCGCGAGCTGAAATACAGCTCTCCTAACACGGATCTCGAGCAGCTCCGCCGTGAACTTTCCGGCGCTCCGTCATCTCAGCCGGATGACGACCGCACCAGCGACCGCTGGACCGAAGACGAGGACGCCTGGCGCCGCTGACAGCGGCCAGGCGCAGCACCTCTCCTTAGAATCTCGGGTGCTGGCCCACCAGCACGGCATTCTCACTGCCCGAATCCCTGCCTGACTTCTTGATGGCGCCAAGGGTCCAGCAGTCGATGTGCCGTGCGGTCAGGACGGCGAGCGCCCTGTCGACGTCTTCGGGTGCGACGACGGCGACCATGCCGACGCCCATGTTGAAGGTCTTCTCCATCTCGGCACGCTCGATGCGGCCGCGCTGGGCGATCATCGCGAAGATCGGGCCCGGGGTCCAACTACTGCGGTCCAGCTCGGCGACCAATCCATCGGGGATCACGCGGGCGAGGTTGCCTGCGAGCCCTCCACCGGTGACGTGGCAGAAGGTCCGCACCTCGGTCTCGGCAGCCAGCGCGAGGCAGTCCTTGGCGTAGATGCGGGTGGGCTCCAGGAGCTCCTCGCCAAGAGTGCGGCCAAACTCCTCGACCTGTCCGAACAGATCCATCCGGTCGATTTCCAGCAGCACATGCCGAGCCAGCGAGTATCCGTTGGAATGCAGCCCCGAGGACCTCATCGCGATCACGACATCGCCCGGACGCACGCGGTCCGGTCCCAGCACCCGGTCTGCTTCCACGATGCCGACACCGGTGGCAGACAGGTCGAAGTCCTCGGGAGCCATCAGGCCCGGATGTTCGGCGGTCTCGCCGCCGAGCAGCGCGCAGCCGGCAATGGCGCATCCCTCGGCGATGCCGGCGACCAGCTCACTGACGCGCTCGGGCACCACCTTGCCGACGGCGATGTAGTCCTGCAGGAACAGCGGCTCGGCCCCGCACACGACGAGGTCGTCGACGACCATGGCCACCAGGTCGAGGCCGACGGTGTCGCGTTTGTCCATGGCCTGCGCGACGGCGATCTTGGTGCCCACGCCATCGGTGGAGGCCGCGAGCACCGGCTCGCGGTATCCGCCCTTGAGGGCGAACAGCCCGGCGAAGCCGCCGATGCCGCCCAGCACCTCGGGGCGATGCGTCTTGGCGACGGATTTCTTGAACAGCTCGACCGCCCGGTCGCCGGCTTCGATATCCACCCCGGCCGCGGCGTACGAATTACTGGGTTTGTCGGCTCGCTCGCTCATAACGGGCCTTAGGCTACCCGTCCCGGCTGTCAGCGGTGTCCGCACAGCCCTACTTGAACCGGCCCGCGAATCCGCGCAGTGGCAGGTCGGCCGAGGTGAGGATGCCCGGCGGGGCATCGATGACGCTCCGGATGGCGTTGAGCGCGGGCAGACCCGTGACGGTCATCCCGACGGACGCGAAGGCGGCGGGGTCGGAGAAGTCGGTGCCGGGCTTGGGAATGACCATGTGCTTGCTGTACACGCAGGGATCGCCCTGGATCTTCGTGATGTAGCAGCCCTTGACGTTCCAGTGCGGCTCAGTCTTCGGGGTCATCTGCCATTCGACATGCACCTCCACCTTGGGTACCCCGTCGACGATCCCTTGGTACTTCAGATAGTTGGCACCCAGGGAGCCCTTGGGCAGCCGGTACCAACCGAGGTCGACGTCCTCGGTGCAGGCCCCCAGCTCATAGGAGAACGTGACGTCGTCGAGTTCGAGACCGAAACAGTCGGCCATCAGATACACCCCATCGGCGAAGACACGGGTGCCCTTCTCCAGGAGGGCCGGGATCTCCGGGTCCGCTATGGGGCGCCCGTATCCGACCATGTCCCAGGAGTCCACCGAATGATGGCAGGACACGTCCACCGATTCGATGACGGTCACGTTCTCGATCTCGGCGACGTCGCAGGAGTGGATGACGCCCAGGATCTGCGTCAGACCCGGATTCATCCCGGTGCCGTAGAAGGTGGATCCACCCCGCTCACACGCCTCCTGCAAGACCTCGGTGGTGGATCGACCCGAGGGATGAGGGTGATTCTGGTCGCGATGGTGCCCCGTGATCCAGTCGGCGGTGGTCACGATGTCGATGCCCGCCTCGAGCACCTTCACATAGAGATCCTCGTCGGGGAACACACCGTGGAAGGTCAGCACATCGGGTTTGGCGGCGATGATCTCTTCGACGGTGCCGGTGGCGATGACTCCGTTGGGTTCCAGCCCCACGAGCTCGCCGGCGTCCCGACCGATCTTCTCTCGTGAGTAGCAATGCAATCCGGCCAGCTCCAGATCGGGATGCTGGGCGATGCGCTTGATCATCTCGGTGCCGACATTTCCGGTCGCCACCTGAAAAACCCTAATTCCGCTCATTGCTCGGATCATGCTCGGACTTCCTCCGGATAGAACTGGGTCGCCCATTTTCGTAGGGCGATGAAGCCTTCGTATTCGGCCCGCACCAGCGCGGGCGGGTCCGAGTACCGCTGATGCGACCAGATGTGGATGTCGGCGAGGAACTGGTCGATGATGGCCTGCGCGAAGGCCTTTGCAGTCTGGGATGGCTCCTCGGGCCCGCCCGGGCCGGCCCCCGGAGGTCTTCCGATGAAGACGGTGAATCTGACATCGCAGGTCTGGTCATCGACCGGAGTCACCGCGGACACGGTGCGGTTGTCGATCATCCCCCAGCTCTTGGTGACGGCGACCCCCAAGCCGCCATTGATGGCCTGCACTCCGCTCTTCATGCCCTCGGCCGAGATGCCCGGTATCTCGTCGAAGGCAATGGTGAAGTCGACATAGGAGATGGGCTCCTCGAACTCCTGCCGGGTGAACTTCGGGATGAACGGGGTCTTGTGCACATACTTGAAATGCGCGAAATCGACCCCATTTTCGAGCACGTACTGCGGATGCAGTTGCAACCGTTCCCGATACAGGGTGCTGTACGGATATCCCGGGTAGTAGTCCTGGGCGCTGCTGCCGTCGGCGAATCCGGTAAAGACGTCCGGGACGTCGAAGTATGGCTCGCGGCCGTCGATGTCATGCCAGATGTACACCGCCTCATTGCGTTCCACTACCGGATAACTTTGAATACGCCGCAATGGATTTGGCCGCTTCTCGTAGGGGATGCACACGTTTTTGCCGTCGCGGTTCCATTCCCAGCCATGAAAGGGACAGACAATGCGATCGCCCTCAACGTGGCCGCCGTGCCCGAGGTGCGCACCGAGATGCTCGCAGTAGGCATCCATGACGGCGAGTTCACCCGACTGCGCGCGCCAGGCCACCATCTCACGCCCGAAATAGGTCATCCGGTGCACCGTGCCCACTGCGATCTCCGCGGACCAGGCGACCTGGAACCACCCCGTGGGCTTCATCGACAACGGCGGCTTCGGCATCGGAACCTCCTTACGCGGTGACAGTAATCCAATTCATCCACTTATCA
Organism: Mycobacteroides salmoniphilum; assembly: GCF_004924335.1. Taxonomy (NCBI): domain Bacteria; kingdom Bacillati; phylum Actinomycetota; class Actinomycetes; order Mycobacteriales; family Mycobacteriaceae; genus Mycobacteroides; species Mycobacteroides salmoniphilum. The sequence continues at coordinate 638,742 of NZ_CP024633.1, read as the reverse complement.
CAGATGCTTCTGTGAAAAATTCCCCGACCGCTAGCATCACTGAAATGAGCGAAGCGGTGGCCACCGGACGACGAGCCAATCGTCGCGGCCTGGCGACCCGCGAGAGCATGCTCGACGCGGCGCTACGCGTGCTTGCCTCGGGCGATCCGGCCGCGGTGTCGGCGAACAGAATCGCCAAGGAATGCGGCGCCACCTGGGGAGCGGTCAAGTACCAGTTCGGTGATATCGACGGGCTGTGGGCCGCGGTACTGCAGCGCACCGCCGAGCGCCGCGGCGATCAGCCCTGGCGATCCGATCCAGAGGGCCCGTTGGATCGCCGGGTCAGCGCGATCGTGGAAACTCTCTACCGGGGTTTGACCTCACCGGACTCGCGGGCCATTGAGAACCTGCGCCGCGCACTGCCCCATGAATCCGCCGAGCTGGAACGGCTCTACCCCCACACCGCCGCCGAGCTGGCGTCATGGAAGCATCGTTGGGCGCGAGCGTGCCAGCAGGCGTTCGACGGCCTGGATGTGGATCCGGTCCGAGTGCGCGAGGTGGCGGCCTTCATTCCCGGTGCCATGCGCGGGCTTGTGTCGGAAAAGCAGCTGGGAACCTATTCGGATCTGGAAGAGGCCCGTCGAGGGCTGACCAACGCGATCGTCGCCTACCTAGGAGGTCACGCATGACGGGCACGCACGTCGTTTCGGCATTCACCGAGGACGCTCTTGGCGACCTGGATGCCACCGGGGTCGCCGAGCGTATCGCCTCCGGCGAGGTCACCGCGGGCGAATGCGCCGAGGCCGCCATCGTCCGTCTGGAGCGGGTCAATCCGGCGCTCAATGCGGTGGAGTTCAAGGACTTTCCGCGGGCTCGAGAGCGGGCAGAAGCCGCGGAGGGCGCCTCCGAGACGTTCATTGCCTTTCGGGGCGTACCCACCGCCACAAAATGCAATATCCACGTGGCGGGCATGCCACTGACAGAAGGCTCGGCGGCGATCGCACCGACACTGCAGACTGTGGATGGGCCGTTCACGCAGCAGTTCCTCAGCACCGGGGTCGTGCCCATCGCGTCGACGACCATGCCGGAATACGGCTGGTCGGCCAGCACGGAACGTTCGGGAGGCTCGGTCACCCGTAATCCATGGCACACGGACTTCTCGGCCGGTGGCTCCTCAGGTGGCTCGGCGGCCCTGGTGGCCGCCGGCGTGGTGCCCATCGCACACGGTAACGACGGCGGCGGCTCCATCCGGATTCCGGCTGCGGTCTGCGGACTGGTTGGCCTCAAGCCAAGTCGCGGAAGACTTTTGGGTGATCCGTCAAGCAGCTCGGCGCCCGTGAAGATCGTCGCCGACGGGGTGCTGGTACGCAGCGTCCGGGACTGCGCGAGGTTCTTCGAAGCGGCCGAATTGCATTACCGCAATCCGAAGCTGACCCCGATCGGCCGCGTGGACCGCCCGGTGCAGCGCCGGCTGCGCATCGGTCTGTGCATGGATTCCCCCTTCACTCCGGCCACGGATACCGCGACCCGGCAGACGGTGAACTCCGCCGCGGAAATGCTTGAGTCCCTTGGCCACAGCGTCGAGCCGTACACACCTGCGGTGCTGCCCTCGTTCAAAACCGACTTCGAGGACTACTGGTCCTTCTTGGCGTTCGCCGTCGCCAAGGGCGGTTCCAGGCTGTTCGACGGATTCGACGCCTCCCGGCTAGACCCGCTGACGCTCGGACTCAGCCGCAGGTTTGTCCGGCGGTCCTATCGCACGCCGCTGTTCCTGGCCCGGCTGGCCGCATCCGCCCGGGTGTACGAACGCGGATTCGACACCGGTATCGACGCCGTGCTCACGCCGGTGCTCACGCACACCACCCCGCGAATCGGGTACCTCACCCCAGACCAGGATCCCGAGGTACTGCTGGACAAGCTCAGCTCATACGTGGGATTCACCCCGATGCACAACGCGTCCGGCGCTCCGGCGATATCGCTTCCGCTCGGGCAAGATCCGGACGGTCTGCCCATCGGGGTGATGTTCAGCGGTCGCCGCGGCAGCGAGCGGACGTTGCTTGAGCTGGCGCTGGAAGTCGAGGAAGCGCGGCCCTTCTCGATTCTGGGCTAGCCGCCCGCACGGCAACATCCAACCCTCCACCGTGACGCCAGTCACAAATTGTCAGTGTTGCAACAGAATTGGGACGCTCGACATGCGATCAACCGGCTGAACACCTACCGTTTGGTTCATGCCGACGGCATCGCATCAAGCGAGCGGTATCTTCCGGAATCCCCGTTCACAGCACCCACGCACAGACAGGCTGCGCGTCCTGCTGGCCGCGTCCCTCGTCGCATCGTTGGTTGTCACGGACGGGGCGCCCGCTGCCCCGCACACGACTACGGTCAATCCGTCGTCCGCGCCGATGACAGTGACGGTGGAGTCGGGGTTCATTTCTCTGACCTCCAGCTCGACATCACTCGGAGCGGAGCATGGCGTCTCCGATTCGTCACCTACCTTGACGATCACCAGACGGGCCACCGTGTCGCTGAACCCGGGCGTGAATGGCCAGGGCCTCGATGCGGTGATCACGTCCGAATCCGTGACTTCCGCGTCCGAGGCCGACAAGCCCACGACCGGAAGCATCCCGATCGTGCTGGTACACGGGACCGCCGAGAATGAGAAGTACTGGGATGCAATGAAGACGAGCCTGCACGATGCCGGGATGAAGGCATTCACCTTCGAGTACGGCCAGACTGGATTTCAGGGACTCGTCGGGTCGATCGGACGGAAGGTCGGACTGCGTGGCTTCGGTGATGTCGAGGTGTCCACCCAGCAGCTCGCCAACGAAGTCGCGACGGTCTTGGACCGAACCGGGGCGGGCAAGGTCGACCTCGTGGGCCATTCCCAAGGCGGCCTCCTGATCAAGAACTTCGTGGCGCAGGACACATCTGACAGCGTGGCCAATGTCGTTCAGCTTGCCCCGTCGACCCACGGCACCACCTTCAATGGCCTGGCGGACTTCGTCGGCCCGGTGGGCAACTCCGTCGACATCAACGGCTGGAAGCCCGTCAAGGACGCGATCTACGGGGCCGCTGGCACGCTGGCCTGGCCATCCCTGTCGCAACAAACCGTGGGCAGCCGCTTCCTCGAGAAGCTCAACAAACTGCCGGACACCAAACCCGGCGTCGACTATCTGGTAGTGAGCACCAAGGACGATGTGGTAGCCACGCCATATAAATCTCAATTCATCACCGCGGCACCGGGTTCCACTGCGGTCAATATCGAAGCGCATGCACTGCCCGGCGTGCCGCGTGACGGGGTGGTAGACCACGGCCTGAACACCGGAGACGTCATCTCGGCGGTGACCAATTACCTCAAGTCCACCCAGTCTGCACAGCGCTCCACCGACCAGGTCAAGGCCAATCCCGGCACCACACTTACCAGGGACGGCGACACGACCACCGTGTCCGAGGGCGGCAAGGTCATCGCGACCGTCGACAACCGATCCGATGCACAACAGAACACCGCCAAGCAATCTCGCGAATCCACCGGCAAGGCCGCTACCAGTACCACACCGTCGGGAGCGACCCTTGAGGTGGCGGGGCGCGACGTCACACTGAAGCGCAATGGCCAATCGGTCTCCGTCAGCGAAACGCACGGTGTGACGGTTACCAATAGCCCGGCCGAACAGTCATCCAGCACCAAGAGTTCCCCGCAGCCTGATCACCCCGCCAAAGCCGGCCGGGACACCACCGACAAATCCTCCCCGGCGGGTGGTGACACGAAAGCCGGCCAGTCACCGGGTAAGCCGGATGCCGACAAGAAGCCCTCCGCACACAAGACCGTGGGTATCACGCCGAAAATCGGTATCGGCGGCAATGGGATAGCCGGCCATGACGGGACAACTGCGGGCGGCAGACCCGCCGACCATCCGGGCGGCCCGACAACCGATTCGGAGTCGACGAAGACGGCGGCAGAGAAGAACGGCACGGCGCCCGCCAGCGCCGGGGCCGGCGCCCGCACCCCCAACGGTTCCCCCGAACGCCCTGGCTCGTCGAGCAGCGTTGGTGGACAACACTCTTCCGCGCCCAAGGACGGTGCGAGCACCTCCGGCTCGACAGGCTCGCGATCGGTGTCCGGGGCAAGTGACAGCAAGCCCGGACATTCGGATGCCAGCTCAAGCTCGGGTGCCAGTGACCACAAGAAGTCCACCACCGGGCCGTCCCACGAGCACTCCGCAGGTGACTCCTAAAGGCTGTGCTGGCGATTGCGCTGCCGCTCCCGTTGTTCTACGGGATCCGGCACGGGCACGGCAGCCACCAACGCTCGGGTGTACTCGGTCGACGGATTGTGCAAAATCTGTCCGCGCGGCCCCAGCTCCTCCAGAACTCCATGACGTAGCACCGCGACCTCGTCGGCCAGCCGGTCCACCACCGCGAGATCATGACTGATGAAGAGGCAGGCGAACTGCCACTGACGCTGCAGTTCCTCGAACAGGTCCAGCACCGCCGCCTGCACAGACACGTCAAGAGCGCTGGTGGGCTCGTCCGCGACCAGTAGGTCAGGCCCCAACGCGAGCGCTCGGGCCAGGTTGGCGCGCTGCCGTTGGCCTCCCGAAAGCTCATGTGGATAGCGGTTTTCGGTGCCGGCCGGAAGTTGCACGGCATCGATCAGCTCGGCAACGCGACCCAGAATCTTGCGCTGATCGCCGTATCGATGCACCCGCATGGGTTCGGCGATGCAGTCGCCCACGCGCATTTTCGGATTGAGCGAGGTCGCCGGGTCCTGAAACACGAAACCGAACTTGGCGCGCAACGGGCGCAGCTTGCGCTGGCTCATGCCGACAAGCTCCTGCCCGAGCATCCGTACCGACCCCGAGGCGGGCTGCTGCAGCGCGGCCACGCATCGGCCGATGGTCGACTTCCCGGATCCCGACTCCCCCACCAGCCCCAGGGTCTTCCCCCGTCCGATACTGAAGCTCACATCGTCCACCGCGCGGAAGGACGAGCGGCCCAGTAGGCCAGGGAATTCCACGACAAGGTTGGTCACCTCGAGCACGGGCTCGGCCGATTCCGGACTCCGCGCGGGCGCATGCTCGGGATCTCCCTGGCCCAAGTGCGGGACCGCCGCCAGCAATGCGCGGGTGTACGGCTCGGCAGGCTCAGCGAATAGCTGTTCCACCGGGGCTATTTCGACAACCTTGCCCTGCTTCATGACAACCACTCGGTCTGCGATATCGGCCACCACCCCCATGTTGTGGGTGATGAGCACGATGGCGCTGCCGATCCTGTCGCGTAGATCCCGCAGCAGCTCCAGGATCTCGGCCTGCACCGTCACGTCCAGGGCGGTGGTCGGCTCGTCGGCGATGATGACCGTGGGGTCGCACGCGATGGCGATCGCGATGACCACACGTTGTTTCTGGCCACCCGAGAGCTGATGGGGATAGCAGTCGTAGCGGCGCTCAGGATCGGGCAGCTGCACGAGTGTGAGTAGTTCTATGACGCGCGCGCGGGCCTGAGCGCGGCCCATATCCGAATGTGCGCGAACGGCCTCACTCACCTGGTATCCGATGGTGAACAGTGGATCCAGTGCCGCCCCGGGCTCCTGGAACACCATCGCGATGTCCTTGCCGCGCATGGCCGTCAGCTCCCGGCCCGACAGGGTGGTGACGTCGCGGCCGTCGAGCAGAACCGAACCGGTGATGCGCGCGGTGTCCGGGAGCAGCCGGATGGCGGTGCGCGAGGACACCGACTTGCCTGAACCCGACTCGCCGACGACAGCCAGCACCTCTCCCGGTTTGACGTCAAACGACACATCTTCGACAGCGGCCACCGGACCGCTGTCGGTGCTGAATGTCACCGACAGCGACTGGAACGACAGCGCAGCCAATGCTTCCTTCTCGCTCATGCGTCCCCCCGCCTCGTCCGCAGCAGAGGATTGATGACCTCGTTGAGGCTCTCGCCCACCAGGGTCATCCCGAGCACCACCAACACGATGGCGGTACCGGGAAAGACCCCCGTCCACCAGATGCCGTTCGCCACGTCCGAAAGCGCCTTGTTGAGGTCATACCCCCATTCGGCGGCCTGGGTGGGTTCGATGCCGAAGCCGAGGAATCCCAGGCCGGCCAGCGTGAGAATGGCCTCGGCACCGTTGAGGGTGATGATCACCGGCAGCGACGAGGTGACATTGGACAGGATGTGCCGGAACAGGATTCGTGGGGTGCTGGCCCCGGTGACCCGTGCGGCGTCCACGAACGGCTCCTGTTTGATGCCGACGGTGGCATTGCGTACCACCCGAAAGTATTGCGGCACGAACACCGCCATGATGGCGATGGCCGCAGCGAGAATGCCTCCGCCGGTGCTGGATTGCCCTCCGGTGACCGCGATCGACACCACGATGGCCAGCAGGAGCGAGGGCATGGCGTACAGCGCGTCCGTCACGAGCACCAGCGCACGGTCCAGCCAGCCGCCCAGGTATCCGGAGGTCAGGCCCAGCGCCACACCCACCGGCAGGGAGACCACCAGCGAGGCCACGATGACCAGCAGCGCGGTGCGGGCACCGAACAGTACGCGCGAGAGCACGTCTTCACCCCGCACCGAGGTACCGAACCAGTGCTGCCAGGACGGGGCCTGCTGTCGCACGAAATCAACGCTGTCGCCACTGGTCTGCGCGAATCCGTACGGCGCCAACACGGGCGCCAGTATCGCGACGAGAATAAATCCCAAGACCAGAACCAGACCGGCCACCAGCGTGACCCGCTGCAGGCCATGCGTGGAACGCAACAGACCCACACCCGGCAGCCTGCGCAGCCGGTCCCCGACCGGTTCCTTAACCGATGCCGTCATCAGAACCTCACCCTCGGGTCGATAAAAGCGACCACCACGTCGATGACGAAGCTCATCACCGCGACAATGATCGCGATCACGGTGACAATGCCCTGCACCGCGACGAAGTCACGCGCCGAAAGATAATGCGCCAGCTGTGAACCCAACCCATTCCACTCAAAGGCCGTCTCGGTGAGCACGGCGCCGGCCAGCAGCATGGCGATCTGCATACCCATCACCGTGACCACCGGCACCAACGAGTTCCGGAAGGCGTGCCGTCCCACGACCACTCGCTCCGAAAGCCCGCGGGCGCGGGCGGCGTCCACATACCCCGCACGCAGCGTCTGCAAGAGGTTGACGCGCACCAACCGCAGGAACACCCCGGCGGTCAACAATCCGAGCGCCAGCACCGGTAGCACCAAATGTTTGAGTGCATCCACGAAATATCCACTGTTGCCGTACAACACGGTGTCCACCAGCAAGAGGTGCGTGCGGTGCGGCATGGCGTCCAGCGCGATCTCAGTCCCCACGGTGCTGCGCCCCGAGGCCGGCAACCACCCCAGTTTCACCGAGAAGAAGAGCTTGAGCAGGATCGCGACGAAGAACACCGGGGCTGCGTAGAAGAACACCGCCGCCAGCCGCAACGCCACGTCGGTGATCTTGTCGCGGCGAGTTGCTGCCAGGCGCCCCAGGGGAATCCCCACCAGCAGTGCCAGCAGGATGGCACCAACGGCAAGCTCCAGGGTGGCCGCGCCGTTGACCACGATGATGTCGGTGATCGAGCGCTTGTCGGTCAACGTGCGCCCGAAGTCTCCGCGCAGCACGCCGGTGAGGTACTCCCAGTATTGAGTCCAGATCGGTCGGTCAAACCCCGCCTCGGCCTTGCGTTTGGCGATCTCGGCGGGTGTGAGCCGCCCGCCGGCCTGCGCGGTGATCGGGTCGCCGATGCCGCGCATGAGCACGAATACCAGCGTCATCAGGATCCAGGCTGTGGGAATGATCAGCGCCAAACGCACTCCGAGATAGCGCAGCAGCGTGGAGCTCATGCGGCTTTACTCGTCTTCTTCAGCGGAGTGAACTGGAACTTGAACGAGGGACCGAGCTTGATCCCCTCGACATTTTTCACCGATACCGCGATCTGTTTCCCGGTGAGCAGCGGCAGCGTCGAAATATAGTCGCGCGCCATCAGATCCTGGATCTGCCCGATGATGCCCAGGCGCTTGGCTCGGTCCGGTTCGGTGACCTCGGCGGTGATGAGCCGGGTGATGGTGTCATCTTCGAAGTGGTTCACCAACATGTTGTCCGGCATGAAGAATGGCGTCAGATAGTTGTCGGGATCGGGGAAATCGGGGAACCAACCGAACTGGTACACGGGGTACGAGTCCGTCGACCGCCGCTCCTGGTAGGCGACCCACTCGGTGGACTGCAAATCCACTCGGAATAGGCCGGATGATTCGAGTTGTCCCTTGACCGCCGCGTACTCCTCCGATGAATTGCTCCCATAGTGATCCGGGTTGTACTGCAGGTTTATCAGCACCGGAACCGCAATCTTGGCATCGGACAAAAACTTTCGCGCCAGTTCCACATTGGGTTTGGCTCCGTAGAGCGTCTTGAAAGATTCCAGGGCACCCGACATCGAGTCGGGCACCACTGAATAGACCGGGGTGTAGACGCCCTTGTATACGTTGCGGGACAACGCTTCACGGTCTACCAACGCGGAGACGGCCTTGCGGATGGCTAGCTTCTGCACATCCGTGCCGCCCGGCATGGTCTTGAGATTGAAGACGATGTACCTGAGCTCGCCGCCGGGCCCCTCGTGCACGGCAAGGCGCGGATTGACCCGCAGCGTTTCGATGTCATTGGGAGACAGACTCCGGTACGCGATGTCGATGGCACGGTTCTCGATGTCGATCTTGAGGTTCTCGCCACCGGAGTAGTACTTGATACCGACCAGCTCCCATTGCGGCTTTCCCAGGCCGCCAACGTATGTGGGATTGGCCCGCAGGCCGATCAGCTGATTCTTGCTGTGCGAAGTGATGGTGTATGGACCCGCAAAAGGTTCGGCATGCGCGATGGCATCGTCATCGAGCAGCCGGTCGGGCGGAAATACTTCTTCGTCGATAATGGGCCCCGCATTAGTGGCCAGCACCTGAGGAAAGGTCTGGTCGTTGGGGAGCTTGAGCAGGAAGTCGACAGTCAGGTCGTCGGACGTCTCGATGCGATCGAGATTGGCAAGCAACGACTGCGGCCCGTTGGGATCATTGATCACGCGCTCGCGGTCATATGAGTACTTCACGTCCGATGAGGTCAGTTTGTGCCCGTTGGCGAATACCGTGTTGGGCTTGAGCGTGCAGCTATAGAGCGTGGGGTTCTTGAATCCGCACGACGCCGCCAAATCGGGCTTGAGGTCGCCGGTCCCCGGAGTGAAGTTCATCAAGAACGGGTAGACCTGGTTCTCGACCTGAAAGGAGCCATTGTCATAGGCGCCCGCGGGATCGAGCGTGGAAACACGGTCCGTGGTGCCGACCGTGAGGTACTCGCCATCGACGGCTCCTGGTGGCCGGCCCACTCCACATCCAGCAACAAGCAGCACGGATGCGGCCACCGCCAGTTTGCGCATCCGACGAGTATGGCAATACTTGCCCCACCCTGCTGGGGTGCGGTGCAATACATGTCACCAGACCGACCAAGCGAGCGTTAGGTAGGTTGGTGGCGATCCCGTCGTCCGCGCCAGCGCCCGGCGGTCACGACACCCGAGCCACACGAGGGACAAAGATGAAGACTGCTGTCACCGGAGCCGCCGGCTTCATTGGTACCAACCTAGTCAATCTCCTGGTGGAGCACGGGCACGAAGTGGTCGCCATCGACCGCGCCGCGCCCAGCTCACCGGAGACTCGCGAGGCCGTGACCTGGGTCTCCGGTGACGTTCTCGACTTAGCCTCGATGACCAAGGCCCTCGCAGGCGTCGAGGTCGTCTACCACCTGGTGGCGGTCATCACGCTCAAGCACGAAGACGAGCTGTGCTGGCGCATCAACACCGAGGGTGCGCGCACCGTCGCGCAGGCCGCCCTCGCCGTCGGCGTCCGCCGCATGGTGCATTGCAGCTCTATCGACTCCTACTCCAACAGTGTGGCCACCCTCGACGAGAACTCACCGCGCTCGACGGGTGCCGACCTGCCCGTCTACCAGCGCTCCAAGTGGGGTGGCGAGGTTGCCGTGCGCGAGGTCATCGAGTCCGGATTGGACGCCGTCATCGGCAACCCCACCGGCGTCTACGGCCCGGTGGATCTGCCCAACCTGTCCCGCATCAACAAGCTGCTGTTCGACAGTGCCCGCGGACGACTTCCCGCCATGGTGAACAGCAAGTACGACCTCGTCGATGCCCGCGATGTCGCGGCCGGGCTATACCTGGCCGGCGAGAAGGGGCGCACCGGCGAGAACTATCTATTCGGCGGCCACATGGGCAGCCTGTTAGAGGTGTGTCGCCTGGCCGCGCGCCATGTCGGCAAGCGCGGTCCGCTGTTCGCGCTGCCGATGGGTCTGCTCAACGCCTCGGTTCCGCTCATCGAGCCGATCGGGAAGCTGCTGAAGAACGACGCGCTGAGCCGCGCCGCATTCAACAAGCTGACCGTCTCGCCCACTGCGAACATCACCAAGGCCCGCACCGAGTTGGGTTACGACCCTCGCTCGATCGAGACGACGGTCACCGAACTCGTGGACTTCTTCGTCAGTTCAGGCCGGCTCTAGCCCCACCATGGTCGCGCTCTCCCGCCACAGCTGATCCGCGATGCGGTTGTCCTGTGCCAGCGGCGCCGGGTCCGGGAAAGTCAATTTCCCCTTGACAAGTGACGCATAGAGGCGACCCTGCGGCGGTGTCAGTGCGCCCGTCGAAAGATCCGCCAGTGCCTTTCCCGCCGTTTCGACGCGCCCTGGATAGAAGGCGGGCCGCACTGTGGAGAGCAAGTGCAGCACCGGCCGGAACGCCCCCGTGATCGCGCGACCCGACATCGACTCCCCCGCCAGATTCGTCCCCAGGGTAAGGCCGGGGTTGTATGCGACCACATCGATCCGCCGACGAATGACCTCATCCGACGCGGCGAAGGATCGCGCAGTCAGCAGGTTGCACAGCTTGGAGGACGCGTACGCGCGAAAGCCCGCGGACAATCCGCCCGTTTCGGGGTGCGCCAGACGCTCCGGGTCCAGCGACCGCGGTCCGAACGGGATGATCGCCGGGTCGTGGGTGTCGCTGGTGGTAATGAGCAGACGACCACCCTCCGCGAGGCTGGGCAGGAGCAGCCGCGCCAGCAGGTAGTGCGCGAGATGATTGACCGCGAAGGTCGTCTCGAAGCCATCGACGGTCACATGGTTCGTGTCCCGGAACTGAATCCCCGCGTTGAGCACCAGCACATCGATCGGGACTTTGCCAAGTTCACGCTTCACGTCCTCGGCGAATTCCCTGACGCTATCCAGTGAGGCGAGATCGAGCGGCAGCACCTGGGCGCCGGGAACATCCCTGCCGGTGCCGCGCGCACCCACAATCAGGCGCGTATTCGAATGTTCGGCAAGAAGTTTGGCGGCGTGCGCACCGAGTCCCGCGGTGGCACCCGTCATGACGACGGTGTGTTGGGGGGTGGATTCGCTCATGTCGGCCTTCCGGGACGTCTAGGATGACAGTTAACATATCACTGGAAATAGTATCAATTGTTAAGAATGGCCATGTCAAGCACAACGACGCGCGAACTGCTCTTCGCCCTGCTGAAGTCATCGAAGGCCCTCACACAGTGGGCCCGTTCGAACATCCCCACCGACGGCGGCATGACCGTGCCCCGCGCCACGGTGCTCCTCGGCCTGTCCACCCGAACCGAGCCCGCCGGAATGAGCGAACTCGGCGAGTATCTCGGCATGTCCCCACGGAACATGACGGTGCTCATTGACGGCCTCGAAAGAGAGAGCCTGGTCCAGCGGGTACCCCACGAGCGCGACCGACGGATCACCTGTGTCGAAATCACGGATGCAGGAAGGAAAATCGCCAAGACAGAACTCGGCCCCTCGGAACTGGTCTCTGCGGCGCTCTTCGACGACCTCCCGGTCAGGGAACAGGTGGAGCTGCTTCGCCTCCTGACCAAGGTGGCAGAGGCCCTGCGCGCGCGTGGAATTGACGTGCCGCAGTACCGGGGTAGTTGAAACTGGCAATAATCTATACCAAGATCACCTCTCGGATCTTGATTCAGGAGGTGACGTGGAGCAGCTGTCTATCCCGCCGCGATGGGGCACCCTGGTGGCGGAGTTGGCACAGCGGCAGGGCATGGACGCAGCCAAAATGCTGATGAATGTGCAGGTTTCGCCACGGTTTCTCGCCGGCGAACCTGCGATGGTCGGCCCCGAGCAGATCCGCACCGTAATACGTGAGACCCTCGCCCGCACGGCAGACCTGTCATTTGGCAGCAGCCCGGAGCCGATCCCACCCGAGACACTCCAGCTTCTGATGTTCAGTCTCGCGACTTCCGAGACTGTCGGTGCGGCTTTTGCCCGCTGGGTGGTATTCCGCGACGCCATGCCTCTGGTGCCGAACATGACGGTGGCCAGATCTGGCGACCTCGCGACCGTGGCGATAGAGGTATCAACACTCAGATTGCCCGACGCCACAGTCACGGAATGGATTCTCGCCGCCGTAGTCCGGATGTGGAGCTGGTTGACCATGCGGTCGATACACCTGGACCGTATTTGCCTTCCTCAGGCTCGCGCGGCCGGGCGATCCAACCGCAGCAACATACTCAAGGCGCCGATAGAGTTCGACAGTGGTTCGGCCGCAATAATTCTGGACGCCAAGCTCCTCGATGCTCCGGTTCTGCGCACCGAGGAAGAAATCACATCCCTCCTCGAGAACCCGGAGCAGATCTGGTTCAACGTTCATAGTGACCGCCAGCAGCTGCCCGAGCGCGTCGAACGAATCGTCGCATCGAGTATCGGGCAGGGAATTCCGACCGTGCGCGATATCGCGACGGCGTTGAACATGACGCCCTCCGCGCTCCAGCGTTCACTCCGAAGCGAGTTCGGCACCTCGGTGCGAGAGATCAGAGATACCGCGCTGCGCGCTGAGGCCATCAGAAGCCTCGAGGGCGGAATGGAATCTCTTAGCGATCTATCGATCCGCCTTGGCTTTTCGGAGCTGAGCGCCTTTACTCGCGCCTTCCGCCGCTGGACGGGCGCTTCGCCGGCCCAGTACCGAAACGGTGCACGTTCGGTCAAGTAATTCGCCCCATTCGGTCATCGCACGCTCCCGCTCCATCACATAACCTCGGGCCAAGGGAATCCGAGGGGGGAAGTTTGCTATCGGCTGAGCGACGATTCGAGTTCTCTCGCAGCCTCGAGGAAATCTCTTCGGTCGCCCGCTTCGAACTACCCTCAGCCGGCGACATCGAGCCCGGCAATCACGCACCCCTGGTCTTCGCCGATACGGCTCGTCGGCTCAGTGACTTCACCGTCGGCGACGAATTCACCACACAGGCCGGAATAGCCGGCCTGATGACGCCCATCGATTGGGTGATCGTCGAAATCACCCACACGGCACAACTTCTCGCCGACCGTCGAGGCCGCTACCAGGTGGTGTCGAAAGGACTACAGGGTGCGACCGCCACCGTCGTGCTCAACGTCTACGAGCAGGCGCCGTCGGTCAGGGCCGAGCTGTTCGTGCTGATCGACGAAGTGATCTTGACCGGCGACCTTCAGCATTCCTTCATGACGGCACTCGACGGCATGATCGACACCCAGATCGAGCTCATCAAGAGCAGCTCCGAGGTACTTCGGGACGTCACCGTCGTCGAGGAGTACCCGCCGCGGGGACGTGACACTTAACGCGCCTGAACGGAATCCGCGCTGTCGCTTGATCTCTCCCGTGCGGTCGCCGCGAGCATGTTCTCGACCACGTTCTTGCCCAGCGCCGTTTCCTTGGGCAGCTCGATCGGGTAGTTGCCGTCGAAGCACGCACAGCACAGCCGCGACCGGGGTTCCGTGGTGGCCGCGACCATTCCTTCAGCCGAAATGTAACCGAGGCTGTCGGCACCAATAGCGGTCCGGACGCCATCGAGCATCTCGTCGTCCGATTCCACCGCGTTAGCGATAAGTTCTGCGGGAGAAGCGAAATCGATGCCATAGAAGCATGGCCAGCGCACCGGCGGGGAGGCAATGCGCACATGCACCTCGGCCGCCCCGGCCTCGCGCAGCATTCGCACCAACGCGCGCTGGGTGTTGCCGCGGACGATCGAATCATCCACCACCACAAGCCGCTTGCCGCGGATGACTTCACGAAGCGGGTTGAGCTTCAAGCGGATACCAAGCTGACGGATGGTCTGCGACGGCTGAATGAAGGTGCGGCCCACGTAGGCGTTCTTCATCAGTCCCTGTCCGTACGGGATGCCCGAGCCTTGCGCGTATCCGACGGCCGCCGGGATACCGGACTCGGGAACACCGATCACCAGGTCGGCGTCCACCGAGTGTTCGGCGGCCAGCCGGCGCCCGATATCAACGCGGGTGGAGTGCACGGAGCGGCCGTCGAGCATGCTGTCGGGACGGGCCAGGTACACGTACTCGAAGACACAAGTCTTGGGCGTCGCGTTGGCGAACCGGCTGGAGCGCACCCCGTCTGCGTCGATGGCGAGCAGCTCGCCCGGCTCAATATCCCGAACGAAGGAGGCACCCACGATGTCCAGGGCGGCGGTTTCGGAGGCGACCACCCAGCCGGTGTCGAGACGGCCCAGGCACAGCGGCCGGACCCCGTGCGGATCACGCGCCGCATACAGCGTGTTCTCGTCCATGAAGACCAGGCAGAACGCGCCGCGAACGGTGGGCAACAGCGACATGGCCGCTTGCTCAATGGTGGCGTCCGCAGCTCCGTGTGCCAGCAGTGCGCCCATGATGTCCGAATCGGTGGTGGCCAGACCCGGGGTCTTCGAGTTGATCAGGCCCGCATCACGCGCTCGGGTAGTGAGCTCGGCGGTGTTGACCAGGTTCCCGTTATGTCCCAACGCGATTCCAGTGCCCGCGGCGGTCGTCCGGAACACCGGTTGGGCGTTCTCCCAGGTCACCGAGCCAGTGGTGGAGTAACGGCAGTGACCGACCGCCACATGTCCCCGCATGGCGGCGAGGGTCTGCTCGTCGAATACCTGGCTGACCAGGCCGAGGTCCTTGAACACCACCACCTGCGAGCCGTCCGCTACGGCAATACCGGCGGCCTCCTGGCCACGGTGCTGCAGCGCATACAGGCCGTAATAGGTGAGTTTTGCTACCTCTTCGCCGGGTGCCCAGACCCCGAATACGCCGCATTCTTCACGAGGATCATTTTCCAGCTCGATTGGCTGTGCGGTCACGGTGCGGCTCCCTGGCTGAGTCCTGCGTGGGGGTGGTGACCACTTCAGTTTACGGGGAAGGTTGCTGAACGCAGAATCGGCAGGCCGATCCCCGCAAAATGGCCCGTCAGTACCATCGCTGAAGTGACCGAGGCCACTGCAACACCCCCAACGTGGCGCCCGCAGACGCGAATCGCGTTCCGGTTCGGTGTCGTTTACTTCGGCCTCTTCTGCCTGCTGTTGACGCAGATTCCGTTCGCGCTACTCGGTGTCGCGGGCCGGGTGATCGGCGGGCAGACCGCGCTGACGGCGATGTCACTGATGAACCCCATCACAGGCTGGGTGGGCAGGACCTTGTTCGGCGTCGACGCAGTGCTGCACGAGGACTCCGGAAGCGGGGACCAGGCCGCCATCTGGGTGCTGGTGTTGTGCATTCTGGTCATCGCGGTCGTGGCCACGGTGCTGTGGACGGCTCTCGACCGCCGCACCTACTACCCACGGCTACTGGCCTGGTTCACCGTGTTCCTGCGCATATGTCTGGGCGGGCAGATGCTCTTCTACGGATTCGCCAAGCTGATCCCCACCCAGATGCCGGGCCCGACGCTGGCACAGCTGTTGCAGCCGTACGGCACCCTGAGCCCGGCCTCGGTGTTGTGGCTGCAGGTCGGCAGTTCCCAGCCGTACGAGATGGCGTTGGGCGCGGTGGAGGTCATCGCCGGCCTGCTGCTGTTCATGCCACGAACGGCTGTCCTTGGTGCGGTGCTGAGCCTGGCCAGCATGGCCCAGGTCTTCCTGATGAACATGACCTTCGATGTCCCCGTCAAACTGCTGTCGCTTCACCTGCTCCTGCTATGCCTGGTACTACTGACCCCGTATCTGGGACGACTTGCCAATGTGTTTGTGCGGCAACGCTCCTGCGACCCGTTGACGCAACCGCCGCTGTTCACCGACAACCGGAGAAATCGCCTCGCGGCATGGGTTCAGGTGGTCATCGGTATCTGGGTGGCGCTGGGCGGCGTCTATGACGGCTGGGTGACCTGGCACGAATATGGTGGCGGCAGCCCCAAGTCCGAGCTGTACGGCATGTGGTCAGTACAGGGATTCTTCGTCGACGGAACGTTCGTCCCTCCCTACGCCACCGACAGAAATCGTTGGCAGACCATTGTTTTCGATCGGCCTGGGGCCGCAACCTACCAGCGCATGAATGGCGAGCTCGTGCCCGTTTTGGCCGAGTTCCGCGACGGTCATGTGCGGCTCACCAACACCTCGGATAACACTGGCGGGAAAGTCGGAGCGCAGCCACCCTTCGCCGATCTGACGTACAGCCAGCCGAATGTCGACACGCTGCTTCTGGGCGGAAAACTGCTCCAACAGCCGGTGACGATCATGCTGAAACGGGTGGACCCGCAAAGCTTCCCCTTACGCAGCCGCGGATTCCACTGGGTGCAGGAGTATCCGTTCTTCCGCTAGCCGAGCGGCACCAACGGCAGCCAGTCGGCGATCTCGGCGGCACGTGATCCGGACACAGTGACAGCGCGGTCGGCGGTGGCCTGATCCAACGTCAGCAGCCCTGTTGCCAGCAGCAGCCAGGTCCGCGGGGTTGTCTCCACGACGTTGGGTGGGGTTCCCCGGGTGTGGCGGGGACCCGAGATGCATTGCACCGCAACGAACGGCGGTACCCGCACCTCCACCGAGGCCCCCGGAGCATCGGCGGCGAGGGCACGGGCAGTAAACCGGACCGCGTCGGCGAGGACGGAGCGCGCCGGTTCGGGCCCCTGCGGGTCGCGCAGCCAATCGGCCACCGCGAGCACGGCCGTCCGAGTCGAGGCGGCATCGGGTACACGAGCTGGCATGGCCACCAGCCTATCCGGGGGAGGGCGGGGCCCGACCGAGGAACCTAGGCCCCGTTACAGATTCCCGAGTCGCGAATGGTGTTGCCGTACACGGTGGCGGTGGCGATGTTGGCGTTGATCACCCCGGACGGCAGCTGCTGCTTCATTTTGTCGCTGATCTGGGTGAACTGGAACCACAGGTGATAGAAGGAGTCACCGTTGTAGAGCGGTGAGTACTGGCTCTGATCCGGGTAATTGGTGATGTACAGGGTATGCACCCGTGGGTCGAGGAAGGCTGCCGACTGATCCAGGTTCGCGGTCACCACATTGCCGATGGTGTCCGATCCCGAGGCGGCCCAGACGTCGCGGTGATCGCGCAGGTAATTCTGGAATCCGTACACCGACCCCATCAAGGTGTCGTACTGGGCGTTGAACCACTGGCAGGATTCGCGTAGCGCCGTGAACTGCTCGTCGGTCGCGCGGTTCTGCCACATGTTGAACGGGAATACCGAGGTGTCCGGCGACCAGTCCGAGGGGTACGGAACAAACACGGGCAGCGAGGCGCCCTGCCCGGGTTCTGCGCCGGCGGGTGCGGCCAGTGCCAGTCCGGCGGCGATCGTCATACCCGCCAGCGCTGCACCGACCCTGCTTCTCCAGTTCGAGGCCATCCGCCGATTATCTACAGCCAATACCCATAGAGTCCGGGCTTCGGGGAAAAACCGCACTACATCCATGGTCACAGCGGCCCGCGTTTCGTCCGTTGCACGGCCAATGCGGCCAGCGCACCGGCCTCGTTGAGGGCCAGGTGAGCCAGTATTGGCGCGGCCACGCTCCCCGATCGCTCGCGCAGCCAGCCCAACAGCCAGCCAAACAAGCCAGTGACCAGCACCGTCGCCGGGACGGAGTCTCCCGCGGCGTGGGCGGGCCGGATATGAGCAAGCCCGAAAGCCACCGCCTGCACCACACCACCCAGCCTCTGGCCGCATGCCTCGGCCGCCAGCGGCTGCACTACCCCGCGGAACGCGAGCTCCTCCGACCACACCGTGCCCACCGGAATGTGCAACCCCAGCCAGGCCGCAGGATGAAGACCGATATCGCGCTCCCGCATCGAGGTGCGCACCGGCTTCAGCGCTGGTGAGACACCGACCGCGACGGCAACGGCCGATGCGACCACTGCCCCCAGACGCAGACCGGCCCCCAGTCGGGGTTGCCGGAGCCCGAGCGGTGTCCCCGCGCCGGCGGCGAGGGCGGTGCTCATACCCGCCCCAATCAGTGGACGCCAACGTTGCGGGAACCGTTCCAACAGCGCCGGCCACGCGACGAGCGCAACAGCCAGGACCCAGACTCGGGTGCGAGCGATCACGTGTCGGGGCCGTCGAGCGACGCGGTGTCGACGAGAGCCTTCCGGATGCGTTCGGTGTCCTGCGGGGTCCAGCCCTCCGGTGGGGCGATGGCGGCCCAGCCGTTGACCGACGAGATGCCGTAGTTGTGGCCATGCCCGTCGGGCACTCCAACGGCGTTGGCCAGGTCCGCCGCCACCTGCCAGAAGGTGACGATGGGGTACCAGCGCATGGCGGCGGAGCGATCTCCCACCGGCGCCTCTTTGAGCCAATCCGGTTCACTGAACAGCAGATCCGTGGACCACCACGTCACCGGATCGGACGGATGTTGCACGAAGAGCACCCGCGGGTTCTGCCACGGCGGTCGAGCGAGAGCGTCGATATCGGGACCTATCGCGAAACGCGCCGTGAATCCACTGTCATACGAGGGGAGGGCTTCCAACGTGCCCCGGTCCCGCTTGGACACCAGCTCATTCCAGATCTGACTGAAGTTCGGCGGACCGGTCCACAACACACCGTTGACGCCCGCCGTACGGATGTCACCAAGACCGCCGAATGCGCCTTGTCCCGCAAAAGATCCCAGGCTCTCGCCATAGATAAGCAGCTTCGGACGATGCCCTTCGGGATGCTGCGCCCAGCGCTTCTGAACGGTATCGACCACTAGCCTGCCCGAGGCCAGTGCCTTCTTCTTATCCGCCAGGAACGAGATCCAACTAGGCAGGAACGAATACTGGGTGGCGACGATCGCGGTGTCGCCGTTGTACATGAGCTCGATACCGCGCGCGGCAGCGGGCGTCACCCACCCGGTGCCGGTGGTCGGGACGATGATCAACGCCTTGCGCTCGAAGGCCTTGGTACGCTCCAGTTCCCGCACCAGGATGTCGGCGCGCTCCTCCGCGGTGTCGGCGGTCTCGAGTCCGGCATACACCCGAATGGGTTCCTTGGCCGGACGACCGTTCACCTTGGTCAGCTCGTCCGCGTGCAACCCGCCGGAGACGAAGTTGCGCCCCTCGAAACCGAGACTCTCCCAGGAGGCCAGCGATGCCGGGCTTCCGGAACGCTCCGGCTCGGCGGGCTGTTCCACCCCGGCGCGGGTGGTGTCGTTATGCGGACCGAACGAGGCGTTGGCGGCGGAGAAGAAGCCGCGCACCAGCACGCCGTTGAACAGCATGATGGTCAGTACCGCCACGATGGCGGTACCGATGAGCAGCGATATTTCGCGACTGAGATGCAAGCGGCGAATGAAGAAACGGGCCAGCAGCCGAACCAGATCTCGCAGTACTCGGGCAACCGAGATCAGCAGTGCACCAAAAACAATCGAAACAACGAAGGACTTGGAGTACTCGAGGGTGGATGGCCCCTGTGTCTCCATGAGGGTCGCGATCTGGCGTTGCCAGCGGGCCGCGGGCACGATCATCGCCAGGGAACACACCGCCGAGAGCAGCACCACCCCGAGCTTGGTGGTCACCATCACTCGGTCACGCAAGGGCCACCACGTCTGGTGACGGAGCCAAAAGCGCAGTACCAGTTTGGAGACGGCGACACCTATGCCGTAGCCGATGGTCGCCGTGGCACCGCCGATCAGACCCTGAAACAGCCAG
This sequence comes from Mycobacteroides salmoniphilum, assembly GCF_004924335.1. Classification (NCBI taxonomy): domain Bacteria; kingdom Bacillati; phylum Actinomycetota; class Actinomycetes; order Mycobacteriales; family Mycobacteriaceae; genus Mycobacteroides; species Mycobacteroides salmoniphilum. Next base: position 618,841 of record NZ_CP024633.1, on the reverse strand, counting down.
GTACGCGGCATCAGTGACGGCGTCAGCGACAAGCAGAAGAACAAGGCGCCGAACGCTATTCCGCAGAAATCCAGCCGCAGCAGATTCCATGCCCAGGCCACCAAGGGGTGCCGGTTCTCGAGATGTTCCTCAAGCTCCTGGAACGCCAGCCAGCTGCGGCCGATCCAGTCATCGGGATCGACGGTGCTTGTCGTGACGGGGACTCCAGGAGTCTCACTCATCCGAACAATCCGGGCAGCACACCTTCGTGAATCTCGCGCAGCTCGGCCAAGGTGATCGAGAATTGCCCCTGCACTTCAACGGAATCCGAGCCCTGGTCGACAACGCCGATGCGAACCGCGGGCAGCTGACGCGCCTCGCACATCGCCACGAATCTGCTCTCCTCGGTGCGCGGGATTGCGACAAGCACACGCCCGGCGGACTCGGAGAACAACGCCACAAAGGGGTCGGCTCCTTCGGGAAGTAGGATGCGGCAACCAGTTTCACCGGCGAGCGACGACTCGATGACGGCCTGGATGAGCCCACCCTCGGACAGGTCGTGGGCGGCAGACACCAGCCCGTCTCGCGATGCGGCGGTGAGAACCTGGGCAATCAGCTGCTCGCGGGCGAGGTCAACCTTCGGTGGGGTGCCACCCAGGTGATCGTGTGCCACCTGTGCCCAAATGGAACCGTCGAACTCATCGGCAGTATCACCCAGCAGGATCAGCGTCTCGCCGAGCTCGGTGCCGAATCCCGTGGGGATACGCCGGTTCACATCGTCGATAACACCCAGCACGCCAACCACCGGAGTGGGCAGGATGGGGGTGGTGCCGGTCTGGTTGTAGAAGCTGACGTTGCCTCCCGTGACCGGGATGCCCAGCTCCACACAACCATCGGCGAGGCCGCGGACCGCCTCGGAGAACTGCCACATGACGCCCGGGTCCTCCGGGGAGCCGAAGTTCAGGCAGTTGGTGACCGCGACGGGGGTGGCACCGGAAGCCGCCACATTGCGGTACGCCTCGGCGAGCGCCAACCGGGCGCCGTTATAGGGATCGAGCACCGTGTATCGACCGGAAGCATCGGTGGCCAAGGCGATTCCACGCCCTGTCTGCTCGTCCACCCGAATCACACCGGAGTCGGCGTGTTCGGCGAGCACGGTGTTGCCGCGGACGTACCTGTCGTACTGCTCGGTGATGAAGGCACGGCTGCACAGGTGCGGGCTGCCGATCATGTCCAGCAGTGTCTGCCGCAGCTCGTCACCGGTGGCTGGGCGCGCCAAATCCGCTGTGCTGTCGGCGATCAACGCATCCTGGGTGTCCGGCCGGGCCACCGGGCGCTGATAGACGGGGCCCTCGTGCGCGACGGTCCGCGGCGGCACATCCACGACGGTGTCGCCATGCCAGGTGATCCGCAGCCGGTCGCCATCGGTGACCTCACCGATGACGGTGGCCAGCACATCCCATTTACGGCACACCGCCATGAAAGCGTCCACGTTCTCCGGGGTCACCACGGCGCACATGCGCTCCTGGGACTCGCTGGACAGCACCTCGGCCGGGGTCATTCCGGTCGCGCGCAGCGGCACCTTGTCCAGATCGATGTGCATACCGCCGTCCCCGGCCGAAGCCAGTTCCGATGTGGCGCAGGACAAACCGGCACCGCCAAGGTCCTGGATGCCCACCACCAGATGCGCGGCGTACAGCTCAAGGCAGCACTCGATGAGAACCTTCTCGGTGAACGGGTCGCCCACCTGCACGCTGGGCAGCTTCTTACGTGAGGCGCCGTCGGCCTCGTCGCCGCCGAATGTGTCGGAGGCCAGCACCGACACACCGCCGATGCCGTCGAGCCCGGTGCGTGCACCGAACAGGATGATCTTGTTGCCGGCGCCGGAAGCGAACGCCAGATGGAGGTCTTCCTTGCGCAGCACCCCCGCACACAGTGCGTTCACCAACGGATTCCCGGCATACGAGGCGTCGAACACCGTCTCGCCACCGATATTCGGCAGCCCCAGCGAGTTGCCGTACCCGCCGATACCGCGCACCACGCCGTCGAAGACACGACGGGTGTCGGGGGCGTCGGCAGCACCGAAACGCAGCTGATCCATGACGGCGATCGGCCGCGCGCCCATGGCCATGATGTCGCGAACAATGCCGCCCACACCCGTCGCGGCACCCTGGTAGGGCTCGACGTACGACGGGTGGTTATGCGACTCGACCTTGAAGGTGACCGCCCACCCGTCGCCGATGTCCACCACTCCGGCGTTCTCACCGATTCCGGCGAGCATCGCCGAGCGCATCTCCTCGGTGGTGGTCTCCCCGAAGTAGCGCAGGTGCACCTTGGAGGACTTGTACGAGCAGTGTTCGCTCCACATCACCGAGTACATCGCCAGCTCAGCATCGGTGGGGCGGCGACCGAGGATCTCGCGGATGCGCGCGTACTCGTCGTCCTTGAGCCCTAATTCAGCGAAGGGCTGCGGGTGATCGGGGGTGGCTGTTGCGTTGTCGACCGTATCAACCCGTGAAGTCACGAACAGATTCTAACGTCGAACCCGCCCTGCCCTCGCTACGCGCCGTACCAGCCGTATCGGGCGGCTATATCGGTCGGTGGGGATCATGCTGGTCGGATTCGCGATCATGCTCGCCACAGGGGGTGTGTCCCGCCGGTGCGAGGCCTGTCCGCGCTAGTCGGACCACATCTTCCGAGCATGCCCGCCATACTGGGAAGGTGCTCCGTGCAGATTTGCTGGTCGCGGTGGGGATCCTGACGGGTTCATCCCTGCTCGCTGTGGGCGGATGTGCGGCAGGTCAAACCGACCCGTCCCGTTCGATCGCACAAGCGATCAACGGCCTGCCCGGTGTGGAGAGCACTACTCACAAGTTCTCAATCGACTGGTATGACACATTCACGGTGTATCTAGACGCCAACGTGCGGCCTGACATCACGCCAGAAGAGCTCACTGCAATCTGGGAGGTCTTCACTCGTCAGGTAAAGAACGCCGGGGCTGGCCACGCACATGTCAACGTCCGGCTGACCATCAGCGACTGCCCGTCCACAGTCGCTCAACCGGATCGTTACTGCGGTGGGATCTCCGCGACTACCGACATGGAAAGTGCCGAACCCGTGCCCGACTGGCAAGAGTGGCGGGCGCTCATCCGGGGGCATTACGGAAACGACGTCCAGGTGAATACCAGTCATGTGAAGGGGCTGTCTCACAAACAGATCACGGTGACGTTAGCCCCATCGACCGATGGGAAGCCGAGAGAAGCCCGCGCACAAGACTTCTCGCCCCTCTTCCGTCGCCTCGCCACCGACTTCCCGGGCCTGCGCGCGGCAGCATGGACCGCTACTGCGACCAGTAGGCAAACACCGGCAAACGTGAGCAATCTGGAACTCGGTACCTCGCGGGGATTACCCACCGACGCCGAGGTCGGTCTCTGGGAAGCACTTTCTGCCATTGCCCCGGTGAAGATGAGCCTCGTGAGGGACTCAGGGACCAACGACGAGAAGTCATTGGTTACCGTCACGCTCCCGGGCACCGGTGAGACCGCCTGGCGACGCGCAGCACTGAGCCAGCTGATGCTGCTCGAGGCGTATCAGCATCGAGTCAAGTACGAGGCGACATATGGCAAGGACACGCTGACCGTCGTCGTCGGCGGCTGCTCGCCAGAGTTCGATACCGGGTCCGCGTTGCAGAACGAGCTTCGCCAGTGGTTCGAGACCTGCTCCTAGTGATCGGCCCAGATCAGCAGTCCGAAGCCGATTCTCTCTATGCGGCCGATGCAGGCCTGGACAAACGTTCCTGGCAACTAAGGACCGTGAAATGGGGGCGCGGACGTGCATGGACCATATTTGCCACTGCGGTCATTCTGCTGACGGCCGGATGCGCACCTCAGCGCACCGAGGAGTCGCAGCAGATCTCCACGGAGATCGGCACGCTCCCCGGCGTTACACAGACCACCCATGACTACGCCAATGTCTTCACCAAGGGGCAGCGGTTCGGCCTGACGGTCACGGTGGTTCCCGCTGCGAGCGCCGAGCAAGTGACGGCGATATGGGACCTATTCACCAAACGGGTGCGCGAGGTTGGGTTCAGTCAGCACGACGTGACGTTGACGGTCGTGACGCCCTGCGCAACCCAGGACACCACGTCGGGCTGCAGCAAGGTCACCGCGGCCGTCGATCCGGACGCCAAACGGCAACCCACTCCGCCCTTCACCGAGTGGGTGCGGTTGCGACAACTGCCCAACATCGGCGGTGTCGACATGTCTGCGGCCTATTCCGGTCCCACGCCGCGCGTCACGATGGATGTCGCGGTCAAGGGGCATCAGACGGGCACGCCTGTCGACTACCGGGACATCACGGCGGCCTTTCGTCAGATCGCCGGCGACTTTGCGTCCCTGTCGGGTGCCGCCTGGCGTGTCGGACCCGTCGTCGGCGTGTACCCGGCCCTCGCCACGGAGCGGGGCTTTCCCGATATCAGCGCGGTCGTCCTGTGGGAACGACTCAATGCGGTCGCCCCGACATCCTCGAGGTTCACGTCGCGCTCAGCCCATAAGGACCAGAAAGACGTCCAATATTCGACGGCGCGGCACTATCTGAACACCACGTACGCGGAGGTGCCCACAGCGAGCGAAGCACAGCTCCGAGACATCGCCCGTCAGCAACTAGAACTGCTGAAGCAGTTCGGGCAGCCCGGCATATACGAATTGCACGCGAACAAGGCCAGTGTCACCGTGTGGCTGGGCGGCTGCATGGGGGAAATGCCTCCGTCGCAACGCACTTCTGCGGCGGAGGAGGAGCTGCGCGGAAAGTACGAGACCTGCCCGCGCTAGCCGATCAGCACCTTCAGCAGGTCACGCCGGCGCAGGATCATGGCAGCCCAGATCAGCAGTCCGAAGCCGACCGCGAAGACCACCGCAAACCACACTTCCTCGTGCATATCGATCGTGACCGCACCGCCCAGGTAGGCCGTCAACCCCACGGCGCCGAGCACCGAGGTACGCGGAATGGCCCACACGACGGTGCACGCCAACAGCACCCAGCCGATGAGGGCGGTCTGATACGGCGGGAAACCCAGCTGCTCGGTGGCCTGCTGGGCGAACTCCGCGCCAAAGATCTTGGGTATGGCGTCACCCAAGAGGAACAACAGGATGATGCCGCTCAGCGCGATACCGATCTTCTCCGGCGTCGTTTTCTCACTGAATGTGGATGTGACGGACATGAGATTCCTTTCTCGAAATCCCCGATGAAACAACTCTAGAGAGACGGACCGACACAATCGACGAAATTCATCGCTCAGGCCTTCACCGGCTCTCGTAGGCTCGGGGCCATGACCGTCACGATCGTCGCCAAAGATCCCGTCGTCGCGGCTCTGGGGGCCGAGTGGACCGCGCTGGACGAGTTGGGTGCCGCCCTCACCGATGACCAATGGGCCGCGCCATCGGTACTGCCGGGATGGACCGTCAAGGACGTCATCGCGCATGTGGTGAGTACCGAACGCCTGCTGTCGGGCGATCCGATCCCCAGCACCGATGAGGCCGTCGCCGGTCTTCCGCACGTGCACAATCCCGTCGGTGTCCTCAACGAACGGTGGCTGACCTACTACCGCAAGCTGCCCCCTGTGGCGGTGCTGAACGACTTACGCACCGTGACCAGCGCGCGTCTGGCCATCCTTGAGGGTCTGTCCCAGGAGCAGTTCAATGCCGAGACGGTGACCCCGGTGGGACCGGAAAGCTACGGGCGATTCATGCAGATCCGTGATTTCGACTGTTGGATGCATGAATTGGACGTACGCGACAGCCTCGGGTTGCCCGCACCGGCCGACCCGGTAGCTGCGACGCCCGCGCTCACCGAGCTGATCAACGCGCTGCCGTTCCTGATCGGGAAGCGGGCGGGCGCACCCCAGGGCAGCCGGATCCGCTTCGTACTCACCGGGATTGGCGCACATAAGGTCGATATCGAAATCCCCGACCGGGCGCGCATCGTGGCTCAGTTCTCGGAGCCCTGGGACACCCCACATGTGACGCTCACCGCGGACACCTGCGAGTTCGCCCGGCATCTGGGTGGCCGGGCCAGCGCGAACCGCAATGGCTTCACGCTCGACGGCGATCCCGACCTGGGTTGGAAGATCATCACCAACCTGCGCTTCACGATGTAGCGGGCAGCTCCAGAAACGCTTGCAGTGCATCGGAGTACATCGGCACGTCGCGCGCGCCCATCAACTCACGCACCGAATGCATGGCCAGTGTCGCCGCTCCCACGTCGACGGTGAGCATGCCGGTGTGCGATGCCGCGAACGGACCGATGGTCGAGCCACATTGCATGTCCGCGCGATGCTCGTACCGCTGGAACGGAACTCCGGCCCGCTCACAGGCCAGAGCGAAGGCCGCCGCACCCCGACCATCGGTGGCGTAGCGGACATTCGGGTGAATCTTGATCACCGGTCCGGCGTTGACGGCAATCTGGTGGCCAGGTTCATGCCGATCCGGATAGTTGGGGTGTGTGGCATGTGCCATATCGGCCGAGACCATCAACGAGGCGGCCGCACGCCGCAGGAAATCCTCTCGGGTGCCGTTACTGGACAGCACGATCCGCTCCAGAACCGTCGACAACAGGTCCGAGTGGGCGCCGTGACCAGAGACCGAACCGATCTCTTCGTGGTCGAAGAGTGCCAGGACCAGAGTCGAGCTGGATTCGGCGGCCAGGAATGCCTCCAATCCGGCGTAGCAGCTGGCCTGGTTGTCCAAACGCGGTGCGCTGACCAGGCTCTCGTCGGGGCCGATGAGTGTGGCCGCGGTCAGATCGTGTGCCATCAGATCACGTCCGAGAACATCGGCCGGGGCTACCCCCAGCTGTTCGGCGATGAACTCGTCGAAGCTCTTCCCACCGCTCCATACGGAGTTCACATGCCATTGCGGGTCGATCACCCATTTCTTGCGCTCCTCGGCGCTAACCATGTGGATCGCCAGGTTCGGCACCCGCAGGATTGGCTGCTGGATGCGCATCAGTGTCGACCGCACCGTATCCCCGTCACGCACGAGCACCCGTCCGGCCAGCCCCAGATCGCGATCCAGCCAGGTCTGTACCCACGCACCGCCGTAGGGCTCCAGAGCGACCATGGGCCAACCCGCTTGCACGCGATCAGCATTGGCCTTCACCCGTAGGTTCGGGCTGTCGGTGTGAGCACCGATCACTCGGAAGGAGGCGTCATCGTCTGCCATGTCCACGCCGCGCCACGCCACGATGGATCCCGAGCGCACCGTGAAGTAGTCACCCGAGTGCCCCGGCCAACGCTGCGCCTCGAACAACTCGGTGAAGCCTTCCTGACGGAGGCGCTGCGCCACCGTGTCCACAGCGTGAAACGGCGACGGCGAGGCGTCGATGAATTGGCACAGTCCTGTTGCGGTCGCGGTCACGCTTCCCATGATGGCTGACTGGATTGGGTCTAGGGTCGAGGCGTGACCGATCCCGTGCCACAGCCTGTTCTGGAACCGTTGTCTTCGTCGGCCATTTTCCTGGTGGTGACCATCGACGCGGGTGCCGAACAGGCAGTTCACGATGCGTTGCCCGACTTGTCCGGCCTGGCCAAAGCCATCGGATTCCGCGATTCGGCACGGCGATTATCGCTGGTCACCGCGATCGGGTCGGATGCCTGGGACCGGCTCTTTTCCGGTCCGCGCCCGGCTCGGCTGTGGCCCTTCCCGGAGGTGCGCGGTGAGCGGCACACCGCCCCGTCCACACCCGGCGACCTGCTATTCCATATCCGCGCGAGCACCATGGACCGCTGCTTCGAATTGGCCGCGCGTATCACCACCGCTCTGGCGGGCGCCATCACCGTGGTCGACGAGACACACGGTTTTCAGTACTTCGACAACCGGGACCTACTGGGATTTGTGGACGGCACCGAGAATCCCGATGGCGACGAAGCCGCCTCGGCCGCCCTCGTCGGCGCCGAGGACGCCGATTTCGCCGCCGGCAGCTACGTGCACATCCAGAAGTACCTGCACGATATGGCCGCCTGGAGCGCACTGCCCGTCGACGAGCAGGAGAAGGTGATCGGCCGCAGCAAACTCGATGACATCGAATTCGACGATGCCGTGAAACCGTCGAATTCGCATGTGGCCCTGAACGTCATCGAGGACGACGAGGGCAACGAGCTGCAGATCCTGCGGCGCAACATGCCCTTCGGTGAACTCGGGAAGGCAGAGTTCGGGACGTACTACATCGCCTACTCACGCACCCCGGATGTCACGGAACGCATGCTGCGCAACATGTTTGTCGGGGATCCGCCGGGGAACACCGACCGCATCCTGGACTTCTCGACCGCGGTCACCGGTGGGCTGTTCTTCGCGCCGTCCGCCGACTTCCTCGACGCTCCCCCGCCGCTACCCACTCAGGTGGCCGCGAAATCCACTGAATACCAAGGGTCCCTATCCATCGGCAGCCTGAAAGGAACGTCGGCATGAACAACCTGTATCGCGAACTCGCACCCATCACGGACGAGGCGTGGGCGGAGATCGAAACCGAGTCCAGCCGTACCTTTAAACGCCATATCGCCGGACGCCGGGTGGTTGACGTCAGCGAGCCGGGCGGTCCCTCGAGCGCGGCCGTGAGCACCGGACACCTACTCGACGTGGCGGCACCCGCCGACGGCGTGCAAGCGCACCTGCGGGAAAGCAAACCGCTTGTGCGGCTGCGAGTCCCCTTCACCATCAGTCGGTCCGCCATCGACGATGTGGAGCGCGGCTCTCAGGACTCCGACTGGGACCCAGTCAAGGAGGCTGCCAAAAAGCTGGCGTTCGCCGAGGATCGGGCGATCTTCGAGGGCTATCCCGCCGCCTCGATCGTCGGTATCCGCGAATCCAGCTCCAATCCCGAACTCAAGTTGCCCGACGATGTCCGCCAGTACCCCGACGTCGTCGCGCAGGCACTCTCGGAACTGCGGCTGGCGGGTGTTGACGGCCCGTACTCGGTGCTGTTGTCGGCTGAGGAGTACACCAAGGTCAGCGAGGCCTCCGATCGCGGGTATCCGATCCGTGAGCACCTTCGCCGGTTGGTCACCGGGGAGATCCTCTGGGCTCCGGCGATCGACGGCGCACTCGTGCTGAGCTGCCGCGGCGGGGACTTCGATCTGCAGCTGGGCACCGATGTCACCATCGGGTACCTGTCCCATGACGCCGAGAGCGTGCAGCTCTACCTGCAGGAGACCCTGACGTTCCTGAGCTACACCGCCGAGGCGTCGGTCGCGCTACTGCCCTAGGCAAGCCCGGGCTCCCAACACACCCATGTGTGCCCATCTTTGAGCGACAAAGCAATTCGCTGTCTTGCTGGTCACTTAACGGTGGGCAACGGGAAGATCAAACGGCCTGGAGTTTCCCGATCGCCGAGTGCACCACCTGGTCGAGCCTCGCCCGCCCCTCACCCGCATCCCACGCGAACGATCGCACGACAACGAGCAGCCCACGAACCCGGACCCACGTCACCAGCTGCCCTGGAATCTCCTGGTCCATGTCGGCCGGCCGCATCAGCACTGTGACCGACGGATACGGCGCGGTGTTCGGGCCGGGCGCGGACGAAACCTGCACCGACGCGGTGCCCGTCTCCAGGGTGTTGAACCCCTGCGCGGGCGCGATGGACTTGGCCCAGGCGATCATGTCGGCCCCGGGGTTCTCTTTGCCGTAAAGAACATCGACAAATTCCGTACAGCGCGACAACGCTTGCAAACGAACCAGAAAGTTGACCTTGGCGCCATTCGCGTCGCCAGCCTGGTGACACAACTGGTCACCACTACTGGTTGCGCCGGCGAGATCGTCCTTCTCCACCTTCCAGTCTGCGGGGATGGCGTCGTCGGGAAGCAGCAACATCAATTGTGAGCTCGGCTTGTCCGCCAGGCTGCCGTCTGCCCTCGCCGGGCTCGCGAACCCGATGACCGCAATCACCATCGACATGGCCGCCGCCATACCGCGCCTCTTACGCCTAACTGACCACCCCATGAACATGCTCCTCCCTAAGTTGATGGGAGCATAGCTGGGAGATCTCCAAACTGCATAACAGCTGAGGCCTCGATACACATACCTGCTGAATTCGGCTTTGCTTTCCACTATCGAAGAGCCAACCAACACGGTTGTCGGCGGTGATACCCCACCGCCGAATAGGGCTAGAGCATGCGGCAGGCATGCCGAATCGCCAGCAAATGCCTACTGGAAGCGCAGCTCACGCGGTAAGCACGGCGTCGAGCGCCGAGTAGAAAATGCCGAGCCCATCATCGCTGGGTCCAGTCAGCGCCTCGGTCGCGTGCTCCGGGTGCGGCATGAGCCCGACCACGCGGCCGTTGGCCGAGGAAATCCCGGCGATATCGCGCATCGACCCGTTGGGGTTCTCGCGGTAGCGGAAGACCACCCGGCCCTCGCCCTCCAGCTCGTCAAGCACATCGTCGGAGGCCACGTAGCGGCCTTCGCCGGACTTGAGTGGCACCAGGATGTCGGCCCCCTGCTCATACCGGGAGGACCACGCGGTGTTGTTAGCGTCAACACCCAGCCAGACATCGCGGCATACAAAGTGCAGACCGGCGTTGCGGGTCAAGGCTCCGGGCAGCAGCCCGGCCTCGCACAGCACCTGGAAACCATTGCAAATGCCCAGGATTGGCAGACCTTGTGCGGCCGCGTCGACCACGGAGCGCATCACGGGCGCAAAGCGCGCGATGGCCCCGGCGCGCAGGTAGTCACCGTAGGAGAAACCGCCGGGCACGATCACCGCGTCCACGGACTTCAGATCGGCATCGTCGTGCCACAGCGAGACCGCCTCGGCTCCGGAAAGCCGGGCCGCCCGAGCGGCGTCCACATCATCGAGGGTGCCGGGAAAAGTGATGACACCGATGCGTGGGGTCATTCGGACTCCCGCACGATTTCCCAGTCCTCGATGACGGTGTTGGCGAGCAGCGCCTCGGCGATCGACTCGAGATCGGAATCGCCGATCTCTCCCTCGAACTCCAACTCAAAGCGCTTGCCCTGGCGCACGTCTGCCACACCGGCATAGCCAAGGCGCGCAAGCGCGCCCACAATGGCTTGTCCCTGCGGGTCCAGGATCACGGGTTTCGGCATGACGTTTACGACGACTCGGGCCACGGGCTGACTTTACCGTGTGGGCCGGGACACCTCCCGCCTAGACTCCCCTCATGCAGCTGACCCACTTCGGGCATTCGTGCCTGCTGGCCGATTTTGGCGGCACCACTCTGCTGTTCGATCCCGGCAACTTCTCGCACGGATTTGAGGGCATCACCGGCCTGTCGGCCATCCTGATCACCCATCAGCATCCAGACCACGTGGATCTGGCGCGGCTGCCCGCACTGATCGACGCCAACCCGGGGGCAGCGCTCTACGCCGATCCGATGACAGCGGCGCAGCTGGGCGACCCGTGGCAGGCGGTGCACGCCGGCGACCGCTTCACCGTCGCAGAACTGAGTGTGCGCGGAGTGGGTGGCCAGCATGCGGTCATCCATCCGGAAATCCCGCTCATCGACAACACCTCGTATCTGATCGGCGACGGAGATCATCCCGCGCGGCTCATGCATCCCGGCGATGCGCTCTTCGCACCCGGCGAGCAGGTCGATGTGCTGGCACTACCGGCGGCGGCGCCGTGGATGAAGGTGTCCGAGGCGATCGAGTACCTGCGTACGGTGAATCCGGCCCGGGCGGTGCCCATTCACCAGGGCATCCTGCAGGAGGCCGCATACCCGTTCTTCTACACGCGGTTTCGTGAGATGTCCGATGCCGACTTCCAGGTGCTACCCCACGAGGACGCGGTGTTGTTCTAATCGCCGAGACCGAGGTTGTGGCGGGATCGTCTCGCACATATTCGCCAAAACCTCGGTTTGGATGCGCGAGGGCTAGCCGATGTCCTCGGCAGCGCCCCGGCCCGCGGCCTGGCCGCTGAAGATGCAGCCACCCAGGAACGTGCCCTCCAATGCGCGGTATCCGTGCACACCACCGCCGCCGAACCCGGCAACCTCACCGGCCGCGTAGAGGCCTTCGAAACAACTCCCATCGGCGCGCAGAACCCGCGAGTCGAGGTCGGTCTCCAAACCGCCCAATGTCTTTCGCGTCAAGACATGCAACTTCACCGCGATCAGCGGACCCGCCTTCGGATCGGTGAGCCGGTGCGGGGCCACCACCCGGGTGAATCGATCCGCGAGGTAAGCACGTGCGGCACGGATGGCGGCGATCTGCGGATCCTTGCCGAACGGGTTAGCCACCTCACGATCGCGTGCCGTCACCTGCTGGGCGATGGTCGCATAGTCCAGCGGTGTGACGTCCGGCAACGCATTCATCTTGGCGACCAGATCGGGCAGGTTCGACGCACTGACAAAGTCGACGCCCTTGTCGATGAACGCCTGCACCGGCGCCGGCGCGCCCGCCTTGCCGCGCCGCAGTACCCCGCGCACATCCTTACCCGTGAGATCGGGGTTCTGCTCCTGCCCCGACAGTGCGAACTCCTTGGCGATGATCCGCGCATTCAGGATGAACCACGAGTAATCATGCCCGCTGCGGCAGATGTGTTCCAATGTGCCCAGGGTGTCGAATCCCGGGAACAGTGGCGCTGGTATTCGAGATCCATTGGCGTCCAGCCAGAGTGACGATGGCCCCGGAAGGATGCGGATCCCGTGGCCCGGCCAGACCGGGTTGTAGTTGGTGATGCCCTCGGTGTAATGCCACATGCGGTCGCGGTTGATCAGGTGGGCGCCCGCGTCCACCGAGATCCCGAGCATGCGGCCGTCGACGTGAGCAGGCACCCCGGTCAACAGCTGCGCAGGAACGCGTCCCATGCGTTCGGGCCAGTTCGCCCGAACCAAATCGTGATTACCTCCGATACCACCGCTGGTCACGATGACGGCCTGCGCACGGAATTCGAACTCTCCCAAAGCTGTTCGTGAAGATGTGACACCTCGCGCCGCAGTCGAGGGCTCCAGCACGGTGCCACGAACACCGACCGCGGCGCCCTGTTCGACGATCAGTTCGTCGACCTGGTGCCGGTAGGCGATGCGCACCTGGCCGCGGTCTACAGCGGCGAGCACACGCCGGGCAAAAATCTCCACCAAGCCGGGGCCAGTGCCCCAGGTGATGTGAAATCGCGGTACCGAGTTACCGGGCCCGAGCGCATCCTTGCCGCCACGCTCGGCCCATGCCACCACGGGGAATATCTGCAACCCCCTGGCGCGCAACCAGCTTCGCTTCTCACCCGCCGCGAAGTCGACGTACGCGTGCGCCCATTGACGGGGCCAATGATCTTCCGGGCGGTCGAAACCGGCGGTACCGAGCCAGTCCTGCAGGGCCAGCTCGTGAGAGTCCTTGATCCCCAGGCGACGCTGTTCGGGACTGTTGACAAAGAGCAGGCCACCGAAGGACCAATAGGCCTGGCCGCCCAGATTGGCGGCATTCTCCTGCTCGACGACGACGACATTCTTGCCGCGGTCCACCAATTCACAGGTAGCCACCAACCCTGCAAGACCTGCGCCCACGACGATGACATCGGTACTCGCGTCACTCACCGATTCACCGTAGCCGGGACGATTGACGATTAAAAGGTCCAACTTCCTTGTGGTGAAAGCACAAAGCCATTTCCCCACGCGTCGAGGTAGCCCATCCGGCAGGCGGTCAGCCCTACGTCACCGACCGCGCAGAAAACATAGTCGCCCTCGAACAGGTTGACCGTGAGAATCGACTTCCGCGGCAACGGTCGGAATGTTCCCGACGGCTCGGGACCCTTCTTAGGGGCGAAGAAGCGCCCTGGTACACCGTTGGACGCGGCCACCGCGCGCGCCCAGTGCGGCGCTCCGGGCAACTCACCCCAGCATTCAATAATCCCAGGTGGACCTCCTCGCCCGGCGTTCCAACCTTGCATCTGGCAGTGCAGGCCATCAGGTGTGGCGAATCGCGTGTAGCCACCGTTGGAGAAGGACTTCAGTTCGCCGTACTCGTATCCAGTCATCCCCAACTCGCGGAAGCCGGTGAGATCGGGAAATGCCTCTGGCACCCCTGACGTCGTAGATGTAGACGGCGTCGCGGATGTTGATGACGTCGTTGTCGCTGCGGACGGCCTTACATCATCCGACGGCGAGGGTTGCCCGCACCCCACAAGGATCAGTGCCAGCGCGACGGTGATAGCTCGACGAGCCATCAGAAGGTCCAGTTTCCCTTGTCGGACAACACGAATCCGTGTTCGCCACCGCTACCACGGACACGGCAGGCGATCGTCTCGGTCCAGTTCCTGTTCTCGCGCTGCGGAGTGAGGCCGCAACTGACTTCGGTACCGTCCGGCGCGGATTCGGTGAATCTGCTGCCAGCCCAAATGAGCCCAGAACGTTTGGCCTGAAGTTCAGCGGGTACTGCGGTCGAGGAGAAACTCCCGGCATCCGTATCGGTCGCGGATACCGATTTCGCGTTTGCAGGCGCAGACAGCAGGTCTCCCCAGCACCGTGCTTCCGGACGTTCTCCGCCGGATCCCGTCTTCAGCTGACACGTTGCCCTGCCGTCGGCCGCGAACGTGAGGATGCCATCCACTCGGTACGCATCCTTTTGCAGCTCGGTATAACTCCCTCCGCCGATTTCCTGAAGACTCTCGATATCAGGGAACTCGGGTTTCGCCCACGCCGCCGGCGCCACGATAAGACCCCATGCGACGACTACCACACAGACCCATGCTCGAAGCATGGAGCAAACTTTATCAATCAGGCCACGCTGTGTAGTACCTGCTTGGGCAACCACTCGTAGACACTCGGCGCCGAACCATGCAGCAGTGACAGATCAATGGCGTCGATCATGGCCTGTCGCGGACCGGGCTTGCGCAGATGCTTGGCCGAGATGGCAACCCGCACCACTCCGTCGCGGCGGGCCGCGCGCGCCGCCGACAACACCAACATCCGGCACCACCATGGCTCGGAAAGGAATCCCTCACCGATACCCAGCACCCGAGCGCGCACCGACGTGCCATGGACCAGGTCAGAAATCTCAGAAAGCCCGATGTTCAGACGGAAACCGTTGCGCGGCAACATCTCTATTGCTCCTGCGGAGGCCATCCAACCGGGTGCCGCAAAGAGGCGCGTGCGTAACCCGGTCTGCTCCATCACACGGTCAGCGGCCATCAGACGCAGGTTGGCCTCGTGAGCGGGCAACGCGGCGAACTCGTCGCGGCGCTTCTTGGTCGCCGCCTGGTCGTACCCATGCAGCACGATGGCGTCACCCCGCGACCGGCGCGCGGCCAACCAGTCAACCGTCGGCTGGTCCTCCACCAGGCGGTACTTGCCCTTCAGGCGGGGAGATACGAGGAACGACAGCGGAATCGACCGCTTATCCATTTCCTCAGTGAATACAGCGATCTCGTCGAGAGTGCGGTCGCAGATTCCCGATACTGATACCAGCAGCTGTCCTGCCATGCCGCCAGTCTGGCAATTTCAGATGTACGCAAGGTGTCAGACACCCCGCATCGAAAAGAACGCTCCGGCGCGCTACCCCAGCTCCTTCTCGATGGCCGCGATCACCTCGGGAGCATCCGGCACCGTCGTCGGCCGAAACCGGTTGACCGGCCGCAGAGATCCCGAGCCATCCCGCGCGATCAAGAACTTCTCGAAGTTCCACTGAACGTCCCCAGCGGCGCCTTCGGAATCCACGGTCTTGGTGAGCTCGGCGTACAGCGGATGCCGGGTCTCACCGTTGACATCGATCTTCTCCAACAGCGGGAAGGTCACCCCATACGTGGTGGAACAGAACGTCTGGATCTCCTCCGCCGTCCCGGGCTCCTGGCCCATGAACTGGTTGCAGGGCACCCCGAGCACCGTCAGGCCGCGGTCGGCGTAGTCGGTGGCCAACTTCTCCAGCGCCGCATACTGCGGGGTCAGACCACATTTGGAGGCGACGTTGACGACCAGCACGGCGTTGTCACCGAAATCGGCGAGTGACAGCTCGGAGCCGTCGAGTGCGGTCAACGGGATGGAGGCGAGATCGGTCATGCTCACCACGTTACCGGTGTTGCGATGGTTGACTGTTCGCACATTACGCAACGTTGCGGGAGGTCATATGAGCGAGGAGAACGAATTCTCCTCAGGGCGCAGTGCGCTGCGGATCGCGTCCGTAGCG
Organism: Mycobacteroides salmoniphilum; assembly: GCF_004924335.1. Classification (NCBI taxonomy): domain Bacteria; kingdom Bacillati; phylum Actinomycetota; class Actinomycetes; order Mycobacteriales; family Mycobacteriaceae; genus Mycobacteroides; species Mycobacteroides salmoniphilum. The sequence continues at coordinate 602,738 of NZ_CP024633.1, read as the reverse complement.
GCGCTGGGAGGATTGCTCTTCGGATACGACAGTGCGGTCATCAACGGTGCCGTACAGGCCATCCAGGACGAGTTCGCCATCCGGGACGCGGAGCTGGGATTCGCGGTCGCCTCCGCGCTCCTCGGGGCCGCTCTCGGCGCCATGACGGCTGGGCGCGTCGCCGACAGGATCGGGCGGGTGGCGGTCATGAAGATCGCCGCCGCCCTCTTTCTGCTGAGCGCGATCGGAGCCGGACTGTCACCGAACATCGAGTTGCTCGTCGTCTTTCGCGTAATCGGCGGGGTGGGGGTGGGTGTGGCTTCGCTGATAGCACCGGCCTATATCGCGGAAACGTCTCCGTCGAACATCCGCGGCCGTCTGGGTTCTCTGCAGCAATTGGCAATCGTCACCGGAATCTTCTTGTCGCTCACCATCGATTGGCTGTTGGCACATCTGGCCGGTGGCTCGCGCAGTGACCTGTGGCTGGGCCTACCGGCGTGGCGCTGGATGTTTCTCGCGATGGCGCTACCAGCGCTCATCTATGGCGTCCTGGCGTTCACCATCCCCGAGTCGCCCCGTTATCTCATTGCCACCCACCGAATTCCCGAGGCACGCACGGTGTTGACGAGGCTGCTCGGGGAGAAGAACCTGGACATCACGATCACCCGGATCCAAGAAACGCTCGATCGGAGCACCGCGCCCTCGTGGCGCGATCTGCGCAAGCCCACCGGTGGTTTGTACGCCATCGTCTGGGTGGGTGTGGCGCTGGCGGTGTTCCAGCAGTTGGTCGGCATCAATGTGATCTTCTACTACTCGAATGTGCTGTGGCAGGCCGTCGGGTTCGGCGAAACCTCGTCGTTCACCATCACGGTCATCACCTCGATCACCAACATCGCCACCACGCTGGTAGCCATCGCGTTGATCGACCGGGTCGGCCGCAAACCCCTGTTGCTCATTGGTTCGGCCGGAATGGCCGTGACGCTCAGCACCATGGCGATCGTCTTCAGCATGGCCACCATCGTGGACGACAAACCACACCTGGGCCCCCTAGCAGGGCCCGTTGCCCTGGTCGCCGCCAACCTGTTTGTCGTGGCATTCGGAATGTCCTGGGGCCCGGTGGTTTGGGTGCTACTCGGGGAGATCTTCCCCAACAGGATCCGGGCCGCCGCTATGGGAGTCGCGACGGCGGGGAACTGGGCCGCCAACTGGCTGGTCACCGTCACCTTCCCCGCGCTGCGTGACACGTTGGGAATCGCGTACGGGTTCTACGCGATCTGCGCCGCGCTGTCCTTCGTGTTCGTGGCGCGCTGGGTGAAGGAGACCAAGGGCCGAACGCTGGAGGACATGGATTCAGTGATCAGCTGAACAGCTGAACAGCTGACCGGAACGCACCGCGGCGATGACTCCCCCGTCGACCAACAGATCGGTCCCGGTGATGTACGACGAGTCGGGCCCGAGCAGAAATGCCGTTGCCGCGGCGATATCGTCGGACGCCCCGATCCGTCGGCTCGCCGAACCCTCGATCATGGCCTTCGTGATGGCACCGGTCTCCGAGGCGAGTTCCTGATGCCCCATCCTGGTGGACACCACCCCGGGGCTGATCGAGTTGATGCGAGCCCCCCGCGCACCCCACTGCCGGGCCGACGCACGAACGTGAATATGGTTGGCGCGCTTGGATAGCTGGTATGCCACCGCGGGGTAATCAATGCTCTGGACGTACGGTAACGCGAGTAGATCCTCGGCGGCGGTGGTCGCGAGCTCCTGCTCCTGTGCGGCGGAGAGTTCCATGGGCATGTGACCGGCCATGCTGGCGATCACCACGCCGGCACCACCGGAGGAAACGATCTTGCCGAACTCCTCCACGACCAGGGCCACCCCGACCAAATCGACGGCCAGGATGGCCTGCGTCGGTGCCTGCGCCGGGGAAAGTCCTGCGGTGTGCGCCAATTGGGTAACTCGCCCCAGCTTCGTAGCGGCCGCAGCGAGCCCAACGACCGACTCGCGCGAGGAGACGTCGACGCGGTGGCCAATGACGTTGTGCCCGTCGGCCTTCAGTTCTTCGACGACGGCCTGCAGCGCCTCCTCGTTGTAGTCGGCAATCAGCAGGGTCTTGCCTATGCCCTGACGGCGGGCGATGACCTTACCCATCCCACCGGCGCCGGTGACGACGACAACCTCGTCAGACATCCGACTTCTCTCCCTCGGCCCCAAGAACATCGAGTATCCAGGCCAGCTGGAAGGCGGTTTCCTTCCAGCGCTCATAGCGCCCGCTGATACCGCCGTGCCCGGCCGTCATCTCGGTGCGCATCAGGATGGGGCGATCGCCGGTAGTCGTATGTCGCAGCTCGGCAACCCATTTGGCGGGTTCCACGTACAGCACCCGCGAGTCGTGCAGAGAGGTCATCGCGAGAATGGTCGGGTACTCGGTGGGACGGATGTTCTCGTAGGGCGAGTACGACTTGATGTAGTCGTAGACGTCCTTGTTCTCCAGGGGATTTCCCCACTCATCCCACTCCGTGACGGTGAGCGGCAGCGTCGGATCACAGATGGTGGTGACGGGGTCCACAAAGGGCACCTGCGCCAACACCCCGGCGAACAAGTCGGGCGCCAAGTTCATCGCGGCACCTACCAACAGGCCGCCCGCGCTCCCTCCCCAGGCCGCAAGCCGGTCCGGTAACGCAATTCCGGCGCCGACGAGATGCCGTGCCGCCGCGACAAAGTCGGTGAAGCTGTGCTTCTTGTACAGCATCTTGCCGTCCTCGTACCAGAGGCGGCCCATCTCGCCGCCACCGCGCACATGGGCGATGACAAACACCACTCCCCGGTCCAGTAGCGAGAGTCGTCCGATGCTGAATTGCGGGTCTTCGCACATCTCATATGCGCCATACCCGTACAGGAGGGTCGGCGCCGGTTCAGAAGTGTCCGTGCGGTGGACCACCGACAGCGGTATCCGGGTGCCGTCCTCGGCGATCGCCCATTCGCGCCGCTCCACATAGTCCTCACGGCGGTAACCGCCAAGGACGGGTTGTTCCTTGAGTAGGGTGCGTTCCCCGGTGTGAACGTCGAGGTCGTAGACCCGAGTCGGTGTGATGAAGGATGTACAACCGACACGCAGCAGCGGCGAGTTCCATTCGGGGTTGTCGCCCAACCCGGACAACATGAGCTCCGAGTCAAACTCGACCTCCTGCGGTGCACCGTATCCGTCGGCGCTGATCGGCCATACCTGGATGCGCGGCAACGCCTCTCGTCGATAGCCGACCACGAAGCGCTCAGCGAAGGCCTCCACACCGTCCAGGCGCACGTCGTCGCGGTGGGCAATCAGGGTGCGCGCCAGTGTCGGGTCAACCGGGCCGTCGGCAACGGCGGCGAACGGCAGGTCCGCGAGAGCGAAGTTCACCGCGCCGTCGTTGTGCAGGATCAAGAGTCGATCCTCACCGTCGACCACAATGTGATCGACGGTGTATTCGACACCGGTGCGGCGCAGCCAGATTGGCGAGAAGGTCGTCGCGGGATCGCGGGCGTCACCGATCAGGATCTCGGAGGTTACCGACGAGTGCACGCTGATGGCGACGAAGCGGTCGCTGCGGGTGCGACCTACGCCGATCCAGAAACGCTCGTCCGGCTCGGAGAACACGTCGACAGGTTCCGCGCCGCTGCCCAGCGTATACCGGCGAATGGCGTAGGGCCGGAATGCCTCATCGATCACGGGGTAGTACAGGGTGCGGCTGTCCATCGCCCAGGTAGCACCCGCGCCGATGTCGGCGATTTCGTCCGGGTACATCTCGCCGGTCCGCAGATCTTTGAATCGCAGGGTGTACATCTCATGGCCGACAACGTCCACCGAGTAGGCCAGAGTGTGTCCATCCGGGCTGACGGTCGCAGCACCGAGGGAGAAGAAGTCGTGGCCCTCCGCCTCGACGTTCCCGTCGAGCAGGATCTGTTCCCCCGGAACATCGTGATCCAGTGCCGGGGGCGCCCAGCTGTCAGCCCCGGCGGATTCGCCTATCGGACAACGACAATGCGTGCCGTACTGCTTACCCTCGAAGCTACGGGCGTAGTACCACCACTGTCCCATTCGGGTGGGAATCGAGAGGTCAGTCTCCTTGGTGCGGGACTTGATCTCACCGAAGATGCTGTTGCGCAGAGCTTCCAAGTGTCCGAGCTGGTCATCGACGTATGCGTTCTCAGCCTCCAGATGCGTGATGACCGCAGGGCTTTCCTTCTCACGCAACCATTCGTAGGGGTCGACGAAGGTATCCCCGTGGTACTCGCGGAGAGTGTCGATGCGGTTCGCTGTGGGCGGGCGTACGGGCCCGCTCACGCCGACTTGCCGATCCAATCAGCGAAGCTCAGCCCCGAAATACGTTCATAAGCCTCGATGTACCGCTCGCGTGTGGCCACGGCTACCGCTTCCGGCAGGGGCGGCGGCGGTGTGTCCGACGCGCGATCCCATCCCGATTCGGGCCCGGTGAGCCAGTTGCGCACGAATTGCTTGTCGAAGCTGTCCTGCACCGCGCCGGCCTGATAGTTAGCGGCATCCCAGTACCGGGATGAGTCGGGAGTGAACACCTCGTCGGCGAGCACCAGGGTGCCCTCGACATCAACTCCGAATTCGAACTTGGTGTCGGCGAGAATGATTCCCTTGTGCAGGGCGTGCGCCGCGGCCCGGGTGTAGATCTTGATGGTCTCATCGCGCAGTTGGTTGGCGCGCACACCGCCGACAAGGTCCACCACCGCGGCGAAGTCGACATTCATATCGTGCTCGCCGATGTCGGCCTTCGTCGCCGGGGTGAACAACGGCGGATCAAGCCGACTGGCTTCACCAAGACCCTGTGGCAACACATGGCCGCATACCGCGCCGGTGCGCTGATAATCCAGCAGCCCCGATCCGGTCAGGTACCCGCGCGCCACACACTCCACGGGAAGCATGTCGAGCCGTCGCACCAGCAGTGCCCGGCCCAGCACCTCCTCGGGAATGCGCGGATCATCGGGCGGCCCGGCCAGATGATTCGGCACGGTCAGCAGCCCGAAGAAGAACACGCTCATCGCCGTGAGGATGCGCCCCTTATCGGGTATCGGCGTATCCAGGATGAAATCGAATGCGGAAATACGGTCGGTGGCGACGAACAGCAGGTGCTCGTCGTCGACTCGGTACAGCTCACGGACCTTTCCGCTGGCCACATGCTGGTAATCGGACAGCGGAGGACGCATCGTGCCATCCTACGATTCATGCGATTCCTTCCCTACTCGACCCGACCGGGACGGTTGCTCGGTCAGCTCTTCAGCGATGTAGCGGTCGCGATCTGGACCACGATCTGGGTGTTTGTCGGGCTTGCTGTGCACGCCGCGGTGTCGACGATCGCCGAGGTGGGACGGCAGGTGAAGGACGGTGCCGACGGCATTTCGGACAACCTCAACTCCGCGGGTGACAGCGCCCACCGGATTCCGTTGGTGGGCGACAAGGTGGGTGGACCGCTGCGCGCGGCCAGCGAGGCGGCCGCCGATCTAGCCGGGGCGGGCCACAACCTGGACACCACCGCGACCTGGTTGGCGATCGTTTTGGCGATCGCCGTCGCCGCGCCACCCATCCTTGCCTTCGCAGGGCCGTGGATCTTTTTGCGGATCAGGTTCTTTCGCCGCAAGTTGGTTGCGGTACAGCTCGCGGCCACCCCGGCCGGTGAACAGCTGCTGGCGCTGCGGGCGCTGGCCAACCGGCCGCTGAAGAAGCTCGCCGTGGTGACCGCCGACCCCGTGGCCGCCTGGCGCGCCCAGGACATCACGTCGATACGCGGCCTGGCCAGCATCGAATTGAAGGCCGCGGGAATCAGCACCCCGAAGGAGTGGCGCTCCTCCTAATTTCGACACGCCCGCTCGTGGTCAAGATGTGCGATACGAACCCGCCACGAGGCGGCGTGTCGGCGAGTAGGGATGAGAACTTCACCGGATCACTCAGCACCTCAAAGGTTTCCGCGTGCGGGACCTGCCGTCGCCTCACGCGGCCGATGAGCTACAGGATGGCGCCCGGGTTGTAGGCAGCGGCCTCGGGGTAGGTGTCGACAAGCACCGAGACGGCAGCCGCCACCCGATCGACCTGATCTGCGGCGGCACCGGTGAACGAGGCCCGGTCCGACAGTGCGGCCTCCAGCACCGAAGCGTCCAGTGGCAGACGGGGATCGTTGGCCAGCAGGCCCAAAAGGTCTGGCTCGGCTCCCTTTTCGCGCATGGCGAGTGCCGTCGCGACGGCATGCTCCTTGATGACTTCGTGGGCTTCCTCGCGGCCGACCCCGGCACGCACCGCGGCCATCAGCACCTTGGTTGTCGCCAGGAACGGCAGGTAGCGACGCAGCTCCCGGTCGATCACCGCCGGATAGGCGCCGAACTCGTCGAGCACCGTCAGGAAGGTCTCGATCATGCCGTCGATGGCGAAGAAGGCATCGGGCAACGCGACACGTCGCACTACCGAACAGAACACATCACCTTCATTCCACTGCGCCCCAGCCAGTTCCGCGGCCATGGAGCCATACCCGCGCAGAATCACCTGCAGGCCGTTGACGCGTTCGCAGCTGCGCGTGTTCATCTTGTGGGGCATCGCCGAGCTGCCCACCTGCCCGGGCGCGAAACCCTCGGTGACCAGCTCGTGCCCGGCCATCAGGCGAATCGTGTGCGCCAGCGAGGACGGGCCGGCACCGAGCTGCACCAGCGCGGACACCACATCGTGGTCCAGCGAGCGCGGATACACCTGGCCAACACTGGTCAGGGTGCTCGAGAAGCCCAGGAATCCGGCGACTCGGTCCTCCAGCGCGGCCAACTTGACCACATCCCCGTCGAACAGGTCGAGCATGTCCTGCCCGGTACCCATCGGGCCCTTGATCCCGCGCAGCGGGTACCGATTGAGGAGTTCCCGCAGCCGGGTCAGCGCAATGAGGGTCTCATCGGCCGCCGACGCGAACCGCTTACCCAAGGTGGTTGCCTGTGCAGCCACATTGTGACTGCGCCCGGCCATCACCACGTCCCGGTACTCCACGGCGTGACGCGCGAGCCGCGCCACCACAGCGACGCCATGGGCGTGGACGTACTCCAGCGAACTGCGGATCTGCAGCTGCTCCACATTTTCGGTGAGGTCGCGGCTCGTCATGCCCTTGTGGATGTGCTCATGCCCGGCGAGCGCGTTGAACTCCTCGATACGCGCCTTCACATCGTGGCGGGTGACACGTTCGCGCGCGGCGATCGAATCCAGGTCGACATTCTCGATCACCCGCTCGTAATCCTCGATGACGCCGTCGGGAACATCGATGCCGAGATCGCGTTGTGCGCGCAGCACAGCGATCCACAATTGGCGCTCCAGCACCACCTTTGACTGCGGCGACCAGAGCGCAACCATGGCGTCGCTCGCGTACCGGGATGCCAGAACGTTAGGGATTTGCACCACTAGAGTCTATGGGGGGAAGGAAATCGACTCGGCCAGCTGTTCGGCTTCCAGGGGAGCAAGCACGTCGATGACGTCCACCAGCATCGCCGTCGCCGTCGCCTGAGGACTGCTGGCGGCCTCGGTGAGCGCACCCACCATCGCCCCGTCGACTGTTGAAATCAGCACCGCGACACGGTCGTTGTCAATGGAACGACCGGACCGGCGGACAACCTGGGCCACCGCGTCGTCGCGTTGCCCACGCAACCTCTGCTGCACCTCGCGCAGTTCAGGATGGCGACTGCATGCCAGCTCGCGCTCGTACCGGGACACGAGCTGTTCCCCGCTGCCATAGCCCGGCGTGCCGAACAACAGTTCCACCACCGCCTCGGCGGTGGCGGACGCACCACGGCGCCGGTACTGAACCAACGACAGCCTTTCCTGGATCTGTTCCAGCTCGTGGGCTCCCGCATGCTCGACGGCCCGCGCGATGAGGTCCTCCAGTGAGGAGAAGTAGTACGTGGTCGACGCCAGTGGCAGGCCCGCGCGCTGTGCCACGGCACGGTGCCGCACCGCATCGATACCATTGTCTCGCAATAGATCAGCTGCAGCAGTGATCAGGGCACGCCGCCTCCGCTCCCCCTTGGGGGTGGCTTGCGGACGGTGCACGGCATTCCCGTCGGGGAACACCTCCACCTGCTGCCTGAGTGTCACGTCATGTCATGCTGCCAGCAGCGACGCATCCTCACGGGCGTTTTGCGCTATCTCATGCAAGCAGTCGGCATCAGCCCCGACCAAGCCGCGCCAACGCCTCCTCGATCGCATCTGGGCTTCCCGCGAAGCTCAGGCGGACGGTGTGGTGACCGTGCACGGTGTCGAAGTCGATGCCGGGCGCGACGGCTACCCCAGTGCGCGCCAACAGGTCCGCACACCATTGTTCGGCGTTACCGGTCATGTGCTCGATATCGGCATACGCATAAAACGCGCCGTCGGGTGGCGCGATCCTGGAGATTCCCGCTGCGGCGAGACCGTCGATGAGCAGGGTCCGGTTGGCCGCGTACCGGCGCACATGCCCGTCGAGCTCGACACGCGCCTCGGGGCTGAACGCCGCCAACGCTCCGTACTGAGATACCGCCGGCGGACAGATGGTGAAGTTGGAGGACAGCCGATCGACGGCCCGCAGGAACCGGCGCGGCACCAGCATCCAACCCAGCCGCCAGCCCGTCATCGAGAAGTACTTCGACACCGAGCCCATCACTACCGCTTCGCGGCTGAATTCCCATGCACTGGAGGTCTTTTGGTTGCCGTAAGACAGTCCGTGATAAATCTCGTCGGATATCAGCAGGGTGCCGTTGGCCTCGCACCAGAGCGCGAGGGCCTCCAGCTCGGCCGTGTCGATGATCGTGCCAGTGGGGTTGGCGGGGCTGGCGACGATGAGACCTGCCGGTGGCCGCCCTTCCTCCTGCAAGACTGCCTCCAACATCGCGACCGTCGGCTGGTATCGCGTCTGGGGACCGCAGTCGATCTCGACAACCCGGCAGCCCAGTGCGGCAAGACAATTACGATATGCGGGGTATCCGGGCCGGGTCATCACCACGGTGTCGCCGACGTCGAAGGCCGCGAGGAAAAGCAGCGTGAATCCGCCCGAGGATCCCGTGGTGACGACGACGTCGTCCGCCTGGACCTCGATGCCCGAACGCTCACGGTGGTACGCGGCGATCGCGTCACGCAGCTCCGGCAGTCCGAGTGTTTCGGTGTATCCGAGCACATGCGTGCCGAGTGCCTGGCGCACCGCGTCGAGAACTACCGCGGGAGCGCCTGTCGACGGCTGCCCGGCGGCCAGGGAGATCACGTCCCCATGCGTGCGCTGGCGCGCGGCGGCGGCCGTCAGCACGTCCATAACGTAGAACGGCGGCACATCCGAACGCCGCGAGAGACCTACCACGGCTGCGACGCTATCGAATGTCTGGGCTGTAGACGGAACCGGCATGATGGTCGACATGCGCGATCTGTCCCGACGCTCCCTACTCAAGCTCGGCGCGGCAACCGGTGCCGGCGCCGCACTAACCGCCCTTCCCGGCATGGGGGCCTTCCCGGCCCGCGCTGACGGCGCCATCGCCGCGGGCTCGTTTGTCTCCGCGGCGCGGGGCGGGGTCCGCACCGAATGGCGTATCGCACGGCCACCCGGTGTCACCGGCCCCATCCGGCCCATCATCGCGCTGCACGGCAAGGGCCAGACGGCCGCCGGAGTCATGGAGGGCGGCGTGGAGAACATGCTGGCCCAGGCCGTGGGCGCGGGCGCCAAGCCGTTCGCCCTGGTAAGCGTCGACGGAGGCGGCGGCTACTGGCACAAGCGGGCCTCGGGCGAGGATTCCGGCGCCATGGTGCTCAGCGAATTCATTCCCCTGCTCGCCGAGCAGGGACTGGACACCTCGCGCGTCGCGTTCCTGGGCTGGTCCATGGGCGGGTACGGCGCCATGCTGCTGGGCTCACGCCTGGGCGCCGGACGCACCGCCGCCATCACCGCGGTCAGTCCGGCGCTGTGGACATCCTCGGGTGCGGCTGCGCCGGGTGCCTTCGACGGCGCCGACGACTACGCCGCCAACTCGGTATGGGGGCTGGCCGCGCTGAACTCCATCCCGCTGCGCATCGACTGCGGTGACAGCGATCCGTTCTACAGCGCCACCAAGCAATTCATCGCCCAGCTGCCGACTCCTCCCGCGGGCGGGTTTAGTCCCGGCGGCCACGACGGCTCCTTCTGGAGCTCGCAAATCGGCGCGGAACTGGCCTGGATGTCGCCCCTGCTCACCGCGTAGGACGACTGCCGGATCAACTGGTTGGACCTCGACGGGTTTGCCATCCGCTGGCATTATGGCGCCGTGACCGAAATCAGCCGACGTCGCCTGTTGCAGATGGGTGCCACGCTCGGGGCTGGTGCTGCGCTTCTTCCGACGCTGGCGGCACCCGCACGGGCTGCCGCCGACGTCACCAGCGGGTCCTTCGTCTCCGAGGCCCGTGGAGGCATTCCCACCGGGTGGAAGGTAGCCAGGCCGCCCGGAGTCGACTGGCCCGTGCGCCCGGTCATCATGTTGCACGGCCGCGACGAGAACGCCGAGCGGACCATCTACTGGGGTTACGAGCGGATGCTCGGGGATTTGGTCGCGGCGGGCGCCCCACCCTTCGCGGTCGCGGCGATCGACGGTGGCAACAGCTACTGGCATCCACACCAGAACGGCGACGACCCCGGCGCGATGATCATCGACGAGTTCCTACCGATGCTCGCCGACCAGGAGGGGCTCGACGTCTCCCGCGTCGCTTTCATGGGATGGTCCGCGGGCGGCTACGGCGCGCTGCTCAACGGTGCTCGCCTGGGCGGGCCCAGGACGGCCGCCGTCGCCGCGGTGAGCCCGTCGATCTGGCTGTCCTATCCCGAGGCCACCGCGGACGCCTTCGACAACGAGGAGAACTGGGAAGAGAACTCGGTTTTCGGGCGACCCCAGCTCAACGGGATGCCGGTGTGGGTGTCGTCCGGCTATGACGACAGGTTCTACACCGCCAGTAAGGTTTTCGCCGAGCAGCTGGCGGCACCGCCAGCCGGCGAGTTCGGTCCGGGCGCGCATGAGGGCGGGTATTGGTTATCTCAGGTCCCGCAGGCACTGGGCTGGATCGCGCCGATCCTGGCCGCCTAGAGTCCCGGATTCGGGGGGATCTCGAAGGTCATCGAGGTTTCCGTGGGCGCTTGCACACAACGGACCGTCCACCAGTTGGCAATCGAACCCGACCGTCGGTCTTCGCACTGACGCACTTGTTCCTGCCTGATGCCATCAAACTCACGGGCCGTTTCACAGGAACGCGCCGCCGCTTGATGCGCGAATTCGTAGCGGAGGACCAGCACGTCGATCGAGAGCAGACCGTCGCGCCGAGACAGCTTGTTGGCGAGCACAACATCGTCCTGCGCCATTCCACGGATGTCCGCCTCCAGCGTCACGTCATGGTCGGCATGACCATCTGGCATCAACACCCGCAATGATTCCGCCTCGCGCCGCAATGCTTGGCTGAGTGCCGAGGCGGCAGGTCCGATCCGCTCGTCCTGCCACGACCACGTACGCCCCTTTGTCAGTTCCGAGAAGTCGTCGTATTCGGGTGCGGCACGCTCACTGACGGCAAGAAAGGCGGTACATAAAGACAATTCATGGACATCAGGCGCCGGCACAGCTTGTGACTTATTCGACCTCCAGCTCACCGCCAGCAGCACAAGGGCGACGAGAACCACGGCCACTTCCGTGATTACCCACCGGCATCGCATCTGCCCGTCCTTAGACGCTGATGCGCCCCTCGGCGGCAGCCAGCCCGATGTCGCTGCGGAAGTGGCTGCCCGGCAGGCGAATTGCCTCAATTTTGGCGTAGGCGTCCGCGCGTGCGCCCTGCAGGTCCGCGCCGGTACCGACGATCGACAGCACGCGTCCACCGGACGATACGACGGCACCGTCCTCCCGACGGATCGTCCCGGCGTGCAGCACCCCCTCGGCCTCGGAGCCGGTGATCACGTCGCCGGTACGCGGGCGCAACGGATAGTTCTCGGCGGCCAGCACCACGGTGACGGCACTGCCGTTCTGCCAGCGCAGTGGACCGAAGTCTTCGAGGGCGCCAGTCGCGGCGGCATTCAACAACTGCCCCAGTGGTGATTCCAGCAGCGCCAGCACCGCCTGCGTCTCGGGATCGCCGAAGCGGCAATTGAATTCGACCACGGAGGGGCCGGTCGAGGTGATCGCCAGCCCCGCATACAGGACTCCCGTAAACGTGTTGCCACGCTTAACAAGCTCAGCGGCAACGGGTTTGACGATGGTGTCAACGATCTCGTTGACGGTCTCATCGGGCAGCCAAGGCAGCGGGCTGTAGGCGCCCATGCCACCGGTGTTCGGGCCGGTGTCGCCGTCGCCGACCCGCTTGTGGTCCTGGGCAGGCAGCAGCGGCACCACCGTCTCGCCGTCGACAATGCACAGCAGCGAGACCTCGGGCCCGTCCAGGAAGGACTCCAGCAGCACCGGATGCCCGTCGTCGAGCAGGCTCGCGGCGTGGGCACGAGCCGCGGCGCGATCATCGGTGACCACTACACCCTTGCCCGCGGCCAGCCCGTCATCCTTGACCACCCAGGCCGGCTCGCTCGCGAAGCGGTCCAGCGCGGCATCCAGATGCGCTGGGTTGTCGACGATCTCACTGCGCGCGGTGCGCACGCCCGCGGCCGTCATGACGTCCTTCGCGAATGCCTTAGAACCCTCGATGCGCGCGGCGGCCGACGACGGGCCAAAGCACGCGATACCCGCCGCCCGGACAGCGTCACCCACACCCAGCACCAACGGCACTTCGGGGCCGATGACGACGAGGTCGATGTCCAGCTTGGCGGCCAACGCCACGACCTCTGGTCCGGAGCTGATATCGACGGCATGCTGTTCGGCCACGGTTGCGGTGCCCGCATTGCCCGGGGCTATCGCCAGATAGTCGACGTTCGGATCACGCCTGAGGGCGATCAACAGAGCGTGTTCACGGCCACCGGACCCAATGACAAGGACGCGCATGCCCCAAACCCTATCGGTCAAGGTGTGCCTGGCTATGCATCCGGGCGGTATCCCCGCAGCAGCTTGGCAAGTAGCTCGTCTCTGCCCGCGACGAGCTCCGGGTAGGGACGCAGCGTCTTCACCAGTGCCTCCCCGTCGAACATGTCGGTGATCATGAAGACCAACGTGACGAGGTCCGCGTCGGATAGCCGGTCGGTTCCCGGCACCGATCGCGCCAACGCGACCATCTGAGCCCCGTATTCGGCCACCGCGACCTGCAAAGTCTCCCGTAACTGGGAGTCGGTGCGGGCGGCCACCATGAGTTCGTAGAGCACGGCGTTGATGGGCTCTTCCTTGAGAGAACGCATCACCGCCATCACGTCCTCGAATTCGGTGAGGCGATCGCCTGCCTCATCGAACTGCGCGCGCACGGTGGCCAGCTGGCGACGCAGGGTCTCACGCGCCACTGCGGCCATGAAATCGCCGACAGCCGGAAAATGGCGGAACAGCGCCCCATACGAGAGCCCGGCCCGCTTCGCGATCCGCTGCACGGAGGCACGCGAATAGCCCAGCTCAGCGATGGTGTCGATACCGGAATCGAGCAGCCGCGCGATCGTCGATTCACGGCGCTCGGCCTGGGTGGGACTCACGGGTGCACACTAGAGGAACGCGACACCAATGTGGCGCCCATCACTAACATTGTGATTGGTTGCCATCTTTTTTAGACTCGCCGTAACACCCAACGAAGGGCAGCCCCCATGAGCGACTACGACCTCATCATTCGCGATGGCCTCTGGTTCAGCGGCACCAATTCCGAACCCCGTAAGGCCAACCTCGGAATCAAAGAGGGGCGGGTTGCCACCGTCTCCACCACTGCGCTGGACGAGACCGATTGCCCCGAGGTGATCGACGCCGGCGGCAAGTGGGTGCTGCCCGGATTTGTCGATATCCACACCCACTACGACGCCGAGATACTGCTCAACCCCGGGCTCGATGAATCGGTGCGCCACGGCGTCACCACCATCGTGCTGGGCTGCTGTTCCATGTCGACCGTCTACGCCAAGCCCGAGGACGCCGCCGACCTGTTCAGTCGCGTGGAGGCAGTGCCACGCAAGCACGTGATCGGCGCGCTGAACGAATTCCAGGACTGGACCGATCCGGAGAGCTACGTCAAGAAAATCGACGCCTTGCCTCTTGGCCCTAATGTGACTTCCTTCCTTGGGCATTCGGATCTACGCGCCGCCGTCATGGGCCTGGGTCGGGCCACCAACAACTGGTCGTTCCCCACCCGCAAGGAACTCGACCGGATGGCCGACATGCTCGACAAGGCACTCGACGCGGGCATGCTCGGCATGTCCGGCATGGATGCCCCCATCGACAAGCTCGACGGTGACCGCTACCGCTCGCGGGCGCTGCCGTCGACGTATGCCTGGTGGCACGAGCGCTGGCGCCTCATCAACGTGCTGCGCAAGCGCGACCGCATTTTGCAGAGCGCCCCGAATATCAACAACCCACTCACCGCGGTGTTGTTCTTCCTATCCTCGGGAACTCGTTTCTTCAAGCGCCGCAAGGCTGTTCCCGTCAGTCTGCTAGTAGCAGCCGACTCCAAGAGCATCAAGGGCGCGAACGTGTTCTTCAGCGCCGCCGCCCGAATCGGTAACAAGGTCTTCAAGTCCAACGTCAAATTCCAGCACATGCCGCTGCCGTTCACGCTGTACTCCGATGGCATCGACCTTCCGGTGTTCGAGGAGTTCGGCGCCGGCACCGCAGCGCTGCACATTCGCGAGCAACTGGATCGCAATAAGCTGATGGCCGACAAGGACTACCGCCGCAAGTTCCGGCGCGAGTTCGCCATGAAGAAGCACATGCCGGGACTGTGGCACAAGGACTTCCACGATGCCGTCATCGTCGAATGCCCCGATGCCTCGCTGATCGGCAAGACCTTCGGCCAGATCGGCGACGAGCGCGGCATCGCGTCGCTGGACGCCTTCCTGGACGTGCTGGTGGAGAACGGCGAGAAGAACGTCCGATGGACGACCACGGTCGGGAATCATCGCCCCAAGGTGCTCGACGAGATGGCCAAGGACCCCAACTTTCAAATGGGCTTCTCCGATGCCGGTGCGCACCTGCGCAATATGGCGTTCTACAACTTCTCGTTGCGCTTCCTCAAGCGCATGAACGACGCACAGAAGGCCGGGAAACCGGTGATGCCCCTGGGGCAGGCGGTGCACCGGCTCACCGGCGAGCTGGCCACCTGGTTCGGGCTCGACGCCGGTTACCTGCGTGAGGGTGACCGCGCCGATTTCGTCATCATCGATCCGGAGAAGCTGGACGGCACCGTCGACGCCTACAACGAGGCACAGGCGCCGTTCTTCGACAACCTGTCTCGCATGGTGAACCGCAATGACGAGACCGTCGTGGCCACCGCGGTCGGCGGCAAGGTGGTGTTCCGTCTCGGTGAGTTCATCGAGGGCTACGGGCACGACCTGCAGACTGGTCGGTACCTGAAGGCCGGTGAGAAACTCGCCGTCCGATGAGCGCCGCGACGCGGCTCTCCACGTTCACCCATGACGGCCTGACCTTCGACGTTATCGACGAAGGTCCCATCGCCGGACCGGTGATTATTGCGCTGCATGGTTTTCCCGAGAGGGCCGACAGCTGGAACGATGTAATCCCGGTCCTCACCGCCGCCGGGTTTCGGGTGCTGGCCCCAGACCAGCGGGGCTACTCCCCCGGGGCCCGCCCCAAAGGCATACGGAATTACACACTCGACAAGCTGGCCGGGGACATCCTGGCACTTGCCGATCAGGCCGCAGCACCGAAATTCCATGTGCTGGGACATGACTGGGGTGCTGCGGTCGCATGGCAACTAGCCGGCCAACATGCCGACCGCGTGCTCACCGCCTCCATTCTGTCGGTGCCACATCCGCGAGCGTTTCTCGCCTCGTTGCCGCGCGGGCAGATTCTGAAGTCCTGGTACATGCTCTTCTTCCAGCTGCCGTGGCTGCCAGAACGGCAGACAACGCGGAATGGTCCACTCATCCGCAAGTTAGCGCGCGATATGAAGCTCAGCGAGACCAAGGTTCAGGAAACACTGGAGTTGGCACGCGAGCCGGGCGCCGCCACCGCGACCATCAATTGGTACCGCGCCATGCGGTACGCCAATCCGGCCGGTCCGGGGCGAATCCAGATCCCCACGCTGTATGTGTGGAGCACCGACGATGCCGCGCTGGGCCGTGCGGCGGCCGAAAACACCGCTAAGTACGTCGACGGGCCGTATCGGTTCGAGGTACTTGAGGGTGTTTCCCATTGGATCGCCGCGGAACGACCCGAGAAGACGTCGGGGCTGGTGCTGGAGCACATTAAGGCACATACGAATTAGGCCGCAGGGCTAGAGGTCCACCACAATCCGGGCACCCGCAGATACGGCTCGAGATACGCACACCAACATGTGGCCCGCGGCCCGCTGCTGCTCGGTGAGGGTGCCGTCGCGATGCTCGATATCACCGGACAGCACACGCTGTACGCACGTCCCGCAGAACCCTTGCCGGCAGGAATACCCCATGTTTGGCCGCGCGGCCCGAAGTGCGTCCAGTGCAGTCTGCTGCGGCGCGACGGTGAGCACGTCTCCGGTACGCGCCAGCTCCACCTCGAACTCCATACCGTCGGCGACAAGTGGCGGCGAGAATCGCTCGGCATGTAACTCGACGCCCTGCGGGATGTCTCGGAACACCGACTGCATCATCAGCGGCGGACCACACATGTAGACCGCCGTTCGTTCATCTGTTTCGTCGAGAAGCTCAGCGGCACAAGGTAGCCCGTCCTGGTCGTCGGTGCGCACCCGAACCTTATCTCCGAACGCAAGCAATTCACCCATGAACGGCAGGCTGTCTCGGTTCCGACCCGTGTAGCACAAGGTCCAGGGCACGCCGAGGCGCTCGGCTGCCCGAACCATGGGCAGGATCGGAGTAATGCCGATACCGCCGGCGATGAAGCGGAGACTACTGGCCCGCGAGGCCGCTCCGGGCAATGCCAGCATGAAGGCATTGCGGGGATCGCTGATATCGACTCGTTGACCTACCTCCAACCCGTGCATTTCCACGGATCCGCCGCCGCCATTCTCGATGCGACGCACCGCAATTCGATACTCACGCGGTTGCTGCGGATCACCGCATAGCGAGTATTGACGCGTTAGCCCAGACGGAAGGTGGACGTCGATGTGCGCCCCCGGATGCCAACACGGCAATGGTTCACCGTCATCGGTCGCAAGCGCCAGCTGCACAACCGCCGTGCCACGGGCGAGCACCGTGCGATCCGCTACTCGCACTGTCCGCCGGTTTGCGGCGTGCGGAAGTTCGGGCAGTTCACGATCGCCGCCAAGACGCATGACCAACGAAATAAAGTGCGGGACTGTCGCACCCGCTATGCGAATCAAGGCGTCCGGGCGGTTGACCCGGTAGAGCCCAGGGGGTGGTTCACCCGTGTACGGCTTGAGCAGACCCGTTGCGAGCCGTGACAATCGACCGTCAACCATGGAAAAGCCGCGCCGCCGGAGAGGCCGCCAGATAGGCGATCGCCTGCGCGGTACTACCCTCATCCACCGGGCTGTAGTCTCGGTTGAGCAGCCGCAGCCCACTGCGGGCCATGTAACCGGCAGTGGGCACCGCACCCTGCCGCCCGGAGCCGCGCAGCTTCCACAAAAGCCGGATGTAGCCGATATTGGGCAGGGCTGGATCTTCGTGGACAAGGAACCTGGTGCCGCGCAGAAGCATTACGAAGAAGACAAGGCTGACCAGCACCCCGGACACGACTTGGGCGAAATAGTCCATGCCGAAGTACTTCGCCACGTTGTACGAGACATGCCGGTGTTCCACTTCTTCGGCTCCATGCCACCGGTACAGATCGCACAACGTCGGGTCGACACCCATCTCGTCCCATGAATTGTTCAGTGCCCAATGGCCGAGCACACCGGTGTAATGCTCTGCGGCACAAAGCGCATGGGTTCCGGAGGCCATTGCCTTGCGCCGGTTCGTCCTATTCGCTCGCGCGGAGCGATGCTCGTATTGAGTCGCGACCCACTCCAGTTGACGAGTGAACGGCACCGGATCGATCCCATGTCGGCGTACATAGTCGACCAAGACTTCATCATGGGTCTTCGCATGGACGGCCTCCTGCCCGATGAAGCCGACGATCTCCTCCCGCAGACGCTCGTCTCGTACGTATTCAAGCGCATCTGATAACAACGCACTGAACCAGCGCTCGGCCACCGGCAGGAACAAATTGAGTGCCGTCACGACATGCGAAGCGTACGGATCGCCAGGAATCCAGTGCAGCGGCGACCTGTCCCACTCAAAGTGGACATTTCGTGGGCGTAACGCCACTTCCTCGGGGGCATACCTATCTATCGCCATTGGCCCTCCTTGCTCGCAACATGCGCAAAATACACCGATTGAGTCGGTTTTCTTGCGCCTCTCGAGTAATTCGTTGCCGACGGCCCTCTGGACAGGTGTTGTTCGGTCTGGGGGGCGCATCGGACCGAACACGCCCTAGCGGCTACTGGGATTCCAGTACCGCTGCAGCGTCCTGCAGCCCGCGGATGGCCGCGGCAATCGCCGGTCGGTGCTGGGCACCGGGACGGGCCAGCACCTCGTACAGCCGCCCTGCCCGGACCTCACGAATGACCAGTCGCGCCACCCGCGGGCTCCGGCTCACGTATCGCGGCATCAAGGCGATGCCATGGCCGTGGGCAACCATGTCTTCGACAATCTGGAAATCCTTGAACCGGAACCGGACTCGGGGCCGAATGCCCGCCGATACCCCGAGTGAGACCAGGACATCGTCCACCGGGAACCCCTCGGGGACACTGATCCAGGTCTCGTCCGCCAGCTCACCCGGCGTCACCGAGCCACGCCCCGCCAGCGGGTGATCGTTGTGCACCAGGAGATCGATCGGCTCTCGCATGAGCGTCATCGACCACACCCGCGCGGACCGCAGGGCAGCAGCCCGCTCGTCCCGGTGCGTGACAACAATGTCGTACTCGGTCAGCAGCCCGGGGGCCTCGCTGTACGTCACGTCCTCGTCGCCCGGCCGCACATCCACCACACCCTCGACGGCGGCGACGAGCCTGGGCAGCAGCAGACTCCCACCGGAGGGGAACGACGCGATCCGCACGACCGGTTGTGTCCCCTCCCGGTAGGCCACCATCTCCTCCGCCGCCCGGTCGACGGCGGCAATCACCTCGTCGGCGCGCAGCACCAGTGCGCGGCCGGCCTCCGTCAGTGCGATGCCCCGCCCGTCCTGCCGCAACAACGGCACGCCCGCCTCGCGGGCCAGTACCTTCAACTGCTGCGATACCGCCGAAGGGGTGAGCCTCATCGCATCGGCGACCTCGCCGACGGAGCCGCGATCGGCAAACTCACGCAGAATCCGCAGGCGGCGCACATCCATTAAGAAAATCTACATTAATAGTGCACATTAATTAGATTGTGCTGAATCGATTCCGTACGCAGGATCGACGGCATGACAACCCGGCACCGTCTCCTCGGACTGACCGTCGCAGTGCTGTGGGGCATCAATTTCCTGGCCATCCACGCTGGGCTGGACCATTTCCCGCCGGTCTTCTTCGCCGGGCTGCGGTTCGCGGTGCTGGCGGTTCCGGTGATCCTGTTCGTGCCGTGGCCACGGGTTCCGATGCGGTGGTTCCTGTTGTACGGAGTCGGGTTCGGCACCGTCCAGTTCGCGTTCCTGTTCCTTGCCATGGCGAACGGGATGCCGACAGGCCTTGCCTCCCTGGTGCTCCAGGCCTCGGCCCCCTTCACCGCGATCCTGGGCGTGCTGCTGCTCGGCGAGCGGATGTCGGGCCGTCAGATCGCGGGTATCGCTCTCGCCGTCGGCGGTATGGCGGTCATCGCGGCTGATCGCGCGGCACACGGCGCGTCCGCCGCGCTGGTCCCGGTAATCCTCACGCTGCTCGGCGCACTGGGTTGGGCATTCGGCAACATCGGGAGCCGAAAGGCCATGGCCGGCAACACCGATCCGCGCACACCGCTGCGCCTCACCCTGTGGATGTCGGTGGTGCCGCCCATCCCGCTGTTCGCGCTGTCGGCAGTCACCGAGGGGCCATCGGCAGGGTGGCACGCGGTGGCCTCGATCGGTGAGCGCAGCGGACTGATCGCCCTCGGCGGCCTGGTGTACATCGTGCTACTGGCCACCGTGGTGGGCCTGGGCCTGTGGACCTACCTGATGGGCCTGTACCCGGCGAGCCGGGTGGCACCGTTCTCTCTTCTGGTTCCGGTCGTGGGTATCACCGCGTCCTGGCTGATTCTCGGCGAACAGCCGACCATGCTGGAACTCGCCGGAGCGGCGGTGGTGATCACCGGCTGCCTGATCGGTATGACGGCCCGCCCGCCCGCCCGCGCACCCCGCGGCGACGCGGACCCGCTGGTGCCCCGCGAGCTATCCGCGGCCTGCGCCCCGACGACGGGCCACTAACCTAGAGACATGTCCAGCGTCTTCACGAAGATCATCAACGGAGAACTGCCGGGTCGGTTCGTCTACGAGGACGACGACGTCGTCGCGTTTCTGACGATCGCGCCGATCGCCCAGGGACACACCCTGGTGGTGCCGCGAGCCGAAATCGACCAGTGGCAGGACATCGATGCGGACGTCTTCGCGAAGGTCAATCTCGTCGCACAGCGCTTAGGCCGCGCCATCCGCAAGGCCTTCGACGCACCGCGTGCCGGTTACATCATCGCGGGCATGGAGGTGCCGCACCTACACGTGCACGTGTTCCCCGGCTACCAACTGACCGACTTCAGCTTCGAGAACGCCGATCCCAACGCTTCGGCGGAATCCCTCGACGAGGCGCAGGCGAAGATCAAGGCTGCGCTGGCTGAGATCGGCTAGTCCGCAGGATCTTTGGCGCAGGCCCCTCAGCCTCCGGCACCTCAGTATCTACGTCCTCGATCTCGGCTTCGTCGTCGGTCATATCGGCACGCGGCAACCGCACCTCGAATCGGCAGCCCTCGCCGGGCGCGGTGTGCACGGTGACGGTGCCGTCATGTGCGGCGGTGAGGGCGTCGACGATCGACAGCCCCAGCCCCGTACCGCCACTGCTGCGGGTGCGTGACGTGTCGGCACGATAAAACCGCTCAAAGACACGTTCGGCGTCGGTTTTCGTCATGCCTGGTCCCGCATCGATGACCTCCAGGACGGCGTCATCTCCCTCGGTGCCCACCCGGACCCGGACGGCCGCGGTGGTGTGCCCGAGCGCATTGCTCACCAGGTTCCCCAGCACCTGGCGCAACCTCAGCTCGTCGCCGATGACCTCCGGGGTGCCGGGGCCATCAAAAACTTCCAGTTCCACATCACGTTCTGGCGCAGTGGCTTTCGCATCGTGCACGGCATCGGTGGCCAACACCAGTAGGTCGACGAGCCGCTGTTCCATGGGCCGATGCGCGTCCAGTCGCGCCAACAGCAGCAAGTCCTCCACGAGCTGACCCATGCGGGTCGACTCCCCTTCGATCCGGCCCAGCACCAGCTCGATGTCGGTGGCCGCGCCCTGGCGGTAGAGCTCGGCGTAGCCGCGGATGGTGGTCAGCGGTGTGCGCAATTCGTGACTGGCGTCGGTGATGAACCGGCGCATGCGCTCCTCGGAGGTACGGGCCGTCTTCGCGGACTTCTGCGAATCGGCCACCGCACGCTGAATCTGCGCAAGCATTCCATTGAGCGCCAACGATAATCGGCCCACCTCGGTGCGCGGATCACGTTCCGGTACCCGCCGATCAAGATGACCCGCAGCGATATCGGCTGCCGTCGCCTCCACCTCGGCCAGCGGCCGCAGGCTGCGGTGCACCAACCAATATCCGGCAATACCAAGCACAGTCAGCACGGCGATCCCTATCGCCACCTGCAACCACAACAGGTCTCGTGCCGTGGTGCGCACATCGGTGATGTCGCGGGCAACGGTGGTGTATCCGCCCAGCGCGTCGTGGCGGGACACCGCACGCCACTCCGTGGTGCCGTCGGCCGAGCGCACCGTCACGGGACGGCCGCCCACATCATTGTCGAGCGGTAGGTCCGGATCGGCGCGGGCGCGGTCATTGAGCATGATGACCACCCGTCCGCGGTCATCGGTGGTGCGGATGAAGAACAAGGACGGGGGCCGATGCCGGTTGGTGTCGAAGGCCGGCGGCGGTGGAGGTGGCCGGTTGGCCCACCCATTCGCGGCATCGATCAGCTCGCGATCGGCGCGGTTCATCATGGTGCGCTGCATGGTGGTAGTCACCGCAATGCCAGATGCCACCAACCCCAGCGCAACCAGAACCAAGGTTCCGACCACGAGGCTCACCCGCAGCGGTACACCCCGACGAACGCCGGGGCGGGTACTCACCGCGGCTCGCGCAATACGTATCCCACGCCACGAAGCGTATGCAACAACCGCTTCTCGCCGTTGTCGATCTTGCGCCGCAAATACGAGACGTAGGACTCGACGACGTTCACATCGCCGCCGAAGTCATAACGCCACACATGGTCGAGGATCTTGGGCTTACTGAGCACGGTGCCTGCGTTGATCATGAAGTACCGCAGCAGCGTGAATTCGGTGGGCGAGAGCGCAACCGGCTCGCCGGTCTTCCACACCTCGTGAGTGTCCTCGTCGAGCTCGATATCGGCGAAGCTGAGTCGCGACTTGCGAGCAGGCTCCGAGCCCATCCCGGAGCGACGCAGGATCACCCGCAGCCGGGCGACCACCTCTTCCAGGCTGAACGGCTTGGTCACGTAGTCATCGGCGCCCAGCGTCAGCCCGGCGATCTTGTCCTGCAGACCGTCACGGGCGGTCAGGAACAGCGTCGGCGCGTCGATCCCGTCGGCGCGCAGGCGGCGTAGCACCCCGAATCCGTCCATTCCGGGCATCATCACGTCGAGGATCACCGCATCGGGACGAACCGTGCGAGCCAGATCCAGGGCGGCGGCGCCGCTGTCGGCGGTATAGACGTCAAACCCCTGGAATTTCAGACTGACCGAGAGCAGTTCGACAATGTTCGACTCATCGTCGACCACCAGCACCTTGGCGGGGGTGGTGCCGTTGACGGGAAACGTTCCTTGATGTGTCTCTGTCGTGATGCTCACCTCCGACAATCTTCCCCTCAAAATTTACGGTGCGCTGGATCTTCGCTGTGAGGTTCCTGTGAGTTCTTCACAGGAGATTGTCAGCCAACCGCGCAAAGTCACCCTAGAGTTGTGCCATGAAGCTGGTGTCGCTGATCACCGCGCCGCTCAAGATTTCGCTGGCCGTTGCCGATACCGGCTTGGCCGTGGCTGCCAAGGCGATCGATACCGGGCGCGAAATTCTCGCTGAACTTCCCGACGGACAGCCCCACGACGGCCGACCTGACGCCCCCGGGGCAGGCCTGGTCGGCACCGTCGAATCCCTGCTAGGGCTGGTCGGACGCAAGAGCCCGCTCAGCTCGGCGATGAAGGTCGCCGAGCTCATGGAAGACGACAAGCCCCTTGGCAGGGCGCTGCGACCAGGTGGACCGGTAGAGCGCGTCATGGCGCCCGGCGGGCTTGCTGATCGGCTCACTGAGCCCGGTGGTGTGCTGGACCGGCTCTTCGCCAAGGACGGGCCCGTCGATCGACTCACCTCACAGGACGGCGCCCTGGACCGGGCGCTGGCACCGGGCGGGCTGGTCGACCAGCTGCTCGCCGAGGATGGGATTCTCGAACGGCTGATGCGCGAGGAGGGCGTCCTGGACAAATTCACCGCGAAGGACGGTCCGCTGCAGCAGCTGGCCAACCTCTCGGAGACGGCCGCCAAGGTGGCGCCCAACATTGATGCACTAACACCCACCATCGAGCTGCTGACCGACACCGTCTCGGCACTCAGCTCCGTGGTCGGCCCGCTGGGCAGTTTCCTACCGCGCCGCCGGCCGTCGCGACCGTCCAGCTCACCACGACCGATACGGTCCGAACGGGTTATCGAAGGTGAGATGTAGCGGGCGGCCTAGTACGACTTTCCGTCCGCGTAGCGCTGTCGGCGAAAACTGCGGCCATTGCCGCGATTGCGGCTCTTGTAGGTCGGCAGTTGCGAGTCGCAGTTCGGGCAGACGAGTCGCAGATTCTCTCGACAATTGTTGGCCGGGTTTCCGTCGATATGGTCCAAGACCAGTACGAGCGGGGAGTCTTGCCAGATGCTCGCTCCGCTGCAGATCGCGCAACGGCCCGATTGAGCCTCGGCGAGAAAGAGCCGAATGAAGTGGCTCTGCTCGCTGCGCACCCTGGCCTCACCGGACTCCAGCCACAGTCTGGTACTGACGTCGCGTCGGGCTGCCGCCTGACAAGCATTGCCGCAATAGATCTTCTGGCTTCGCATGGAAAGTGGTGCGCCGCAAGCAAGGCACAGTCTCATGGGCTGAAATTACGTGACGGCACCGACATGCCGAATAGCGCGTTGAGCCCCCTGTCAGGATTGAACTGACGACCTTCGCTTTACAAGAGCGGTGCTCTACCACTGAGCTAAGGAGGCAATGGAACGTCGTATAGCTTAGCGGTCTTCGTCGACGCCGCGTTCGGAGACCGCCGCACGCAGCCAGGTACTGCCGCTGCGACAGCAGTCCTGACGAATCCCTACGCTCGATGTCACTCAGGGGCTCAGCCCTTGAGCAGCAGCGCCACCAGCAGCACGACCATCCCCAGCAGCAGGACGCTGAGGAACGTCGGCATATGGCTCGGCGGCAGGTCGGCATCACGGCGCATCGCGTCCTGCACCCGGCGCCGCCGTCGCGCGGCCGCCATTGCCAGCACGCCGCCGGTGATGACCAACAGGATGCTTGCCACGTGCCGGGCACCCGGAATCCAGAACTCCGGAACGAACTGCATGAGGGCTACCCCGCTGGCGATGAGGGCCAGCGAGGTACGCACCCAGGCCAGATATGTCCGCTCGTTGGCGAGCGTGAATCGGTAATCGGGTTCGGCGCCAACGGATTCACCGACGGTCACGAGCCGTACTTCAGCCATAACGGCACCACCTTGTTGAGGCGGTCCATGAACTTCTGCAGTCCCACGCGGTGTTCACCGAAGCCCATCGGGTCAATCCGATACTCGGGGAAGGCAATTCCGGCCCCAAACAGACCGGGAGCGATGATCCCGGTGGCGGCATTGCACTCCAGGTGCCCCCACTGCGGGGCAGCGGGTATCGGCCTCGGACTGAACCCCACGGTGTACACCGCGTAATCGCAGCTTTGGAGCAGCTCAGCGTATTCAGGGCTGTCAACGAGGCAGCGCTGCAACCGGTCCGGCAGCACGCCGTCGATGTTCTCCCGCGCCCACCGTGCGGCCTCGCCCTTCAGGCCGGTGTCGTCGAACAGCGTCCAGTCCCCCATGTCGACCGCATAGCGCAGTGGGCCACGATAAAAGTTGATCACCTTGGCCGCCGGCCCGGCCAGCAAGTTGGGCAAGGCGATCATGCTCGAGTGTGACGCGCCGAAGACGGCAACAGTGGCCCCCTCCAGCGGCTGCGCGGCGAGCTTCTCGGGATTGAGTGCCGTCTCGATCGGGATCTCGTTCAACCACGGGTAATCGAGCGTCTTAGGAACCGAACCGACCGCGAGGATCACGTTCTTCGAAGTGATATCGCCCATTTCGGTCCGCACGGTCCACCGGCCGCCCTGCAGTGACAGACCCGTCGCGGTGGTGCGCAGAGCACGCACTTGGTCACAGAGCTGCCCGGTGATCCACACCAGCGGGTCCGCCACCTCCCCGAGCAGACAGGTATCCGTGGGCGCCAGGTCGTTCAGCGCGAAATGTGGTGCATGGGCGAATCGGAAGGATTGCGCGCCCGTGAGGTAGTTGATGAAAAGCTTCACCGACGTATTGCTCGGCACGGCACGCCATTTCGTGCCAAAGTCACCCGCGGCGAACTCAGGGTCGATCCAGGCGATCGCGCCGGATGGCACTCCGTGGTCGAGGAGCTTCCCCACTGCCGCAATGCCTGCGGGGCCCGCGCCGACCACTGTCCATCCGTACTCGCTCACTGTGCTGCCCTTCTCTGCGTGGAAAATCTAGGAACGCCACCGCTGATGCTCCCGGCGACTGTCTTCGATTGTTCTGTGCAAAGACGCCCATGAGTAGTGACCAATCCGTGGGCAGCCCCAAAGTTTTGCTTATAAACACAGGTAGAGTGGCTATCACTGTTCCGCGTTGTCCGTTTCCCAGGTACTCGGGAGCATCGGAACCACCTGCCGGGTGTCATCTGATCCGAGTCTGACCGCTCTGGCGGTCTGCGTACTGGTCGCGGCGGGCGCGGTGCCCGCGAATCCCAGCGGGCCGGCACCTCTACCGGTCGCAGCGTGCTCGCCAGCCTCGGTGGAGTACCCGGCCGTTGCGCCCATACCGGCTGTTTCTTCCAGGTATTCGTAGCGTTGGCCGCCGATGCGGGCCTTGCTCTTGCTGCGCTGTCTGCGCCGGACCGGAGCCATCGCCGTAACAGTTGCCGCCGCGGCGGCGTCGATGGTCCCGACGGCAGATTCCGACGATTTCGCCGTGCCCTTGGGGCCAAAGCTCACCCCGGGCGGCACCAAACCGGGTATGGCATAAGTGATCCCGCTCATCGATGCAGGAGGGGCGGACGGAGCCGGGGTAGTCGCGCTCGGCGCCGGAGTGGCCGGCGACGCACCTCCCGAAGGC
This sequence comes from Mycobacteroides salmoniphilum, assembly GCF_004924335.1. Classification (NCBI taxonomy): domain Bacteria; kingdom Bacillati; phylum Actinomycetota; class Actinomycetes; order Mycobacteriales; family Mycobacteriaceae; genus Mycobacteroides; species Mycobacteroides salmoniphilum. The sequence goes on along the minus strand of NZ_CP024633.1, from coordinate 576,116 downwards.
GCAGCGGACATGGCAGGCAGGGGTACAGCCGCCACGCTCACCTCCGGGCGGTGCACGGCCCTCAGGGCTGGTCTGTCCGCAGAGGGTGTCACCGCCGGAGCCGGAACCACTGCCGGAGTGGGCCGAAGGTGTACCAGTGCCGCCAAACCGCTCAGCCCACTGAGGGCAGGGATGAGAAACGGCAGCAGGTATGAGGCGTAATACGGGTACCAGAGCAGGTCATAGAGGAAGAGCATGATCACAGCGAGCACGGCCGAGGTCGCCGGGTTGAAGCCCATCTTCTCGAACCACTGCTGAAAGCCCTGCAGCATCTTCATGATCTGGTCGGGGGAACCCGGGACATCCGATTGGTCACTGCGGGCCTCGCCGCCGGGCCCGAGAATCGGAGGCGCCTGCTGGGTCGGCGGTATCGCCGACGTCATGGCCTCAGTGGTCGCCTGATAGGTGCTCATGGTGGCGGCCGCCTGCACCCACATGCGGACATAGTCGGCTTCGTTCAGCGTGATCGGGATGGTGTTGATTCCAAAGAAGTTCGTGCCGACCAGCACCCCGTGCGTGACGTGGTTGATGGCCAGCTCCGCAAGCGTGGGCATGGCCGCCAGCGCACCACCATAGGCCGCCGCGGCCGTTTCGTGTTGCGTGGCAATGACAGCGCTCTCGACAGCGGCCTGCTCGAGCCAGGCCAGGTACGGCCCGTGGGCGGCCACATACTCCGCGGCACTCGGCCCCTGCCAACTGCTTGCCTGAACGCCGGCCAAGACCTGGGTCAGCTCGACCGCCGTGCGCGCATAGTTGTCCGCGATCTCTTGCCACTGCATGGCGGCAGCGAGCACCGCACCCGGACCCGGCCCCGAACTCAACAGCGCCGAATGCACCTCCGGCGGCTCCGCCATCCATATCGGTGCCGTCACCCGCCGCCTCCCTGCTGAATGGACGCAAACGGTTTCACGTCTCCATGGGAGTAGTCGGACCCTGCGCAAGAAAGTTCCCGCACAATCAGAATCAGCGTACGAAATCACATGTATCGTTGCGCGCCAGGAATTCCCACGTGCCGTAACCGTCCCGTACAGTCGGGCGCATGCCAGTCATCGATGCTCGACACCTCGACGGCGTGTCCGAGACCGCACTGCTCACGCTGCATCAACGCGCGACCGAGGCGGCCCGGCCGGACGGCATCATTGACGACCCGATGGCCATCGCACTGCACGCCGGCCTTGACTATGATTTTCAGCATTTCGGGCGCACACATCAAGCTACCGCCTTGCGCGCTTTGATATTCGACACGGCCACGCGGGAGTACCTGACGGGGCACCCGCGCGCGAGCGTGGTGGCCTTGGCTGAGGGATTGCAGACGAGCTTCTGGCGCGTCGACAACGGCGAGCTCACCTGGACGTCGGTGGACCTGGAGCCCATCGTGCGGCTGCGCAAGCAGCTTCTCCCGCAATCGGACCGGTTGCGCCACTGCGCTCAATCCGCGCTCGACTATTCGTGGATGGATCAGGTCGACGGCTCCGGCGGCGTGCTGATCACCGCCGAGGGCCTCTTCCAGTACCTGGAGCGCGAGCCGGTGTTCGACCTGATCACCGAGTGTGCCAAGCGTTTTCCCGGCGGCTGGCTGATCTTCGATTCCGTGCCGAAATTCCTTAGCACACACTCGCAACGCGGGATGAGACTCAGCGAGCAGTACACCGTGCCCCCAATGCCCTTCTCGTTCACTGCAAATCAGTACCGAGAACTGCGCGCCATCCCCGGCATCCACAGCGTCCGTGAGCTGCGGATGCCGGCCGGGCGCGGCAAGGTACTCCGCTGGGCCGGCCCGCTACTGTATGCGCTGCCCGGCCTCGACCGGCTGCGCGCACCGCACACCGTGATCGAGTTTGGCTGAGATACCGGAACTTTCGACTGAAACCCGCTATCCGGCAGCGACGGCGAAATCACCACCGGCCCGCACAAGCGTGTCGTGAACTTCTTCCACCGACAGCACACTGTCTGACAGAACGCGTACCGTCGAGGCACCCTTGGGGTCCAGGTCAACGGACACCTCGTGCACCGGGTCGAGTGCGGTCAGCGCCTCCGTCACTCCCATGACGCACGAGTTGCAGTGCATCCCGCTGATGGCGAAGATCTGCTCGGACATATCGTGTTTCCTCCTGAAATATTGACTCACAACAGATTTAGAGGCACGGGGCCTCCACGACACGGCGTTTATGCGCCCCATTTGGCTCCTTCGGCCATGTCGCGGGCGTTCATGGACAGGGTGTTGGTTTCGTGAGTGGTGCCCATGGCGCGGTAGGCGCGGATGAGTTCTTCCATGGCGGTGTTCCATTGGGCTTGCCAGGCGGCTTGGCTCATGGAGGTATCGCCGTGCCAGACGGCCTGCAGGGAGGCCTGCTGGGCGGCCAGGTCGGCGCCCAGGGCGGTCAGCACACCGGAGTAGGTGTTCATCTCGCCGGCGTGGGCGAGCATCGCGGGGTAGTTGAACGTGATCTGCGACATTTTTGTGTTTCTCCCTTGGTCTTAGACGCCGATGTAGCGGCTGGCGGCGGCGGCGTCCTCGGCCACGTAGGTGGCGGCGGCATCACCGAGGTTGATCTGGGCGATATCGAGCAGCGCGTTGACCTTGGCGGCCACTTCCACGAACCGGGCGTGCGCGGCCTGGAAAGCCACCGAAGACTCACCGACATGGAAGGCCTGCGCCGACATCGCGGCCTGCTCGGCCTGCGAAATCGTCGAACGCATCAACGCGGTCTTGGCACCGAAAGTGCCCTCAGCGGCCACCAAAGCCGGAATATGTGCATCAAGCAAACTCATGAAACTACCTCTCTGTCATCGTGTGGATTGTTCCGGGAACTACGCGATTCCCGGCATATACGTTGCGGCAGCCTGCATATCGCCGACCGTGTAACTCGTGGCCGCCTCGGTGACTCCGACGCCGGCCCGGCCCAGCTCATAGACGGCGCCGACCGCGGCAGCGTTGCGCTCGATGCCGTGGGCGCTGAATGCCAAGGCGCTCTGGATGGATACCGGGTCGGCCGCCGGCGGCACCACCGCGCTAATCACCGGCGCGGCAGCGGTATGTACGGCGGCAAGCCGCGCGGTCAAAGCCTCCACCGCGGCACTGGCGGCGGCCAGTCCCTCGGGAACGACGTTCAGGATCATGGCAAGTTCTCCTCCTCTGGGTGTGTTTCGGTCATTGAGAACGTCCCTGCACAAGCAGATCTCGGATCGACTCCGGTATCGCGGGGAGCTCGGTTACCGGCGCGGCATCAAGGGGGATGGTCGGATATCCGGCGAGATGTTCCGCGTAGGTCTGCGCGCCCAGTCGCATCCCGAGTCCCGCCCAGGCATCGATCACCGACCATCTCCGTGGGTTTCGCCTAGCCCAATCGCTGAGGTCCAGCACGCGTTTCCATGCACGCAGCTCCAGTTCCTCGAGGCCGTACCCTCCGAGAAACTCGGCGTAGGGAACGCTCCTGCCACGCACCACGGTGATTCCCCGGCCGAGCGTCGACGCATCTCCGGCCAGCCCAAGAATGGACATCGCCGCGGCGCTTCCCGTGGTCACCTCTTCGATCAGCGTGACGCAGGGAAAGGCTTGCAGCGCAAGACATGCGTCAACGATCGACACCAGCACATCGGTGCCGTCAACCAATTGACTTGCCTCTCCGAGCACCCGGGGCAGCCGCGCGAGCGTGAAGTCAAGCCCGAGCGGCGATGCCGCGACCACCAGTTCGGCCAGTGCCTTGGATGCCGCGTACGGATAGAGGGCTTCACGTGGATCGGTGACGCGTGCGGCGGCGGCCTCCGCATTGACCACGAATGTCGACATGTGGATCAACCGGGTGCCGTGCCCCGCGCACCCTTCCACGGCCGCGGATACCCACTCCACGTTGGCATCCCGGATATCGCGATAGGGAGCCAGCATGTTGGTGTTCCCGATGCAGTTGACCAGGGTGCGAGCCCCCGTCTCGCCCAGCAGTGTGTCCAGTGCTTCCGGGCCGAACCCGGGCTCGGCATGCCGGACCCTGACGCCACCGACGCCGCGCAGAGCGGGCCACGGTCCGGAATCGGGCAGCTCCGATCTCGTCACCAACACGACGTCGGGGCCAAGCGCACCGCGGCGTTTCAGGTCGAGCGTGGCTCGACCAAACCCGGTACCGACGATCCCCGACGCACCCAACACGATGATCGGTCCGTCCTCACTGACCTGTGAGTTGTTGCGGCGCAGTGTTGTGACGCGGGGAGCTGCCGTCAACCGCTCGAGGTCCGCGCCGATATCGATTGCGGTGTCGACGGCACCGAGCTCGACGCCTGCCGCGCCGGCCGCGGCAAGGTAAGCGGCGCTATCGGCACTGATCAGATCCAGTACCGAGAGTTGGCGTCCGAGATACCGCCGAGTGTCCGGCAGCATTCTGATCAGATCGAGCGAGCCAATTCCCTCGGCAAGCAGCGACGACTCCGCACCGATCTCCCGCCCGAGGCACCGACTCCAGACACGCGCTAGACCCGCGGCAGTTTCTACGGTCTCTGTCTCATCGGGCACTGCGTTCACAAACTGCGGCATGGTCAGCAGGCTGTCGTGGTCAATCTTGCCGTTCGGCTTACGGGGGATGCCCGACACACTCACCACGAAGAACGAGGAGACCCCGAGGTCCACGAGAAGACGTCTGATCCGCGCCGCTATTTTGTTGTCGTCCAGGTCCTTATGGGCCTGAAACCAGACCACCAGTGCACCACTGTGCAACCCCACACCGACATCGATGATTGCCGGGTCCTCGGATATGCGGCGGATCACTGACGCGGTGTCGATCCGCTTACCGGAGATCTTCACGATCGCATCGCGGCGTCCGGCGAAGGTGGGAAATCCGTCCTCGTCGAACACCACGCGGTCGGCGGTCGCGAATGCCCGCCTAGGCGCGCCGTCGGCGGAGCCGACCACGCCGAAGCTCTCGCCCGGTGTCCCGAGGTACCCCGCCGACACGGTGTCTCCGATGACGACGATTTCCCCAAACGCGACATAGACGGTGTTGGGCATGACCGGCAGACCCACCCGAAGCCGCTCTGAACCATCGCCCTGCGACTCCCCATCGATGGGCAGGTACGTCACGACGACCGTCGTTTCGGTCGGTCCGTAGCTCGAGACGAGTGAGACAGACTGAGCCCCCACGACCTCCACCCACTTGTCTACTGCGCCGGACCGAACGCCTTCACCGCCAACGACCACCTGACGCAGATCGGAGGCATCGATCACGGCCAAGGCCTCGGCGTCCTCACACAGCAGATGCCACACAGCCGTCGGCAGGTCGATCAGGGTGGGCCTCAGCTCCCGGATGTCCCGTACGAGGGCACCCAGATCTCCGGATTTCATTGCCGCGGAACGGAGCAGCTGTGCTCCGCAAACCGCCGCACCGAAGATCTCCTCGACGCTGATATCCGAGGTCAACGGCGCACATTGGAGAATGCTGTCCTGCGCACCCCAGCCATAGGCATGTCCGGCAGCACGGGCGAACAGAGCAAGTGCGCCGTGGGTGACCGGGACGAGTTTGGGCTGACCGGTCGACCCTGAAGTCGCCATGATGTACGCCGTCCTCATCGTGAGCGCAGTGTCCCGCGCCACCTCCTCGATGCGCTCGTCCACGAGGTCACGCATCGGACTTTCCAGCTCTAACGGGATCGGGGCCGCAGTATCGACCACACGCACCGCGACGCCGCCGTGCTCGACAATCGAATCGGCGCGCAGGGAGGCATCTTTCGCACTGTCACACACGCTGTACCCACAGCCGGCGAGGTGGCAGGCGATCAGAAGATCCACGGTCTTGTCAGTGTCATCGTCGACGCACACCACGATGTCGCCCGGTGCGATACCACTGGCGACCAGCCAGGCGATCCAGGGCTCGACGAATCGTCGCCTCTGCAGGAACCGCTGCACACCGCCTTCGGTGTCCAGGAACCAGGCGGGTGCCGCAGCGGGCTCGGTCTGCGTGCAGTCATCTCCCCGGCGACGAGTACCGTCGGCACCGATCCCAAACCACTCGTTCACGGTCATGGCAATCGGCAAGTCCCACATGGCTTCCATCGATCCCAGTGCCGCCGCGATCCGCTCGGCGATCCACGGATGCGTGGTTGCACCCTCCTGGTCCGCGCGGTGCCAGATAGACACGGTGAGAGTGCGCCGATCCTCGTCCATCACGCACGACACGGTCCTGCCCTCCACGGGACCGATATCCGTCGCATGCGGTGCGGCCGACAAAAATGGGCGTAGGGCGGGTGCGCAGGTCTCCCGGATGAAGTTGAAGGTCAGCGCCTCGACATGCGATGTCTTGTTGATAGCCAGATACATTCGGCGATATTGCTCCTCACGAAGCCACCGGCGCCGTGAGGCTCTGACATAGTCGCGATCAAGTGCCTCTACGACATCGCGCACAGAAGCAAAAGCAGGGAACCGGACCGGATGCGCGATGGAGTTGACCAGGCACGTTGCGACGTTCAGATCGGGTTCCCCGAACCTGTTGTCCACCGCATGAATCAGCAGTGTCGAGGTGCTCTGTCGCAGACTTGCTTCCACCGCAAGCGAAGCCGCCGCCGCCAGAATGTTCAACGGCACCTGCTTGGCCTCGGACAGCGCTTCGATCGCGTCGAAGGCCTTGCCGGATAGCGTTACCGATTCCTGCAGCTCACCTCTGGCCGCGCCCGCCGACTCGTCGCCAGGACTGAACCCGTGCCCTCCATGTCGTGACGCGTCGGTGAGCTCGCACTGGATTGCCGGGCCGAAACGTTGCAGCGACTCCTCGGCTTTGACGGCCTCAAGACCGTGCGCCGCCGCGATCTTCGCCAGTGCTGCACTCGCACAGGGTGCTCCGAATTCCGAAGTACCGGCTAGACGACGTCCGAGGTCGGCTTCTATCACCCCGATAGCGCCGCCATCGAGTAGGAGATGATGCGCGTGGATCTCGAGCCCCACCACCTGTCCGCCGGCACCTGTGCGGACGGTATACCGCACGAGCGGCTTGGCGGCGAGGTCCGTGGACCACATATGCACCAGCTCGCCGGCGGCCCGCGTTATCGGCTCCTCCCGCTCCGAAGCCACCGTCACGATGTCACTGAAATGCAAGCTCCGCATCAGTTCTGGATAGTGCGCGCCTTCCCGCACTGGTCCGAGGACACAGAGCTGCAGCGGGTTGACGGCTATTGCTCCCTCCAGCGCGGACAGGAACACGGGCAGCTCGATCGGATGAAGCCGATAACTCTTCCCGATGAGATACAACCCGGGATCATCGGCCTGTAACGCGCCGTTGTACATGTTCTGCTGTGACCTGCTCAACGGCACCCGGTCCACGCGCGGTTCCACCGCCAACGTCATGTGACGCCCTCGGGCTGTGCCTGCTCCAGTGCCTGAGCCCATCCGGCGATGGAAAGGTCTGAGACCAAACGCTTCTGCAGCTCCGAACCGCGAGTCACACCCAGCTGCTTCATCAACAGCACGAAACGCACCGAGTCGAGTCCCAACTCCCGCAGATCAGTGGCCTCACCGTCGAAGAGCTCCGACTCCGAGATGTACAGCACGTCACAGACTGCCGCCAGGATCCGGCTTCTTGTGGTTTCAGGCACCGGTCGGCGCCCCGGTGAGCGTGGCCGCCAAGGACGATCGCATGACCTTGCCGGACTGCGTCCGGGGGATGTCCTCGACAACGGCGATGATCGACGGCCTGGCCATCGATTCCGATTCCTGCCGATACTTCGCCGCGATCCGCTGCTTGAGCTCGGCCGTGCCTGGCCCATCGAGCTGTGCGGTGGGTACCACCGCCAACCCGACGAGCGCACCGAACTCCTCGTCCGGTATTTCGTAGCATGCCGCTTCGCCCACGCCCGCAACATTTTCGGCAATCCGGTCAACCTCGTCGGGCACCACATTGACCCCTCCGGAGATGATCATCTCCGAGGAGCGGCCCCTGATGTAGAAGAATCCATCGTCACGACGCTCCACCAGGTCACCGGTGTTCACCCATCCGTCGGCCAGCACCTCGCGGGTGCGATCGGGATTTCCCCAATACCCCAGCATGTTGGCCGGCGACTTGATCCACAGCGTGCCGTACGACGCGGACACACCGCCGTGTGTCGGGCCGCCGCTCTCGCCATCCGACAAGAAGGTCTGCACCCCTGGATAGGGACGCCCGACGGCGCCTTCCTCGATCCTGGCGATCGACTCGTCATCGGTCGGCAGACACAGTGCGGTACAGCCTGTTTCACTTAGTCCGTAGACCTGGGCTGTTCGCACCCCCGCTGCTTCGATGAACTGCACATCGGCCGGAATCGCCCGCGAGCCGCCATACGCGATGAATCGTAGCGAGGGCACGTGGGCTCCGGTGAGCTTGAGCTCGGATACCAATCTGGTCATGAGGGTGGGCACCAGACACGCGGTGGCCACCTCGTTACCGGCAAGCAGCTCCCTCAGCGATACCCCGCCCTCACCGCCGGTGACACACGACGCGCCGTGCATCAGCCCGTTGAGAATCCACCAGAGCCCACCAATATGGGTCGCGGGCAGCGGTGAGTAGGTCGTCTCCCCTGCCACCCAGTCGATCCAGCTCAGTCCCTCCTCGCGCAGGATGTCGGGGACTGCGAAGAACGTGCGGTTGGGCAGCAGCACAGCCTTCGGTTCACCCGTCGTGCCGCTGGTGAAGATCATGGCGAGCGGTTCGTCGGCATAGCCTTCGGGTTGTACTGCCAGCCAGTCTATTTCGATACCCGAGGAACGCACCGCGTCGGCCTCGTCCGCCGCATGCGGAACGATCGCGGCGGGGTCCGTTATCTCGCGGAACCGCGCGACGGCTGCCGGGGGCAGGGCGTTGTCGACCATGACGGCGATGGCTCCGAGCCGTGCGCACGCCAGTACCGAAAGATACGTCTGTGGACCGTTATCCGAAAGGATCATCACGCGGGACCCCCGAGTGACCGACGCGGCACGAAGTGTCGCAGCAAGCTTTTCGACTCCGGAAGCGAGCTCGCCATACGTCACCGCACCGGCACCATCACTGCGGCGCAGTGCGATGAGCCCAGGTCGCAGGCGGGCCTGTTCGAAGATCCGTTCCCACACAGTGGGCGGCGATTGAGACATGACGGTGGGGGTGCGCTTCCTGTCGTGGGCTACGGGATGTTCAGGACCGCGATCTCGAACTCACCGGCCGCGGATCCTCCGTCCTGATCCCAGAATTCGATGGTGCTGTGGAACTGCAGGTAACGCCACGACCGGTCGACGATATGGAAATTACGGGCCTGCAGGCGGGCGGAGAACTGCTGTGCGTTGACCAGCCGCCGGAACCGCGACGAGGTGCTCTTGATCAACATGCCGGCGAGTTGGTTCCGGCAGTAATCGTCAATCGACCAGCCACGGAATGCCCAGATGTCATCGTTGATAACACCTTGAGCGAAGGCGCTGTAGGCCAGCTGGTTAAAGCACAGTACCAACTCCACCGCGTTGAAGTGCCCGGTACTGCGGATATAGGCGGACTCGTTGATCGCGAAGTTGCCCTGAGCGTGCACCGCGTCGGAGGTGATTCCATATTCGGCATCGGTCAGGTAGCGGCAGCCCTTGTATGAATACGGTTCGAGCACCCTGCTGAGCAGATCCTCGGCGATCGGGGCCATTCCGGTGGAGGGCAGCCCGGTCTGCACGGACAGGGTTGCCGCGACAGCGCTCACGCCGCGAATCCGGGCGTCTCGAGACCATCCAACATGGTCAGACGGTGGGTCGTCAGCGTGCCCGATGCCGTTCCATGTTTTGCACGATGGACCAGAGAACGGTTGTCCCACAACACGATATCCCCAACCTCATAGTGCTGGGCGTGAATAAACGGCGATGCGTAGTCGGGGTCGAGCTGCCCCGACTCTTCGAGTAGCTGCTGCAGGAGCGCAGCGTCGAGGAGAGTTCCATCCCCGTCCTCGATCGTCTCGGTACCCGCCTCACAGATGTAGAGGATCTCTTCCCCGGTCTTCGGGTGTTTGATCACCGTCGGCCATTTCTGTGGGGGCGTGACTCTCTCGATCTCGGCCAGGATCTCTCCGATGGGCCGGTAGACATCACTCGGGCGGATCTTGATGTAACGCCGCGGTGTATGCGTGCTGAATGTCCCACGCACAGAGTCTTTTATCGTGCCGGAAAGCGACTCCCAAACCTTGTTGAGATCGATGAAATAAGTCCCGCGATCACGCCCGGGAACCGCCAGCGGCACCACCATGGAGAACGCAAAAGGTTTCGGCATGAACATGTAGTCGACGTGCCAGAATGCGCCGGTCCGTGGAACCCCTTGTCCCTCTTCGGTAGACGAGACGAAGATCTCTGGGTGATCCTCGTGGTGATACACGGGCTCGTAGTAGGGAACTATCTCCCCGATCAATCTCCCAAGCCGGATGAACTCCTCGGGTGAGGGATGCACATCCTTGAGGATGACCAGCTTGTTCCGGTAGACGAGTTCGCGGATCTCCTGCGTGGTGATTCCGTCCAAGTTCCCGGGGTCAATCCCCGTGACTTGTGCCCCCAATCCCTCGCCCTTCACGTTGAGCGTCATCGACTCCCTACTCTTCTCGCTGATCTGGCCACCTGATGCGCGACTAATGGAGCAGTCGAGCCGGGCACACGAAAAGTTCCCGAGTCTTGAGGAGTCATTTCCGGCCGATAGGTAAATCGTTGGAAAACAACGGGATTAGTGGTCGACATCACGCCTGTCACGGACAGTCACCTAAGTCATCGGTCGAGGGCCCTGCGGCCGACGGCCGACTACCACGCAACGCCAGCCCGCAGAACCGTCCTGACGCGTGAAACCCGCTACCGGAACACGCCTTCGGACATCACGCCCATATCGCGCTCAGCAAACACGTTCGTTGCTAGCCTAAGTCGGTGACTTACCCACCTCAGGAGCCGCCCGCAGCGGGCGATCCCTCAGCGCACGACCCGAATCAGCCGCCCCCGGGATATCAGCCTCCTCCGGGTTACCCGGTTCAGCCGCCCCCGGGATACCAGCCACCCCCACCGCCCGGATACCAGCCCGGATACCAAGCGGGCCCTCCCCCGGGAGCCCCCCAGTACCCGGGCGCACAGTTCCCGCCGCCACCCCCCGGATACCCGCCGGCCGGATACGGCTACCCGCCGCAGGCGCCATGGCCACCGCAGGGACCGTTCAACGCCGGTGAGTCGTGGAACTGGGCGTGGGCCCACGTCACCAAGCGCTTTGGAACCTTCATCCCGCCCTACATCGTGTGGTTCCTCGCCATCGCGGTGCCATTCGCCATCGTGTACTTCGTCTTCATAGCGGCCATGGTGGCGGCCACCGGCCCCGGCACGTACGACGAGGACTCCATGTCGTACTCCTACGAGAGCTCTTCGGGCCTCGGGGCGGGGTCAACCGTGTTGATGGTCATCCTCGGAATCGCAATCGCCGCGGTCGGGCTCTATATGGCCGCATCCATCACGACGGCCAATCTCGACATCGCCGACGGTAAGCCCGTGACCTTTGGCTCGTTTTTCCGTGCCCGGAGCTTTGGCGCCTTTGTCGGCACCGCACTGCTGGTAGCGCTCGGCACAGTGGTCGGATTCGTCCTTCTCATCATTCCGGGCCTTATCTTCGCCTTCTTCGCGCAGTACGCGGTGTTCTTCACCGTCGATCGCGGGCTGGGCCCGGTCGATGCACTCAAGGCGAGTTTCCAGATCGTCAAGAACAATCTGGGGCCGGTCTTCCTGGTGTATCTCATCACCTATGCGATCAGCTTCGTCGCGAGCATGGCGACATCGGTCTCGTGCGGCCTGGCCGGAATCGTGGCCGTGCCGATGCAGCTAGCCCTCACGGCGCTGATCCACGTCTACACCTACCGGCGCCTCACCGGAGGAGTCATCGCCCCAGCACCGGTGTAAACCTCAGCACCGCAAGCCGAGTGGGAATCTCACGAGAGAATCGAGCCAGTTTCCCACGCCAGTTTCCCACTCGGCGCACCGAGTCAAAAACGGAAAAGGCCCGGCCTGCACTGGATTTCTCCAGGCAGACCGGGCCCTTTTCGTTACAGGACTTAGAAGTCCATACCGCCCATGCCACCGGTCGGGTCGCCCGCAGGTGCAGCGGACTTCTCCGGCTTATCGGCAACAACGGCCTCGGTGGTGAGGAACAGTGCCGCGATGGACGCCGCGTTCTGCAGCGCCGAGCGGGTCACCTTCACGGGGTCGGCAACGCCGGCCGCGAGCAGGTCCTCGTACACATTGGTCGCCGCGTTCAGGCCGTGGCCCGCAGGAAGGTTCGCGACCTTCTCTGCGACGACACCCGGCTCCAGACCACCGTTGAAGGCGATCTGCTTCAGCGGAGCCGACAGTGCCACCCGAACGATGTTGGCACCAGTGGCCTCGTCGCCCTCGAGAGCGAGCGAGTCCAGCGCGGGGGCTGCCTGCAGCAGGGCAACGCCACCACCGGCGACGATGCCCTCTTCGACGGCAGCCTTCGCGTTGCGAACGGCGTCCTCGATGCGGTGCTTGCGCTCCTTGAGCTCCACCTCGGTGGCAGCTCCGGCCTTGATCACCGCAACACCGCCGGCCAGCTTGGCCAGGCGCTCCTGCAGCTTCTCGCGGTCGTAGTCGGAGTCGCTGTTCTCGATCTCGGCACGAATCTGGGCAACACGGCCCTGGATCGCGTCGGCATCGCCTGCACCCTCGATGACGGTGGTCTCGTCCTTGGTGACGACGACCTTGCGAGCGGTGCCCAGCAGGGTGATGTCGGCGGTCTCCAGGGAGAGGCCGACCTCTTCGCTGACAACCTGGCCACCGGTGAGGATCGCGATGTCCTGCAGCATGGCCTTGCGGCGGTCGCCGAAGCCCGGAGCCTTGACGGCGACGGACTTGAAGGTGCCACGGATCTTGTTGACGACCAAGGTCGAAAGTGCTTCGCCCTCAACGTCTTCAGCGATGATCAGCAGCGGCTTGCCGGCCTGGATGACCTTCTCCAGCAAGGGCAGCAGGTCCTTGACGGTCGACACCTTCGAGCTGACCAGCAGGATGTAGGGATCCTCCAGGACGGCTTCCTGACGCTCGGCGTCGGTCACGAAGTAACCCGAGATGTAGCCCTTGTCGAAGCGCATACCTTCGGTGAGCTCCAGCTGCAGGCCGAAGGTGTTGGACTCCTCGACGGTGATGACACCCTCGTTGCCAACCTTGTCCATGGCCTCGGCGATCAGATCACCGATGGACTGGTCACCGGCAGAGATGCCCGCGGTGGCCGCGATCTGCTCCTTGGTGTCGATCTCCTTGGCAGAAGCCAGCAGGGCGCTGGTAACGGCCTCCACAGCCTTCTCGATGCCGCGCTTCAGGCCGAGCGGGTTGGCGCCGGCAGCGACGTTACGCAGACCTTCCTTGACCAGAGCCTGAGCGAGCACGGTGGCGGTAGTAGTGCCGTCACCCGCGACGTCATCGGTCTTCTTCGCAACTTCCTTGACCAGCTCGGCGCCGATCTTCTCGTACGGGTCCTCCAGCTCGATCTCCTTGGCGATGGACACACCATCGTTGGTGATCGTGGGGGCGCCCCACTTCTTCTCCAAGACGACATTGCGACCCTTGGGGCCGAGTGTCACCTTGACCGCGTCAGCGAGGGCGTTGAGGCCCCGCTCCAGGCCGCGGCGGGCCTCTTCGTCATACGCAATTGTCTTGGCCATTGCGAAGTGATTCCTCCGTATAGGGGGTTGCACGTTCTGGGCCGGGCGCAGTGCCCGCGACGGACGGACGCAGCTGTGTGGGCTGCGGCCTCACCGTCCCGGCCTAGCACTCACCGGTCGTGAGTGCCAACCCCATTTTTAGCACTCGGACATGGCGAGTGCAAGGTCGATGGCAGACTCCCTACACCAAATAAATGCGACGTCGGCGCCCTGTCTCCCGATCACCAGGCTTCCGGGGAGGGGATTGACCGCCCGGCAGAGTTGTCGAGGCCGGCGACTCCCCGGAAGCGGGCTGGTCGATGGCCTCCAGGTGCGAGGATGTACCCGGCCTCCTTGCTACGAATGGGAAGGGTTGGCGCCCAATGGATACGGACAGCACACCTGCCGAGCCGGTCGCCGAAACTGCCGCGCACACGTCGGAAAAGCGCTTCGAAGAGCTTTCGCACTACCCGCTTACAACTGACCGAACTTCTTACCCGCCGCCACGGCCACGGCCTTGACGTCGTCACAGGAAGACGTGCCGCGCAGCACGGCGGCAGGCACTCGGACATCCTGCGGACGGGCACCCTCGGGCGTCAGGTAAGTAGGCGAATAGTTCCGTCCGAGAAACAAATAAACCTCGCAGAACGGCTTGTCGTACGTTCGGGTGACGGTACTGACGTGCAATTCCACCCCGTCGTCCTGCTCCACCACCGAGTGCCGCTCGCTGCCGTACTCGGAGGTGTCAGGTTCGCGTGGATCCACCGGACGCAGCGTCAGCCCAACTCCTTGCGCCTTCCGATCTTCGGGCGGCCCCGCACTGAACCAGCAGGTGTACAGCTCCTTCTCCAGCACACCACTATTGCCCGGGCGATAACTGGCGAATCCACGCAGGTCAGCCAGTAGTGAACACGGATCCTGTTCGGCGGGGCGCACGACGGAATCGGATCTCACGGGCAGATGCCGTGATCGAATCTGCGCGGCCCCGGTAGCGATCGCGATTGCCTCCTTGCAGGGATAGACGGGACGACCCGGACCTGGATCCCTGGCGAGGCTGGCCACCACGACCAGGCGAACACGCTCCATCAGATCGGCAGCGCCACCTTGAGACGACACATCGGGAGCATCACTCGCATCGAGGTTGAACACGTACCGGCACCATCCGCGATTGCTCGTCGGCCCCAGCAGATGCCCCACGCTGATCCCGTTGACATCGATCGGGGCCGTTGGCTGATCGGAGGCCTGCGGATGCTCAGGAGCCAGATCGAATCCGATGGTCGCCGAGACGTCACTCACGAAATCACCGTCATACCCGCCCAGCTGCAGAGTGCACCGGTCAAAACCCTCAGTGTGTCCATAGGAGATCGCGCGGGGAATCCTGGCTTTGATCGATTCAGCGTCCACGAATCCGCACGGATCGATATTTCGCAGCGCGGCGTTGACCGCCAGCTCAGCCGAATCCACGTCGGTCCGACTACGCCAATCGTCCGCGTGCCGCGCCCCGAAGTACGAACACCCGGCCACCGGCACCAGCACTGCCAGCACGACCAGCCCACGACGAACAGACATTTGCTACCTCCGACCCACCCAAGGTAGCGAAGCAAACCTCCGGTGACTACCGACGCGGCCGCAGCCCATCAAACACGACATCGGTCACCTGCTGCGAGACCTCCCGGTTGTAGCTCTGCATGGCCTGACACCCGACCATGAGCGCCTTGACCTCATGCACACCGACATCGGGGCGCACCGTGCCCGCCTTCTGTGCGGCCTGCAGTAGGTCGCCAAGGACCGCGTAGAAGGACTCCTCGATATGCGGTATGAGTGCCTGAACATCAATACCAGCACCCGATAACGCGTCCACTAATCCTTGATCGGCGCTACTCCAGTCCATCACCACACGCAAGAATCCGAACAGCGCCTCACCGGGACTGGCGGATTCCAGCAGCTCGCGCCCCTTGCCAATCACGCTGCCCACTTGATCCTCCGCGACCGCGCGATATAGGTCCTCCTTGGCCGGAAAATGCCGATACACGGTGCCGGCGCCCACGCCCGCGCGCCGCGCGATCTCATCGATCGAGACGCCCAGGCCCTCCTCCGCGAATGCCTGGTAGGCGACTTCCAATACCCGTGCACGGTTGCGGGCGGCATCGGCACGCAAGGGCCGGACGGGTTGATCCATCTCACACTCCTTCAGGCATTGACAAAACGGGGCGGCCGTTCCGTATATTCGTAAGCGGAGTAACCGCCCCGGTTACTGGAGATACTACGCAGGAGCACCCATGACGCAATCAACAACCAAGTGGAGTACCACCGACATCCCCGATCAGACCGGCCGCGTCGCGATCGTCACCGGCGCCAACACCGGACTCGGACTGGAGACCGCCAAGGCGCTCGCCGCGCACGGCGCCCACGTCGTGCTGGCGGTACGCAACACAGAAAAAGGCAAAGCCGCCGTCGCCGAGATCACCGCAGTGCATGCGAACGCCGACATCACCCTGCAGTCGTTGGACCTGTCATCGCTGGAGTCCGTCCGCCGAGCCAGCGACGAGCTCAAGGCGCGCTACGAAAAGATCGACCTGCTCATCAACAACGCCGGTGTGATGTGGACAGAGAAGTCCACCACCGCCGACGGCTTCGAACTTCAGTTCGGCACCAATCACCTGGGTCATTACGCGCTGACGGGCCTGCTCCTAGACCACCTACTGCCCGTCGAGGGGTCACGCGTGGTGACGGTCTCCAGCATCGGGCACCGCCTACGCGCGGCCATCCACTTCGACGACCTGCAGTGGGAGCACAATTACGACCGGGTCGCGGCCTACGGGCAATCGAAGCTGGCCAACCTGCTCTTCACCTACGAGCTGCAACGCCGCCTGGTCGGCACCAACACCGTCGCCCTGGCCGCCCATCCCGGTGGCTCCAACACCGAGCTCGCACGTAACTCTCCGCTGTGGGTCCGGGCGGTGTTCGACGTCGTGGCGCCGCTGCTCGTCCAGGGCGCGGATATGGGCGCACTGCCCACACTGCGGGCCGCCACCGACCCGGCCGCTCTGGGCGGCCAGTACTACGGACCGGACGGATTTATGGAACAACGCGGTAACCCGAAGGTCGTCGCATCGAGCGAGCAGT
The DNA here is from genome assembly GCF_004924335.1 of Mycobacteroides salmoniphilum. NCBI lineage: Bacteria > Bacillati > Actinomycetota > Actinomycetes > Mycobacteriales > Mycobacteriaceae > Mycobacteroides > Mycobacteroides salmoniphilum. The sequence continues at coordinate 559,328 of NZ_CP024633.1, read as the reverse complement.
CCTACGACCTCGATTTGCAGCGCCGGCTGTGGTCGGTATCTGAAGAACTCACCGACGTGACCTTCCCCGTCAAGTAGCGGAACGGGAAGATGGCGGGCACTGTGCTGATCGTCACCGGCTGCCACCCTGGTGACACGACACGCGGTGCCCGCCACGCCCGTCAGGGTGCAGCCCCGTAATCCCTTGCGTTAGGCTCCTGTTCGATCAGTGAGGAGTCCATAGGGTGCGGGCTGTAGAAGCGCCCAGCACCCATACATTGCGGGGCTGGCAGCGTAGGGCATTAGTGCGGTATTTGGCCGCCAAACCCCGCGATTTCCTAGCGGTCGCCACCCCTGGATCAGGGAAAACAAGATTTGCCCTGCGCATTGCTACCGAGCTGCTGGCCGACGGCACCATCGACAAGATCACCGTCGTGGTGCCGACAGAACACCTCAAGGTCCAGTGGGCTCAGTCGGCAGCCGCCTTCGGCCTGTCCCTGGACCCGAGATTCAGCAACTCGGATTCGCAGAACTCCTCGGAGTACCACGGAGTCGTCGTCACCTATGCACAGGTGGCCAGCCACCCCACCCGGCACCGGGTCCGTACCGAGAACCACCGCACCCTGGTGATCTTCGACGAGATCCACCACGCCGGAGACGCCAAGACCTGGGGTGAGGCCGTCCGCGAAGCATTCGACGACGCGACCCGACGCCTCTCATTGACCGGAACCCCATTCCGAAGTGACGACAGCCCGATCCCATTCATCACCTACGAGCCCGACGGCGCCGGCTACCAGCGCTCGCAGGCCGACCACACCTATGGCTACTCCGAGGCGCTGGCCGACGGCGTGGTGCGGCCCGTGGTCTTCATGGCGTACTCGGGCGAGGCCCGCTGGCGTGACAGCGCCGGCGAGGAACACGCCGCCCGCCTCGGCGAGCCGCTGTCCGCCGAGCAGACCGCACGCGCCTGGCGCACCACCCTGGATCCCAACGGCGACTGGATACCCGCGGTGCTGCGCGCCGCCCACGCGCGGCTCCAGCAGAAGCGCAACGGCGGCATGACCGATGCCGGGGCCATGATCATCGCCTCCGATCAGAAGGCGGCACGCGCCTACGCGAAGCTGCTGACCACGATTACCGGCACGGAACCCACCGTGGTGCTCTCCGACGATCCGAAATCCTCGGACCGCATCGCCCAGTTCGCCACCGACGGCAGCGAGTGGCTGGTGGCCGTGCGCATGGTCTCCGAGGGTGTCGACGTGCCACGGCTGGCCGTCGGCGTGTACGCGACGAGTGCCTCGACACCGCTGTTCTTCGCCCAGGCCATCGGGCGGTACGTGCGCTCGCGGACACCAGGTGAGACGGCCAGCATCTTCCTGCCCTCGGTGCCGACGCTGCTGGAGCTCGCCAGTCTGCTGGAGGAGCAGCGCAACCATGTGCTCGGCAAGCCACATCGCGAGCCGATGGGCGATGAGGAGCCCGTAGAACGCAAACGCACCGAGCCGGGTGAGGAAGAGAAGGGTTTCGAATCACTCAGTGCCAGTGCCGAACTGGACCAGGTGATCTTCGACGGGGCATCCTTTGGCACCGCGACGCCCGCAGGCAGCGAAGAAGAGGCCGAGTACCTCGGCATTCCTGGCCTGCTCGATCCAAACCAGATGCGAGATCTCTTGCGGCGCAGGCAAGAAGAGCAGCTCACCAAACGCACTGCTTCGGGTGAGGTGCCCCCCGAGATCACCTCTACGCACGGCCAACTGCGCGAGCTGCGCCGCGAGCTCAACGCGCTGGTGTCGGCCACACATTTCAAGTCGGGTAAACCGCACGGCTGGATTCACAACGAGCTGCGCCGCCGGTGTGGCGGCCCCCCGATCGCGGCGGCCACTCGCGACCAGCTCAAGGAGCGCATCGTCGCGGTCCGAACCCTTCATCGGGAGCTGTGACGCGCGTAGCGTGGATCGCATGTCACTGATCGTTTCTGGATACCCCGATCCCCGGTATCACGGCGACACCGGCGAGATCAGCGCGGCGTTCAGACCGGCCACCGATCCACCCGACTACGCCCCCGACAACGGCAACGTGGTCCAGTACCACTACCTGGCGACCCAGCAGTCCACGGCCGGTGATTACGGGCTATACCGAATCGATGCCGGCCCGGTGAAAGGTTTCGGTGCCGCAACGCATTTCCATAAGGCGATGTCGGAGGCGTTCTTCGTGCTCTCCGGAACGTGGCGGTTGTACAACGGCGAGACATGGGTCGACGCCACCTCGGGCGACTTCTTGTTTGTACCGCCGGGCGGCCTGCACGCATTCCAGAACGATTCAGGTGAAGCGGCTTCCATGCTGATGCTGTTCGCGCCTGGCGCACCCCGGCAGCGCTACTTCGAAGGTTTCGGAGAGTCGGCCGATATGACCGACGAGCAGCGCACCCAGTGGTTCATCGACCACGACAACTTCTTCGTCTAGACCGGGAACCGCACTCCGGTCAGCTCTTCGGAAACTGCCCAAAGCCGTTGTTGCAGAGCCTCATCGTGTGATTGCTTAGTGGACTTGACGGCCTTGGGATACCCACGGAGCTCCCCGAAACCGGCGGGTCCGTAGTACTGACCGCCCGATGCGGCCAGGTCCGTGGCGGCACGCAAACTGGGCAATGCGCCCATCTCCGGGCTCTGGGCGAGTTTCAGCACTGCGGCACTGAGCGCCTCAGGACCAAAGGTGATGTGACGCATCAGCTCGGTGCCCGATGCACCCGGGTGCGCGGCCAACGCGGCCGTCGCGGCGCCAGCGGCCCCGAGGCGACGCTGCAGCTCGTAGGTAAACAAAAGATTCGCGAGTTTGGACTGTGCGTAGGCCCCCACCCGACTATAACTACGGTCCCACTGCAGGTCATCGAAATGTATTGCGGCCCTGATCTTATGGCCGTTGCTACTCACGGTGACGACGCGCGAGCCACGTACAGCGGTCAGGTTCTCCAGCAGCAGACCGGTGAGGGCGAAATGCCCCAGATGGTTGGTGCCGAATTGCAGCTCGAATCCGTCCGCAGTGCTGCCCTTCGGCGGGTACATCACTCCGGCGTTGTTGATGAGCAGATCGATCCGCGGATAATCGGCACGCAGCTGGCCGGCCGCGGATGTGATGTTCGAGAGGGACGACAGATCCAGCCGCTGCAGCGCCAGGTTCCCCGCAGGCGCGGTCTTCTTGATCTCGTCGACCGCGGCAGCGCCCTTGTCGAGATCACGGACGGCGAGAACCACCTGGGCTCCCGCGGCCGCGAGCGCGCGGGCCGTCTCCAGGCCCAGACCGGTATTGGCGCCGGTGATGACGGCGACGCGTCCGTTTTGGTCGGGAATATCAGCGGTGGTCCAGTGCGCGGTCACCAACGCATCCTGCCCCAGAACCACCACGCTGCCCAGCCCACCGCATTCACAGTTCACCCGGTGTTCGATACCAGCGATCACACAGCCGGAGTCAATACGCTCATCGCCGGATCACTGAGCTTGGCCACCTACTGCATGTAAGGCAGGTTCGTGCGCAAATTTGCTTCTGTTGTCAGCCTTGTAATTTCACTTCTGTGCGCGGGTACAGGGCTGGCCACGGCAGACCCGCTGCCGGTTGCTGACGTCAGCCAGTCGGCGGATACCGACGACGGCTGGCACCTGAGTGCCGCGCTGTCGCGGATGGCAATCAACTCGGTGCCGAACATGGCTGCGACGGCCTTCACCCGTGAGGGCTTTGTCACCGGTAAGGCTGCCGCGAGCATCGACGGCAACGGCGCGATTCCGGTGAACTCCGGCGCCCTCGTCATGGGGCTCCAGCTGGGCTGCCAGATCGACCTGAGCGAGGGCGGAAGCGTTGACGTTGGCGCCGATGCCGGCGTGAGCCCGGGCTTCTCCGGCGGCAGCAATCTATTGGCCATGGTCGGCCCGTATGCGGAGGTGAACGGCAGCATCTCGATCAATCTCCTTCCGGGAACGATCAAGAACATCGTGTTGGGAAAGAAGGCCCTGAAGGGCCGCACCGGTGAAATCGTGGTCCACGACGCCCACGTGAAAGTGGACGCGTGCGGCGGACCCGTCTCCATCCGGTTCTTTACGACGGCGATGATCGACACCGACAAATCCGACGACAGCGTGAACGTCTATGGAGACATCCTCTCGCTATGAGCGCTCGCCTGAAACGTCGTGTCCTCACTATCGTCGTGTGGGCATGCGTAGCCATGTCACAGGCACCGATCACCCACGCCGATAACTGCAGCCCCGGTGATTTCGGCGCGGCGGCGGGATGCGCTCCCCCAGCCGCCGCGACCGGTGGCGACAAGGCCGAAAGTTGGCCCCCGACAAGTGTGGACTGGCCGCCCGACGCGGATTCGGACGCCGACTCCGAGCAGTGGAGTCAGCCCAGCACCGCGTCCGCCCCGATCGTGGCGCCCAAGGGGGCACCGCCCGTCACGCACGCGCCATCAACCGGAGGGACGACTACCGCACCGACGCCGATTGTTACCCCTGGCGCTTAGGCGGATACCGCTCCGTGGAACACGGCCTCGACATTGTTCCCGTCGGGGTCACGCACAAACGCGCCGTAATAGCCGGGGTGGTACTCGGGCCACAGCCGCGGCGCATGGAGTACCTCGGCGCCTTCACCGGTCGCCGTCGCGAAGAACTCGTCGACTTCTTCGGTGCTCGCGGCCGAGAAGGCAACGTGGATTTCACGATTGGGACCGCTCGCAACGTCGCCACCGCCAATCCAAAAGTCGGGTTTTCCCGCCGTCCCGTACCCGATGGCGACACCGAAATCCATCTGACGGGTGAACCCCAGGACGCCGAGCACCTTGTCGTAGAACGCGGCCGCAGTCGGCAGGTCCGCGCAGTTGATACCGAAGTGATCGATCATGACGCAGATTCTGGCCTACAGGCCCGACAAGAGGGGTGGTATGTCGGCGATCGAGTCAACGACATATGCCGGTTGCATCGCATATTGATCGGCGGCCCACCTGTCCAGCGTGTCCTGGCGGAACTTGCCGGTGCGCACCAGCACGCCGGTCATGCCGACAACCTGGGCGGCGAGCACATCAACATGCAGGTCGTCGCCCACCATCACGACTTGATCCGGCTCGCACCCCATCCGCTCAGCAGCCAGCTGGAACCCGGCCGGGGCCGGCTTGCCTACCGCCACGGCCTTGCGTCCCGACACCTGCTCCATACCCGCCAGGTACACACCGGTATCGACGCGCAATCCCTCACGGGTGCTCCACACCGCGTTCCGATGCATCGCCACCACCGGAATCCCCTGAGCCATCAGGTCATAGACCCGGCTCAGCGCCACGTGATCAAACTGCGGACCGGCCCCGCCAAGAATGATCACATCGGGATCATCGGAGAGCGATTCGACGAAGTCGACTCCGGGCATGTCGGCGGTGATGTTGCCGTCATTCAGCAGGTAACACCGTGCCCCGGGGTGCTGGGCGATCACGTGGTCGGCGGTCAGCATCGCGGCGGTAATTACCTCATCGGCGGGCACCGAGAGCCCGGCAGCGGTGAGCAACTCCGCGATCTGCACCCGGGTCCGCGAGGTGGTGTTGGTCAGGAAGCAACGACGAACATCGTCACGCTCCAGCGCCTTGAGGGCCTGGGCAGCGCCGTCGATCGGCTCCCACGAGGTCACCAGGACCCCGTCGATATCGAAGAGCACTCCGCCAACGGTCATAACGCTAGTTTCCTGCCATGCCGCGGGCACCGCACGCCGAGGGCATACCGAGTGCACATACGCTGCGAAAACCCCTGCGTGCGGTATGCGCCGGGCGATCGGGCAATAATGAGCCGATGCGTTCCGTCGCCGAACACCAGCACGTCGTCGCGGGATTGATCCAGGCAGCAGCGCCCGTGCGGGTACCGGTCTCCGCGGCCGACCGGTTGGTCCTTGCCGCCGATGTCATCGCGCCACTTAATCTGCCGGTGTTCGATAACTCGGCGATGGATGGGTATGCGGTTCACCGCGCCGACCTCACAGGGGCTTCTCCCACTAACCCCGTCACCCTGCCCGTCACCGAGGACATCCCCGCCGGGCGCACCGACGAGCTGACGCTCAAAGCCGGTACCGCGCACCGAATCATGACGGGTGCACCGCTTCCCGCCGGTGCAACCGCAGTGGTGCCCGTCGAGGTCACCGATGGCGGCACCGAGACGGTGACCATCACCGAAGAACCCCGTGCCGGGCAACACATCCGATCTACCGGTGAGGATGTGCGGGCCGGCGACACCGTGCTGTTCGCCGGTACCCGCCTCATGGCGCCGGCGTTGGGACTGGCTGCGGCGCTCGGGCTCGAAGAACTCACCGTGCGTCCTCGGCTGCGGGTGGTCATCGCCTCTACCGGCAGCGAGTTGATTCCCCCAGGCACCGATCTCAAGCCCGGACAGATCTACGAGTCCAACGCCGTTATGCTCGCCGCCGCGGTCCAGGAGGCCGGAGCCGACGCCGTGGTGGCACCCACCGTCGCCGATGACGTCGAGCAATTCCTGTCCGTGCTGGACGAATACGGCGCGCAGGCCGATCTGCTGATCACCACCGGCGGGGTGAGCGCCGGAGCCTATGAGGTGGTCAAGGACGCACTCACCAACGCCGGTGTCCAATTCGTCTCGGTGGCTATGCAGCCAGGTAAGCCGCAGGGCGCCGGACTCGTCCACGGCGTTCCGGTGCTCACGCTGCCCGGGAACCCCGTCAGCGCACTGGTGTCGTTCGAGGTATTCATTCGCGAGCCGTTACGGGCAGCCATGGGATTGGATCCGGCGCGGGCACGCCACCAGGCAATCCTGACGGACCCGATCTCCGCTCCTGCAGGTAAGCGACAGTTCCGTCGCGGGTGCTGGGATGCCGGCAATGGCACGGTGACGGCCGTCGGACCGCCCGCATCGCACCACTTGCGGTGGCTGGCGGCATCGAATTGCTTGCTTGATATCCCGGAAGACGTCACCGAACTAGCGGCGGGAACGACAGTCAGCGTGTGGAATCTGAGCTGATCACGGCCGGCGCGACGATGTCTGCAGGCCGCACGGGAATGGCGCTGTCGATGGCATCCCCGTCACGTGTCCGTCGTGCTGTCCCCAGCGCATCGACCGCATCACTAGGATGGTGCGGTGGCAAGACGCCCCCGCCCCGTAGGTTCAGAGCCGGATTCCGGCATTCCGCATATCGTCGAACTCTTCCGCTCGACCATCCCACCCATCCATCCGGCAGGCCTTCCGTTCATCGCCGGCGGATTGGGGCTGGCAGGCCTCGGGTTCAAGAATCGCTGGATTCGCGGTACCGGGCTGGCGCTCGCCGGCGCGTGCGCCGGATTCTTCCGGCATCCGCCACGCATCCCACCCAATCGCGCCGATGTGGTGGTGGCCGCCGCCGACGGCCAGATCTGTCTGGTCGACCGCGCGGTGCCGCCGCCGGAGCTCGGGCTGCCTGCCGAACCGCTCCCCCGCATCAGCATCTTTTTGTCGGTGTTCGACGTTCACGTTCAGCGGGTGCCGGTCGCCGGTGAGGCGACTGCCGTCATTCACCGCAGCGGACAGTTCCTGTCTGCCGATCGTGCCGAGGCAAGTGTCGCCAACGAACGCAATAGCGTGCAGATCCGCACCCGCACCGGGCACGATGTGGTGGTGGTGCAGATCGCCGGGCTCATTGCGCGTCGGATCATCTGTCACGCCAAGGTCGGCGACCAGCTGTCCATCGGCGACACCTACGGATTGATCCGATTCGGTTCCCGGGTGGACACTTATCTGCCTGAGGGCTCGAAAATTCTTGTCCAGCCAGGGCAACGCGCCGTCGGCGCCGAGACCGTGCTGGCTGAGCTGCCCTCATCGACAGATAACGCGTAAGCGGCTCAGCCATGAACCAAGCCGCGTTCCAGAAGCGCCCCGTGCACATCCGGATCCTGCCGAGTGTGATGACGGTGCTGGCGATCTGCGGTGGCCTGTCGTCGATCAAGTTCGCGTTCGACGGAAAGCCTTACATCTCACTGACGTTGATCGCTGCGGCGGCAATCCTCGATGGACTCGACGGCAGGATCGCCCGACTGTTGGACGCGACGTCACGGATGGGCGCGGAGATCGACTCGCTGGCGGATGCGGTGAATTTCGGTGTTGCCCCTGCGGTGGTGCTGTACATCTCGATGCTATCGGATACCCCTACGGCATGGGTCTTTTCACTTCTCTATGCGGTGTGCATCGTGCTGCGGCTGGCGCGCTTCAACACGCTGCTCGACGACGATTCCCAGCCCGCGTTCACCAAGGAGTACTTCGTCGGGGTGCCCTCTCCCGCGGGAGCGCTGATGGTGCTCGCCCCACTGGCGGCGTTCCTGCAGTTCGGCGACGGATGGTGGTCGTCGGTGTGGGCGATATGCGCATGGATGGTGTTCGTGTCCATGCTCATCGTCAGCCAGATACCCACCGCCGCCATGAAATCCGTTTCGGTACCGCCCCGCATGGTGGTCTTGCTGCTTGCTCTCGTGACGGTGGTCGCCGCCGGACTCCTGCAATACCCCTATGCGCTGCTGCTGATCCTGATCGTCGTCTATCTGGCACATATCCCGTTCGCCTGGCGCAGTCAGCGCTGGGTGGCGGCACGGCCCGAATCCTGGGACGCCAAGCCCAAGGAACGTCGTGATCTTCGCCGCGATCAGCGCCGAGACCAGCGACGCGCCTTCCGGCAAGCCGCGCTCCCCAAGCGGCGCACCGCGGAACGTCTGGGTCTGCGTCGTCCCGGCAGGCCACGCTAGGAACGCATGAGCGACCAACCCGATGCTCTTCGCCCCCGTGGCTCATCGCTGACTCTCACCGCTCGCCTCAACACATCGGCCGTCGACTCGCGGCGCGGTGTGGTCCGTTTGCATCCGGAAGCTATTGCCGCCCTGGGCATACGGGAATGGGATGCCGTATCTCTGACAGGATCGCGAACGACGGCGGCGGTCGTCGGGGTTGCACCGCGCTCAGTTCCGACCGGCACTGCCCTGCTCGACGATGTCACGCTGTCCAATGCGGGACTGCGTGAGGATGCGTCCGTCATCATCGCCCCCGTGACGGTCTACGGAGCGCGGTCGATCAGCGTGAGCGGTTCCTCTCTCACTACCCAGTCTGTTTCGTCCGCGACGCTTCGGCTGGCGCTGCTGGGCAAGGTCATGACCGTCGGGGACACAGTCTCGCTGCTGCCACGGGACCTGGGGCCCGGCACGTCCACATCGGAGGCGACGACGGCGCTGGCCCGGTCCGTAGGCATCACCTGGACCTCCGAGCTGCTCACGGTGACGGCCGTGGATCCGGCCGGTCCGGTCAGCGTGCAACCCAATTCTCTTGTCAGTTGGCAGGGTTCGAACCCGTTGGGCCCCGGAGCGCAACCGGCGCCGGCGCCGGTTGTGGAATCCGCCACCGATTCGGCTCCTCCTCCACCGGAGCCCCCCGCGGCGATTTCCGTAGAGGACCTCAAGGGCTCTCAGGCCCAGGCCGCGCGACTCACCGAGTGGCTCAAGCTCGCGCTCGATGAACCCGAACTGCTGAAAACGCTGGGCGCACAGCCCAATCTGGGGGTGCTGATATCCGGCCCGGGCGGTGTCGGCAAGGCAACGTTGGCCCGCGCAGTCTGTGCGGCGCGCACGCTCGTCGAGCTGGACGGACCGGAAGTGGGTGCCACGACGGCCGACGGACGTCTCAACGCGATACGCGGGGCGGTGAGCCACATCCGTCAGTCCGGCGGCGTCTTGCTGATTTCCGATATCGACGCGCTGCTGCCAGCCACCGCTGAGCCCGTGGCGACGCTCATTCTCGCCGAGTTACGTTCTGCAGTAGCAACTTCCGGAGTCGCATTCATTGCGACCACCGCCCATCCTGACGCTATCGACGTTCGGCTGCGTGCTCCCGAACTGTGTGACCGCGAGCTGGGTCTGAGCCTGCCGGACGCGGCCACCCGCAAGTCACTACTCGAAGTTCTCTTGGCGAAGGTGCCGTCTCAGGACCTGCAGCTCGACGAGGTCGCGGCACGGACACCGGGGTTTGTGGTGGCCGATCTGGCCGCGCTGGTACGTGAGGCCGCACTGCGGGCAGCGGCACGGGCCAGCGAGAAGGCCAGTGCACCGGCGCTGGATCAGGAAGACCTGGTCGGCGCACTATCTGTGATCCGTCCGCTCTCTCGGTCCAGTACCGAGGAGGTGGCCATCGGGTCAATAACCCTCGAAGACGTCGGCGACATGGTGACCACCAAACAGGCTCTGACAGAAGCCGTTCTGTGGCCGTTGCAGCATCCGGATACCTTCGAACGCCTTGGCGTGGACCCGCCCCGCGGGGTACTGCTGTACGGACCGCCAGGCTGCGGAAAGACCTTTGTGGTGCGCGCGCTGGCCAGCTCCGGGCGGTTGTCGGTCCACGCGGTCAAGGGCGCCGAGCTGATGGACAAGTGGGTCGGAGCCTCCGAGCAGGCGGTGCGCGACCTGTTTCGGCGGGCGCGCGACTCGGCGCCTTCCCTGGTGTTCCTCGATGAGGTCGACGCCCTGGCACCGAGACGCGGGCAGAGCTTCGACTCGGGTGTCACCGACCGCGTGGTGGCGGCCCTGCTTACCGAGCTGGACGGGGTGGAACCGCTGCGCGATGTGGTGGTGCTCGGCGCGACTAACCGGCCCGAGCTCATCGACCCCGCGCTGCTGCGTCCGGGCCGCATGGAACGCCTGGTGTTCGTCGAACCTCCGGATGCTCAGGCCCGCAAAGACATCCTCAAGACGGCCGCACGGGCGGTCCCGCTGGACGCCGATGTCGATCTGGACGCCCTCGCCGCGGAACTCGACGGCTTCTCGGCGGCCGACTGCGCTGCACTGTTGCGCGAGGCCGCGATGGCGGCGATGCGACGATCCATCGACGCCGCCGACGTCACCGTCGCCGATGTCGAGACCGCACGGGGCACGGTGCGCCCGTCGCTGGATCCCGTGCAGGTAGCATCCCTGCGCGCGTTTGCTGACAACCGCTGAAAAGGGTTGCGTCGCGCCAATCGTCGACTGCCCCGTAAACTAGGCACCACGACACCCCGCCCAACAACCGATAGACGGGAGTGCCTTTGCTTGCCATTCTGCTTGCCCACGCACTTGCGGCCGCGATGGCGCCGCTACTTGTGGCGCGCGCTGGCCGACTGGCGTTCTACCCCCTTGCCCTGGTCCCCTTAGGTTCGCTGATCTGGGTATTAGCAAGATGGCCGGGCGAAGGTACGGACGTCCGTGTAGACATTGCGTGGGTGCCCGAGCTGGCGATGGACATCTCGCTGCGCTTCGATTCCCTGGCCGCGATCATGAGTGTGCTGGTGCTCGGCATCGGGTCAATGGTGCTGTTTTACTGCGCGAGCTACTTCCGGCATCGCGACGGTCACACCGAACCGCGGCTACCCAGCTTCGCTGCCGAGCTGGTGGCATTCTCCGGCGCCATGTTCGGCCTGGTGATCAGTGACAATCTGCTGCTGCTCTACATCTTCTGGGAACTCACGACCGTGCTGTCCTTCCTCTTGGTCGGCCACTACGCGGAACGGCTTGCCAGTCGCCGCGCGGCGGTGCAGGCGCTGCTGGTGACCACCGCCGGTGGACTGGCCATGCTGGTCGGGGTCATCGTGCTCGGTCATGTCGGTGGAAGCTTCCTGCTGTCCGACCTCATCGCGCACCCACCGTCGGGTATGGCCGCCAGCGTCGGTCTCGTGCTGGTGTTGATCGGTGCGCTGAGCAAGTCCGCCATTGTGCCCCTGCATTTTTGGCTTCCCGGTGCCATGGCTGCGCCGACCCCGGTCAGTGCCTACCTGCACGCCGCCGCCATGGTGAAGGCCGGCATCTATCTGCTGGCCCGCATGTCGCCGGGGTTCGCCGAGGCGACACCGTGGCGGCCCATCGTGTTGGTGTTGGGCATTGCCACGATGATCCTGGCGGGCTGGCGAGCCCTGCGTGAGTACGACCTCAAGCTGATCCTGGCCTTCGGCACGGTGAGCCAACTCGGATTCCTGGTGGTGCTCACCGGAACCGGCGATCCCGACATCCTCCTGGCCGGGCTGGTCATGCTGTGCGCGCACGCGCTGTTCAAGGCCGCACTGTTCATGGTGGTGGGAATCATCGACCACACCGTCGGCACCCGCGATATCCGCAAACTGGCGTGGCTCGGACAGCGACAACCGTCGCTCCTCGTGATCGCCGGGCTTGCCGCGGCGAGCATGGCTGGGGTGCCGCTGACCCTCGGATTTGTCGGCAAGGAACTGGCCTTCGCGACGGTGCTGCACAGCCAGGTGCTCGGTTCGGCCGCGCCCTGGGTACTGGCGGGGATCGTCATAGGTTCGATGTTCACCATCACCTACAGCATGCGATTCATGTGGGGAGCGTTCGCGCGCAAGGGTTTACCCGAACCCAGCGCTCGTGTGCAGGGCATGCACGCATCGGCTCCCGCCTTCCTGGCGGCTCCCGCGCTGCTGTCCGTGGCAAGTATCGCTGCCGGCATACTGCCCGACTGGCTCAACTGGGCACTGGGCAGCTACGCCAATCCTGTTGACGCGCATATCGCGATCTGGGAGGGCTTTGGAGTGCCTCTGCTGCTCACCGCCCTCGCCTTCGCCGTCGGCATTTTCGCGTTCTTCGAGCGGGGCCACCTACGCAGGGCGCGGCTCGCCGTCAATCCGCTGGGCAATGCCGACCGCGGCTACGACGCGGTACTGCGCGGCGCCGATGTGCTGTCTCAGCGATTGACCGCGCTCACGCAGCGAGGTTCCATCCCGTTCACCCAGGCCACCATTCTGGTGACCCTGGTCATGCTGCCGACGGCCGTGCTGGCCCTCGGAGCGCGCGATGAACCACACCTGAAACTGTGGGATTCCCCGCTGCAGGGGGTGGTCGGGTTACTGATGCTTGCGGCCGCCATCGGGGCGACCGTCATGCGTAACCGTCTGGCGGCGGTGCTACTGGTGGGCATCACCGGCTATGGGACGGGCGTCATCTTCGCGCTACACGGTGCGCCAGATCTGGCGCTGACGCAGTTCCTCGTCGAGACGCTGACCCTCGTGATCTTCGTGTTGGTACTGCGGGCCCTGCCTGCAGAATCTGATCTAGAGCAGGCCAACAGATTCCGGCTGCCCCGTGCCCTACTCGCCGTCGCGGTCGGATGCACGGTCACCGCTCTCGGGGTGTACGCGATGGCAGCACGACGCGATCGCCCGATTGCCGACCTGCTCCCCGACGCGGCGTATCAGCGCGGACACGGCGCCAACACGGTGAACGTCCTGCTGGTGGATATCCGCGCCTGGGACACCCTGGGAGAGATCTCGGTGCTGCTGGTCGCCGCGACGGGTGTTGCCTCGTTGATGTTCCGGCACCGGCGTTTTGGCAGAGCTCCCCGGGTAGGAGATGCGGCAGGCCAACCGGATGTCGTAGTAGCATCCGGAATCTGGTTGCGTAGCAGCGAACTACGCGATCCCAAGCACCGATCGTTGGTCCTCGAAGTGGCGACGCGACTGATTTTCCCGCTCGTCATGGTGCTGTCGTTCTATTTCTTCTTCGCCGGGCACAACGTTCCGGGCGGAGGGTTCGCCGGTGGCCTGACGGCCGGTTTGGCCCTCGTGCTGCGTTATCTCGCCGGCGGCCGTTACGAGCTGGGCGAGACCCTGCCCTTCGACGCCGGCAAGATCCTCGGGCTCGGGCTGGCCTTCTCCGGGGGGACCGCCCTCGCGTCGATTCTGCTGGGCGCGCCGGTCTTATCTTCGGCCACAGTCCAATTCGACATGCTCGGGTTTGGCCACGTCAAAATCGTGACTGCGCTGTTCTTCGATCTTGGCGTGTACCTGGTGGTGGTTGGCCTAGTGCTCGATGTGCTCCGCAGTCTGGGCGCGCGCCTGGACGTCGAGCTCGAGGAGTCTCCACGCGCCCGGACAGGGGTGCGCGCATCATGACCAATCTCGGCCTGCTCATCATCATCGGCGCCCTCACCGCGTGCGGCGTGTACCTGATGCTGGAGCGCAACCTGACCCGCATGGTGTTGGGTCTGCTGCTCGTCGGCAATGCGGTCAACCTGCTGATCCTTACGGTGGGTGGCCCCTCCGGCAATCCACCGATCATCGGACGGCAGTCCGATGGCCGGACCACCGTGGCAGATCCGTTGGCACAGGGCATGATCCTGACCGCGATCGTCATCACCATGGGTGTCGCCGCCTTTGCCCTCGCCCTGATCTATCGCATGTTCACGCTGGAAGCCGACGACGTCGTAGACGACGACGCCGAGGACGTGCGCGTCGCCCAGGAACCCCCGGAGCCCGTCACCGACGACGAAGAGAAGGAGACATCCGGCCCCATCGATGAGGATTCCCCCGCCGAACTCGATGCACTACCGGTGGGTGAGAAGTCATGAGTGCCATCGCTGTTCTGACACCGCTCCCGGTCCTCATCCCGACGGCGGCGGCCGCGTTGACGCTGATCGCGGGCCGTCGCCCACGATTGCAACTGTTGATCACTGTCACGGCACTGACCACGGTGCTCGGGGTCTGTGCGGCGCTGCTGTACCTAGCGGATCGCGACGGCACCTTCGCGTTGGCCGTCGGTGGCTGGGGGGCCACCGAAGAGAAACTGGGTCCTTTGGGGATAACCCTTGTGGTGGATCGCCTTTCGGCGTTAATGCTGGTGGTCTCGGCCATCGTGCTGCTGGCGGTTGTGCTGTACGCGGCCGCTCAAGGTATCCGTGACGGCGACGAGCGCCAGCCGGTGTCGATCTTCATGCCCACCTACCTGGCGCTGTCGGCCGGTGTGTGCAACGCCTTTCTGGCCGGCGACCTGTTCAACCTGTACGTCGGTTTCGAGGTACTGCTGGCCGCGAGCTTCGTCCTCCTGACCATCGGCGCTAGTGCCGACCGGGTGCGTGCCGGCATCTCGTACGTGATGGTCTCGATGATGTCCTCGATAGTGTTCCTGCTGGGTATCGCCTTCGTGTACGCGGCGACGGGGACCTTGAACATGGCCGAAATCGCCGTCCGCGCAGACGGCATCCCCTCGGGTACCCGGATGGCGATCTTCGCGGTGCTGCTGGTGGGTTTCGCCATCAAGGCAGCCGTTTTCCCGCTGTCGACGTGGCTGCCCGACTCCTACCCCACCGCGCCCGCACCCGTGACGGCAGTCTTCGCGGGCTTGCTCACCAAGGTGGGTGTGTACGCCATCATTCGTGCACATTCCCTATTGTTCCCCGGCGGTGTGCTGAACACGGTACTTCTGGTGGCCGCGCTACTCACCATGATCGTCGGTATTCTGGGTGCCATCGCGCAGAGCGATATCAAACGGCTGCTGTCCTTCACCCTGGTCAGTCATATCGGGTACATGATCTTCGGTATCGCGCTATCCAACGAGCTCGGCATGTCCGGCGCGATTTACTATGTGGCACACCACATCATTGTGCAGACGACATTGTTCCTCGTGGTAGGACTCATCGAACGCCAGGCCGGGGCATCATCGCTGAATCGCCTGGGTGGCCTCGCTGCCGCCAGTCCGCTGCTGGCCTTCGCATTCGTCGTCCCCGCGCTGAACCTGGGTGGCATCCCACCATTCTCGGGTTTCATCGGCAAAGTCGCACTCCTGGAGGCAGGGTCGCTGCAGGGCTCGGTACTGGCATGGACCCTCGTGGCCGGGGGCACGATCACGAGTCTGCTGACCCTGTACGCGGTGGCCCGCGTCTGGACCAAGGCGTTCTGGCGGCCACGCGCGGACGCACCGGAGGGCGACCTCGCCGCGGCTTCGCCGTCCGCACTTCTCGATGACAGCGAAGAAGTTGCGTTCGTGGACCGCGCCGACGTGGGCCGGATGCCGGCCGGCATGCTGGCGCCCACATTGGGATTGATCGCGGTCGGGGTGGCGCTGACCATCTTCGCCGGGCCCATCATGGGGATCAGCGACCGAGCAGCGGCAGAGGTTCGGGACCGCACGGTGTACATCAGTGCCGTCCTCGGGGGTGGCCCACGATGAAAACCCTGGCAATGCACGGCCCTCGCGAAATCATCTTGCGGGCTTGGATTTTGGTATGGCTCGTGCTGGTCTGGACGATGCTGTGGGGCAATTTCTCGGTCGCCAACACCGCTACCGGACTACTCGTGGCTCTGGTCATCACACTCCTGCTACCGATGCCACGCCTGCCGGTCGAGGGCCGTCTGCATGTGGTGTCGATGATCCGGCTTGCGTTCACTGTCGCGTATTACATGGTGCTCTCGAGTCTGCAGGTGGCGTGGCTGGCGATCAGACCGGGCCCGCCGCCGCTGAGTGCCGTACTGCGAGCACAGCTTTCGGTGAAGTCAGATCTGGTGATGGCACTGCTGCTCAACACGCTGACGATCATCCCCGGTTCGGTGGTCCTGGAAATCGACCAAGAACGCCGACTGGCGTATGTGCACGTGCTGGATGTGGGTTCACCGAAGGCAGTGGCGATTTTTTACGCCCAATTACGGCAATTGGAAAGACTTTTCATCGCAGCCTTCGAACGTGATGCCGATTGGCATCCCGAGGATGACACCGTCGACGAGTCCGAGACGAGGGAGGGGTTATGAGCCTCGTATGGCATATCGCCGCGGTGCTGCTCATCGCAGCGGCCACCGTCACGATGTACCGGTTGCTCGCCGGACCCAACACATTGGACCGACTCGTCGCCGTGGACACCTTGGTGGCCGTCACGATGTGCGCACTGGCCGCATGGGCTGCGTACAGCCTGGATTCCACCGTGCTGTACGGAATGGTCGCCCTGTCCCTGATCAGTTTCCTCGGTTCGGTGAGCGTGACGCGATTCCGTGTGCCCGACACCGCGATCGACCCCCGCGACGAGAGGAGGCAACCACGATGAACACTCTTCTCGACGGAATCTCCGGTGCGCTGGTGTTGTGCGGTTCAGTGCTGGCCCTCACGGCGGCGATCGGCGTGGTGCGATTTCCCGACACGTTGGCCCGCATGCACGCCGCGTCCAAGCCGCAGGTGCTGGGGCTGCTACTGGTCTTGGCCGGCGCCGGGCTACGGCTTCGCGGGCATGCCGACGTCAGCATGATCGTGCTCGCTGGGCTGTTTACCATCATCACCGCCCCGGTAGTCGCACACCGGGTGGCACGGCTGGCCTATCACGAGCGCAGCGTCCGCGACGATCTGATGACCACCGACGAACTGGAGCGTTAGCTCCAACTCGTCTGCCGGGTGTTTCCACCCTCGTAGAAGCCGTCGGCCACCGAGGCCGCCAGCTCCATGAACGCCAGCCGCGTCTTCTTGCCCATCAGATCCAAAGAGATCTCCGACCCCTCCGACAGGTGGTTGTCGAACGGGACGATGTGCACCGCCCTGGCCCGCGTCAGAAAATGTCGGCTCAGCTGTTCGAGGTCGATCGAGGAAGCACCCGGCCGCGAGGAGCTGATAGCCACCACGGATTGCCGCACCAGATGCGAATACCCGTGGTGGTCAAGCCAGTCCAGGGTCGCAAGGGCGCTGCGCGCACCGTCGATTGCCGGCGACGTCACCAGGACGATGGCATTGGCTTCGCCCAGCACGCCCGCCATCGCCGAGTGCATAAGTCCGGTGCCGCAGTCAGTGAGGATGATGTTGTAGAACCGCTGCAGGATCCGCATCACCGCGAGATAGTCGGCTTCGGAGAACAACTCAGATGCCGCCGGATCGCGTTCGGAGGCGAGTACCTCTAACCGGCTCGCACTCTGCGAGGTGTGCCTGCGCACATCGGAATATCGGTGAATATCGGGATCACGCAGCAGATCTCGCGCAGTTGAACGGGTCTCATCCGGACCGCGTTGCGCAAGCGTTCCGAAATCCGGGTTCGCATCGACGGCGATCACACGGTCGCCACGTAATGAGGCGAAGGTGGCACCCAACGAGAACGTGGAGGTGGTCTTACCCACGCCCCCTTTCAGGGACAACACGGCGATCCGGTAGTCACCGCGGACAGGAAGATTGATTCGGTCGATCAACTCGCTGCGATGCGATTCATCCGAAGACTCGCCGGGGTTGATCGCACCACCCGAGAGCCGGTGAACGGCCTTGCGCCACCCGCTTCTCGGCAACGGTTTGACCGACCTGATGAGACCAAGCTGGTCGTGGCTGGGCCCCTGCGGTCGTGATGGCTGCGGCGGCGGTCGGTACACAGGCGCTTCAGGACGCGCAGCGGTGAACGGAGTCTGCCCCGGAACGAAGGGCGCCCGTTGCGGTGTGGCAGGCCCGTTCCAGTCCGCTCGGGGGAACGCCGCGGGCGGGGGTGCAAGCGGCTGCGCCGCCCACAATGCCGCGGGCGGCTTTGGTACAGGGGGTGTTTGGGGCGCATGTCCACCCCACGGCGTCATGCCGTCCGGAATCATCGAGGTCGCGTCGTCCGGCCGGATCTGTGGTGCTGGTGTCGGAGCCGCGGGTGCGGGCGGCTGCGGGGGCACCTCGGCGGGCGCCTCCACCCTCGGCGCCTCGTCCCTGGGCACTTCTTCCTCATCGCGCACCGGAGGCTGTTCGACCGGAGGTGCCGCGGCGGGAGCCTCGGGCACCACGGCGGAGGCGGGCCATGCCGGTAGCTGGCTTGCCCGCTCGGGTGCGGGAGGGGGTGCGGCGGGTGCGAAGGACTCCACCGGAGCCGTGGGCCCCTGCAGCTGGGCAGGGGGCGCCGGCGGGGCGTAGTAGTTCTGCGGCGGCGGCCCGTAGTAGTTCTGCGGCGGCTGTTGAGCCGGCGCACCGTACCCCTGCGGCCGAGCCTGCGGTGATCCCTGCTGCGGTGGAGCTTGAGGCGCCGGGTTCTGGTACTGCGGCATGCCATACGCGCTCAGCGGATCTGGCTCCCATACCGGATTCATCGGACGCTGATGGTTCCGTTGGCGCCGTGAGAGTTTGGGAGTCTTCGGCAGCGAAGGCGGCGGCTTGAGCGTAGGTTGCGGAAAATAGTCGGCGCTGGGCGGTACGAATTCCTGGTTCGGCTTCTTGGATCGACGGAACGGATTGCCCTTGGTGTCTCCGCCGCCCAAACCATCAGCGACGGGCTCACGCCATGGGCCGCTCGGCGGCGGCGAATCGGGTGTGTTGTCTTGGGAATCAGCCATATAGGATCACTTCGCCATCATTGCCATGCACGACATCGTGGTCCGTTTCCAGACGGTCGATTGGGATACCAAGCGAGAGCACACCGGCGTCAAAAACCCGCCGGGCGTCTCTAGCGTCAGCCATCTTGCTGTCCTGCCTCTTTCGTCTTATCGCTGCTCGTCGCCGCGCCTACGAAGCCGCGGGAAACTCTCGGAAATCGCGCCGGCCAGCTTCAGGTACGCGGCATTGGTATCAGCATTGAGCAGATTGAAGTCGACATCGGCGCCCTCGGCGAGGTGAGGATCGAACGGGATCGTGTGAATGGAACGGCAACGCGCCTGAAAATGCTCATAGACCTTGTCCAGCTTGATCCCGGCAGACCCAGGACGTGAGGCACTCAAGACGACATGCGCCTCACGCACCAGCGCCGAATGCCCATGCTGCATAAGCCAATCGAGGGTGGCTGAGGCACTACGCGCGGAATCCATGGCCGGTGAGCTCACCAAAACAATGGTGTGGGCGAGGTCGAGCACACCCGCCATTGCCGAATGCATGATTCCCGTACCGCAGTCAGTCAGAATGATGTTGTAGTACCGCTCCAGGATGTCGATTGTATTGCGATAGTCGACCTTGCCAAAAGCCTCCGATACCGCCGGATCCTGTTCACTGGCAAGTACTTCCAGACGGCTTGTCGCCATCCGAGTATGGTTGCGCACATCCGCGTAACTTCTGATGTTCCGATCGTTGAGAAGGTCACGGACGGTGGACTGCGTCGAATGGTCACGCACCCGCTCAGCCAAGGTGCCACGGTCGGGGTTAGCGTCCACCGCGATGATACGATCGGTACGGATTGTTGCGAATGCCGAACCCAATCCCAGTGTGGTGGTTGTCTTTCCAACGCCGCCCTTAATGGAAAGCACTGCGACGCGGTAATCGCCGAGAATCGGCTGCCGAATGCTGGCGAGCAGCTGGTCCTGTTCACGGTCCTTGCGCGAGTCGCCCGGATTGACCCGACCTCCGGTGGACCTGTGCACCGCCTTGCGCCAGCCGGATCGCGGCGCGTAACGACCACGGTTGATGACCTCAGCCTCGTCGAGCGAGGGTGGCATCCGGTAAGCCTGCGGCCCACGGTAGTTGGTGGGAGGTGCCGCCCCCTGCGGCGGTGGCACATAACCCGGAGGCAGCTCTTGTGACACAGGGGGTTGAGGCGCCTGGGGCTGCTGCGGCACCCATTGCCATTGACCCTCAACACTGGTGGGTTGCGGGGGCTGCTGCTGCGAAAACTGCTGTTCGCCAAATGATTCCGGAGATTGGGGAGCACCCCGCAGCCACTGCCCCGGGTACGGCTGACGCGGGTTCCACCCAGGTGGAGCCTGAGCCGCGGGCTGCTCGGGTCCAGGCTGCTGCGGAACAGCTTGTTGCGGCGCAGGTGACAGCACATAGTGGGCGGGTTGTGCCGGTGGTTCCACCATCGGCTCCGACTGGACCACCGACGGAACCTCCCACGGCGAAGGCGCATTGCCGGCGCCCACCTCGCGATCGGACTCGCCCTCTGCCGCAACATCCTCCGAGACAGGTTCAGCCGCCGCCTGCAGGTCATCCGTTAATTCGATTGCGGTGTCAGCGATTTCATCGCCAGGCTGCGGGTCCGCTACCTGCGTCACGGAAACGTTCGGCTCATCCACAAGTTCGGGCTCCGACCCCACAACGTCCTCAATAGCGGGGTCAGCGGACATTTCCTCGAATACCGCTACCGGTAGGTCGATGACGATGTCCTCATCGACCAGCGGTGCAAACCCTTCAAGTTCGGGCGCCGTCGTTTCCGTCGTTTGCGTTTCGGCGGCTCCTTCGGCAGCGACGCTGGACTCGACACTCTCGGAGTCGACAACTTCAGGCACCGCTGCCCACGGCGCAATCATCGGCACAAACGGCGCGGGTTCAGGCTCGGGCACCGACACACCGAGGTCGGCTGCATCGTGCGCGGCCAATTCCTCAATGAGCTCGGCACGTTTGGCTTCGATGCGCCGCAACAATGCAGCAGCTCTGGCATCGACGTCATCGATATCCGGCACATCTGCCGATGGCGCCGGTGCTTCCGAGTACGCGGGTTGTTCGGATACGGAAGTGGGCTCCTCTTCCACCGGCGGCTGTGGGGCCAGGTCATCGACGACGTCGGCATCCGACTCGGGCGTTGGAGGCAGGGAATCGACCGTAACCGCTGTGGATGGTTCCGCCTCGGGCTCGCCGTCTGGTTCGGCGGCGGCCGTCGGCTCCTCCGCCTCAGACTGCGACTCCTCGATCGCTTCGGGAGCGTCAGCGATGACGTCGGGACGCGTGAAGCCGAGCACAGATGCGGGCGACGGCCCCACAGATTGCGCGTCCTGAAACACGTGCGCGGGTTCCGCTATGTCCTCGACGCCATCGGGGGCATCATCGACCGCCTCTGGCGGCGTGAAACTGAGTACACCGGGGACCTCAGGAGCGGGCGCGGATTCGGGCCTCGCATGGCGCCGATGACGCTCGAGTTCAGCCTCGGTGATGCTCTCGTCGAGGCTCATCTGGCGCAGTTGTGCTTCGAGCAAGCTGAAACGCGAGAACGGGTCCGTGCCGGTGGACTCCTCGCGGCGCTGATCAGCTGTAGGTACGAGTAAGCGCGTCTCCTCTGGCGGTGCGGTCACCGGCGCGGGTTCCGGTGAATCCGCGACGTCTGCAGACGCTTCGATCGCGGACGGGGTGACCGCCTCCACATCCAGGGCGGCTTCGGGAGTGGCAGGCACGGGGATTACCGGGGACTCATCGGAAGCGGGCGTCTGCGGTTGCTCGACCTGCGATATTGGCCGCGGTTCGGGCTTCATCTCCGGAATGGGACTCGTGACGATCCGGGGCTCATCCGATACGGGTTGTTGGACGATATTGTTCGATTCGGCCGCCAGCGGCTCCTGAGCGGCTGTCGGCGGCCGCTGCTCGGGCGGTTCCGGCGCGCGCGCCGGCGTGTAGTACTTCGAGACGTCAGGCATCGGTGTGGTCCTGTTGCCCGTTTCTTCACGGGGCGCGACGGCAGCGCGCTTCTCAACTGGCGGCAGGACCGGTTCGGCCGTCGGTTTCTGCGCCGGAGTCTTGGGAGCGGAGGTGTGCCCGGTCTCGTGGGTTAACGAGTCCTCGTTAGACTCAGGATCGTCCGCGCTGCGCTTCTTGGGCCTCAACGAACGGAGAAACCCACGTTGTTCGTCTTCTTCGGGCAGCCACGGAGGACGGGCCGGTGCACCACGATCCTGCTTGGGCAACGTCCCCCTCTCCCTTCCTCAATCGCCAAATGGTCGTAGAGTTCGATCGTACTCAGTAGCTAGTCCATGGGTACCAAGACTGGTTACCCAACCAAATAAGCCCCCGCGCTCAACCAGCAGCTTAAGCGAGATGCCGATATCCTCGCAGCGTTCGATGCGATCTCCCATCGGCTCGGTCTCGGTGGTAACCACTGAGCAGGGCCTGCCGGTGAGTCTGGCGATCGACTAGCGCGTACTGGCTAAGCCACCGCAAGCACGTGCGGGCGCCGCACGGCACCGAGCGCCTGCTGTCGAGCGGGAGCCTGTGGTTATTGGACGAGAACCCGTGAAACCACCCCCGTCGGGATGCGTCAAGCACATGATCGACACCCAAGTGCCCCCGCGCGAACGACGGCGCGGTCACGGCCGCTGCAGACTGACTATGGGGAGCCCCGACTACCCCTTCGCCGCGTTTTCCCGCTGGATCTCCAGCGCGATATCGATGAGCTGATCCTCCTGCCCACCGATGAGCTTGCGCTGACCGGCACGGTGTAGCAGCTGGTGCGCGGGCACCCCGTACCGCTCGCCCTGCCGGATGGCGTGCTTGAGGAAGCTGGAGTAGACCCCGCTGTAGCCCATGATCAGCGCATTGCGGTCCAGCAGGCACTCGGTCGGCATCGCGGGCGCCACAACCTCTTCGGCGGCATCAGCGATTTCGAAGAAGTCGATACCGGTCTTCACACCGATCTTGTCGAAAACACCGATCAATGCCTCAACCGGAGCGTTACCGGCGCCGGCTCCGAAACGCCTTGTACTGCCATCGATCTGCTTGGCACCGGCACGCACCGCCTCGATCGAGTTGGCGACACCGAGCCCCAGGTTCTCATGCCCATGAAAACCAACTTGAGCGTCGTTACCGAGCTCGGCCACGACTGCGGCCACACGGTCCGCCACACCGTCGAGAACCAGAGCGCCCGCAGAGTCGACCACGTACACACACTGGCATCCGGCGTCGGCCATGATCCGGGCCTGCTTGGCCAGCTTCTCCGGCGAGATGGTGTGCGACATCATGAGGAAACCAACAGTTTCCAGCCCTCGCTCACGCGCGAGCCCGAAGTGCTGAAGAGACACGTCGGCCTCGGTGCAGTGGGTGGCGATGCGGCAGATGGATCCACCGTTGCCCTGCGCCTCGATGATGTCTTCCTTGGTGCCCACACCCGGCAGCATCAGGAAGGCGATCTTGGCGTTCGTCGCGGTCTCCGCGGCGAGCTTGATCAATTCCTGCTCGGGGGTTTTAGAGAACCCGTAGTTGAACGACGATCCGCCAAGACCGTCGCCGTGCGTCACCTCGATGACCGGCACACCGGCACCGTCAAGGGCTGCGACGATCGCCCGCACCTCATCGGCGGTGAACTGGTGCCGCTTGTGGTGCGAGCCGTCACGCAACGACGTGTCGGTGATCCGCACATCCCATGCGGCGTCGAAGAAGATGCCGTCGGTGCCCAAAAGCTGAGTGCTGGTGTCCGAGCCCATTATTACGAAACCTTCGCTGATAGAAGTTCTTTGGCGATTTCCTCGCCGACCTTGGTCGCGGCCGCGGTCATGATGTCCAGGTTCCCGGCATACGGCGGCAGGAAGTCACCGGCACCCTCCACCTCGACGAAGGTGGTGACGACGTGGTTGCCACCGTTGACCACCGACGGCTCGTCGAACTGTGGCTCGTTGAGCAGCCGGTACCCGGGCACGTACTGCTGCACCTGGCTCACCACATCGTGGATCGACGCCGCGATCGCGTCCCGGTCCGCGTCCTCCGGAATCGCGCAGAAGATGGTGTCGCGCATGATCATCGGCGGGTCGGCCGGGTTCAGGATGATGATGGCCTTGCCGCGCTTGGCGCCGCCGATCACCTCCACACCCCGGGAGGTTGTCTTGGTGAACTCATCGATGTTGGCACGCGTGCCCGG
Source organism: Mycobacteroides salmoniphilum (assembly GCF_004924335.1). NCBI lineage: Bacteria > Bacillati > Actinomycetota > Actinomycetes > Mycobacteriales > Mycobacteriaceae > Mycobacteroides > Mycobacteroides salmoniphilum. The sequence continues at coordinate 535,072 of NZ_CP024633.1, read as the reverse complement.
CCCCGCCGAGACAGACGCTACGGAGGCGACAATTTCCGCGTAAGGCACCTCGACCACGCGCGACACCGCATAAACGATCGGAATCGTCGCCTGGCCACCACAGGTGATCATGTTGACGTTCGGGGCATCGAGGTGCGCACGCAGATTCGCGGGCGGCACCACGGCCGGGCCCACCGCGGCAGGCGTCAGATCGATCGCCCGGATCCCAGCCTCCGCGTACCGCGGTGCGGCGGCCTTGTGCACGTACGCCGACGTCGCCTCGAACACCAGATCGGGCTTCTCGTCCTGCGCCAGCAGCCAGTCCACACCCTCATGCGAGGTTTCCAGGCCGAAGCCGCGGGCGCGCTTGAGGCCTTCGGACTCGGGATCGATGCCGATCATCCATCGTGGCTCCAGCCACTCGGACCGCTGCAATTTGTACAGCAGATCGGTGCTGATGTTTCCCGAACCGACGATCGCTACAGATGCCTTGCTCACAATTCTCCTCTACTCGAAAGCCAGTCGGACCGAACCAAGTCCGGCGAACTCGGCCAAAAACTCATCCCCCGGATGCGCGTCAAACGCGCGTGTGCACGAACCCGGCAGCACCACATCTCCGGCCCGCAGACGAACCCCGAACGAGGCCACCTTGCGTGCCAGCCACGCCACCGAGGTCACCGGATTACCCAGCACCGCATCGCTTCTACCCTCGGCCAACTTCTCGCCGTTGCAGGTCAGCACCGCGTCGATCGACTTGATGTCGATGTCCTTCGGTGAAACGCGTTGCTTGCCAATGACGAACCCGGCGGAGGACGCATTATCGGCGATGGTGTCGCAGATCTTGATCTGCCAGTTCGTGATCCGGCTGTCCACCACCTCGATGGATGGCACGTACGCCGCCGTGGCCGCCAGCACATCATCCTCGGTGCAGTCCTCACCCGGCAGGTCGGCGGCCAGGATGAATCCGACCTCCACCTCCACCCGCGGGAACAGGAACTTGGACGCCGAAGCCGCGACATCCTCGAACAGCTCCATATCGGCCAACAGATGCCCGTAGTCCGGCTCGTGGACACCCATCATCTTCTGCATCGCCTCGGACGATAGGCCCACCTTGTGCCCCACGACCTTGGCTCCGTCCGCTAGGCGGGAGCGAATGTTCATGAGCTGGATCTCATAGGCGTCGACCACACCGAAATCCGGGTACGTGTCGGTGGGCGGCGCGATGGCCACCCGGGTTCGCTCGGCCTCTGCCAGATCAGCGGCGATGGCGTCGCGAACTTCAGAACTAAGCATCTATGTGTCTCCCAGTCTCGGTCCCAGCCCGGCGCCCGGAGAAGACGCAGTCGGCCAAGGACAATCCGCTCACATACGAATTGGAGCAGATACCCACCGCCGCGCGCCCGGCGGCATAGAGCCCCGGAATCGCCGCGCCGGATGTGGTCTGCACGGCACCAGTCTCCTCGTCAACGACCAGCCCGCCAAGAGTCAGCATGGGACACGGATTCAGCATGTTGGTCTTGATCGATACGTTGAACAGGAAGAACGGTCCCTGCTCAATGGGGACTCGGATGTCGTCGGGCTTCCCGAACGGGTCCGGGGTGCCGTCCGCGATGGCCCGATTGTGTTCGGACACGGTGCGCGCCAACAGTTCCGGATCGATACCCGCCTTGGCTGCCAACGCCGCGATGGATCCGGCCCTCTTGCGCCCCACGTTGAGAAACGCTTCTGCCTGTATCCGCTGAAACCACAGCGTCTGCGAACCCAGCTGCTGACGGGCCCGCTTCACCAACGCCCTGTCCGCCACCAGATACCCAACCCCGCCGGCCTTCTGCACAATCGCCTTACCCAGCGCGGCGCCATATCGCGATTCGTCAACCATCCGCTGGCCCTTGGCATCCACCAACAACGAGCCCAGGAATGCGGCGGGCGGCACGATAAAACGCCACGCCGAGATCTCATCGAGGTGCCCCGTGGCCGCATTCAATGGTTCCGCGAGCGTCAACGCGGTGCCGTCGTCACCGGCAGTGCCCAGCTGCAACCCGTCCCGGTACGCCGGGGCATACCGCTCAACCAGCTCGCGATTGGCGATGAACCCACCGGAAGACAGAATCACCCCGTCGTTGGCGCGGATCTCGAAGGGCGTGGCGAACCGGCGCTCCAACGCATAGGCGGGCCCCTCCAACACCTTTCGCATCGGCGGGTAGTAGATGCCCGGCTTGGTCGCATAACGCGTGAGCCGTGAATACGCGCGCTGCACCCACGTGGGCGCGTCCTTCAGCGTCACCCCGCGCACCCCGACCACGCGACCGTCCTCGACGATCAGCCCGGTGACCCGGGTTTGCCGCCATACGTCGGCACCCAAACGCTCCGCGGAGGCCGCCAATGGCGCAAACAACGCCTTGCCGGACACACCCCGCCCAAACGCTCGATGCCCGCGCTGACGGGGCGTGGTGACGGCACGCGCCATGCCAGAGGATTCGCTACCGGAAAAGTAGAGGTAGTAGTCGTTGGTGGGGTACGAAGTCTTGAACGGAGCCAGCGAACCTTCGAACGGAACTCCGTAACCTTGCAGCCAATCCAGAGTGTCCACGCTGCCGTCGACGAATTTCTGCAGCGTCTCGGGTTTGACCGCGTCCCCGACCTCAAGCTGCAGATACTCCAGCATCAGCTCCGGAGTGTCCTCGACGCCCGCGTCGCGCTGGATGTTGGTGCCGCCACCGGCGTAGTAAATACCCCCTGAAATGGCCGAAGCTCCGCCGCCGTCGAATCGCTCCAGAATCGTCACGGATGCCCCGCGCTCCAGCGCCGCCAGCGCGGCCGACGCCCCCGCCACCCCGTATCCGACGATGACGACATCTGGGGAAGGCACCGCGGGCACCTCGACATCACCCGGCACTGGGCCTCCCTCACCGTCATATCGCCAAAACAGCAACAAGTTTCTGTTTTCACCGCAACATCAAAGTGTCCGGACGGTGAAACCACAGGCCAGCGCCGGTAGCGCCGGGCCGCCTCAATTCTATAACGTGTTCTACATGACTGAGCAGGAGTACGACGTCGTCGTCGTCGGGAGTGGTGGCGCCGGCATGGTTGCGGCGCTCACCGCGGCACACAACGGGCTGAGCACCGTACTGATCGAGAAGGCCCCCCACTTCGGCGGATCGACCGCCCGTTCCGGTGGCGGCGTCTGGATCCCCAACAACGAGGTGCTCAAGAAGGCCCGGCAGACCGACACCCCCGAGGCGGCCCGCGAGTACCTCTACACCATCATCGGTGACGTCGTCCCGCGCGAGAAGATCGACACCTACCTGGATCGCGGCCCGGAGATGCTCTCGTTCGTGTTGGCGAACTCTCCGCTGAAGCTCGACTGGGTGCCCAACTACTCCGACTACTACCCCGAGGCCCCGGGCGGACGCTCGGCCGGTCGCTCGGTGGAGCCCAAGCCGTTCGATGCCAAGAAGCTTGGCGACGAGCTGCCCAACCTGGAGCCGCCGTACGGCAAGGTTCCGCTGAATGTCGTCGTGCGCCAGCAGGATTACGTGCGGCTGAACCAGCTCAAGCGCCACCCGCGCGGTGTGCTGCGCAGCCTGCGCGTGGGCGTACGCACCTTCTGGGCGCAGGGCACCGGCAAGAAGCTCGTCGGCATGGGGCGGGCGCTGTCGGCCGCGCTGCGCATCGGGCTGCGCGACGCCGGGGTTCCGGTGAAGCTCAACACCGCGCTGACCGATCTGTACATCGAGAACGGCACCGTCAAGGGCGTCTACGTACGTGAGACGGGCGCTGCGGAGGCTTCCGAGCCGACGGTCATCAAGGCGCGTAAGGGCGTCATCCTGGCCTCCGGCGGATTCGAGCACAACGAGCAGATGCGCGTGAAGTACCAGCGCGCCCCCATCACCGCCGACTGGACCGTCGGCGCCAAGGCCAATACCGGCGACGGCATCCTGGCAGCCGAAAAATTGGGTGCCGCACTGGAGTTCATGGAGGACTCGTGGTGGGGCCCAACTGTTCCGCTGGTGGGCCGGCCGTGGTTCGCGCTGTCCGAGCGCAACTCCCCCGGGTCGATCATCGTCAACGCGTCCGGTAGGCGATTCATGAACGAATCACTGCCCTACGTGGAGGCCACCCATCGCATGTATGGCGGCGAGTACGGCCAGGGCCCCGGTCCGGGCGAGAACCTGCCCGCATGGCTGCTCTTCGACCAGGAATACCGCAACCGGTACATCTTCGCCGGATTGCAGCCGGGACAAAAGATTCCGAGCAAGTGGATCGAGTCGGGCGTCATCGTCAAGGCCGACACCATCGAGGGGTTGGCAGAACTCACGAACCTCCCCGTGGAGGCGTTGACACAGACCGTCGAACGGTTCAATGGCTTCGCCCGCAGTGGTACCGACGAGGACTTCGGCCGAGGTAAGAGTGCCTACGACCGCTACTACGGCGACCCCACCAACAAGCCGAACCCAAATCTGGGTGAGCTCAAGAAGGGCCCCTTCTACGCGGCCAAGATGGTTCCCGGCGACCTGGGTACCAAGGGTGGCGTGCGCACCGACGTGCAGGGCCGGGTGCTGCGTGATGACAACAGCATCATCGAAGGTCTCTACGCCGCAGGCAATGTCAGCACCCCGGTGATGGGTCACACGTACGCCGGCCCCGGCGCCACCATTGGCCCCGCCATGACATGGGGTTACCTCGCCGCGCTCGATATCGCCGGGAAGTAGGGTCAGGCTCATGCCTATCAACGTCGATATCGCCCTGGGTGCTGCCGTCGAACCCGCCGAATTCTCGTGGACCGCCTCCGATGTGCAGCTGTATCACCTGGCGATCGGAGCTGGTTCCGATCCAGTGAGCGAGACCGAACTGCGCTACCTGCAGGACAAGACCCCGCAGGTGTTGCCGACGTTTGCGACCGTGGCCTCCGGTTTCCACGCGGTGGAGCCTCCCAAGGTGTCGTTCCCGGGTATCGAGATCGACCTGGCCAAGATCCTGCACGGTACCGAGCAGGTAACCGCGCACCGGCCGCTGCCGCCGTCGGGCTCCGCCCGCTCCGAGGGCAAGATCGTGGAGATCTGGGACAAGGGCAAGGCCGCCGTTATCGTCACGGAGACAACAACTTCCGATGATCAAGGGCCTCTCTGGACGATCCGCCGGTCGATTTTCGCGCGCGGCGAGGGCGGCTTCGGCGGAGAGCGTGGGCCGTCCTCAGCAGGAGAGACTCCGTCCCGGCCCGCCGATCTGGAAGTGTCGACGCACATCCTGCCGCAGCAGGCGCTGCTGTACCGGCTCTGCGGAGACCGCAACCCGCTGCACTCCGACCCCGCGTTCGCGGCGGCGGCAGGGTTCCCGCGTCCGATCCTGCACGGACTGTGCAGCTACGGCGTGGTGTGTAAGGCGGCGGTGGACGCCGCGCTCGACGGGGATGCCTCGCGAGTGACGTCGTATGCCGCGAAGTTCGCGGGTGTGGTGTTCCCCGGCGAGACGCTCAAGACCCGCATCTGGAAGGAAGACGGCAAGCTGCTGATCTCTGCAGTCGTGGCCGAGCGCGAGGACGCCCCGGCACTGGCCGACGTGGAGCTCACCTACGCATAGCCCGACCGGCTAATACCACCGTATTCCGCGGTAGCGGTTCACACCCAGCGCAAGCGCGGTGCCGATGCTCCAGATCGCGATACCCAAGCCGAGCTCCATAAGGGACCGCTCGGTAAGCGGCATGGAATGGAAGACGTTGCGCCCGAATATGGCTCGTGGGATACCTCCTACCGGTGCCACGAGGTAGTAGACGCCATACGGCAGGGCCAGATAGACAAGCCATCGCGTGGTGACCCACAGGTCGCGCCGTTGCCGCCAACGCTCACGCAGCGGCCGAGCCACCATGGGCAGCAGCACCGATACCAGATTGCCCAGGCCCAGCCAGCTGACGATGTGCACGGCGACATCGGGCACCGTGATCGCGGTCTGGGTTGCCTGCTGCCGGTGGATGGTCAGGAAAGCTGTCAGCACGAGTGTCGGTAGTCCGGCGACGAGAAACAGTGCGAGGTTCTTGACCAGCAAGACATGGAGAAGCGACCGATGACCGCGCAGCGCATGCCTGACTCGATCGGCATCCAGACCGAGCATGTTGGTGACGGACACGTCGGCAAAGATGAACATCGCGAAGTAGGTCCCGACGAGCAGCGCCCAGTCGCGCTTGCGTCCGCGTTCGGTGATCGGCTGCCAGATGATCAAATAGACGATCGACAGCGCGAGGTTCAGCGCCAATCCCTCGAGCCATCGCCGTGGCGGCCGAAAGGTCTCGGCGAGGTCCGCGCGCAGGCGGGTCAGCACGCCCGCCGCGGTCGAGGCCTCCCGATAGATCATCGGCCAAGCATCGCCGGGGTTTCTGTCAGAAAGCTGTGACTGCGATACGGTCTCGTCTCGGTCACAATTCAACCGAGGCACATGTCCGAACCCCATACCCCAGGTTCGGGGCTTACTTTTCCCGCGTGCAGACCTCCCCGTGCGGTCCCGCCAAGCGGTCCCGCTGCCTCTCGCGACGCGATGTCCTCAAGTACGCCTCGAGCGTGCCCGTCCTGTTGAGCATGCCGGCCATGCTCTCCACCGCCGCCCTGGCTCATGCCCAATCTCCCATCGCCGGCAAGATCGTCTTCCTCGACCCCGGCCACAACGGCGCCAACGACGGCTCGATCACCCGGCAGGTCAGTGACGGCCGGGGGCGCACCAAGGAGTGCCAGACCAGCGGCACCGCAACCGATGCGGGCTTTCCCGAGCACACCTTCAACTGGAATGTGGTGTTACACATCCGCCAGGCCCTTACCGGGGCCGGTGTGCGCACCGCGCTCTCCCGCGGCAACGACAACGCACTCGGACCATGCATCGACCAGCGTGCCGCGACCGGTAACTCCTTCAAGCCCGATGCGATTGTCAGCATTCACGCCGATGGCGGCCCCCGGGACGGCCGGGGATTTCACGTCAACTACTCGAATCCGCCGATCAACGAAGCGCAGGGCGGCCCGTCGCTGCGCCTGGCCAGCACCATGCGCGATCAGCTGAAGGCCTCCGGATTCCAGCCATCGACATACCGTGGAAATGACGGTCTCTATGGGCGTTCCGACCTGGCCGGGCTAAACCTGGCCCAGTACCCGGCAATCCTCATCGAGTGCGGAAACATGAAGAACAGCGACGACGCCGCGATGCTGTCCAGCTCGGATGGCCAAGCCCGTCTGGCGGCGGCTATCGCCCAGGGCATAGCCAGATTCCTGAGCTGAGTCGACTACCCCAGGATGAGGCCGGATGTCGGCACGCCGGTACCGGCGGTGACGAGGACGTGCTCAACATTCGGCACCTGGTTGACCGACGTACCGCGCAACTGGCGAACACCCTCGGCGATGCCGTTCATACCGTGAATGTAGGCCTCGCCGAGCTGACCACCATGCGTGTTGATCGGCAGCTTGCCCCCTAGCTCGATGGCTCCGTTGGCGATGAAGTCCTTGGCCTCGCCCTTACCACAGAAGCCCAGCTCTTCGAGCTGCAGCAGCGTGTACGGGGTGAAGTGGTCATACAGGATCGCGGTCTGAATATCGTTGGGGGTCAAGCCTGATTGACTCCACAGCTGCCGCCCGACCAACCCCATCTCGGGTAGTCCGAGCTCATCGCGGTAATACGAGTACATGGTGAACTGGTCCTCACCGGAACCCTGAGCGGCAGCCTCGATCACCACCGGTCGGTTCTTGAGATCCTTCGCCCGCTCCGGCGTGGTGACCACGATCGCCACTCCGCCATCGCTCTCCTGGCAGCAGTCCAGCAACCGCACCGGGTCGGCGATCATCCGCGAATTCTGGTGGTCCTCAATGGTGATCGGCTTGCCGTAGAAAAATGCCTTCGGGTTGGTGGCCGCATGCTTGCGATCCGCCACCGATACCGCGCCGAAATCGGCACTCGTGGCACCGTATTCGTGCATGTATCGCCGAGCGATCATCGCCACCGAGGCCGCAGGCGTACTCAGCCCATGCGGGTATGACCAGCTGTACTCCACGCCCCGCGAGTCGGCGGTCGAGCTCAGTCCGGTCATCACCTGACCGAACCGGAACTCCGAGCGCTCGTTGAATGCCCGATATGCGACAACGACTTCCGCGACACCTGCGGCAACCGCCAACGCGGCCTGCTGCACCGTTGCGGCCGCGGCCCCGCCGCCGTAACCGATCTGGCTGAAGAACTTCAGCTCACCGATACCCGTCGAACGCGCGACCGCGGTCTCCAGGTTGGAGTCCATCGTAAAGGTCACCAGGCCGTCGACGTCCGACGGTGACAGACCCGCGTCGTCGAGCGCGTCGAGCACCGCCTCGGCCGCCAGCCTCAGCTCGGATCGGCCCGACTTCTTCGAGAAATCGGTGGCACCGATACCGGCGATATGGGCCTTACCCGACAAGCTCACGCGCTTGCTCCGATCGTCAGCTTGACCTTGGCAGTGACGTGCGCGCCAAGGCTGTTGTTGCCCACCACATCCACTTCCACCACACCGTCCTCGACGGCGGTCACCTCACCGGTGAACACAGTGGTGTCGTAGGCGTACCACGGCACACCCAGGCGCAACGAAATCGATTTCACGCGCGCGGAAGGACCGGCCCAATCCGTGACGAACCGCTCGACCAGGCCAGTGTCGGACAGGATGTTGATGAAGATGTCCTTGGATCCCTTGGCCTGAGCCAGGTCTCGGTCGTGATGCACATCCTGGAAGTCACGCGTCGCCAGCGCGGTCGACACAATGAACGTCGGGGTGCCTTCGAGTTTCAGCTCGGGCAGCTTCTCGCCCACGGTAGTCACGCCGCCTCCCATGCGTACAGAGTCCACGCCGGGCTCTCGCCCTCGGCCGGAAAGTCCAGATACGTCACCTGAACCGGCAATCCGATCTGAACATCGTCGGGCGACACCCCTCGAAGCTCGCCCAGCATCCGAACACCCTCGTCGAGTTCCACCAGCGCGATCACGAAAGGCAATGTGCGACCGGGCACCTGAGGAGCGTGATGCACCACGTAGCTGTACACGGTCCCCCGGCCGCTAGCCACCCGATACGCGATCGCAGCGTCTTTGTCCTGCCACACCGCGGGCACCGGCGGATGCTGCAACGAACCGTCGGGGCGCTCCTGCAGCCGCAGCTCGTGCGCCGCGATGCCCTCCCAGAAGTACGCGCTATCGCGCGACCAGGACGGACGCATCAGTTTCGACGGATCGAGATCCTCCGGTACGTTGGCGGACTTTTTGGCACCCGGCCGGAACTTCATGATGCGCCAGTTCATTTCATTGACAAGTTCATCACCCACATGCCACTCGGCGTGGATATTGATGAACCAGCTCTCACCGAGCGCTGTCTGCTTCGGCCCGAAGACCTCAGTGACTTCGTTGGTGGTGGTGACCTGCTCGCCCAGCTGTAGATAACGGTGATAGATCTGCTCATAGTTGGTGGCGACCACCGACTCGTAGCCCGCCGCATCCAGGAGCTCCATCACCCGGCCCAGCGGGTCGTCTCCGGAGCGCTCGCCGTACAACCCGGCCATGGTCCACACCTGTGCCATGGCCGGCGGCGCGACGATGCCGGGATGACCCGCGCCGCGGGCGGCCTCCTCGTCGACATAGATGGGGTTGCGGTCACCCATCGCTTCGACCCAGTTGTTAATCATGGCCTGGTTCACCGGATCCCGCGCCAAGCGCGGGGCGCTGGGGCCATCGGCCTTGATCTTGGAGAAGCCTTCCTGGATATCCACCACGCTCATATCTATCCGTTCTTCGCGCAAGTCGCTCGTCACCGCGGAACCCTGGGCGTGCCCAGTCCCGCCGTCGACACCATCTCGCGCATCACCTCGTTCACACCGCCACCGAAGGTGATCACCAGGTGGCGCTTGGTCTGTGCGTCAAGCCACTCAAGCGTCTCGGCGGTGTTCGCGTCGGCGGGATCGCCATAGCGGCCCACGGCGCCCTCACTGAGTCGGCCGAGCTTCTGAATCCATTCGGTGGCAAGGATTTTTGTCGCAGCAGCGTCGGCCATGCTGATGTCGTCGCCCGACGAGGCCACCTGCCAGTTGAGCAGCTCGTTGAGCCGCCATACGGCCTTCATCTCGCCCAGGACTCGACGCACATCCTCATGTGACAGTGGCGCCACACCATCGGGTCCCGGCTTGGCGGCCCACTCATAGACGCGGTCATACATGCCCGCGATCCGACCGGATGGGCCAAGCGAAACCCGCTCGTGATTCAGCTGGGTGGTGATGAGTTTCCAGCCCAGGTTCTCCTCGCCCACCAGCATGTCCACCGGAACCCGCACATCGGAGTAGTAGGTGGCGTTGGTGTGGTGCGCGCCGTCATTGGTGATGATGGGCGTCCAGGAGTAGCCGGGATCCTTGGTGTCGACAATCAGAATCGAGATGCCCTTGTGCTTGGGGGCACTTGGGTCGGTGCGGCAGGCCAGCCAGATGTATTGGGCCTGGTGCGCACCGGTGGTGAAGATCTTCTGCCCGTTCACGATGTAGTGGTCGCCGTCGCGCACCGCGGTGGTACGCAGGGACGCCAAGTCCGTGCCGGCCTCCGGTTCGGTATACCCAATCGCGAAATGGATTTCACCGGCCAGGATTCCGGGCAGAAACTTCTTCTTCTGTTCTTCGGTGCCGTACTTCTGCAGGGTCGGGCCGACGGTCTGCAGCGTCACCAGGGGCATCGGCACGTCGGCACGAATGACCTCATTCATGAAGATCTGCTGCTCCAGCGGACCGAATCCATGCCCGCCGTACTCCTTGGGCCATCCGACACCGAGCCAGCCATCCTGGCCCATCCGGCGCACAACGGCCTCATAGGACGAGCTGTGTCGATCAACCATCATGCCGCGGGTCTCATCGGCGGTCACGAGGTTCGAGAAGTACTGTCGCAGATCGCTTTGCAACTTCGCCTGTTCCGGCGTGAGGTCAATCAACATCCCTGGCTCCTAAACCTGCGCCGCGGCGAGAACGTCCAAGCGCTCGGAGGACCCGCCGACCAGGCGGCTCAGGTCCTTGATGGTCGAGTAGTAACGGTTCATCGGATACGTGATGTCGACGCCGAGACCGCCATGGAGGTGGTGGCAGATCTGCATGACGCGCTGCGCCTCCGAGGCTAGCCAGAACGCGACGATGTCCAGATCCTCGGTCGCATCAAGACCCGCCGAGAGACGCCACACCGCAGAGGTGACACCGAGGTTCAGCGTCCGTGAAACTACGTACACGTCCGCCAGTTGCTGCGAAACCGCCTGGAAGGTGGCCAACGGCTTGCCGAACTGCACCCGATTCGACACATGATCGGCCGTCAGACGCAGGGCGCCGGAAACCAATCCGTCCGCGTAGGAGCCGATCACCGCCAGGGCAAGCTGGTTCACTCGCTCAACAGATCCGGTCAACACATCCGAATCGGGTACCGACGCGTCGGCGAATGTCACCGCGTACTCGGCGGCCTTACTGGCGGTCGGTGTCCGGGCGATCGTGACGCCCGGAGTATTGGGTGCCACCACAACGACGCCGTTGTCGGTGGTGACAAGTATCCAATTCGCCTCGGCCGCATGCAGAACGCCGATCTTGCGGCCGTTCAACAGCAGTGAGGACCCATCACGTACGGCAGAAACCGAGGGCGACGAAGGTAACGCGGACCCGGGCTCATCGAGAGCCGCGGTGAGTATTCCGCCGGAGCCGACGCCCTCGAGGAATCTGTCCTGCTGCTCCGCAGAGGCCAGCTCCACCAGGGGAACCACGCCGAATCCGAGCGTCGCCAGCGCCGGCGTCAACGCACCGTGCTTCCCGAGCACCCGCAACGCCACCGACACCTCGGACAGCCCCAGTCCGTCACCACCCAGCCGGTCGGGAAGGGCGAGGTTCAGGACACCATTACCAGCCAGCGACTGCCACAATCCCTCGTCGTATCCGACCGCGGGCACCACACCGATGAACTCACGATCGGCGAGCACCGCTTCGACCACATCGGAGACAGCCTGCTGCTCCTCTGCGAAAGCGAAATCCATAGCGTGCGTGTCCTTTTGATTAATTAATGCAGAACCGGGCAACCGCTGGCGCCGTTGAAGTCAACCTGCCAGTGCTTGATGCCGTTGAGCCAGCCGGACTGCAGCCGCTTCGGATCGCCGGCCGGAGCCAGGTTCGGCATGTGATCGGCGATGGCGTTGAACATCAGGTTGATGGTCAGCCGGGCCAGGTTCGCGCCGATGCAGAAATGCGCACCGCTACCACCGAATCCCATGTGCGGGTTGGGGTTGCGCATGACGTTGAAGCTGAATGGATCCTCGAAGACCTCTTCGTCGAAGTTGGCGCTGCGGTACATCATGACCACGCGCTGCCCCTTCTTGATCTGCACGCCACCGAGCTCGGTGTCCTCCAGCGCAGTCCGCTGGAAAGACGTGACGGGGGTCGCCCAGCGGACAATTTCATCGGCCGCGGTCTCCGGACGCTCCTTCTTGTACAGCTCCCACTGCTCCGGAAACTGAGTGAACGCCATCATGCCCTGGGTGATCGAGTTGCGTGAGGTCTCGTTACCTGCCACCGCGAGCATGATCACGAAGAAGCCGAACTCGTCATCGGAGAGCTTGCCTTCGCCCTCGACCTCGGCGTTGATGAGCGTGGTCACGATGTCCTCGCCGGGATTCTCGGACTTCTGCTTCGCCATCTCCATCGAGTAGGCCAGGATCTCCATCGACGACGCCGCCGGATCGATGTGCGAGAACTCGGGGTCGTCGTACGAAGTCATCTCGTTGGACCAGTTGAAGAGCTTGCCCCGATCCTCGATGGGCACCCCGAGTAGACCGGCAATCGCCTGCAGCGGCAACTCGCAGGACACCTGCTCAACGAAGTCACCGCTGCCGCTCGCCGCCGCGTTCTTCGCGATCTGTTGAGCGCGCTCGTTCAGCTCGTCGCGCAGCCGACCAATCGCGCGCGGCGTGAAACCGCGGGAGATGATCTTGCGCAGCCGCGTGTGATGCGGGGCGTCCATGTTGAGCATGACGTAGCGCTGCAGCTCGATGGCCTCGCGGGTGATGTCGTCCTGGAATCGCGGGATGGCGGTGTTCTCCCAGCTGGAGAAGACATCGCTACGCAGGGACACCTCCTTGACGTCCTTGTGCTTGGAGACGACCCAATACCCGCCGTCATTGAAGCCGCCGATGCCGTCGGGCTGCTCCTGCCACCAAATGGGAGCCGTCTTCCGTAGCTCCTTGAGCTCCTCGATCGGGAGCCGTTCTGCGTAGACCTCCGGGTCGGTGAAGTCGAATCCGGCGGGAAGGCTGGGGTGCACCACGTTGAACTCCTATGGCCTTTCGGGGCGTCATTCTGGGACGATCTTGTTAGAGCATCTAGTGAGGGCCGAGTGAGATACGACACTCTCTAGCCCCATTGAAGCACACGATCAGCGCAGACAAAACGTGGTGCATGGGGGGAGAACACGTTCTCATTGCTTACAGACTGGAACGTGTTCTACCGTGAAGTCAACGTTCAGAGCGCAAAGGAGCAGCTCCATGGGTAATCCGGTCATCGTCGAAGCGACGCGTAGTGCCATCGGCAAACGCGGTGGATGGCTCGCGGGGCTGCATCCCGCCGAGCTTCTCGGCAGCATCCAGAAGTCGGTGATCGCCCGTGCCGGTCTCGATCCCCACGAGGTCGAGCAGGTCATCGGTGGCTGTGTGACCCAGTTCGGTGAGCAGGGCGGGCACATCACCCGGCAGGCATGGCTGCACGCCGGGCTGCCCGAGGCCACCGGCGCAACCACCATCGACTGCCAGTGCGGCAGCGCCCAGCAGGCGAACCACCTCATCGCCGGCCTGATCTACTCCGGTGCCATCGACACCGGCATCGCCTGCGGTATCGAATCGATGAGCCGCGTCCCACTCGGCGCCAACGTCGGCGGCACCGGCATCCCGCGCCCCGCCTCGTGGGATATCGATATGCCCAACCAGTTCGAGGCCGCCGAGCGGATTGCCAAGCGCCGCGGAATCACTCGCGCCGATGTGGACGGTCTCGGGGTGCGTTCGCAGACACTGGCCAAGCAGGCCTGGGCCGAGGGCCGCTTCGATCGTGAGATCACCGCGCTGGACGCCCCTGAGGTGGACAAGGAAGGCAATCTCACCGGCGAGACCTTGACCATCAGCAAGGATCAGGGGCTGCGCGACACCACCCTGGAGTCCCTGGGAAACCTGAAACCCGTTATACCGGAAGGTATTCACACAGCCGGTACCTCTTCGCAGATTTCCGACGGTGCCGCCGCGGTGCTTCTCATGGACGAGGACAAGGCCCGCGCCCTGGGCCTGAAGCCCCGCGCCCGCATCGTGTCGCAGGCCCTCGTCGGCGCCGAGCCCTATTACCACCTGGACGGCCCGGTGCAGTCGACACAGCGCGTGCTGGACCGTGCCGGCATGAAGATCGGCGATATCGATGTTGTCGAGATCAATGAGGCCTTTGCCTCGGTGGTGCTGTCCTGGGCCTCCGTACACAAGCCGGACTTCGACCGCGTGAACGTCAATGGTGGCGCGATCGCCCTGGGCCACCCGGTGGGCAGCACCGGTGCCCGCCTGATCACCACGGCGCTCTACGAGCTCGAACGGACCAACAAGTCAACGGCTTTGATCACCATGTGCGCTGGCGGCGCACTGTCCACCGGCACCATCATCGAGCGGATTTAGCACCTTCGCGAAAGCCCCCGACACCACCGTGTCGGGGGCTTTTTCGTCAGCTGGCCCGCCCGAATCCCGCCGGGCAGAAGTCGACCTCCCAGTGTTTGACACCGTTGAGCCATCCCGACCGCAGCCGCTCCGGTTCCCCGGCAGAGGCGAGATCAGGCAGGTAGTCTGCGATGGCGTTGAACATGAGGTTGATGGTCATGCGCGCCAGATTGGCACCGACACAATAGTGCTCGCCGGTACCGCCGAAGCCGACGTGCGGGTTCGGGGTTCGCATGATGTCGAAGATGAACGGATCCGGAAAGACGTCTTCATCGAAGTTGGCGCTGCGGTACATCATGACCACGCGCTGCCCCTTCTTGATCTGTACATCACCAAGTTCGGTGTCCTGCAACGCTGTCCGCTGAAAGGACGTGACCGGAGTCGCCCACCGTACGATTTCATCGGCGGCCGTCTCGGGACGTTCCTTCTTGTACAGCTCCCACTGCTCCGGGAATTGAGTGAACGCTCGCATGCCGTGTGTGATCGAGTTGCGCGTAGTCTCATTGCCTGCCACCGCCAGCATCATGACAAAGAACCCGAACTCGTCCTCGGAGAGTTTCTGCCCGTCCACATCGGCATTCACCAGCGCCGTGCAGATGTCATCACCCGGCTCGGCAATTTTGCTCGCCGCCATTTGCATGGCGTACGTCAGCAGTTCGACACGCGCAGTCTGCGCATCCTCTTCGGACTCTTCCGACCCCACGAGCATGTTGGACCAGTGAAAGAGCTTTTCCCGCTCCTCCTGAGGCGTGCCCAGCAGACCCGCAAGGGCCTGCAGCGGCAGCTCGCACGCCACGTGTTCGACGAAATCTCCATGCTGTGTCTGCGCCGCCGCCTTCGCGATCGCCTGGGCGCGATCGTTCAGCTCTTCTCTCAGTCTGCCGATCGCACGAGGGGTGAAGCCCTTACTGATGATCTGCCTCAGCCGGGTGTGCCGTGGCGGGTCCATATAAAGCATGACCACATGCGAGGAGGCCTCGATCATCTCGCGCGCAGCGGTGGCCGGATAGCGTGGGAGTGATGTATTCGCCTCGCTCGAGAACACATCGCTGCGTATCGAAACCTCTTTAACATCTTTATGTTTTGTCACCACCCAGAAGCCATCGTCATCGAACCCGGCGACTCCATGCGGTGTTCGGTTCCACCAAACGGGAGCTACGCGGCGCAGCTCGGCGAGCTCGCGCTCGGGGATCCCGCGCACGAAAAGTTCGGGGTCGGTGAAGTCGATACCGTCTGGCAACTGGGGATGTTGGGCCTGTACCACGCTGTACCTCCCGGCCTGTGATGCATTTCACTACTGGCTCTAGTCGCAGTGAAGCACAGAAATCGACCCCAGGACAAGGGTGCGCGGCAGAAAAACCGCAGATCTAGAACATGTTCTAGACGCGTGACAGCTTCGGGACGAAGATCGCCCGGATGTGGTGAATCCGCGGGTCATCCGCCGGAATTTTGAATGTCTCGTCCACTTTGGCGACGACACGCCACCCGGCCACCTTGGCCTTGGTTTCGATGATGAAACTCGCGACGACATTCTCGCCCTCAACACGGAACTGCCGGTTGGAGGCGGCCTCGATCGAGCGGAACTGCGGACCGTTGTTCAGGCTGCGCCGCAAGTGATCTCCGGAGAATCCGGTCTTCACACCCTGCTCGATCCGCACACATTCCGGAGCGAATGGCACCGCGTCCGCCTGATGTGTGACGAGGGCTTCGATGTATGCATTCGCCGCGGCAATACGCACGTCGTCTGAGGCTTCAGGTGTTGACACCCTCGTAGCATAGGGCCATGTCTGATGGTCTACCCGCGAGCGGCTCATCCGCGAACGCGCCCGCCCAGTTGAACTCCGAATTCGCCGGCAAGCTCATCAAGTGGATGACCACAGTCAACGTCTGGCTGTACCAGCGCACCGACGGCCGCCTCGGCGGAAAGTGGCGTGTGGGTGCGGCTTTCCCGTGGGGCATACCGGTGCTACTGCTGACCACCACCGGTCGAAAGACCGGCCAGAAGCGGCTGAGCGCGCTGCTCTATCTAGCCGACGGAGACAGGTTTGTCCTGGTCGCATCGCAAGGCGGACGTGATGCCAACCCGGCGTGGTACCTCAACCTGAAGGCGAATTCTGAAGTCACCGTTCAGATAAAGGGCGATATCCGAGCGATGACGGCGCACACCGCCACCGATGAGGAACGCGCGTACTACTGGCCCAAGCTGGTCGAGCTGTACGCGGACTTCGACACGTACCAGTCGTACACGACCCGCAAGATCCCGGTCGTCATCCTGGAGCGGGCGTAAGTACCGCGACATCCCACCTGGAGCCCTAGGGCCCCATGTCGACACGCCGCGTCGGCGGAGTTAAGACTGGCTGCCGTACACCGGGACCGGCGTGCGCGCCTTGCCGAGCAGGTCGGCGACCACTGGGCCCAATTCACTTGGATCCCAACGAGCTCCCTTATCCACCTGCGGACCGTGCGCCCAGCCTTCGGCGACGCGAATGACGCCCGCTTCGACCTCGAACACCTTCCCTGTGACCTCGCGAGACTCCGGGCTGCCCAGCCACACCACCAGCGGCGAGACGTTCTCCGGCGCCATCGCGTCGAACGCGCCGTCCTCGGGCTTGGCCATGGTCTCGGCGAAGACCGCCTCGGTCATCCGGGTACGCGCGGCTGGAGCGATGGCGTTGACGGTGATGCCATAGCGGCCCATCTCGGCGGCAGCCTGCAGGGTCAAGGTGGCGATACCGGCCTTGGCTGCTGCGTAGTTCCCTTGCCCGACACTGCCTTGCAGCCCGGCGGCGGAGCTGGTGTTGATGATGCGCGCGTCCACCGTGTTGCCGGCCTTGAACTCATCGCGCCAATACGCGGCAGCGTGCCGCAAGGGCGCAAAGTGCCCCTTGAGATGCACGCGGATCACCGCGTCCCACTCCTCCTCGCTCATGTTGGCGAGCATCCGGTCCCGCAGAAACCCGGCGTTGTTGACCAGAACGTCCAGGCGGCCAAAAGAATTGACTGCGGTGTCGATCAGGTTCTTGGCACCGTTCCAGTCGGCGACATCGTCACCATTGGTGACGGCCTCGCCACCCGCGGCCTTGATCTCCTCGACGACTTCCTGTGCCGGGCTGGTGCCCGCCGATCCATCCAGGCCCACACCGATGTCGTTGACAACCACGCGTGCGCCCTCGGCGGCGAACGCCAGCGCGTGCGCACGACCAATACCCCGGCCTGCGCCGGTGATGATGACGACCCGACCGTCGAGCAAACCTGGCATGTTCTATTCCTTTTCGCCGTTCTCATTGCTGTTGACATTTGCGGCGTCGAGAAACGCGGGGCGCTCTCCTCCGCCGTGAACCGTAAGGACCGACCCGGTCACATAGGACGACAAGGGTGAGGCAAGAAATGCTGCGGTCCAACCGATCTCATCGGGGTTGGCAAGACGACCCAGCGGCACCGTCGCACCGACGGAGGCGATCCCGTCTTCGTCGCCATAATGCATTTCTGAGAGCTCGGTGCGGATCATTCCGGCGGCCAGTGCGTTTACCCGCACCTTGGGTGCCCATTCCACGGCCAGGCTCCGGGTAAGACTCTCCAGTCCGGCCTTGGCCGCGCCGTACGCGGCAGTGCCCGGCGAGGGCCGGCTCGCGCTCACGCTGGTGATGTTGACGATGGTGCCGCCGTCGTCCTGCCGCTGCATCACGGCATTGGCACGCTGCGAGACGAGCAGAGCGGCGAGCAAGTTCAGCTCGATGATCTTGCGGTGAAAGTTGTGGCTCGCGTCGGCGGCCAGTGCAAAGGGGGCTCCGCCGGCGTTGTTCACCACGGCATCCAGGCGACCGTGCCCGGACACGATGGAGTTGATGAGCGCGTCCACCGACTCTTCGTCGCGGACATCGCAGGAATGGAATTCGTAGGGGGTCTCACCGGGGCGGCGTGCGCAGGTAATCACCGTCGCGCCGAGCTCGTCGAACACCCGGCTGATCCCGGCACCGACGCCGCGGACACCTCCGGTGACCAGCACGACGCGGCCCTCGAGGCCGAGTTCGTAAGGGGTTCGCACGTGGCTCCTCGTTGTATTCCTGCTGTTTGTCCTGCGCTTTCGAGCCATGGTAGCGTACCAAGCAAGTGCTTGTTTCGGTACCTTGAGGAGTCTCATGGGCATCATCACCGCGACGGTTGAACCGGGCATCGTCACCGTCACCGTCGACTACCCGAAGGTCAATGCCATCCCCTCGCGCGGATGGTTTGAACTGGCCGACGCCATCTTGGCTGCGGGCAATGACCCGTCCACCCATGTGGTGATCCTGCGGGCCGAGGGCCGCGGGTTCAACGCGGGCGCCGACATCAAAGAGATGCAGGCCACCCAAGCCGAGGGTAAGGGCTACACCGCGCTGATCGACACCAACCGCGGCTGTTTCGAGGCCTTCAGCGCGGTGTATCGCTGCAAGGTGCCCGTCATCGCCGCCGTCAACGGTTTCTGCCTCGGCGGTGGAATTGGCTTGGTGGGCAACGCCGATGTGATCGTCGCCTCCGACGATGCGGTGTTCAGCGTGCCGGAGGTGGACCGCGGCGCGCTCGGCACCGCTACCCATCTGCAGCGACTGGTCCCCCAGCATGTCATGCGCCGGATGTTCTATACGGCAGCCAAGATCGATGCAAAGACGTTGCACCACTATGGATCCATCCACGAGGTGGTGCCGCGCGAGGAGCTCGACGAAGCCGCGCTCCGCGTGGCACGCGACATCGCCGCCAAGGACACCCGGGTAATCCGGGCAGCCAAGGAAGCCATCAACTTCATCGACCCGCAGGACGTCGAGTCGAGCTACCGCATGGAACAGGGCTTCACATTCGAGCTCAATCTGGCGGGCGTCGCCGACGAGCACCGTGACGCATTCGTCGAGACCGGAAAGCCGAAGGGACAGTAGCCGATGAGCCGCTTGCGCGAAGAGGAGAAAATATGAGCGACAAACGATCTTCACTCGAGGAGGTCGTCGCCGAGCTGCGCAGCGGCATGACCATCGGCCTCGGTGGCTGGGGTTCACGCCGCAAGCCGATGGCCTTCGTACGTGCGATTCTACGTTCGGATATCAAGGATTTGACGGTCGTGACCTACGGTGGACCGGACTTGGGCCTGCTGTGTTCTGCGGGCAAAGTGAAGAAGGCCTACTACGGCTTCGTCTCCCTGGATTCACCGCCGTTCTATGATCCGTGGTTCGCCAAGGCGCGCACCACAGGTGCGATCGAGTCCCGCGAGATGGATGAGGGCATGATCAAATGCGGTCTGGAGGCTGCCGCCGCCCGACTGCCGTTCCTGCCTATCCGGGCCGGGCTGGGATCCGACGTCATGAACTTCTGGGGCGACGAACTCAAGACCGTCACGTCGCCGTACGCGGACTCGTCGGGACATGCGGAGACCCTGGTCGCGATGCCCGCGCTGAACCTGGATGCCGCGTTCGTGCACCTGAACCTGGGTGATGCCACCGGAAACGCCGCCTACACCGGCGTCGACCCGTACTTCGACGACCTCTACTGCCTGGCCGCTGAGCGCCGCTACCTTTCGGTGGAGAAGATCGTCTCCACCGAGGAGCTGGTGAAAGCCGTTCCTCTGCAATCCCTTCTGCTGAATCGCATGATGGTCGACAAGGTGGTCGAGGCGCCCGGTGGCGCGCACTTCACCATCGGTGCCGCCGATTACGGCCGTGACGAGAAGTTCCAGCGCCACTATGCCGAGGCGGCCGGTGATCCGGAGACCTGGCAGCAGTTCGTCGACACATACCTGTCCGGTTCCGAAGTGGACTACCAGGCAGCCGTCAAGCGCTTTAAGGAGCAGCAGGCATGAGTGAGGCAACCCGCGCCGAGATATGCGCCGTCGCATGCGCCGAGTTGTTCAGGGACGCAGGCGAGATCATGGCCTCCGCGATGTCGACGATGTCCACCGTCGGCGCCCGGCTGGCCCGCCTGACCTTCTCTCCCGATCTGGTGCTCTCCGACGGCGAGGCCGTCCTGATGGCCGAGACACCGGCGATTGGCGGCACCTCTCCGATCGAGGGATGGATGCCCTTCCGCAAGGTGTTCGATGTGGTGGCCTCCGGCCGTCGGCATGTTGTCATGGGCGCCAACCAGATTGACCGCTACGGCAATCAGAACCTCTCTGCGTTCGGGCCACTGCAACAACCCACCCGGCAGATGTTCGGTGTGCGCGGCGCTCCGGGAAACACCATCAACCACGCCACCTCGTACTGGGTGGGTAACCACTCGACGCGGGTCTTCGGCAACTCCGTCGACATCGTGTCCGGCGTCGGATATGACAAGGCCGACCCCGCGAACCCCGCCTTCAAGTACCTCAACGTGTTCCGGGTGATCTCCAACCTGGGTGTGTTCGACTTCAACGGCCCCAACCATGAGATGCAAGCACTGACCCTGCACCCCGGGGTCTCGGCCGAGGACGTCGCGTCCAACACCAGCTTCGAGGTGCACGGTCTGGCCGACGCCGGCCAGACCCGGTTGCCCACCGAGGAAGAGTTGCGGATCATCCGCGAGGTGATTGATCCGAAGTCATTCCGGGACAAGGAAGTCAAGGCGTGAGCGCGCCGGTCCTCAGGACACCGCTGACCGAGCTGGTCGGCATCGACCATCCCGTCGTGCAGACGGGCATGGGCTGGGTGGCGGGGCCGCGCCTGGTTGCCGCCACCTCCAACGCCGGCGGTCTGGGCATTCTCGCCTCGGCGACCATGACACTGGAGGAACTGGTCACGGCGGTCGCGAAGACGAAGTCGCTGACCGATAGGCCGTTCGGTGTGAACATTCGCGCCGACGCCGGTGACGCCACGGAGCGCATCGATCTGCTGATCCGCGAGAAGGTCAGGGTCGCCTCGTTTGCGCTGGCACCCAAGCAGGATCTGATCGCGAAACTGAAAGACAATGGCGTCGTGGTGGTTCCATCCATCGGCGCGGCCAAGCATGCCAAGAAGGTCGCGGCGTGGGGCGCCGACGCCGTGATCGTGCAGGGCGGCGAGGGCGGTGGACACACCGGTCCGGTCGCGACAACCCTGCTGTTGCCCTCGGTGCTCGACGCGGTCAAGGACACCGGAATGCCGGTCATTGCCGCCGGCGGATTCTTCGACGGGCGTGGCCTCGCGGCAGCGCTGTCCTACGGCGCGGCCGGTGTCGCCATGGGCACCCGATTCCTGCTGACCTCCGATAGCAGCGTGCCGGATGCCGTCAAGCAGCGCTACCTGGCCTCCGATCTCGGCGGGACCGTGGTATCGACTCGCGTTGACGGCATGCCGCACCGGGTGTTGCGTACCGAGCTGGTGGAGAAGCTCGAAAGCGGTTCTCGGGTGCGCGGTTTTAGCGCCGCGATCCTGAACGCGGCCAAGTTCAAGAAGATGACGGGCATGACCTGGCGGTCCATGGTCAAGGACGGCCTGGCGATGCGCCACGGCAAGGAGCTCACCTGGTCACAGGTGCTCATGGCGGCGAACACCCCGATGCTGCTGAAAGCCGGCCTCGTCGAAGGAAATGCCGGCGCCGGTGTTCTCGCCTCTGGTCAGGTCGCCGGCATCCTCGATGACCTGCCGAGCTGCCAGGAGCTGATCGACGCGATCGTCACCGAAGCCGTCGCGCACCTCACGGCAGCGAACGCCACCATTATCTAGGTGCTTCTCCCCAGCTGATTCCTGTCCGACCGACAGCTGATTCACAGACTGCAGGAGAACTCTGGACGTATGACGTTCCGAAAGTTCACCTTCTCGACAGCTGCCTGTTGTTTGGCGGCGGGAGCGGCGATCATGCTCGCGCCCCTCGCCGCCGCCGATAACGACCAGCCGTCCGTCCCCAACCATGGGATTCACACCCCGAAGCAGGGCTCCATGGAGTTACCCACAGACCGCGGCCGCAGCCACGTATTGCGGCAAGACCAATCCGTGGGAGGCGCAAATCCCGGCGTGCCGTACGGAACCGATCCGTACGTGCCGGACCACGCAACTGATATCGGTGGAGCCGATCCGTCCACTCCACTGGGCACCGATCCTGATGTGCCCTACGGAACGTGGGCTCAGGACTAGTCGCCCGGCAGAGCAGGCCCCGGTAAGGCTGGAGGGGCCTGCTCCGGGATCCCCGAGTCGGATGGCTGCGATCGAATGAACTCGGCAGGCCCCGGGGCATTGAACATGCCCGTGTTGTCCCGCTTGCTCAACCAATCCCAGGCCTGGCCCATCCACATCGGGTCTTGCGGCAGGTCAGACATCTGCGGATTGAAGGGCAAACTGCCGCCCGGCAATCCGGGAATGCTGCAAACCTCCGGTGGACACGGCTCGGCAGATGCGGGGGCGCCGCTCGCGATGACGCCCAACGCCATCGCGGCCGCGCCGATCAGGATTCCAGCACGCATTCCCTGAGGCTACGCCTCGGATGCACGACGGCGAGAACGATCAGAGGCGCTCGATGATGGTGACGTTGGCAGTGCCGCCGCCCTCACACATCGTCTGCAGGCCGTACTTGCCTCCGGTGCGCTCCAGCTCATTGAGCATGGTGGCGAACAACTTGGCGCCGGTGGCCCCCAAGGGATGACCCAGCGCGATAGCGCCGCCGTTGGGATTGACCTTCTTCAGATCGACGTCCAACTCCTTGGCCCATGCCAACACCACGGGGGCGAAGGCCTCGTTGATCTCGACGACGTCGATATCGTCCATCGTCAGACCGGTCTTGGCCAGCGCGTACTTGGTGGCGGGGATGGGGCCGGTCAGCATGAACACCGGGTCATCACCGCGGGCGCTGATGTGATGGATGCGGGCACGCGGCTTGAGGCCATGCGCCTTCACCGCGCCTTCCGAGGCGACCAGGGTGGCGCTGCCGCCGTCGGAGATCTGACTGGCCAGTGCGGCGGTGAGGCGCCCACCCTCGACCAGGGTCTTGAGCCCCGCCATCTTCTCCAGCGTGCTCTCGCGCGGCCCCTCGTCGACCCGGAAGTCGCCGACCGGGATGATCTCATTGTCAAAGTGTCCGTTGCGAATAGCGGCAAATGCCCGCTCATGGCTGGAGAGTGCGAACTGCTCCATCTCCTCGCGGCTGATGTCCCACTTCTCGGCGATCATCTCGGCGCCGCGGAACTGGGAGATTTCCTGGTCGCCGTAGCGGTGCAGCCAGCCCTCGGATTCGGCTGTGGGCGAAGTGAATCCGTAC
This sequence comes from Mycobacteroides salmoniphilum, assembly GCF_004924335.1. Classification (NCBI taxonomy): domain Bacteria; kingdom Bacillati; phylum Actinomycetota; class Actinomycetes; order Mycobacteriales; family Mycobacteriaceae; genus Mycobacteroides; species Mycobacteroides salmoniphilum. The sequence goes on along the minus strand of NZ_CP024633.1, from coordinate 511,203 downwards.
TCCTTGCCGACAATCATCGCCGCCGAGATCGGAATCTGGCTCATGTTCTGGAAACCACCGGCCACGATCAGGTCGGCGGTACCGGACATAACAGCCTGCGCGGCAAAGGAAATGGCCTGCTGGCTCGATCCACACTGACGGTCGACGGTGCAGCCCGGCACCTCCTCCGGGTATCCACCGGCCAGCCATGCCAAGCGTCCGGCATTGCCTGCCTGTCCGCCGATGGCGTCCAGCACACCCATGATCACGTCGTCGATAGCGTCGGGGTCGACGTCGACGCGGTCGAAGAGTCCCTTGAAGGTGGCCGCACCCAGATCCAGCGGGTGCACCGTGGACAGCGATCCGTTGCGCTTACCGACAGCGGTACGCACAGCGTCGATGATGTACGCCTCAGGCATGGTGAATCTCCTTTGTCAATTCGGGTGACTAAACGGCGTTGTTCGTGGTGATTCCGCCGAGGACTATCGAGAGGTACTGTTCGGCGACTTCCTGCGCCGTGCGTGAACCACCAGGCCGGAACCAGCGCACCGAAACCCACGTCGCGTCGCGAATAAACCGGTACACCACGGCCACATCGAGATCCGGGCGGAAGTAGCCCTGAGCAATGCCGTCACGCAGCACTTCCAGCCAGAGCTCACGCTGCTCGGTGTTGAGCTCGTTCAGATAGGCGAACCGCTCCTGCGACAGCAGTCTGGGCGCCTCCGCCTGGTAGATGGCGACCTGCGCGTGCTTGGTTTCGATCGCGTCGAACGAGGCCAGGAACAGGCCCTTGAGGGTGTCGACAGGGTTCAGGTTGGCCGCCGCGATTTCGCGGTACCGCGTGAACAGTCCCTCGAGGAAGTCGCGGAGCAGCTCGTCCACGATCGCTTCTTTGGAGTCGAAGTGGTGATAGAGGCTGCCGGACAGGATTCCCGCCGCATCGGCGATATCACGCACCGTGGTAGCGCGCAGACCGCGTTCGGCGAACATGGCGGCCGCAAGGCTCAGCAGCTCGTCACGCCGAGACGGCTGCGATGAGCCGCTTGCGCGAAGAGCGTCGGGCTCTCGCACTTCTGCCACGTTGTCCACCTCCCCACTGTATCAACCAAGCGCTTGTTTGGTCACCGTTGAGTGCGCTTCATGGCGCATGTCACGCCCGCTGGCTGGACACCGAGATGACCTCGCCGGTCAGGTAGCTCGAGTAATCGCTGGCCAGGAAGGCAATGGTGGAAGCGATCTCCCACGGCTCTGCAGCACGACCGAACGCCTCATCGGAGGACAGCTTGTCCAGTAGATCCGAGGAAGTCACCTTGTCGAGGAATTTGTGCCGGGCAATGCTCGGGGCGACGGCATTGATGCGCACACCATGCTCGACGGCCTCGATGGCACTGCACCGGGTGAGCGCCATGACGCCGGCCTTCGCGGCGGCGTAGTGCGACTGTCCGTACTGCGCGCGCCAGCCCAACACACTCGCGTTGTTGACGATGACGCCGCCGTGGCCGGCCTCACGGAAGTACCGCAGCGCCGCACGGGTCGCGCGGAAGGTGGAGGTCAGGGTGACGTCGAGAACCCGGTCCCACTGCTCGTCGGTCATATCGGCGACGGGAGTCTCGCCACCGAGCCCCGCATTGTTCACCAACACATCGATACGGCCTAGGGCAGCAACAGATTCGGTGATCAGCGCATCCACGGCTTCGGTGGAGGTGACATCACAGACCACCGCGGCCACCTTGCCCAGCCCGAGCGCCGCAAGCTCGTCACGGGTCTCGGTGAGTCGACGCTCGTGATAGTCGGAGACGACGACGTCGGCCCCCTCGGCCAGGGCACGGCGCGCGGTGGAAGATCCAATACCGGTGCCCGCCGCGGCGGTGATGATAACCGCCTTGCCCTTCAGAAGTCCGTGCCCGGCAATCTCTTCCGGTGCCTGCGACAAGCTCACTAGCGCGCCTCTCTGGGTAAACCGAGCACCCGCTCGGAAATAATGTTGCGTTGGATCTCGTTGGAGCCGCCATAGATCGTGTCGGCGCGCGAGAAGAGGAACAGTCGCTGCCACTCGTCCATCTCGCCGTCATCGGTCAACAGAGTCGACTTTCCGATGATCTCCATCGCAAGCTCTCCCAAATCGCGATGCCAGTTGGCCCACAACAGCTTTGATACATTGTCCTGACCGGGGCGCTCCTCGTCCATGGTGGCCAGCGCGTAGGCACGCATGGTGCGAAGCCCTACGTAGGCCTGGGCAAGGCGCTCCCGGATCGCCGGATCATCCGCCGAGCCATTGGACTTGGCGAGCCCCGCCAGCCGGGAAAGTTCACGGGCATAGGTGATCTGGTTACCCAGCGTCGAGACACCGCGTTCGAAGGTCAGGGTGCCCATGGCCACCCGCCAACCATCGCCGGGCTCTCCCACCACCAGATCGGCGCCAGTACGCGCATTGTCAAAGAACACCTCATTGAACTCCGAGGTGCTGGTCAGCTGGATGATCGGCCGAATCTCGACCCCCGGCTGATCAAGGGGTACAAGCAGATACGACAGGCCATGATGACGCGCCGATCCGGGTTCGGTACGCGCGATCACGAAGCACCACTGCGACTGCAGGGCCAGCGAGGTCCACACCTTCTGCCCGTTGATCACCCACTCGTCACCATCGAGCACCGCGGTGGTAGATACATTCGCCAGGTCCGATCCCGCGCCAGGTTCCGAATAGCCCTGACACCACAGCTCCGTGACATCGCGGATGGCCGGAAGGAAGCGCTGCTGCTGTTCGGGGGTGCCGTAGGCGATGAGCGTAGGACCAAGCAGCTCCTCGCCCAGGTGGTTCACCTTGTGCGGCGCCTCGGCGCGCGCGTACTCCTCGTAGAAGATGACGCGCTGACTCACGGTGGCTCCGCGTCCCCCATGCTCGACGGGCCAGCCCAGGCAGGTCCAGCCTGCGGCAGCCAGGTGGCGGTTCCAGGCAAGGCGCTCTTCGAAGGCCTCATGCTCGCTGCCGGGGCCACCAAGGCCCTTCAGTTCTGCGAACTCACCGACCAGGTTCTCGGCCAGCCATTCCCGGATCTCGGCACGCACTTCATCGTCTGGTCTTCGCGCGAGCGACTCATCCCCATCATCGGAGATCTCCGATAACGGACGCTCGGAAGCCGCTTGGAACTCACCCACACCTGTAGGCTAACCTACCAAGCACTTGCTTGTTATTGGAAGGTGGGTCGGACGCGTATGGAGTCGGCGCAGCAGACACCCGAACTCACCATTCCGGCCGCGTTGGACCAGGCAGCAGCCCGTTTTGGTGATCGCGATGCACTCTATGCGGACGGATTATGGCTGTCCTTTTCGGAACTTCGCGCCCGCGCCCGGCGCTTCGCCGCGGCACTGATCGCACTCGACATCAAGCACGGGGACCGGGTGGCCATCTGGTCTCCCAACTCGTGGCACTGGCCCATCGCCTGCCTGGGCGCGCAGTACGCCGGAGCTGCCGTCGTCCCGATGAACACCCGCTACACGGTCGACGAGGCGACGGACATCCTGCAGCGCAGCGAGGCTCGCGTGCTGGTGTCGGCCGGAGTCTTCCTCGGGTCGGATCGCATCACCCAACTGGACACTGCGGCCCTTCCCGATCTCGCCCATATCGTGCGGATCGCGGTGGAAGCCGGCGATCACGCCAATTGGGAGGAATTCGTCGCGCACGGAGATGACGTGAGCGACCAGGACATCGATGAGCGCAAGTCGACGGTGAGTTCCGAAGACATCAGCGACATCCTTTTCACCTCCGGCACTACCGGACGCAGCAAGGGCGTGCTGTGCATGCACCGCCAACCGCTGGCGGCCTCCCTGGCGTGGGCAACCTACGGAGAGTTCACCGAGAACGACCGGTATCTGTGCGTGAACCCGTTCTTCCATAACTTCGGATACAAGGCCGGCATCCTGGCCTGCTTGCAGACCGGCGCGGCGCTTATGCCACAGCTGACCTTCGACCCCGAAAAAGCAATGGCCGCAGTCCAGGAACACAAGATCACCGTGTTACCCGGCGCACCCACCATCTTCCAGATGCTGCTCGACCATCCCGCCCGCAAGAACTATGACCTGACCTCACTGCGGTACTCCGTGACGGGTGCGGCCGTGGTCCCGGTGGTGCTCATCGAGCGCATGCAATCCGAGCTGGATTTCGATCTGGTACTTACCGCGTACGGCCTCACCGAGACTCAAGGCTTCGCCACGATCTGCCGCTCCGATGACGACGCGGTCACCGTCGCGACCACCTGCGGACGTCCGATGATCGGCTACGAGCTGCGGATCGACGGCGCCCAGAAACCGGGCGACGAGGGCGAAGTGCTGCTGCGCAGCGCCAACGTCATGAAGGGCTATCTCGATAATCCGCAGGCCACCGCCGAGACCATCGACTCGGATGGCTGGTTGCACACCGGCGATATCGGAAAGCTCGACGAGCACGGCAATCTCACCATCACCGACCGACTCAAGGACATGTACATCTGCGGTGGGTTCAACGTCTACCCGGCAGAGATCGAACAGGTACTGATGCGGCTCGATGGTGTAGCTGACGTGGCCGTGATCGGGGTGCCCGACGCGCGGCTCGGCGAGGTCGGCAAGGCATACATCGTGCGCAAGCCCGGCGCATCCCTCGACGCTCAGGCCGTCATCGACTACAGCGCGATGCATGTGGCGAACTTCAAGAAACCGCGGTTCGTCGGGTTTCTCGACGAACTTCCCCGCAATCTGGGCGGCAAGGTGGTCAAACCCACGCTGCGCGCCATGCACCAACAGGAGAGCAGCTAGTGGACCTACTTCTCGACGACGAGACCGAGGCCTTCCGGGCGGAGGTGCGCGAGTTCCTCGCCGCCAACACCCCGAATCCACCGTTACCCTCCTACGACTCGCCCGAAGGCGCTGTGCTGCACCGACAGTGGGAGCGGACCCTGTACGACGCGGGGTTCTCCGCGGTGTCCTGGCCCCAGGAGTACGGCGGCCGCGACGTCACCCTGCTGCAGTGGGTGATCTTCGAAGAGGAGTACTTCAAGGCGGGAGCCCCCGCGCGCATCAGCCAGAACGGCATGTTCCTGCTGGGGCCCACGCTGTTCGCACATGGCAGCAAGGACCAGCTGGATCGCATTCTCCCGAAAATGGCCAACGGCGAGGAGATCTGGGCGCAAGCCTGGTCGGAGCCGGAGTCGGGAAGCGATCTGGCATCGCTGCGCTCCCCCGCCCGCAAGGTGGACGGGGGCTGGCGCTTGTCCGGGCAGAAGATCTGGAGCTCGCGAGCGCCATTCGCGGACAGGGCATTCGGGCTCTGGCGCTCCGACCCGGAATCGCAGCGCCACCAGGGGTTGACGTACTTCATGTTGGATCTCAAGGCCGAGGGCATCACTGTCCGCCCCATCCCCCAGCTCGACGGGGACCCCGGTTTCGCCGAGATCTTTCTGGACGACGTATTCGTCCCCGACGAGGACGTCATCGGTGCGGTACATGACGGCTGGCGGGTGGCCATGAGCACGTCGAGCAATGAGCGCGGCATGTCGCTGCGCAGCCCCGGCCGCTTCCTGGCCACCGCAGATCGGTTGGTAGATCTGTGGAAATCCGTTCCGGAGAACAGGTTCGCATCCGAGCGTGTCGCCGACGCCTGGATCGCCGCACAGGCGTACCGGTTGCATACTTTCGGCACCGTCACCCGACTGTCCGGCGGCGGCGAGCTCGGTGCCGAATCCTCGATCACCAAGGTGTTCTGGTCCGAGCTGGACGTGGCCCTGCACGAGACGGCGATCGACCTGCGCGGCGCCGACGGCGAGCTCACCGGGCCATGGACAGATGGGTACCTGTTCTCCCTCGGCGGCCCGATCTACGCAGGTACCAACGAGATTCAGCGGAACATCATCGCCGAGCGCATTCTTGGCCTGCCGAAAGAGAGTGCTCGCACGGGAGGTGCCAAGTGAGGTTCGATCTGGACACGCAGCAGCGAGATTTCGCGGCGAGCATCGACGCGGCCCTGGGGGCCGCCGATGTTCCCGCTGCGGCTCGCGCGTGGGCAACCGGCAACCATGAACCCGGGCTCGCGGTGTGGTCGACATTGTCCGATCTCGGTGTCACCGCCCTCGCGGTCTCCGAAAAGTACGACGGCATCGGGGCGCATCCCGTCGATCTTGTTGTCGCACTGGAAGGTTTAGGCAAGTGGGCGGTGCCCGGACCGGTCGTCGAGTCCCTCGCGGTGGCACCGGCCCTGCTCGCCGAGGATGCGCGTTCCTCACAACTGGCCTCCGGAGAACTCATCGTCACCGTGGCCGCGCCTCCCATCACGCCACGTGCACTCGACGCGGATGTCGCCGGGCTGGTGCTCATCGCCGACGACATCGGGTTCCGCGAGGCACAGGCCGGCACACAGCACGAATCGATCGACGCCGCTCGCCGGGTGTTCGATGTAGCACCGACGGGAGGCGGCGTCTCCCTCGACACCAGCCGCGCCATTAACTTTGGAGTGCTTGCGATTTCGGCACAGCTTGTCGGTCTTGGGCAGGCACTCCTGGACCGCGCGGTGGAGTACGCCAAGCAGCGGTCCCAGTTCGGGCGGCCCATCGGCTCCTATCAGGCCGTCAAGCACAAGCTGGCCGATGTCCACATCGCGCTGGAGCTGGCCCGCCCGCTCGTATACGGCGCGGCACTATCCCTGGCCGAGGACTCTCCCACTGCCGCACGTGATGTGAGTGCCGCGAAGGTCGCTGCTGGCAAGGCCGCTTACCTCGCCGCGCGATCCTCGCTGCAGACTCACGGCGCCATCGGCTTCACCGCCGAATACGACCTGTCACTGTGGATCCTCAAGGTACGGGCCCTGACCTCGGCATGGGGCACGTCCGAGTGGCACCGCGCACGAGTTTTGGAGGCACTGTGAGCCGTTCCGCCAACGCTGAACGGCAGCTGCTGCGCGACACCGTCCGTTCTCTGGTCACCAAACGGGCTGATTCCGCAGCCGTCCGCGCCGCGATGGAATCCGAACGCGGCTACGACGAGAAACTGTGGACCGTTCTGTGCGAACAGGTAGGTGCCGCCGCATTGTTGGTTCCGGAGGAATTGGGCGGTGCCGGTGGCGAGCTCGCGGACGCGGCCGTGGTGGTGGAGGAGCTCGGCCGTGGGCTGGTGCCGAGCCCACTGATGGGCACCCTGTGGGCGCAGCTCGCCCTCCTGGACGCCGGGTACGAAGGTGCGCTGCTGGAATCGTTGGCCTCCGGTGAATCGATCGGCGCGGTGGCCTTCGACCCCGGATACGTCGTCAATGGAGCTCACGCGGACGTGGTACTCACCCTGGAGGGCGACGAAGTACGCCGAGCGGAGAACGTCACCGCCACGCCGTTGTCCACCATGGATCCCACCCGCCGACTGGCGGCGGTCGCGATCAGCGGAAGCGAACCGATCGGCAGTGCCCCGGGATTGATCGACAAGGCCGGGCTGCTGCTGGCGGCCGAGCAGGTGGGCGCAGCGGCGCGCGCCCTGGAACTCACCGTCGAGTACACCAAGACGCGAGTTCAGTTCGGGCGCGCGATCGGCAGCTTCCAGGCTCTCAAACACCGGATGGCCGACCTATACGTGCTGGTGGAGTCGGCGCGCGCGACCGTTTACCAGGCCATCGGAGATCTCACTACCGAGGCCGCGACCGTGGCGAGAATCAAAGCCAGCGAGGCACTTTCGATCGTGTCCGGCGAATCGATCCAGTTGCACGGGGGGATCGCCATCACGTGGGAACACGACGCCCACCTGTACTTCAAGCGCGCCCACGGCAGTGCACTGCTCCTGGGCACACCGCGTCAGCTGCTCCCCGGCCTGGAGAGTGCTGCCGGACTGTAGACGTCAGTCAGCGGCTCGACCGTATCGCCTGGGGAGGTACGTTCGTACCGCCATCTGCACATAGGTCATACGATCGGACCCATGAGCAACAGCCTCACCACCACCGATCCGTCACGACTTCCCGCCTACCGGCTCGCCGCCGTGCTCCTCGGTGTCGGCGTCGTGCATTTCGTCGCGCCCAAACCCTTCGACGCCATCGTCCCGGCTGAACTGCCTGGTGAGGCCCGTTTCTACACGTATGCCTCGGGTGTTGCCGAGCTCGGAACCGGCGCGCTTCTGCTCGCTCCGAAGACCCGCAAGCTCGGTGGCACGATCGCGGCGCTGCTATTCATCGCCGTCTTCCCTGCCAATATCAACATGGTGCGACTGTGGTGGAACAAGCCGCTACCACTGAAGCTAGGCGCGATCGCCCGGCTGCCATTGCAGATCCCGATGATCACCGAGGCACTCAAGGTGCGGCGCACCGCATAGCCGCGTCTAGTCATGTTTAGTCGTGCCTAGTCATAGATGATCGCGTTTCCTTTGCGCTGGAGATCGACCAGCCCCGCCCGGAAGGTTTCCATGAATTCGGGCGGGGGTCCTACCCAGTCCACGACCTCACCAACGATGCGCACGGGTTCCCGGGTGCGGTACGAGTGGGTCGGATTCCCGGGGAACTTCTTGTCGGTCACGTTCGGGTCGTCTTCCAGGGAGCCCTCCGGCTCCACGATGTAGACATGGCCCCTGCCCTCGCCTTTAGCCATCATGGCCGCTAACCCCGCACCAATCAGTGTCTTCGTCACGTAGACGTGGTTCATGATGCGGCCCTCCTCGTAGTTCGACAGATGCCCGGGTGTCAGCAGATCACCCACCTGGAGGTTGGCCTTGGTGCCATGGAAGTACGCCCCCGACTCGTGCGCCTCGAAAAAGTTCGGCATCGTCATACCAGCTCCCCATCAGTCGACATTCGTGGTCGCAGGATTGTGCGCCACGTTGGGGGCCTTGCCGCAAGCCCCCCTTCGTGCCATATTTTGAAAGGAGACAAGCCAAAAGGTTGACCCCGCAACCGCTCGGTGGTCGGCTTGATCCATGACGCTGCAGATATCCGACCGCGAACGCGAAGCCCTGGCGCAGGTCACCACCTTTCCGCTGCTGGCAGCGATCACCGGGCGCAGGTCACGGCGTTTCCCCCTCGGCGGACGCATCCCCGACGGTCCGCTCGCGTACACCAGCGGTCATCCTGTCAGGCCGATATCAGAAGTCGAACGGGCACTGATCCTTTCGGTGGTCGGGGGCGTCACCGGGTGGCACTACGGCATCACCTACCACCCCGGATACTCTCCAGCCTTCCCGAACTATTCCGGTAGCGCGACGGGACGCACCTTCCCGTCCGCGGCGGGTTTTCACACCAGCCAGCTCTTCTTCACCGATGACACCGGCATCTACCTGCTGCCGACACGCGATGAACCCCCTCGGGAGTTCGCCTCCATCGAAGACTGGATCACCCACACCGCCGACTCCTATGTGCGGATCTCGGACCAACGTTTGGAACTGCCCCGGGAAGAGCCCTACATGGAGGGCCACAACATCTGGATCGGCAATCACCCGGGCAGCCTGCTGGCCTTCCCGGTGGCCGATCTGGCCGAGCACCTGATCGCCAACCTGTCCTTCTTCGCCGCGAACGGATACCTGGTCTACGACGACATCAACCACCAGAGTATCCCCGGAACCGAAAAATTCAGCAGCTTAAGGAATTACGACGATCCCATTCCGCTGTCCTTCGTGGAGCAGTACACACTCACCGAGGCCAGTGCCGAGCTAGCCACCGCGACCCACAATGGAGTACTCCTGCTCCAAGCACTCGGGCTGGGTGGCTGGATGTTCGACGGTCTCGACCGGCTATCGGTGCTCGGCGGATCCGGTGACCCACGCGCTCCCGGTATCGGGTTCCGTTCGGACAACGACGATCGGTGGGCATTCCCGAATGTCACCGGCCTCCCCGGGTTCTTCGAAACCCTCAGTCCCCCACACGTGCCGACAGTGGCCGATGGGGTTCAGAAGTACATCGAGCGCAAGTACGGCCCCGGTGGCCCCTTCCACCCCGATACTCCGGGCGCATGGGCCAATTCACAAAAGGTGCGGTCGGCCGCGCTACCCGCCGAGGCGATCCAGGAGATTGTCACCACCGAGGCCTCCTACGTCTACGACACCTTCGGAAAGATTCCCGGCACCGTCCCCACCGTGCACACCCTGATGTATCTGCAGGCGCAGAACATCGACCTGGACTTCTACGACACACATTTCGGCCCCGGCGCCTACCTGTCGACGCACGCCGAACACGCTAGGCGCTGGTACGACTAGCGTGTTCGGCCGCAGGCTCAGTCCTGCGCAGTTTCCAGTGCCAACCTGCTGTTGTCGAACACGAACGGGTAGAGCACTCCACCGATCAGACCACCAGCCAATGGCGCCACCCAGAACAGCCACAGTTGCCCCGGGGCCGCACCCCCGTTGAAGAAGGCGACGGCGGTCGACCGCGCCGGGTTCACCGACGTATTGCTGATCGGAATCGAGATCAGGTGAATCAGCGTGAGACACAAGCCGATTGCCAGTGGACCGAATCCCTTGGCTGCGCCATCGTCGGTGGCGCCCAGGATCACCATGATGAACACCGCGGTGAGAACGATCTCGGTGACCAGCACAGCAGTCAGAGAGTAGTGGTCCGGCGAGTGCTCACCATAGCCGTTGGCGGCCATGTTCCCGGTCGCCTCGAAACCCGGCTTACCCCGCGCGATGTACCACAACGCGGTGCCGGCAAGCAGCCCACCGAGCACCTGCGCCACCCAGTACCCAGGAAGCTCTTTGGCTGGCAGACGCCCACTGGCCACCGCCCCCAGCGTGACCGCAGGGTTGAAATGCCCGCCCGAGATATGGCCCACCGCGTAGGCCATAGTCACGACCGTCAACCCGAAAGCCAGTGCCACACCGAGGAATCCGATGCCCAACTGGATCGCGCCCGCATTGCCTTCTCCTGCATCCGCGACATTCTTGGCTGCGAAGATCGCACTGCCGCAACCGCCTAAGACCAGCCAGAACGTACCGAAAAACTCGGCTAGCAATTTGGTACTCGTCTTGGTCACCATCAGATCCCTTCGTTCGGAAGAACTCGAGTGATCTTGATTACTACCAATGCTGGACCCAACCACACAGCCATATATCAGAAACGGTTGCGTCACGAAATCTAGTCTCGCCCAATAGCTCAAATTAGTCGACACTGGGGGTGTGCAGAGGCGACAGCTCTTCAAGCTCGGTGCGGCGACTGCGGGCGGCATCGTGCTGACCGCGTGTGCCGATACACCCAATGAACGCGACGATAATGGCGAGGTGAGCGACGGCAGCACCTGGCGCATGCCCGATGAGGGCGAACCACACCTGCGAACATGGATGGCTTTCGGTGCCAGTGACGGGATCTGGGGCCGACGGCTGACTCGACAGGTTCAGCAGAACCTCGGAGCGATAGCCCAGGCCATCGCACAGTTCGAGCCGGTGTCGATGCTGGTGCGTCCACAGGAGACCGAGCTGGCCCGCCAGTGGGCAGGGCCCAACGTGGAGCTGATTCCCGTGCCCTTGGACGATCTGTGGATCCGCGACAGCGGCCCGGTGTTCGTTCGCAACGACACCGGCAGAGCTGCTGTTGATTTCAACTTCAACGGCTGGGGCAACAAACAGCAGCACGGCTCGGACGCCAAGGTCGCCATTGAGGTCGCCAAGCTCGCCGGAGTTCGCGCCCTGCACACCGATCTTGTCCTGGAGGGCGGCGGGATCGAAGTTGATGGGGAGGGCACCGCGATCATCACCGAAAGCTGCGTTCTCAACAACAACCGAAACCGAGGGCGCTCCAAAAAGGACATCGAGGCAGAGCTACAGCGACTACTTGGTCTACGGGAGATCATTTGGCTACCGGGCATCGCGGGCATGGATATCACCGATGGGCACACCGATTTCTACGCGCGGTTCGCCGGGCCGGGTGTGATCGTCGCCGGACTGGACAACGACCCCGACTCATTCGACTACGACGTGACACGTGAGCATCTCGCGATCCTCGAAAAGGCAACGGACGCCGCCGGACGCCCCCTGCGTGTGGAAGTGCTCGAAGCACCCGAGCAGGGGCGCGATGACTTCGAATCAGAAGACTTCGCCGCCGGTTACATCAACTTCTACGTCTGCAACGGCGGTGTCATCGCACCCGAGTTTGGCGACCCCCGTGCCGATGCGGAAGCCAAATCCGCCCTGGAACGTGTGTTTCCCGGCCGTCGAATCGTTCAGCTCAATATCGACGGTATTGCCGCCGGCGGTGGCGGCATTCACTGCGCCACACAGCAGGAACCCCGATAGCGCTGACTCAGCGCGCAACCGATCGCGGCGCCCCCGGACCGGCGTCGATCTGCACCGGGCCCGCCGCCGAGGGTGTCACCGGGAAGTCGAAGATCGCCGTCGGAATATATACAGTGGCACAGGAATTCGGGATGTCGACCACCCCGGACAGTCGGCCCTCGATGGGTGCAGCGCCCAGTAGGAGATAGGCCTGTTCCGGGCTGTAGCCGAACTTGGTCAAGTAATCGATGGCGTGCAGGCAGGCGCGTTGGTACGCCAAATGCGAATCCAGGTAACGCTGTTCGTCATCGAGAGTGACCGAGGTCCCCGAGAACGCCAACCACTGCGAGTACTGCGGATCGGTGTTGCCCGGCATGAAGATCGCATTCTCCGAGACCCCATAGGTGTCCATACCGCCCTTAAGGACGTCGACATGTAAGTCGATGAAGCCACCCATCTCAATGGCACCACAAAAGGTGATCTCTCCGTCCCCCTGCGAGAAGTGCAAGTCGCCGACCGACAATTTTCCGCCCGGCACGAACACCGGGTAAAAGACCCTGCTGCCCTTGGTCAGGTTCTTGATGTCCTGATTGCCGCCGTTCTCCCGGGGCGGCGCGGTCCGTGCCGCCTCAGCCGCTGCCCGCTCGAAGGTTTCCCCGGTCAGCGCACCGAGCACCGCATCCCGGGGCTCCGGCGGAAGTGCCAGTGCGGGAACACGGTGAGGGTCAGTGGCGATTAGCGCACCCTCACGGGCGTTCCACCTCGCCAGCAGTTCTGCCGATGGCGCCGTCCCCATCAGCCCCGGATGCACAATCCCGGTGAAGCTGACCCCAGGGACGTGGCGGGAGGTGGCGGTCTGCCCCGAGAAATCCCAAATCGCCTTGTACGCATCCGGGAACTGCTCAGTGAGGAAGCCGCCGCCGTTGACGGTCGGAAAGATGCCGGTGTAGCCCCACCCCTGACCAGCCAGCGGCCCAGAGTCTTCCTGCGGGATGGGACCCACATCGAGAATGTCGACGATCAGCAGGTCTCCCGGCTGCGCCCCCTCCACCGAGAACGGTCCCGACAATGCGTGCACCGTGGTCAGTGGGGCATCACGGATGTCGTCGGCGGAGTCGTCATTGTGAATCGCGCCGTCGAACCATTCACGGCAATGCACACGGAACGAAGTACCGGGCTTTACGACCGCCGCCGGCGGAATGTCCGGGTGCCACCGGTTGTGCCCGACGATCTGTTGCTCGGTGAATTTCTTGCTCGAATCCAGCGGGAACAACACTTCGGGCATGGCAGTCCTTCCGGTCAGGGGCGGGGCAACTTGCGATGCAACGGATTTGATGTCACTGGCGCCGATCGGCGCAAGGGAGGCGGCGCGGAAACGACAGGCGGCTCACTGGCACTGCGATGGGCGGCATCGAGCAAGCGCATGCGCGACGAGGAACCGCGACTCATTCCGGCGATACCGAAAAGCCGTCGTGCCGATGCGGGGCAACCGGGGCACGGCACCGTATCGGGGGCCGCGGCCATCGGAAATTTACGCGAGGTATCGCCGCAGTTCGTGCACCGATACGCGTACAACGCCATGACCCGCCCTCACCGAGGTAGCACCTGGATATGTGACGTTACGCCGGATTGGCCAGGCCCGCAGAGGAAACGAACGGGAGTCGGTTACAGCCAGGTGTCCTCGGTGGTGGCAGTGAGGAATGCTTCCAGGTCGTTGCGCCAATCGGCGGGCGTGGTCTTGTCTGGTTCGATGCCGGTGTACTGCCCGCGATAGAAGAGCAGCGGCCGGGAAGCGGTGGGAATCGCTGGAGCTTCACTCAGCTCCTTGACCGATCCGAACACCACCCAGTGATCCCCGCCGTCGTGAACTCCTTCGACCTCGCAGTCAATGTGCGCAAGCGAACCATCGATGATCGGTGATCCGAGACCCGATGGGTGCCAATCGATTCCGCCGAACTTATCGGGCTCCCGCGAACCGAATCGTGCCGATACCTCGCGCTGGTCCTCCGCCAGAACATTCACACAGAACTTGCCCGAGGCCTCGATCGCCGCCCAGGACCGGGATTGCTTGGTCGGACAGAACAGCACCAGCGGCGGCTCCAGCGACAGCGCCGCGAATGACTGGCAGGCGAAGCCCACCGGTGCGTCCTCATGCGTCGTGGTGATGATGGTGACGCCGGTACAGAACTGCCCCAGCACATTCCGAAATGCCCTGGGATCGATCTGCGATATCGGCATCTCTACTTGAACCCAACGCTGAAATCGTGGCCCCACAGGCTGATACCGACGCTCTCGCGTGCGATCCAGCTCTCGTCATCGACTTCAGAACCCTCGCAACCGAATTCCATATCGAACCCACCGGGAGTCTTCATGTAGAAGGACAGCATCTTGTCGTTGATATGCCGACCCAGAGTGGCCGACATCTTGACCTTTCTCCGGTTTGCCCGGTCCAGGCAGAGGCCGACATCGTCGGAATTCTCCACTTCGACCATCAGGTGCACGATTCCGGTCGGATTGGGCATCGGCATGAACGCCAGCGCGTGGTGGCGCGGGTTGCACCCGTAAAAACGCAGCCACACCGGGTCACCATCGGCCGGACGGCCGACAAGCTGCGGCGGCAGCCGCATCGAGTCGCGCAGCCGGAAGCCGAGCACACCCTCGTAAAACGCCTGCGCCGCAGCGTCATCGGTACAGGTGAGCACCACGTGCCCCAGACCCTGCTCGGCCGTGACGAACTTGTGGCCGTAAGGGCTCACGAATCGGCGACCCAGGTACTGGGCTCCGTGGAACACCTCCAGCACGTTTCCCGACGGATCCTGGAACCTGATCAGCCCCTCGACCTTACGGTCGGAAGCCTCGACCTTGGTGCCCTCGGCGTACTCGACACCCGCGTTGTCCAGGCGGTCCCGAATTGCCTGCAACGCCGGCGCGTCCGCGACCTCCCAGCCCGAGGCCAGCAGCCGGTCGTTCTCGCCCGGCACGATCACCAGACGAGCCGCGACATCGTCCATCCGGAGATAGAGCGCGGCGGGGTTGTCACCGGTGCCTTCCATCATGCCGAGCACCTTGGTTCCGAATTCACGCCAAGCAGCTACATCGGTGGCCTCGATCCGCATGTACCCGAGTGCCTTGATAATGCTCATCTTGCTGACGCTCTCCTAAACCATCGTGTCGGTGGCGGGCAGCTCGAAGGCGTGGTTGCCCCAGATCTGGTAAGCCCGCTCAGCGTCATTGGCCGCGTGCACACGTCCGGCGTGCGCATCACGCCAGAAGCGCTGTACCGGTGCGTCATTCGAGAGTGCGGTGGCGCCGGAGTTCTCAAACAGCAGATCGATCGAGGCGATCGCCCGGCCGGTGGCACGCACCTGATCGCGGCGTGCGGCGGCACGCAGCTCGAACGGAACCTCCTGGCCCGCCGAGATAAGGGCGTACTCGTCGCCCACATTCCCAATCAACTGACGCCACCCGGCGTCGATGTCGCTGGCAGCCTCTGCCACCCGCACCTTGGTGAACGGGTCATCCTTGGCCTTCTCACCGGCGTATGCCGCGCGCACCCGCTTGCCCTGAGCCTCGACGTGCGCGTCGTAAGCGCCGTACGCCATGCCCATGATGGGCGCGGTGATGGTGGTGGGATGCATGGTGCCCCAAGGCATCTTGTACACCGATGCAGTGTTGGTCTCGTAGCCACCGGCGCTCTGGTCGTTCATCTTCTTGTACGACAAGAAACGGTGCGACGGCACGAACACGTCCTTGACCACGACGGTGTTACTACCGGTGCCGCGCAGGCCGACGACGTTCCACACGTCGTCGATGCGGTACTCGGTACGCGGGATCAGGAAGCTGCCGAAGTCGACCGGCCGGCCGTCCTTGATGACGGGGCCACCGAGGAATGCCCAGGTGGCGTGGTCACAGCCCGAGGACCAGTTCCACGCGCCGTTCACCAGGTACCCGCCATCGACGACGACGCCGGCACCCATGGGCGCGTATGAGGAGGACACCCGCACGTTGGTGTCGTCGCCCCAGACCTCTTCCTGGGCCTTCTGGTCGAACAGGGCCAGGTGCCAGTTGTGCACACCGATGATCGAGGAGACCCAACCGGTTGAGCCGCAGGCGCTGCCCAGCCGGCGCACCGCCTCGTAGAAGGTCGTGGGGGCGGTCTCGTATCCACCCCACTGCGAGGGCTGCAACAGCTTGAAGAAGCCGATCTCCTGCAATTCGGCGACCGTGGCGTCGGGCAGACGCCGCAGGTCCTCGGTCTCCTGCGCACGCTTGCGCAGGATCGGCAGCAGGTCGTCAATTCCTGCGAGAACCGCCTGAATCTCGTCCCGCTGTTCGGTCGTCGTCACTGCATTTCCTCCACTGCTGTAGTTAGCATCAGTCGGCACAAACTAGGGCTAGTAGTTCGCGACACTCGCTGTACACCCACGGTGGTAGCGCGTGTTCCCTGCTGAGACTAGAACACGTTTCGATCTGTGTCGACACCGCCTCGCCCACCCCGGGAAGGCGGGCTCATCTGGAACGAAGCAACGACGGTGTTGTAGGGCCAAAGGTCAATTCTGTAACCTGTTCTAGTTCGGTTCTAGTTGGGCTTGGCCAGACGAAGTCAACGACGGAGGAAATCACGTGACGGACGTTCCGCTGGGAAAGCACGTCCTCGAGGTGCGCATCGCCGAGGTGATCGACGAGACCGCCGACTCCAGATCCCTGGTCTTCGATATTCCCGAGGATGCGGCCGACAAGTTCGCGTACACACCCGGCCAGTACCTCACGCTGCGCATTCCCTCCGACCGCACCGGATCGGTGGCGCGCTGCTACTCGCTGTCCAGCTCCCCGCATATCGACGACCGGTTGACGGTCACGATCAAGCGCACCGTCGATGGCTACGGGTCCAACTGGATCTGCGATAACGCGCATGCCGGTATGCACATGCATGTATTGGCACCCTCTGGAGTATTCGTCCCCAAAGAGCTCGATCGCGACTTCCTGCTGCTAGCCGCCGGTAGCGGCATCACCCCGATGATGGCGATCTGCAAGTCCGCGCTCTCGCAGGGCAGCGGCAAGGTGGTGCTCATCTATGCCAACCGCGACGAGCGGTCAGTGATCTTCGGTGCGGCGCTTCGCGGGCTGGCGGCGCAGTATCCGGATCGGTTGACCGTCATCCACTGGCTCGAATCGGTGCAGGGGCTGCCCTCGCAACAATCCCTGGCCACCCTGGCCGCCCCATTCTCCGCCGGTCACGAGGCATTCATCTGTGGTCCCGGGCCGTTCATGGACGCCTCCGAGGCCGCGCTCAAGGGCAATGGCATGCCCGAGGACCGCGTGCATGTCGAGGTTTTCCGCTCCCTGGAGAGCGACCCGTTCGCCGAGGTAGTGCTGGCCGAGCCCTCCGACGATGACGAACCGCCGGCCACGGCCACCGTCGAACTCGACGGCGAGACCCACACGGTCAACTGGCCACGCAGCACCGTCCTGCTCGACGTCTTGCTCGCCAAGGGGCTGGACGCACCGTTTTCCTGCCGCGAGGGGCACTGCATGACATGCGCCTGCATCTTGAAGGACGGTAAGGTCCGCATGCTCGTCAACGACGCGCTGTCCCAGAACGACATCGATGACGGGTACATCCTGGCGTGCCAGGCTGTACCCGAGACCGACGATGTCAACGTCACCTTCGATGAGTGAACACCGGGTACAGAAAGAAGATCCCGGCGCCACTGCCCGACCGGGCCGATACGATTCCGACATCATGAAGTCCCTGAAATCGGCGCTGGCCGCCGCATCACTGGTGGTCACTTCCCTGGTTTTCCCAGGTAACGCCACCGCCGAGGTCAAAACCACCGACGTCAGCACCCCCGTCGACGAGGGGCGCCAGCTCGAGGTGCACGCCACCGCCGACTGCCGCAAGGCCGAACGTCAGTGCTATTACACCGCGAGCTTCAATCTTCGGACCCCCAACGGGATTGAGGGATTCGGGGGCGACCTGTGGGCCAAGCAAACCACCGAGCTGCGTACCTCGGACCGGATGAACTACCTCTGGGTGCAGTGGGCCGACAATCCGAACACCGTGGAGCACAACGGTGGTAGCACCTGGCTGCTCACCACGGTCTACTTCGGCGGAGGCGATGTCGACCGCTT
Organism: Mycobacteroides salmoniphilum; assembly: GCF_004924335.1. Taxonomy (NCBI): domain Bacteria; kingdom Bacillati; phylum Actinomycetota; class Actinomycetes; order Mycobacteriales; family Mycobacteriaceae; genus Mycobacteroides; species Mycobacteroides salmoniphilum. Next base: position 492,903 of record NZ_CP024633.1, on the reverse strand, counting down.
CCGGATCACCGGCACCACCCAGCCAACCGATTGGGCGACAGGGCAACCCAAGCTCGACGCCGACTACATCGTGTGCACTCATGTCGAGGCCAGTATCGGTGGCCGCAGCGTAATCTCGCCCGACGCGTGCGCGCAGGCCCGCTTCAGCTAGCCGTCACCAGGTTGACGGAATGGCTTCCAGCGAGGCGACAACGGCCTCAGCCTAACTAGCGCGGAATCCGGGCACCCGCGCAGAACATGTCTGTGTGCTGCCAGATGTGTGTCGTCTGAGGCGTCGGTCCGACCATGTCGGCGCCCCGTGGCAGGGTGCTGAATATGAACGCTCGGACCCGCTCGCTGCGCACCGATTTGCGCTACCTGCTTGTCCTTCATATCCATCGCCACGGGCTCACCACCGTGTCCGAGATGGCCATCATGCTGACGGACATCGGTTTTGACGTAGATGGTCGCCCGCCAAAGACGATCTCGGATGCACTGCGCACCGACGTCAAGCTCGACCGAGTTCGTCGCCGCGGCCGCGGCCTCTACAGTCCGGGAGCGGTCCCGCGCAGCACGCAACACCGCATGCGCACCCGAGCTAGCTGCTGGCTGTCAGCGCGGCAGACCGAGTAGCCGCTCCCCCGCCACACTGAGCAGGATCTGGGTGGTACCTCCGGCGATCGACAGACACCGGTCCCGCATGAATAGCCACATCTCGTGGGACTCCACCGCGCCATGGGTGTCCACGTAGTCGAGGATGTGCTCCGAAAGCCCCTGACGGTGGCGCACACCGACGAGCTTGCGGACACTTGAGGCCGCACCCGGATCCTGTCCACCGATGGCGCGTAGTGCGGTGCGCAGATCAAGCAGCGCGCCCGTCTGTGCCGAACACACGAAAACGCCGAGCGTATCGAGTTGAGCCGCATCCAGTTCGGTGTCCCCGATCAGCGCGAGCAGCGACTCCATGGCCTCATCGAGGGTGCCGCCACCCGCCATCGCGACCCGCTCGTTGGCCAGTGTGGTGCGGGCCAGGCGCCACCCGTCGTCAACCGAACCGACCACGTACTCGTCCGGAACGATCACACCGTCCAGGAAGACCTCGTTGAACATCTCCTCGCCGGTGATTTCACGCAGCGGTCGCACGGTGATCCCGGGGGTCTTCATGTCGAGCAAGAAATACGTAATGCCCTTGTGCTTGGGAACATCGGAGTTGGTGCGCGCGAGGCAGATCGCCCAGTCTGCGATCTGAGCCTTGGAGTTCCACACCTTCTGGCCGTCGAGCTTCCACCCACCGTCGACCCGGGTTGCCTTGGTGCGCAACGCCGCAAGGTCGCTACCGGCACCGGGCTCGGAGAACAGCTGGCACCATTCAATCTCACCACGCAGCGTAGGCGCCACGAACTGCGCTATCTGTTCCGGAGTTCCGTGCTCAAGAATGGTGGGGGCCGCCCACCATCCGATGACAAGATCAGGGCGCGCGACGCCCGCGGTATGCAGCTCCTGGTCGATGAGCAGCTGCTGCGCCGCCCCTGCGCCCAGCCCGTACGGCACGGGCCAGTGCGGGGCCAGGAAGCCCGTCTCGGCAAGCCGAACCTGATGCTCATCCTTTGGTGCCGAGGCGATTTCCGCCGCAGTGGCCGCGACCTGTGCACGCTGGTCCTCCACCTCACCGAGGTCAACGGTCAGGGAGCGGCGAGTTCCCCCGAGCGTCAGCGCGGCGGCCGTGCGCCGCCATGTCGCGGGCTTGCCCAGGAAGGATTGGAGTGCATATGCGCGCCGCAGGTACAGGTGAGCGTCATGCTCCCAGGTGAATCCGATACCACCAAGAATCTGGATGCAATCCTTGGTGTTGGCCAGTGCGGCATCGACGGCAACCGCCGCCGCAACGGCAGTGGCAAGCGAAAGATGCTGAGAATCACCATCATTGGCGAGCGCATCCCGCGCGCACCCGGCGGCGTCCCACACAGCGACATCGGCCTGCTCGACACGGCACAGCATTTCCGCACACATGTGCTTAATGGCCTGAAAGCTGCCGATCTGCTTGCCGAATTGCTCGCGCACCTTCGCGTACTCGACGGCGGTCTGCAGCGCCCAGCGCGCCACGCCCACCGCCTCGGCCGCGAGGGTCACCACCGCTAGATCGGCGACCACGCCGGTCGGCAGGCTCACCGAACGCGTCGCGGCGCCGTTCAGGGTGACCGCAGCCCACGGGCGCGAGAAGTCGGTCGCCTTCTTGATATCCACGGTGATGCCGGCACCCAGGCTGTCGATCAGAACCCAACCGTCGGGCCCCGGGGCCAACAGCACTCCGTCGGCCGTACCGCCCAGCACCGCGGGCAACACGCCCGAAGCCAGCCCGTCGGCAATGGTCAGGTTCCCGGTGAGGGCCAGCCCCGCCGTGCGATCTCCGGCAGCCAGCGCCGCGACCAATTCGGCGGGCCCGTCGGTCGCGAGCACCACCGCGACCAGCGCGCTGGTGGCAACCGGCCCCGGCACCAGGGACGCCGCGGATTCGTCGACCATGGCGATCATGTCGTCGAATCCGGCTCCCGAACCACCGGCGGCCTCCGGTACCGCGACACCGAAAATGCCCAGCTCAGCGAGCCCGGCATAGGCGGGGACCCATCCGTGGGGCTCGGTCTCCATCTTCCGGACCGACTCGATGACAGCCGCGCTCTTGGCCCACTGACGGACCGCGTCCCGGGCGGCTTCCTGCACGTCGGACGACACAGATTCTCCTCGGCTTGATTCGGGTGCATGAGACTAGAACGTGTTCTAATATCGTGATTGGGTTCAGTGTAGTAGGAACGCATTCAGGCTGTACAGAGCACTACCGGCGGGCCAGGGAGGCCTGAAACGGCCGACGGTGATCCGTATAGTCGTGCGCTGAACCAGAACGTGAACGCAGGGAGTAGAGACGCCATGGCAACGCCTCGGACATCTAGCGCATCGGAAGCCGCGCAGTCAGCTAGCGGTGATACCGACGCGGCGAATCAGCCTGCTGCCGTCTCAGCACTGTCCGACGACGATCTCGGTTCGACCGCGCAGCGCGAGCGCCGCAAGCGCATCCTGGACGCCACCCTGGCCATCGCCTCCAAGGGAGGCTACGAAGCGGTGCAGATGCGCACCGTCGCCGAACGTGCGGACGTCGCCGTCGGCACCCTGTACCGATACTTCCCCTCCAAGGTGCATCTGTTGGTGTCCGCGCTGGAACGCGAGTTCGAGCAGATCGACGCGAGAACGGATCGCGGTGCGGTCAGCGGCGGCACCGCGTATGAACGCCTGCACACGGCGATCACCCGGCTGAACCGCAACATGCAGCGCAACCCCCTACTCACCGAGGCGATGACCCGCGCCCTGGTCTTCGCCGACGCTTCCGCCGCCGGTGAGGTTGATCACGTGGGCCGGCTGATGGACGGCATCTTCGCCCGCGCGATGGCCGGGGACGACGCCCCCTCCGACGGGCAGTTCCACATCGCCCGCGTCATCTCGGATGTCTGGACCTCCAACATGATTGCCTGGTTGACGCGGCGAGCATCAGCAACCGATGTGAGCCACCGGCTCGATCGCACCGTCAGATTGCTGCTCGGAATTACCTGACCAGCCACGCTTGGCCTAACCAACCCCGCGCAGGTAGCGGACGTAGACTCGGGACCCGTGGTGAGTGCCCAAGATCTGCCCGTCGAACTGCGCCGCGCCCTTTCCGAGGTGGCCCGTACGCCCCGGCTGCTGGTGGCCTCCGACTACGACGGGACGATAGCCCCGCTGGTCAACAACCCCGATGACGCACGCCCGCACCCCGAATCGACTACGGCGCTGCGGGCTTTGGCGGGACTGCCGTCAACAACCTCGGCGCTGATCTCCGGACGGGCACTGCGCGATCTGGCGACCCTGTCGCGACTACCCTCCGAGGTGCATCTGGTCGGAAGTCACGGTTCGGAGTTCGACGCGGGATTCGTGCACGCCATCGACGGAGACGCCAAGGCGCTGTTGAAGACCATTGCCAACAAGCTGTCGGCCATCGCCGCCGAGTACGCCGGAGTCGCCATCGAGCTGAAACCGGCGAGCGTCGCGCTGCACGTCCGCAACGCCTCGGCAGAGGACGGCGATGCCGCGCTGGCCCAAGCACTTACCGTGGCCAACGGTTGGGGTGCGCAGGTCACTGAGGGCAAGAAGGTTCTCGAATTCGCCGTCATACCCACCGATAAGGGGCAGGCACTCGACATCCTGCGCCATCAGGAGGGCGCGACAGCCGCGGTGTTCTTCGGCGATGATGTCACCGACGAAAAGGTGTTCACGCGGCTACACGGCCCCGACCTGGGCATCAAGGTGGGCGACGGCGAGACCCTGGCGGGATACCGCATTCCAGATACCGAATCGGTGGGCACAGCACTGGCTTTCCTGCTCGAGGAGCGTCGCACCTGGCTGCTCGGCGGACACGCCACCCCCATCGAGCGACTCACCATGCTCGCCAATTCGCGCACGATCGCGCTGGTGACCCCCACCGGTGGCGTCACCTGGATGTGTCACCCCGAACCCGACTCGGCCGCCGTCTTCGCCCATCTCCTCGGCGGCGATGAGGCCGGACACTTCACCATCGGCCCCGCACGGTCCGCCCTGCCACTCGGCCAGAAGTACATCGACAGCACCATGACTGTCGAAACACGTTGGGCCAGCCTACAAGTCACCGACTACCTGGCGCACGACGAGATCCCCGGACGCACCGATCTGATTCGGGTTGTCACCGGCGAGGCCGATGCGGTGGTCACCTTCGCCCCGCGTCCCGAGTTCGGCCAGGCGCCCGTGCAATTGGTCGCCGCCGCCAACGGCGTACGCGTACTCGGCACCAATGATCCCATCGTGCTGCGTGCCCCCGGCGTCACCTGGACAATCGGAGCCGACGATCAGACCGCCACCGCGACCATCAGCCCGGCAAACGGCCCGGTTATCCTCGAGTTACGCTGCGGCACCGAGGATCTCGGGAAGGGTTCGGTTTCGGAGCCCGAGCTACGGGAACGAGCCGAATCCTATTGGCGCGACTGGGCCCAAACCCTGACTCTTCCCGAGCGCAAGCCCGGACTGATGAAGCGCTCAGCGCTGACGTTGCGTGGGCTGGTGCACTCCGAGTCGGGCGCGATCCTGGCCGCCGCCACCACGTCGTTGCCGGAAGACATTGGCGGTATTCGTAACTGGGATTACCGGTACTGCTGGTTACGCGACGCCTCGATGACCGCATCGGCACTGGTGGCGTTGGGATCGCTGAGCGAGGCCGAGGGTCTGCTGGGCTGGCTGCACCGGGTGCTGGAGCACCTGCCCGGCCCCGATCGCCTACACCCGCTGTACACCTTGGCCGGAACGGTGCTGCCACCCGAAGCGGTGATCGACTCGTTGCCAGGGTATGCGGGCTCACGCCCGGTCCGCGTCGGTAACGCCGCCAATTCGCAAGTGCAGCTGGACGTCTTCGGGCCCGTGGTGGAACTGATCCATGACCTCGCTCATGCGCGCCAGCGCCTCGGCCACGCCGACCCGTTGACCGATGCCGATTGGAACCTGGTTTCCGACATGGTTCTTGCCGTCGAGCGCCGCTGGTACGAACCAGATCACGGAATCTGGGAGATCCGGGGGAATCCGAGGCACCACGTCTACTCCAAGGTCATGTGCTGGGTGACGGTGGACCGCGCGGTGAAGCTCGCCAAGGAATTCCAGCGTGAGTCCCCGCCATCCTGGGCCGCATTGCGCGACGAGATCGCCGCCGAGGTCGTGGAAAAGGGCTGGAACGAGTCGGTCAAGTCCTTCACCGCCGCCTACGACGGCACCGACCTGGACGCCGCCACCCTGTACATCGGACTATCCGGACTGATCGAGCCCACCGATCCTCGATTCACCGCGACAGTGATCGCCACCGAGGCAGAATTACGCAGTGGTGCAACGGTTTATCGATACCACCGAGACGATGGACTGCCCGGCGGGGAGGGCGGCTTCCACCTGTGCGCCGCCTGGCTCGTCGAGGCGTATCTGCTCATCGGTGCGCGATCACAGGCCGAGCTGCTGTTCGACCAACTGGTCAAGGCCACCGGCCCCACCGGCCTGCTGTCCGAGGAGTACGACCCGGTGGCCGAACGCTCGTTGGGCAACCACCCGCAGGCGTACAGCCATATCGGACTGCTGCGCTGCGCTGCGCTGCTTTCCTAACGGTCCATTTCGCCGCGCTACCGGCGGCGCGGGCATAGCGTTCAGCCATGAACCCCATGCAACGTCTCAGCTCCTTGGCGTCGCACCAGTTTGGCAAGGTCAACAAGGCCCTGACGATGCCGACCGGACAACTCACCCCACACGCCATTGCCAAGCTCGTGACACCGAGCCGAAGTCTGCGCTCGTCCGTCCGGAACAAGATCGTCATGATCACCGGCGGCTCGTCGGGCATCGGCCAGGCCGCCGCCCTCCAGATCGGCGAGGCAGGCGGCACGGTGCTGCTGGTAGCCCGCTCCGAGGACAAGCTGCAGGAGACCGCCGCACAGGTCGGTGATGTTGGCGGCACCGCCCATGTGTTCCCCTGCGATCTGTCCGATATGGACGCGATCGATCGCATGGTCAAGGACGTGCTGGCCGATCACGGCCGGGTGGACATCCTGATCAACAATGCCGGTCGATCGATCCGACGCTCACTGGCGCTGTCCTACGACCGACCGCACGATTTCGAGCGCACCATGCAGCTGAATTACTTTGCGCCCCTGCATCTCATCCTGGGGTTCATGCCGGGTATGCGCGAGCGCAAGTTCGGCCACATCATCAACATCTCGTCCATCGGGGTGCAGACAAAGGTGCCACGATTCGGCGCCTACATCGCATCGAAGGCTGCCTTGGACACGGTCTCTGATGCATTCCAGGCCGAGACCTCCGATGAGGGACTGCGCTTCACCACCATTCATATGCCGCTGGTGCGCACCCCGATGATCGCGCCGACGACGCTGTATCAAAAGTTCCCAGCGCTGACTCCGGACGAGGCGGGTGAGGTCATCGCGAAGGCGATCATCGAACGGCCACGGCGAGTGGCCTCGGCGTTCGGACGCATCGCCTCGTTCGCAGACTCGCTGACACCGGAGATCATGGACGCGGTGCGCAATCAGGGATACAAGATGTTCCCGGATTCCGATGCCGCCAAAGGTGTCAAAAACCTCAAGCCCGAGGAAGTGGACGGCGGGCAGCAGATCTTCATCGACGCCACACCCGGGGTGCACTGGTGAGTCTGCCGAAGCCGGGTACCGCCGGGCCCGTCGTCATCACCGGAGCATCCTCGGGGATCGGCACCGAGCTCGCGTATGGACTGGCCAAGCGCGGACACTCGTTGGTCTTGGTCGCCCGCCGCAAGGACAGGATGGATAGGCTCGCCGACATCCTCAGTGCACGCCACCGCATCGAAGTCGACGTGCAGGCGCTTGACCTGGGCACTGGGCCGGGTCGCACCGAGCTATGCGAATGGATTGCCGCCCACCGCATTGCGGGACTGTGCAATTCCGCCGGATTCGGAACCAGTGGGGTCTTCCATGAGTTGCCGCTGGATCGCGAACGCGAAGAGATCGAGGTTAACGTCATCACGCTGGTCGAACTGACCCACGCCGCGGTGACCGGCATGGTGGATCGGGGCAAGGGGGCCGTCCTGAACATCGCTTCGGTCGCCGCATTCCAGCCGATTCCGTTTATGGCTACCTACGCGGCGACCAAGGCCTATGTGCAGTCCTTCTCCGAGGCCGTCCATGAGGAGCTGCGGGGCACCGGCGTGTCATGCACGGTGCTGTGCCCGGGACCGGTGCCGACCGAGTGGGCGGAGATCGCGAGCGCGGAGCGATTCAGCGTGCCGGGTGTACAGGTCTCTCCGAAGCAGGTCGCCGCCGCGGCGATCAAGGGCATGCAGCAGGGATCGCGCAGCGTGATTCCCGGAGCGGTGCCGCAAGCGATGACCGTGGCCGGGCGGTACACGCCACGATCACTGCTGCTACCGGCGCTGCGCGTCGCCACAAAGCTCAGCGCGCGCTGACACGTTTTGCACTCTTCTCCTCCATCCCCCATAATGAAAACCGTTTTCATTACTGGAAGGGTTGGAGGTGCGCTGTGCACGCTCGCGTAGCTGGGTTGGCTGTGACAATCACGACCGTCGGAACGCTCGCGCTCTCCGGTTGCGGCCACGCCGCGGAAAGGTCCGATGAACCCGCGGTGGTGGCATCCACCGACGCCTGGGCTTCGGTGGCCAAGGCCGTTGCCGGCGACCATGCCACGGTGAGCGCATTGGTCAGCGGCGCCAACACCGACCCGCATTCATTCGAGGTGACGCCCGCCGCGGCCGCGCAGGTCCAGGACGCCACCCTCGTGGTGTACAACGGTGACGGCTACGACCCGTTCATCGACAAGCTACTCAAGGACGGCCAGCCCCGGGTCAACGCCTACCAGCTTCTACCCGCAGACTCCGCCGATAAGAATGAGCATGTGTTCTACAGTCTGAGCACCGCCAAAAAGGTAGCCGATCACGTCGCAGACGAGCTCGCCAAGGCCGACCCTGACGACGCCGATACCTACCGCGCGAATGCCAAAATATTTGGGCAGCAGCTTGACTCGATCTCAGATCGGCAGCACGGCATCGCCGTGAAGGACCGCGGCAAGGCGATCCTGGCGACCGAACCGGTGGCCAGTCATCTGGTCTCCCACTGCGAACTGGTCGACCGCACGCCCCACGACTTCGCCGAAGCTGCCGAGCAAGGCCAGGACCCCTCCCCCGCGGATGTCGCCACCGCGTTGGACCTGATCAACACCAAACAGATTGCGGCACTGCTTTTCAACTCCCAAACTGCCGGGCCGGTGACCAACCAGCTCAAGCAAGCCGCCGAATCCCATGGCGTCCCGGTGGTGACGGTGACCGAAACCCTGCCGGACGGCACCGACTACCTCACCTGGCAGCGACGCACCACCGAGCAGCTCGCCACGGCTTTGGGATGAGCCGCTTGCGCGAAGACCGGATAATGGCCGCATGAGTGTCGCCACACTGCGCAATGCCTCGCTGAATCGCGGTGGACGCACGCTATGGGAGGATCTCGACCTCACGGTCGAACCGAGTGAGTTCATCGCGGTATTGGGCCCCAACGGTTCCGGAAAGACATCGCTGCTGCGGCTGCTGTTGGGTGAGGTCCCGCTGACTCGCGGCGCGATGACCGTTGCCGGCGAGCTCGGTTACGTCCCTCAACATCGACTCGCCGACAACGCGCTGATCCTTCGCGCCGAGGACCTGGTGGGCCTCGGGATCGACGGGCACCGTTGGGGTTTGGCGGCACTGAATCCAGCCAGCCGGGCACGCCGTCGCACAACGATCGACCTTGCGCTGGATCAAGTGGATGCCAGTCATCTGGCCACCAAGGCCGTCTCGTCGCTATCCGGCGGCGAGCTCCAACGGGTGCGCATCGCGCAGGCGCTGGCGGGCGACCCCGCACTCCTGCTCTGCGACGAGCCCCTGCTGAATCTGGATCCGGCAAGCGCACAACAGATTTGCGCCCTGCTCGACAAAAGGCGGCGTAGCGCACGGACGGCCGTGCTGTTCGTGACCCACGAGATCAACCCGATCCTGCCGTACGCGGACCGGATCCTTTACCTGGTGGACGGGCGCTTTCGGATAGGCACCGTCGACGAGGTGATGACGACCGAGACGCTATCGGAGCTGTATCGCGCCCAGATCGACGTGGTGAAGGTGCGCGGACAGTACGTGGTCGTGGGCGAAAACCGGCAGGTCACCGAGGAATGTGCGGAGCATGCGCATGAGTAACTTCTTCGACCTTTCCCTCACCGCCGACCTCCTCGGACGCGACTTCGTGCAGCAGGCGATCCTGGCGGCCGCGCTGCTGGGGCTGCTCGCCGGTCTCATCGGCCCGTTTGTGGTGATGCGCCAGATGTCCTTCGCGGTGCACGGTTCCAGTGAGCTGTCGCTGACGGGCGCCGCCGCCGCGCTCTTGGCCGGCGCCAATGTCGGCACCGGCGCGCTACTCGGAAGCGTGGTCGCGGCAATACTTTTCGGCATCCTCGGGCAACGCACCAAGGATCGCGACTCGGCGATCGGTGTCGTCATGGCCTTCGGGCTGGGGCTGGCGGTGCTGTTCATTCACCTGTATCCGGGGCGCACCGGCACCAATTTCGCGCTCCTGACCGGGCAGATCGTCGGCGTCGGATACAGCGGGCTGCTGATGCTCGTCGTGGTGAGCATCGTGGTGGGCGCGGTACTGGCGGTCACCTACCGACCAATGCTGTTCGCCACCGTCGACCCCGACGTCGCCGAGGCGCGTGGGGTACCCGTGCGTGCCTTGGGGATTGTGTTCGCCGCCCTCGTCGGCCTCACCGCGGCGCAGGGTGTGCAAATCGTCGGCGCGCTACTGGTGATGTCACTGCTCATCACCCCCGCGGCGGCTGCCGCTCGCATCACCTCATCCCCGGCACGCGCCATCGGGTTGTCGATTGTCTTCGCGGAGATCGCTGCCATCGGCGGAATCGTGCTGTCTTTGGCACCGGGGGTACCGATCTCGGTCTTTGTCACCATGATCGCCGTGTCGATCTACCTGCTCTGCCGTCTTATCGGGCGGTATCGGCACGCCTGAGCGAGCTAGGCTCGCACGATGACGCGCATCGACCTGAATGCCGACCTGGGTGAGGGTTTCGGTGCCTGGCGCCTCGGCGATGACGAGGCCATGCTGGACGTGGTCACGAGCGCCAACCTCGCCTGTGGATTCCACGCGGGCGATCCCGCGACATTGCTTCGCACGTGTCGCGCCGCTGCCGCACGCGGTATCCGGATGGGCGCACAGGTGGGCTACCGCGATCTCGCGGGATTCGGTCGCCGGTTCATCGATATCTCTGCCGACGACCTGTATGCCGACATCGTGTATCAGATCGGCGCCCTCGACGCGTTGGCCCGCACCGTCGGATCATCGGTGACTTATGTGAAACCACATGGCGCCTTGTACAACGCGATCATCCACCACGACGTACAGGCGGATGCGGTCGCGCGTGCGGTGCGCGACGTCAACGCCGACTTCCCCGTGCTGACACTGCCGCATGGCGTATTCGGCGACCGTGCACGCGAATTGGGGCTGCGGGTGGTAACGGAAGCCTTCGCCGACCGGGCCTACCACGACGACGGCACCCTGGTATCACGCAGCGAGCCGGGAGCGGTGTTACACGATCCCGTCGCGGTTGCGGCGCGGATTCCCGCCCTCAGCCAGACAGCGGAATCGATATGCGTGCACGGTGATTCACCGAACGCGGTGACGATCGCGCGGGCCGTCCGCAGGGCTCTGACGGCCAATGGAATCGAGCTAGCTCCGTTCGTCTAGAGCGGTCGGCGATGCGCCTAGCGGTGATAGGCCGGTGGCAGTGGAAGGTCCTTCTCTGCCATGACCTTCCGTAACGTCGTCGGGTAGTCACTGATGATCCCGTCCGCGCCGGCGTCAATCTGTGCCTTCATGGTCTCGGCATCATTGATGGTCCAGGGAATGACCTTGAGTCCCAAGCCGTGTGCTTTCTCGACAAACTTCTTGTCGGCGACCAGCGTGAAACCGGGGTCACCTACCTTGCCTCCATAGGGCACGGTGTACCCGGGCGACAGGATGGTGGCACCAATCTGCTTGGCCCCGTCAATCGGATCCTTGACGACGGTGGGGTCCACCCCGCCGAGCCAGGGTGAGCCCGGGTACCACGTGGTTTCGTCCCAGAGTGCAACGAGTGGGATGCCCGGTTCGGCCCCCTTAGTCATCGGCAGCGTGCGCCAATCGAAGCTCTGAATCTCCACGTTGTCGACCTTGCCCGCCGCGCGGATCGTGTCGAGGATGACGTCGACAAACACCTGCGGCTCCGCAGATTTCTGCGGTTCAGCGGCTTCCACCTTGGTCTCTATGTTGTACCGCACATTGGCGTGGTAGGAATCCGCGAGGGCGAAAACCTCTGGCAGCAAGGCAATCCTGTCGTTCTTGACCACCTCTGCCTGCGGAAAATCCTTGAGCAGCTTGCCGCAGTCCAGAGTGCGCAACTGCTCGGAGGTCAGGTCCTTTACCAGCTTTCCCACGTACGGGTACTGCGGGTCGCCGAGCGTCACCGGGGCGGTATCGGAGCACTTCGCGGAATCGATCACCGGATCGTGCCAGACCATGGGTTTGCGGTCCCTGGAGATGACGATATCGAGTTCAAGGGTGCTCACCCCGAGCTCAAGGGCTTTGGTGAAGGCGCGCAATGATTCCTCGGTAGTTTCGCCGCGTCCACCCCGGTGCGCCTGCAGGCCGAAAGACGCCTTGTCCTTTTCGCCGCAGGATGCCAATGCCAGGGTGACAGCGAGAATGGCGGCCAAGCGCTTCATGGCGAAGACGTTATGCCACTCTCACCGGGAAGGCACTGACGTACACCAAACGGCCATCTTCCGTACACAGTTGGCGTGTCGGCACCAAAGAATCAGCGGCGCTGACGCGCGATCTCCGCGAGTACCACACCCGCGGCCACCGAGGCGTTCAACGATTCGACGGGCCCCGCCATGGGGATCGACACCACGGCGTCGCAGGTCTTGCGGACCAGCTGAGACAGCCCCTTGCCCTCCGACCCGACGACGACAGCGATGTCGCTAGCGCCGTCGAGGTCGTCAAGCTCGGTATCGCCACCGGCATCAAGCCCGACAATGGTGAGGCCCTTGTCTTGCCAATCCTTCAGGGTGCGTGTCAGATTCGTGGCACGTGCGACCGGCAGGCGTGCCGCCGCACCCGCACTGGTTCGCCAGGCGACGGCAGTCACCGATGCGCTGCGCCGCTGCGGAATGACGACGCCGTGCCCGCCGAAGGCAGCCACCGAGCGCACGATGGCGCCGAGATTGCGCGGGTCCGAGATGTTGTCAAGCGCCACCAACAACGCCGGCTGCGCCTCAGCGCGGGCGCGGGCCAACAGGTCATCGGGGTGCGCGTAGCGGTACGGCGGCACCTGCAGCGCGAGTCCCTGGTGCAATCCGTTGGTGCTCATGCGATCCAGATCGGGTCGCGGCACCTCCAGAATCGCGATCCCGGCGTCGGCGGCCAGCGATACCGATTCGGTCAACCGCTCGTCGTTATCGGCGCCGACGGCGACGTACAACGCGGTTGCCGGCACACCCGTGCGCAGGCATTCAAGCACCGGATTACGGCCCAGCACCATCTCGGACTCGTCGCCCTGCTTGAGCCGACGCTGCTTGGCATCGCTGACCTTCCGCTGGACAGCGGCACGTTTGGCGGCTGGATGCTTCGTCCGTTGTTCGGCCGGCGGCGTTGCGCCCCTGCCCTCCAGTCCGCTCCGGCGCACACCGCCAGAACCGACGGTGGGCCCCTTCTTGGTACCGGGCTTACGCACTGCGCCGCGGCGCTGAGAATTTCCTGCCATTGTTACTCTTCGTCGCTACTCGTAAGGGACCACTGTGGGCCGTCTGCGGTGTCGGTTATCTCCAGGCCTGCACGCTTGAGCCGGTCTCGGATCTCGTCTGCGAGCGCCCAATCCTTCTCTGCCCGAGCCGTTCCCCGCCGCTCCAGCTCGGCGGTTACCAGCACGTCGACGGCGTTCAGTGCGGCGGATGTCTCGTCGCGCGTCTCCCAGCGCTCATCGAGTGGGTCGCAGCCAAGGATCGACATCATGGCGCGGACACTCGCCGCCGCCGATAGCGCGCCCTCGTGGTCGCCGGCATCCAATGCCCGGTTCCCGTCGGCGCGCGTGGAATGCACCTCGGCAAGCGCGATCGGCACCGACAGGTCGTCGTCCAGGGCGGCCGCGAACGCAGGGGTCCAAGTACCCACTGGCACCTCGCCGACCCGGACCCGCACTCGATGCAGGAAATCTTCGATACCACAGTAGGCCTTTACCGCGTCGGCAAGCGCGGTCTCGGAGTACTCCAGCATGGAGCGGTAGTGCGCGCTTCCCAGGTAGTAGCGCAACTCGACAGCTCGAACACGTTGCAGCACAGCGGGAATGGATAACACATTACCCAGCGACTTGCTCATTTTTTCGCCGCCCATGGTGACCCAGCCGTTGTGCAGCCAGTATCGGGCGAATCCGTCACCGGCGGCACGGCTCTGCGCGATCTCGTTCTCGTGATGCGGGAATATCAGATCCATCCCGCCCGCGTGAATGTCGAACTCCGCGCCCAGATATGACTCGCACATCGCCACACACTCGGTATGCCATCCCGGGCGGCCTGGCCCCCATGGGGTCGGCCACGACGGCTCACCGAGCTTGGCGCCCTTCCACAGAGTGAAGTCGCGTGGATCGCGTTTTCCCGTCGCAACACCCTCGCCCTGGTGCACATCGTCGATCTTGTGCCCGGACAGTTGCCCGTACTCCGGGTAGCTCAGCACATCGAAGTAGACGTCGCCACCGCTGGCATAGGCATGCCCGGTATCAATGAGCCGCTCGATCAGTTCGATCATCTGGGTGATGTGCCCCGTGGCGCGCGGCGATACCGAGGGCGGCAGCACTCCGAGGGCGTCGTACGCCTGGTCGAAGGCGCGCTCATATGTCGCTGCCCACTCCCACCACGGACGCCCTGCATCGGCCGCCTTGTTGAGGATCTTGTCGTCGATATCGGTGACATTGCGGACGAACAGGACGTCATAGGCGCGGGCGGCGAGCCAGCGGCGGAGCACATCGAAGGCGACACCGCTGCGTACATGCCCGATATGGGGCAGACCCTGCACCGTTGCGCCGCACAGGTAGATAGAGACCGATCCCGGCCGCAGAGGCACGAAGTCGCGCACGGCACCCGCGCGGGTGTCGTACAGCCGAAGCGGAGCGTGACCGGTCACGACCAGCGAGCTTACCGCGCTGTGACGAGCGCCGTTGCCACCGCGGCCAAGCCTTCGCCGCGTCCAGTCAGACCCAACCCATCGGTTGTGGTCGCCGACACCGAAACCGGCGCACCGAGAAGGCCGGACAGTAGCTCCTGGGCCTCCACCCGGCGCGGTCCGATCTTGGGACGATTCCCGATCACCTGAACCGCGGCATTACCGATCCGGAAACCGCTGTCGTGCAGCAGCTCCCGCACATGTGTCAGCATCTTCGCGCCGCTGACACCCGACCATTCGGGCTGACCGGTGCCGAACACCGCGCCCACATCCCCGAGCCCGGCCGCCGACAGCAGTGCATCGCACAGGGCGTGTGCGGCAACGTCACCGTCCGAATGCCCCTCACAACCATCGGCATCCAGGAAGAGCAGCCCGAGTAGCCAGCATTGCTTGCCCTCCTCTATCGGGTGCACATCGGTGCCGATGCCCACCCGGGGCAATGCGGTCATTGGGCTACCTCTCTACTCAGGATTGCCTCGGCCAGCGTCATGTCCAGCGCTGTGGTGATCTTGAAGGCCAGCCGGTCACCCTCCACCACACGCACGCGCTCACCGATCTGCTCGACGAGCGCGGCGTCATCGGTGGCGATATCGCCGGCGGACGCATACGCGCGTCTGAGCACGCTGGCCGCAAACCCCTGCGGGGTTTGCACGGCACGCAAACTGGCCCGATCGGGTGTGCCGCTGACATCGCCGGCCGAATCGATCGATTTGATGGTGTCCGCGACTGCTATCGCCGGGATGACCGCGCGGCGGCCAACACGTAGTTCCGCCACGATGCGGGCGATCATGTCCGGAGGGGTCAACGGACGTGCCGCATCGTGCACAAGAATCCAGTCGGCCTCAGCCACAGCGGCCAACCCGGCGCGTACCGAATCGGTACGCTCGGCGCCGCCCTGCACAACACTGGCCACCTGGCCTACCAGCGCCACGGCTTTATCGAGCTGATCGGCGCCGACTACGACTATTACCTCGTCAATGGCACCTGAAGACAACAGGCCATCAACAGAGCGTTCGAGCATTGTCCGGCCACCGACGGTAACGAAGGCTTTCGGAACATCCGCACCCAGCCGCACACCGAGACCGGCGGCCGGGACTATCGCCGCTGTCCTACGAGGCAGCTGCGAGCACCTCGTCGAGGATGGTGTCGGCCTTGGCGGCGTTGGTGTTCTCCGCCAGCGCAAGCTCGCCGACAAGAATCTGGCGGGCCTTGGCCAGCATCCGCTTCTCGCCTGCGGACAGGCCGCGCTCCTGCTCACGACGCCACAAGTCGCGAACAACCTCGGCGACCTTCTTCACGTCACCGGAAGCCAGCTTCTCCTGGTTGGCCTTGAATCGACGGGACCAGTTGGTCGGCTCTTCGGTATGCGGTGCACGCAGCACCTGGAAGACCGTGTCCAGACCCTCGCGTCCCACCACGTCACGGACACCGACGTATTCGGCATTGTCGGCGGGCACGCGGACCGTCAGATCACCCTGGGAAACCTTGAGGACGAGATACTCTTTCTGCTCGCCCTTAATCGTCCGGGTCTCGATCGCTTCGATCAGTGCTGCACCGTGATGTGGATAGACAACGGTGTCTCCGACCTTAAATATCATCTTGTTTCGTGCCCCTTTCGATACCCAATTCTACCACGGCGTATCTCGGCGTGCCCACCAACGGTGCAGGTCAGGGGCATTGCAGATGAACCCTCGGGGTTGACAGGGTGACCTTTTCGTGCATCCAGCACCCTTTGGCGACCCCGCTGGCCAGCCCATAAACCAGCCCCCACAAGCGGTAATCCAGGTCACATCGGTTCCCTGGCGCCGGGCCGAGACACCGGGTGCGGCCGGATCTGGACCGTCTTCGCACACGCTGCGCATCCCGAGTGCCCCACTGTTTTCGTCCCCGCGAGGCACCTACTACTGTCTATAGGACATACCGGCCGCAGGTGGATTTCGGACTGTCCGGAGCCGCTATCGAATCAGGGAGATGCCTGTGTTTCGCACTCGGTCCCAGCGCAGCACCGCTCGCGTGACGACACTTCTCGGCGCCGCGGTCCTCGCGACCGCCCTCGCCGGCTGCGGTGCCGGGCAGATCTCGCAGACAGCGAACCAGTCATCGGCGATCAACGGCGGCAGTGCCAACCTCGGCAAGCTCGCCCTGCGCAACATCCACCTCGTCGGGAGCCCGGACCCGGTGAAGCAGCGTGCGGGGCAGAAGGCCGAGCTGGTTCTGGTCATCACGAATGAATCCGCTGACGTCAACGACAAGCTCACCGCGGTGACCTCTCCTGACGACATCGGCAAGGTGACACTGAGCGGAGACAGCGACATTCCGGCCACCGGCCGCCTGTTCGTCGGAGCCGCCGAGGGCCAGGAGTCCGCCGCCGAAATTGCGGGCCCAGAAGCAAGTAACGGTGAGCATGGCGCCGCCCCCTCCGTCGAGCCCGGAACCACCACCACGGAGGTCAAGGCGCCAGAGCCCAAGCCGCAGGCCTCGTCTGATCCGACGATCAAACACGGCAAAGCGCAGCTGCAGCTGACGAAGGATCTGGCCGACGGCCTGACGTACCGCTTCACCTTCACCTTCGAGAAGGCCGGAGAGGTCACCGTCGCGGTGCCCATCGACGCCGGCCCCAGTGCTCCTCGCCAGCACACCGCCAATGAGGGCGGCCATGAGGGCAGCGGACACTAACACAGACGCATAGCGAGGGCCCGGAACGGCGATCTGCCGTCTCGGGCCCTCGCTTTTTTCGTGCTAGCTTGCGCCCATGAAACGGCTTGTCACCTGCACGGCGGTAGTGACCATGATCGGCGCGGTCCTGACCGCGCCTGCCGCGCACGCGGCACCCAAAACGGTCACCTACAGGGTGTGGGCGGAGTACGGCCCGCTCGTCGCGGCAACCATCGGCTACAACGAGGCCGATGGGTCCCGGCACGGCGCGATGAATCCGCAGCTGCCGTGGGGGAAGGACGTCACGTGGACCGATGACACCAAGCATCCCCTCATCAATGTCACTGGATACAACACCGGCGACGGCCCCCGGATCTTCTGTCAGATCCTCATCGACGGCCAGGTGGTCGATGAGGACGACCGAGTGGAGCTAGCCACCTGCAGCTACGCCACCGACGGCCTACCCCGCGAGCACTGCATGCGCGGCAATTCCGGTTCCATTGTCGGCATCTTCACCAAGGTGGATGGTGACCCGTGCAGTCGCGCTCAGTGACGCCAGCGGTGTGACGATTCGGCCCATTGGGTCGCCGTAGCCGTGGTAGCTTCCGGCCCAAAGCCAGAACCGGGAGGACACCGTGAAGCGAACGTTGGCGGCGGCAACTGCAGCGACGGCGGTCGTTGGTCTGGTCCTCCCCGGGACAGCGCAGGCCGCGCCCCCCAAGGTGACCTATCTGGTGTGGGCTGCCGGCAAGACACCGGAGGCCGGCACCATCAGCTACGGCGACTATTCCGGACTGCCACAGGCCGTCAACGATGTCAAGTTGCCATGGTCGGTCACGGTGACCTGGCCGTATAAAGACACCGTCAAACAGGTGACGGCAATCTGGGGCACGGGCCACATCCATTGCCGGATTCTGGTGGACGGTCAGACCGTCCTATCCAACGACGGTGAGAAGACTGTCAACTGTCAGGACCGAATCGTTCCGCTGCCCCCTGATTAGGTTCAGATAAAGCTCAGACAGCGGCCCGGAACCGGCGCCTCACCATCCGCACTGGAAACGCGATGACGTCTGCGATCGTTGCGATCGGCGACTTCTCAAAGAAGTTGTCCGGGAACGAAAGCTTGAACACCTTTTTGTAGACGCTTCCCAGCTGCTTCGCCATCGAAGCCTCGTGGTAAGCGATGCCGTACTTGTCGCACATCGCGCGGACCTCGACCGCAATTTCTGCATAGCGGTACGCGGGGAGGTCGGGGAACAGATGGTGCTCGATCTGATAGCTCAGGTTGCCCGACAGGATGTCGATGCCCTTCCAACCGGTGAAGTTGGCCGAGCCGAGGATCTGGCGGTAGTACCAAGCAGCATGGCTCTCGTCCTCGGTCTCTTCGATCGAGAACGTCTGAACCTCTTCGGGGAAGTGACCGCACCAGATCACCGACGATGCCCACAGGTTGCGGACCAGGTTGGCCGCCATGTTTCCGAGGAAGGTAAACGGCGCGCCCGGACCCGAGAGCAGCGGGAAGATGACGTAATCCTTGAGCGCCTGCTTGCCGGCCTTCGCGCGGAACCTGGCAAGCCCGTCCTTCATGTCGGACCACGACTTCTCACCCTTGAAGAACTTCTCCGACTCGAGCTCCTGAAGCGCGGTCCCCCACTGGAAGAAGATCTGCAGGGTGGCACAGAAGACGGGGTTGAGTAGCCAGATCGGGTGCCACGGCTGCTCCTCGGTCATGCGCATAACGCCGTAACCCTCGGCGTCGTGGTCTTTGCCGACGACGTTGGTGAAGGTGTGGTGCACGTAGTTGTGCGTGTACAGCCAGCTGTCGGCGTGGATGGTGTTGTCCCAGTCGAAGTTCTTCGACGTAAGAACCGGGTCCTGCATCCAGTCGTACTGGCCATGCATGACGTTGTGCCCGATCTCCATGTTGTCGATGATCTTCGACAACGACAGAGCGGCAACGCCGGCGAGCCAGGCCGGGGGGAACCAGCCAGCCCACAACAGCGCGCGGCCGGCGAGTTCGAGCTTCTTCTGCTTGCTCACGATGTCGCGGATGTAGTTGGCATCCTTTTCACCGAGGTCGGCGACGATGCGGGCACGCAGGGCGTCCATCTCCTTGCCGAACTCTTCGATCTGCTCGGAAGGCAGTTTCTTGAGGTCGTTCGGCCTGGCCGGGGGTGCGTACGTGGTCGGCTTCTTCTGGTTCTTCTGCTTGCTGGCAGGTGCGAAAGTAGTCATTTTCGGGTCTCCTTCAGGGCGTTGATAGAGGCTGACTCGGCGTTGATCAGAGGGCGATGACGACATCGCCAACGGGTTTGTTGATGCAGAGCTTGACGTTGGTGTCAGGGTCGCTGCAGAGGTCGCCGTTGAGAACGTTCTGTGTTGTTCCGCTGTCCTTCTTGCGAACACACGTGAAGCAGATGCCGATGCGGCAGCCGTACTCCGGGGTCAAGCCCGCGGCCTCAGCTTGCTCGAGGATCGTCTGGCCGTTGTTGGCGATAGCCAGGTTCGACTCGGAGAAGGTGAGGTCACCTTCGGCATCGTCGGTGCCGACGGTCCGAATCGGAGCGGCGAACTGCTCGAGGTGGAGCTTGTGCGCGAGACCCTCGGCATCGAAGATCTCACGGACTGCGTTCATGAGCGGCATCGGTCCGCACAGATATGTCTCGGCTTCTGCGTAGTGGCGATCAGCGGCGAGCAGGTGCTCCTTGCTGAAGTAGCCCTCGAGGTCTCCGTCTGCCGCTTCGGTATATGCACGGAAGATCCTGACGCCGTCGTACTTGGCCTTGATCTCATCGATTTCAGCCTGGTAGATCACGTCGTCCTTGGTGAACGCGTAGTGCAGGAAGGTGATCTTTCCGATATACGCCTTGTCGGTGAGTGTGCGCAGCATCGACATCACCGGCGTGATTCCCGAACCACCACTGATCAGCAGGATGCTTCGCGGATGCGGTAGCGGCAAGTAGAACTCGCCTTGCGCAGCCGAGATCTGTACGACCAAGCCGGGCTCGGCGTTAGCCAGCACCCAGGGCGAAACAAGTCCGTTCGGGTCTACTTTGATCGTGAGCTCGATCTGGCCGTCATGGCGGAACTGCGAATTCGCCGGCGAGTAGCAACGGGTGCGGCGGATGCCGTCGATCTCCACCGAGAGCTTGACATACTGTCCGGCCCGGAAGCCCTTCCAGTTGGCATTGGGACGCAGCGTCAAAGTGACGCTGTCCTTGGTCTTCCGGACGACGTCGGTCACCTCGGCGCGGGTTTCAGTCATGGACCACAAAGGGTCAAACATCTCGAAGTAGCGGTCAACTCCGTGCGGAGTGGTGGCCGCCTTGACGAACGAGGAGGTCAGCACCCGACGCGCAAGCCGAGAAGAAGTCAAAGCCTGAATATTGAGAGACATGCTTGGCTCCATTTCGGTTAACAGTTGTACACCAATAACAGTATGACAGGACGTCTTCGGTCGCAAGTCATGTCGCCGTGATCCTCACAACGTCGAGATATTATCCCAGTTCACAGCATATATTTATAAAGTTCTTCACTGCGCTGTACGGGCGATGCGTCTCTGCGACCAATTCACTCAGAGTTCTCATAAAAAGTGCACAGTTGCATACCAATCGCAGCGACAGCAGGAACCATGCCCAGCACGAATGCTCAACCGGCCCGGAGCCCGGAGCGTGAGTGACACGGGCCTGCTGTGAGTGATACGGGATTGCACAGACATCTACCGAGCCCGATTCCGGCAGGTAAGACCGTGAGCAACACCTGGGCCGTGTTGGGCCCGGTTGTCATACCCGGCCGCTAACGTCGCGGTGTGGCCAAACCCCGCGCGCAGTATCGCTGTTCGGAATGCCAGCACACCACCGCCAAATGGGTGGGCCGCTGCCCCGACTGCGGAACCTGGGGCAGCGTCAGTGAAACCGCCGTGCTGTCCTCGATCGGCGGGCTGGGCGCCGTACGCGCGGTGGCCCCGGCCACGGCAGCGGTACCGATCACCAGCATTGCGACCGATGACACCCAGCATCGGCCCACCGGCGTCTCCGAACTCGACAGAGTGCTCGGCGGCGGTGTCATCACCGGCTCGGTGAACCTGCTGGCCGGCGAGCCCGGAGTCGGGAAATCGACGCTACTGCTGAAGGTTGTGCACCAGTGGGCGGTCTCGGGCGGACGAGCCCTGTACATCAGCGGCGAGGAGTCGGCGGCGCAGGTCCGCCTGCGGGCCGAGCGCACCGGCTGCGTGCACGACGAGGTGTACCTGGCGGCCGAATCCGATCTGCACAGCGTGTTGGGTCACATCGATGCCGTCAAACCCACTCTGGCAGTGATTGATTCGGTGCAGACCATGTCGACCACCGATGCCGACGGGGTGACCGGTGGTGTCACGCAGGTGCGCGCGGTGACCACGGCACTGACCATGGCCGCAAAGTCGTCCGGTGTGGCGATGGTGCTGGTTGGTCACGTCACCAAGGACGGCGCCATCGCGGGCCCGCGGTCCCTGGAACACCTGGTCGATGTGGTGTTGCATTTCGAAGGCGATAAGCACTCGGCGTTGCGCATGGTGCGCGGGATCAAGAACCGATTCGGCGCTGCCGACGAGGTCGGATGTTTTGAGTTGCGCGACAAGGGAATCGAGTGTGTCACCGACCCGTCCGGGTTGTTCCTGGAGCATCGCGAGAACGCCGCGGCGGGCACCGCGGTGACGGTCACCCTCGATGGCAAGCGCCCGCTACTCGGCGAGGTGCAGTCCCTCGTCACCACATCGACCAACCCCTCGCCCCGGCGCGCGGTCAGCGGGCTCGATCACGCTCGCTCGGCGATGGTCACCGCCGTACTCGAGCGTCATGGACGAATTCCCTTGGGCAATAACGATATATACATGGCCACGGTGGGCGGGATGCGCATGACCGACCCGGCCGCCGATTTGGCCGTCCTGATGGCGGTGGCCTCCGCGTACACCGATATCGCGCTACCGGCCAACATGGTGTTCATCGGCGAGGTCGGACTGGCGGGCGATATCCGGCGCACCGCCGCCGTGGGCAGACGCATCGCCGAGGCGGCACGCCTCGGATACACGCACGCGGTGATTCCCCCCGAAGGCGACGACCTACACCCCGCCGGAATGCACCTGCTGCGGTGTCCGACCGTGGGCAGGGCCCTCGAGGTGCTCTCGGAAGCCCGCCGAATCGAACCGGAGAAGCGCCCGAGCCTGCGGCTGGCGCAACGATTTACTGACTGACTACCGCCAGGGGACGCTGGCGTCCTCACCGCTCCAGCGCGCCGGGGGGATCATCGGTTCACCGGAAATCCCAGACGTCCCCACATGCCGCTGCGCCGCATCCAGGTGCTGACTCATCCTGCGTTCGGCCAGCTTCCTGTCACCGGCGATGATCGCCTTGGCGATCTCGCGGTGCGACCGAGCGGCTTCGTCACGATCGAACTGACTGATGCGCTGCTCCGCCGCGGCCCAGCGCACAGCCTGCTCGATCGCAGCGAGAACCGTTGTCAGAATGGCGTTTCCACTAGCCCTTACGACGAGCTCATGGAACTCGTGATATCCGGTACCGTCCGGTGCGATACCGCGCTGCGCCGCGGCGAGAATCTCGGCGCGCACTTCGTCTGACGCGAATTCCGCCACATGCCCAGTCGCCGAGGGTTCGAGCATCTTCCGGAACGCCAGCAGGTCCCCCCACGTAGCTCCGGTGAGCGTGAGCAACTGGACCAAGGAACGCGCAACCTGCTCGGGCTCCGGGTGGCAGATGCGAACCCCGGTACGCCCCTGCCTCGTCTCGGTCAGCCCCTCGGCCTCCAGGAGTCGCAGTGCCACTCGGACCGTCTCACGGCTCACTCCGAGCTGGCTGACCAGCTCAGCCTCGGGAGGTAAGGAATCTCCGGGCATCAGATCGCCGCTGAGAATCCGGCGGCGCAGCATTCCGGCGATCACGTCGGGCGCCTTCGCCGCCATCGGCCTGGTCACGGGGCATAGCTTAACGCTCCGCTACTTAGTATACTAAGTAGCCATGGTGAATATTCCCCCGTCGTCGGTCCTCACCGGAGCGTTCCGCCCCATGCGCTTCGAAGCCACTGTCGAAGATTGCGTGACCACGTACGGCGAGATACCCAAGGACCTGGCGGGTGGCTTCTACCGCGTCGGCCCAACCTTCAAACGGCCCGGAAGAAGCAGCATCACCGGACTTCTGGCCATGGACGGCATGGTGCAGGGGCTAGTGCTCGACAACGGGCGCGCCGACTTCCGAAACCGGTGGGTCCGAACGCCCAAATATCTCTTCGAGGAGAAACATCAGCGGGGGATGTTCCAATGGGCCGACGGTGAATGGAGCGATTGGCGCAATATCGGATACGGGCCCGTGGTTCGCGACGCGGCCACCCGCGGAATCCCGCAGGGCACCAATAACATCAACTGCTTCCCGTTCGGGGACGAAATCCTGGCCTCCGGCGAACAGGGCAGCCCACCGGTGGCCCTGGATCCGATCACCCTGGAAACCCGCGGAGTCGTTCCCTGGTCGCCGCAGCTGGCGCGCGGCATCTTCGATCAAGCCGGGTTCGGCGATGCGGCATTCACCGCGCACCCGAAATGGGACCAGGCCACCGGCACCCTGTACGGATGGTCCTATTCCAATCGCCCGCCCTACGCGACGGTGCACGTTGTTTTACCCGACCACACAGTGATATCCCGCGAATTACATGACGCCCCATATAGTTCCGAAGTTCATGACATGTGGCTGACACCGGAGTGGATCGTGCTGCCGTTTCAGGGCTTCACCTTCGACCCGGACAGGGTAAGCAAGGGACTATCCGTGCAGTCCTGGGATCCAGGACTGCCAACAATGCTGGCACTCATTCCTCGCAGCGACATCCAACACGGCGAAATACGCTGGATAACAGCGGAAATCGAATCCCAATACATCATGCACACCCTCGCCGCCAACGTCAGCGGTAACACCATCACGCTGGACGCGCCCATCTTCGAACGCCCACCGTTCCCCCTCGATATCGACGGCTTCAAGGGTGATGACGTCTCGTTGTTTTTCAACTTGGCTCGAAGCACGATGGGCCGGTGGACCGTTGACTTGCAATCCGGTGCGGTGACTTCCGAAATCCTCGATGATCGTCCGTGCGAGCTTCCCAAGGTGGACGAGCGGTTCTACGGCCGGGGCCATCAATGGGGGTATCTCATCGGCGGAGACGCCAGGGGTAACGGCATGCGAATGCACAGCCTGATCGTCCGGGATATCGGAAGCGGTGCCGAACAGGAGTACCGACTACGGCACGAACGCCCGGCGCTCGTCATGGAACCGACATTTGTCCCCCGCACTCCGGACGCCCCCGAAGGCGATGGATACCTCATGGTGCCGGTGTCCAGGTGGACCGAAAATCTTGGTGAATACGTCATTTTCGACACCCACGACATCACCGTCGGCCCCGTCTGCCGAATCGAGATTCCGTTCCTGCTCGGATTCACTCCACACGGCCACTGGAAGGACTTCCGATGAGCGCACCAGCAACCGCTAGCCTCAGCGCGACCGAAGAGACGGCCCTGCGCGAGTCTGTCTACGGAATTGTCTCAAAGTTCGGCAACGCATACTTCACCCATTGCAGCGAGACACTCACACACCCGACAGAACTCTGGGACGCCCTATCGGAGGCCGGTTTTACCAATGTGAACCTTCCCGAAGAGTACGGCGGCGGCGGTATGGGCCTCAGCGCACTCAACATCGTTGCCGAGGAGTGCGCCGCGGCCGGCTGCCCACAGATCATGTTGATGATCTCGCCGGGGATCGTCGGCAGCATGCTTTCCCGCCACGCCACGCACGAACAGAAGCAGCGCTGGCTCGTCCCGATGACTGAGGGTGCAGCCAAGTTTGCCTTCGCGATCACCGAACCCGATGCCGGCTCCAACACTCATAACGTAGCCACAACCGCACGACGAGAGGGGGATAAGTACTACATCAGCGGGCAGAAGACCTTCATCACCGCCGTCGACCAAGCCGATGCGATATTGGTCGTCGCCCGTACTGGCACCGATCCGAACGGACGGGGCCGGCTGTCGACATTCGTCGTGGACCGCGAGTCGCCCGGTATCTCGATGACCCGCATTCCGATGACCTTCGAGATCACCGACAAATCGTTCACGGTGTTCTTCGACAATGTGGAGGTCACGCCGGATCGGCTCATCGGGACTGAGGGCGGCGGACTTACGGTGGCCTGGGACGGGATCAATCCCGAACGGGTGATCATCGCTGCCATCTGCAATGGCGTCGCCCGCTATGCCATGGACAAGGCCGTCGCCTACGCGCGCCAGCGGCAGGTATGGAATATCCCGATCGGCGCGCATCAAGGCATCGCACATCCGTTGGCCGAAGCGAAGATCGCGCTGGAATCCGCACGACTGATGGCCCGCGAGGCGGCCGCGCTCTATGACGGCGGATCAGATGCAGCGGAGGCAAGTACGATGGCGAAATTCCTGGCCGCCGAGGCGGGAATCCGGTGCACTGATCAGGCCATCGAGGTGCACGGTGGCAGCGGGTTTACCCGCGAGGTGGCGTTGGCGAACATGTACGAATTCGTGAGGTTGTTCAAGACGGTGCCCATTACCCGCGAACTGATCCTCAACTACGTCGCACAACACAGTCTCGGGCTACCGCGATCGTACTGACAGAAAGGGGCACAGCGCTTTACGGGCTGATGCCGAGCCGACGCGATGCGCCGTCACCATAATGTCGATCTGGGTCGATGATCACGAAAATACCCTGTGAGCTGGCCACCATATTGCCGTCGATCCACGCGTTCGCACTGGTGTAGAGCTTGCGCCCGGCCCTGCCGTGCACCGTGCTGTCGAGATTCACGGTCGCCCCCAACGGAATCGGCTTACGGTAATCAACCTCCAAATGTGCTGTCACCGCTACTAATTGGGTGATCATTCCCGAAAAGCCCTGCAATTCATCGAAAATCGCCGCCATCACGCCGCCGTGGATTACCCCTGGCCCGCCCTCAAGAGCGGGCCGCACGACGAATCGGCCCGTCACACCAACCCCGTCACTGGCGTAGAACCGGACTCCCCAGAGGTCCTCGTCAGCATGCGGTGAGGCGAACCGGCGCGGCCAACCCGCGATGAGCTCGGCGCCCGCGGCCGGAGCTTCTGGGCCGCGACTAACCGCCTCTAGCCCCTCGGGCAACGTCCACGTCGACATGACCACGTAATCTAACTGCGGCGAACCGAGCCTGGAGAGGGAGGGGCGCGATGGACAACGCGGAAGCCAACGCAAGGATGCGGGAGACCCTGGCTCGGTTGGCGCCGGGCACACCCCTGCGCGACGGGCTGGAACGCATTCTTCGTGGTCGCACCGGAGCGCTGATTGTTCTCGGCTACGACGACAAGGTCGAGAGCATCTGCGACGGCGGCTTCTCCCTTGACGTCGCCTTCGCCCCCACCCGACTTCGCGAACTGTCCAAGATGGATGGCGCCGTGGTGCTGGACACGGACGGATCGCGCATCGTACGCGCCAATGTGCAACTGGTGCCCGACCCGTCCATTCCGACCGACGAGTCCGGCACCCGGCACCGCTCCGCGGAGCGCACCGCCATTCAGACGGATTACCCCGTTGTGTCGGTGAGCCATTCGATGAACATCGTGAGCGTGTACACCGCCGGTATCCGGCACGTGGTCATGGATTCGGCCACGGTCATGTCGCGGGTCAACCAAGCGGTATCCACCCTGGAGCGCTACAAAACACGGC
Source organism: Mycobacteroides salmoniphilum (assembly GCF_004924335.1). Lineage (NCBI taxonomy): Bacteria > Bacillati > Actinomycetota > Actinomycetes > Mycobacteriales > Mycobacteriaceae > Mycobacteroides > Mycobacteroides salmoniphilum. The sequence continues at coordinate 465,650 of NZ_CP024633.1, read as the reverse complement.
TGGACGAGGTGACCTCGTCGCTGTCTACCGCCGAGATCGAGGACTTCGTCACCCTGCGCGACGTCATGACGGTGGCGCAGCGCCTGGAGCTGGTGCGCCGGATCAGTCAAGACATCGAACTCGACGTCATCGAGCTGGGCACCGACGGCCGGCAGCTCAAACTGCAGATCGGCGAGCTGGTTGGCGACAACGACACCGAACGCGAGCTGCTGGTCCGGGACTATCACGCCAACCCCGAGCCACCATCGCAAGCGCAGATCGCGTCAACTCTTGAGGATCTGGACGCCCTCTCGGACACCGATCTGCTGGATCTGACGGTGCTGTCGCGGACATTCGGATACCCGTCCACCGTCGAAGCCCAAGACACCGCGATGAGTTCTCGCGGCTACCGGGTGATGACACACATCCCCCGATTGCAGTTCGCGCATATCGACAGGCTGGTCAGAGCCTTCGGATCTCTGCAGGGGCTCCTGGCCGCCAGCGCGACCGACTTGCAGTCGGTGGAAGGCATCGGGGCCATGTGGGCCCGACACATCCGGGAGGGGCTGTCCCGGCTCGCCGAGTCGACTCTTACCGAGCAGACCGGCTAGGCCGGCGGAGCCGCTGGCGGAGGTGCGTCAGCGGGCTTCTCACCGATGATGAAAGGCACCGGCGCACTGCGCAGATCTCCGAGCTGTACCACCAGCGAGTAGGTTCCCGGGCCGATGGCCGGGCGGGGCAGCGGGCAGTTCGGCGCGGAACCCATTCCGGTCCAGGTGACCTCGGTGGTCACCTGCTCCCCCGGGTTGAAGGTCTTGATGGAGTTCTCCTGCGACGGAGCGCAGTCCAGGTTGGCCCAGATCCGCTTGTTGTCGATGCTGAACACCGAAGCGGCCAGCACGGCGGCACCCACATCGCGCTTGCATTGCACCAGGCCGATGTTGGTGACCACCATGGTGAACTTGGGCTGCTCACCGGCAAGATAACTGGGCTTATCGGTGGAAGCCTTCACCGCAAGCGTCGCGTCCGGGCAGTCGTCACCGGGGTTCAGGGCCACCGGCGGCACCAACTCGGGCTTGGCAATGGGCGGTCCGTCATGGACCGGAGCGTCCGCAGGCTTATCGGTCGACTTTTTGATCTCGTTGGGCGGCAGGATGACCGGCTGACCGGCGGGGGACGCCGCTTCGGCGGGCTGATCCGCGGCCTGGCTATCGGCTCCTGCACTGCCACCTACCAGCGCAAAGATCACCGCGGCGACGATGGCAACCACGACCACCGCCACGCCGATCGCGAGGGCGCGGCGCCGCCAGTAGATCTCTGAAGACAGCGGGCCTGAGGGGTGCATGTCAATCACGATTCAACGGTAAGCGCAGGTCACTACGGGATGGCCGACCTCGCTCGGCGTGTCGGCGAGCTACACAGACTTCACAGTGCTATTTGGGGGACCGCTTGGGGGCTATCTACAGCCATCCCCGTCAGTTCACGCAGGGAACGCCACTGCTGCTGCCGACCACCGGCTTACCCGAGTCCGGCGGCGCGTAGTCACCAGAGGACTCCGAGCTCGACGAGCCGGACATCGAGCTCGCGGTACCGCTGTCTTCTGCGCTCAAGACATCAGATGGCGCGGAGTACCCGTCGCCCAACATGACTCGAATTCGTCCGGGCGCCAACGTCGGATCCACGCTGGGCTTCGCGTCGATACCCAACATGGTGGACATCGCCTTGGCATCGACATCGGCGCCTGCGCCGTAATCGATGGTGGTACTGGTCGATTCGCCACTTAACGGATCTCGCACGTCGCCCTTGGCGTAGCCGCGGCTAACCAACGCCGACGAAATCGTTGTCGCCAGACCGGAGGTCGAGGTGGCGTTCACGACATCGACGGTGCTGGTGGGCGTCGCCGGGGTGGACGCGGGCGCCGAATCTCCACCGGTGAAAGCAGCGGCCACCTTGGCCCGGATCGCGACCGGGTCAACGATGTTGACGTCCGCACCGTTGATGGTGTCGTACCGCACCACGGGCAGAGTCTGGAAGTTCACATTGCCGTCCGCGATCTGCCCGATGCGCTGGAATTGCTTCTCGGTCCAGCCTTTTGACAGCACGACATCCTTGTGGACGACGTTCATCAGACCATTGAGTTTGGTGATGTCGGTGAGGGTGCCGGCATTGCGCAGCTGCTGCATCACCGAGATCAGGAAGGCCTGCTGGCGGTGGGTGCGATCGAGGTCGCCGTTTTCCAGCCCGTGGCGCTGACGCACGAACGCCAATGCCTGTGAGGCGTTGAGAGTTTGTTCTCCCGCCTGGAAGTTGGCACCCGAGTAGCTGTCGTAGACGGCGTTATTCAGGCAGACGTTGACCCCACCGAGCTCGGAGGCTAAGTCGTAGAAGCCGACCAGATTGACCTCGGCGAAGTAGTCGATGGGCTGACCGGTCAGACGGTGGACGGCATTGAGCGTGGCACGGCGGCCGGCCTCGCGGCTCTGCTGCTCCAGCGACGCCTGATCGGTGATGCCTTCGTTGACGAGCTTGTCCGCCTCATTGGCCTTGGTCAGGCCATAGGCTTCCTTGATCTTGATGTGCTTGTAGCCGGGTATGCCGTCGGCCGGGACCCAGTCGTCGCGGGGGATCGAGAATGCGGTGACCTTGTTGTCGGCGCCCACGTGCACGAGGATCAGGGTGTTGGTGTTGTAGCCGCCCGCATCCGAATCACCGGCGTGCAGCTGGTTCAGGACCGCCTTCGGCAGGTCGTTGCCGTCCTGATCCTTCCGCGAGTCAAGGCCGATCAGCAGCATGTTCATCGAGCCGTCGCTCGACTTTCCGCCTTCGGCCTCCGCCCCCGAAGTGGGGACGTGGCTGAATGCCTTGTAGAACACCTGCCAACCGGCGCCGGTTACCACCAGGCTGCCGCAGGCCAGCAGTGCGAAAATGACCCGACCGGCCGCAGTTTTGCTTACCGACCAGCGGTTATTCGACTTAGGTAGTGCGTGCTTCGGTCGGCTGCGACCACTGTCGCGGCTCATCGGTCACTACCCCGATGCGGCAGCAACGTACACACCGAACTACCCATCCCTCCCCCAGAGAAATCTGCATTCGTCCTAATTCTCCCATCACAGACAGCAAGATGCCATGTGACGTTTGCCGAATGGGCTTTGACCTGGGGGGTTGAGGTTGTTACTCGTCAATGTCGCCGACGTGGCCGTGCAAAACGACGCGTCCGTCGGCGAGTTTGTAGGTCAGATACACCAGCGCGAGCTTTTTGGCCTTGACCGCATCGGCCACCACCTGCGAGCGCTGCAGCAGCTTGATGCCGGTCTCCTCGACATGGCGGGCCTCGAACTCATCAATGCGGGTCAGCCCGTCCTTGCGGCCACCCAGGATCGAGGGCATCACCCGCACCACCAGATCCCGGATGTACCCGCCCGGCACCTCACCGGTGTCCAGGGCCTGCACTGTGGCGCCCACCGCGCCACAGGAGTCATGCCCCAGGATCGCGATCAGCGGCACGCCCAACACCGCCACCGCGTACTCGATCGAACCCAGCACCGCCGAGTCGATCACCTGCCCCGCGGTGCGCACGATGAACATGTCGCCCAGGCCCTGATCAAAAATGATCTCCGCGGCCACCCGGCTATCCGAGCAGCCGAACAGCAGCACGTGGGGGTTCTGACCGTTAGCCAGCTCGGCGCGACGCGTCACGCTCTGGCTCGGGTGCTGTGGATAACCGCCGACAAAACGCTGGTTACCCTCTTTGAGTGCCTTCCAGGCGGACCTCGGATCAGCTGTCATACCCGTCATTGTGCCCTGACGAACTTTTGGATTGGTTCGATGTCGCCGAGCGGGATCTGCCGTGGCGTCATCCCGAGGCGACACCGTGGCACATCCTCATCAGCGAGGTGATGCTCCAGCAGACCCCGGTGTCCCGCGTGGAACCGGTGTGGCGGGAATGGGTAGCACGATGGCCGGCACCGTCCGCGATGGCGAAAACGTCTGTGGCAGAGGTGTTACGTGCATGGGGCAAGCTCGGCTATCCGCGCCGCGCCATGCGGTTGCATGAGTGCGCGACGGTGCTGGCCCGCGACTATGACGATCAAGTACCCGACGAGGTCGAGATACTGCTGACGCTTCCGGGCGTGGGTGCGTACACGGCACGCGCCATTGCCTGCTTCGGGTACGGGCAGCGAGTTCCCGTGGTGGACACCAACGTTCGCCGAGTAATCGCACGGGTCGTACACGGCGTCGCAGACTCGACTCCCTCGGCGCGGGATCTGCGGGACGCCGAGGCACTGCTGCCCGCCGACAACGGGGCACGGTTCTCGGCGGCGCTCATGGAGTTAGGCGCCCTGGTCTGTACCGCGCGCGCACCGCAGTGCCCGCTGTGTCCACTTAGTTCCTGTGCGTGGCACGAGGCGGGCCACCCCGAATTGGACACACCGGTGCGGCCGGTGCAGAAGTATGCCGGTACCGATCGCCAGGTACGCGGGCGACTGTTGGATGTATTGCGCGGCAGCAGCATTCCCGTAACGAGGGCGCAGCTCGATGTGGTGTGGCTCTCCGATATCACCCAACGCGACCGCGCATTGGATTCACTGTTGGTCGATGGATTGGTGGAGCAGACCACGGATGGGCGCTTCGCGCTGGCCGGTGAGGGTGGATCACTGTGACTGGACACAACACGCCATGAAGCTGCAACGCCATCCGAACATGCCAGACGACTACCAGAAACTACTTCGCAAATACGGTCCAGGAACGCTCGCGGGGGTTTTGAGACTGCTGGCACCCAACGGTCCACCAGGATTCGACATGGCGACGGAGGCAAAACGGCATCCGCGGCCACATCCCGACGCAACACTGTGGGGGATATTCGACTCTGGCGAAACATGCTGGTGGTTTCCCATTCGCGAACGCCGCAGATGGTTCGTGGTGATCGTCGGCAACGGGCAGCAACAGTTGAACGTGAGCCCGATTGAATTCTTGCTTAGGTGGAACAACGGAGAGTTAGACCTACCCGTGCTGTCCTTCCCTCCGATACGCCGCGGATGGAGCATGACCCCTGCCTGCGAGAAGGTCGCCATGCCTGCAGTCATCGAAATCGGCGATCGAGATCCCTTGGCACAGCTGGAGTCGTTGATCGGTCCACGGCAGCCGCGCACTCACAATTGGCATGAGATCGAGAGCGAGCTCGGGTTTGGATTGCCCACCGACTACAAGCGCCTCCACGACGCGTACGGCCGTATGCACCTCAACGGAATCTTCGTCTCCGCACCCGATGAGGTGTGGCATCTTCACGATATGCACGCATCAGTCCTGGATGATGCATTCGAATGGAGGAAGCCAATGGCGCCCGGCGGAATGTTGTTGTGCGCCACCACCGAGGGCCGATCCATGTTGGTCTGGGACACAGCCAACGACGATCCAGACGCCTGGCCGCTCATCGTCGACGGCGGCGACGGACGAATGCCTGGGACTCTCACCGAGCTGCTCGTCGGTGAGCTCACTGACACCGGACCTGGTCTCACGTCCTTCGAGCTTGGCGACCCCGCCGGATGGGCGTGGCCAATCTGGGGTCCGGACCCGCCATGGTGAGGGCGGCTAGCCAACGGCCGTCGCGAAGGTCCTGCGGTAATCGGTGGGTGTGACGCCGACGCCACGGCGGAAGTGATGGCGCAACAGGATCGCGGTGCCGAAACCGCTGCGCGCCGCGACGGTATCGATATCCAGATCCGTCTGTTCTAACAAGCGCCGGGCCAGCAGCACTCGCTGGTCGATGATCCAGCGCATCGGCGTCACACCGGTCTGATCGGCGAACTTACGGGCGAATGTGCGGGTCGACATGTGCACACGCGCAGCAAGATCGTCCACCGTGTGCGTCTGATCGATGTTCTCGATCAACCAATCGAAAAGTCCGCCAAAGCCGTTGGTTTCCACATCGGGCACTGGCTGCGGGATGAATTGACGCTGCCCACCCGCACGCTGCGGCGGTACCACCATGCGTCGCGCGATCTTGTTGGTGATCTCGCTGCCCAGCTCGCGGCGCACCAGATGCAGACAGGCATCGATACCCGCCGCGGTCCCGGCACTGGTGATGAGATTGCCGTCGTCGACGAACAGCACGTCGCGATCGACGGTCGCTGTCGGATGCCGGCGGGCCAACTCATCGGTGTGCATCCAGTGCGTGGTGCAGCGGCGCCCGTCGAGCAGGCCGGCGGCACCCGCGATAAACACTCCCGAGCAGACGGTGAGTACGGTCGCCCCCCGCTCCGATGCGGCGCGCACAGCATCGAGTGCCTCCTGCGGGTAGCCCCGGGTAAACGGCCGCGCCGGAATTGCGACCAGGTCGGCGTCGGCCAGCCCATCGAGTCCACGCTCCGGGATCAGTGAGGCGCCGACCGAGGTACGCAGTGGTATGCCGGCCTCGGGTCCGCAGACCCGGAAGTCGAAGTTGGGAACGCCGTCGGCGCTGCGGTCGATGCCGAAGACCTCGCAGATGACCCCAAATTCGAAAACGGCAACCCGATCGAGGACCAGGGCCGCCACCGAACGCAACATGGCTGAATATTATCGAAGAACGTCAATTCCGCCACTGTTGGCATGATATTTATCAGAACACAATTAGTGCCATGACCATCTTCGCCGCCATTCTCGTCCTCATATCCCCGTTCGCCCTGGCGGTCGCGCTGAGCTGGATCGCCCGCCGGAACAAGACCTTCCGAATCCACCTCGATCAGTTCCGGGTCGCGGCGCCCCTCGGCGGCACCTTCGCCGACGACCGCGACCTGCAACGGCAGCTGCATGAAATGGAAGTAATCCACTCTCGGCGCTAGCGGACTACCGCCCTTCGTGCCCGGCAATGAAGTCCGTGACGGCGGACCGGTACCGCTGGGGAGCGTCGTCGTGAATCAGGTGACCCGACCCTTCTATCTTCAAATAGTTTGTCTTCCAACCTGTCTCAGCCATCTCGCGCATCTGTCCGGCCGGCGCCACCGTGACTGACGCCTCCAGTAGGAGCGACGGGCAACGCACCCCCAACCACTGCTCCCAGAATTCACGGACACCCCATTCCGCAGCAGTGGCAATCCATTTGTCGATCGGTCCATGCAATCGCCAGCCCTCGGGTACCTGGTCAAACGCCTCCAGAAAGTACTGTCCCGCAACGGGTCCAAACCTACTGGTGACATCCGCAGCGGACGTGAAGACTTCGGGCCAGGAGTACAGCCAGGGTTCCCAGGGGCCGGTGGTTCCGCCGACGAAATCGGGGGCCATGTCTTCCACCACCAGGGCCGACACCAGCTCCGGATGCTCCGCCGCCAGGCACCACGAATGCAGTCCACCCATGGAGTGACCAATGAGGACGGCTGGACCGCCAAGCGCACCCACCGCCTTCGCGAGGGCTTCGACATAGCGCTCTGTCGAAATCGGTTGGGAATCAATGACATCACGCCCCCGGTGCCACGGCGCATCATAGGTGTAGACCCGGCCCAGCTCACGCAGCCAGGGCAACTGCCGCGACCAGGTGCTCCCGCGCCCCATCAGACCGTGCACAAGGACGATGGATGGCGCCCCCGAGTCTTCCGGCAGACCGCCTTGGTCGAACAGGCGGTCAGGGTTCATGTCTGTCATCATCGCCCCAATCATCGCCCCGAATCATGCGGGAGCCCGCACGGTAGCCTGAACCCATGTCCGTGGTGAAGATCAACGCAATCGAGATCCCCGAGGGTGCAGGTCCGGAGCTGGAAAAGCGGTTCGCTCACCGCGCCGGAGCAGTAGAGAACCAGCCAGGATTCCTGGGCTTTCAGCTGCTGCGCCCCGTCAAGGGAGAGGACCGCTACTTCGTGGTCACCCAGTGGGAGTCCGAGGAGGCCTTCCAGGCCTGGGCCACCGGTCCGGCGGTCGAAGCACATTCTGGCCAGCAGGCCAAGCCCGTGGCCAAGGGTGCTCATCTGCTGGAGTTCGAGGTTGTGCTCGACGTGACCGGGGCCGCCACCAAGGCGTGAATAGCAGTTTGCTGCGCGCGCGCATGACGCGCGCCGTTTCGGTGTGCACGGTGGTAGTGGTGGCCTTCTCGGTGGGCAGCATCGCGGGGTGCGGCATCAAGCTGCGGCAGGTGCCGCACGGTGACGTGGATACCAGCACGCCTCCGGGCCTGCGCTCACAACAGCTGATCGACATGTTGAACTCCAACTGGCCGATCGGAAAGCAAGGTGTGGCAACGCTCGCCGCCGCCAACAAGGTCGACGACTACACCGAGATCATGACCAAGCTGTGGGTCGATCGTCCCTACAAAGTGAGCTCCGTGGATCTGGCAGCCAACAGCTCCACCGTCCACCTGATCGCGCCGTATGGCGCCAATGTGGACATCGGGCTGCGCACCAACACCAAGGGCGATGTCGACAGACTGGTTCCGTATCAGCAGCCCCCGACCATTGCCGACTGGTCCGATGTCGACACCGCACTGTCGGCATCTGGCGGCCGATACTCGTACCGGGCCTCCAAGATCATCAACGGCCAATGCGAGCAGGTTGCCGGAACCAACACCTCCGAATCCATGCCGCTGGCTTCGGTTTTCAAGCTCTACGTGCTCTTGGCCACCGGCACCGCCATCAATGCGGGCACCCTCACCTGGGATGACCAACTCACCGTCACCGATCGCGGCAAGGCGCTCGGAAGCTCGATGGACAAGCTCCCGACAGGCTCCACGGTGTCGGTGCGCACCGCCGCCCAGAAGATGATCTCGGTGAGCGACAATATGGGCACCGACATGCTGATCAACCGCCTCGGTCGGCAGGCGATCGAGAAGGCCCTTGCCGACGGCGGGCACCATGACCCGGCATCGATGACCCCCTTCCCCACCATGCATGAGCTATTCAACATCGGGTGGGGAATACCCGACGTCCGCCAGCAATGGAAGGACGCCACCACACCCGGCCAGCGCGGGCAGATGCTCGCCGACGCCGACACCCACGACTACACACTGGATCCGGACCGGACCACCACGCCCGCATCGAAATTCGGCATCGAGTGGTACGGCAGCGCCGAGGACATCTGCAGAGTCCATGCAGCCCTGCAGAAGGTCGCCGTCGGCCCGGCGTCTCCGATTCGCGGCATCCTGTCCGCAGAACCCGGTATCGATCTGCACAGCGAGAACTGGCGCTACATCGGCGCCAAGGGTGGCAACCTGCCCGGCGACCTGACGTTCAGCTGGTACGCCGAGGATCGCAACCGTCAGCCGTATGTGGTGAGCTTCCAGCTGAATTGGGATCGTGCGTTCGGCCCCGGCGCGGCCGGATGGGTCATCGGCCTGGCCAAGGGCGTCTTCAAGAAGCTGGGATGAGCGCCCGCGCGAAGACCATCAAACCCCGATGAGCGCCCGGCTCTGGTTCCTGACGAGTCTGAATCTCACGACGGTTCCGGGGCAGAAAGCGTCGTGAGACTCAGACTCGGTGGCTAGCTAGCCGGTAACGGACGTCTCGGCATTGACGGGCTTACGCCCGATAACCGTCGCGAACCCGAGACCGATCGTCGCCCACATAATCGCCTGCGTTGTGAACGAGTACAGCCGGAACAGATACAGATCATGCGCCGGGAAACCCGGATAGACGATCTTCCCGTCGGCATCGAGCAGTGGTTGCGGCGCCTCGACAAATCCTGGAGTCACCGCCATGACGAGTCCGACCAGCACGATGAACACCGCGGCGGCAACAAGCGTGGCTGTCCAGGTATCGACGCGCTCGGAGAGCTTTCGACCCACCCACAGTGCCACCGCCAACGCGATCGCCGCGACGAGGATCATCAGCACGAAGTACCCGGTGCGCTCCTTGATGGTGCCCTCAGCGCTCGCCGCCGGAGGGTTGGCCGGGAACTTCAGGAACGGCACCACATACAACACCAGAAACAGTCCGCCCGCGACGGCGAGAGCCTGCGCGCGCGGACTGAGATTGCCGACCCGGCCGATCGCCACCACGTACGCCACCGCGAACAGCGCGCCCATCGCGATTCCGAATCCGATGACACCGAGCGCCAGGCCCGCATTGGCCTGCGCGAAACGACTGAACAGCTCCGCGCCCTCGTGATGGGCGTGGATACCGGCGGCCTCATCCAGCACGCCCTGCGCCTCGCCTCTGCCCTCTTCATAAGCAATGGCCCTGTTGATGACGGGTTCCACAAAGATCCATCCGAAGATGAAGGACAGCAAGCCACCCAGTGCGCCGAAACCTAAGCCGCGCAGAATTATTGACTTTTCCATGTATTCGGCCCGCCGCTAGTGGCAGGGAAAGCCGAGCAGGTGGCGGGCGTCATGCACGAACTCGTGCACGTGCATATCGCTGCCGAAGATCGACACCGCACCCTGGTCGATGCCGATGAAGTAGTAGGCGAGCAGCCCCAGGAGGGTGGTCACGCTCAACCACAGCGCTGCCTGAGGAATCGACACCGCAACCGGATGGCTGGCGGACGTTGTGTGTGCCATGTTGCTCCTTTTCGGAATACCGCGTCCCGATCTGTTCTTCTCGACGGCGGGGTCTGACTCTCACAGTGGCGCGACCGTCCTGGGATTACACCAGGTTCCCGTCCTGTCGAAGGACGAACTGAGCTTAGTCGACACGGCTGGGCTGTGCGTTCGAGTGATAGTTTTGGCCTCGCATTGGTTTCCCCGAGAGCACCAGGAAAGTGCACCCGGGGATCGCAAGAGGGAATCCGGTGTGAATCCGGAGCTGCCCCGCAGCGGTATGTGGAAACGACAGCGGCACCTAAAGCACTGGGTTAAGGCCCGGGAAGCAGCCGCCAGTAGGTGAGGCTCACAGAAGCCTCGTGTTCACGAGTCCGAAGACCTGCCAACGCGGCCGCACCATCCGGTGCAGTCATTCGCCAGTGCCGAGGGATCGCCTGGTGGGTAGCGCCTACTCGGCATATCCGTCATGCCCCGGTGTCTGCGACCCGACGACGCAGGAAGATCGATGCCCGCAGCGCAACACGAGCGACCGGTGGTCCTCGCGGCGGGCGGTGGCCTGGTGGCGCTCGTGCTGCTGTCGGTCGGCGCGCTCGTGTTCGGCACTGCTGATGTGCCCTGGCGCGACTGTCTGCATTTCCTCTGGGTGGGCGCCACGGGCGGCTCCGTTCGGGCCGCCGATGCGGCGAACTACCGGATCGTCATCGAGTCCAGGCTGCCGCGGGTGATTCTCGCCATCCTCGTCGGCGCGGGGCTGGCCGTGGTGGGCGTGCTCGTACAGGCGATGGTCCGCAACGCCCTGGCGGATCCGTACGTTCTCGGCATCTCGTCGGGAGCCTCGGTGGGTGCCACCGCAGTGGTGGTCTACGGCGTGCTCGGCACCTTCGGCGTGTATGCGCTGTCGCTGTCCGCATCGATCGGCGCCCTCGCCGCGACCGCACTCGTGTACCAAATCGCCCGTACTCCACAAGGTCTGGTACCGCTGCGGCTGGTTCTGGTAGGCACCGCGGTGGGCTATGGGCTGTCCGCGGTGACCACCGTGCTGGTGTTCTTGGCGCCGAACGGCGAAGCGGCGCGCAGCGTCATGTTCTGGCTACTCGGCAGCCTGGGGGCGTCGTCCTGGGACAAGGTTCCGGTGGCGCTCGCGGCGACCTTGGTCGGGATCATCTGCGTCGCGGGGCTCGCCCGCCAACTCAACGCCCTATCCATGGGCGACGAGGTGAGCGCCTCGCTGGGACTGCACGCCGGGCGGTTCCGGGTGGCACTGTTCGTGCTGTCAGCCGCCATGACCGGATGTTTTGTATCCATCTGCGGAGCCATCGGATTCGTGGGACTGGTCATTCCGCATGCGGCACGGCTGCTGGTCGGTGCGGATCACCGCCGGGTCTTGATCGTGGCTCCGGTACTGGGCGCGTGCTTCCTCGTCGCTGCCGATCTCGTGGCAAGGACCATGATTCCGCCGCAGGAGCTTCCGCTGGGCGCGATCACCGCAGCCGTCGGAGTACCGGTCTTCGTCGGATTGATGCGCCGGCGCGCGATGTCTGCGGGGGCCGTCGGTTGATGGACGTCACCTATCAGAGCGTGTCGGTCGATATCGCAGGTAGCCGCATCGTCTCGAGTATCGACATGCAGGTCGCGGCTGGGGGATTCGTGGGAATCGTCGGCCCCAACGGCAGCGGCAAGTCGACAACCCTGCGCTGCCTGTACCGCGCGCTTACTCCTACCACCGGCGACGTAGCAGTCAGTGGCGTGTCGGTGCGGGCCATCAGCATGCGGGAGAACGCCCGTCAGGTGGCGGCGCTGACTCAGGACATGTCCTTGGATTTTGATTTCACGGCCGCGGAAGTAGTCGCCACCGGCCGGCTGCCGCACGGCACATCCCTGCGCAGCACCTCCGAACAGGACCGGCGCATCTGCGCGGAGGCGACCGAGACGGCGGACGTGACGGCGCTTGCCGACCGTACGTTCAGTTCTCTCTCGGGCGGGGAGCGCCAGCGGGTTCTCATCGCCCGCGCCCTCGCACAGCAACCGCGCGTCTTGGTGCTGGACGAGCCCACCAATCATCTGGATGTGCGCCATCAGTATTCGATACTCAGCTCGGCACAGATACTGGGCATCACCGTCATCGCTGCTCTGCACGACCTCAACCTCGCGGCACAGTACTGCGACACCATCCACGTCATGGCCGAGGGACGCATCGTGCTCTCAGGCCCACCACACGAGGTCATCACCGCCGAATCCATCGGCCGGTGGTTCGGCATCGGATGTCATGTCATCGCACACCCACGAAGCGGTGTTCCGCAGATCATCTTCGATCCTCAGCCCGAAAGACAGGAGAAGGAATGAAGGCACTCATCGGTGTGACGGTGATGGTGTCGCTGCTATCAGCGGGCTGCGCGACCATCGAGGCACAGAGCCCCGGAACTGAGCGGGTTTCCGTCGACAATTGCGCTGCACCGCTTGATGTTCCGGTACCGGTCACCCGAGCCGTCAGCAATGACACCGGGGTCACCGAGCTGATGTTCGCACTCGGTCTGCAGGACCGGATGGCCGGCTACTTCATCGACGCCGGACAGGATCGCGACATCGAGACCTCGCCGTGGAAGGCGCAGTTCGAGTCCACCACCAACCTGGGTCAGGGATTCACCCGTGAAGCAGTGCAAGCCGCGCGTCCCGATCTCGTGTTCGCGGGGTGGAGCTACGGATTCAACGAGACCTCCGGGATGACCCCGGATTGGGTGCGGTCCATTGGGGCGGTGCCCTACCAGCTGACCGAGGCGTGCCGTCAGCCCGGAACGGTCCGGCGCGGTATCAAGCCTCCCCTCGACGCTCTCTACGAGGACCTGGCCAACCTGGGGGCGATCTTCGGAGTTCAGGAACGCGCAACTGAGTTGATCGCCACGTACCGCAAGACCGTCGACACCGTGCAGTCGCGTCTGCCGCAGGACCGGCCGCCCGTTCGTGTCTTCCTGTACGACAGCGGTGAGGCCCAGCCGTTCACCTCCGGTAAGAACGCCGCACCACAGCAGATCATCGAGAAGGCCGGGGGCCGCAACGTCTTCTCAGATCTTGACGACAGCTGGACCACGAGTGCCTGGGAGACGGCCGCCCAGCGCGACCCCCAGGTGATCATCATCTGCGATTACGGGGTAGGCCCTAACAACACCGCCGACGCAAAGATCAACCTGCTCAAGGCACAGCCACTAATGAAGCACACCCAGGCGGTCCGCGACCGGAACTTCATCGTGCTGCCCTACGCCGCCCTGGTCGAAGGACCGCGCAATCCAGACGCCATCGTCACCCTGGCGAACTATCTGCGCGACAAGGGATTCTGAACGCTGTCGGCCTCTGGAGCTAGGGTGACGACATGAGCTTGCCCACCACCCTCGGCCTCATGGTGCCGCCCTCTCTTCCACCAGAACGGCTGCTCGAGATTGCGCACGCGGCCGAAGCCGCCGGGCTCGATCACCTGTGGGTCTGCGAGGACTGTTTCGCCACCACATCGATCGCGTACGCCTCGCTGGCCCTTGCGTCCACCGAACGGATCAGTGTCGGAACTGGTTTCCTCTCGGCACCGGTACGCAATGTCGTGGCGGCGGCAATGGATTACAGCATCCTGGAGCGCAATTTTCCCGGCAGGGTGCTGCCGGGGATCGGGCACGGCTGGCAGCCTCACATGGAACAAATTGGCGCCAAGGTCGGCTCGCCCCTGACCCTGCTCCACGAGTACGTGACGGCACTGCGGGATCTGTTGGCGGGCAAGGAGGTCAGTGCCGACGGGCGATATGTGCGGCTGAATGGGGTCCGGCTGGACTGGCCGCCCGCGGAACCGCTGCCCATTATGATCGGCGCGAACGGGCCCCGCTCGCTACGACTGGCCGGCAGCCTGGGCGATGGCACATTGCTGACCAGTATGGTTCCGGCCGACACCGTTGCTGCGCACTGCGCGCTGATAGACCCCGGCCCCGGTCACCGGATCTTCCTGAGTCGCACCATCAGTGTTGGCCCCGGCGCCGCCCAACTCATCGCAAACGATCCCGGCCACTATCCCGGGATCTCCTTTGACGCTTCGGCGAGCATCGGCGGAGGGGCCGCCGAGGTCGCCGCGCAGCTCCACGCGCTACGAGATCTCGGTGTCACGGATTTCATCGCATCACCGACCGGAAACGAACCCGATCTCATCGGATACATCCACAGCCTGGGCCAGGACGTAAGACCGCTGCTGCAACCGTGAGCTCGCTCGCAAACCATTGGCACGACAAGAGATTCTGATCCTAGCCGCCATCACCGGTCAGTTCCGTGCCCCAGACCGCCCTCGCACCGGAATCCCCGATCCGGATGACGCCGACGATGGACACGCCCCCGAGAATCAGCACCAACACTGCAACGGTCAGGTGCGGCCCAAGCCGGGCCGGTGACAGGCCGAGCCGATGGGCGACCGCCAGCACGAGCGCGCCCAGCACCAACGCGCTGGAGAACACCAGCATCCAGTCGCCACGCTCGGCGTGCGTCAACAGGGCAGCACTAGGGCTCTTCTCACGATCGAGCAGCCATTCGCCTGCCGAAGTGGTCAGCGGGGTGAGTACCAGCGTCACCGCCGCCAGCCCGGCAACCAGCCACACCAGCCGCGACCGAATAGCGACGGAAATCCCACACAGAATCTCCAGAATCGCCGTCAACGGCGCAAGCACGACAACGAAATGCACCAACAGCACGTGTGCAGGCAACCCGCTGATGGTGTCCACGCGGGCGACACTACTGCCGCAATGCGTTCCGCACCCGGAAACGCCGAACCCCCCAGCGCGCAAAAAGCGCCGAGTGTGAGCTGTGATGCTCACACTCGGCGCTTTTTGGGTTGTTTTTACTCCGAGGCGGAGGCCGCCAGGTCGGCCGCCGGCTCCTCACCGGTGACCAGCACGGGCTTCGGACGGCCGACGAACGTGAACTTCGCGTCCTCGCCGGCGCCCTCGCCGTCCCAGCCCTCGACATCGACCGTGATCAGCTCGCCGGCGCCGATCTCGTTGAAGAGAATCTTCTCCGAGAGGGTGTCCTCGATCTCACGCTGGATGGTCCGACGCAGCGGCCGGGCGCCGAGCACCGGGTCGAACCCGCGCTTGGCCAACAGCGCCTTGGCGTTGTCGGTCAGCTCCATCTCCATGTCCTTCGTCTTCAGCTGTCTGCTCACCCGGGCGATCATCAGATCGACCATCTGGATGATCTGGTCCTTGGTCAGCTGCTCGAAGACGATGATGTCGTCGATGCGGTTCAGGAACTCCGGACGGAAGTGCTTCTTGAGTTCGTCGTGAACCTTCTGCTTCATCCGCTCATAATTCGAGCCGCCGCCGCCCTCGGAGAACCCGAGGCCCACGGCCTTGGAGATATCCGAGGTGCCCAGATTCGAAGTGAAGATCAGCACCGTGTTCTTGAAGTCGACTGTGCGACCCTGGCCGTCGGTGAGACGCCCGTCCTCCAGGACCTGCAACAGGGTGTTGTAGATCTCCTGGTGGGCCTTCTCGATCTCGTCGAACAGCACAACACTGAACGGCTTGCGACGCACCTTCTCGGTGAGCTGGCCGCCCTCCTCGTAGCCGACGTATCCCGGAGGAGCGCCGAAAAGCCTTGAGGCGGTAAAGCGGTCGTGGAACTCACCCATGTCGATCTGGATCAGCGCGTCGTCGTCGCCGAACAGGAAGTTGGCCAGCGCCTTGGACAGCTCGGTCTTACCGACTCCCGACGGGCCGGCGAAGATGAACGAACCCGATGGCCGCCGTGGGTCTTTCAGGCCGGCACGGGTGCGGCGGATGGCCTTGGAGACAGCCTTGACGGCTTCCTCCTGGCCGATGATCCGCTTGTGCACCTCATCCTCCATACGCAGCAGCCGAGTGGTCTCCTCCTCGGTCAGCTTGAACACAGGGATACCGGTCCAGTTGCCCAACACCTCGGCGATCTGCTCATCGTCGACTTCCGCCACGACGTCCAAGTCACCTGAGCGCCACTGCTTTTCACGCTCGGTGCGCTGAGCGACGAGCTGCTTCTCGGAGTCGCGCAGGCGCGCCGCCTTCTCGAAGTCCTGAGCGTCGATAGCCGATTCCTTCTCCCTGCGCGCATCGGCGATCTTCTCGTCGAACTCGCGCAGGTCTGGCGGAGCGGTCATCCGGCGGATACGCATGCGCGCACCTGCCTCGTCGATCAAGTCGATCGCCTTGTCCGGCAAGAACCGGTCGTTGATGTACCGGTCGGCCAGGGTGGCCGCCGCCACCAGCGCGCCATCGGTGATGGACACCCGGTGGTGCGCCTCGTAGCGATCGCGCAGACCCTTGAGGATCTCGATGGTGTGCTCGACGGTCGGCTCACCCACCTGCACCGGCTGGAAACGACGCTCCAGGGCGGCATCCTTCTCGATGTACTTGCGGTACTCGTCGAGGGTGGTCGCACCGATCGTCTGCAGCTCGCCACGGGCCAGCTTGGGCTTGAGGATGGAGGCCGCGTCGATCGCGCCCTCGGCCGCGCCCGCACCAACCAGCGTGTGCAGCTCGTCGATGAACAGGATGATGTCGCCGCGGGTGTTGATCTCCTTGAGCACCTTCTTGAGGCGTTCTTCGAAGTCACCGCGGTAGCGGCTGCCGGCCACCAGGGACCCGAGGTCCAGGGTGTACAGCTGCTTGTTCTTCAGCGTCTCAGGCACCTCGCCGTGCACGATGGCCTGCGCCAGGCCCTCAACGACGGCGGTCTTGCCGACGCCGGGCTCGCCGATCAGCACCGGGTTGTTCTTGGTGCGGCGGCTCAGCACCTGCATGACGCGCTCGATTTCCTTCTCACGACCGATGACCGGGTCGAGCTTGCCTTCCATGGCGGCAGCAGTCAGATTGCGTCCGAACTGGTCGAGAACCAGCGAGGTCGACGGGGTCCCGGCCTCGCCACCACGGCCTCCGGTACCGGATTCCGTGGTCTCCTTGCCCTGGTAGCCGCTCAGAAGCTGAATGACCTGCTGGCGCACCCGGGTCAACTCCGCACCCAGCTTGACGAGCACCTGAGCCGCGACGCCTTCACCCTCACGGATGAGGCCCAACAGGATGTGCTCGGTGCCGATGTAGTTGTGGCCGAGCTGCAGCGCCTCGCGCAGGCTCAGCTCCAGCACCTTCTTGGCGCGAGGAGTGAAAGGAATGTGCCCGGACGGTGCCTGCTGTCCCTGGCCGATGATCTCCTCGACCTGGCTGCGCACCCCTTCCAGGGAAATGCCCAGCGACTCCAGCGACTTGGCGGCAACGCCCTCGCCCTCGTGAATCAGACCCAGCAGGATGTGCTCGGTGCCGATGTAATTGTGGTTGAGCATGCGGGCCTCTTCTTGGGCCAGCACAACCACCCGCCGAGCGCGGTCAGTGAATCTCTCGAACATCGGTCTCCCTCGCTTCCTCGTCCGGCCTTTGCGCAAGCGGTTCATCCTGCCGCTCGGGGCTCCCCCCAAACGGCTCATCTCCGCTGGCACTAGGACCTAATCGCCACTCTAGTGGTCAGCCGTAGTCGGTGCGGTGCTCGCATACCAGGAGATGGCCCCTGAGAGTACTCAGAGGAACCTACGGAACCCGGAGGAACCGTCCCCAAATATACGAATCACCGCACCCGGCGGTGCTTGTTAGGCAACCGAACAACGCCAGATGCGGTGAAAACGTTTCCGATTTTGACCCGGCTTCGCCGTAAGCGAAATTCTGGGGGGACGGGCCAGTCAGCAGTCTTAGTTGGCCGCGTTGAACGCGTCGACAACTTCGGCGGGAATGCGACCACGTGACGACACATTGTGACCGTTCTTACGCGCCCACTCACGGATCGCCGCGCTCTGCTCACGATCGATGCTCGCACGCCCGCGACCCGTCCCTGAGCTCCCCCGCCCGCGACGACGGCCACTGACACGACGAGCATGCTCGACCCATGTAGAGAGCTGATTGCGCAGCTTCTCTGCATTCTTGGAAGAAAGGTCGATCTCGTAAGTCACGCCGTCAATACCGAATTCAACGGTCTCGTCGGCAGGTGCTTCACCATCGACGTCATCGACAAGCGTGACCGTGACCTTCTTAGCCATTCCTTTTATCCTTCCAAAAGCAGAACCCCCGTTGGTCCACCTCAAACATGCCACGGATTGCCGCAAAGTTCAACATACCCGCAAGGCTGCGCGTGTTCCGCTCAAGGCAAGCGATTCACTACACTCATAGTTGAAAAGCGAGACAAAATTCGAACGCGTAGATCAAAGCGTAGGTCGGACAATCGGAAACAAGATCGTCTCGCGAATTCCCAGTCCGGTAAGCGCCATCAACAGGCGATCGATACCCATCCCGGTTCCGGCCGCGGGCGGCATCGCATGCTCCATCGCGCCGAGGAAGTCCTCATCAAGGCTCATCGCCTCATCATCGCCGGCGGCGGCCAATCGTGCCTGGTCAGCGAATCTTTCACGCTGGATCACCGGGTCGATCAACTCCGAGTACCCGGTCGCCAATTCAAAGCCGCGAACATACAAATCCCACTTCTCGGTGACACCCGCGATGCTCCGGTGCTGACGAGTCAGCGGCGATGTCTCAACTGGGAAATCCCTCACAAACGTCGGTGCGTCCATTTTATCGCCGACCTGGTGTTCCCACAGTTCTTCGATGAGTTTTCCGTGACCGTAACCGCGGTCGGTGGGAATCTCGGCGCCCACCCGATCGGCGATCTTCCATAGCGTGGCAATCGGAGTATCGGGGGTGATCTCATCGCCAAGAGCATCCGACAACGACGGATACATTTCCATCGTCGTCCACTCGCCGTCCAAGTCGTAGGTCGATCCGTCGGGCAACGTCACCTGCCTGGTGCCCATTGCATCGTCCGCTACCTCCTGGATGAGCTCACGGATCATTGTGGCGGCGGTATCGTATGTGCCGTACGTCTCATATGTTTCCAACATCACGAATTCGGGAGAATGCGTCGAATCTGACCCTTCATTTCGGAAAACTCGGTTGAGCTCGAAAATCTTGTCGAAGCCCCCGACAAGAGCCCTTTTCAGGAAAAGTTCCGGCGCAATACGCAGATACAGGTCGATATCGAGCGCGTTGGAATGCGTAATGAACGGGCGGGCCGCAGCACCTCCGGCGAGGGTCTGCAAGATCGGCGTCTCCAACTCCAGGAATCCGCGACGGTGCAAAGCATCACGAATAGCGCGCATCACCGCGACCCGCTGCCGCGCGATCTGGCGCGCCTCCGGCCGCACGATGAGATCCACGTATCGCTGGCGCACTCTGGTCTCTTCCGACATCTCCTTGTGAGCAACGGGCAGTGGGCGCAGGGACTTGGAGGCCATCTGCCAGCCGTCCGCCAGGACACTCAGTTCGCCACGGCGCGAGCTGATGACCTCGCCCTGTACGAACACGATGTCACCGAGGTCAACATCGGTCTTCCAGTCGGCGAGTGCCTGTTCCCCGACGCCGGCGAGGCTGATCATTACCTGCAACGAGGTGCCGTCCCCCTCCTGCAGCGTCGCGAAGCAGAGCTTGCCGGTGTTACGGGAGAAGATGACACGGCCCGAAACACCCACCTGGTCACCGGTGCTGGTGTCCGTCTCCAAATCCACGTAGGCATCGCGAATCTGCTTGAGGCTGTGGGTGCGCGGCACCTCTACCGGATACGGCTGGATGCCCTCGGCGAGTAGCTTCTCGCGCTTGGCCTGCCGGATGCGAAATTGTTCCGGCAAGCTGGTCTGCGCGTCAGGATCAGTCACGTCTCGGCAGCTTAGCGGTAGTGCTTCGCCGGGACGACTCTGATTTGTTTCCGCCTATTTGGCCGTGCGGGCCTTGCCGCGCTGGTCAGCCCGGTTGCGCTCGTACACCAGCCGCAGGCCGTCGAGCGTGAGATGTTCCTCGTAGCGGTCGACGGTATGGGTCTCGGGGAGGATCAGCGGGGCGGTGTGGCCCGTGGCCACCACCGTGGCACCGGCGCCACTGAAGCCGTCGATATCGCGACGCACCCGCTCCACCAGCCCGTCCACCAACCCCGCGAATCCGAAAACCGCTCCCGATTGCATGCACTCGACCGTGTTCTTGCCCACGACGGAGCGCGGCCGGGTGAGCTCCACCCGCCGCAGAGCGGCGCTGCGGGCAGCGGCGGCATCGGAGGATACCTGCACGCCCGGGGCTATGGCGCCCCCCAGGAACTCACCCTTGGCGGACACCACATCCACACATATCGAAGACCCGAAATCCACCACGATGCACGCGGAGCCAAATCTGTGATGCGCGGCAAGACAATTCACGATTCGGTCGGCACCGACCTCTTTCGGATTGTCGACGAGCAGCGGGAGGCCGGTGCGCACGCCAGGCTCGATGAGGACCTGCGGAACCGCCGACCAGTACTGGTCGAACATGCCCCGCATTTCATGCAGCACAGAGGGCACGGTGGACAGGGCCGCAACCCCGGTCAGCGTCTCGCTGTCGTCGCCGATCAGTCCGTCGATGGTGAGTGCCAGCTCATCTGCGGTGATCTCGGTTTCCGTGCGAATCCGCCAGTGCTGAACAACTTTGGCGTGCTCGCCGGTGCCCGAGACCAGACCGAGAACGGTGTGGGTGTTACGTACGTCGATGGCGAGCAGCATGGCTACACCAGACCGCGTGGGGACACCAGGCCGAAGTTCTCGGGCACGTAGGCCGGGTCGTCGGAGTGCTCGCCCAGATCAACCTGTTTGTTGCCCGAGTCGACGAAGACCACACGCGGTGTGAAGACACGAGCTTCCTCATCGCTCATCACACCGTAGGCGATGATGATCACCAGATCTCCCGGGTGCACCAGGTGCGCTGCGGCACCGTTGATCCCGATTACCCCACTACCACGCGTGCCAGTGATCGCATAGGTCTCCAGCCGGGCACCGTTGTTGATGTCGACGATAGTGACCTGCTCGCCCTCCAGCAGGTCTGCGGCCTCCATGAGATCGGGGTCGATGGTGACCGAGCCGACGTAGTGCAGATCAGCATGCGTCACGGTGGCGCGATGGATCTTTGATTTCATCATTGTCCGGAACATCATGTCCTCCAGTCAGTTTCGCCAAGGTAGTGCGTGATCGGGGTCTGCGGGTCCAGAGGAGCCGATTCCGCCGCCCAATTCCAAGGGAACATTGTCCAAAAGCCGGGTGGTGCCCAGCCGGGCCGCGACCAGCATGCGGCCGGGCCCTTGCGTGGGGGCCGGCCCGAGGTCGACACCGCGCACCTCCAGGTAGTCCACCTCGATGGCGGGCACCTCGTCGAGTACCGCACGGGCCGCGTCCAGAGCCGATTCCGAACCGGCCGAAGCCGAATAGATTCCGGCAAGTAGAGCCGCAGACAATGCGCCCGCCTGCTCGCGGTGCTCGTGGCTGAGGTAGGCGTTCCGTGAAGACATCGCCAGCCCGTCCGCCTCCCGCACAATCGGTATCGGAACGATGCGAGTCTTGACGTTGAGGTCGGTGACCATCTGCCTGATGAGCACCAACTGCTGGTAATCCTTCTCACCGAAGTACGCCTGGTCCGGAGACACAATCTGCAGCAGCTTGAGCACCACCGTCAGCATCCCCGCGAAATGCGTTGGACGCGAGGCACCCTCAAGATCGGCACCAAGCGGTCCGGGCTGGACGGTAGTGCGCTGACCATGGGGATACATCGCCTCCGCACTCGGCGCGAATACCAGCTCGACACCCTCGCCGCGCAACTTCTCAACATCCGATTCCAGTGTGCGCGGGTAGGCATCGAGGTCCTCGCCGGCGCCAAACTGCAAGGGATTGACGAAGATCGACACCACGACCACGGCGCCCGGCACCTTCCGGGCGTGCCGCACCAGTGTCAGATGACCCTCGTGCAACGCACCCATGGTCGGTACCAACATGATCCGGCGGCCGGTATGCCGCAATGCCTTCGACACGTCGTACATCGTGTCGGGATCGTGGTGAACGGTGAGCTCTCCACTGAGGTAGCCCTTCGGCCCCTTTGGCCCATACAAACTCGTCATCAAGCAGCCTTACCTAGTCCGGGGTTCCAGTGCGGTGAAAACCGATTGGGGCGCATGTGCACGCTGGGCGGTACGGCGAGCATCGGCGCGATACGCCTCGGCCAGCGCAGGATCAGTCTCGGCGAGAGCATCGAGATGACGCCCCACCGCGGCGCCGTCTCCCCTCGCCACCGGGCCCGTCAGAGCGGCCTGTCCACGGTCCAGCGCGTTGGTAACGGCGGCCAGCACCAAAGGCGCCAGTACCCGTTCGGGCAGACCGCCCGGACCGTAACCAATTGTCTCCTGCCCCAACAGCTCCTGTCCCCATAGTGCCGAGCGCAGTGCCTCAACCGCGTCCAGCACCAGCGTCACCACATGGTTGCTGCCATGCGCCAGAGCCGCGTGATAGAGGGTACGGGCATCCTCGCGCACGCGCACCGGTTCGCCCCCAATCTCCAGCACCAGCGCCGTACCGATGGCATATCCAGTCTCATCGGCGGCGGTAATTCCAAAGCAGCAGTTGGGAAGTCGTTCAAGATCTTCGTAGCCGCCGACGAAGGTCATTGCAGGATGGATGGCCAGTGGAATACAGCCGAGGGCAGTCAACGGCTCCAGGATCGCGATGCCGTTGGCGCCCGAAGTGTGTACGACGATGGTTCCGGGCCGTACCGAACCGGTGGCGGCAAGGCCCGAGACCAGCGGCGCCAGCTCGAGATCCGGCACTGCGAGGATCAACAGTTCGGCGCGTGGGGCCACCTCCTGGGCAGGCAGTACCTGACTTTCCGGAAGATGTTCTTCGGCCCGCCGCCTCGAGGCATCGGAGACCGCGCTGCATGCGACGACGAAGTGACCCGCCGCCTCGAGCGCGACACCCATGGCCGTGCCGACTCTGCCGGCGGAGATGATGCCGATGGCCAGACGCGCGGGTCGCAAGCCGTCGAATGGCCCATCGGCTTGGCTATCCACGTGGCTATCGGCATTGAAAGCCTCAGACATGCTGAACGAGACACCTCGCAGACTAGATACGTTCCAGTCCTGCCAGGCAGGTACCGGACGGTCATCAGCAGAGTAGTCCCAGCGCAGCGCTATCGGCAGAGGCCTGGGCCGTTAGATTGCTCACTTTCGCGCATGATGACGAAATCGGCGGCGGTCAGTCCTCGCGGCGTCGGCGACGGCCGCCACCGGACTCAGATGACTCGGAGGGATCGCTTTGCAGGCGCCCCATCAGGTCGGCGACCGAGAAGCCGCCGGTCTCCTCGACACGACGCCGACCGCGGGTCTCGTCGGATTCCTCGGGTTCCGGGGCCCGACGCCGTCCGCGCTTCTCCTCGGGTTCTGGCGCACGGTGGCCGCCAGCGCTCTCGGGATAGCTCGGCTGTTCAGGCGCCGGCGGAGGCGGCGGATACGACGGCTGGGGTGCCCAATGTCCGCCGCCGGCGGTCTCAGGCGCGGCCGGCGCCTGGTGCCGTGACGGAGATCCGGAGTGCCGACCTGGGGTTGGCTCCGCCTGGTACGGGGTTGGCGACGGTGCCGGTTCATTGGAGGCCCAATTGCTTCCGGAGGTTCCGGGAGGTAGCCATTGACCTTCGGCAGGTGCCGGAGCCCAGGCACTCGGCGGTGGCGGCGGCGGAGCGTTCCAGTCCGGAGCGGGCGAGTTCCACGCAGGTTGGGGGGCAGGCTGCTCCGGCGGGGCCATCTGCTGAGGCGTTGGATCCCAGTCCTCGCCGTCAGCCGCGGCGTCCCAATCCTCTTGTCTGGCAGCCCAATACGGTGGCTGTGCGGATTCTGCGGCCGCCGGGGCCACTGGTACCGCGGGTTCACGCTCCGGCATCGGGGGCTCGGCCACATGCGATTCGGGCTGCGGACGCCAATGCGTCCCGGAGGACACCGGCTGCTGATACGGCTCGGGCTCGTGGGGTTGAGCGGCCCCGTAGTACGGAGGTGCCGGATACTGCGGTGTGGGAGATGCCTGGTCCTCATCGACGTGGTGCGGATCCTCGGCGACATCGATGATCGGGTATTCCGATGTCCGATTGTCCTCCTCGACCGCGGTGACGTCCTGATACGCGGTGACGTCCTGATACTCCGCGGCAGGCGCGGGTTGCGGCTCGCGCACGGAATGGGCGAACGCGGCCCCGGGTGAGCCCACGCCCGCACCTGTATTCGGTGCGGGCACCGGCTCGGCTCCAGGCCAGGGCCCCAACGCGCGAATCGGGTCGTGTTCGATCGCGGGCCGGTCACTCAGCTCGGTGTTGAAAAGGATCTCCAGATTGGTGCGCAGCGCCGCGAGCTCTGCGCGCAGCGTTGCGATCTCGTCGGCGGCCTGCGCCTCGATCTCCCCCGCCAGCTGCTGACGCAATCTGCTCTCGACCGTCAGTTCGTACTCGCGCCGCGCTGAAATCTCCCGCTCCAGCTGCAGGTCGTAGACGAGTTTCTGGTCGTGCACCTTGGCTTGATCGGTATCGCTCTGCCGACGGTAGGTCAGCGCGGCGAAAGACGCGATGACGGCGGCCCATAGCGCCAGCAACAAACCGACGCGCAAATAGATGGCCTTATCGGTGAAAACCAGGGCAATCCCAGAGCCGATCGCCAGCACCAGCAACGCGGTCAGCAACGCCCACCCGGGGCGTCGGCTGCCACGCCGAGGCTTCGCCGCTCGGGTCGGAATCGTCATGGGGGTGACTGTACCCGGACAGTGCAGTGTGCTGGCCGACCTCGAATCGGCGATTCGACATGCGCGGGTGCTACCGGGCGGGAGTCGCGGGCGGCTCGGGCGGCGACTTACAGCAATGCTGAAGCCATAGCCCGGCGACCACGAGTGCCAACGCGCAACCGGTCGCGATCATCACGCCGAGTGTGTCCGCCACGGCCGCGGCCAACTGTGCGCGCCGCGGCAGGATGTAGACGAGCATCGCCAGCCACCATCCGGTCATGAGTGTGCCAAGCCATGCCGAGGCCTTCGCGACCACTACCGAACGCGCCACCAGAAGCGCCGGCAAATGCCCCGTGCCGACCCCGATCTCACCGTCGGTGACCTTGTTACGGATGTAGAACGCCCAGCCGCCCTCTGCGATTGCGAGAACCAGCAGTGAGATACCGGCGAGCAAAGGGATCGGCGGTAGGGACCCGTAGGACGCCGAGACAAAGAAAAAGCCGAGGATCGCGGTGACAGCGCCCGCGATCAGCAGATCGCGGATCCGGGTAGGCCCCACTACGTCACCGGGCCGGTCAGGGTGTCAGCCACCCGTTGGACACCGTCGCGTTCGGCCGGGGTGAGACCGGCAAGCAGGTCTGCCACCGGGCGCGGCCGTCCCTCGACGGTCAGTACCGCTTCCGGTTCGAGCGCCAGCCACGGCACCAGCACAAAGGCGCGCTGGTGCGCACGCGGATGCGGCAGTGTGAGTTCAGCGTCATCGGAGAGAACCTCGGTGGTGGTTGCGTCGCCGTCGATGCCGCGCCGGCAGCTGATCACGTCGACATCGAGAGTCCGCGGCCCCCAACGTTCGCCGCGCACTCGCTGCGCGGACTGCTCCAGGCGACGCACCACCGTGAGCCACTCCCGGGGCTCACGCCCCTGCGCGATGACGATGGCGTTGAAGAAGTCGGACTGCGGAACTGGTCCCCACGGCGCGGTCCGATACACCGGTGATATCCCCACCACGTCCGGGCCCAGCGCGTCGACGACCGATTGCAGGTGCGTGAGCCTGTCACCAAGATTGGATCCAATGGACAGCACCGCGCGGGTCACTGCGACGATCCCCCGGCCCTAGATCTCCGGGAACGGCGGGCCACCACCGCGACATCGCTGAACGTCAACGGAATCGGTGCGTCGGGCTTGTGAACCGCTGCCTCGACGGCATGGACCCTGGAATCGGTCATCACGTCATCGGCGATCGCACCCGCGACCGATTCGATGAGGTTGCGTGGCGGGCCGGACACGATCGCGGCAGCGCGCTGAGCCAGCTCTCCATAGTCGAGCGTGTCGGTCAGCTGATCCGTGGCTGCCGCGGTATCGAGGTCCAGCCAGACGGTGACATCCACCGAGAACTCCTGGCCGTCACGACGCTCATGCTCGAAAACTCCGTGATAGCCAAAGACTTTCAGGCCCCGCAGCTCGATGCGGTCGGTCATTTCTTGCCACCCTTGGTCTCGCGCTGCGCAACCTCGCGCCGCCAACTGCCACCCGCGGTCTTGCTGGGCTTGGGTCGCACGGTCCGTACTGTCACCTCCGTGGTCACCTCGTCCTGAGGGATGTCGATGGCGGGCACGGACTCGGGCTGCTGGTCCTGCGACTGCTCGTGGCTCTCTTCCTCGCCCTCTTCGATGCTCTCGATACCGCCGGTCTCCCAGGCGCGCACCACCTTCAGCGCATCCATGGACGCCGTCACGTCATGGACGCGCACCCCCCATACCTCATGCAGCGCACCGAGTGCGGTGATAACGGCGGTTGCCGTTTCGCGTCCGTCGGCCGGCCGTTCCACACCCTTGAGGTCGGTAAGCAACGCTCCCAGGAATCGCTTTCGGGAGGCGCCGATGAGAATCGGGTAACCCAGCTCCTGCAGATCCGGGATCGATTGCAGCAGAAGCCAATTGTGGCGCGCAGTCTTGGCGAAACCGAGACCCGGATCAAGGATGAGTTTGTCCTGCGAAACCCCGGCCTTGAGCGCGACCTCCACCGACTCCATGAGCTCACGCGAGACGTCAGCGACCACGTCACCGTAGTTCTTAGCGGCCGGCGCGTGTATGAAATTCTTTGAGCGCCAATGCATCAGGATCCAGGGTAGGCCCAGTTCCGCCATCAGGGGGGCCATCTCGGGATCTGCCCGGCCGCCCGAGACATCGTTGACCATGTAGGCGCCCGCCTCGACCGCGGCGGCCGCGACCTCCGCACGCATAGTGTCAACACTCACGTTGATCCCGTGGCTGGCAAGCTCTTTGATCACCGGGATGACCCGTTGCATTTCAATCTTCTGCCTGATTGGCGTTGCGCCTGGCCGAGTCGACTGCCCACCGACATCGATGATGTCCGCACCGGCGGAGGCAAGCGCCAATCCGTGCGCCACCGCGTCCGACTGCCTGATGAATTGCCCACCGTCAGAGAAGGAGTCGTCGGTTACATTAACGACTCCCAGGATATGAGTCAGTGCGGGAGTATCCGTCACGTCCCGGTCATGCCCTCATCATCAGGTCGAGAACCTCGGCCCGCGAGGCAGCGTCACGTTTGAACTGGCCGCGCACGGCGGAGGTGGTGGTCGTCGCCCCGGGCTTGCGCACGCCGCGCATGGCCATACACAAATGCTCGGCCTCGACCACAACGATCACGGCGCGCGGCTCCAGCTTGCGCACCAACGCGTCGGCGATCTGCGCCGTCAGCCGCTCCTGCACCTGGGGCCGTTTCGCGTAAAGGTCAACCAGACGAGCGATTTTCGACAATCCAGTCACCCGGCCGTGCTCGCCGGGGATGTATCCGACATGTGCAACGCCGTGAAAAGACACCAGGTGATGTTCACACGTCGAGTACATCGGTATCGATTTCACCAGCACCAGCTCGTCATGCTGTTCGTCGAAGGTGGTGTTCAGCACCGTGTCTGGATCGGTGTACAGACCGGCGAATATCTCCCGGTAGGCGCGCGCCACGCGGGCCGGGGTATCCACCAACCCATTTCGGTCCGGGTCTTCACCAACGGCATAGAGCAGTTCACGGACTGCGGCCTCGGCACGTGCCTGATCGAAGACGTGACCGGTCGGCTGGCCGTTGTACTCGGCCGTCTCGGGCGAGTTCATGTCAGCTCTTGCTCTCGCTGCCCTCATCCGGGGCCGGTGCCGGCTGCTGATGCGGAGCAGGCACCGGATACGGGTAGGGCTGCGGGACATACGGCGGGTATTGGGCGTGACCCTGCGGCGGATACCCCGGCGGTGGGTACGGGGCCTGCCCCTGTGGCGGCCAGCCGGGCGCGTACCACCCGGCAGGAGCACCGTAGTTGGTACCCGGAGCCTGACCAGGATGGGTTCCTGCCGGAACAGGTTGGCCACCTTGACCATTCGGCACGGGATCATTCGGTACGGCCGGTGCGCCGTTTGCGGGCACGGCCGCCTGCTCGGCGATGGCCTTCTTGAACGCGGGCTCCGGGACCGGCGGCGGCCAGGGTTCGCCACGTTCGATGGCGAGCTCACCCGGGGTTTTGATAGGGGGCTTGTCGGACGGAATCCGGCCTCCGAAGTCGTCGAAGAGGGTCAGCCGGGGACGCCGCTGAACATCCTTGAAGATCTCCTCGAGCTCCTTGCGGACCACCGTCTCCTTCTCCAGCAGCTCACCGGCCAACGTGTCCAGCACGTCCCGGTACTCGGTGAGAATGGCCCACGCTTCGGTGTGGGCTGCCTCAATGAGCTTGCGGACCTCGTCATCGATATCGCGCGCGACCTCGTGCGAGTAATCCGCCTGGGTTCCCATGGTGCGGCCCAGGAAAGGATCCCCATGTTCGGTGCCGTAGCGCACCGCTCCGAGCTTTGCGCTCATGCCGTACTCGGTGACCATGGCCCGAGCGATCTTGGTGGCCTGCTCGATATCGGATGACGCCCCTGTGGTCGGCTCGCGGAACACCAGCTCCTCGGCGGCGCGGCCACCCATCGCGAAGACCAGCTGCGCGATCATCTCCGAGCGCGTGCGTAATCCCTTGTCTTCCTCCGGAACCGCGATGGCATGCCCGCCGGTGCGGCCCCGGGCCAAGATGGTGACCTTGTAGACGCGTTCGATATCGGGCATCGCCCACGCCGCCAGGGTGTGCCCGGCCTCGTGATAGGCGGTGATCTTCTTCTCGTGCTCGCTGATGATGCGGCCCTTGCGGCGCGGTCCACCGACCGCCCGGTCTACCGATTCCTCAAGGGCGGCAGCGGTAATCACGGTGCCGTTCTCCCGCGCGGTGAGCAACGCCGACTCGTTGATGACATTCGCCAGGTCGGCACCGGACATGCCGACGGTGCGCTTGGCCAGTCCGTCGAAGTCGACGTCGGGACCGAAGGGTTTCCCGGCCGAATGGACCCTGAGCACGGCCTTTCGGCCGGCCAGATCGGGGCTCGATACCGGGATCTGCCGGTCGAAACGACCGGGGCGCAGTAGCGCAGGGTCGAGGATGTCGGGGCGGTTGGTGGCCGCGATGAGAATGACGCCCTGCCGCTCGCCGAAGCCATCCATCTCGACCAGCAGCTGGTTGAGGGTCTGCTCGCGCTCGTCGTGCCCACCGCCCAGGCCGGCACCACGCTGACGTCCGACAGCATCGATCTCGTCGACGAAGATGATGCAGGGGCTGTTCTGTTTAGCCTGTTCGAACAAATCACGCACACGCGAAGCGCCAACGCCCACAAACATTTCCACGAAATCCGAACCGGAGATGGTGAAGAACGGCACGCCGGCCTCGCCGGCGACCGCGCGGGCAAGCAGCGTCTTACCGGTACCGGGAGGGCCGTAGAGCAGCACACCGCGCGGGATTTTGGCGCCGAGTGCCTGGTAACGCGACGGGTTCTGCAGGAAATCCTTGATCTCGTAGAGCTCTTCGACGGCCTCGTCGACCCCGGCCACGTCGGCAAAGGTGGTTTTCGGCGTGTCCTTGGACAGCTGCTTGGCGCGTGATTTACCGAAACCGAAGCCCATGCCGCGGCCGCCGGACTGCATGCGACTGAAGGCAAAGAACAGCACCACGAGCAGGATCACCGGCAGCAGGTACAGCAGCAGCGATCCCAGGATGCTGCCCTGGTTCACCGTCGTGCTGACCGTCGCACCCTTACCGTTCAGCTTTTCCAGCAGCGGCACTCCGTACCCGGTCGGGTACTTGGTGATGACCTTGTCTTTGCCTTCGGTATCGCCGTTCCCGGACTTGAGGTCCAGCCGCAGCTGCTGCTCGCGGTCGTCGATGCGGGCGCTCTTGACGTTGTCGGTGTCAATCTGCTTGATCGCGACCGTGGTGTCCACGGGTTTGTAACCGCGGGTGTCGTCGCCGAAGTAGAAGAACGACCACCCCAGCAGCAGCACCACCACGATGACGCCCAGGGTGCGAAACACGTTTGTCCGGTTCATACAGCGTCGGCCGCGGTCAGCGGCCCGGTCCTTCCGTCGTCATGGGGCAGGCTAGAGGAATCCATATAGGTATCGATTAAGAACTGTCAGGCTACCTCACCTGCATGTTCGCATCCGTGGCGCGCACTACGCCGAGGGAGAAAACGGAGGTAGCGCCCGGGCACGTCGCGGCGCTAGGTGTTGAACAGGCTGATGTGCAGGTAGACCTCGTCGGGTGACCTGATGTCTTGGACGACGTCGCGATACACCCAGGGCATTTCCACGTGGTCTTGAGCCGTCGTGACGTTGGTGGCGCTGGACAACGGAGGACCCGCGATGACCGTCATCGACGACGGGTCTTTCACGGGTAGAAAATGTCCGGTGAACTTCGATTTCCGCAGAATCGTCTCCACATCGCGCTCACCGACACGTAACGCGACGCGATAGCGGGTGTCGATACCGTGATCCATCCGAACCTTGAGCACCTGCAATCCAGCAGGGATGTCGATCCGGCCAAAGGCTTCTGCCTCCTCGACGGGTACTTCGACACCTGTCGGGCCGAAATCGAACGAACATCCAGCTAATAACGCGCACAACACCAGCCCCACCCATGCCCGCATGATTCCCCTTTGACGACCGCCAACTGCCTGCTCAGCCCTCCAGACAGTGATCTTGTTCACGGTACTATCGCCCGAGCCTCACGAACGCGGGCACCAAGTCTGCGTGCGGCCGAGAACGAAGAGGTCCGGTCATGCCTGGTCGCCACAGTGAACGCAATCGCAGAAGACAGCGTTCGGGTGGTTCAGGTCTGGCCAAGTGGATTGCGCTCGCGGTCATCGCCCTCCTGCTCGGCGGGCTCGGGGTGTTCGCCTTCACGAAGCTGTCCGGCCGATGCGCAGATGTTGATACCTTCGCCGTCGCCGCCGACCCTGCCATCGCTCCGGTCATATCGAAGGTGGCCGACGGTGTGAACGCCAAGGACCTCAGTTGCACAAAAATCACCGTGGACGCGAAGGCCTCGGCGGCGACGGCCGCGACAATCGGCAAGCCCGGCGGCGCGCCCGCGTTGTGGCTCCCTGATTCCTCTATCTGGCTGGTGAAGCAGATGCGCACCACCGGGTCGCCATTGGATTCGGCAAGCCAGTCCGTGGCCAGGACCCCCGTGGTGGTGGTCGCCAAACAAGGTGAGGCGCCGACATTCGATTCGTGGTTGAGCGTGTTGAAACAGCCCGGACTGCGGATCGGCAATCCGCTGGAGGACACCGTGGCGGCGGGTCCGGTGCTGGGGGCGCTTGCCGAAGCCGAACAGGGAAAGAGCGATTCCAACGCCATCACCGCGGCGCTCGTGCCGATCGCGCAGGCACAGCTGACGAACACCCGGCAGGGCAGCGCCGAGGAACGTCTCGGCGAGGTGGCCAAGACCGGTGGCCTAGCCGTGTCCACCGAACAGCAGCTGCTCGACTACAACTCCAAGCACCCGGGCGCGTCGCTCACCGCCGTTGTCCCGGCCACCGGCACACCGGCCCTGAACTATCCGATAGCTGTCACCGAAGCCGCCAACGATCGGCATGCCAAGGCCAAACAGTCCGGAGAAGCGCTCGCCGAGCGCCTTTCCGGTAGCAGTGGTGCAGACGCCTTGAAGAGCGCGGGATTCCGGGGGGCGGACTTCGCGCCGCTGGACGGCAAGGGTGTGGGGACGGTGGAGACACTCACCGTGAACGACCTGACCGCATTCGACACCGCGATGCGCCGATATGCGGTACTGGCCTTGCCTTCCCGGATGCTCGCGGTACTCGACGTCTCGGGATCCATGCGGGCCCCCGCAGGGCCGGTATCACGCGTGGCACTGCTGAGTCAGGCGATCGACAACGGGCTGCCCCTCTTCCCGGAGAACGCTCAGATCGGTTTGTGGGTGTTCTCGATCGACAAGGGCGGGCCGGGCCAGGACTGGAGGGAGCTGCAGCCGCTTCGTACGCTCAGCGAGAAGGTGGGCGACAAGACCCAGCGACAACTCCTCCTCGAGGACGGCCGCGGACTGGATGCCCTCGTCGGAGGTGGAACAGGCTTGTACGACACCACTCTCGCCGCGTTCCACAAGGTTCAGTCCACATACGACCCCCACTTCATCAACAGCGTGGTGATCATCACCGACGGCGCGAACGAGGACCCGAACGGCATTTCCCTGGATCGGCTGCTTGCCACCTTGAAAAAGGAACAAGACCCGGCGCGCCCCGTGGTGCTCATCACGCTAGGCATCACCGAGGACGCGGATGCCGATGTCCTCAAACAGATTTCGGAGGCCACCCCGGGCGGAGCCAGCCGGGTCGCGCGTAGTGCCGACGAGATCCCCAATATCGTCACCGATCTCATCAGGGCCCGGACCGCCGCACGCTAAATGAAGACAGCCTCCGGCTCCGGCGGGTTGGCGAGCAGTGCGGGCAGCACGAAAACCCGGACATAGCGCCGAACCTGCTCGGGATTGTCGGTTCCCGGAATCAGCCCGAGCAGCAGGGACAACGCGACGGACAGCACATACCGCGCCGCATCCTCAGGCCGAACGCCCGTGCGCACCTCGGCCATCCGCGTACTGAAGACACCCGCATACATGGAAGTCAGTAGGTCAATAAGATTGGGGGCATTGACAATTAAGGATGCGACCGTACCGCGATCATCGCGGTCGGCGAGCACCCGCAGTAGCGGATTGGCACCCACCTCCACCGATACGATCACCATCGACTCGGGAATGATCTCCGCAAGGTCCTTCAGCACGATGAGGCGGCCGATCATCTTGGCGATCTCGCTCATCGTCGCGCGGACCACCAGAGCGTCCATCAGGTCGTCTCTGTTCCGGAAATGCCGATACACCACAGCCCGGCTGTATCCGGCTTCCCGCGCGATGGCCTCCATCGTGGACGCGGCATACCCGCGCTCGACAAACAACCGCTCCGCGGCATCAAGAAGCTGGGCCTGCGCCTGCTGTGCGGTATTTCCACCCCCCGGCGGTCTACCGCGGCCGCGGGGAGCCTTGCTCTCGCCCTCACTTTTGCGAGCCATCCCCTAGCCGCCTCCTCACAACAATATATTGACACTTCATAAGATCTGCCTATTATTGGTTGCATGCTGAACAACCTGGCCAAATACTCTAATCCCGGCGGTGTCGTACCAGACCGCGCGACGTGGACTCCCTGGCTGAAGGCTTGGCGCATGCTGATCAACGCCAAATATCACGGCGATATCTACGAGGCCTTCCTCGGAATGGAGGCGCCCGTCTTCGCGCGCGCCTACCATCAGGTGCGCTCCCATCCGAACGGCCGAAAGCTGTTCAAGCACAAACCAGACCTGCTCGCCGTACTCAACGACGAGGAGTATCTGAACTCGCTGCCATTCGGCAGCCTGGGGCACGCGTACCTGTCGTTCCTGAGCACCAACAAGCTCGACGCGGGCGTCTTCGGTGAATCCAGCATCATCAGACCGATCGCCGAGAAGAACAACTGGGACGAGGATTTTTACTACATGATTATGAGGGGCACCGCCCTCCACGACATGTTCCACACCATCGGCGGCTACGGTCCCGACATCGCCGGCGAAATGGCCAATATCGGGTTCCATTGCGGCCAAATGGAACCCGCAGGCCCGCTGGAGAAACTGGGGATGCTCGGTGCCCTCACCCTGCCGGGCGCATCCGCGCCGTTCAAACTCCGTTACTACCGCCAGGCGGTGGAGCGCGGCCGTCGTGCCGACCTGCTGATGGCCGCCCCCTGGGAGGAGCTGCTCGAATTGCCCTATCGCGAGGCCCAGTCGAGCCTCGGTGTGAGTCCGGTCGAGGTGGCACATCCGCAAGGTAGGTGGACCACCGAATGGACGCCGCCGTCCATCAAGCCACCAACCCCGTGGAACTACGAGCGCATCCTCGCCGCGGGCCCCATCGCAGCCTGAAATGTAACCACCTCAACATGATTCGTCCGCGACGATCATCCGGCCTTGACCAGTCGGAACACCTCGAGGCTCGTCCAGCGCCGCCCCAAGACTTTCCCAGCCATCACCAGCGTGGACCAAAGCGATTCACAGCCGACGACAAGATCGCCGAAATGTCTAATATGTGAAGACTCACGAACGCGACACCGTCGAGCGTGGCGGTAGACGCCATCGATCCGGTGCGGCCGACAATCGGCATCCCTGGTCGGCAATTGCGCATTGTGGTTTAGTGGCAATCACGACGCTGATGAGCCTCTCCGGCGAAGAAGCGACAACAACGCTGTTGGCCGCCCTCAGAAGGTGAGAATGCGCTCATGACCGATGCCGCTGTGGATATCCGGGAACGTGACATCGCCACAAACGGCGTGCACCTGCGCATCGTCGAGGCAGGTGAACCCGGCCAGCCGGTAGTCCTTCTGGCTCATGGCTTCCCCGAGCTGGCATATTCCTGGCGCCACCAGATTCCGGCGCTCGCCGCCGCCGGATATCACGTCATCGCACCCGATCAGCGGGGTTACGGCAGGTCGAGCAGGCCCGCACATATCGATGACTACAACATCGAAGCACTGTCCGATGACCTGCTCGGCATCCTCGACGAAGTAGGCGCCGGCAAGGCGACATTCGTCGGGCACGATTGGGGCGCCGTCGTCACGTGGCATACCGCGCTCGCCGTGCCCGAGCGCGTCGCGGGCGTCGCCGGTCTTTCCGTCCCCTTCACCCGACGCAGCCAGGTGACTCCCACGCAGGCATGGAAAAGGCTGTTCGGCGAAAACTTCTTCTACATCCTGTACTTCCAGGAGCCGGGGGTCGCCGATGCCGAACTCGATCGCGACCCATCGGCCACCATGAAGCGCATGATGGCCGGAATGGCCCATATCGACGGTACGACGATGATCGCACCCGGTCCGGCCGGATTCATCGAGCGCATGACCGACCCCGGCCAGCTTCCCGAATGGCTGAGTCAGGCCGAATTGGACCACTACATCATAGAATTCACCCGCACCGGCTTCACCGGCGGACTCAACTGGTACCGGAACTTCGACCGCAACTGGGCGCTTACTGAACGGCTTGCCGGTGCGAATGTTGTTGTACCGTCGCTATTCATTGCAGGTGCCGCCGACCCGGTCCTGGGTTTCACTGACCACGCGGGGAGTGCAAAGCACCGGATCGACAACCGGGGTGACATCCTGATCGAAGGCGCCGGACACTGGATTCAGCAGGAGCGTCCGGACGAGGTCAATGCCGCACTGTTGGAATTCCTGCACGAGGTTGCCCGATGAGCCCCCCGCTGCGATTTGGTGCCTTCATCACACCGTTTCACCCAGTCGGCCAAAATCCCACCACCGCACTGGAGTACGACCTAGACCGAGTGGTAGCTCTGGACCGCCTGGGCTATGACGAGGCATGGTTCGGTGAGCATCACTCCGGCGGCTACGAATTGATCTCCTGCCCCGAGGTCTTCATCGCCACCGCTGCCGAGCGCACCAAGCACATCAGACTGGGCACGGGAGTGGTTTCGCTGCCCTATCACCATCCGTTGATGGTGCTGGATCGCTGGATTCTGTTGGACCACATCACTCGAGGCCGCGTCATCTTCGGCACCGGACCGGGCGCGCTGCCGACCGACGCGTACATGATGGGCATCGACCCGGTGGATCAGCGACAGATGCAGGAAGAGTCGCTGGAAGCGATCATGGCGCTGCTGCGCGCGGCACCGGAAGAACGCATAAGCCGCCAAACATCCTGGTTCACCCTGCGGGACGCGCAGCTGCAACTGCGGCCCTACACCCACCCTTACCCGGAAATCCTTACTGCAGCGATGTTTTCCCCGTCGGGTCCCCGACTGGCCGGGAAACTCGGCGCGGGGCTGCTGTCGTTGTCGGCGTCCATCCCAGGCGGATTCGCGGCGCTGGAAAACGCGTGGGAGGTGGTACGCGAGCAGGCGGCGGCCCACGGCCATCCCGAACCGGACCGTTCGACGTGGCGGGTGCTCGGCATCATGCACCTGGCCGAAACCCGTGAGCAGGCCATCGAGGATTGCACCTATGGTCTGCCGGACTACGCGCACTATTTCGGAGCGGTGGGGGTGCTGCCCCTCGCGAACGACGTTGACGGTGCGCATCAGGACCCACATGAATTCGTCAAGGCCTATGTGGAAGAAGGAAACTGCTGCATCGGGACACCCGACGATGCCATCGACTACATCCAGGGCCTGCTCGACACATCGGGCGGATTCGGCACCTTCCTGATGCTCGGCCACGACTGGGCCTCGCCGGAAGCAACGTTCAAATCCTATGAGCTGTTTTCCCGCAAGGTGATTCCACATTTCACCGGCCAACTCGCCGCCGCCAGGGTCTCGCACGATTGGGCACAGGCCAAGCGGGGCGAGCTGCTGGGGCGCGCCGGCGAGGCCGTCGCCAAGGCCATCGGCGAGCACGTCAACGATGGGCGGCCTGCGCGAAAAGCAGATGACTCAGTGAAGGATTCGATCTAATGCGCGCATCAGTACTGCGCAACGGCGCGATGATCTACCGGGACGACGTGGCCGACCCGGTGCCCGGAGAAGGCCAGGTGCTCGTCAAGGTCTCCGCTTGCGGAATCTGCGGATCCGATCTGCATTTCGCAAAACACGGGGCCCAGGCCATCGAACTGTCGGGGCAAATGGCGGGCATGCCCAGCCTGACCGATGGCGTCGACCTTGCGGCCGACGTGTTCATGGGGCACGAGTTCGCGGCGGAAGTGATCGAGGCCGGACCGGGGACCCAAGCTCCCACCCCCGGGACCGCAGTCACTTCGATTCCGATTTTGCTGTCCGCCAGGGGAATCGAACCCATCGTCTATAGCAACAGCACGCTCGGGGGCTACGCCGAGCAGATGCTGCTGAGCGCGCCGTTGCTGCTGCCCATACCCAACGGCCTTGACCCCAGGCACGCGGCGCTGACTGAACCGATGGCGGTCGGTCTGCACGCCGTCAACAAATCGAGCATCCAGCCGGGCACCGGAGCGATCGTCATCGGATGCGGCCCGGTCGGAATAGCGGTGATAGCCGCCCTGCATAACGTGGGCATCGAGCCGATCGTCGCCGCCGACTTCTCCCCGGCCCGGCGCGATCTGGCCCGACTCATGGGGGCACATGAGGTCGTCGACCCCAGCGCCGAGCCCACCTTCGAGGCGTGGTCCCGGGTCGGCAAGGGCGCACCGGTGATCTTCGAGGCCGTCGGGGTACCGGGCATCCTCAACGCCGTGCTGCGGGACGCACCGCACAGCTCGCGGGTGGTGGTGGTCGGCGTCTGTATGGAACCCGATGCCATCACGCCATACTTCGGGATCGCCAAGGAAGTTGCGCTCCAATTCGTGCTCGCCTACGACCCGGCAGAGTTCGCCGAAACGCTGCGGCGAATCGCGCACGGCGAGATCGATGTTGCGCACCTCGTCACGGGTGAGGTAGGTCTGGAAGATGTCGGGTCGGCATTTGCCGATCTCGGTAATCCGGGGCACCACTGCAAGATCTTGGTGGTGCCGTAAAGGTTGGGGAGGCAGGAAGTGACATGCGGGTACTAAGACGGAAAGCACTGACCCGGACAACGGCGGTGGCTGGCGCCGCGGCGATGGCCGTGCTCCTCGCCGGCTGCGGTGACGATTCCACCGGCAGCCCCGAGTCCACTCGTAACGTCACGGTCGTCGGGAAGGGCGAGGTCAAGGGCGCACCTGATGTCCTGCGCGCCGACGTGGGCGTATCGGTGACCGCCAAGGACGTATCCGGTGCACTGTCTCAGGCCAGCGAGAAGGCCCAAGCCGTCATCGACGCCGTGGTCGGGACCGGAGTGGCCCGGGAGGACGTACAGACCAACGAGCTGTCCATCCAGCCGGAACAGACGTACCCGCAGGGTGGTCCCGCGCGTATCACCGGGTACAACGCCACCAACTCCGTACGCATCAACGTCCGCGATCTCAAGAAGGCCTCTGAAGTGCTGGATAAGGCCGTGCAAGCCGGTGGCGACGCGGCACGCCTCTCCGGGGTCAGCTTCGATCTCGACAACGACGCCGACCTGGTCAAGGGTGCGCGGGAGCGCGCCTTCAACGACGCCAAGGCCCGTGCCGAGCAGTACGCCGGGCTGTCTGGCTCCACGCTGGGCAAGGTGCTGCGGATCGATGAGTCCCATGGTTCGGTGCCTCCCCCGGCGCCGATGATGGGCAAGCGGGCCCCCATGCCGGCAGACGCCTCGTTCGCGCCACCGCTGGAACCCGGGCAGCAGACGGTGACATTCGAGGTAAGCGTCATCTGGGAGCTGACTTAGACCATGGGTGACATCACGGTTGTCGGCCACGGAGAGGCCAGCGGGAGTCCCGACGTGTTCATGGCCACCGTCGGCGTTTCGGTGCGCTCGCGCCGCATCGCCGGGGTGATGGCCGAGGTGAAGGCGAAGGCCCGTGCGGTGATCGATGCGGTGCTCGACTCGGGGGTGGCGGCCGAGGATGTCCGGACCGCCTGGATGTCGGTGCACCCGCAGTTCGACGGCAACCGGATCACCGGGTACGCCGCCGACAACTCGGTACGGATCACCGTCCGCGAACTGTCGAAGGTGTCCGACGTTCTGGACAAGGCGGTCACGGCGGGAGGTGAAGCCGCACAGCTCTCCGGGGTCAGCTTCGATCTGCAGGACAGCAGCGGTCTGTCCACACAGGCGCGCGAGCGGGCGTTCGCCGATGCGAAGGCCCGGGCCGAGCAGTACGCCACCCTCTCCGGTGGCACGCTCGGGAAGGTCCTGCGTATCGACGAGACCGGCGGCCACTCGAGCCCTTCCCCGCGTGCCGAGTTCGCGATGTTGCGGGCGGCGGGTGGACCACCGGCAGAGGCGGGCCAGCAGACCGTCAGCGCCGAGATCACCGTCACGTGGGAGCTGGGATGAGCGCCCGCGCGAAGACCGGCAGGCGATGAGCGCCCGCGCGAAGACCGGCAGAGACAGTTAGTCGGTGTAGACGCGCGGGTGCAGCGTGCCGATGAAGGGCAGGTCGCGATAGCGCTCGCCGTAGTCCAGCCCGTAACCCACCACGAACTCGTTGGGGATTTCGAAGCCGACAAGGGCCACGTCGACATCGACCTTCTTGGCCTCCGGCTTACGCAGTAACGAGACCACGTTGAGCGAGCGCGGCCCGCGTGAGGCGAGGTTGCGCATCAGCCAGCTCAGGGTGAGACCCGAATCGATGATGTCCTCAACAATCAGGACGTCCAGGTCCTGGATGTCCCGGTCCAGGTCTTTCAGAATGCGCACCACGCCGGAGGACGAGGTTGCCGAACCATAGGAGCTGACGGCCATGAACTCCATCTGGGTCGGGATCGGGATGGCACGGGCCAAATCCGACACGAACATGACGGCGCCCTTGAGCACGGTCACCAGCAGCAGGTCACCCTCAATGTCGCGATACTTCTCGCCGATAGCGGCGCCAAGCTCCTGAGTCTTGACGCGAATCTGCTCCTCAGTGAGGAGCACCGACTTCACGTCGCCGCAATATTGCTCGCCACATGCCTGATCCTGTTCGCAGGTCACGACCGACAGCGTGCCATGGAGGGCGTTAGCTCTCCAAGCCGGAGACACTGGCTAGTGACTTTGTTTACGAAATAGGCCACTATGGAAACGTGAGCAATGGCGCTTACGGGGCAAGCGAAAAGCTGCCGTCCCGCGATATCCGGGTGGTCGTGATCGGGGCCGGCATGTCCGGTCTGTGCATGGCCTCCACCCTCCGGCACCGGGGTATCACCAACTTCACCGTCTACGAGAAGGCGGACGAGGTCGGCGGAACCTGGCGCGACAACACCTACCCGGGTCTGCAGTGCGATGTACCGTCGCGCTACTACTCGTACTCCTTCGCCCCCAATCCCGATTGGAGCAAAGGCTTCTCGCCTGGCCCGGAGATCCACCAGTACTTCGTCAGATTCGCCGACGAGCAGAGTTTGCGCCGGAACATACGCTTCGGGGCGGCCGTGAGCCGAGCCGAATGGGTTGATGAGCCCGGCCATTCCCACTGGGAACTGGAGCTTTCCGATGGGAGCCGCGACACCGCCGACGTCGTGGTGAGCGCCACCGGGGTGCTGCATCTCCCACGCCTCCCCGATATCGACGGGCTGCGAACCTTCGCCGGTCCGTGTTTTCACTCGGCGCGGTGGGATCACTCGGTGCCGTACGCGGGGAAACGGGTCGGACTCATCGGTACCGGATCCTCCGGAGTCCAGATCATCAGCGCTCTCGCCGAAGAGGTGCAGAGTCTCGCGGTGTTCCAGCGGTCGGCCCAATGGGTCGCACCGGTTCCCAACTTCACCTATTCGGCGATGTCGAAGTCGATATGGTCCCGCGTGCCAATTCTGAACAGGTTTTCCTATCGCCTGTGGCGCTTTTATTTTGAACGCGGCGTGGGCGGATCGGTGGTCAACCCCGGAATCCGGCGGCGGCTCATCCAGGGATTCGTGCGGGCATCGCATCGGCTGCTCATCCGCGACCCGGCGCTGCGGGAGAAGCTGCATCCCGACTACGAGCCGTTGTGCCGCCGATTGGTGATGTCGGTGCCGTTCTTCAAAGCGGTGCAACGCCGCAATGTCTCGGTACTCACCGAGGGGATTGAACGCATTGTGCCGCAGGGCGTCATCACCAGGGATGGGGTTCTGCATGAACTTGACATCTTGGTGTGCGCCACAGGTTTTGACGCGCACTCGTACTTGCGCCCCATGGAGGTGATTGGGCGCGACGGGATCAAGCTCAGCGAGGCATGGCGTGACGGACCGCGCGCATACCGGGCCGTGGGCCTCGCCGGATTTCCGAACTTCTTCCTCTTGATCGGCCCGAACAGCCCGATCGGTAACAACTCGCTCATCTCGATCGCCGAAACACAGGTGAAATTCGCGATGCATTGGATCGACGAGATCCGTTCCGGCCGAGTCCAATCGGTGGCGCCCACGTCGCACGCCGCGGAGACCTTCAATGCCGAAGTGCGCCGGGCGATGCCCAACACCGTGTGGTCCACCGGATGCGACAGCTGGTATTTGGGGGCCGACGGAGTACCCGAGCTATGGCCCTGGCCTCCCGTGGACTATCGCCGCACACTCACCTCGCCGATCCGCGAGGACTTCGCCATCACCTAGACCGGTTCGTTAGACATCGTGAATCGACAGCGCCAGATGGTCACCTGATCTGGACGCCACCAGGCGCTGGTACGGCAGGTCGGCGCCCACCGCAACCCCGCCTTGCCCACGCCACTGCACGATGAGCGCGTCCACCGCACGAATCTGGCTGTCATTCAAATCCTGTGCGCCGCCGGCTAGTAGCCAGAGCCTGATCACCCGTCGGCGCACTGCGGGAGTCACGTCACGCAGACCCGAGATCGCCAGGGACCCCGCACCGGGGAAGGTTGCCCGCGCCTGCTCGTCGAGCGCATCGCCGTCGTCACGCAATGACGCCGCGGTTCGGGCAAGTGCCTCGGCGACGCCACCGCCAAGAACCTGCTCCAGCAGCGGCAGTACTTCGTGACGCAGCCGCACCCGGACGAAGCGGGAGTCGACATTGTGGGGGTCTTCCCAAGGGGTCACACCCAATTCGGCACAGGTGGCGCGTGTCTCGGTTCGGCGGATGTCCAGAAGTGGACGCCCCCACGGATCATCCCAGGGGCGCATTCCCGCAATGGAACGCCCGCCGGAACCTCGCCCCAGTCCCAGCAGCACCGTTTCGGCTTGATCGTCAAGAGTATGGGCAAGCAGTACCGGCAGGCCCTCCCTGGCCCCGTGCAGCGCGGCGTACCGGGCATCGCGCGCCGCCGCTTCCAGACCACCCGCGCCGTCGACGGTCACCGAAAGGACCGATGCGTGATCACATCCCAGAGCCAGTGCCTGTCTCCGCGCTTGCGCCGCAACCTCGACGGAGCCCGGCTGCAGCCCGTGATCGACAATGAGTGCGGTCACCACCCAGCCCTGCGCGACGGTGGCCGCCGCGAGCGCCAGTGAATCCGCGCCGCCCGAAACTGCTACGGCCACGCGCTTCACATCCGGAAGATGCTGAGTACCAAATACTCTGACGGCCCGACGCAGCGCTAGAGAACTCGGGTGATCCATTGGTCCGGATTATCGATCTCGGAGGGCTTGGGCAATGTCTCGGCGTCTCGCCAGATGGTGTTGAAGCGCTCCATCCCGACCTTTCCCACCACGTGGTCGACGAACTTCTTACCACGGGTGTACTGACGCATCTTGGCGTCCATGCCGATGAGGGCGCGGATAATCCGCTGCAACGGTGGCTGTTTACGTGAACGTCGTGCTTCGAAGCGGGATCTGATGCTGGACACCGATGGGACAACAGCCGGACCCACCGCGTCCATGACGTGGTCGGCATGTCCTTCGAGCAGTGTGCCCAACACCAGCAGGCGATCTAGTGCATCCCTGCCACTTTCGGATTGCATGGCGCGCAGCAGATCGACGATCCCGTTCTCGCCCTGGTCCTTCGGCGAGCGGACAAACTCGGCCAGCCTGCCAAGCATGCCGGCCACGTCCTCCTCTTGCTCATACGCGAGAGTCGCCAAGGTGCCCGACATGTAGTCCGCCAGCCACGGATTAGCCGAGAACTGCACGCGATGCGTTACCTCGTGCAGACACACCCACATCCGGAAATCGCTTGGCAGCACCCGAAGTTGGCGTTCCACTGCGATGACGTTGGGATACACCAGCAGCAACGCACCCGCACCGTCCGCGGTGAACGGGTCGTACTGCCCGAGAATGCCCGACGACACGAATGCCAGTACCGCGCCGGTTTGCGCCCCGGTGACACGGCCCGACAGGAACCCCGGGGAGCCGCCGTCACCCCCGGCCATCACGCGCATGGACTCGGCTGCCGCCGCGATCCAACGG
Organism: Mycobacteroides salmoniphilum; assembly: GCF_004924335.1. NCBI lineage: Bacteria > Bacillati > Actinomycetota > Actinomycetes > Mycobacteriales > Mycobacteriaceae > Mycobacteroides > Mycobacteroides salmoniphilum. Next base: position 422,348 of record NZ_CP024633.1, on the reverse strand, counting down.
GGGCGATCGATGATTCGCGCCTCCGGTACCGCCAGACCGTCCGCCAGGCCGGTGAGCTCACGCACCGGGGCCTCCGCACGCCGCGCCGCATTCGACAGCTCGGCGATGGCCTGCTGACGGGTGTATTCGGTGGTGGGCGGCGCAGGCCGCGCGAGCTTGGCGCCCACTGTCGCGGCGAACTCCCAGTTGACCATGCGGCCAACCGTCAGTTCACGGCGCTCGGCTCCGGCTCCGCCCTTCGCGACGCGATCCGGCACAGCCATCAGCTACATCCGCATGACCGCAGTACCGCTGCGGTGTTATCCACCGCGTTGCGCGCGGTCGGCGCGGTCGCCTGGTTCTGCATCAGCGTGAAAGTCAGCACCCGCCCGCTGACGTCGGTGACCACGCCGGCCAGGGTGTTCACGCCCGTGAGCGATCCCGTCTTGGCACGTAACCATCCCGCCGCGGCTTGGTTTTGGATGACAAAGCGTTCGGACAACGTGCCACTGCCACCGGCGATGGGCAGCACATCCAGCAGCGGGCGCAGCTTCGGCTGTTCAGGGCCGGCGGCAGCACCGATGACCTCGTTGAGGGTGCGCGCGGTGACCCTGTCGTCCACCGACAACCCGCTGGAATCACGCAGCGTCAGGCCCGTGAGATCGATTCCTGTGCTGCGCAATTGGCTCGTGACCGCATCGACGGTTCCGGAGAAGGTCTGCGGCCGGCCCGAGGCCAGCGCCACCTCGCGGCCAATGGTCTCCGCCATGACGTTGTCGGAGGCATTCATCATCTCCCGCAGCCGCTCCATCAGCGGTGCTGACTGAACGGAGGCAATGGATTTCGCCGACGGCGGCGCCGAGTCCAGCCGCACCATGTCCGGATCGACGCCGAGCGCCGCGGCGAGTGCACGGCCTGCGTCGAGTGCCGGGGTGGTGGAACGACGCGAGTCGTAGTCAGTCGGTTGCGTACGTCCGGCGTCGAGCATCACAGCCTGGATGGGCGCAACGTCGCCGCCGTCGATATCGGCCGGGTCCCATCCGGGCGCCATGGATGGCCCACCAAACCGGCTGATGTCGACCGTGATCGACGTGACCGTGACTCCCGACTTACGTACCTGGTCGGCCAGATCACTGATGCGCGCGGCGTCGCGGTACCAGGTGTCGGCGTCCGCCGGCGCCGCGCTCAGAATCGGGTCGCCGCCGCCGACCAATGTCACCAGTCCCCGCTGTCCCGCGGTATCCGCCACGACCGAGGTGGTGACTTTCGCGGCCCGATCAAGAGTGAGTAGCGCCGCCGCAGCGGTCAGCACCTTGTTGGTGGATGCGGGCACCATCGGCACGGTGGAGCCCTGCTGCCACAGCTCGCGGCCGGACAGTGCATCGGTTACCCGGCCGGTGAACATGGCCAGCGCCGGATCGGCCAGCGCCTTGTCCAGTGCTTGTGCCAAACCATCTGCCGTCGGAACCGGAGCCGAATCCGAAACCGGCATGACACCCGGTTTCGGGGTGACAAGCGTCGGTTCGGGATCGGCGTTCTGCGACTGGCCGGAGGTGGAGGCTCCCGTGGTCAGCGACGCCACGAGAACGAGCGCGGCAATCGCCAACACGACGGCGACGGCGAGCAGGCCGTGGGTAGAGCGCCGCCAGCGACGCGGATCAAGTGCCCTGGCGGTGACCATGCTCTGCAGGGTATCGCTATCCTGGTGCGCGCTGGACGAGCGCTTGCCCGAAGGCCTGCGGACATGGATGAGCGCTTGCGCGAAGACCGACCGACTGAGTACCACCGACATTCAAGGAGCGGGTGTGGAGTTCGACGTCACCATCGAGATCCCCAAGGGGCAGCGCAACAAGTACGAGGTCGATCACGAGACCGGACGCGTACGCCTGGACCGTTACCTCTACACCCCGATGGCCTACCCCGCCGACTACGGCTTCATCGAGAACACCCTCGGCGAGGACGGCGATCCGCTGGACGCGCTGGTACTGCTACCCGAATCCGTCTTCCCCGGTGTGATCGTCGAGGCTCGGCCCGTCGGCATGTTCAAGATGGTCGACGACGGCGGCGGTGACGACAAGGTGCTGTGTGTGCCCGCAGGCGACCCGCGGTGGGATCACATCCAGGAAATCGGCGATGTGTCGACCTTCGAGCTGGACGCCATCAAGCACTTCTTCGTCCACTACAAGGACCTGGAGCCCGGTAAGTTCGTCAAGGCTGCCGACTGGGTGGGCCGCACCGAGGCCGAGGCCGAGGTCATCGCGTCGTTCGAGCGCCTCAAGACCCAGGGGCACTAGCCCGGCCTAGGCGCCTGGCATACGACGGCGAACACGTCGGTGCTGCTTTGGGCGACGGTCACTCCGTCGACGGTGATGGAACAGCTGATGGTGCCCTCGCCGACCATGGTGACATTCATGGTCAGCGGAACGTCCCGAGGTGTAACCGTCACCGAGACCGCCCACGGCTGCGAAATATTCGACACACGCACATAGTCGTTGTCCGTCATATAGGCGACATTGACCCCGCTGCCCTGACCACCCACGCTGTAGGTGACGCTCTTGCCGCCGGTCCCGGAACCCCTGGGACCTTGACCCGTCGTGGGCACCGGCTTGGGCGCCTCGGTCGTGGTGGGCACCGGAGGCGCTTCGGTGGTCGTTGGTGTGGTCTCGACACCGGCGCTGGGGTTCGGCGGGGGTGGTGAGGGCGGAGGCGGCTCGGTCGTGGTTGTCGACGGCAACGGGACATCGTTGGGCCCCGTCCACGTGGTCGACGGGGTGACGGTGACCGTCGTCGGGGCTGCCACCTCAGTTCGGCGGGTAATGACCAAGATCGCTGTCAGAGCTATCGCCAGCACCGCCAGAACGCTTACTCCGGCGACTGTCCATGGCCATTTCGGGGGCTTCGGATCCTCGGGATAGGGAATCGGCCCGCCGGGCGGCCACGGCTCCTGCGGGTACTGCTGCCAGGCTGGATCCGTCACTGTCCCCCACTCCTACTGGGTGCAATGTTACGTCGCGTTAAGCTCCTGCAAAATGCACGGTCCCCCTCTAGCGAACAGCGGCGACCCGCCGAATCATGGTCCTATGTTGATGCATCAGGGCATCGGCCGCGACACGTTCAACCAGATGCCCGATACCAAAGCCGTCCACGCGCTGTACGAGTGTGGTGGCAGCGTGACCTGGGCACGGAAGATCGCCGCGGCGCGGCCGTTCGCCGACCATGATGCCCTGTTCCGACTCGCCGACAACGAGTTGTTCGCGCTCTCCGAGGAGTCGCTGGACGAGGTGCTGATCGCCTATCCGGCGTTGGGAAAACGGCCGGGAAGTGCACGATCTCATGCCGAGCAGTGCGCGATCCGCGACGAGACTCCAGGGATGATGGCCGCGTTGCGGGCCGCAGCGCATCGATACGAGCACCACTTCGGTCATCGCTTCGTCATGCACCTGTGCGGACAGGACGGCTCCTCGGTGCTGCGCGCGATCTCCGACCGCATGCACCACGACGTAGATACCGAGCGCAAGGTGACGCGCAACGAGCTCGCGAAGATCAACCGCACCCGGCTGGAGCGCATGCTCGGCCCCGAGGGCGGTTACGACAACTGGTGAGCGCTACGCCGCCAGCGGTATCCGCTGGGGCAGCAACGCGAATACGCGGTGTGCGGCACAACCGATGTCCGTGGTGGGCGACGCCGGAATCAGCGTTACCCCGTCGGCCACGCCGGCCAGGTAGATATCGGCGATCAAACCCGCCAGCCCTTCCGGGGTACCCGCATACGAGACCGCCGACGGAACTCGCAGACTCGCGAAATGCTTACGCGCCGATCGCGAGTCCGTCTCGATGTGCACGTAGACATCCAGGATGACCGCGGGTGCGTCCTTGCGCGCGGTGCGCAGAGAATGCCGGGCCCGCTGTGCCTGTTTGAGATCAGGGGCGTTGACGCGTGCGGTAACACCCGTTCCATTGGTCAGTTCACGCCAGCCGGCAGCATCGTCGGTGAAAACCCGAAACGTCTGATGTTGTGTCGCCACAGCCGCCACGGTACCGACGAGGTCCGGGCATGGCCATCGTTGAATTCCGGGTGAGCCGATAAGCCCCGATCACACCGCCGGCTGCTCGGTGAGCGGCGCCGACGGGCTGCGTTCGGTCAGGTTGTCGATGACACGTTGCACCTTGGGCATGAGCGTGTCGATATCCAATCCGAGCCAGTACGGGATCGGATACATGAAATGTCGATTGAGACCGGGCAGGAGCCTGCTCAAGAAGTAGCCCAGCCACGCCTCGGGACGCACCGGAGCCACCGCAAAGTTGTAGCGGGCAGCGCGGACCGTGGCACGCGCAACCTGCGGGGGACCGATCAGCTGGTCCAGCACCCGCATCGGGGCAGAGGACTGGAACGCCCTCATGGCGCTGTTCGCACGCTCACGCACATCATCGCGAAGGTCCAGACCGGCGACGGTGGCGTTTACCCCGATGTTGGTGTTGATGAAGCCAGGACACACCGCGGATACGCCAATTCCCTTGGGACCCAACTCCATCCGCATACACTCGCTCAGCATCTTCACCGCCGCCTTGGAGGCCGAATAGGCGGGGAAGATCGGCGTCGGGGTGATGGCCCCCGCCGAGGCGATATTGACGATCTGACCGCCGCGGCCACGTTCGGCCATCTGCTTGCCAAAGACCCGTCCGCCATAGGCGACACCGAATACGTTGACCCGGAACTGCTTTTCCCAGTGCTCCTGCTCAAGATCGAAGAAGCGCCCGCCGACCATGATGCCCGCGTTGTTCACCAGCACATCGGGGACACCGTATTCGGCCCGCACCTGATCAGCGAACCGCTCCCAGGCCGCCGGATCGGTGACATCGAGCTGAAAAGCCACCGCCCGATGCCCCTTCCGGTGGATGATCGCCGCCGTTTCCTGGGCGGTCGTCAGATCCACATCGGAGGCCACCACCTCCGCACCGCCCCGTGCGAATTGGATAGCGATGGCTCGCCCGATGCCGCTCCCTGCTCCGGTTACGACGACAAGTTCTGGTTTGCGCCCCGGCAACAGTCTCATCCCACAACCTCCTTGTTGCGCTTGCGCCTCGACGCCGCCTCCACTACCGGCGCCACCGTCTCGGTGCCGTACCGATAGTTGTCCAGCCGGAAGTACTTGTTGTGAAAGTACATTTCACCGAAACCGCCTGGGCGGAAGGGGGAATCACCATGGTTGTCGATGTAGTACGTATTGGCCGTCGAGCATGCCGGCGAGAGCCACAGGTGATTCTCATTGCGCGCGTGCATCTTGTCGAAGTAGGCCTGGTGCACATCCTGCTTGACCTCGGCGGTGGTAGCACCACGCTTCTTCGTCTCCGCAATCACCCGGGCCGCGTGCGCGGTGGTCGACTCGATCAGCATGTGATAGGGCCCGAAGACGTATCCGTAGGGTCCGAGGACAAGGAAGAAGTTGGGGTAATCCGGGACCGAAACACCCTGGTATGCCTGATAACGGTTCTCCTGGAAGAACTGCTTCAGATCCTTGCCGCGCCGACCGGCGGTCGGGAAGGCCGGCATGTGATCCCAGATCGCGAACCCGGTGGCGCAGATCAACACATCCACTTCGTGCTCGACCCCATCCGCGGTCAGCAGGCCCTTCTCGGTGATTCGTTGAATGGGTTCGGTCACCAAGGCGACGTTGGGGCGGTTGAACGTCTTGAGGTAGGTATTGGAGAACGAGGGACGCTTACAGCCAAACCCGTAGTACGGCAGCAGCTTCTCTCGGGTAACCGGGTCGTCGACCTGCGTACGCATCCAGCCGCGCATCCGGTTCGCCAGGGCCATCGAGGCGGATTCGACGTATTTGGAGTCGAGCTTGAAGACCGCGTCCGGAATGTATGCGGTACTGAGGTTGATGGCGTGCCGAATACCCTTGGCAACACCGGGGAACCCGAACAGCGCCCGCCAGAACGCGTTGTACTTCAGATCGGGCTTGGGCCCCACGTAGATGGGGGTGCGCTGAAAGACGGTGAGATGGCCGACCTCCGGGGCAATCTCTGGAACCAGCTGCAGCGAGGTGGCGCCGGTGCCGATGACAGCCACTCGTTTTCCGGCCAGCTGAATATCCTTGTCCCACAACGCGGTGTGCATCAGTACCCCCTGATAGGAGTCGATACCTTCTATCTCGGGCAGCTTGGGTTGCTCGAGGCCACCTGTCGCGGCGATCACGTGCCGGGCAGTGATCGCACTGTCGTCGTCCAGAGTAAGAGTCCACATGTTGTGCGCCTCATCAAATTCCTGACGCACCACGCGTGTGTTGAATCGGATCTTGCGGCGCAGTTCATGCTTGTCCACGAGTTCGTTGGCGTACCCCTCAAGCTCGTCACCGGGCGTGAAGAACTTGGACCAGGTGGTCTTCTGGTCGTAAGAGAAGCTGTAGATAAAGGTGGGGATGTCCACGGCCACACCTGGGTACTTGTTGGCATGCCAGGTGCCTCCGGCGGCACCCCACTTCTCCAGGATGACGAAGTCGTGGACACCCCTTTTGGTCAGCTCGACACCCGCGCCGATGCCGCCGAAGCCCGCTCCGATGATCACGACCTCATGGTCGGGAACAGCCCGTTCCCCACCGTTGACTTCACTACCCCGCACACGTGTACTAGTCATTCGACGTCCTTGTCAGTCCGACCCTGTGATGTGTCGAACTGAAAGTATCACGTATTACGAGTTACGAATACTGTGTCGGTGTCTACGCCACCAGGAAATCCGGGAGCGGTCTCTTGTCGTCAACCGGCCCGACTTGCCCGTCGCGCTCGGTATAGGTCAGCGCCGGTCCGTGGCGGACGAGCTCACCGATCGCATCGACGAGGCGCGTGATGTCACTCGCGGTGGTTCCCAGCCCGATACTCGCGCGCAGCGCACCCCCTGGGGTGCCCAGCCTGGCCAGCAGCGGGTGCGCGCAGAATCTGCCGTCGCGCAGCCCGATTCCGTGTTCGGCCGACAGATAGGCCGCAGCGACCGACGGTGTGTATCCGGTGACAGTGAAGGACACAATGCCCAGCACGTCACGGCCACTGTTCCAAATGCTCAGGGTGTCAACACCTTCAATCGCGGCGAGCCCTTCCCGAAGTTGAGCGGTGAGCACATCCTCGACGTGGCCTATGTCCCCCAGCGCGGCCAATGCCTCGCACGCAGCCGCCACGGCGGCAACGCCGACCACATTGGGCGTGCCCGCCTCATGCCGCTGGGGTCCCGCGAGCCACTCGGCCCCGTCGATACCAACATTGCGAACCGCCCCACCACCCGCAAGATAGGGCCTCGCGGCGTCGAGCCAGTCACTTTGCCCCACAAGAACTCCGGTACCGAACGGTGCATACAGCTTGTGCCCGGAGAACGCGAGATAGTCGATTCCGGTTGCCGCCAAGTCGATTCGGCGGTGCGGAACCAACTGTGCCCCGTCGACGGCGATTCTCGCTCCGTACCGGTGCGCGACGGCCGCGAGTTCGGCCAACGGCAGCACCTCGCCGGTGACATTCGAAGCGCCGGTGACGGCCAGCAGTGCGGCAGGCCGCCGGGCGAGCTCGTCGGCCAGCGCGGTGACGGTGTCCGCGACGGTGGCTCGATGCTCGACCACTCGGGCCTCATATCGCTGCCAGGTCAACAGGTTTGCGTGGTGCTCGATGTCGAGAACCACCACCTCACCCGGCACCGCCGAGGCGAGCAGATTCAGCGAGTCGGTGGTGTTGCGGGTGAAGATCACATGGTGGTCGGCGGCGGCACCGACGAAGCGTCCCACCTTCTCACGGGCACCCTCGTAGAGGGTCGTGCACACGCGTGAGGCGTATCCGGCGCCACGATGCACACTGGCGTAGTACGGCAGCAGCTCGGTGACGCGATCCGCGACATCGCAGAGTGCGGGTGCACTGGCAGCGTAGTCAAAATTGGCGTATCTGATCCAGCCACCTTGAGCCAGAGGAACTTTGGTATCGGCTCCGACAACACGTGCAGCCGGTTGCTCGGACCCAGACTGTGTGAACACTGACATGTGACATCCCATCTCACCGGACCCGCCCGGCGAGTCCACGCTTGCCACGCCCGGTTGAGCGCGGCCAGGTCGTCACCTGGAGCACCCCGCCGTGGATGAGCCGCTTGCGCGAAGACAAACAGCATGGAGGAGGGTTGCCGACCAGCTAGCCAGGGCTTATCGCTGGTACTCATGACCTGTGCGTAGCCTGCTCGCCAGCCGCAGCCGCCGTCAAGCGCATTACGCAGGGTGATTTCAAATCCGCGGTGTCAGCTCGTGCGTCCGGCCCCGACTTTCCGATCCCCGCGCCATAGGGCAGACTGGCTAGTGGAGGGGAGTATTCCTTCGCTGCGGTGTCGTCATCACATCGGCCATTGTCGGACCGGTCGGTGCCGCAGGCCGGTCACCTGCCGGCGGAAGAGACCTCCGGCGTTTTGGCGACCGGAGGTTACTTCATGCAGATATCGCAGCTCGAATGGATCATCACCCTGGCCGTCACGGTCGCGATCTTGCTCGTCGACGTCGTGGTGATCGGCAGGCGGCCCCATGAACCCTCCGTCCGCGAGACCGCCACCGCCCTCAGCATCTACATCGGGCTTGCGGTGGCATTCGGTCTGTGGGTGTGGTTCTTCCACGGCAGCCAGTTCGGGCTGGAGTTCTTCGCGGGCTGGCTCACCGAGTACAGCCTCTCGGTGGACAACCTGTTCATCTTTTTGATCATCATGGCCAGCTTCAAGGTGCCCCGGATCTATCAGCAAGAGGCGCTGTTGATCGGCATCATCCTGGCGCTGATCTTCCGCGGCATCTTCATCGCCCTCGGCGCGGTGGCCATCAACCAGTTCTCCTGGATCTTCTACCTGTTCGGTGCGTTCCTGGTGTACACCGCCGTCAACTTGGCACGCGACACCGAGCATGACGACGACGCCGACAACGCCGTGGTGCAGTTCGCCCGCAAGCACCTGCGGACCACCGACACGTGGGACGGCCTGCGCCTGTGGGTCCGGGAAAACGGCACTCGACTGATGACGCCGATGTTCCTGGTGATCGTCGCGCTGGGCACCACCGACCTTCTCTTCGCACTCGACTCAATCCCCGCGATCTACGGGCTCACCAAAGAGCCCTACCTGGTGTTCACCGCCAACGTGTTCGCCCTCATGGGTCTGCGCCAGCTGTATTTCCTGCTCGGCGACATGCTCAAGCGTCTGGTGTACCTGTCGCAGGGGCTGGCCTTCATTCTGTTCTTCATCGGCGTCAAGCTGATCCTGCATGCGCTGCACGAGAACGAACTGCCCTTCCTCAACGGCGGCGAACCGGTGCATGTGCCCGAGATCCCCACGTTGGCAAGCCTTGCGGTGATCATCGTGACACTGCTCATCACCACCGTCGCCAGCCTGTACAAGACCAGGCGCACCGCCAAAGAGGCCTAGGGCTCCACGCCGAAGGGATCGTCCGTGGCCCGTCGTGGCAAACTTGGCGGACATGGGGTCAGCGTGCCCGGCGGACCACTTCCGCGCGGCGGCGAGCCCAGCCGCAGCCGGACCGATAGGCTCGCTGCGGTACCCCTCCAGGCCCACAGAAACCGACGCGGAAACTAACGAGGAGCAGCGTGACCGGCCCCGACGAGTCACCCACCAACCGCGCGCACGAAGAGGCCTCCGAGCCCGTCGCCCATGACACCCCGGCCCACCCGGTGCCTCCGCAGTACCTGCTCGGCAGGTCAGCCCCTCCGGCCCGGACGCTGATCGACATCCTCTACTCGACCGCGGCGGAGCACCCCGACGCGCCCGCCATCGATGACGGCACCATCCAGCTCACGTACTCCGAGCTCCTCGTCGACGTCGAGGCAAGTGTCGAATGGCTCGGCACTCGGGGAATCGGGCGCGGTGATCGCGTCGGCATCCGGATGCCCTCGGGCAGTTACTCGCTCTATGTGGCGATCCTGGCGACCCTGGCCGCGGGAGCCGCGTACGTTCCCGTCGACGCCGACGATCCCGAGGAACGCGCGGCGCTGGTGTTCGGTGAGGCGCAGGTGGCCGCCGTGATCACCCCCGACGGCCTCGTTCGTGGACCCGGTTCGTCGCGAGGCTGGCGCGCCACCAAACCGACACCGCGCGATGACGCGTGGATCATTTTCACCTCGGGTTCCACCGGCACCCCCAAAGGCGTCGCGGTGACACATCGCAACGCAGCCGCCTTTGTCGACGCCGAAGCACAGATGTTCCTACAGGACAACCCGATTGGCCCCGACGACCGAGTGCTCGCCGGACTCTCCGTGGCCTTCGACGCCTCCTGCGAGGAGATGTGGCTCGCGTGGCGCTACGGCGCCTGCCTGGTGCCCGCGCCGCGATCCCTGGTGCGCAGCGGCATGGATTTGGGTCCGTGGCTGGTGTCCCGAGATGTCACCGTGGTGTCGACGGTGCCCACCCTTGCCGCACTGTGGCCGGCAGAAGCGCTGGAGGCGGTGCGGCTGCTGATTTTCGGCGGTGAGGCCTGCCCTCCGGATCTGGCTGAACGGTTGGCCACCGGTGAAGACGGTGCCGCCCGCGAGGTGTGGAACACCTACGGCCCCACCGAGGCGACCGTGGTCGCGTGCGCCGCGCAGCTCGACGGGGTCAGCCCCGTCAGTATCGGGTTACCGCTTCCGGGCTGGGATCTGGCAGTGGTGGATGCGCAGGGCAACCAGGTCGGCTACGGCGAGGTCGGCGAGCTGGTCATCGGCGGGATCGGCCTGGCCAAGTACCTCGATCCCGAAAAGGACGCCGAAAAGTACGCTGCGTTACACACTTTGGGATGGTCCCGGGCCTACCGCAGTGGTGACCTGGTACGCCTGGAAGCCGACGGGTTGTACTTCCAGGGTCGCGCCGATGACCAGGTGAAGGTCGGTGGCCGCCGTATCGAGCTCGGCGAGGTGGATGCGGCGCTGGTCAACCTGCCCGGCGTGAGTGGCGGCGCGGCCGCGGTGCGCAAGACCGCAAGCGGCACCCCGCTGCTGGTCGGCTACATCGCCAGCGCCGACCCCAACTTCGACATCGCGGCAGCACGTGCGAGCCTGGCCGAGTCGCTTCCCGCCGCACTGGTACCGCGGCTCGTGAAGCTTGACGAACTGCCCACCCGCACATCGGGAAAGGTCGATCGCAACGCGCTGCCGTGGCCGCCGCCGGGAGCCGATACCGATGACGCCGCCGCCGAACTGGGCGGCACCATGGGCTGGCTCGCCGGATTGTGGCGCGACATCCTGGCGGCCACGATCGACGGGCCCGAGGCCGACTTCTTCGCTCTCGGTGGCGGATCGCTCTCCGCGGCGCAGCTGGTCGCGGCGTTGCGGCAGCGCTACCCGCAGGTGACCGTCGCGAACCTGTACGACCAGCCGCGGCTCGGATCGCTGGCCACCTATCTGGATGAGCTGGCACCTTCCGTCGAGGTCGAACCCCGCATCGTGAAGCCGGTACCGCGGCTGACCGAGCTGGCGCAGGTGGTAGCAACGCTTCCGCTGACCACCCTCACGGGTCTGCAATGGGCGACCTGGCTCGCTTTGGCCAACAACGTATTCGCAATGTTCAGCGATGTGCCATGGCTGGTAACGGTCAACTGGTGGGTGCTGCTGGCGGCCTTCGTCCTCTTCATCACCCCCCTGGGCCGCATGAGTATCACCGTGGTCGGGGCGCGACTGCTGCTGTCAGGGGTCAAGCCCGGGATATACGAGCGCGGCGGAAGTGTGCATCTGCGGGTGTGGATCGCCGACCGGCTGGCCACCGCCAGCGGCGCCGAGAACCTTTCCGGCGCACCGTGGATGGTGTATTACGCCAGGGCGTTGGGTGCACGTGTGGGTAATGGTGTCGACCTGCATTCATCTCCGCCCGTGACGGGTTGGCTCGAGCTTGGCAACCGCAGTTCCATCGAACCTGAAGTTGACTTGTCCGGGCATTGGGTTGACGGGGACAAGTTTCATGTCGGCCCCATCGTCATCGGCGAGGATGCCACCGTCGGAGCCCGCACCACCTTGCTACCGGGAGCGGTCATCGGCAAGAACGCCGATGTCGCACCGGGTTCCGGTGTCGTCGGCAGAGTCAAGAACGGCCAGTACTGGAAGGGCTCACCGGCCGTGAAGTCGGGCAAGGCCCGCCATCCATGGCCGGATTATCGTCCGCCCCGAGCCGGGCAATGGGTACCGATCTACGGGGTGACATCGATCCTGCTGGGCGGACTGCCCTTGCTCGCGCTGGCCGCCGGGCTGGGCGTGGTGGCCTTTGGCATCCGAAACACTGCGACGATTTGTGAAGCCGTGGTGCCCGCGCTCATCTGGACGCCCGGCGCGGCGCTGGTCAGCGTGATCGTGTACGCCGCCATCACCGTTGCACTGGTGCGACTGATGTCGATCGGCGTGCACGAGGGCTATCACCCCGTCCGCAGTCGGCAGGGATGGCAACTGTGGGCCACCGAACGCCTGATGGACGCAGCCCGTAACTACTTGTTCCCCATCTACGCCAGCCAACTGACCCCATGGTGGCTGCGCATCCTGGGCGCGAAAATCGGCAAGGACACCGAGATTTCGACAGCCCTGCTGATACCGAAGTTCACCGAGGTCGACGACGGCGCGTTCCTTGCCGACGACACCATGGTCGCGTCCTATGAGTTGGGCGGCGGTTGGATCCACATCGCCAAGGCCCGAATCGGCAAGCGCGCATTTCTGGGGAACTCGGGGATTACCCAGCCGGGCCGCAAGGTACCCAACGACGCGCTGGTCGCCGTCCTCTCTGCGACTCCCCACAAGGCCAAGTCGGGTTCTTCGTGGATCGGTAGCCCACCAAAGCGACTACGCCGCAAGGCTGACGGCGCAGATTCCGCGCTGACATTCGAGCCGCCGTTCCGGCTCAAGGTCATGCGGGGGATCGTGGAGACGTGCCGCATCATCCCGATCATCGTGACGTTCGGGATCGGAGTCGGGGTACTTCTGGCCTTGCAGACCATCGCCATCCGGTTCAATTTCTGGGCCGCAGGCGCACTCAGTGGCGTGGTGCTGCTGATCGCCGGCGCCGTGGCTGGCGTGGTGAGCGTAGTCGCCAAGTGGGTGGTGGTCGGGCGCACCAAAGCTGTGGAGAAACCCCTCTGGTCCTCGTTCGTCTGGCGTAACGAGGTTGCCGACACCTTCGTGGAAACCGTTGCTGCCGTGTGGTTTGCGCGTGCAGCGTCGGGAACGGTGATGCAGAACTGGTGGCTGCGTGGCCTGGGCGCAAAGATCGGCCGCGGAGTGTGGTGCGAAACGTACTGGCTCCCCGAGGCCGATCTGGTGACCCTGGGCAGGGGCGCAACCGTGAACCGTGGCTGCGTGGTGCAGACACATCTGTTCCACGACCGGATCATGCGGATGGACACCGTGGTCCTGGGCGAGGGTGCCACCCTCGGACCGCATTGCGTCGCGCTGCCCGCCGCCGAACTGGGGGCCGGCGCCACCGTCGGTCCCGCCTCGCTCGTGGTCCGCGGTGACGTTGTACCGCCGTCCACCCGGTGGCAGGGCAACCCCATTTCTCCATGGGGCAAGCTGGATCCCATGGCACCGAAGAAGCCCAAGGGCGGCAAGGGGCCTAAGGCCGCATGACCAAACCAGGCAAAAAGGCGGCCAAAAGGCTCCCCCCACGGCCTCCGATCATCGATCCCTATCTGCCACAAAACGGCAATTACGGGTATCGGGTGTCACGCTACGAGCTGGACCTGGAATACAAGGTGGCCATCAACCGGCTGACCGGTACCGCAACGATCACCGCCGTCACCCTCGCCACCCTCAAGGAGTTCACCCTCGACCTCGCCGACGCTCTCGGCGTCTCGAAGGTGACCGTGAATGGCAGGCGTCCAACACATTTCGGGCATCGTGGCGGAAAGATCACCATCAAGCTGGCCACCGGCATCCCCGCCGGAGCCGCCATGACCATCGTCATCCGATACGGCGGATCACCCCGCCCCATCAACAGCATGTGGGGAGACGTCGGGTTCGAGGAGCTATCCAACGGCGTGCTGGTGGCCGGGCAGCCGAACGGCGCGGCGTCCTGGTTCCCGTGCGACGATCACCCCAGTTCCAAGGCAAGCTATCGGTTTGTCATCAGCAGCGACAGCCCGTACTGCGTTGTCTCCAACGGGGAGTTGGTATCACGGCGGGTCCGGGCCGCGCACACGACCTGGACGTATGAGCAGCCCGAGCCGATGGCGCCCTATCTGGCGACGCTGCAGATCGGGGACTACCAGACCGTCAAGCTCGCCAAGAACCCGATCTCGATGAACGCCGCGCTCCCGTCGCGGCTGTATGAGCGGTTCACCCACGACTTCGGCAGGCAGCCGCAGATGATGAAGCTGTTCATCAAACAGTTCGGCCCGTACCCATTCGCCGCCGGGTACACCGTGGTGGTCACCGATGACGAACTCGATATTCCCCTGGAGGCACAGGGCATTTCGGTGTTCGGTGCGAACCATTGCGACGGGGAACGGCATTCCGAGCGACTGGTGGCGCATGAGCTGGCGCACCAGTGGTTCGGTAACAGCGTCACCGCGCGCCGCTGGCGCGACATCTGGCTCCACGAAGGGTTTGCCTGTTACGCCGAATGGCTGTGGTCCGAGGAGTCCGGTGGACCATCGGCAGATGCCCGCTCCCGCCACTATCATCAAAAACTCAAAGACCTCCCCCAAGATCTGATCCTGGCCGACCCTGGCCCACAACTGATGTTCGACGATCGCGTGTACAAGCGCGGAGCATTGACATTGCACGCCTTGCGATTACGGCTCGGCGACACGAAATTCTTCGCGCTGCTGCAGGATTGGACCACGCGGTACCGACACAGCACCGTCATCACCGACGACTTCACGGGCCTGGCGGCCGGCTACTCCGACGAATCGCTGCGGCCGCTGTGGACCGCGTGGCTATACGAGAAACAGCTCCCGCCCCTGGACCGGAAGTGACCGACGCCGGCCCCACCGAGTTTGAGCCTCTCCATCCGAGCGGCTCATCGGCCCGCTCCAGCTTCGCACGAATCGGTGTTGCCACCGCCATCAGCGCGATCTGTGGTTACACCGTGCTGTACTTGGCGGCCCGCGAACTGGGTCCTGCTTTGTTCTCGGTGTTCGGAGTCTTCTGGGGCGCATTCGGTTTGGTGACCGGCGCGGCCAATGGGCTACTACAAGAGACCACTCGCGAAGTGCGGCTCTCGCTGGCGCAGCGTGAGCGGTCTCCGCTGTCCACCACTCTGCCGATCAGGATCGCCGTCGCCTTCGCCATCGCCTCTGCCGTCGGGATCGTCGGTACCGCACCGCTGTGGGCATCGCATGTGTTCACCGAGTTTCGTTGGCTCAGCGTGGCATTGCTGGCCGGCGGGCTCGCCGGGTTCTGTATGCACGCGACCACCCTGGGCGCCCTGGCCGGGTCGAGCCGATGGACTCAGTACGGCGTTCTCATGGTGACCGATGCGGGAATCCGTTTGGTGGTGGCGGTTGTCACCTTCGTGGCCACCATCGGGCTCGTCGGGTATCTGTGGGCAACAGTGGCCGGATCGATGTCCTGGTTACTACTCACCGTGGTCTCCAAACCTACCCGCGAGGCGCTCACGGTACCCGCACTCGTTGACACCATGGAATTCCTGCGCGGCGCCCGGCATTCGATCGCCGCGGCCGCGGCCAGCGCGGTACTGGTGATGGGGTTCCCGGTGCTGTTGCAGTCAACGACGGGCGATCTGGGCACCACCGGCGGCGTGGTGATCCTGGCCGTCACATTAACCCGTGCGCCGCTCCTGGTGCCGCTGACAGCGCTGCAGGGCAACCTGATAGCCCATTTCGTCGATGAGCGGGATCGGCGCCTCAGTGCGCTCATCACCCCGGCCGCCATCATCACCGGCGTCGGAGCGGTAGGCATCGCGCTCGCCACGACCGTTGGCCCCTGGTTGCTGCGGACGGTGTTCGATCCGGCATACCAGGCGGGCGGCCCACTGCTGGGCTGGTTGACCGCCGGTGCGGTGATGATCGCCTTGTTGACGCTCACCGGGGCGGCCACCGTGGCCCATGCCCGGCACCTCGCCTACTCGGCGGGATGGGTTGGGGCTACCGTGGTCTCGGCGCTGCTGCTGCTCTTGCCTCTCGGACTGGAGGAGCGGACGGTAATCGCGTTGATAGGCGGGCCCGTCGTCGGAATCGTCGTGCATGTGGCCGCACTCGCCTTCTGGCGCGACCCGGAGACCACCGAAGGCATCATCGACTGAGGCGGGCAGCCCAATACGGTCAGATCCCCGCCGCGTGCTCCAGCTCCCCCAGCGCTGCCTCGAGACCATCGGCCATCTCATCGATATCCGCGGCGACCTCGGGGGTCGTCACGAAACCGAAGTCCATGTGCTCCATATAGGAAAAGCACGTGATGTTCAGTGCCACGTCCAAGACGGGCGGCCCCAGCGGAATCATCGATTCCAGCTGGGCACCGGCCATGTACAGCGGGAAGGACGGACCCGGGACATTGGACAACACCAGGTTGATCGGCGCCAGATTCCGGGACAACCCGCTGGCGGTGTAGGCGCGCGCCGCCAACTGCAGCAGCCCCGGCGGCGTCGTATCCGTCAACCCCATGATCTGATGCGCCGACATCGCGCGTGCCATTTCCTTGGCACCCTGCGTTCCCGCATAGATCGCCCTGATCCGCTCGGCCGGGTCCTCGATATCCGTCGCCAGCGAGACTGTCATCGAGCTGATCTGATTGCCCACCTCACCATCGGTGTCCTCGGTGCGCACCGAGACCGGAATCTGCACGATCAGCGGTTTCTCCGGCAGCTCATCGCGCTTGGCCAGATAGTCCCGGACAGCCCCGGACACTATGGCCAGCACCACGTCGTTGACCTTGACGCCAAACGCGTCCTTGAGCGCCTTGACCCGCGCCAGTTCAAGACGCGCGCCGGATATCCGACGGTGCGGTGACACCGGCGCGTTGAATCGGGTGTGCGGGGCCTCGAAGTATCCGGGTGATTTCCGTTCCATGCCGAATACCGCCAGCTGCTGGCGAACCGTCTGCTGCACCAACCGAACGACCCGATAGGGCGTTTTGACGCCCAGGTTGACCAACGCGCTCAACAAGATGCGCTCGCGGCTGGGTAACCCGAGGCCCACCAGCGACCCGACGGTGTCGTCCGGCGCCGGCCGCGGCTCGGGTGCGATATCGAACAGAATCTCGCCCAGGCCCGCGCCCGAAACCCCGTCGACGATGGCGTGATGCATCTTGGTCAGCGTGGCGACACGTCCGCCCTCGACACCCTCGATGACCCACAGCTCCCATAACGGGCGCGATCGGTCGAGCTTGTAGGACATCAGCCGGCCCGCCAGCTCCTCCAGCTCCTTGCGGCCGCCGGGCGCGGGCACGCCGATGCGGCGAATATGAAAGTCGGGATCCAGTTCCTCGTCTTCGACGAACCAGGGCCGGTCCAATCCCAGTGGGACGTCGGTGACTCGCCAGCGCAGCTGCGGCATCGACGGAAGCCTCTCCACGATGAGGCTGCGAACCCGCTCAAAGCTGTAGTCCGGTGCATCGGTGGGGTCATAGATCGACAGTCCCCCGATGTGCATATGCCAACCCGCCGTTTCGGCGTGCCAGAACGCCGCATCTACCCCAGACAGCCGCTGCATGGCCGAAACATTAGTGCCGCCAACGTTCCCTTCTGCCGGAATCGCAGGACTTGTCGTGGCCGGGCAGAGCCGACGTCCGCTCGCGGGTAGCCGGTGCTACCTTGATCCCAGTGAGCAACACCGGTAATGGCGACGTCTGGCTGGTCATCCCCGCCTATAACGAGGGGCCAGTCATCGCCGACGTCATCGCCGCGGCGCTCGGTACGTTCCCCAACATCGTCTGCGTGGACGATGGCAGCAGGGACCGCACCGCCGCGCTGGCGCACGGCGCCGGGGCGCATCTAGTCCGGCATCCCGTCAATCTGGGGCAAGGCGCAGCGATACAAACCGGTGTCGAGTACGCCCGCGCGCAGCCCGGTGCTCAGATCTTCGTCACCTTCGACGCCGACGGCCAGCATCAGGTGAAGGATGTGGTGGCCATGGTGGACAGGCTGCGACTCGAGCCGCTCGACATCATCGTCGGCACCCGTTTCGGTGCGGGGTCCGCGCCGAGCCATGTTCCCCTGATCAAGCGTTTCGTCCTGAAAACCGTTGTGCTGCTGAGCCCCCGCACCCGCCGCCTCAACCTGACCGACGCCCACAACGGGCTGCGCGTGTTCAATCGCACTGTCGCCACCGGTCTCACCATCACGATGAACGGCATGGGCCACGCCAGCGAGTTCATCGCGATGATCGCCGAAAACCATTGGCGGGTAGCAGAGCAACCCGTCGACATCCTGTACACCGAGTACTCGATGGCCAAGGGCCAGTCACTGATCAACGGAGTCAACATCATGTTCGACACCGCGTTCCGCCGGAGGTTGCCGTGATCACCTGGATACAGCCGCTGCTGATCGTCGCGGTCCTGCTGTTGCTGGTGTATCTGCTGCGTTCGCGCAGCACCGCGCAGGCCAAGGCATGGGTGAAACTCGGGTTCGTCGTCTTCGTGGTCGCGGGTATCTACGCCATCCTGCGGCCCAATGACACCACCACGCTGGCGCATTGGCTCGGCCTGGGCCGAGGCACCGACCTCATGCTCTACGCGCTGATCATCGCGTTCGCGTTCACGACGCTCAGTACCTACCTGCGTTTCAAGGATCTGGAACTGCGCTACTCGCGGCTCGCGCGGGCCGTCGCGCTACGCGGTGCCGAGCCGCCGGAAGAAATCGACAGTCCGGCAGATTCCGTCCGTTAGCGCCACCTGAGGCTCCCACCCCAGCACACTCTTGGCCAGGCCGACGTTCAGGCAGGACTGACGCAGGTCGCCCAGTCGCGGCGGGTGGAACTCCGGATCATCCGACGCTCCGGCTGCCGCAGCCACCAGCGAATGCAGCTGCCGGTCACTGGTTTCCACACCGGTGCCGACATTGAAACGCTGTCCGCCGCCGGCGGGACCGGAGGCGCGCACGAAGGCCTCCACCACATCGTCGACGAATACGTAGTCCCGGGTGTTGCCGCCGTCACCGAACACCTTGGTGGAACGGCCGGATAGCAGTGCCTGGGCGAAAATGGCGACGACGCCCGCCTCGCCGTGCGGATCCTGGCGTGGCCCATAGACATTGGCCGGTGCGATATGCGAGCACTCCAGTCCGTACAGATGCCGGAAGGTGTTGAGGTAGATCTCTCCGGCCACCTTGCCCGCCGCATACGGCGAATGCGGATCGGTGGGGACGGACTCGCTGGTGGGTATCTGCTCCGGGGTGCCGTAGATCGATCCGCCCGACGAGGTGTGCACGATCTTGCGCACGCCCGCCTTGCGCGCGGCCTCGGCCAGCCGGACGGTGCCGACGACGTTGACCGACGAATCAAACTGCGGGTCGGCCACCGAGTGGCGCACATCGATCTGCGCGGCCAGATGGAAGATCACCTCGGGCGAGAACTCGGCCACGACGGCGTTCAGATCCGCCTCGACGATGTCGTCCTTGACGAAGGTGAAGGCGGGCTGCGTCTCGGCAGCCTCCAGATTCGTCACCTTGCCGGTAGCCAGATTATCCAGACCCGTTACCTCGTGCCCGTCCGCCAACAGGCGATCGACCAGAGTCGATCCGATAAATCCTGCGGCTCCGGTAACCATTGCCCGCACGTGGGGACTCCCTCTTTGTTCGCATAGCTCACGGCATTCGGCCCCACCCTACCGACCGTGCCTGATGTTCTTCACGCAAGCGTTCATCGCTACTCTCGGGCCCTGATGCCTTTCGCCAGAACCAACCGCGTTGCCGTGGCCGCAGCGGCTCTCCTCGTGGTGCACCTCGTGGTTCGCGGCGTGCTGGCGTTCGGGGGCGACTTCTATTGGGATGACCTGATCCTGGTCGGTCGCGCGGGCACACAGGGCTTGTTCTCCCCGTCGTATCTATTCGACGACCACGACGGGCACCTCATGCCCGCGGCCTTCTTACTGGCGGGCATCCTCACCAAGCTCGCACCGTTGAGCTGGTTCTGGCCCGCGCTGAGCCTGGTGATTCTGCAGGCATTGGCGTCCCTGGCACTGTTGCGGGCGCTGTGGGTGATTCTGGGTTGGCGGCCGGTGCTGCTTGTTCCGCTCACGTTCGCGCTGTTCACGCCGCTGGCGATACCCGGCTTCACCTGGTGGGCCGCCGCGCTGAATTCTCTGCCGATGCTGACCGCAATGTGTTGGTTCGTGGCCGATGCGGTGCTGCTGGATCGCACCGGAAACCGCAGGTACGTAGCGACGGCGATGGGCGCCTTCCTCGGCGGGCTGCTGTTCTTCGAGAAGTCGGTGGTCATTCCGTTCGTGGCGTTCGCCGTGGTGGCACTGCTGGCCTCGCTACGCGGCGACGGGTGGTCGGCGCTGACACGGACATGGCGACGCGGCGCGATGCTCTGGATTCCGGCCGGGGCACTCACCGCGGCATGGATCGCCCTGTACCTGGTGGTGGTGGATCAAAAGCGGTGGAGCACGGACCTGTCGATGACGTGGTCGCTGCTCCAGCGCTCCTTCACACACGGGGTGCTCCCCGGGTTGGTGGGCGGGCCATGGCGCTGGGATCGCTGGGTACCCAGCTCACCGTGGGCCGAGCCGTCGTCGTTGGTGATCTGGTTGGGAGCGCTCGCGCTGGGCGCGACGGTCGTGCTGACGTGTTTTCGTAAGCGGCGACTCGCACCCGTCTGGCTGACCCTGCTGGCGTACCTGGCCGCCAGTGAGGTACCGATCTATCTCATGCGCTCATCGGCGTTCACGGCGCTGCTGCTCGCGCAGACCTTGCGATATCTGCCGGATTTGGTGGTGGTCGCGACGCTACTGGCCGCGGTGGGGCTCACCGCCCCGAACCGTCCGGTCAGCGGTTACCTGGACAGCTCACCCCGACGCACCGCAGTGGTCGCGTTCGCGTTGGCATTGTTCGTGGGAAGCAGCCTCGTCTCGACGGCCAACTATCTGCGCAGCTGGCGCAACAACCCGGCCTCGCCGTACATCGCCACGGTGAAGCAATCGTTGGCGGCGGTCGCGGACGGGCCTGCGGTTCTTGATCAGGAAGTCGACCCACTGGTACTACAGAATGTGGTGCGGCCGGAGAACCTGTTAAGTCATATGTTCGCCCTGGTCCGTCCCCGGCCAGAGATCGGTTCCACCACAACGCAGTTACGCATGCTCGACCGCTACGGCCACCTGCTGGACGCCCAGGTGACGTGGGTGCGCGCCCTGACCGAGGGGCCGGTCCCAGGATGCGGGTACCTGGTGCAGTCCATGCAGACCATGCCACTGAGCGGGCCGCTGCTTCCGGCGGACTGGATCGTCGAACTGAACTACCTGGCCAACACCGAGGGCGCGGTGTGGGCATCGTTCACCAACGGGCCCAGCGTCAAGGTTCCGGTTCGCCCCGGGCTCAACCGAGTGTTCATCAGACTCCCAGGTTCAGGGAATTCGCTTACCCTGCAACCGATTACCCAGTCGTTGTCGCTGTGCGTCGCCGTCGGACCGGTGGGAGCGCTCGCGCCCCGGTAGATTGGGCGCCATGCTCGGAGAACTGGCTTTCACCTGGACGGGACGACTTTCTGCCCCTTTCCTTGAAAAGCTGCTCGACCTGCCCGAACCTGTCACCGCCGAGGTGCAGGCACGTCGGGGCATCAAGGTGGCGATGCCCGACGGCGTCAAGCTCGCCACCGACCACTTCCGGCCGCCCGGGCAAGACCCGCTACCCGCCGTCATCTTCCGCACGCCATACGGCAGGCACGGCGCGATCAGCCAGATGTGGGCAACACTGTTGGCACGTCAAGGATTTCAGGTAGTCCTGCAGGACACTCGTGGCCAGTTCGGTTCCGAGGGAAAGTTCGACGCCTTTCGGCAGGAACGTGCGGACGGTTTGGCCACCGCAGCCTGGGTCCGGGAGCAGCCGTGGTGCGACGGCACACTGGCGACTGCCGGGCCGTCGTATCTCGGGCACACCCAGTGGGCGGTGGCGCCCTACGTCGAGCCGCCCTTGGCGGCCATGTGCCCGGCGATCACCACCAGCAATTTCACCGAGCTCTTCTACCCGGGCGGAGCGTTCAATCTGCACAACTTGCTGAGCTGGTCGGCCTCCATCGGCTCGCACGGCAGGTCCCAGATCAAGCGTCTACTCGGGATGCACGCCCTCGAGAAGCAGGTACGGCGCGCCATGGATCACCTGCCCCTGGGCAACGCCGACAATATCGCCATAGGCAAGCCAGAACCGTTCTGGCGCACCGTGACCGACCACACCGACGACGACTACTGGGACGAAATCGACCACACTCCACGTCTCGCGCAACTCAGCACACCGGTGAGCATGGTGACCGGATGGTGGGATCTTCTGCTCGTCGGTCAGCTGCGCGACTACGACGAGTTACAGAAGGCCGACTGCCCACGGCGAATCACCATTGGCCCGTGGGACCATATGAAGTCACTCAAGCCGGTGGTCTCTGACAGCTTCTCGTGGCTGGCCGCGCATCTGCGGGGTGACGTCTCCTCGACGCACCGCTCGCCGGTTCGGATCTACCTACAGAAGGCCGGCCAATGGCTCGACTTCGACCACTGGCCACCCCAGAAGTCAACTCCCACCCCGCTGTATCTGCGGTCCGCTCATGTACTGGATTGGCAGGCGCCACAAGGCGATAACGCCGCCGACACGTTTACCTACGATCCGGCGGATCCCACCCCGGTGGCGGGTGGACCGCTACTGGACACACGAGCGTCCGGTCAGCGAGACAACTCCGCGACCGAGAAGCGGTCCGATGTACTGGTTTACACCAGCGATCCGCTGACGAGCGATCTGGACCTCATCGGCCCCGTCTCGGCGTCCATCTACGCGACCACCGACAGCGGCCAGGGCGACCTATTCGTTCGACTCTGCGATGTCGACCGAAAGGGAGTATCCCGCAACGTTTCCGATGGCATCGTACGGTTGAACGGCGCGACGGGTTCGCCGGTTGACGTGACCATGCATCCCACCGGCTACCGTTTCACTCGGGGACACCGGCTGCGAATTCAGGTTAGCGGCGGCGCGTTTCCGAACCACGCCCGCAACACCGGTTCCGGTGAACCGCTGGCAACCGCCAGCCGCATCGTCCCGATCCACTTCGAGGTCCACCACGACGAGGAACGCCCCTCTTCCGTGACGCTTCCGGTGATGCGCACTTCATGATCGTGAAATACCTAGGCGCCCTTGGGTTTATCGGCGTACTTCTGACCGCGTGCGGGGGCGGTCAAGCGTCAGAAAGTCGGCCAACCCTCATCCACGTCGGGCCTAGCGGCGGCGGCCCCGAGACCAAAGTGGTCACGGCGGAGGAAGGCAAGCCCGGCAGTCTCGGACAGCAGGTACGCGATGGTGACCTCGCTTTTGTTGTCACACGGGTAAACGATGCCGGGACCGTCGGCGACCAGGCGAATCCGGCCCTGCAGGCGACGGCGACCGGCACCTTTGTCGTCGTGCACGTCGAGGTTCTGAACCTCGGACAGGCGACGCACTCCTTCCTCGGGGACGAACAAAAGCTCAAGGACGCAACGGGTACGGAATACACCCCCGATAGCATGGCAAATATCTTGGCGCGCAACGCCGAACAGCTCGAGCCCGGCGCAGAACTCGGGCCCGGCACGCAGAAGCGGTCGGTGCTCGTCTACGACGTCCCGCCTGGCACCGTACCCAAGGAGATCGACCTACATACCGACTACAAGTCCAAGGGCGCCAAGGTCCTGCTCGGCTAGTCGGTTGGCGGGAACAGTGCGTACGCGATCCGCGAGGCAATCGCCCTGGGATCGGCATCATCGCGTGCATCAGCAAGCGCCCCAGTGGACCACAGCGAGACAAACCCGTGCACCAAGGACCACGCCGCGCGGGCTGCGGTGACCTTGTCGGCCGATGTCTGCCGGAGCGTCAGTGTCGCGATCCCGGCATCCAGGGCAGCGCCGGCACGGTCTCGTGCCGCGATGAGTCGTGCGTCGGTGGAATCCAGTAGCGCGGGTTCGAACATCACCGAATAGTGGCCCGGATGGGCCAGGGCGAAGTCCACATAGGCCAGGGCCGCGGCATGGAAGTCAGGGCGCGCGCCATCGAGGGCCTCGGCGAGTTTGGTGAATCCGTCGGCGGCCAACGCGGTGAACAGACCGCGACGATCCCCGAAGTGGTGCGCGGGAGCGGCGTGCGAGACGCCCGCTTCGCGGGCCAGTCCTCGCAGTGACAGCTCGCCGGCGCCGCGCCGGGTCACCATATCGGCCGCGCTGGCCAGTATCGCCGCCCGCAGATCGCCATGGTGATACGACATCGCACCAGCATAACTCAAATCTTGACAGTGACTAGTTCGCGGGTATCGTCTATCTAGTCACTGTCAAGATTGGAGATCGTTATGGCGCCACTTGTCGCCCTGGTCCTCGGGACCCTGCTGGCACGCCTGGTCGGCGCCCAGGGATTCACACCCGTCAATTCGTGGCCATCCGCGGTAGCGGTCGGTCTCGCTGTGATGTTCACGCTGACCGGCGTCGCGCATTTCGTCCCGAAGATGCGCGAGGCGATGATCGCGATCGTGCCGCCGTGGATTCCGGCGGCCGGGTTCCTGGTGGCGCTGACCGGCGTGCTCGAACTGCTCGGCGCGATCGGCGTGCTGGTTCCCTCGACGAGGGTGGTGGCCGCCGCCTGCCTGGGAGTGCTGCTGGTGGTGATGTTTCCGGCCAATGTCTATGCCGCGAGCCAGCGGTCCAACCCACTTTCGACTCCCCTGGGTTGGCGCACCGCCGAACAGCTGCTGTTTCTCGCGGCGACCGCGTTCGTCGTATGGGGCTAGACCAGGTGCCAGACCAGGACCGCGGCCAGCACTCCCATCCCATTGAGTGACCAATGCAACGCGATGGGCGCCAGGAGACTACCGCTGCGGCGACGCAACCAGGTGAAGACAAATCCGGCAATGGCGGTGGCTACCACCGCCCCGGCGACACCGGCGATCTGCGCCCACAGGCCCACCCCGAGCAGCCTCGTCAGACCGACGTTGCCGGTCGTCAGACCCAGCGACGTGGCGATATGCCAAAAGCCGAACAGCAGAGACCCGACGGCCGCGACTCCCCGGAAGCCCCAGGCTCGGGCCATCGTCCCGTGCAGAACCCCGCGGAAGGCGAGCTCCTCGGGAATCACGGTCTGCAGCGGGATCAGGACGAAAGAGGCCAGCAGTGCGCCCGAAACCGTCGTCGCATAACTGCTGTTGAGGAACATCGGGCGGGTCATCGGGAGCAGCAGGCCAATGCCGATCACCGCGCCGACGATGACGACCGCGACGGCCGCGTACTTGGCACCGGAACGCCAATGGGGGCGGCCCAATCCCAGCTCAGCCCAGGAGTGGCCGCGGTAGCGGATCAGGGCCAGTAGCCCGATCGCCGCCGCCGGGACAACAACAATGTTGGCCCACGGCGTGGTGAAGTGCGCGATCAGATTGGTGGCGATGAGAACAGCGACCACGACGGCAATGTCGATGTAGGTGCGCACGTCCCGCAATCCATGCAGGGGCTCAGCAGCAGCCGAGGTCTGAGTAGGCATCCGGTCCAGAGTACCGGCGGTCTCGTTGGCCCAGGTCAGAGTGTGATCCAGTCGTGGCTACCGTCCCGCACCTCGGCGCGGGGCCGACTGTGGCAGTGCCCACAACGCCGCGTTAGCCGGAACACCATCCACCCTCACGTAAGTTCTGGAATCGTGCTCACCCTGTTGCTGGCATTCGCGGGATTCGCCTGTCTGGACGCCCTCAACGTGCTCAACATCGGTATCGCCACCACCATCGTCTACGTGACCCGACTGGAACGCCGATCAGCGTTTCCGGGCGGCCTCAGCTTCGTCACCGGATTGTTTGTCGCACTATTTACCTTTGGACTGGCGACCGTGCTCGGGGTGCGCTCACTGACCGACGTGGCCGGTGGTTCGGACATCACCCCGTCTACCCGGTATTGGGCCCAACTGGTCATCGGCATTCTGTTGATCGCCGTTGCGGCGTTGACCTGGTTCACCGAGCCGGTGACGCCGCCGTGGATTCGCACTATTGCGCGCCGCCATCCGTGGCTTCTCGCACTCGTGGGGCTTGCGCTGGGTTATGCGGAGGCTCCCACATCTGTTCCGTACCTGAGCGCATTGGCGATGCTCGCCTCACGTCACCCGCTGCCGTCGATGTGGCCGCTGCTGCTGGTGGGCTATGGGTTGGTCGCCGTTCTCCCGAGTCTGCTGATTCTCGTGCTGTCGACACGACGATCTCCCGGCGCGCGGCGTGCGCAGCGTGCGCTGGTGCGGACGGTGACGCGATACGCGCCCACCGCGATTCGAGTGATTTTCCTGGGCTTGGGGGGCGTCCTCATCGTCAGTGCGCTGGTGCATCACAGCGCGCTGGGGCTCCGCTGAGCAGCGGCAGGGTTCATACAAAAATCGGCTGACCACCCGCTGTGCTCAACCCCACGATGAGCACAGCGACTGACCAGCCGAGAGCGATCGACCTGGGTTAGCCGAACGAACACTCCGGACATTACTGTCAGTAAATAGTCCTTGTCAATCACTTACCCTTCCGATAAGTTGCATATCGCTCGGACACCCGCAGACGTGCGGTGAGCAGCACAGCATGTGCGTGTATCGTTGGGCTGCAAAGTGAAAGTATGTGAGGGGGTGCTGTGCCGGACTTTTCGCAGCGCTTGAGTCATTTGTTTGCTACTGTGCATCCGGCCGGGCGCGGACCTTATTCCCTCAACGAGGTGGTCGCCGCGCTGGGTCAGCGCGGCGTGGAGGTGTCCTCGCCCTATCTGTCACTGCTGCGCAAGGGCGAACGATCAAACCCTGCGCCGGATATTGTCACGGCGCTGGCGGAGTTCTTCCAAGTGAGCCCTGCCTACTTCTATGACGCCGACTACGCCGCGTCGGTCAATCGCGATCTGGATTGGCTTGTGCAGCTGCGTGACTCGAAGGTGCGTGAGATCGCGCAGCGCAGCTACGCGCTCTCCGAGAACAGTCGGCAAGCAATCGCCGACATGGTCGATCATCTACGCAAAGTCGAGGGCATACCCGACAAGGAAGCCGGCGCCGCCAAGCGTTCCTGACGGTCCCGGTAGGCGTCGGCGATCGCGAACACCCATGGCCCTTCACCCACACCTTCGGGCGGACGCAGCCATTCGCAACTGAATTCTGGAACTGATTCACCTACAAGCCAATTCGCTACATCCTGAGTCCGTTCTGCGCTGCCTTTTGGTGGTGGCAAGTCGGCTGTCAACGGCACCCGACGACTCTGCGCCAACAGGGTGAGACCGTCCTGGACATGCGTCGTCCATTCGAACACTAAGTCCGAGGATCGAATTCGCGATTCCACGGGCGGGAACAACCCCGGAAACATATCGGCGAGCGTGTCATGAAGAGGCCGGAGTCGCCACTCATCTCGTCGCGCCTGAAGACGCAACACCACCGGAGGCCATAGAAAACCGAGGGCCAGCAGGGTGACACCGACAGACCCAGACACGCCCTGCACTAACACCCCGTACCTACCCGAAATGACGTCTCGTCCCCCGGTCAGCGGTCGTACAACTCCCCCAACAACAACCGCGACGATCTCGAAGGACGCGGCCATGGCAAGCAGTCCCAGGCCGGTGCCGACCGGCGTACGGTCAGCGTGGCGAAGCCCGGTCCATATCAATTGCGCGAGCGATACCGCCAGATAACCATTGCCCACAACCGAAGACACAATCGCCCACCGATCCCCCCCATCCAGCAGCGCATTGGTGAGCTCGTGCAGGTCTTTCGTTTCCAGCAGGACCGGACTCTGATTGGCGGACACGACGACCACAACAAGCACAATCGCGGTTACCACAAGGATCACCCGCCGACCGCGCCTGACCCGTTCCGGTGAAGCAGAGCCGCTGATACCAAGAACGAAGATCTGTGTACAGGCAGCCAATATGGTGACCAACAGGCCGCCCAAGCTGGTCGCGCGCACAGCCGATGGCAGCGTGCGCCACCAGAAGTCGGACAGCATGAACAGCCAGAACCACATAACCAGACAAAAGGCCGTGATCGCCACCGCCGGGGCAGATGCCGGGTACCGCCAGAGCCGCCAAATCCGGTACAGCAGGACAGGCAGGAAACAGAGCATAAATGCGATGCGCCCGATGTCCATGGCGTGCCACAGCGCGGGGCTGATCACCCCAGTGCGTCGTCGACGTACGGACTCCACCTCGTGTGGACACCTCGCCCAGCCCGCATACGGCGGATGAGCAAGCCCGCGAACCGCTCAGCAGCTAGTTCATCCTGCGGCCAGCGGTCGTCGCTATGAGTCAATTCATCAGCGCCACAACTGCGTTGCAGCATGCGGGCAACCAGCTCAGGCGGCACCGCTCGGACGTGCTCGGCGGCGAACTCGGCAACCGGCAGACCGCGATGACCCAACACCATGTGGCCCAGTTCGTGCGCGATCGTGCGGTCGCGGCCCACGACTCCTTGCCCCACCTGCACGAGGTCCCTGTCGGGGAACGAGATCCACTGACCAAATACGCCGGCCGCGAGCGGTGCATCCTCGATGTCCACGACCCGGCCGTTCGCCTGCGCCCAGCTATGTGTGACATCAACCACCGAGCCTTGCCGCCCGATAGTCGTGGCCAGCACCTGGTCCACCGCAGCAACCACCGGGCCATGACGGCCGGCATCGCGCTGTGCAAACCACATGAGCATTGATGCTAGCGGCCTTGCTTTGCGCCCACAGCAGAAGTACCCGGTAGCGGAGTGATTTACGTCAAGTGCCGGAGAAAGGCGACAAGCGCAGCATTAACGGGTAGCGGGGCATCCAACGTGACCACATGACCGCCATCGGGAACCACCACCTCCGCGACGCCTTCGGCGGTTGCCCAATCAGACATAGCCGTCGCGATGTTTCCGGTCCGATCCTTTGCTCCCCGCATCAGCAGCAGCGGCAATGTAGTGCGGTAATCGCTGTCGGGCGTCACAAACTCGGTGGTCGCGCGCCATATCTCGAGAAACTCGGCCTTCGGTATCGCCGAAAAGGCCCGGCGCAGGTCAGCACGCGCGGCCTCGGTAAGCGCCGAGGCATCGGCCATCACACGTGGCAGGGACCGTGCCGGTATAAACCGCAGCAGCGGAGCAGCCAGCCGCAGTGACGATCGTTCGATCCAGGTCAATGGACCGGTGTTCCAGGTGGAGTCGAGGACACCCAGCCCCCGATAGCCATCCGGCGCCTGTCTGACAAGGCGTTGCCCGATGTTGCCACCCAGAGACAGTCCGATGAGGACAGGTCGGTCGAGGCCGAGGTGGGCTATAAGCGCCTCGACATCCGCTACGAGCACCGCTGCTGTGATGGCGACGCTGTTGGGCCTCGAGGCTCCGTGTCCGCGCAGGTCGAAGAGGATGGCGCGAAAACCGGCGTCTCGGAGGGCACCGCGCTGCGATTCGAACATCGCATGATCGGCGCCCGCTCCATGGATAAACAGGACAGGAACACCCGGGCCACCAGTATCGGAGTACCGCAGCACGCAACCGTCTCGTTGCAGGCGCCCGTCCAATTCCATGGTACTTCCGAATCTAGAGGCCAGGCAGTTCACCGCTGAGCTCAGGAGATACCTTGTGGCGATGGCCGGGCAGTCACGAAAGCTGTCGAATAATCCGTGTGGAGCTGCCCGGGGGAATCGAACCCCCGACCTATTCATTACGAGTGAATTGCTCTACCGACTGAGCTAGGGCAGCGCGCCGGGCGAACCCAGCGCCCGAGAGTCTACGGCACCCCCGCCGCGACTCCCAATCTCATTCCGACGGACGCAGTGCCTGCCCTGCCGTCGCGACCAGCGCATCGATCGCGAACTTGGGCTTCACATTCACCGCCAATGCTTCTCGGCACGCCAGGACTGCCTCGATGCATTGCAGGAGCTGTTCGGGCGGCACCCTGTCCACCATCGGCCCAAGCCGGTCGGCCATATCGGGGTGATGGAGTGTCACCCGGCCCTCCTCGGCAGCGCCGAACGACAGCACCAACGCATCGCGGAAGTAGGTGGCCAGATCGATGAGTGTGCGGTCCAGGGCATCTCGTGATGCCCGGGTCTGACGCGATTTTTGCTTACGCTCAAGGTCCTTCAAGACACCCGCGGACCCGCGCAGCGCGGTCGCCGCGCCCTTGCCGGTACCCCCGGCCCCCAACGCCGTCTTCAGTTCTTCCTCTTCGGCCTCGTTACGCGCTGCCGTCAGCTCCTTGGCCTCAACATCGGCGCTGATCACGAGTTCCTCGGCCGCGGCATACGCCCGCGTCGGGGTGGCGGCCTCCCTGGCCAGCCCCAGCGCCCGCAGCCGCCGCGCACGGGCCTGCTCATCGGTGGCAAGTCTGCGTGCCCGGCCCACATGGCCGCCGCTCACCGAGGCCGCCCACTGCGCCTGCTCGGCATCGATCCCGTCGCGTTCCATCAGCACCTGCGCGATGGCCGCCACCGACGGAGTGACGAGTGCCACATGCCGACAGCGCGAGCGGAGGGTGATCGAGATGTCCTCGGGGTCCACCGACGGCGCGCACAGCAAGAACACCGTCCGCGGCGGCGGCTCCTCGACAACCTTCAGCAGGACATTGCCGGCACCCTCGGTCAGCCGGTCGGCATCCTCGATGAGCACCACCAGCCAGCGCCCGGTGCTCGGCCGGCGCCAGGCCGCCTGCACGATGGCGCGCATCTCATCCACGCCGATCGACAATCCCTCGGGAACGACTCTGCGCACGTCAGCATGGGTCCCGGCCATCGTGGTCGTGCAGGCACGGCATTCCCCGCAGCCCGCGGCACCTTCCGATTCGCACTGAAGGGCGGCGGCAAAACACAAAGCCGCCACTGACCTGCCCGACCCCGGCGGTCCGGTAAACAACCAGGCATGGGTCATCCGGCCCGCGTCATCACCGCGTGCGGCCAATACCGCAGATGAGAGCGTAGAAACCACCGCTCCCTGATCCACCAGGCGCCCGAAAACCCCGCTCATCGCCTCCAACCCTAGCCGCCGGAACCGACTCGAAGAACAAGCCGCACAGGCGTGTGAAACGCTGCCGTCACCGCCGACAGCTACGGTTAACGGGTGACTGGCGCGGAGGGAAGGGCAGACCAGCGCCCTCTTGCACGCGCAGCCCGGTATTCGCGATGGGTCATGCGCACGCCGTGGCCCCTCTTCATCATGGGTATCGCCCAGTCCAACCTGGTCGGCGCACTGTTCGTGTTGGGCTTCCTGCGGTTCGGTCTGCCACCGAGCGACCGGGTGGAACTGTCCGAGCTCGGCCCAGAGCGGCTCATCATCCTCGGCGTCTCGCTGTTCATCCTCTTTGTTGCCGGCGCCATCGTGAGCACCTACCTGCTATTACCTGTACTGCGCTGGCAGTACAGCTCCCCGGACTTCGAGTCCGAGGGGTCCGAGGATGTCCGCGTCCGCGCCTTACAGATGCCCTTCTACCGCACCGTCATCAGCGTGGCGACGTGGCTTGTCGGTGGCGCGATATTCGTTGCCGTCACCTGGTCATCTACCCATAGCTCAGTGCTGGTCGCCGCATTCGCGACGGTACTGGGGGCCACCACGACCAGCATCATCGGCTACTTGCAGTCCGAGCGCGTGCTGCGCCCCGTGGCGATTCAGGCATTGCGCCGTGGGGTCCCGGAAAATATCACCGCCCCAGGCGTCATCGTCCGCCAGGTTCTCACCTGGGCACTGAGCACCGGCGTGCCGATCCTGGCCATCGTGCTCACCGTCGTGGGACAGCGCGCGGGTTATCTGAAGTCCAATGCCGATAACCTCACCGGCTCCATCCTGATCCTGGCGATCATCGCGCTGGCGATCGGACTGATGGGCACCCTGCTGGTGGCCACCTCGATCGCCGACCCGCTGCGCCAATTACGTTGGGCGCTCAGCGAAGTGCAACGCGGCAACTACAACGCCCACGTACCGATCTACGACGCCAGTGAGCTAGGACTACTGCAGGCCGGGTTCAACGACATGGTGCGCGATCTGGGCGAACGACAACGCCTACGCGACCTCTTCGGCCGTTACGTCGGCGAGGACGTCGCGCGCCGGGCACTCGAATACGGCACCGAGCTCGGCGGTCAGGAACGCAGTGTGGCAGTGCTTTTCGTGGACCTGGTGGGCTCCACTCAGTTGGCTTCCACTCGAGGCCCGGCGGTGGTCGTGCAGGTCCTCAACGAGTTCTTCCGGGTGATCGTCGACACCGTCAACAAACACGGCGGATTCGTCAACAAGTTCCAGGGCGACGCGGCTCTGGCCATCTTCGGCGCTCCCATCGATCATCCCGATGGCGCCGCGGCCGCGTTGGCAGCCGCCCGCGAGCTGGCCGACGAGCTCACCAATGTATTGGGCTCCAATGATTTCGGCATCGGAGTCTCTGCCGGACGCGCCATCGCCGGCCACATCGGAGCGCAGGCGCGCTTTGAGTACACCGTCATCGGCGACCCCGTGAACGAGGCGGCTCGGCTGACCGAGCTGGCCAAGAACGAACCCGGAAACGTGCTGGCATCGGCCTCCGCGGTGATGGAGGCTCGCGACGAGGAAGCACTGCGCTGGAACGTCGGCGAGACCGTCGAGCTGCGCGGACGCAACGTGTCAACGCAGGTCGCGCGGCCGCGTCGCGGCTAAGTCGCCTTCTTGGCAGCCTTCTTCGCGGGGGCCTTCTTGGCCGGAGCCTTCTTGGCTGCCTTCGCCGGTGCCTTCTTGGCCCGCTTCACCGGACCACGCGCGCGACGATCGGCAAGCAACTCCGAAGCCCGCTCGTCGGTGATCGACAGCACGTCATCGCCCTTACGCAAGCTGGCGTTGGTCTCGCCGTCGGTGACGTAGGGACCGAAGCGCCCGTCCTTGATCACCATCGGACTACCGGTCGTCGAATCCGCACCGAGCTCACGTAACGGGGCGGCCGAGGCCGCCTGTCCACCACGGCGTTTGGGTTCGGAGTAGATCTTCAATGCCTCGTCGAGGGTGATGGTGAACATCTGATCCTCGGTGGCAAGCGATCGAGAGTCCGTGCCGCGCTTGAGGTACGGGCCGTAGCGCCCGTTCTGCGCGGTGATCTCCTCGCTGTTGGCGGGATCGACACCGACCACACGCGGCAAGGACAGCAGCTTCAGTGCATCCTCCAGCGTCACGGTCTCCAACGTCATGGACTTCAGCAGCGAGCCGGTGCGCGGCTTGGGGCCTTCCACCTTCTTGGCGCCCCGCTTGGGCTTCGCATCCGCTTCGACGGCGTCGAGCTGCTCCGGTGGTGCCGGCAGCACCTCGGTCACGTACGGGCCGAAACGTCCATCCTTGGCGACGATTTCGTGTCCGGTCTCCGGGTCAACACCCAGCGTCCGGCCCTCCTGCGGGATCGCGAACAGCTGTTCGGCCATCTCGACCGTCAGCTCATCGGGAGTGACTCCGTCCTTGACGTTGGCACGCTGCGGGATGAGAGCACCGGCTTCACCGTCCGGATCGGTGATCATCCGCTCCAGGTACGGCCCGTTCTTTCCGACCCGCACATAGATGGGGCGGCCCTGGTCGTCGTCGAACAGTTTGATCGAGTTGACCTCGCGGGCGTCGATCTCCTCCAGGTTCACACCCACCAGGCGCTTGAGACCACCGGCGCGGGCCACCGATCCCTCGGCACCGTGCTCGCCACCAAAGTAGAAGGCGTTCAACCAGTTTGTGCGCCGTTCGTTACCGGACGCTATCTCGTCGAGGTCGTCTTCCATGGCAGCGGTGAAGTCGTAGTCGACGAGCCGGCCGAAGTGCTGTTCGAGCAACCCGATCACCGCAAAAGCGGTCCACGAGGGCACCAGCGCGCTGCCGCGCTTGTGTACGTAGCCGCGATCCTGGATGGTCCGGATGATCGACGAGTAGGTGGACGGACGCCCAATTCCCAGCTCTTCCAATGCCTTGATGAGCGAGGCCTCGGTATAGCGGGCGGGCGGATTGGTGGTGTGTCCATCCGCGGACAGATCAGTGACCGTAACGGTCTGGCCCTGTGTGAGCCGCGGCAGGCGACGCTCCTCATCGTCGGCCTCGCCACCGGCCAGTTCATCCACGGTCTCGACGTACGCGGACAAGAAGCCGGGGAACGTGATGGTGCGACCGCTTGCGGTGAACACCACCTGCTCGCCGGACGTGGCGGTACCCGCCAAACGCAGGCTCAGCGTGGTGCCACGGGCATCGGCCATCTGCGAGGCAACCGTGCGCTGCCAGATCAGCTCGTAGAGACGGAATTCGTCATTGTCGATCAGTGAATGCAATTGGCCCGGAGTTTTGAAAGTCTCACCCGCCGGGCGAATAGCCTCGTGCGCTTCCTGCGCATTTTTTACCTTGCGCGTGTATTGCCGCGGCGAAGGATGCACGTATTCACTTCCGTACAACTCCGCGGCCTGGCTGCGCGCGGCAGTCAATGCCGATTCCGACAGCGTCGTGGAGTCGGTACGCATATAGGTGATGTAGCCGTTTTCGTACAGCCGCTGCGCGATGCTCATGGTGCGCTCGGAAGAGAAGCGCAGCTTGCGCCCCGCTTCCTGCTGCAGCGTCGATGTCATGAACGGCGGGTAGGGCTTGCGGGTATACGGCTTCTCCTCGGCGGAGGCGACCGTCAGGGTGGCCTGAGACAGCCCGGCGACCAGTGCATTGGCACGCACCTCATCGAGGACCAGCACATCGTCGGCCTTCTTGACCTGGCCCAGAGAGTCGAAGTCACGGCCGGAAGCCACCCGCAGTGCGTCAACGCTCAGCAGGCGGGCATTGAAACGTGGGGGCTTGGCCTCACTACCGGCGTCCAGTTCGGCGCCCAGGTCCCAGTACCCCGCGCTGCGGAACGCCATGCGATCGCGTTCGCGCTGAACGATGATCCTGGTCGCCACTGACTGCACACGACCGGCGGACAGATTCCGGCCGACCTTCTTCCACAGCACGGGGCTGACCTCGTAGCCGTAGAGCCGGTCCAGGATGCGGCGGGTCTCCTGCGCATCGACGAGGTTGTTGTCGAGGTCACGAGGGTCCTGGGCGGCCGCAAGGATGGCCTGCTCGGTGATCTCGTGGAAGACCATGCGCCTCACGGGCACCTTGGGCTTGAGAGTCTCCAGCAGGTGCCAGGCGATGGCCTCACCCTCGCGGTCACCGTCCGTTGCGAGATAGAGCTCGTCAACGTCCTTCAGCAGGCCCTTGAGTTCGGTGACAGTGCCCTTCTTATCGGGGCTGACGATGTAGAGCGGCTCGAAGTCCTGATCGACGTTCACTCCAAGACGGGCCCATGGTTCGGACTTGTACTTGGCCGGAACATCGGCAGCGGCACGGGGCAAGTCCCGGATGTGGCCACGCGACGACTCGACGACGTATCCGTCGCCGAGGTAGCCAGCGATCTTGCGGGCCTTCGTCGGTGATTCGACGATGACGAGCCGTCGCACTGCTTCGTCTCCTTACCTGCGCATTAAGCCGCATATGTACGGTGTAGGGGGCAGTCCACCGTGGTCACAAGATGACACCCCCGCGCCGATTGCGCAAACCTAGCCTTCCATATAGGCATCGGTATTCCCGATATCAGGGTGGCCAAAAGCGTGTTCGAGTCCTCACTAAACCGCTGCTAAAGCCCCGTTAGACCCTCGGCCAGGCGCGGAATGCGTCGGTGTCGCCGGGTGGTTCTCCGATGTTTTCCAGTAGCCGTCCCAGTCTGCGCCGCCCACTGATCCGCAACGCCGGATTGGCACCGCGTGTTCCGATCAAGGTCGGAGCAATGCCTACCCGCATCAGCGCTGCCGCCAGCGGCGAATGGGTATCGGGGGCGTGTGGGTCCAGTCCCAGGAGGTACCTGTCGGCCTCTGGTGCACCTGCGGCGAGCACCCATGCCCGCAGCTCTCGCGCACCCGGTAACCATTGCGCCGGCACGGTTTTCACCGCACCGCGGGTCCACTCACGCGCGACCGGCAGCACTGCGGGATCCATGGCGGTACGCACCAGCGGATGGTTCTCCGCGCCGGTCTCGGTGTGGCCCAGTTCCGCCTGCAGACCGGTCTCGGTGATCATCTCGGCCAGTGCCAGCGCACGCCACGTCTGGTCCACGACCACCGAAATCCGGGCACCCCCTCCACCGACCACGACCTGGCCTGGTCCGGCCAGCAGCCCCGCCAAATCGGTGACCTCGGGAGGCACCGATTCGGCGGAAAAGAAGGACAGCTGGCTCACAGTCACAGACAGTACTTTCTCCGCGAGCTGGGGGGCTCTCCCCGCGCGCGGGGAGATTCTTGGAACGAGAAACGCCCCCGGCACATGGCCGGGGGCGTTCCTTCGACGGATGTGGGTCAGACGGCGCGGACGCCGGTAGCCTGCGGGCCCTTGGGGCTCTGGCCTACCTCGAACTCGACCTTCTGGTTCTCTTCAAGGGTACGGAATCCGTTGCCCGAGATTTCGGTGTAATGGACGAAGACGTCAGCGGAGCCGTCCTCGGGCGCAATGAATCCGAAGCCTTTTTCCGCGTTGAACCACTTCACAGTTCCCTGTGGCATTTCTTTGATCTTTCTTTACTTGGGTTCGACATACCCGTTCGGCACGTCGGGCCCCGTTCCGACCGCCATACCCCGTGGAATGATCCTCGCAGTAACCGCGATCACAACGTCGATCCTGCGAGTGCAAAACACGAACACAGAAGCTGCGACCCCCTTAAGTAGAGCATGTTTGGGGCGTTGGCGATAGCGGTGTGCCACATAATTGCCGGGAAGTTCGGTGAACAGTGGCGAAACTTCGACCCTCTTTCGGCCTGCCCTACCCTGGCGTTATGGCCATCTGCGGTAGCGAGCCCGGCACCGTTTTGGCACAAGTGTGCAGGTCACGAGGTGTTTTGCGGTGACGTTTGGGTACGGTCGTGAACTGCTGGATCTCATCGTGGCCGGTACGCCCAGCGGCGAGACCCCGGTGCGGCATGTTTGTGATATCCCCGCGCGAAATGCCCAGGTGGCGGCCTGGCCGCAGTGGGCGCATCCCGACGCAGTAGCCGCGTTTGCGGCCCAAGGGGTGAGCGTTCCGTGGTCGCACCAGGTCGCCGCGGCCTCCCTGGCCTTCGCGGGACGCCATGTGGTGGTAGCCACCGGAACCGCATCCGGGAAGTCCGTCGCGTACCAGTTGCCGATCCTGACCGCCCTGGCCGAGGAGCCGCGGGCACGCGCGCTGTATCTGGCGCCCACCAAGGCGCTCGGCCATGACCAGCTGCGCTCGGTGCGCGAATTGATCACGGGGATGGAAAGTTTCGAGCGAGTGCTGCCCTGCGCCTACGACGGGGACAGCTCCAACGAGTTGCGGCGGTTCGCACGCGAGAGCTCTCGGTGGATCTTCACCAATCCCGACATGATGCATGTGTCCCTGCTGCATAACCACACCCGCTGGTCGGTGTTCCTGCGCGGATTGCGCTACCTCGTGGTGGATGAGTGCCATTACTACCGAGGAGTTTTCGGGTCGAATGTGGCTCTCGTCCTGCAGCGGCTGTTGCGCTTATGCGCACGGTACGGTTCGCATCCGACGGTGGTATTCGCCAGCGCCACGACCTCAAACCCCGGTTCGGCGGCCCAAGCACTGATCGGACAGCCGGTCGAAGAAGTGATCACCGACGGGTCGCCTCACGGAATGCGCACGGTGGCGCTGTGGGAACCACCATTGCTTCCGATCACCGGCGAGAACGGGGCACCCGTGCGGCGCCCGGTCAGCACCGAGGCCTCCCGACTGCTGGCCGATCTGGTCCAGGAAGGCGCGCGGACACTGGCCTTCGTCCGATCGCGGCGCGGAGCGGAGATGACGGCGCTCGGTGCCGCCCATCGGCTCGCCGAGGTCGATCCGGCGCTGGCGTGCCAGGTGGCGGCATATCGGGCGGGATATCTACCGGAGGACCGCCGGGCCTTGGAGCAGGCGTTATCGACGGGCGCGTTGACCGGTGCGGCAACAACGAACGCTCTGGAGCTGGGCGTCGACATCGCCGGATTGGATGCCGTTGTGGTAGCCGGCTTCCCGGGCACCGTGGCCTCATTCTGGCAGCAGGCCGGCCGCTCCGGCCGCCGGGGACAGGGCTCGTTGGTAGTGCTGGTCGCCCGCGACGATCCACTGGACACCTATCTGGTTCACCATCCGGGCGCGCTGCTGGACAAGCCGATCGAGGCGGTGGTGATCGATCCCACCAATCCGCACGTGCTGCGACCTCACCTGCTGTGCGCGGCAACAGAACTGCCGTTGACCGAGGACGACGTGCGATCCCTGGACGCAGCGGATGTGGTTTCCGAGCTCGTCGACGACGGCCTCCTACGCAAGCGGCCCGGTGGGTATTTCGCCGCCCCGGGGCTCAATCCCTATGCAGCGGTAGATATCCGTGGATCGATCGGCGGTCAGATCGCGATCCTGGAGGCCGACACCGGGCGGGTACTGGGAACCGTCGATACTGGCCGAGCCCCCGCGGCGGTGCATCCAGGAGCGGTCTATCTGCATTCCGGCGAGACGTATCTGGTCGATTCTCTCGATTTCAGTGACGGAATCGCACTGGTGCACAACGCTACTCCCGACTATTCGACATTCGCCCGGTCCACCATCGATATCGCGATCACCGGTGAAGGCGAACGGGTAGACCTGGGCGACATACAGATTGGGCTGGTACCGGTGGATGTCACCCACCAGGTGATCGGCTATCTGCGCAAGCTGGCAACCGGCGAGATCCTCGACTTCGTCGAGCTCGACATGCCGTCCTCGACATTGAGCACCAAGGCGGTGATGTACACGATCACCCCGGAAGCGTTGGCAGGCATAGATATCGATGCACTCGCCACACCCGGCGCCCTGCATGCCGCCGAGCACGCCGCGATCGGTCTGCTGCCATTGGTCGCCAGCTGCGATCGCGGCGATATCGGCGGGGTGTCGACCGCGCTGCAACCCGAGACCGGTCTACCGACGGTGTTCGTCTACGACGGCCATCCCGGCGGCGCGGGTTTCGCTGCCCGCGGATACGAGCAGCTGACGATCTGGCTGGGCGCCACCGCCGACGCCATCCAGGCGTGCGAATGTGAGGCGGGGTGCCCGTCGTGTGTGCAATCGCCCAAGTGTGGCAACGGGAATTCCCCGCTGGACAAGGCCGCGGCCATCAAGGTGCTGCGGTTGGTGCTATCCCGACTGCCGGGCTAGAAGGCGCGCGCGTACTGCTTGGGCACTGCGGGGCTCAGCTCGGCACCCAACTCACGCGCCGCCCGCCGCGGCCAGTATGGGTCGCGCAGCAGCTCGCGGCCCAGCAGCACCGCGGAAGCATCACCGGCGGCAAGGATCGATTCGGCCTGATGCGGCTCGGTGATCATGCCGACTGCCGCTGCGGGAAGGGATGTTTCGGCCTGGACACGCCGAGCGAACCGCACCTGGTATCCGGGTCCTGTCGGAATCCGGACATGCGGCACGTTGCCGCCGGTCGATACGTCAATGAGGTCTACCCCTCGTCCCTGCAACTGCCTGGCCAGCTCGACCGTCTGATCGGGTGTCCAGCTGCCCGCCTCCAGCCCGGGCTCCTCGGACACCCAGTCAGTCGCCGACACCCTGACGAACAGTGGCAGGTGCTCGGGCCAGACAGTGCGTACCGCCGTGACGGTGTCCAGGGTGAGCTTGGCGCGGCCAGCGAATGAGCCGCCGTACTCGTCGGTGCGGGAATTGCTCGCCGGAGAAAGGAACTGGTGCTGGATGTAGCCGTGCGCGGCGTGCACCTCAAGCACCTGGAAGCCTGCCCGCAACGCGCGCCGCGCGGCCTCCACATAGTCCTCGACGATCGCGGTGAGCTCCGCGGAGCTGGCCGCCGCGGGCGGCACGAAGTCGCCGTACGGCGCCTCGGTGGGACCAATTGTCTTCCAGCTCAACGGGTCCGAGGGGTCCAACGAGCGGTGTCCATCCCACGGCGCGACGGTCGACGCCTTGCGCCCGGCATGCCCGAGTTGTACCGCGGGGACGGCACCAAAATCCTTGACGCGTTCCACGATGGGCGCCCAGGCCTGCTCCTGGGTGTCGTTCCACAGCCCGGTGTCGTACGGGGAGAGCCGCCCGTGCGGGTTGACGGCAGTGGCCTCGGTGAACACCAACCCGGCCCCACCGACCGCGCGGCTGATCAGGTGGGTGCGGTGCCAGTCGTTCGGCGTCCCGGTCAACGGCCCGGTGGGGTCGGCCGAGTACTGACACATCGGCGACATCCACACCCGGTTGGGGATCGTGATGTCGCGCAGCCGGTACGGCTCGAACAGCAGGCTCATGGTCCGAAGGCTCCTCGCGTCGGTTCGGCGGCCAGCACGCTGGCCCGGCACAATCCAACGCAGACGCGCGCGAAATATTTCCCGTGCCGTATTACCCGGCCTGCTCCGTGGCGCTGCCCTGCTCGGAGACCGACAACGCCTCACGGATGAAGTCGGCGGAGAGAACGACCGCCTCGGCCGTGTCGCGTGAGACGGCGATGG
Organism: Mycobacteroides salmoniphilum; assembly: GCF_004924335.1. NCBI lineage: Bacteria > Bacillati > Actinomycetota > Actinomycetes > Mycobacteriales > Mycobacteriaceae > Mycobacteroides > Mycobacteroides salmoniphilum. Next base: position 381,842 of record NZ_CP024633.1, on the reverse strand, counting down.
CAGGGAAGGCGTGTAGCTGCCACGAGTAGCTGTGCACCGTGGCCACCACGCCCGCGGCGGTGAGCTTCTCGGCGAGCTCCAGGGCGTCCGGTTCCAGGAACTCGTCCTGCGCGGTGATAAGCAGCGTGGGCGGGAACGCCTCGACAGGTACCGATATCACCCGACGTTCTCCAGTGAATTCCACTGGACCCCTGTCGAATTTAGGCGCCAACTTGGCGAGCTTGCCCTTGGGCAGGTACGCGTCGTGACGACTGGTGCTGGACGGATTGGAGGCCAAGTCCAGATCCAGCAGCGGTGAATACCCTACATAGGCAACGGGTTTCGTCAGGCCATGGGTGTGCGCGTATTCGATGACCTTGCCGCTCAGGTACCCGCCGGCCGAGTCGCCGACGACGATCACCCGTGCGTAGTCCTGCAGTAGCTCGCGGTAGGCCTGCACCGCGTCCGCCACCGAGCTGCCCACACCGACCTCCGGCAGCTGCCGGTAGTCGAGCACGTAGACCGGGATCTGAAGCTGACGCGCCAACAGACCGGTGATCTTGCGATGGGTGGCGGGGCCGCACGCGATGAACGCACCCCCGTGCAGATAGAGGATGGCGGTGTCGGAATCGCCGGCCCGCGTCCCGGCCGGCACCATCAGATCCGTGGGCCTGTCGGCCAGCGCGATCCGCGTCCTTTCGATGCCGGGCGCGTCGGGACCACGCTGGGCGCCACGATCCAGCCATTTGAGCTGCCGAAGACCCGCGTCGAAGATCGGGAACAGGATCAGCAGCGGCTTGACGACGAGCAGCACGAACAGAAACGGCAACCGAGCCTTGAGACCCGACTTGGGGTGCAGGGTGACGACCATCCGGTAAAGCTACCGCCACCAGTTCGTGCGCCCGTAACCTCGGTCGGTGTCTGAGACCAGGACCCGACGTCAAGACCGTCGCACCGCTGTAACCACCGCGGCCATCCTCAATGCGGCCGAAGGGCTCTTCGTGGCGCGAGGGTTCCACGCGGTCACGATGGACGCCATCGCCGATGCCGCCGATCTCGCGATCGGTTCAATCTATCACCACTTCAAGAACAAGGAACGTCTCTATCTCGCCCTCGTCGAACGCGCGCTGGCGGTGCGATCTCCACCTGCAGAATCCGGGGTACTTCCGCATGATTGCCCTGCGCACCCTGGACGTTCCCCCCGGGCGATATGGCCGACGAGGTCGAGCGCCGGATCTCTCGACCATGGCTCGGACTTAATCCGGTGACCGGTCCACCGCGACGATGGCCGGTTTCTGCAACTACGAAGTCGCCGGCACGTCCGGTCGCGGACCACGTTCGGGCTCATCCCTGAACGTGGCGCGTTTCCGGGCGGGCAGTTTCTGGGGCCACCAGAACCATGGGCCGAGTATCCGGGCCAGCGGCATCACCAGGAACAGTCGGACGATCATCATGTCGAAGATCAGTCCGATGCAGATGGTGGATCCGGCCTGGCCGATGTTGACCACGTCGCTGGAGAGCATGGCCAGCATGGTTCCGGCAAGCACGAATGCGGCGGTGACGGCGACGTTGCCCGAGCCGGCGATGGTGCGGATCAGGCCGGTTCGGATACCTGCGTGCAGTTCCTCCCGGTACCGGGACAGCAGCAGCAGGTTGTAGTCACAGCCCACCCCGACAAGCACAATGAACGCGATAGGCAGTGTGAGCCAATGCAGTTCAATGCCTATCAAGGTTTCCCAGATGAATGCGGCCAAGCCGAGGGAGCCCAGGAAGGACAGCACCACGGTGATCAGCACAATCACCGAACCGGCCAGGGTGCGGGTGATCACCATGACAATCAGGAACACCAGCCCGAATGTCGCCAACATCATCGTCAGGATGTCGTTCATAGAAAATGCTTGCACATCACGGTAATTCGCGGACGCACCGGCTACCAGCAGATCGACATTAGACAGCGACGTCCCCTTGATGGCCTCGTGTGCAGCCGAGGCGGCCCGCTGAATTTGATCAATACCTTCCGGGCTCATCGCTTCGCCCTCGTGGTAGATCAAGATGCGTGCGCCCTTGCCATCGGGGGTCATCATGAACTTCAAACCGGTCTGAAAATCGTTGGTTTTGAACGCATCCGGCGGCATGAAGAAGAAGTCGTCGTTCTTGGCATTGTCGAACGCCTTGCCCATATCGACCATCGGGTTGATCATGGGCTCGAGCTGGGCGATGGTGGCGTGGAACAGGCTTTGCATCGTCAAAGTCAGCTTTTGCATGACGGCCATGTTCTGCACCATCGCATTGAGCTGCGTGATCATCTGCGGGGTGGCCGCATCCACCATGCTCAGGCCGTCCACCATCGGGCCCAGTTGCGAGGTCGCTTCGTCAATATTGTCGATCGATTCATTCAGCGAACGCATGGCCCAACAAATCGGAATGTCGAAACAGTGCGGCTCCCAATATAAGTAGTTGCGCACGGGCCGGAAGAAGTCATCGAAGTTGGCAAGATTGTCGCGCGTCTTGTCCATCGCAACCTTCAGCCCCCGAGAAGCCTCCACGGACATCTGAGTACCCGCGGACAGCTGACCGGTGATGTCCGCCATGTTCTTGCTCAGCTCCATCATGTCCCCCATCCGGGCGGCCATGGTGTCGATATCGGTGACACGGTCCTTCAAGAACCCCAGATTCTGACCGATCTTGGTTCCCATCGAACCCATCGCATACGGCAGCGAGGCGTGTTCCAGCGGCCGGCCATTGGGCCGGGTAATGCTTTGCACCATCGAAATACCTGGCGTACGAACAATGTTCTTCGCAATTCGGTCCAGACTGATCATGTCGGTGGTGTTGCGCATATCGTGATCGGCCTTGACATACAAGGTATCGATCGACAGCTGACTCGGCTGGAAATGCCGGTCCGCAGCGTCATACCCCCGAGACGACTCGACGCTCTTAGGTGCGTAATCGCGATCGTTATAGCTCACCGTGTAGTTGGCCAGGTTAGCGATACACAACGGAATCACCAGGGCGGCAACCGCAATCATCGCGACCGGCCACTTGGCGATCGCCGTGCCCAACTTACGCCAGACCGGACTGGTCTTGGCCGGCTCGGACAACCAGGGAACCTTGCTACCCAGCGTCAACAGGGCGGGCCCCAGCGTGAGCGCCGCGATAACCGCGACAATCATCGCCACAAAACACGGTGGACCCAGGGTGCGGAAGTAGTCGAGGGTCGTCAGACTCAGACACAGACACGCACCGGATATGGCGATGCCCGACCCCAGAACAACATGGGCCACGCTGCGCACCGAGGTGTAGTACGCCGACTCCCGGTCCTCCCCCGCGCGCCGGGCCTCCTGGAAACGACCCAGGTAAAAGATCCCGTAATCGGTGGCCACACCCAGAACCAATGACACTGCCATGTTCATCGCGAACGACGAGATCCCGATGACGTGATTTTCGACCAGAAGCGAGACCACGCCGCGGGCAGTGGCCAACGTAATCAACACACCGATCAACGGGATGATCGCCCGAGTGAAAGACCGGTAGGCGATGAGCAGCATCGCGATGATCACCACGATGGTGACGATCGTCAGCGTGACCATGCTCTCGTCGGCGGCATTGAGAGTGTCCGAGGCCAAAGGCGCCGGGCCGCTCACATAAACCGTGAGCCCCTCAGGCTTTTCCTTATCCAGCTTTTCGACGATGTCGCGGATGGCCTTGATCGACCTGTTCGAGTCGGCATCACCCAGATCTCCGGCCGGGCGCACCGTCAGCGTTGCCGCCTGACCGTCCGCGCTCTGCTGACCCGACCGGGTGACCGGGTCACCCCACAGATCCATCAGAGACTGGACGTGCTCTTTGTCCTCGAGCAGATCGCGGACCATTGTGTTGTAGTACCGGTGGTCCTGCTCGCCGAGCTTGCGGCCCTGGGTCTCCAGGACAACGACCGCCATGCTCGTGTAGTCGGACTCCTTGAAATCCTGCCCCTGGGTGATGGCAGCGGCCGATGAGGGTGCATCACGCGGAATCATCGCCTTGGCATTGGCCGCGGTCGTTTCTTCCAACGTGGGCACGAAAATGTTCAGAGCCGCAGCTGCCACCACCCAGAAGATCACCACCGGAATCGCCAGCACCCGGAGCAATCGCACAGGCCCAGGGCGCTTCTCGGGTTCCTTCGCCACCGGCGGTGCGGGCGGCACCAGCACCGGACCGGTATCCGCGTCCTCCGGCGGCTGCTGACCCGAGGTCATGCTGCCGTCACCGTGCATGCGACCGCGGCGCTGGCATGGTTCACGACCTGTTCCTCGCGAACCTCGCCATCGACCCGGATACGGCACCCCAACGAGTCCCCGTCCACCTGAGCCACCAGGCTCAGCGACGCCGCCGACGACATCGTGGTTTCAGAAACCGACCACGGCAATGACGTCAGCACGACATCGACCGGTTCGCTGTTGAGGTTGGCATAGGACACTTTCCCGCTAGCTCCCAAATCGCCGAACACCTCATAGGTGACGTTCTTGGGATTGATCTGAACAACCGTGGCCGGAATCGGACGGGTAGTCGGCGGATGGCTGATCGCCTGCGACTTCTCCCGAATCCGAGTGACCCCGAACCCAACGACCACGATGACAATCAGCGCCACCAAAGGCATCCACAACGTGCCGAGAATTCGTCCGGCACGGCCCCGAGACTGTTTGTGTCGACTCATAGCTGAGAACCCCTGGCCTGGACGGGATGGATAGCGGACACGCAATCCTCCTTGCCGCTCGTCATCGTTGTTACCGTTGGTAACATAGCTCTTGTTACCCGAAGTAACAAGTCGGCTACGCTGTCAACTCATGGAGGCAGGTTCGACGTCCGGCGCGGGGTCGCGTCGCCCGTGGGTAGAGCGCCGCGCGCACCTGTTGGACACCGCCGAGCAGTTGTTCTTTGAGCGCGGCTTCGCCGCGGTGTCGTTAAGCGACATCGCCCAGGCCGCAGGCGTCACCAAGCCCATTGCCTACCGCCATTTCAAAACCAAGGACGGGGCGTACTTGGCCTGTGCCCGGCGAGCCCAAGCCGACTTCGCGCAGGCCCTGATACAGCGTGCGGACCCCACGCGTGCCGTGCGCGAGCAGTTTGCCACCGCCGCCGACCTGTTCTTTGAGCTCTTGGAGACTCATCCCGAGCGGTGGGAGCTGATTTACGGCAGCGCCGCAGTGCTGCCCGCAGAATCACGGGAGGAACTCTCCGCCTTGCGGTTGGACAACATCGAGACGACCTATGCGTTGATCACCAAGGATCGTCCCGGCATACCCCAGCTTTTCGCCGAAGGACTCTCGCACGCCATGTCCGGGGCAGCGGAACGTCTCGGACACTGGTGGCAATCCCGCCCCGACCTGGACCGCCAAGACATGATCAATATCTACGTCGAAATCTTCTACGCCGCGGTGGCTCCCTATCTCGATTCACCGCAATCGACGAACAAACGCTGATCGGTACTGCCGTCACCCGCCTTCGGTGACCGGTCCCGCACGGGCCGTCGCTCGAGCCGGGCCCATCCCGAACCGGCCCAGCATCACCGGAACATTCACGCTGACAACCACATCGAGATCCTCGACCATGCAGACGGTGACGGCGGCGCCCACCCTCCGGGCGACAACGGTAGCCTCCGCACAGGCGGGCGCGGTGCCGTACAGCGCACGTTGCGCCCCGGCCAGCGCGGACAGATCGGCGGCGGCCTGAGCCCGATGCCGCGCCACCACGGCCTCGCTCACCGCAGCAGCTCCAGCCGTCAACGCCAACAGCACCGCCATCATCGCCACCGCGACGATGCTCGCCGAGCCGTTGTCAGCCCTGGGGTTCCATCGCTGAAACCGACTCAGCCGCAATCGTAATGGTCGGTAGCAATCTACTCGTCGCGGCGACCCGCGCCACCGCATAGTCGCCGTCCCGCCGCACTTCGAGCACCGCACCGCGCGGGGCAATCCGACGCGCGACCGCTCTCGCATCGGAGTCATCGCCGCGCGCCACCAATCGCGCTGCCTCTCGCGCAGCGTCCACACAGCGCACCTGCATCGACACCGCCTGGATTCCCGCGGAGCACAACACGAGTACCGCCACCAACGCCGCGATGCCGAAGGCGGCCTCGACGGTGGCGGCTCCAGTGTCGTCGCCTAGACGCTGGTGTTGAGTGCGCGCGCGATGATGTTGGTGAGCGCACTGACGATCGAATCCCCGGTGACCACCGTGTACAAAATCGCTCCGAAGGCCGCCGCCGCGATCGTGCCAATCGCATACTCCACGGTGGACATGCCATCCTCTGACTCGACGATCACCACCATCCGTCGCCGCAGCTTCCTTAATATGTTGTGTATCAATGGATTCCCTCCCTCGTAACCCCGCAGACCTTCCGCGGATCACAGCACACCACTGTTGAATACATCGTTCGCCAGGCCCATGACGACAGGCACGATGCCCAGACAGACGAATGACGGCAGAAAGCACAGTCCTAACGGCGCACCGATCAGCACACCGGCACGTTCGGCGGTGGCCACGGCTGCGTCGACGGCATCCCTACGACACTGCACGGCCAGCGAGGCAATGCCCTCGGCCAGCACCGCACCGGAGTCGGCCGATCGCCGTGCCAATCTGGTCAGCGCCTGCCGCTGCTCGTATGCCAGATCATCCGCAGATCCCGGATCAGCCCAGGCTGCCGAGGCCGGCGCACCCAGGGCGAGCATCTCCCCCGCGCGGTTCAGGATCCGGGCCAATTCCGGCGGTGCGCAGGAGGACACCACCACCGCGGCGGTCGCTACCGGCGTCCCTGATCGAAGACACACGCTCAGCACGTCGAGGCTGAAAGCCATTCCCAATAAACCCTTTTCGTTGGCTTCGCGATCCACGACGATAGGTGCATCACCCTGCGACAGCCTTGCACGGGCACGCAACGCCCCCGGCGTGCTCAAGATTGCCGCGGCAAGCAGCAGCAGAGCCGTGGTCACCGCAATGCCTTCCCGGTGATTACGTCTGACCACAGCAGACCGACACAGGCCAACGTCACCCCGACAACCAGTAGCACGCCGCCCATTCCACCCGCGCACAGCACGCTCAGCGGTTTGGCTCCGATCATCTGTCCGAGCCCGATTCCTGCTACCGGCAATCCGGTAAGCACCGCCGCCGTCGCGCGCGGCCCGGCGAGACCGGCATTCACCCGTGCCGTAAACCGTTGCCGTTCTTGTAGATCCAATCTACACGCATCGAGCAGATCTGCGACGGCGAGGCCGTGACGCTGGGCCAGCATCCAGCCACGGCTGATCCGGCCCCATTGCGATGCCAATGCGCCCAACCTCGGCACAGCCGGATCGAGCGTCACCCCCAGGCGTGCGCGGGCGGCGATGGCCGCGAACACCTCCCCGGTCATTCCTCCAAGCTCTGCGGCGGTGACCTCGAACGCGCGCACAGGATGCGCGCCCACCCTCAGCTCACCAACAACCACGTCGAGGCCGGACTCCAAGACGATCAGTTCCTCCGATTGGGCCATCAACCGGCGACGACGGCGCCACCGCACACACAACGTCGCGCCCGCGATACCCACCGCCATCGCCACCGACAGTGGCAACAACCACGCCCCCGCCAACATCAGACCACCCAGCGGTGCCGCCGCCAGCTTCCAGTTCCACCGCCAAGGACATAATCCCCCCTGCCTTATCCGCGAGCGTCTTTGCGGCACAATGAGAAACGCTGTGGCGAGTAACAGCAAAGCCTGCGTCATGGCACACTCCGAGCGATCAACGCATCGAGCTGCTCCGCACCGGAACAAGGCCCGCCGTCAACGTTCCATGCGGGTATCACCCGCGCAATCCCGTCGTCGCCGCTGCAGACCACCGCGATTTCGGTCAACCGCCGAACATTGCCAAATCTTCTTATGTGACAGACACATTGAATGGCCGCGGCGAATTGAGAATGGAGTGCGGCGCGGTCGAGTCCGCCTAAGGCGCCGAGTGCCTCCAACCGAGCGGGGACCTCCGCCGGAGCGTTCGCGTGGACGGTTCCCGCACCGCCATCGTGGCCGGTGTTCAGGGCGGTCAGCAGTTCGACCACCTCGGCTCCACGCACCTCCCCCACCACAATCCGGTCCGGACGCATACGCAACGCCTGACGTACCAACTGGCGCAGGGTCACTTCCCCGGCGCCCTCCACGTTGACGGTGCGCGCCGCAAGCGTGACCACATGCGGGTGACGCGGCGCGAGCTCGGCGGCATCCTCGGCGCAAATGATGCGTTCTGACGGATGCACGGCTCCGAGCAGTGCCGAAAGCAAGGTGGTCTTACCCGCGCCTGTGCCCCCGGTGACAAGGAATGCCAGTCGGGCGGCCAGCATTCCGCGAAGCAACCTACCGGCATCCTGCGCAACAGTGCCGTCGGCGATCAGCTGCTCCAAACCCTTAACAGTGGGACGCAATACGCGCAGCGACACACACGTCCCGCCGACTGCGATGGGCGCCAGCACCGCGTGGATACGCACCACCGAACGGGGTGGACCGATGCCCGTCAGCTGACCGTCAACAAATGGCTGCGCGTCATCGAGGCGTCGCCCCACCGCGAGGGCCAACCGTTGCGCGAGCCGGCGCACGGCAGCGTCGTCGGCGAATTTCACTGTGGTGAGGCGCAATCCTTGACTGTCATCCACCCAGACTCGATCAGGTGCGGTGACCAAGACATCCGTCGTACCCTCCGCGCACAACAGTGGCTCGAGGATGCCGGCACCGGCGAGCTCACTTTGGAGCTCCTTTATGTTGTGCAGCACATCGCTATCACCCAGTACACCACCGGATTCAGCGCGTATCACCGCCGCTACCGCCGTAGGCCGCAGCGTCGCATTCTCGGTGGCGAGCCGCTCCCGAACACGATCGATCAGCGATCCGGTCATGCCGCCACACCCTTCCCGTCACGCGAGATCAGTGCCAGCACTGCGCGCGCGGCACCCGCCAATGGCGAACGTCGCGATAACCGCAGACCGCCGTTGTCGAGGCGATTGCCGAGATTCGGTTCCGGTCGCATGGCGGCGATCAGTGGGGCTCCCACGATTTCGGCTACCTCTGCCGGACGTAACCCACTCGGAGCGGGACCGCGCACCACAACACCGACATTCGGATTAGTGACCTGTATCGCCGTGGTCACAAGTGCGGCTGCCACGCATGCCCGCACCTCAGCAGGTACCACCACGACCACCAGATCCGTGCGCTCCAGCGCGGCCACACTCGTCGCACCGAGCCTCCTCGGCAGGTCGACGATCACCGGCACTCCGGCTTCTCGTGCACTGTCGATTACCCCGCCGACCGCCTCCGTGTTGCCACCGCCTCCCGATCTGTCGCCCGATACGACAACAAGCCCGCGACGATGCGGCAGCGCTCGGCGAAGCGCGTCGAAACTCACTCGGCCGCTGCGCATATCGATATCCGGCCAGCGCATGCCGTCGATGTCCTCCCACCCCAGCAGCAGGTCGATTCCGCCACCGTACGGATCGGCATCGACGATGAGCGCGCCGCCCGGCACACTCAGGCCAATCGCGGCGCACAGAACAGACGCGCCAGCACCACCGCGTCCACCCACGACCGCAATCACCGGGGCGTGGCCTGCCCCCGCGGCGGGCGGTATTGCTGAACAGGCCTCGATGAGCCTGACTTCATCCTCCGGCAACGCGAGCACCTGCTCGGCGCCCACCGCGACCGCCCTTTGCCACATCTCACTCGTCGGCTCGTCCCGAGAGACGAGCAGTACCCGGGCTCGACGTGGCAGTCGAGTCACCGTATCCAGCGACGGGTCAGCGCCGTCGAGCACCACGACGCCCGCACGGGTCCACGCCTGCCTGCCGATCGCGCCGGCATCGGTAGCGAGGATCAGTGGTTTACCCGTCGCCGCAACAATCCGTTCGATGTCGTTGCCGAGACGTCGATCACTCACGGCAACGACGATCGGATCCCCCGCAATTCCCTCCACGCGCTCCACCATCGAGGTTGCGCGAAGGGAGCGCCAGGGGCCTCATCGAGATTGGGGATGGATGCGGATCTGTGGATAGATCCGAGGTGAACCGCAAAAACCGGTGACAAACGTCCCCAGAAAAGAGGACGACCCTCGCCAGGGGGGGAGGAGGCGAGGGTCGTCGTGCTTCAGCCCCGGGGGGTCGGGCTGAGACACACTCGGCATAGCCGAGTAACCCCACTATACACACGAACCAGGTGAGGGAGGCAAGACCAAACGACCGAAAAAAGGGAAAGAAAGGCAACCCTTCTTCTAGCACCGCCGCGTTACCAGACCACCCCCGTTGACGTGCGACTTTCCAGATGGACACGACGGTGCACCCGGTGAGATCTATCCTCGAACTGTGACCGACCACGCAACGGAACCCGGACCCTTTCCTTCCGTTGAGGACCGGGATGCCGCGGCCATCAGCCAGCCCACAGACATCGGACCGGCCCCCAGGACGGCAGCCTTCTTCGATCTGGATAAGACCGTGATCGCGAAGTCGAGCACGCTCGCGTTCAGCAAGCCGTTCTTCGACCAGGGCCTGATTAATAGACGCGCCGTCTTGAAATCGAGTTACGCACAATTCTTCTTCTTGCTGTCCGGCGCCGATCACGACCAGATGGATCGCATGCGTACGCATATCACCAACATGTGTACGGGCTGGGATGTCGAGCAGGTGAAGGGGATCGTTGCCGAGACACTGCACGACATCGTCGATCCGCTGGTGTTCGCCGAGGCCGCCGACCTGATCGCCGACCACAAGCTCTGCGGCCGCGATGTCGTCGTGGTCTCCGCCTCGGGCGAAGAGATCGTCGGCCCCATCGCCCGCGCCCTCGGCGCGACCCACGCGATGGCGACGCGCATGGTCGTGGAGAACGGTAAGTACACCGGGGATGTCGCGTTCTACTGCTACGGAGAAGGCAAGGTGGCGGCCATCGAGGAACTCGCCAAGCGCGAGGGCTATCCGCTAGAGCACTGCTACGCCTACTCAGATTCGATTACCGACCTACCGATGCTGGAATCTGTCGGTCACCCGACAGCCGTCAATCCGGATCGGGCGCTGCGCAAGGAATCCATGGCGCGCGGCTGGCCTGTGCTGACGTTTTCGCGGCCCGTGTCGCTGGGTGATCGGATACCCGTTCCCTCTGGTGCCGCGGCCGCTACTACGGCCGCCGTTGGGCTGAGCGCCATCGCCGCTGGGGCACTTACCTATTCGCTGATCCGCAAGCTACGGCCGTAGTACTAGACACGCGTCACTTTTGGCACGCACGTAACAAAGTAGTGACCATGGGAATTACCCCTTGATGTGACCGTCGTCTCAGTGTAGAAAGAAGGTACGGAAGCCTGGCAAGGCCAAGGTCGACTCGGAAGAGAAGGATCGATCTCCCTACCTAGGATTCCCAGCACGGACCACGGCACCCACGCGGAGCACGCCGCGACAAGGGCAGAAGCGTTGTGGGCCTGCGTAATCGCGAACAGAGACGACTCATCAGACTTCTTGGGTGAAGTCCGAGTTAGAAGCGTTGCGAAAGCGCCGAGGCCACCCACACAACCCATAATGCACGCTTGGTAACCGGAGGATCCGTGCTAACGGGCGGCGGGCCGATTAACTCGGACCGTCGCCCGTTTTTATGCGCAGACAAGTCTCGGTCAGCTCGACGCGGTGTCCGCGATCGATGTCGCCTCAGCGGCCCCCGCCGTTAATGCCTGACAGCAGAAGATAATCCATGCGGCAATGGCCTCCGGTGTCCCCTCCATAAAGGCGGAGGAAAGCTCTCGGTATCTGCCCGACTGGCGCATCCACATCACCTCGGGAACGCCGAGCGCATGCGGATCAAGACCACGTGACACCGTCACCAACCGGGACGCCGCGCGAGCGACCACACCATCGGCAGAACCAAAGGGGTTCAGCACCAAGAGTTCCCCGTGTGTAATCGCCGCAAGAATCGGCGCGGACACCGATGTTCCACCCGAGATCAGTTGCGCCAGCAGCTCCAGCCGGTCGGTATCGACGCCGGGGCGCGGCCGTCCAAGAGTGTCCTCATCGGCCATGCCGGTGGCCGCCAGCACATGCAGACGCGCCAATGCCTGCAGCGGCGCACGCGACCACACCGACGTCATCTGACCGAGCGCATCCCCATCAAGGGCCTGCCCCACACGCAGCGCACCTGCCAGTATCGGGTCATCCACCGCTCCATCGGCACTCAGCTTCATCGTCCCACCGTCCAGCGCCGACGAAGACCTGGCCGCCCGCACCGCCGCCTCGGCCGCAGTCACCGGCCATCCCCGCAGATTGGCGCGATGGCGGTGCACCTTGCTCACCGCGTCGCGAGCGGATTCGGCGGCTTCGGATACTCCCGGCAAGGTGGCCAGCGGCGCGAGTGGATCAGTCATGGTCCACTAACGGTACTGAATGGCTCGTCGTGCAAGAGACTCACCGCAGCGCCTTGCGCTCCTCGCGCCGGATCCGCTGCTGCTCCGGGTCGGGAACCGGAACCGCCGCCAGCAGACGTTTGGTGTAGTCATCCGTCGGCGCGGTCAATACCTGTTTATCGGAACCGAATTCGGCGAGACGGCCATGGTTGAGCACCGCGATGCGGCTCGCCACCAATTCAACAACCGCCAGGTCATGACTGATGAACAAGCACGCGAAGCCGTGCTCACGTTGCAGCTCGGCGAAAAGTTCGAGCACCCGTGCCTGCACTGAAACATCCAGCGCGGAAGTCGGTTCGTCGGCGATCAGCAGCGTGGGCTCCAGCGCCAAGGCCCGCGCGATGCCGACACGCTGCCGCTGCCCGCCGGAGAGCTGATGGGGGAAACGGTTTCGCATGTTCGCGGGCAACTGCACCTGCTCCAGCAGTGTCTTGACCCTGCTTTCCCGCTGGGAGCGATCCATATCCGTGTGCAGGGTCAACGGTTCGGCGATCGACTGACCGATCGGCCATCGCGGATTCAGCGAGGATCCCGGATCCTGGAAAACCACCCCTACCTTGCTCCGGATGTCCCGGAGCTGCTTGCGATTGGCCTTCGAAATATCATGTCCGGCAACGCAGATGGTTCCCGATGTCACCTTGAGTAGGCCCACCGCGGCGCGGCCGATGGTGGATTTCCCGGATCCCGATTCACCCACGAGGCCCACCACCTCACCCCTACCGATGGAGAAGGACACATCGTCGATGGCCCGGAAACCTCCCCCCTTGCCCGGATACTCGATGACCGCGCGCTCCACCTTCAGCGCCAGATCGATTGCCGGTTCGAAAGATTCGTCAGTATCGTGCAGTGTCGCGCCCAGATGCGGAACGGCCGCCAGCAGCTGCCGCGTGTACGGCTGCTGCGCCCGGTGGAAGATGCCGTCGGCATCCCCCTCCTCGACGACCTCGCCGTCCTTCATCACCATGATGCGATCCGCCATGTCCGCCACCACACCCATGTCGTGCGTGATCAGAATGATCCCGGCCTCGATGCGATGCCGCAGATCGCGCATGAGATCAAGGATTTCGGCCTGGACGGTTACGTCGAGCGCGGTGGTGGGCTCATCGGCGATGAGCAACCCGGGATCCAGTGCAAGAGCCTGCGCGATCATCGCGCGCTGACGCTGCCCACCGGAAAGCTGGTGCGGGTAGTGCTTAACCCGCTTCGCCGGCTCGGGCATATCCACCAGCTCAAGGAGTTCGATGGCGCGATCGCGCGCCTGCCTGCGCGACACCTTCTTATGCGCACAGACGGCCTCGGCGATCTGCCAGCCGATGGTGTACACCGGATTCAGTGCTGTCATCGGCTCCTGGAAGATGACGGCAACATCCTTGCCCCGCACCTCACGCAGCTCATCATTGGTGGCACCGAGCAGCTCGGCACCGTTGAGCTTGATGCTTCCATCAACCCGCGCACTGGAGGGTAGTAGCGCCGGAATGGCCATGGCGGTCGTGGATTTTCCCGAGCCGGACTCCCCGACGATGGCGAGCACCTCGCCCTTGGCGACAGTCAGCGAGACGCCCTTGACGGCTGGCACCCATTGTTTGTCGACCTCGAAATCGACCGTAAGGTCCCTGATCTCGATCACGGAATCTGTGGACACCTCCGCCTACCTCCTCCGTGGATCGAGAGCATCCCGGAGGGCGTCACCAACCATGATGAAGCCCAACACGGCGGCCGAGAGGAACAGGGCGGGAACGATGACCAGTCGCGGCGTGGTGGCAAAACGGGACTGCCCGTCATTGATCTGCAGCCCCCACGAAATCTCCGGCAACTCCAGGCCGATGCCCATATAGGTCAGCGTGGCTTCCGCCGCGATGAAGCTGCCCACCGCGATGGTGGCGTACACGAGGACCGGCGCCAACGCATTGGGAAGTATGTGCCGCAGCAGGATTCGCCAAGTCGGCGCGCCCACCGCGATGGCGGCCTGAACGTAGTCGCTCTGCTTGATGGTCATGACGCTGGAACGCACGAGCCGCATCGATGTCATCCAGCCGAACACGATCAACGCACCGGCGACACTCCACACCGTGCGATGACCCACCACCGACAACAGGATCATTCCGCCCAGAATCGTGGGAATGCCATAGAAGACATCGGTCAACCGAGAGAGCGCCGAGTCGGCGAGGCCCCCGAAGTATCCCGCCAGCGCGCCGACGATGACACCGATGATCAGCACACCCGCCATCGCGATCAGCCCGATTGTCAGTGACACCCGGGCTCCATAGACCACGTTGGCGTAGTAGTCGCAGCCTTGCAGGTCTGTACCCAGCCAGTGGGCCGCGCTGATCCCCTTACGGGCCTGATAGAGATCGCAGTCGCGGGGGTCTTTCCCGAAGGTGAACAGCTGCGGCGCCAACGCCATCAGAACCAGAATCGTCAACAGGATCGACCCGGTGATGAAGAAGCCGCTGCGGCGCAGGTATTTCCATGCGTTGCCCCAGAGGTCCGCCTGCTCCACCAGCGATTCGGCAACGGCGTCGGGTCCCGATACCGGGCCCGGAGCGTGTATGGGGTCACTCATAGCGAATCCTCGGATCCAGCAGCGCGTACAGGACGTCGACGACGAGATTGAAGAAGATATAGAAGAAAACGATCAGTGTCAGGATGCTCACCACCACGGCACCCTCCTGGTTGCGGACCGCGTCGAATGTCGCCCTCCCCAGTCCGGGGATGTTGAACACCGACTCGGTGACGACGGCGCCCGCCAGCAGGGCCCCCACGTCGGCACCGATGAACGTGACCACCGGAATCAGGCTGTTACGCAGGGTGTGCCGCAACAGAATCCGCGATTCCGAGATGCCCTTGGCACGGGCGGTACGCACGTAATCGGCATCCATGGTCTCCAGCATCGAGGTCCGGGTGAGGCGGGCGACATAGGCCATGGATAGTGAGGCCAGCACCAGCCCCGGCAGCAGGAAGCTGTACCAGCCGTCCCGGATTCCGGCGATCGGGAACCAGCCGAGCTTGAAGCCGAAAAGATACTGCGCCAAGAAGCCGAGCACAAACACCGGCATCGAGACCAGCAGGGTTGTCGTGACGAGGACCAGGTTGTCGTAGAACGATCCCCGGCGCACCGCACACAGCACTCCAGCAGTGATGCCGATGATCGTCTCGAATACCACCGCCACCACCGTGAGCCGCAAGGTCACCGGCAGGCGTTGCGCAACAGTATGCGCGACAGGACGTTCCTGAAAGTCAGTACCGAAGTCGCCGTGTAGAAAGCCCACGATGTACTTGCCGTACCGCACCAAGAACGGATCGTTGAGGTGAAAGCGCTCGCGCAGCTGCGCCATGACCTCGGGAGTGAACGGACGGTCGCCCGCCAGGGCCCGAATGGGGTCGCCGGGGAGCGCGTACACCAGGCCGTAGATGAGCAGGGATGTTCCGATGAGTACCGGGACGGCCAACAGCAGCCGCTTCACGATGTATCGAAACATGCCTGCGTTCTGCCACAAGTGCCGGACATCAAGGAATTTGGCGGTCATTGCACGACCTCCACATCGGCGTACTCAATGCAGTCCTGGATGCTGATCTTCACATTGCTCACCCGCTTGGAATGCACCGCCTGATTGACCTCATAAAACAGCGGGGCGGCCGGAAGATCCTTGAACAACAAGTCTTCCGCCTTCTGATACGCCTTGGTGGCAAGTTCCACGGTCGGTTGGTTATTGCCCTGCCGCAGCAGCTCATCGAACGCTGGATTGCTGTAGAACACGTAGTTCGATCCGGCGGGAGGAAGCGCCACCGTCCCGTACAACGACTCCAGGAAGTTGTAGATCGACGGGTAGTCCATCACCCAGCCGGACCGAAAAGGTCCTGTCATCCCCTTGCTGTCCTGCAACGGCAGGAACTGCGACCACGGCAGACTCTTGAGGATGTAGGGCACTTTCAGGTTGGATTGCAGCTGATTTCCGATGGCCTGCACCCACGCCAGCGATCCGGTGCTCGACGAGCTGTACCACAGCTCAACGGGCTTACTCCGATCGAAATGAGCGTCATCGAGCAGCTTGTTGGCCTCGTCGACATGCAGCTCACAGAGCTTGCCGCACGCCCCCTTGCGGTACCCGTAGACCACCGCCGAACCGTACGAGGTGGCGGGAGTACGGGTGCCGGAGAAGATCACCTGGGTGATCGCCTCGCGATCGATGGCCATGGAAATCGCCTGGCGCACACGCACATCGCCGAACCGCGGGTCATACATCGGGAAGCCCAGCGAAGTGATGTCCGGGCGTGGCCGCTCCAAAAAGGCCGATCCGAATTCGGCCCTGGCGTTCTCGTACGCGGAGTCGGGCAGATCGAGCTGGATATCAAGGGCGCCGGCCTGCATATCGGTGTACGCGGTCAGGCCCTCGGTGTAGACCCGCCAGATCAGGCCCTTCGACTTGGCCTTCTTCGGGCCGGCGTACTGGTCATAGCGACTCAGCGTGAACCCGATGCCGCGCACCCAATCACCGTCCGCCTTGAACGGGCCATTTCCTATGGGGTGCACCCCGAACTTGGCCGGATCCCGAAAGAATGCCTTGGGTAACGGGAGGAACGCGGTGTACCCCAATGTCATCGGGTAAATCGCGAACGGAGTGTTCAGCCGCACGGTGAACGTCAGGTCATCCACGACATGCAGTCCGCGCATCTGCGTCGCCCGCGGGGGAATCTTGTTCTTCGGATCGCCCTGCAGATCATCGAACCCGTCAACATTGGCGAGGAAACTCGAGGAGCCCTGCGCGTTGGTGCTCAGGGCTGTGTAGTTCCAAGCATCCACATAGGACTGGGACGTCACCGGTTCGCCATTATGGAATGTCCATCCGGGCTTGAGCTTTATCGTCCAGTTGACGTTGTCGTGGCTGGTGATCGATTCGGCAGCACCGGTGTATTCCACCGCAGCGGTGTCATTGTTGAACTCGACCAGCGCGGTGAATAGCGAGCGCAGGATCCGGCCACCCTGATTCTCGGTGGTGTTTCCCGGTACCAAGGTGTGCTCGGGCTCGGTGATGTACATGCTGTAGTAGCCCGGCGGCGCCGGAGTCACGAGGTCACCGCAGCCGGCGGGAAGGATCGCGGCAATACCAACGAGCAACGCGACGGCCAGTTGGCGGAACCTCATCCCCACCCTTCCCTTCGGTAGCTGAAATAGGTAGGACGAACCATAGGCGGGTATCACGCCGATGTCTCTCCATCGACACACCGCCGCGCCCGGATCTGAACGACGACCACAATTACTTCTCGGTAACCAAGACCGCCCACTAGGCTTTCGACACGGACCTGTCGATGGCAGAAAGGCCAGATCAGATGACCGAAATCAGCACCGAACCAGACCGCTACCCGCCGTCACCGGAGTTTGTGGCGACGGCGAACGCGACTGCCGACCTCTACCAGGCGGCCGAGGAAGATCGTCTCGGGTTCTGGGCGCAGCAGGCGGGCCGCCTGCACTGGAGCGAGCCCTTCGGTGAGGTACTCGACTGGTCCGAGGCGCCGTTCGCGAAGTGGTTCGTCGGGGGAAAGCTCAATGTCGCGTACAACTGCGTCGACCGGCATGTGGAGGCCGGCAACGGTGAGCGCGTCGCCATCCACTGGGAGGGAGAGCCCGGGGACACGCGCACCATCACCTACGCCGAGCTGCTGGCTCAAGTCAGCCAGGCAGCCAACTATCTGACCGAGCTCGGCCTGGTGTCCGGCGACCGGGTGGCCATCTACATGCCGATGCTGCCCGAGGCGATTGTGGCGATGCTGGCGTGTGCACGACTGGGCCTGATGCATTCGGTGGTGTTCGCGGGATTCTCCGCGGCGGCGCTGCGGGCGCGCATCGACGACGCCCAGGCCAAGCTGGTCATCACCTCCGACGGCCAATGGCGCCGCGGCGCCGCGGCCCCGCTGAAGGCCGGTGTGGACGAGGCGTTGGACGGCGAGCCGAGTTCTGTCGAACATGTTCTCGTGGTGCGCCGCACCGAGATTCCCGTCGAATGGACCCCGGGTCGCGACCTGTGGTGGCACGAGACGGTTGCCCATGCCGACACCACTCACGTCCCCGAGTCCTTTGATTCCGAGCATCCGCTGTTCCTGCTGTACACATCGGGGACCACCGGAAAGCCCAAGGGCATCGTGCATACCTCGGGCGGCTTCCTGACGCAGACCTCGTACACACATTTCAACATTTTCGACCTCAAGCCCGAGACCGACGTGTACTGGTGCACGGCCGATATCGGCTGGGTCACCGGCCACACCTACATCGTCTACGGCCCACTGTCCAACGGCGCCACCCAGGTGGTGTACGAGGGCACACCCACCTCCCCGAACGAGCACCGGCATTTCGAGATCATCGAAAAGTACGGCGTCACCATCTATTACATCGCTCCCACACTGGTGCGGACGTTCATGAAATGGGGCCGTGAGATCCCGTTCGCGCACGACCTGTCCAGCCTGCGACTGCTCGGCAGCGTCGGTGAGCCGATCAACCCGGAGGCGTGGCGCTGGTACCGGGAGGTCATCGGTGGCAACCGCACACCCATCGTCGACACCTGGTGGCAGACCGAAACCGGCTCGGCGATGATCTCCCCGCTGCCGGGCATCACCGACACCAAACCCGGTTCGGCGATGCGTGCGTTACCCGGTGTCTCCGCGAAAATCGTTGACGACGAAGGGAATCGGCTGGAGCCGGCGAGCGGCGACGAACCGGTCACCGGGTATCTGGTTCTCGATCAGCCGTGGCCGTCGATGCTGCGCGGCATCTGGGGCGACCCGGAGCGGTTCAAGGAGACCTACTGGTCCCGCTACGCCGACAAGGGCTGGTACTTCGCCGGTGACGGCGCCCGCTATGACAGCGACGGCGCCATCTGGATACTGGGTCGCATCGACGACGTCATGAACATATCCGGTCACCGGATCTCCACCGCCGAGGTGGAATCCGCACTCGTCGGACATGACGGTGTCGCCGAGGCGGCTGTCGTCGGCGCCTCCGACGACACGACGGGGCAGGCCATCGTGGCGTTCGTGATTCTGAAGGCCAGCCACACCGTCGAGGGTGACGAGCTCGTCTCACACCTGAAAGCCCAGGTGTCCAAGGAAATCTCGCCCATCGCCAAACCGCGCGAGATTCACGTGGTACCCGAGCTGCCCAAGACCCGCAGCGGCAAGATCATGCGGCGGCTGCTGCGTGACGTGGCCGAAGGACGCGAGCTGGGCGACACCTCGACACTGGTCGACCCGAGCGTCTTCGAGGCGATCAGAGCCAGCAAGTAGGACCGCCTATCCGACCGGGGTGTAACCCACTCCGGCGGTGCGGTTCTTGGCGTTGAGGTCGGCCAGCACGGTATTGATGGAGTATGTGGTGGTCGGGGTGTGCAGCGGGATGTACTTGATGACGCACACTGGCAGCTTGGTCGCGGCGCCGTGGATCATTCCCACCAGTTGTCCGTTCACGGTGACCGGCGCACCCGAGTCCCCCGGTTGTCCGCACACCTGATTGATGAATGTGCCGGGCTCAGCTCCGGCGCCGAACGTCACGCCGCATGAGTTGCCGGTGGTGCGTCCCAGCTTGCATGCGATATCACCGGGCTGCGGGTCCGGCCCGATTCCGGTGATGGTGAAGCCCTTGTAGGTGTTCACCGGCTGCACCTTCTCGGGATCGAACTGGATAGTCGCGTAGTCGTACTGCTCGTTACCGTTGACGAACTTGCCGACTACACCCTTCTTGGGAAAATCCTCCGAGGCCACCTGCGAACCCGCACCGCCGCAGTGAGCGGAAGTGAAGCCCACCAGATTGCCCTTGTTGTCGTGGCCGATAGTCGTCAACGTGCAGAGGGTGTCGCCGTTGATGATCAGCCCGGCGCCGCCACCCATGGGCACCTTGTCATCGGCGCCGGCGGCGGGAGCCGCACCAGCCGGAATCACGCCCGTGACGAGGCCGAACAGTGCGATCAGGACCGGCAACCCGTACCGCAAACGCCGCCCAGGGGACCTCATCGGCGCCTTGGTCTCTTCGCGCATGCGGCTCATCGGTGCAGCCTTTCTCATTCCGGCCGCATCTCTCCCCCGTCGGCCATGCCTGCCATCATTCTAAACAAGATTCACACTGGTCACTTCTGTCACAGTGCTATCGATTGGGTAACGACGCCCCCCGTCAGACGCGCCGCATCCCCGGCGCCACCGACGTGGCAACATAGGCCGCACGACATCACACCGGACCCGCAAGGGGACACGGAGGGAGCACAGTGAGCAGCCCTGGAAGCCGCAACCACCGCACGGACAGCAATGGTGTTCCGATCACCGTCGCCGCCATTCCGCTGTCCGATCCGAACGCGACCGGGACCGGCGAACCCACCATCGGCAATCTCGTCCGTGATGCCACCGCCCAGGTTTCGGCCCTGGTGCGCGCCGAGGTGGAGCTGGCCCGCGCCGAGGTCGTCCGGGATGTCAAGAAGGGCGTTGCGGGCAGCGTTTTCTTCATCGCCGCTCTCGTGGTCCTGTTCTACTCGACGTTCTTCTTCTTCTTTTTCGCCGCCGAGATCCTCAAGATCTGGCTACCCGCCTGGGCCGCCTACCTGATCATCTTCGCCGCCATGGTGTTCGTCGCCGTCCTCGCGGTGCTGATCGGTTTCCTGCAGGTCAGACGAATCCGAGGACCACGCGACACCATCGCCTCCGTCAAGGAAACACGGACCGTGTTCACCTCACGAGACGACGAGACCCCCGCACTGACCAAGTCGGCCAAGCCCGCAGACCCGTCGGGCTGGTAGCTGACTGACGTCGGCTCGATACCGACACATCCATGCTGTTTGACCAGACGGCCCGCCACCCCGACCCGTCCGTGGTCCGCATCGTCGGCCCATGGCGTCATTCCGACGTGCATGCCAACGGAATTCGGTTTCACGTGGTGGAGGCCACCAACAACGAAGACGCCAACCCGCCGAACACACCCGTCACCAGCAGACCACTCGTATTGCTGCTGCACGGATTCGGTTCCTTCTGGTGGTCATGGCGTCATCAGCTTCGCGAACTGACGGATGCCCGCGTGGTGGCGATCGATCTGCGCGGCTACGGGGGCAGTGACAAGCCACCGCGCGGATACGACGGATGGACATTGGCCGGCGACACCGCCGGATTGATTCGCGCCCTGGGCCACACGTCGGCCACGCTGGTCGGGCATGCCGAGGGCGGGCTGGTCTGCTGGGCCACCGCCAACCTGCATCCGCGCCTTGTCGATGCCATCGCGGTGGTGAGCTCGCCGCACCCGATCGCCTTACGCACCTCCACATTCCGCGGAACCGGACAGCGTGGGGCGCTACTGCCTTCACTGATGCGCTACCAGGTGCCGATCCTCCCCGAGCGCACCCTGACACGTCATCGCGGTGCCGAGCTGGAACGTCTGGTGCGCTCGCGGGCCGGCGCGCAGTGGACCACCACCGAGGATTTCGCCGAGACCATCAGCCAGCTGCGCACCGCCATCGCCATCCCGGGTGTGGCTCATTGCGCGCTGGAGTATCAGCGGTGGGCTGTGCGCAGCCAATTGCGCAGCGAAGGCTGGCGTTTCATGCGCTCAATGAACCGCGAACTGTCTGTCCCCGTGCTGCACATGCGCGGCGATACCGATCCCTACGTGCTTGCCGACCCGGTGCATCGGTCACTTCGATTCGCACCCAACGGCCAGTTCGCGGCGCTGCGCGGGGTGGGTCACTACGGCCACGAGGAAGATCCCGCCACCGTCAACGAACACCTACGGAGTTTTGTTGGGCGCCGGTGACTGCGGCCCATTGACGGGCTGCTCCGGCGACTTGCTGGCTTCGGGAGCGGAGATGCAACTGCCGGTACCGACGGGCTGGACAAGCTCCGCCTTAGCCAGCTGATCCTTGACCTGCTTGGCGGTGAGCGCAAATCCGGTGTCGTCATCGTCGATCGCCGCCCCGAAGACCACGCCGAGCACCCGACCTTCCGTGTCGATCAGCGGACCGCCCGAATTGCCTTGGAGCACTGAGCCCCGGACGGTGTACACCTCTCGGGTGACCGTGGTGGACCGGTAGATGTCTGGGCCATTCAGTTCGATGATCTCGCGGACCCGCGCCGGGGTCGCCCTGTAGTTCCCACCGCCCGGGTAGCCCAGCACGATGGCGTCGTCCCCGGTCTTGGCGGGCTTGGGCGCGAAGACCAGCGGCGCCGCCGGCATATCCGGAACAGCAAGGATCGAGATGTCCGCACCGGGGTCGTAGGCCACCACGCTGGCGTCGAAGGTCTGCCCTGCCGACTCCACGGTGACGCTGTTCGTGCCGGCCACCACGTGGGCATTGGACATCACCCGGTGCGGGGCGATGACGAATCCGGTTCCCTCGAGCGATTTTTGGCAGCTGCGGGCGATGCCCTTGATCTTGACGACGCTCGGCTCGGCTCCACGCACCACCGGCCCGTCGGCCAGGGTTGACTCGGGAGCGTCGACGGCCGCAATGGGGGTCTTGCCGAAAGGCTGCAACACACTGGGCAGCCCGGAGGTATCCAGCAGCTTCGACAGATCGTTGGGAACCTTGCGGAGTTGGTCTGGGGCGTACTTGTCGACCTGGCTGAGCACCTTCGATTCACGCGCTGCCGCAGAGATATTCGGCTGGGCAGAGCTTTGCATCGGGATGGACAGCAGCCATGCGGCAATCAGGACGGCGGCCACCTGCAGCACCACCCCCACCACCGAATCGCCGGCACGCAGCGCCCGATTCTTGATGGCGCCGCGCATGGCGCGGCCCAGCACCACGCCCGCGACCTCGCCGATGACCACCAGCACCAGGATGAGCATGAGCGAGGCGAACAGCTTGGTGCGCGCCCCTTCCAGGTTGCCCACCACATGCGGGGCCAGCATGATCCCCGCCACCGCGCCCAGAATCACCCCGACGAAGGACATCAGGGAACCCAATGCGCCGGAACGCCATCCGGATACGGCCGCGATGAACGCGACGGCGACGACGGCGATATCAAGCCACTGCGATGGATTCAGGTTCATACCGACCCTCCCAGGTGCTCGGCCAGTAGCTCATCAAGATCACGAAGGTTACGAGTGTCCCATGGCTGCGCCCAGCCGGACACTTCCAGCATCGCCGCGATGATCTGCCCGGTGAAGCCCCACACCAGCATCCCCGGCAGCAGGAAGGCCGGGCCGCTGTAACGAATACCAAAAGTCTTCTTGGTCACCATGATCCGATTCGCAGGGTTGACGAGGTCACCGATCTTCACGCGCGAAACCTCGGCGGTCTCGCCCGGATCGACGGCGAGGACAGGACCCGGATCGGGTGAGTACGCAAGCACCGGCGAGACGTGAAAACCGGACGGAGGAATGAACAGCGGGTCCATCACCGTCAGCGGTTGCACGCGGATGGGGTCCAGCCCCGTCTCCTCGTGTGCCTCACGCAATGCCGTTCCTACCGGTCCCCCGTCACCGGGATCGGTAGCGCCGCCGGGAAACGACACCTGGCCGCTGTGCTGACGCAAG
The DNA here is from genome assembly GCF_004924335.1 of Mycobacteroides salmoniphilum. Lineage (NCBI taxonomy): Bacteria > Bacillati > Actinomycetota > Actinomycetes > Mycobacteriales > Mycobacteriaceae > Mycobacteroides > Mycobacteroides salmoniphilum. The sequence goes on along the minus strand of NZ_CP024633.1, from coordinate 357,935 downwards.
GTCGATGCCCGCACCGTGAGCAACAGATCTGCCTCGGTGGGATCGGTGATCGTTCCGTCGGCGGATACCAACACCAAGACGGCCGCCGGCCGACCGGACGAAGGCAGCTTGCGCGCCCGCAGCACCGCCTTGATCGCGGGGTGCACACCTCGGCCATAGATGTCTTTGACACCCGCGGCGTTGTCCACCAGCGGTCGCATCCAGTCGGGAGCGGCGCTGGGCGTCAACGGCGCCGTCGCCAATCCTCTTCGCGCATGCGGCCCATCGGCAGTCACGACCTAGAACCTCACTCCCAACGCTTGCTCCACCTCGGCACCGATCTCATCCGCCGAAGTGAACGAACGCGGTAGCACTCGGGCAACGCTACCGTCCGCACGGATCAAAATTGTTGTGGGCATGACATTCGGTGACTTCAGTGCCGCCGCGATTCGCCGGGCTCCATCCTGGATCATCGGCAGCCGGACGTGTAGCTCGGCGAGCTTGGCCAGCCCGGCGGCCTCATTCTCGTCTTGATGCACCGTCACAACGGTCAGCTTGTCACCCGCGCGGCGCTGCACCTCGGCCATCGCCGGCAGCTCATCGGCACACGGACCACACCAGTAGGCCCACAGGTTCAGCACCACCGGACGCCCGGCAAGCACAGCACCCACCGGCACCCTGACCCCACTGCATTCGAGCGTTATCCCGGCCAGTTCCGGCATCCCCGGGGCACTGCCCGCGGTCGGACATGGCGGCAGTTGCGCCTGACGGCGCAACTCCGCGAGTGCTTCGGGGGTGTCGGCGTCTCGACGTTCCCGGGCGGCGACAAGATCCTGGCCCCGCGGCCCGCGCTGCCGCTCATCGTGTTGTTGCGACAGCATGACGGTGATCAGTGCGGCGACCAGCACCATCCCGGCAATCGTCCACCGTGCCCCGGTGCTGAGCCGAGCCACGTCACAACCCGGCCAGGGCCAGCAAGTGCTCGGTTTCCGGACCCTTCACCAGCGGCGCCGCCAGCTCGGGATCTGTCGGGCCCAATCCGTATGACGGACAATCCTTGGCCAGTACGCACACCCCGCAGGCCGGCTTACGGGCATGACATACGCGCCGACCGTGGAAGATCACCCGATGACTGAGCAAGGTCCATTCCTTGCGCTCAATGAGCTCGCCGACGATGTGCTCGACCTTGACCGGGTCCTCTTCCTCGGTCCATCCCCAACGCCGCACCAGCCGCCCAAAATGCGTGTCGACGGTGATGCCCGGGATGTCAAAGGCGTTGCCCAGAACAACGTTTGCCGTCTTACGGCCAATGCCGGGCAGGGTGACCAAGTCCTTCAGGCGCGGCGGCACTTCACCGCCGTATCGCTCCACCAGCTGGGTTCCCAGCCCGATGATCGAGTTCGCCTTGTTCCGGTAGAAACCGGTGGTACGGATCATTTCCTCGAGTTCGGTCCGATTGGCCCCGGCGTAGTCCTCGGCAGTGCGGTACTTGGCGAACAACGCGGGGGTCACCATGTTGACCCGGACGTCGGTGCATTGCGCCGACAAGATGGTGGCGACCGTCAATTCCAGCGGCGTGGTGAAATCGAGTTCGCAGTAGACATGTGGAAATGCCTGCGCCAGGGTGCGATTCATCCGTCGCGCACGACGGACCAGTCCCGTGTGCGTCTCAGCCTTCCGTGCTCGGACCGGGGCTGACGTCTTCGCCGTCAATTTCGCTCTGGGCTTAGAGGCCGATCCGGTCACAGACACAAGCCCAGGGTAGCGGGAGGCTGAGACACCGCAGGGGCGAGTACGCCCACCGATTGCACCCTTGCGCAGGACAAACCGGTTGTTTTTCGTGACCTCGTCGAGATCTTGGGCGTGTTTACTTCAACCCGTGTCGGGCCTATTCGGTTTGTTGGTACCCGGACTTCTCATGCTTGCCAGCCTTGGGCTGGGAAGGCTGGAAGCCGGGTTGATGCGGCATACCTTGCAACCAAGTGAGGTCGCCGATTTTCTGGACCAAGCAGGTCCATCGGATATGAATCGGCTCGCGCGCGACGGCATGCCGTCGGCCATCGAGGGTTTGCACCGGCGTCAGTTGCAACGCATCGAGCCGTCGTTGGAGGCGGTGTACCAGGCCACCACAAACGGCTACAACCAGCCACGAGTCAACGGTTCGTCCACCAAGCCCCCGCGAACGGGCGGTACCTCCAGCCTGCGTGACGAGGGTGTGCACTCCATGCGCTCCCGGCATTCGGTGGTGGATTCACTGCGTGCCGGTGGGGCAGCGGTGTAGCTTGGATCACGTTCTTTAGCGACTTGGCCTCTAGACTCATGTCGAGCAGGCCAGCGCAAGCATGACCAACGAATTTGGGTAAGGGGCAAACGTGGACGAGATCCTGGCCAGGGCCGGAATCTTCCAGGGTGTCGAACCGAGTGCCATCTCGGCGCTGACGAAGCAGCTGCAGCCAGTTGACTTTCCGCGCGGGCATACGGTGTTCGCCGAGGGCGAGCCTGGCGACCGCCTGTACATCATCATCACGGGCAAGGTGAAGATCGGGCGCCGATCTCCCGACGGCCGTGAGAACTTGCTGACGATCATGGGCCCGTCGGACATGTTCGGTGAGCTGTCGATCTTCGACCCCGGGCCCCGGACGTCCAGCGCCACCACCATCACCGAGGTGCGCGCGGTATCGATGGACCGGGACGCGCTACGCGCCTGGATCGGCGACCGCCCGGAGATCGCCGAGCAGCTACTGCGCGTGTTGGCCCGCCGCCTGCGCCGCACCAACAACAATCTCGCTGACTTGATCTTCACCGATGTGCCCGGTCGCGTCGCCAAGCAGCTGCTGCAGCTGGCCCAGCGGTTCGGCACCCAGGAGGGCGGCTCGCTGCGCGTGACGCACGACCTGACGCAGGAAGAGATCGCTCAGCTGGTAGGTGCGTCCCGCGAGACCGTGAACAAGGCACTGGCCGATTTCGCGCACCGCGGCTGGATCCGGCTAGAGGGCAAAAGCGTCCTGATCTCAGACTCGGAGCGTCTGGCTCGCCGCGCGCGCTAGCGGTTCGTGCATCAACGTGATGCGCTGAACGCCACCACCGCGACGCACACCAGCGTCAGTACCGCACCGGCTTGCTGAATCCGGCTCAGCCGCTCGTGGAGCATGAGGCGGGCAATGAGCACCGTCACCACCGGGTACAGCGAGGACAGCACCGCCGCCACACCCAGGCTTCCGCGCGACGAGGCGTAGGTAAACAGCAGGATCGCCGACGTGTCGAGCAACCCGGCGAGGGGCACCACACCGAACGGCGGGCGCAGGTTCTGCCGCAGGCTCGTCCAGTTGAACGCCCCCAGCACCAGGATCAGCATCACCTCGGTGGCGCGGGAAACAACCACCGCCTCCACGGGGTGATACCTGCCTGCCTCGGCCAGCAGGATCATGCAGACCCCGAACATCACCGTGCAAAAGAACGACCACATGAGCACCTGTCGCCCCGGACGCCGTCCGTCCAGTCCTTGCGAGGCCGAGGCCAACATGACGCCGACGAGTGTGCCGGCCAGCCCCAGATACGTCAGCCCCGACAGTGACTGTCCGATCATGGCGCCCCAGATGACCGGTACCACCGCACCTACCGCCGCGATGGGCGAAACGACCCCCATCGGACCGATGGCAAGCGCGCGGTACAACGCGTATAGAGCCGTGAAAGCCGCTGGGCCGGACAGCATTCCCAGCAGCGTGCGGCCGTCGAAATGCGTGGACGCGGTAAGCACAGCCACCAAACCCACCACGGCCAGCCCGACGGGCCGGCTGAGCGCGAGTACGGCGAGCGTGGAACGCCGCTTGCTCGCGTGTCCGCCGATGAAGTCACTGACGCCCCAGCTGAGCGAGCCCGCGAGGGCCAGTGGGATGGGGTTCACCGCCGACTAAACAGCGCGCAGGTAGTCCAGCTGCGCCTGCACCGACCATTCGGCGGCGCCCCACAGCGACGGGTCCACATCGGTGTAGACGAATTCGACAACCTGCCGAGCCGAGGCATCTTCACCCAATGCGGCCAGTGCCCCGCGCACTTGCTCAAGACGCTGCTCGCGGTGCGCCAAATACTCGGCCGATACCGCCGAAAGGTCGCCCAGCTCGGGACCGTGACCGGGCAGCACGGTGCGCTTGCCCAGGCCCTCAAGGCGTTTCAGTGACTCCAGGTAGTCACCGAGGCCGCCGCCGTCCTGCGCGATGACAGTGGTCCCCCGCCCGAGGATGGTGTCGGCGGTCAATACCGCGTCATCGAGAACGAAAGACACCGAATCGTCGCTGTGCCCGGGGGTCGCGAGCACCGAGATCGACAAGCCCGCGACGTCGATGCGCTCGCCGTCGGAGAGCGCCACCGAATCGCCGCGCAGCCACGCCGGGTCGGCGGCGCGCACCGGCGCACCGGTCAGCTCGACCAGACGGTCGACACCACCGGTGTGATCGAAATGCCGATGACTCACCAAAACCAGAGCCACCTTGCCGATCTTCGCCAGTTCCTCGACGTGCACATCGGGGTCACCAGCGGCGACACCCGGCCCGGGGTCGACGATGACGACCTCGTCGCTGCCCGGCGCGCGCAGCACCCAGGTATTGGTGCCTTCCAGCGTCATCATCCCGGGGTTATTGGCCAGCAGCACCGAAGCGGTCTCGGTGACCGGACGCAGTTGCCCGTAGGCCGGGTGGGTCATCAGGCGGAGGCTTCCGCTCTGACCTCCACCACGATCTCCACCTCCACCGGGGCGTTGATCGGCAGCTCCGCCACACCCACGGCCGAGCGCGCGTGCACACCCGCGTCCCCGAACACGTCGCCCAGCAGCTCCGATGCTCCGTTCACCACGCCGGGCTGGCCGGTGAACCCGGGTGCCGAGGCGACGAATCCGACGACCTTGACCACCTTCACGACGTTGTTGATCCCGACGAGCGCGTCCACCGCGGCGACCGCATTGAGGGCACAGGTACGGGCCAGTGCCTTGGCATCCTCCGGCGTGACCTCGGCCCCGACCTTGCCCGCGGCGACCAGGTTGCCGTCCACGATCGGCAGCTGCCCGGAGGTATAGACGTGATTGCCGCTGCGTACCGCGGGTTGATACGCGGCCAGGGGCGCCGCGACGGCGGGCAGTTCGATTCCGAGCTCGGCGAGCCGGGCGCTATGGGTGCTCATTTCGACCGCTTCAGGTAGGCGACGTGCTGTTCACCGGTGGGTCCGGGTAGCACGCTCACCAGCTCCCAGCCGTCACTTCCCCACTGGTCCAAGATCTGCTTGGTGGCATGTGTCAACAGCGGGACGGTGGCGTACTCCCATGCGGTGCGTTCGGTCATATACGCACCCTAGGGCGTTCGTCGTTGGCAGTCGATCATGGACGGTTAGCATGCGTGCGTGGTGAACACTTCCCCTGACTCCCCCAGCGATGCGGCGGCGGGGCCCTTGTCAGATGCCTGGCCCGCACGAGTCGCGAATGCACGACTGCACTTTGTGACCGGCAAGGGCGGGACTGGAAAGTCCACCATCGCCGCGGCCCTAGCCCTTGCGCTGGCCGCGGGCGGCCGCAAGGTACTGCTGGTCGAGGTCGAAAACAGGCAGGGCATCGCCCAGCTTTTCGACGTACCTCCGCTGGCGCCCAAGGAACTCAAGATCGCCACCGCCGAGGGCGGCGGGGCGGTGAACGCCCTGGCCGTCGAGATCGAGACGGCGTTCATGGAGTACCTCGAGATGTTCTACAACCTGGGTCTGGCCGGGCGTGCGATGAAGCGCATCGGGGCCATAGAGTTCGCCACCACGATCGCGCCGGGTCTGCGAGACGTCATCCTGACCGGAAAGATCAAGGAGTGCATCGTCCGCGTCGACAAGTCCGGACGGCATGTGTACGACGCCGTCGTGGTCGATGCCCCGCCCACCGGCCGGATCGCCCGCTTCCTCGACGTGACGTCGGCACTGTCCGATATCGCCAAGGGCGGCCCTATCCACTCCCAGTCCGAGGGAGTGCGCAGGCTGCTGCACTCGGACCAGACGGCGATCCACCTGGTGACCCTGCTGGAGGCACTGCCCATGCAGGAAACCGCCGAGGCCATCGCCGAACTGAGCGGGATGGGCCTGCCGATCGGCAGCGTCATCGTCAACCGAACCGTAGTGCCGCACCTGTCGCCCACGGATCTGGACAAGGCTGCCGAGGGCGTCATCGACGCCGACGAGGTGCGTAAGGCGTTGACCGATAACAACGTAACTCTCTCCGACGCGGACTTCGCCGGTCTACTCACCGAGACGATCGAGCACGCGACACGGATGCGTGCACGCGCCGAGAGTGAAGAGCTGCTTGGCGAGCTGCAGATACCTCGACTGGAATTGCCCACCCTGGCCGACGGCGTCGACCTGGGTAGCCTCTACGAACTGGCCGAGAGCCTGGCCGAGCAGGGAGTCCGATGAGCAACACACCTGCCGTCTTGGATATGGCGGCCATTCTCGAAGACCGCAAGAACCGCGTCGTGGTCTGTTGTGGCGCAGGCGGTGTCGGCAAGACCACCACCGCCGCGTCGGTCGCGCTCCGCGCCGCGGAGTACGGCCGCACCGTCGTGGTGCTCACCATCGACCCGGCACGCCGGTTGGCGCAGTCACTAGGCATCGAGGCACTGGGCAACACCCCGCAGCAGGTGCACGTCGAGGGCGTCAAGGGTGAGCTGTACGCGATGATGCTGGATATGCGTCGCACCTTCGACGAGCTGGTGGTCCAGCATGCGGGATCCGATCGCGCACAATCGATTCTGGACAACAAGTTCTATCAGACCGTCGCCACCTCCATGTCGGGCACGCAGGAATACATGGCCATGGAGAAGCTGGGACAGCTTCTCCATGAAGACAAGTGGGACCTGATCGTGGTGGACACCCCGCCGTCCCGCAACGCCCTTGACTTCCTGGACGCGCCCAAGCGGTTGGGCAGCTTCATGGATGGACGCCTCTGGAAGATGCTGCTGGGCTCTAGCCGTGGCCTGGGGCGAATCGTCACCGGAGCCGTCGGGCTGGCGATGAAGGCGCTGTCGACGGTGCTCGGATCGCAATTGCTTTCCGATGCTTCACTGTTCGTGCAATCACTGGACTCCACGTTCGGAGGCTTCCGCGAGAAGGCCGACCGCACCTACGAGCTGCTGCGTCGGCGCAGCACCCAATTCATCGTGGTGTCGGCCGCCGAACCCGATGCGCTGCGTGAGGCCACCTTCTTCGTCGAGCGGCTGAGCCAGGAGGGCATGCCGCTGGCAGGCCTGATCCTCAACCGCACCCACCCCACGCTGTCGAGCCTGACCGTCGAGCGCGCCATCGATGTCGCGGACAATCTCGAGGAGTCGGGCGAATACAGCCTCCCCGGGGCGGTGCTGCGGGTGCATGCCGAGCGCGCGGCGACCGCCAAGCGGGAGATCCGGCTGCTGTCGCGGTTCACGAGCGCCAACCCCACCGTCCCGATCGTCGGGGTGCCCTCGCTCCCGTTCGATGTCTCCGATGTGGACGCGCTGCGCGCCATCGCCGATCAGATCACCGGCGTCGCTTCCTAAAAACGCAACGAGCGCGCACTCAGGTGCTCCAATCCTCGCGGATCGGGGTGCCTGAGCGCGCGCTCGGCGCTAGGTATTGGACGGCGCTGTGTTAGACGGCGCTCTTGTGCTTGCGCTGCGCGGCGAAGAAGTCCGACCAGGACTCCACCTCAGGGTGAGCCTTGAGCATCGCGCGGCGCTGCCGTTCGGTCAGTCCACCCCATACGCCGAATTCCACCCGGTTATCGAGGGCGTCGGCACCACATTCCATCATCACCGGGCAGTGCCGGCAGATAACTGCGGCCTTACGCTGTGCCGCTCCGCGGACGAACAACTCGTCGGGATCGCCTTGTCTGCATCTGGCCTGTGAGACCCAGGCAATGCGTGCTTCTCCACCATCGATCGATCCCACTGTATGTAAAGCACTCATGGCAGGCCTTGAAGCTGACACTGGCTATCCCTTCTGTCACTGGTGGCCCGCAAGAGGCGTGGGCCACAGTCCGCTCGGTGTGTAACTTGAATCACACCGTGAGATCAAGTTAGTGGTCAGGGATCTCCAACGCAACACCTGATCCGAATTTTTTGGGACGGTTGTGCCGACAACGTCTTTTCATCGCCGTTTCGGAGCCTCGCGTTACCGATCAACTACCCGCAGACACCCCCGGGGACGCCAGTTACCCTGTGCGTATGTCAGAACGCCCGCCCGAGACGGTGACCCTCGCCAAGCTCGCGGGCTGCGGGCTTATCGCGGCGGTGATCTTGGCCGGACTGATGTTCCCCTTCGCGGGCGGCTTCGGGTTGGCATCCAATCGGGCATCCGATGTGGTGGCCAACGGCTCCACCCAGCTGCTCGAGGGTGAGGTACCCGCGGTCACCACGGTGGAAGACGCCAAGGGCAACAAGATCGCGTACCTCTACACACAGCGGCGTTTCGAGGTGCCCGCCGATCAGATCGCCGACACCATCAAGCTGGCCCTGCTGTCTATCGAGGACAAGAGGTTTACCTCGCATAACGGTGTCGACTGGAAGGGCACGCTGGGCGGCCTGGCCGGGTACGCCTCCGGCGACGAGGACACCCGCGGTGGTTCGACGATCGAGCAGCAGTATGTGAAGAACTACCAGCTGCTGGTGGTGGCCAAGACCGACGCCGAACGCAAGGCCGCCATCGAGACCACCCCCGCGCGCAAGCTGCGCGAGATCCGGATGGCGCTGCGGCTGGACCGCACCTTTACCAAGCAGGAGATCCTGACCCGGTACCTGAACCTGGTGTCCTTCGGTAACAACTCCTTCGGTGTGCAAGATGCCGCACAGACCTACTTCGGGGTCGACGCGAAGGACCTGAACTGGCAGCAGGCGGCGCTGTTGGCGGGCATGGTGCAGTCCACCTCTGGTCTTAATCCCTACGTCAATCCCGAACGCGCGCTGGCGCGCCGCAACCTGGTACTCGACACCATGATCGCCAACGCCCCCGACAAGAAGGCCGAGCTAGTGGCCGCCAGGGCGCAGCCCCTCGGCGTGCTGCCCCAGCCCAATGAGCTGCCGCGCGGCTGCATCGCCGCCGGCGACCGTGCGTTCTTTTGCGATTACGTGCTCGATTACCTGGCCAAGTCCGGGATCAGCAAGGACCAGGTGATGAAGGGTGGGTACCTCATCCGCACCACCCTGGACCCCGATGTGCAGAACTCGGTGAAACAAGCGGTCTCGCACGTCGCCGATCCGGGCCTCAACGGTGTCGCCGACGTCATGAGCGTCATCAAACCCGGGCAGACCAGCCACCCCATCCTGGCGATGGCCTCCAGCCGTACCTACGGTCTGGATGGCGCGACCAACGAGACCATGCAGCCGCAGCCGTTCTCGCTCGTCGGCGACGGCGCCGGATCGATCTTCAAGATCTTCACGGTCGCCGCGGCCATGGATATGGGCATGGGTATCAACACCGTGCTCGACGTGCCGCCCACCTTCGCGGCCAAGGGGCTCGGCAGCAGCGACGGCACCAAGGGCTGCCCCAAGGACACCTGGTGCGTCAAGAACGTCGGCAACTACCGTTCCCCGATGAGCGTGACCGACGCCCTGGCGACCTCGCCGAACACCGCCTTCGCCAAGCTGATTCAGTCGATCGGTGTGTCCAAGGCGGTCGATATGGCCGTGAAGCTGGGCATGCGTTCCTACGCACAGGCGGGCACCGCCAAGCCCTACGACCCCGAGGGCGACGAGAGCCTGGCCGATTACATCAAAAAGTACAACCTGGGCTCATTCACACTGGGCCCCATCCAGGTCAATGCCCTCGAATTATCGAATGTGGCTGCCACTTTGGCCTCGGGCGGCAAGTGGTGCCCGCCCAATCCGATCGACAAGGTCTTCGACCGCCACGGCAAAGAGGTACCGACGACCACCGAGTCGTGCGAGCAGGCGGTGCCTACCGGATTGGCCAACACTCTCGCGAACGCCCTGAGCAAGGACGACCAGCCCGGCGGCACCGCCGCAGGTTCGGCGGGTTCGGTCGGTTGGGGCCTGCCGTTGTCCAGTAAGACGGGAACCACTGAGGCACATCGCTCTTCGGCGTTCCTGGGATTTACCAACAACCTGGCCGGGGCGAGCTACATCTTCGACGACTCCACGACCCCCGGTGATCTGTGCTCGTTCCCGCTGCGCAAGTGCGGCGACGGAAACCTGTACGGCGGTAATGAGCCGGCGCGGGCCTGGTTCGAGGCCATGAAGCCGATTGCCGAGAACTACGGCCCCACCGCCCTGCCGCCCACCGAACCGCGGTATGTCGAGGGCGGTCCGGGTTCCAAGGTGCCCAGCATCAACGGGTTGCGCGAGAGCGAGGCGCGTGACGCCCTCAAGAAGGCCGGGTTCAAGGTGGCCGATCAGGCCAGCGTGGTGAACAGCACCGCGCCGTTCAACGAGGTTGTCGGCACCAGCCCGTCCGGGACCACCATCCCCGGCTCCATCGTCACCATCTTGTTGAGTAACGGCATCCCGCCGGCGCCGCCGCCGATCGTCATTCCGGGCCTGGGCGGCCCGCCGGGCGAGATGACCACCACGGTCGTCAACATTCCCGGCCTGCCGCCGATCACTGTGCCGGTGCTCGCGCCGCCCCCGTGATCTAGCTCTGGAGTCTTTGACGAGAAATACGCCACGTTTCGCGCAGGTGATCAGGGGTCACTCAGCTTTCAGAGTTACTCTCGGATGATGAACACGTCGTTCAACACGGTTATCAAGCGGGCCGCGGCGTACTCGGCAGGTTCGGCCGCGCTTGGCATCGGATACGCGTCGATCATCGAACGCAACGCGTTCACCATCCGTGAGGCGACGATGGACGTACTCGATCCCGGGGCCTCTCCGCTGCGCGTGCTGCACATCAGCGACATCCACATGCGGCCCGGTCAGCGCCTTAAGCAGGCCTGGTTGCGCGAGCTGGCGCAATGGCAGCCGGACTTGGTGATCAACACCGGCGACAACCTGGCCCACCCCAAGGCGGTGTCCTCGGTTGTCCAGGCACTCGGCGATTTGCTTTCGGTCCCCGGGCTTTTCGTCTTCGGAAGCAACGACTACTTCGGTCCGCGCCTGAAGAATCCGGCCAAGTACCTCTACAAGAGCGATGAGCGCACGCACGGCGAACCGCTGCCGTGGCAGGATCTGCGCGCCGCGTTCACCGAGCGTGGGTGGCACGACATGACCCACACCCGTCACGAGCTGGAGGTCGCCGGGGTGCGGATCGCGGCCGCCGGGGTGGACGACCCGCATCTGCAGCGGGACCGCTACGACACCATCGCCGGAATGCCGAACCCGCTGGCCACGCTGCGACTCGGGCTGACCCATTCACCCGAGCCGCGGGTGCTGGATCGCTTCGCCGAGGATGGCTATCAGCTGGTGATGGCCGGTCACACCCATGGCGGGCAGTTGTGCCTGCCGTTCTACGGGGCGATCGTCACCAACTGCGAGCTGGACCGTTCCCGAGTGAAGGGCCCGTCGCAGTGGGGTTCGCATATGCAGCTGCACGTGTCGGCGGGTATCGGGACATCACCGTTCGCGCCGATGCGGTTCTTCTGCCGTCCGGAAGCGACGCTGCTAACCCTGGTGCCCGCGCGCATCCGCGGCCAAGGGGCCGACGCCGAATCAGGCGACCGGCTGCCCAGCGCCACCGCGCAGTGACGTGAGCCGCGTGTGGGCCGATAACGCGGTCCGGTTGATCGAGGCGGATGCACGCCGTAGCGCCGACACCCATCTGCTGCGATATCCGTTGCCGGCGGCCTGGGCCGACACCGTGGATGTGCAGCTGTATCTCAAGGACGAGTCCACCCACATCACGGGGAGTCTCAAACATCGTTTAGCGCGTTCACTTTTCCTGTACTCGCTGTGCAACGGGTTCGTCAGGGAAGGCACCACGATCGTGGAGGCCTCCTCCGGTTCGACCGCCGTCTCCGAGGCCTATTTCGCGCAACTACTGGGGTTGCCGTTCATCGCGGTGATGACGGCCTCGACGAGCCCCAGCAAGATCGACTTGATCGAGTCTCAGGGTGGCCGTTGCCATTTCGTCGATGAGGCGCAGCAGGTGTACGCCGAGGCACAGCGACTCGCCGACGAGACCGGTGGACACTATCTGGACCAGTTCACCAACGCCGAGCGAGCGACCGACTGGCGCGGCAACAACAACATCGCCGAATCGATCTTCAACCAGATGCATCACGAAAAGCACCCGCTGCCAACGTGGATCGTGGTCGGCGCGGGCACCGGTGGCACCAGCGCGACCATCGGGCGGTACATCCGGTACCGGCGCTACCCCACCCAATTGTGCGTGGTGGATCCCGACAACTCGGCCTTCTACCCGTCATACATAGCGGGACATGAAGTGGTGACCCGAATTTCGTCGCGCATCGAGGGCATCGGACGCCCCCGGGTGGAATCCTCGTTCCTGCCGACCGTGGTGGACCGCATGGAACAGGTACCCGATGCCGCTTCGGTGGCGGTGATGAGACACGCCAGCAGAGTGTTGGGTCGTCGGGTGGGGGCGTCGACGGGAACCAACCTCTGCGGCGCCTTCCGGCTCATTTCTGAGATGGCACGTGATGGCGTCCCCGGGTCGGTGGTGACACTGCTAGCCGACACCGGCGATCGGTATGCCGACACCTACTTCAACGACGCCTGGGTCGCCGAGCAGGGATTCGATCTCAATGCGCCGTCGGAGCGTCTGGCCGCGTTCGAGGACACCGGCCACTGGGGCTAGGCCTCGCGACAATACGGGCATGTCACACGCGGTTTTCACACCCGGGGATCAACGCATTCGCGACCGAAGCCCTCGATGCGATACCCTTGCGTGGCTTCAAAGCGGGGTGTGGCGCAGCTTGGTAGCGCGCTTCGTTCGGGACGAAGAGGTCGTGGGTTCGAATCCCGCCACCCCGACGCTAGAAGTAAGGCCCTGACCAGGAACCCCCGGTCAGGGCCCTTTTCATACGCATGGCGGAGCAGCGCGTTGCCCCTCCACCGTGACATGGTGGAGGTATGGCCGTCTCTGAACTCGCGTCGAATCCTGTCGCCCTCGCGGCCATCGCCATCGCTTTGCTTCTTGTCTGGAAGCTGCGCAAGGCCGTGATGTTGATTGGCGTGCTGGCAGCACTGGTGCTCCTGGTCGCGATGTACCGGTAACAGCTAAGCAGGAACGCGCGACATTTCATTCGGTAAGGTTTGACAAAACCCGACGATGGGAGCTTTTAGATGAAGAATCGCCTTATGGGCGCTGGCGTGATCGCGCTGGCAGCCGCACTCAGCGGACCGGCGTTGGCCGCCGCCGCCCCTGCCGATGAGCAGCAGATCCGGCAGATCATTTCCGGCGAGGCTTCGGCGATCAAGTCGCTCGACAACGCCACGCTCTCGACATTCTTCTGCGACAAGTACCGCGGCACGATCGCCTCGAAGTCCGCCGAAGACCAGATCCCCCCGATCAGTGAAGTGTCCGGCTACGGGCCCGGAATGATCGGCGCGGTCGCCTCGGCGGCAGGGGTCTCCGGACCCACCACCCAGGCACTGACCACCGCGATCCAGAACAACGACGACAAGGCGTACCGGACCTCGTTCCGCAACGCGGCGCGCGAGGTGCTGTCCGGCGTCACCTACAACGTCTCGGACATCAATGTCACCGGACCGACGGCGACTGCGGCGGTCACCGCGCAGGGTCACGACGTGACCGCCAACCAGCAGCGTGAGTTCGTGCAGGAAAACGGAAAGTGGAAGGACTGCACCGATCCGGAGAAGCGCGCCGAGACCTCGGGCAACCCACTACTGACGTCATTGATGCGCTGACGCTCTAAAACTCCATCACGAATCAGGCCGCCTGTGTCCTTCGGGATGCAGGCGGCCTGATTCGTGATGGATCACCGCAATATTCGGTGGCGCCACTCCATCCCGCTCTCTACTCTGGATCCGTTTGCGCCATAACCGATTACCTCACACAAGATAGAGCAGATGCCTGACTTCTCCCCGATCATCACCGACTTCTGGCGCAGCTACCTCGGACGCGGCACTGTCCTGCACAGCGGTGAGAACTTCCAGCTCGCCGTCTACCCCGACCTCGACGAGGACAGCCAGCTGATGGTGCTGCACACGGTGGACGGCAAGACCAGCGTCGCTCTCGTTCCGGAACTCGCCAAGCGCACCGGAATCAATGGCGCCCAATCGATTTCGGAATCCGACTTCTGGGCCAGCCTGGACAAGGCCGGCGTCACCATGCACGGCGCGGACAACTTGTTCTACTTCACCAACGACGCCCGTGCCGCACTCGTCGCCGAGGTACCGACCGGAGATATCCGTCGGCTGACGGCAGGTGACGCGGCCATCTTCACAGCGTTCGAATCGGTTGCCTCGGAACAGGACTTGGATAACGCGCAGGTAGAACTGGACCATTGGGCGGTGTTCGGTTCCTTCGACAACGGCCGCCTCGTGGCCGTCTCCAGCATCTATCAGTGGGACGACGCGGCGATCATGGATCTCGGAGTGCTGACGCTGCCGATCTTCCGAGGCAGGGGGCACGCCCGCCAGCTGGTGCGCACCGCGTTTCGGTATGCCTGCGCGCAGGGTTATGAACCGCAATACCGGTGCCAGGTGGACAACGCGGCGTCCAGCGCGCTGGCCCCCGCCGCGGGACTCACCCTGTTCGGCACCTTGGACGTGATCGCCGACTAGAGCCAACGGGTCAACTCGGTGGCCGCGCTACTGCGCGGTCACTGGCATGTCGACGGTCTCAGCCTTGCCGTCACGGTCCGTGATGACCAGCTTGGTGAACTGCCACCACCCACTGTCATCCGGGAGTGCCTGCGAGGCCTCGAAAAGCAGCGTGACGTCCCGACGGGTGGTCCCACCCGTCGCGCAGTCCGGAGCACAGTCCTTCGTCGCGCGGACGGCCTTCCCGGTCGCCCGCTGCTGAGCCCAGCTGTCCCAGGTGATGTCCACGAGCATGTCTCCGGCATCGGCGGGAGTCAGCACGATCTCAGTGGGCTTCGCCTCCGGCTGCTGGGTCACCGGATTCCAGTAGACGCCACCGGGCGGCACCACCTTGTGAGACGGCTCGGGGAGCGCAGTCGATGACGACGCGGCCGACGTGGATACGGGCGTCTTCTCTGTCGATGTTGATGATGAGCCGCAGCCCGCAAAAACGAAGGCAGCCAAGGTAATTCCAGTCAATAACACGAGCCGCG
This sequence comes from Mycobacteroides salmoniphilum, assembly GCF_004924335.1. Lineage (NCBI taxonomy): Bacteria > Bacillati > Actinomycetota > Actinomycetes > Mycobacteriales > Mycobacteriaceae > Mycobacteroides > Mycobacteroides salmoniphilum. The sequence continues at coordinate 342,733 of NZ_CP024633.1, read as the reverse complement.
TCATGCCTGAACCCTACCAACGAACTGGTTGCAGTTGTTGCTTACTCTCAGAGCCGACGGGTCAGCCGGGTGCCGATGAGCGGGGCGATCTTGTCGGCCAAGTAGGCGTGCCCGGCATCGTTGGGGTGCACGCCATCCGAGCCGATCAGCTCCGGGCGCCCGACGAACCACCGTTCGGCCAACGGATCCACCCAGGATGCGCCGATCGCGTGGGCCTCGCCGTACAGGATGTCGCGCAGCTGCAGCACCACGTCGGGGACGTCGGCCGTCGGCCAGGGTGGGCCGATCACCAGCAGTTTGGCCGCCGGGGCCATGCGCCGCGCCGACGCCAGCGTGTTGCGGGTCACCTCGGCGTACACGTCGGGATCAACGCCTTGGTCGTTGCGCGAGCCGAAGAACACCACGAGCTCGTCGTCGGGGTGCACCACCCGGCCGGTGAGGTCGGAGAAGACGCTGCCATGGTCACCGCGCACGCCGTATCCGGCGCGTCCTTCGGCCGCGACGTCTGCCGTAACCCGGACGCCTTCACGGCTCAGCATCCGCCAGGTCAGCGATGTCCACGACTTGGCGCCCAGTCCGCCTTCTCTGGTGCCGGTGGTGTACGAATCGCTGACCACCGCGACATGGTTGAGGCCGGATCCGGAATTGAGCAGACGGTACGGGCGCACGGGCGCAGTCTGCTGAGCAGCCACACCGAAGAGAAACGCGAATGCGATGACGAACGCCGCCAGACGGACCACTGCTACCTCCACTGTCCCCAGCATTTTACGGGCCCTCAGCCCGACTGCGGCACAGCGTTATTCGTTTGAAACTAACGGCGCGTTACATCCACCGAGCCGACGGCAACCCGCTCGCGCTCGGGTTCGGTCAGGTCCGCGGGTGCACGATGTTTCTGCCCGTTGTGCACGGCGTGATGGTCGGTGATGGCGGGCTTGGTGACGCCGATCATGCGGCGCATCCACCGCCGCCCGGGTTCCTCCACCCAGTGGTAAAGGGCCATCGACAGCACCACGGCGAGCGCAATCAGACCGACCACGATCCAGCCGCCGCCAGAGTCCGTCAACGAGAGCTCGAATTGCTTGGTCGCCCATGTCCATGAGACATGCACGAGCTCATGCACCATGTACAGCCCGAAGGAGATCTGTCCGCCGTAGACCATGATGCGCGTCGAGAGCAGCGTGGGCAGCGGGCCGATGCCCACCGCCAGCGCCATCACCAACGGCACGAACAGGACGTCCACCACGCCGCTGCTATCGGTCACTCCGGAGATCGGATGAGCGTCCAGGAAGTACAGCGCACCCACGATCGCCGCAATAATCGCTATCGCCACATAGCCGGCGATATGGCGAGAACGGTGAGTCAGCCGCAGCCGGCTGACCGCCGCGCAGGCCAGCGCACCCGCGGTGAACTGCATGACGATGCGCGGCAACCAGCTCCACGGGGTGTAGAACTGCCCGGTCAGCAGCAGCAGGACGACCGGCGGCAGCGAGGCCACCACAGCCAGAACCATCAGACTGCGGGCCCGCGTCGCGCGCGCCATCCGGAAGATGACGAGGACCAGGCCGCCGAACAGCAGGTAAGCCAGCCATTCGGCGCTGATCGACCACGCCGGACCGTTCCAGCTGGACAGATCGAAGTACGGACGGAACCACAGCTGCACCATGAAGAGCTGACGCACATAGCTCATGGCGTCGTATCCGTTGACGTCCTTCGGCGGTATGTGCCCAACGTGCATGGTGAAGATGACCCACAGCGCGGCCAGGTGCATGGTGACCAAGTAGACGGGCCACACCCGGGCCAGGCGCAGCCACAGGAAGTGCAGCGTCTCCCTGGTGGACCAGCGGTGCCCCATGCGATCCAGGTAGTTCCAGGTCAGCACGAATCCGCTGAGAATGAAGAAGAGGTCGACGCCCTGAGCGCCGCAGTTGAGGACGGGAGTCAGTGCGGACCGGAATGCGGGGACCGCTTCCTCCAGCAGTGGCCGGAAGTGAAAGAGCACGACCCAGAGCGCGGCGATGATGCGAAGTCCCGTTAAGGCCTTGATCTCTCCGCCGCGCACTAATCTCTCCGTCAGCCTCGCTACCAGCTCTTTCGCGCTTCCTTGCGATCAACCGGTCGAGCACGCCTCCCCGCGTCCCAATTCCGGCGTTCCTCGGAGACTAACAGCGCAGCCCGCTGAAGCCTGAATCTCGGACATGTCGGGGAGGTGTGTGGAGAAACGGGACACTCACCTCGGCAGGCACGGAAACCGCGTGACAACCACCCGCACCACGCCCATCCGGCACACTGGCAGGGAACGCCATGACCGCCGCCGCGCTAGGACAGACACACAGATGACGCAACCGCAGTACCCCCACGGCCAGTACCAGCAGCCTCAGCCGCAGTTCCCGGGATACCCCCAGCCCGGTCAGTATGGTCAGCCCCCCGGCGGGTACTTCCCCACCCCGAAGCCGCCCCGGCCACCCATGTCCCCACAGCAGAAGGCCCTGGCCGTCGTCGGCGGCTCGCTCGGCATCTTCCTGATCGCGCTGCTGGTGCTCGGCCTGACCACCACCAACTCCAGCACCGAGCGGACGACCGCCGCCAGCGATCAGATCGTCGATGCCCCTCGCTCCTCCGGCTCCAACAAAGACGAGGACATCAAGCAGATCAAGCAGACCATCTCCGGCATGGCCGATGCCGCCAAGGCCAACGACTTCAAGAAGATGCTCACCTTCTTCTGCGCCAAGTACCGCGAGGCATTCAAGGACATCGCGGGCAGCGGCCAGGCACCCGACCTCAACGCCTTGACCAAGGCCGATAACGGCCCGTCGAAAATCACTGGCCTCGAGATTGATGACGACACCGCCGTCATTCACATCACCGATGCCAAGGGCAAGCACGACATCGAGTTCAAAAAGGAGACGGGCGGCTGGAAGTTCTGCCCGGGGGCCTAGCAGCGCCACTCACCCGCGAGTGGATTCCACCGTGGCCTTTGGATATTCGCCGCACGCTCGGCATCCACCGCCGCGGATCGACCGACCCGACATATCGCGTATCCCCCGGAGGATCCATCACCCGGGGCTCCTACACCCCGGATGGCCCCGGCGTGCTGACGATCTCGCGTGAAGACAAGACCGTCGTCGGCCGCGCCCACGGTGACGGCGCCGAATGGCTGCTGGATCGCCTTCCACGCCTGCTGGGCGCCGACGACGAGCCCGAGGCACTGACACCGAAACACGATGTCATCGCCCGGCTGGTGCACGGCGCGAAAGGCGTCCGCCTCGGCGCTAGCGATCGCGTCTGGGAAGCCCTCGTCCCCGCCGTGCTGGAACAGAAGGTGCCCGGCGCAGAGGCCTGGCGCGCCTGGCGCTATCTACTCAACCATGTCGGCACCGACTTAGGCGGCGCTAAGGTCCCACCGCCCCAACGGGAATGGCTCGACATCCCGTCATGGGAGTGGCACAAGTCCGGTGCCGAGCCGGTCCGCATGCGCACCATCCGCATCGCTGCCACCGTCGACGTGGAAACCAAACCGGAGCACCTGACCTCGATCCAAGGAGTCGGGCCATGGACCGAGGCCGAGATCCGAGCACGCGCGCTCGGTGATCCCGACGCCGTCCCCGTCGGTGACTACCACATCGCCGGGCAGGTGGGCTTCGCACTCGCCGGCCACAAAACGGACGACGCCGGCATGCTGGAACTCCTGGAACCCTATGCCGGGCAACGCTATCGCGTCATTCGGCTCATCGAGCTCGTGGCACCCAAGCCGGAGCGGCACGGATCACGAATGCCCGTGCGCGACTACCGTAACTTCTGAGATCCGACAAGCGGTTCGTCGAACTTGTGGATAGCCATCGCGGTTGTGGATAACCTCGGCCAGCTGTCGGTCGTCGTCCATAGCCTTCAGGCATGAGTCCCATCGACGATCTACTGACGACGGCCACGGCTGTCGTCGAGTCGTCGTTCGACGAGCTCAATAATCCCGAATTGCTCTCGGCACTAAGGCAACTGGAAGTCGCGCAGCGCAAGATCGCCGCGGCCTCACACACGCTGACCGCCCGGCTGGTGGAGCGCGGGTCCCCGGTCGAGCTGGGCGGTACATCATTCGCGGAGGTGCTGGCACGGCACCTCTCGATAAGTACCGCAACCGCCCGGCGCCGCCTCGCAGACACCGCACATCTCGGCCCGCGGCGTGCATTCACCGGCGAGCCGCTACAACCCCTACTTCCGCATGCCGCCCACGCATTGCGACAGGGCCGCCTGGGCGACGAGCACGTGCGGATCATCCGCAGGTTCTTCGACGTCTTACCCGACGCGGTCGACGCCGATACCCGCGACGCCGCCGAAGAGCGGCTGGCATCAATGGGAACCGAGTTCGGCCCGGAACAACTCCGCGCCGGCGCCGATCGGATCGCGGCTCTGATCAATCCCGACGGCCGGTTCTCCGACATCGACCGCGCCCGCAGGCGGGGCATATCGATCGGACGCCAGGGAGCCGACGGGATGAGCACCGTCAGCGGACTGCTGGATCCGGAGACCCGGGCCTATCTCGACGCAGTACTGAGCAAGCTCGCGGCGCCAGGCATGTGCGATCCTCGCGATGAATCTCCCACGACCGAAGGTGAACCCGACTCAGCGGCCGCCGAGCGAGACACGCGAACTTGCGCCCAGCGAAACCACGATGGGCTCCGGGCGTGCCTACGCAGCATCTTGACCTCGGGCAAGCTGGGCTCACACCACGGATTACCCGTCACGGTGGTGGTCTCGACGACGCTGAGCGAGCTGCGGAGTGCGGCCGGGCGGGCGATATCGGGTAGCGGCAACCTGGTGCCCATCCCCGATCTGATCCGGATGGCGGCCCACGCCCTGCATTACCTCGCGATATTCGACGACGGCGGCCGTCCCCTCTACCTCGGGCGTTCCAAACGGATCGCCACTCCCGATCAACGAATTGTCTTACACGCCAAGGATCGCGGTTGTTCGGCGCCCGGATGTACGGTGCCCGGTTATCTCTGCCAGGTACATCACGTCGACGACTGGCGCGACGATGGGCCCACCGACATCGACAATCTGACCTTCGCCTGCGGCCCGCATCATCGGCTGCTCCAACAGGGCTGGAACACCCGAAAACGTCGTAGCGACGGAATCACCGAATGGATTCCGCCGCCGCACCTCGACACCGGCCAGTCCCGCACCAATGACTACCACCACCCCGAGCGGTTCATCCTGGACAGCTAGCCTGCCAGGTGCGCCGAGAGCAACCATGCCGCAACCGATGACCGGCCGTCGGGCTCGACCTGGTGCCGGGCGAAGCCCCGCGCCACACCCGATTCGAATCCATTGAAGTTCGCGTAGATCTTCGCCGGGCGGATCTCATCGATGGACCAGTACTTCGAAACCACATCCCGCAGTTCGTTTTCGGTAACCGCCTTGACGGATGATTCCGCCGGGAACGCGGCCCGATCGAAGACCAGGACGTAGTAGCGCGCCCCTGGTGCGGCGGCCCGGACGATCGAACGCTGATAACCCTCGCGCAGTTCGACCGGCATCGAGTGGAACAGCGTCGAATCGATGATGGTGTCAAAGCGCCCGTCATACCCGGTGAAGGCCGAGATGTCGGCGACCGCGAAGCTGGCATTCGTCAGACCGCGCTCGGCCGCATAGCCTTTCGCCAGCGCAATGGCCTTGGGCGCGGAGTCGAGCCCAACGGTGGTGTGTCCCAACTCGGCCAGATACAGCGAGGTCGCCGCCTCGCCGCAGCCTGCGTCCAACACCTCTCCACGCACCTTGCCCTCGGCGATCAGCGTCGCAATCTCGGGCTGTGGCTCACCAATGCTCCACGGCGGCCTAACACCCAGACCATCGGGACGCTCGCCGCGGTAGGCGGCGTCAAACGCGAGATCAAATTCCTCTGTGGCGATCTTCTCAGTCATACATTCAGAATGTCAATCCACCTGACATATGTCAAGGGTATTGACATGAGAATCGGGAGGCAATTGCCAGGAACGTCCTCAGCCGCCAAAATGGAGTAATGAGCAACGACGAGGGGGGCGTCACTCCGTCTCCGCTACCCCCGGGACCGCCACCCGCCTACCCTCCTCCTGCCCCTGGCTATGCCGCTGCGCCGACATATGGATACCCGCCCCCGGGTTCTGGGTATCCACCGCCAACCGGATACCCGAGCCCGCCAGCTGGGTATCAACCGCCTCCACCCGGGTACCCGAGCCCGCCAGCTGGGTATCAACCGCCAACCGGATACCCGAGCCCGCCGGCTGGGTATCAACCGCCTCCACCTGGGTACCCGAGCCCGCCACCGGCTCCCTACTGGGTGACGCCGGTGCCGCCCGCGCTGAAACCCGGAGTCATCCCGTTGCGGCCGTTGGATCTGTCCGCCCTCTACAACGGGGCCGTCGCCGCCATCCGCGCTAATCCCAAAGCAACCATCGGAATCACGGCCGTCGTCGTGGTCATCAGCCAGCTGCTGACCTTCGCATTGCAGGCGGGCCCCATCGTCGGGCTCCTGGGCGGTGCCGCCGGCTTCGACGCGCACAGTGACGACGCATTTGCCGCCGCATTCGGGATCGGATACTTCGGCGGGGCAGTCATCGGGTACGTGATCACCATGCTGGTCACCATCGTTCTCAGCGGCATGCTGACGGTCACCGTTGGCCGCTCGGTGTTCGGCGAACACACGACCCCCGCGGCCGCGTGGCAGCGCGCCAAACCACGCATATGGGCCCTCATCGGGCTGGCATTCGCCTCGGGCCTACTGCTCGCCCTGCCCCTCGCGATCGGTATCGCCGGCGTAGTCGCGCTAGCTCTCACCGTCGGCCCCTGGGGCGCGGTACCGGCAGGTTTCGCACTCGGGTTCGGCTTCTTGGCGCTCTACTTCTACCTGATCCCCGTGTTCGCCCTCGCCTCACCGGTGCTGATCCTGGAGCGCCGGACCGTCTTCGGGGCGCTGAGCCGATCGATGTCGTTGGTGCGCAAGAGCTACTGGCGCCTGCTGGGCATCCTGTTGCTCACCTCGATCATCGTCGGCTTCGTGGCGGGCATCCTGGGAATGCCCTTCAGCATCGGCGGGCAGATCTCCATGGGCATGGGCACCTCGAACACCAGCAGTACGGCGATGATCCTGGGTCTGGCGCTCACGACTGTCGGTGTGATCATCGCCCAGATCATCACGCTGCCCTTCAACGCCGCGGTGAATGTGCTGCTCTACACCGATCAGCGGATGCGCACCGAGGCATTCGATCTGGTGCTGCAGACCGAGACCAGAACGCGAGAACGCCTCGGCCAGCCGGGCATCGACCCTGATGCGTTGTGGCTGCCCGCGTATCCCCCGGTTCAGGTGTAATGCCAGCCATAGACATCGACCGCGAATCCGCGGCCGAGGCAGCCCAACGCGAACTCGCCAAACCGATCTACGAGCACCCCTCGCCGTTCGACCGTCTGATCAATTGGATCATCGAGCACCTGGACTACCTGGAGTTCCGGGCCAGTGAGCTCCCCGGCGGCTGGTTCACCATCCTGGTGACCACGCTCATCGTCATTGCCGCCGTGGTGCTGTTGATCCGCCTTGCCCGCCGCGCGGTCCGAACCAAGGGCGGCGGCGACTTCGGACTGTTCGAATCCGGCGAGCTGACCGCGGCAGAACACCGGGCGGCCGCCGAACGTGCCGCAGCCCAGGGCGATTGGGCATCGGCCATCCGGCACCGACTGCGCGCCGTGGCACGTCAGCTCGAGGAACGCACGATTCTGACTCCGGTGCCGGGCCGTACCGCCAACGAGCTGGCCGCCGACGCCGGGCGCGAATTGCCCTCGTTGGCAGAGGAATTCCGGTCTAGCGCGGAGATCTTCAACGACGTGAGCTACGGCGAACGCCCGGGCACCGAGAAGTCGTACCGCAAGATCGCCGAGTTGGACGACCACATCCGCGATGCCCCGGTGCTCGTCACCTCCGCAGATGTGGTCGTGACGACGGGTTGGGAGACCGTGCGGTGACCACCAGCACCGCGACATCACCACGCCTGCGGGACCGCTGGCGCACCTGGGCGTGGATACTCGCCGCCTTGGTTGGCATCGTCGTCACCGCCCTACTCGTCACCAAAGCGCCTCGGCCCGAGGGTTATCTCGATCCGGACGCCGTCACCCAGCGTGGCGGGCACGCGCTCGCTCAACTGCTACGCGACCAAGGTGTCACCGTCACCCGCGCCACCACCATCTCCGAGGTCCGCGAAGCGATGCGCCCCGGCAGCCAACTCATGGTGCTGGACAACGGAAACATCTCCGACGAGATACTGAACGTCCTCGTCGAGCTACCGGGAGATCGCCTGCTGCTGTCGCCCTTTTCCGCTACCCGAGAACGGTTGGCCCCACAGGTACGCATCACCTCGTATCAAGGAAAGGAGATCGCCGAACCGCGCTGTGATCTGCGAGAAGCACAGCACGCCGGAGCAATTCAGACACACATCGGCCCCACCTACACATTTACCAACCCGGGCCCGGGCCACATCAGCTGCTATGCGGGCACGCTGGTGCGCTATCGGGACGGCAACCACACCATCACCGTGCTCGGTGATGACACCCCGCTGACCAACGTGCAACTGGCCAAGCAGGGCAACGCGGCGCTTGCCATGAATCTCGCCGGCCGCTCCTCTCACCTGGTGTGGTACGTACCCGAACGGCCGAAGATCGGCACCAGCGCCCAACCGAAATCGATGGCCGACCTGATCCCCGACCAGGTGAGCATGGCCATCTGGCAGCTCTGCATCGTCGTGCTGCTACTCGCCATCTGGCGCGGTCGCCGCTTGGGACCCGTTGTCGCCGAGAAACTTCCGGTGATCGTGCGCGCCTCGGAAACCACCGAGGGGCGTGGACGGCTGTACCGGTCGCGCCGCGCCCGCGACCTCGCCTCCGACTCACTACGCGAGGCGGCGCGGTACCGGATCGTGCGCCGGCTCGGCCTCCCTGTCGACGAGACGCCACAGGTCATCACCGCCACGGTGGCGCAGCGAATCGACCGTAATCCCACGGAGATTCATCATGTTCTGTTCGGCCCCGTCCCGACGGACGACCAGCAGCTCACCAATCTGACTCAGCAGCTTGACATCATCGAAAGGCAGGTCCGCGACTCGTGACACAGGCAACTTCCAGTGAGGACGCCGCACGCAACGCCCTCGCCGCGTTACGCGAACAAATCGCCACCGTGGTCGTCGGACAGGACTCGGTGGTCAGCGGCCTGGTCGTCGCGCTGCTCTGCCGCGGACACGTCCTGCTAGAAGGCGTACCGGGCGTCGCGAAAACCCTTTTGGTGCGCACACTCTCGGCGGCACTTTCCCTGGAGTTCAAGCGGGTGCAGTTCACCCCCGACTTGATGCCCGGCGATGTCACCGGGTCCCTGGTCTACGACGCGCGCACCGCGGCATTCGAATTCCGCGCCGGGCCGGTGTTCACCAATCTGCTATTGGCCGACGAGATCAACCGCACCCCTCCCAAGACTCAAGCGGCGCTCCTGGAGGCCATGGAGGAACGTCAGGTGACGGTCGACGGCACCCCCCGCCCGCTGCCCGATCCGTTCATCGTCGCCGCGACCCAGAACCCCATCGAGTACGAGGGCACCTACCAGCTGCCGGAGGCTCAGCTGGATCGCTTCCTGATGAAGCTCAATGTCTCTCTACCGGAACGTGATCAAGAGATCGCCATCCTGGAGCGGCACGCTCAGGGCTTCGACCCCCGCAACCTGTCGCATGTCACCCCGGTGGCCTCGGCCGCCGACTTGGAGGCGGGCCGCGCGGCGGTGGGCCGGGTGCTGGTGGCTCCCGAGGTACTCGCCTACGTGGTCGACGTCATCCGCGCCACCCGTCAGTCACCCTCGCTGCAGCTCGGCGCCTCCCCCCGCGCGGCGACGGCGCTGCTGGCGACATCCCGCGCGTGGGCCTGGCTTTCCGGCCGCAACTACGTCACCCCCGACGACGTCAAGGCCATGGCGCGCCCGACCCTGCGCCACCGCATCGGCCTGCGCCCCGAGGCCGAGTTGGAGGGCGCGACCTCGGACCGGGTTCTGGACGGCATCCTGGTCACGGTTCCGGTGCCGCGCTAGTGATTCTCACCGGACGCGCGGGATTGGCGGCGCTGCTCGGCGCGCTGCTGATTCTGGTGTCGCCATGGCCGGTTCGGCTGTTCTGGCTACTGCTCCTGACGCTCGCGGTGCTGATTGTCGTCGACATCGTCGCCGCCGCCAGCCCACGCCGACTGACCTTTGTCCGGTCAGGGCCCGATTCCATCCGACTTGGTGAATCCGCGGATATCGCCCTGCAAGTCCAGAACCCGGGCCGTCGGGCCCGCGGATGGCTCCGCGACAGTTGGGCACCGAGTATGCGTGCCACACCGCGAGCGCACCGGCTGGATCTGCGCACCGGCGAACGCGCCCTGGTCGTTACCTCCCTGCGCCCCTTACGCCGTGGCGATCACAAGCCGGCGACCGTCACCGCGCGCACGGTCGGCCCGCTCGGGCTGGCCGGGCGGCAAGGGCGTCACGACGTGCCGTGGCAGCTGCGGGTGCTGCCCCCGTTCCTGAGCCGCAAGCATCTGCCGTCCCGGCTGGCCAGACTGCGCGAGCTCGAGGGCGCCATCCCGGTCCTGATCCGTGGCCAAGGCACCGAATTCGACTCGCTGCGTGAATATGTCGTCGGCGACGATGTCCGGTCCATCGACTGGCGCGCCTCCGCCCGGCGCAACGACGTGGTGGTGCGCACCTGGCGACCGGAACGAGACCGCCGCATCCTCGTAATCCTGGACACCGGCCGCACCTCGGCGGGGCGCATCGGCGTCGACCCGACATCGGGCGATCCCTCCGGCTGGCCCCGTTTGGACTGGGCGATGGATGCCGCATTGCTGTTGGTGGCCTTGGCATCGCGCGCCGGTGACCGCGTGGACTTCCTGGCACACGACCGCACGGTCCGTTCGCAGGTATCGGGAGCCTCACGCAACGAGCTGCTTCCACTGGTGGTCAATGCGATGGCGCCCCTGGAGCCCTCGCTCGTCGAGTCCGATGCCCGCGATCTCGTCGCGACCATCCGCCGCAGATCCCGTCATCGCTCGTTCATCGTGCTCCTCACCGACCTGAACCCGGCGGCGCTGGAGGAGGGCCTGTTACCGCTGCTTCCCCAGCTGACCAGCCATCACCACCTGCTGGTGGCCGCGGTCAGCGATCCGCGGGTCGACGACATGGTGATGCCCGAAAATGCCACGGCGCCAGGAAACATCAGGTCACTCGATGCCGAGCAGGTCTATGACGCGGCCGCGGCCGAACGTACCCGAGGAGGGCGCCGGCGCATCGTCACACTGCTGCGCCGGCAGGGTGTCGAGGTTGTCGATGCCCCGCCCGACGAGATCGCTCCGGCGCTTGCCGACCGGTATCTGTCGTTGAAGGCGTCAGGACGCCTGTAGCGCTCAGGATGCCGGCGCGTAGTCGGGAGCGTTTTCGATATCGCCGGATTCATTGGCGGCGACCCCACGCCGCCCGAGAATCACCACATAGGCCAGGAACAACACCTCGGCGATCACACCGATTCCGATGCGGGCGAACGTCGGTAGTGGCGACGGGGTGACCAGCGCCTCGATGAGACCGCTCACCAGCAGCACCCCGACCAGCCCGCCGGCCACCGACATGACGGCACGCCCCTGTTCGGCGAGCACCTGTCCACGGGGCCGGTCGCCGGGGTCAATCACCTTCCATCCCAGACGCATACCAGCGCCCGCGGCCAGGAACACCGCCGTCAGCTCCAACAGGCCGTGCGGGAGGATCAGGCCGAAGAACACGTCTGCGCGGCCCGCCGCGATCATCAACCCGCCGGCCAGGCCCAGATTCGCCGCGTTGAGGAACAACACGAACGGGATGGGTATGCCCAGCAGCACGGCGAAGATGATGCACTGTGCCGCCACCCACGAGTTGTTGATCCACACGTGCAGCGCGAAGGCCGCCGCGGGATGCTCGCTGTAATAGTTTTCGAAGTCCTCGTTCACCAGGTGCGCGATCTCATCGGGTGTCCCGATCACCGATTGCAGTTCGGGCGAATGCATCACCCAGATGCCCACGGCGACCGCCACCGCCATCGACCCGACCGCCGCGCCGAGCCACCAACGCCAGCTTCGGTAGGCGACGACCGGAAAGGACACCGTCCAGAAACGGATGAAGTGACGCCACAGCGGGGCATGCTCTCCCGTGACGGCAGAACGCGCTCGAGCAACCAATGTCGACAGCCGTCCGACCAAAGCCGGATCCCCCGAGGACGACCGCACGGTCGACAGATGTGTCGACACCGTCTGGTACAGGTCGACCAGCTCATCGATCTCTAGCCCACTCAGGGTCCGCCTGCGCTTGAGCAGCAACTCCAGTCGGTCCCATGTCCCCCGGTGGGTGGCGACGAATGCGTCCACGTCCATCTGGCAAATACTAGTAGTCTCGAGTGATGTCGGAGTTGGTGACGGGCGACGCGGTTGTCTTGGACGTCAAGGTTGCCCAGCTTCCGGTGCGGGTCGTATCCGCGTTCATCGACATCTTCGTCCAGGTAATCGTGCTATACGCCGGCATCTTCGTCGTCGCGTTCTCGCTCTCGCAGCTCGACGAGGCACTGGCGGGGGCGCTCAGCATCGCCTATTCGGTGCTGGCACTCGTGGGCTATCCCGTCATCTGGGAGATGTCCACCCGGGGACGCTCCCTGGGCAAGATGGCCATGGGATTGCGCGTGGTATCCGATGACGGCGGCCCGGAACGCCTGCGGCAGGCCGTCATCCGCGCACTCGCTGCCGTGGTGGAGATCTACCTGTTCATGGGCGCCCCGGCCGTGATCACCAGCCTGGTGTCGTCCCAGGGCAAGCGCCTCGGTGACATCTTCGCGGGCACGATGGTGATCAGCGAACGCGGACCCAAACTCCCTCCGCCCCCGGTCATGCCACCGCAGCTGGCGGCGTGGGCGCAGACGCTGCAACTGTCCGGGCTCACCACGGATCAGGCCAACCTGGTCCGCCAATTCCTCAACCGCGCAGGGCAATTGGCACCACAAACCCGGGACCAGATGCTCTATCAGATCTCCACCGATGTGCTCGCCAGCATCGCACCGCCCCCGCCGCCGGGCACTCCCCCGCAGTTCATGCTCGCCGCGGTGCTGGCCGAACGTCACCTGCGCGCTCTGGAGCAGATGCAGCCTGCCTATCCCGCGGAGCCGTTGCCAGTACCGCCAGTGGACTGGGCCGGACCACCCGCCCCGCCGCCCGTAGCATCGGCAGCGCCGGAACCTTCCGAGTCGCCCAGAGGGCCTTCGGGTTTCGCCACACCGGGCTGATTTCGGGCGGACGTCTTCGCATAGAGCGAGCCGCCCAGGGTCGCCGCGACGATCGTGACGAGCGCTCCCAGGATGAGTGCCGCCGCCTCACCGTGTATCAGTGACTGCTGCTGCTCGCCGATCGCGGCCGCGGCGATGGGCACGCCGAGCTGAGCCGCGGCCAACGCACCCAGCGACAACGGCTGTCCGAAGAGCCGGCCGACCGCGTGCGCCAACACTGCCGCGCCACCCAGACCCAGCCCGAGCAGCATGAGCTTGGGGTTCTCACCGAGCTCACGCACGTGCAGCGACGCCCCGAGCCAGACGAAGAACAGCGGCGAGAAGAAGCCCTCGGTGAATCCGAAGAGCTGCTTGGCAAGACGGCGTGGCTCCCCGATACCCGAGACGACGAGGCCCAGGGCGAACCCGGCCAACATGATCGACACGTGGGTCTCCACGGCCAGCGCCGCGAGCCCAAAGACGATGGCCAGGCTGATCCGCAGCTCCATGGCGACCCGGCGCTGCTTCGAATAGTGGTGGAACCGATCGAGCGTTCCGGCTTGATCGAGCGCACGCAGGATCACGAACACAATGCCCGCGCACGCCGCGACCGCCACCGCACCGACCGCCGCGCGGGGAGCGTGCTTGAGATCGATGACCAAGGGCAGCAGGATAATCGAGGCCGTATCGGCGATGGCCACCTGCGCGGTGGTGCTCAGCACCTTGGGGCCGTCAAGGCTCAGCGAGTCAATGACGGGCAGTACCAGCGCCGCCGACGAGGAGGCGATGAGCACCGCGTACAGCGGTGCATGCCCCGTGTGGAACGCGTTGGCCAGCAGCACACCCAGCACCGCGCCGACCACGCCCACCACCACGGCGCGCAGCGCCGCCCTGGGCAGGGCCGCCACCATGGTCTTATCGCGAATCGGCACATGCGTGCCTGCCACGAACATGACCAACGCGAATCCGACGTCGGCGAACATCTTGAATGTGGGGTCGAAGGCATCGATCCAGCCAAATCCGGTGCGGCCGATGACGATTCCGGCAAGAAGTTCGCCGATGACCACAGGGATCCGCAGCCGCGTATTGAGCGCCAACAGCGGCCCCACCATGCCGACGACGACGACTATCGCCAAGGTTGGGAAACCGAAGCCATTCATGGAGTTACTGCCAAGAGACCAGATGGCAGGGAATGTCGGTGTTTTCGTCGGATATGTAGCTCGCGCAGACCCGGTGGTAACCGTCCGCGATCTCCAGCCGCGCCCCGGCACGCGCGTCGCCCCGCACCAGCAAGATGGGGGACAGCGCCTTGTCCTTGGCGATCTTCGCGAGGTCGCGGGCCACGTGGGCATTGGTCTTGGGCAGCATGTCCAGGTGAGCCGCCCGCAGGATGTCCTTGGCCTTGCGGTACTCCAGCGTCGCATTGCGCAGCGCCTTCACGGTCCGCTTCACCACATCGGCTTCACCGACGAGCGTCAGGTAATCCACGGCCGCCGCATAGTCATGGTCCTCGGGTTGTTCCAGCCACTTCACCGTCATGGCGGTCACCCTACGGCGCATAGCTGGCAGCAGCTCGGAAAATCGTCGCCGAAAGTTTTCGTTGCATCACGATCGATTCCGATATATCGTTAACTATCGAGAGGCGATACCGCCTCCCCCAAGTACTAAGGAGCAACACATGACTTCCCATGAGGAAAGGGCCGATCAGTTCCGGCCCGACACACCCTTTGGTTTCGGATTCGGTTTCGACCCCACACGTCGCGGACCAGGTCGGCGCCACGGCGGTCGTCAGCACGACTGCGACCCGCGCGGCGAGTTCCAGGAGCAAGCCTGGGCCGGTCGTCGCGGACCCGGCGCGTTCATGGACCGCGGGTTCGGACCCGGGTTCGGACGTGGATTCGGTCCCGGCTTCGGTCCTTTCGGATTCGGTTTAGGTGATCCGCAGCGTGGACGCGGACGGGGACGTGGCCAGCGCGGCGACGTCCGGGCCGCCATCCTGGCGCTGCTCGCCGAACGCCCGATGCACGGCTACGAGATGATCCGCGAGATCGCCGAACGCAGTAACAACATCTGGCGGCCGAGCCCCGGTTCGGTGTATCCGACACTGCAACTGCTCGTCGACGAGGGCCTCATCGTTGAGGCCGAGGGCAGCGGCAGTCGCAAGCAGTTCGACCTGACTGCCGAGGGCCGCGAGGCGGCCGAGAAACTCGACACCCCGCCCTGGGACAAGATCAACGAAGGCGCCGACCCCTCGGTGCTCGATCTTCGTTCGGCACTCGGCCAGCTGATGGGTGCGGTCGCGCAGTCGGCCCACGCCGCCTCAGCCGAGCAGCAGCAGCGGATCATCGAGATCGTCAACTCTGCCCGCAAGCAGATCTACGGCATCTTGGGTGAGACCGACTGAATGAGCCTAGGCCCCCCGCTATGACAGGCGGGGGGCCTAGCTCACGTCGACCCAGTCCAACGTGCGCTGCACGGCCTTCTTCCAGCCGGCGAATCCGTCGGCCCGCTGCTGTTCACTGATCGACGGGCTCCAGCGTTCGTCTTCCTGCCAGTTCCGCCGAAGGTCGTCGGGGTCCTTCCAGAAGCCGACGGCCAATCCCGCCGCATATGCCGCGCCGAGTGCGGTCGTCTCGGCGACAACGGGTTTGACGACATCGACGCCCAACGTATCGGCCTGGATCTGCATGCAGAGCTTGTTGGCGGTGATGCCTCCATCCACCTTGAGTACCTCCAGGTGCACACCCGAGTCCGCCTCCATGGCCTCAACCACTTCGCGACTCTGATAACAGATCGCCTCGAGGGTCGCGCGCGCCAAATGCGCGTTGGTGTTGAACCGGGAAAGGCCCACAATCGCGCCACGGGCGTCCGAACGCCAATACGGCGCGAACAGACCCGAAAAGGCCGGTACGAAGTAGACACCGCCGTTGTCCTCAACCTGACGAGCCAAGTCCTCGCTTTGTGAGGCACCGCTGATGATGCCGAGCTGGTCACGCAGCCACTGGACCGCCGAACCGGTCACCGCGATGGAACCCTCCAACGCGTACACCGGCTTGTTGTTCCCGAACTGGTAACACACGGTGGTCAAGAGCCCGTTGCGCGAGCGGACCAATTCTTCACCGGTGTTGAGTAGCAAGAAGTTCCCGGTGCCATAGGTGTTCTTGGCCTCGCCGGGGCTCAGGCACACCTGCCCCACCATCGCCGCCTGCTGATCCCCCAGGTCGCCGGCAATGGGTACCTCGCCGCCAAGGGGTCCCATATGGGTCGTGAAGCCAAACGGCTCGACCGGCGACGACGCCTTGATCGGCGGAAGCATCTGGCGTGGAATGGAAAAGAACGACAGCAGCTCGTCGTCCCAATCCAGGGTCTCCAGGTTCATCAGCATCGTGCGGCTGGCATTGGTCACGTCGGTGACGTGCACCCCACCGCGAATGCCGCCGGTCAGGTTCCAGATCACCCAGCTGTCGGGAGTACCGAAGAGCGCATCACCGTTCTCCGCATCGCGGCGCACACCATCGATATTCTCCAGAATCCACTGCAGCTTCCCGCCGGAAAAGTATGTGGCAGGCGGCAAGCCGGCCTTCTCACGAATAATGTCACCGCGCCCGTCCCGATCCAGTGCTGTCGCGATCTTGTCGGTGCGAGTGTCCTGCCACACGATGGCATTGCAATACGGCCTGCCGGTGTGACGGTTCCACACCAGGGTGGTCTCGCGCTGATTGGTCACCCCCACAGCAGCGAGGTCCCCGGCCGACAATCCGGTCACGTTGAGCGATGTGGCCAGCACCGACCAGGTGCGTTCCCAGATCTCCACCGGGTTGTGCTCCACCCAGCCTGGCTGCGGCAAGAGCTGCTGATGCTCCAACTGGTGGCGGCCGACCTCCTCGCCCCGGTGGTTGAAGATCATGGCACGCGTGCTGGTCGTGCCCTGGTCGATCGATGCCACGAAATCAGCCATTGGCGAACTCCTCGGTGTGCGAAGGTGATTGGGTTTCAGGATCGTCTGCGTATAGGAATGCTTCCACGAGATAGCGATACAGCGCGGCCCCCAGCAGGCCCCCGACAAGTGGTCCGATGATCGGCACCCACCAGTACTGGGCACCGTGCTGGTCTAGGAAGGCCGTATCGAAGCCGGTGAGATAGGACGCCAGCCGCGGTCCGAAGTCGCGGGCCGGGTTGATCGCATACCCCGCGATGGACCCCCACGCCATGCCCAGAGCGACGACCACCGCACCGATCGCGAACGGCGACAGACTCTCGGGCATGCGGATATTGCGCCGGTCCGTGATGGCGAAGATCAGGAACAGCAGAATCGCGGTGCCGATGATCTGGTCGCGCAGGCCGCCCCACAGACTGACGTCGAGCGCGCCGTTACCCGGGAGTGTCGAGAAGACCCCCTGCGTCGCCATGGTGTGCCCGGGATCGACGGCGGACAGCACGCTCCCGTAGTTCCACCGAACCAGCAGCGCCGCCACGAACGCGCCGGCGGTCTGCGCCACGATGAACGGAATCACCTGTTTCCAGGGGAATCCACGAAACGCCGCCAACGCCAGCGTGACCGCCGGGTTGAGGTGCGCACCGGATATCCGTCCGGCGGCGAAGATACCGAAGGTGACTCCCATGCCCCAGGCCCAGGCGATGGAGTTGTGATTGCCGTAGTCCTCGTTCCCGGCCGTCACCACCTGCGCGACCACACCCACGCCGAACAAAATCAAGATCATCGTGCCAACGAACTCTGCGGCGAGTTGACCCGTCTGCCTCATACCATCGAATCTAGGGGTGGGTTGCCGCGGGCACACCTGAAAACGCCGAACGGTCCCCCGTTTCCGGAGGACCGTTCGCGTGAGGAGCTTCCTACTTCCAGGGCTCGACCTGCTCGCGCACCAGGTCGATGCTCCACGGTCCATCGGTCTCGGCAGTATCGGTCACCGACCAACCCTTGAGCCGCTGAATCGATCCACCGGTCACCTTGAACACCTGGCCGGTCCACGGGTTCTTCTCGGTGCTCAGGTACGCCACCAGCGGAGAGATGTTGGCGGGGCTGAACATGTCGAACTGTCCCTCGTCCACCGGGGCCGCGAAGATCGCACCCATGCCCGGGGTGGCCAGCGTCAGGCGTGTGCGCGCCACCGGCGCGATCGCGTTCACCTTGACGCCGTACCGCTCGAGCTCGGCGGCCGCGACGCACGACAGCGCGGCGATACCGGCCTTGGCCGCACCGTAGTTACCCTGGCCCGGGTTCGGCAGTGTCACACCGGAATCCGATGCGGTGTTCACCACAGTAGCCTTGACATCGGCCCCGGCCTTGGACTGCGCCTTCCAGTACTCGGCTGCGTGACGCAGCACCGCGAAATGCCCCTTGAGATGCACCTGGATGACCGAATCCCACTGGTCCTCCTCCAGGCCGGCGACGAAGCCGTCCCGCAGGATGCCCGCGTTGTTCACGACGGCGTCCAGCTGTCCGAAGGTTTCGACGGCCTGATTCACCAGATTCGAGGCACCGGCCCAGGTGGAGATGTTGTCAGTGTTCGCCACGGCTTTGCCTCCGGCCGCAACGATCTCGTCGACCACTTCCTGCGCGGGCCCGGCATCCGACCCGGAGCCGTCGTTGGCGCCGCCGAGGTCGTTGACGACCACCGATGCGCCTTCCCTGGCGAAGAGCAGCGCATGCTCACGGCCGATGCCACGTCCGGCACCGGTGATGACCGCCACCCGTCCGTCAAGTTGTCCCATGTTGATTCCCTCTCGTTCTGCGATGACTTAGGCGATAACGGCGTGGCCGTTTTTGATGACGAGGTCGTCGCCGACGCTGGTTTCGTACGAATAGGTGCCGGCGGCACCGTTCTTCCAGAAGCTGGTGGTGATGTCCTGTCCGGGCAGCACCGGCTTGGCGAACCGCACCGCCAGCTCCTTGAGACGCTCGGTGCGAGAGTCGGCGAGCTCGGTCAAAGCAGCCCATGACGTAAATGCCATGGTGCACAAGCCATGCGCGATGATGCCGGGCAGTCCGGCCGCCACCGCGGCATCGTTGTCCAGGTGGATCGGCATCGGATCACCCGACGCCGGGCTGTACCGGAACGTCTGGTCGTCATCGACATGCTGCACCAGGGAGGCCGCCGGCCCGTTGGCCTTGATCGCCTCATCCAGCACAACGTTCGGGCCGAGAACACCGCGCGTCTCACCCACGTCGTACTTGCGGAAGAAGAACGTCACGTACTGTTCGTTGACCAGATCGCCGGAAGCATCGCGTGTTTCGGCATACACCGTGCCGCGAGTACCGTTCTCCATGCCCTCGTAGCCGGTCATCTTCGACTTGGCGACCAGTGTGTCACCGGGCTTGATGGGCCGGTGGAACCTGAAGAACTGCTCGCCGTGCACGACGCGCGGAATCAGCTGGTAGGGAACGACACTCATCGTTGTTCCGACCAGCGACTGGAAGATGGGCACCACCGCGAAAACCGGCGGCGCCACCTCTCCCTTCCGATGCTCCTCGATCGGGTCATTGGTGGCCTCGGCGTAAGCGATCAGGCGGTCCTTGTCGACCTCGATGGTCTCCTCGGCGCCCCACTGATCAAGGCCGTCGTTATTGAACGGATACTTGGTGTCAGCCATTGCTTGCCAACCCCTTTCAGCGGTTAGCCGGCTTGTAGGCGGTGATGACGCAGGCGCCACCGAGGCCGAGGTTGTGTTGCAGCGCGACACCGGTCTTCTGCGATGCAGATGCCACCTGGCGCTTGTCGGCATCGCCGCGCAGCTGCCAGGTGAGTTCGGCGCACTGCGCCAGGCCGGTGGCACCGAGTGGATGCCCCTTGGAGATCAGGCCACCCGACGGGTTGACCACCCAGCGGCCACCGTAGGTGGTGTCGCCGTTGTCGATCAGCTTTCCGCCCTCACCCTCGGCGCACAGTCCCAGCGCCTCGTAGGTGATCAGCTCGTTGGCCGAGAAGCAGTCGTGCAGTTCGATGACGTCCACATCGTCGGCCGAAATCTGGGCCTGCTCATACACTTTCTGCGCCGCGAGCTTGGCCATGTCAAACCCGACGAGCGTGATCGCCGACTTGGACTCCAGGGTCCCCGGAGTGTCGGTGGTCATCGCCTGGCCGACGATCTCCACGGCACGGTCGCCGAGCCCGTTCTCCTCGACGAACCGCTCGGAGGCCAGGATGGCCGCACCCGATCCATCGGAGGTCGGCGAGCACTGCAGCTTGGTCAGCGGTGCGTAGATCTCCTTGGCATCCAAGATGTCCTGCAGCGTGTATTCCTCTTGGAACTGCGCATAGGGGTTGTTTACCGAATGCTTGTGATTCTTGTAACCGATCTTGGCGAAGTGCTCGGCGGTGGTGCCGTACTTCTGCATGTGCTCACGACCGGCGGCGCCGAACATCCAGGGTGCGGGCGGGAAGGCGAAATCGAACAGCCCGGCGAGGGCTTCGATGTGCCGCTGCATCGGCTGCTCACGATCGGTGAAGGTCGCGCCCAACGAACCGGGCTGCATCTTCTCGAATCCCAGCGCCAGCGTGACATCGGCGAGCCCGCCGCGGATGGTCTGCGCCGCATTGAACAAGGCGGTCGATCCGGTCGAACAGTTGTTGTTGACGTTGGTGACCGGGATGCCGGTCATGCCAAGCTCGTAGACCGCGCGCTGGCCGGAGGTGGACTCGCCGGCGCAGTACCCGACATAGGCGGCTTCCACCTTGTCGTAGTCAATACCGGCATCCGTCAGCGCATTGGTGCCGGACTCCTTGGCCATGGCCGGGTAATCCCAACCCTCACGTCGTCCGGGTTTCTCGAATTTCGTCATCCCGACGCCGATGACAAATACCTTTTCGGGGGCCTTAGGGGGCATCGTTCCAAGCTCCTTTTGCGCGCACTTCGATGGGGGCGTCGTCAACGTAACATACGTTCTATCCTGAATGTAAGGGCCCGGTACAGATGTATTGCCAGCCCACAGAACATCCGACCCATCGAACGAAGTGCTTGGTGAACGCGCGCCACACTTGGCCGGAATACCCGGGATATTTACCTACAGTGCAGTTTGTTTCTGGGCGCCCGGTAACGGTGCACGAAGTCGCAGCTCCAGCATCTGCTTGGCCCGGGACCACCGACGATCGCGGGTTTCCTGCGAGGCGGTCAAGCTGCTGACCAGGACGCCGCGGATGATGTCCATGGCGAGCAGTCCGAAGTCGCGACGGTCCTTGGGCGAGGTCGGATCATCGTCGTCAAGCACGTGAAGCGCCGACAGATTGTGCAGCACCATCTTTTCGAACTGATCCAGGTGCACGCGCAGATCGGGCTCGGTGCGCGCCGCGATGAGCAGCTCCACCATCGCGATGAACAGCGGCCCCTGGTGAATCCGCCAGAGCATGTCGAGATACCGCTCGACCGGGTCTGCGGACTGATCCATCGACATCAGCTCTTCGAGCACCGCCTGGGTGCGCATGAACGCGAGGTGGCGCACCGATTCGGCCATCAGTTCCGACTTGGACTGGAAGTGATGGATCAGTGCACCGCGCGTGGCACCGGCGCGGCTCGCGATGCGCGAGGTCGTGGTGTCGGAATACCCGAACTCGACAAGGCAGTCGATGGTCGCCTCAAGCAACCGGGACCGCATCGCCGCCGAACGTTCCTCCTGAGTGCGTCGCGGCGTGGGCATGCCCACATTGCATCACAGTCAGTCAATGCGAAGCGCGACTATCGGCCGCTGACCTGGTGGAAAATCTGCGCGGCCTGCGCCTCGTACTTCGCGTATGCGTCGGGGAATGCCGAGCGCTGAACCGCCTGTGCGGCTTGAGCAACGCTCATATCCTGCCAGCCCGACACCTTCACCAACTGGTCGTAAAACTTGCCCGCCGACCTCGACGGATCCATCAAATCGGCTGTCGCACCCCAGCTTTGACGCTGCTGGAATGGCCCTACCGAGTCGTGGTCATGTCCCACACCGTCATTGGCCAGCATCATCGAGTCGGGCACCGAGGAGTTGGCGAGGCTGCGCAGGCCGGACTCGGTGAGTGCGGTCGCCAAGGCAATCTGAATCGCCTCGGGCGAAAGCCCACGACGCAGACCTTCCTCGATGATCTTGCGGGCGACGTCCATCTGACCGGCGTCGAGATTCATGAAAACCGACGGACCCGAGGGGCGCAGCGACGGAGCACCGGTGTTGGAGTAGCTCCCGTCGGGCACACTGTGGCCCCCGCCGCCACCACTGCCACCGCCGTGGCCCCCACCGCTGCCGCCACCGAAACCGCCACCTCCGCTGCCGCCACCGAATCCACCGCTGCCGGCCCTCATCGAGCCACTTGCCGCACCGCCACTGCTGGCCGGCATGAAGGCTGCGGGCTGGGTGCTGGCCGTATTGTGCTCGGCGTCCACCGTCTCCGATGCCTTACGCAGATCGTTCGACGAGGCACGATCGGCCTCTTCCAGTGACTTCAGCGCCTGGCGAATCGCGTCGGTCAGCCGCCGGGCCTCCGCCTGTAGATCCCTATTGCCTTCGGGAGCCGTGACGGTGCCGTCATCGGCAACCTGCAGGCCCTTCGCGTTGGCCTCGTCCACCAGCGCCATCACCTTGTCCCGCGCCGCGGTGAGTGCCGAGTGTCCGCCGCGGACCGCCTCGGCGACATTGCCGATGGCATACGAAAGCCGGTTGGTCGAAGACTGCTCGCTCGACGCCTGGTCGTACGCGGACTTGAAGGACTTGCCCTTCCAGAACGACTCAGCCGAGTCCAGATCGCGGACCACTCCGTCGATGGACAGGTCCAGATTCTTGCTGGCGTCCTCAATGGCCTTGGCGGCGGCGTCGAGGTTGGCGACATTCCACCCTCGCAGCTGCGAAATCGTCGGCCTCACAGGTTGACCTCCGCAACCCTGGACACCTGGCGGCGGTTGACGGCGTCCTGGCCCGTCAACGCCCCCGAGCTGTTCTGCACAAAGTTCGAGATGCTCTCGATGCGTTCGGAGGCACCACCCCCGGCGCGCTTGAGCGCCGCGCTGACCGCGCGCAGCACCTCCGCGAACTCGGTGCCGGCGACCGAGTTGGCCGCCGCCTCGAAATCAACGTCCGGAAACGCATCCTTCGCACGCCCCGCCACGCGACTCGCCAACCGTGACATCTCGGCACCGTTGGCCTTCATGATGTCGCTCATAGTTACCTCCCCAAGGAACCAGTCCTGCGCGCACGGAACGGCGCGGTTCGTCGCCAGATTGTGCCTCTGATCAGATACGACGGGCCTGGTACTGATTCGGTTCCATGTTTTTCCACCTTTTTTCGCCGAATCGCCCCGGGCCGCGTGCGGGCAAATCGCCAGGTCCACGGCCCCGGGTGAGGAACAATACGACCCATGGGCGACGAGGTCGCGCGCACCCAGTTCACCGGTGAGCACCGCCGGGCCTATCGCACCAAGGTGCAGAACTGCCTGGACGTGTTCGAGACCATGCTGTCGGAGTCCAGATTCGACTTCGAACGACCGCTGACCGGCATGGAGATCGAATTCAACCTGGTCGACGGCAACTATCAGCCGGCGATGACGAACACCGAAGTCCTCGCCTCGATCGCCGATCCGGCCTTTCAGACAGAACTGGGCGCCTACAACATCGAGTTGAATGTGCCGCCCCGCGCGCTGTCGGGGTCGGCCGCCCTGGAACTCGAATGCGATGTGCGAGCCAGCCTGAATGCCGCCGAGCAGCGCGCCGGCGAGCGCGGCGCGCACATCGTGATGATCGGCATCCTGCCGACCGTGATGCCCGAACATCTGGACGGCGCGTGGATGAGCCCGTCCACGCGGTACCGGGCATTGAACGATGCGGTGTTCACCGCCCGCGGTGAGGACATGCAGATCGACATTGCCGGCGTGGAGCGGCTCAGCGTCAGGTCGCCCACGATCGCCCCCGAATCGGCATGCACCAGCATGCAGCTGCATCTGCAGGTGGCACCCGATGACTTCGCCGCCAACTGGAATGCCGCCCAGCTGCTGGCGGGTCCGCAGCTGGCGCTGGCCGCCAACTCACCGTTCTTCTTCGGCAAGTCCTTGTGGGCGGAGACGCGCATCGAGCTCTTCACCCAGTCCACCGACACCCGCCCGCAGGAACTCAAGGTGCAGGGGGTGCGCCCCAGGGTGTGGTTCGGCGAGCGCTGGATCACCTCGATCTTCGACCTATTCGAAGAAAACGTCCTCTACTTCCCGTCGCTGCTGCCGGAGATCTCCGACGAGGACCCCATCGCCGAGCTCGCCGCCGGCAGGGCACCACGGCTTCAGGAACTGCGGTTGCACAACGGCACCATCTATCGCTGGAACCGGCCGATCTACGACGTCGTCAACGGCACCCCGCATCTGCGCGTGGAGAATCGGGTGCTGCCCGCCGGGCCGACGGTCATCGACGTGATGGCCAACGCCGCGTTCTACTACGGTGCGCTGCGAACGCTGGCCGAGGATGACCGCCCGGTGTGGACCAAGATGACTTTCGCTGCGGCCCATGACAATTTCCTCGAAGGTGCGCGGCGCGGCGTAGACGCACGGATGTACTGGCCCGGCGTCGGTGAGATCACCGCCGATGAATTGACGTTGCGACACCTGCTGCCTATGGCCCATGAAGGGTTGCAACGGTGGGGTGTGGCTACCGAGGTGCGCGAACGCTATCTCGGCGTCATCGAGGCACGTGCGACATCAGGCATCAACGGATCGGCCTGGCAGACACACACCGTCGGCGCACTGGAGGAGCGCGGGTCGAGCCGCCGGGCGGCACTCACCGAAATGCTCCGAATGTATTGCGAGCACATGCATTCCAACGAGCCCGTGCACACCTGGAAGCTGATTTAGAAACTGAGCACCGGGCAGTACCGCAAGAGAGATCCAGGAACTCCTACCGGGCCAGGTTATCGGCGAGCTGCCCAGCCGCGCCAAACAGCTCCGGATGCCAATGCTCCAGAAGCGCGGTGTTATCGGTGTCATTCGGGTGGAATCCGGGCTTGTTGTATTCCCGGAGGCGTTGGCGGACAGAGATTTTCACAAACGGCGAATGACGCAGGGCTAGCAGGCTACGGACCAGCCTGATCGGGTTGTACGTCGCGCGGTCCCGCAGCAAAGACAAGGTCGTGAACGCCACCGTGCTACCGATGAAGGCGAGGGTGACCAGACGCATGGTCCAGATGCGGCGGCGTTCGCTGCCGCCCACGGTCCGGTACACGTCGAAGGCGACGGCACGGTGTTCCGACTCCTCGTACGCATGCCACAGCAGCATCTTGCGCACCTCGGTGGAGCCGAGCAACGCCCGCGCGTCCTCATCGCCCAGCAAAGTCTCGGCGAGCACGGCGGTGTAATGCTCGAGCGCTGCGGTGATGGCCAGACATGTCAGCGGGGACAGAAATTTTTCGTACAGGCGCAGCACCGCACGCGTGCGGCGATCGGCGAACCGCGTGGGATAACCCATGTCCTGCAGGCGTTCATTGAGCGCGACATGCTCGCGGCTGTGCGTCACTTCCTGCCCGATGAAGCCCCTGACTTGTTCTTTGAGCTCGGGATCGACCACCTCATCCGTGTGATTGCGGACCGAGCGGACAAAGAAGTCCTCCCCCTCTGGAAAGGTAGCGGACAGGTACGCAATGACGTGACTCATCACGAGATCACCCTGGACATAATGGTGCTGCAGGCCACCTTCGGGATAGCTGAAACGAATACGGCGAGCACGAACCGGCCGCGCCTGGATACCAGTCATGGGTGTTCTCCTATCGCGGGTTCTATCCGGGTCAGTAATTCGGCGAAGAAGCCGCGCACCTCGGCGGCCTTCTTCCTGGCGTCCTCACGAGTCAGGTCATACAGACCAAGACCGTCATAGAGCGCCGTGACGGATCGCAACAACAGCGCGGCATCAGGCTTGGCCGCTAGCTCCGGGAAGAATTCAGTCGAGGCAGTCAGCAACACCTCGAGGTAGGTGTCGTCCCAGGACCTCATCAACGCACGGAGCTCGGCATCGTGCCTGGCCGCAATCGATAGCTCGGTGAGAGCTCGGCACTCCGGTTCCTCATACAGCGACCACAAAATTTCCAGGGCAGCAGCCGGGGTGCGTTCCTCAGGGGTTAGCGACGCGAGACGTTCCTGGAAGTAGACAGCTCGATTTGCTACGAGCTGGCTGGCCGCCGCGTTGACCAACGCCGCCTTGGTCGGAAAGTGGTGGGCCAGAGCGCCACGCGACACTCCGGCCCGCCGCACTACGTCGTTAGTGGAAGTCGCCGCGTAGCCCTTATCGGCAATGCACCACAGCGTGGCGTCCAGGAGCCGCAGCCGCATCGCCTCGACCCGCTCCACACGGGAGACCCGGATATAGTCGTCCGAGTGTCGCCTTCTGCCACGCGTCCCCGACATGAGGTCACGGTAGCCCGAATGTCACAGACAGGCAAGCCTGCCTGTTAATGAGATGGTGCCCTAGACCGCCTCCAACACGGCTCGCAGCTGCTCCAACTCATCGTCGGTGCCGTCGACGTGCGGGCTGATCCGCAACACCGGCCTGGTCATCTCGAACGGCGCGCGCACGGTCTCGGCAGCGGTCGTCACGATCGCGTGTTCCGCGATGAGGCGCGCCCGCACCGCGACGACGTCCATGTCGCCGACGGGCTCCAGGGTGGTGATGGCACTGGGCTCGTCCACGGATTCGACAACCCGCCAATCCTTGAGTTCCCCCAGGATCTTTCGTGCCGATCTTCCGCGCTCGGCCAGGGCACCTTGAACCTCCGCGGCACCGGCCACCAGATGCTGCCCCAGGGCAACCGACAGCCCCACCCAGCCCGCGACATGCGCCTCGGTGTGGCCCGCCCACTGCGGAACCAGATGCGCAAGAGACGGATTGACGGCAAGCACACCCACCCCGCGGGGCCCGGCCAACCACTTGCGTGACGGTGCGTACATGGCGTCCGCACCGTAGGTGCACTCGACATGGCCAAGGGCCTGAGCGGCATCAACCACGACGGGAACCCCGGCCGCCCGCGCGCATGCGACCACCTCCGCCGCGGGCTGCACCGTACCGCGGTGGCTGCCGATGGCAGTGACATGCACCAAGTCCACCTTCTCACGGCGCAGAAACGCCTCGATCCCGTCAAGATCGGCTCGGCCATCCCCGTCGGCCGGCAGCCACACCCGAGTGAATCCGAAGTGGTTCATGATCATCAGATTGGGTCCGAATTCTCCTGGCAAACAAGCGATTACCCGACCCGCATCGGCGGGCCACGCCTGCAGAAGCGTGCGCAACGCATCGGAGGCGCCCGTGGTGAAATGCACCTGAGCCATGGGCATACCCGTCAAATGGCGCACCGCAACCCGACCGGCGTCGAGAACCGGTGTCGCGGCCTCCTGCGCCACGTAACCGCCGATCTGCGCCTCATGTTCGGCGTGCTGAGCCACCGCACGAATAGTCTCGATGCTCTGCCGTGAGCAGGCGGCCGAGTCCAGATGCACACCGAGAACCGGCGGCCTATCATGCCTCCACTGCTCGCCCAGGCTCACCGCTTCACTGCCAGCGATAGTCCGAAGTCATGGGAATCGTCGGTCCACCAGTGCGTCTGATCCAGGCCCGCGGCGGCCAACTCGCGCGCGACACCCTCCCGCCGGAACTTGCAGGACACCTCGGTCAGCATCATCTCGCCCACCCCGAATTCGACGGCGAGATCCAGAGCGTCGATCCTTACCCGCTGGTCGCGCACCGACCGCAGCCACATCTCCATGCGCTCCTGCTCGCTGTTCCACAAGGCGACGTGTTCAAAAGCCTCGAGAGAGAAATCCGCGTCGAGTTCACGATTGATCACCGCCAGCACATTGCGGTTGAAGGCAGCGGTCACGCCGGCGCTGTCGTCATAGGCCCGCACCAGACGCTCGGTATCCTTGACCAAATCAGTGCCCAGTAACAGCATTTCGCCGGATTGCAGCGTGGCTGCGACATCGGCCAGGAACCGCGCCCGCGGCTGCGTGGTCAGATTCCCGATCGTGGATCCCAGGAATGCCACCAGACGGCGGCCCTCCCGGGGAATCCGCCCGAGGTCGTTCTCGAAGTCTCCACAGACGGCGCGGACACGCATCCCCGGATACTCATCGACGAGCGCATCCCCCGCCGCGCGCAGCACCCCGGAATCCACATCGAAAGGGATGAAGGTGCCGGGAGCCAACGCATCGAGCAGCATCCGCGTCTTCTCGGAGGTGCCGCTGCCCAACTCCACCAGGGTGTCAGCGCCGGAGGCCGCCGCGATATCGGCCGCATGGGCCCGCAACAACCCAGCCTCGGTCCGCGTCGGGTAGTACTCCGGCAGCCTGGTGATCTCGTCGAACAGGTCGCTACCGACCTCGTCGTAAAACCATTTAGGGGGAATCGATTTCGCGTCTGCAGTCAGGCCCTGCCGGACATCACGTCGTAGCGCCTCTGCCGCCGCACCAGAGGCTAAGTGATTCTCCAGGGTCATGGTCATAGCGGCGCCACCTCTACCTTCCCATCGCGTACCCGCACCACTTGCCGGTCCGGGATGTCGACCCAGGACGGGTCGTCGTCGTACGGTTCACTGGCCACCACCACACCGTGGGCGGCCTCCAAAATCGACAGGGTGTCACCCCAGGTCGTGGCGATCAACTCATTTCCGTTGGCCGCCAGTATGTTCAGCCGAGCACCCGGATCAGCGGCCCCAACCTGGCGAACCACCTCCCCCAGGTTCTCCAGTCCCGACGCGAATATGCGCGCCGCCAGCACCGCACTGTCCACCACCGATTCAGCCCCGGAGACCTCGCCCACCGCACCGCGATCGACTATCCCGTTGTGCGACAACAGCCATGTTCCGTCCGTGAACGGCGCGACCGCAGACTCGTCGATGGGCATTCCGGCACTGGCGGAACGGACCGCCGCCACCACGCATCGGCTACGCAGCACCGGGGCCACCGAGGCGAAGGAAGCATCACCCCACAGCGGCCGCGCGCTACGCCATCTGCGCGGT
This sequence comes from Mycobacteroides salmoniphilum, assembly GCF_004924335.1. Lineage (NCBI taxonomy): Bacteria > Bacillati > Actinomycetota > Actinomycetes > Mycobacteriales > Mycobacteriaceae > Mycobacteroides > Mycobacteroides salmoniphilum. Next base: position 313,468 of record NZ_CP024633.1, on the reverse strand, counting down.
TTTCCGTCGGCGAAAAATCCGGCCCCCCACCCGTCGGCATTCACCAGGCCGTGATTTTGGCGCCGTGGCGCATACGACTGCACCAGAAGGCCATGTGGTGGTACGAGTATCAGCGAGGCCAGGTTACGCGGCTCGCCCAGCCAGCCCAGATGACGACACATGCTAAACGTCCCAGGCCAGACGAACGCCGCTGAAGATTTGCCGACGGATCGGATGATCCCAGTTCCGGAAGCTGGGCCGCATGATCGACGGTGCCACCGCCCACGAACCTCCGCGTAGCACGCGATAGTCACCGGCACCCGAACCTTCGAAGAACGGCTCGCTGTACTGCTGGTAGATCATCGGCGTGAAACCGGGCCACGGCCGCAGCGGGGATGTCGTCCACTCCCACACATCACCGAGCATCTGCTCAGCGCCATATGCCGATGCCGACGCCGGGTAGGCCCCGACCGGTGCGGGACCCAGCGCACCTCCGCCGAGATTGGCTCGGTCATGGCTCGGCGGATCCTCGCCCCACGGAAACCGCCGTCGTGCAGAGGCTTCCGGATCCCAGACGCAGGCCTTTTCCCATTCGGCCTCGGTGGGTAATCGCGCACCCGCCCAGACGGCGTAGGCCTGCGCCTCGTGAAAGCTGACATGCTGCACGGGCTCGTCGGGCACGATCTCCAGCTCACGACCGAACCGTGTGAGTGTTCCGCCCCGGTTCCAAAACCTGGGCGCCGTAAGATCTTCCGCGCATCGGTGTGTCCACCCGGCCTCGGTCCAGAATTCCCGGCGCCGGTATCCGCCGTCGGCGATGAATGCCGACCACTCGGCGTTGGTCACCGGAAACCTGCCGATCCGGAAGCTCTTGAGGTCCACCGTATGTGCCGGCCGCTCGTTATCGAGCGAGAACGGCTCGTCGCTCGCATCGACGCCCAGCACAAACGGACCCTCCGGCACCAGCACCGAGGTTCCCGCCACACCGGGGCGTCCCGGCGGCAACGGGTCAACACGCTCCAACAGTGCGGCACCGCGACGAATCGACAAGGCCTGCAACATGGTTTCGTCATGTTGATGCTCGTGGCTGAGCACCATGGCGTAGGTGAATTCGTCCGAAAGCGCCGAACCGTCCAGGGGTAGCGCGTCCAGTCGGTCCAAAACCCGGCCCCGCACCTCGTGACAGAAGGACCGTGCCTGGGCCGGTGAGAGCAGCGGCAGCTGCACCCTGCTGGCTCGTGGGTGCTGGAAGGCGTCGTAGAGGGACTCGATGTCACCGGGCAGCATCCCCGGCGTGCGCGGATCTCCGCCGCGCAGCAGCCATAGCTCTTCCTGCTGGCCGATATGCGCGAGATCCCACACCAACGGACTCATCAACGGGTCGTACTGACGATGCAGCTCGGCATCGTCATGGTCGGTGATCGTCAGCGTGCGTGCGCGTGCCGCTTCAAGATCCCGCGCCAGGTCCTCCCGGATCATTGGGTGGCTCCCGAGAAGGCTCGCTCCACCCCGTATTCGGTGACGTTGTCGATGAAATCGTCTGCAGGGCAACGCCCTTGCTCGACACGCTCCACAAGGAATGCCATATCTGCGGCCAATTCGGGCGGCGCCACCGCGCTCGCCGCCGACACCAGCCGGCGCCCGGCCGCATGCAGGGCCGGATCCGCCAGGCCGACCCGCGCCGCCACCTCCCAGGCGTCACCAAGCGGTTCCACCGCCTCCGCGGCGATATCGGCGACCTGCGGATGATCGAGCGCCGCCACCACGGTGAAGGCCAGCGCGGGCCACCACCAATCCGGCGCGGCATCCAGATACCGCAGCTCCAGCCAGCGCCGCGGTCGCACCGGCGGGAACAGCGTGGTCAGGTGATAGTCGAGGTCTTCGGTGGTGGGAGCACGCCCCGCTAGCTGCACGGACCCGTCGACCCAGGATTCAAACGGCACATGGGTGACAACCGCTTCGGCGCCGTCCTTGTTTCGCACCAGCATGACGGGCGCGCGCAGGGCATATCTGGCCCAGGATTCGGTCGGGTCGGCACCGATCTCGACCGGGGCGCAACGCCGCGGATCCAGCTTCTCCCAGATCCACTGTCGAGTGTTCTGCCGACCGGTACGACGACCCGCGAGCATCGGCGAGGATGCCGACAGCGCCGCCATCGTAGGACCGATCCGTTGCGCCAGCGCGAACCTGTCCCGCCACTGACGTGGTGTCCCGGATTGCAGATTGACCTGCAATGACGCCGTACAGGTCATCATCTGCAGCGCAGTTTCGCCGTACCCACCGGCGCCGAAATGGCTGGCCATCGCCGCATATCGGGCCCCGGGATTGACGCGCTCGGGTGCGCGCAACGGGTCGGTGCCCAGGCTGGCGAGTGCAATCCCGGCGTCACGATACGTCGAGGTCAGGATCTCGTGATCGGCCCGCATCGAGGAGATTGCGGACCACACGTCGGCACGCGGAGGGCCGGAGAGTTCGACGGCACCGCCCGGTTCGAACGTAATCGCGCTGGATCCGGGCAGGTCGGGAACCGAGTCAGCGACGTCATGGAGGCGGCGCCAGGTGACTCGGCGGTGCGGAGCCGTCAGCTCGACGGTATGAGATTCCAGCTCCAGCCCGACCGTGCCGACATGTGCGTCGGCGAAAGACTGCCGAGCGATGTGCTCGGCAGCCTCGTCCGCGTTCGACAGTGTCTCCACTGTCGCCGTGGTGGCCATCTCTCCAATGTTCCATAGGCCACCGACAAGTAGCGCTACTTCGGCTGGAGGCGGGCTCCGCCGTCGATGCGAATCGTCTCGGCGTTCATGTAGCTGTTGGTGACGAGTTCGAGCGCCAACGATGCGAATTCTTCGGGGTTACCCAGGCGCTGCGGGTACAACACGTTCGGCGCGAGGCGGTCCTTGAACTGTTGCGCGGACTCACCCTCACCGTAGATCGGGGTGTCGATGAGGCCGGGTGCGATGGTGTTGACGCGAATGCCGACAACCGACAGATCGCGCGCGATCGGGAGGGTCATGCCGACGATGCCGCCCTTGGACGCCGAGTACGCGGCCTGACCTATCTGTCCGTCGAACGCCGCAACGGAGGCGGTGTTGACGATGGCGCCGCGCTCACCGAACTCGTCAACCGGCTCTTCCTGGCTGATCGCGGTGGCGGCGAGACGGATCAGGTTGAACGAACCAATCAGGTTGATGCCGATGACCTTGGAGAAGATGTCCAGGGAGTGGGCCGAGGCGTACTGGCCGTCCTTGCCGATGGTACGTCCGGGCCATCCGACGCCCGCGCAGTTGATGAGGACGCGCACCGGGCCGAGTTCCTTGGCGGCGTCGACAGCGGCGATACCGTCGGCCTCGCTGGTGACATCGGTGTGCACGAAGGCCCCACCGAGTTCCTTGGCCAGAGCCTCACCCTTTTCGTCCTGAACGTCGGCGATGACGACCTTGGCGCCCTGCTCAGCGAGCAGGCGAGCAGTTGCGGCGCCAAGACCCGAGGCGCCACCCGTGACGATTGCAGACACACCATTGATATCCATGAGCCGCACCCTAACCGATTGGTTGGTTGGGAGATCGAGGCCCCATAGGCTTTGTATTCGTGACCGATGACCGACTCGCCATCCAAGATCTCGTCGCCCGGTACGCCAGTGCGGCAGACCGCCGCGACGTCGACACACTCGTCGGATTGTTCTCCACCGACGCCGAGCTGGTGCGCCCTCCCGCCCTGCTCCGACGGGGTGATTCGGCGGCCCTGCAGGGCCGCCAGGCCATCGCGGATTCGATTGTCGCGGCGCTTGCGCCGCTCCATGCGACCTACCACCTCCTTGGCCAGCAGTCGGCGATAGTCAACGGCGATACCGCGACGGGCGAGGTCTACTGCATGGCGCACCACATCTATCTCCGCGGCGATGAGCATCGCGATAACGTGCTGGCCGTGCGCTATCTCGATACTTACGAGCGCGGACCCACCGGTTGGGTCTTCACCCGCCGTGAGCCGGTCGTGGTGTTCAGCGAGGACCGGCCAGTTCGAGTCGGCTAGCGCACTCGGCCATCTCGTCGAGCACCGCCTCCATGGTGGTGGCGCGCCGCGAGGCCGAGAGCAGCATGCGCCCCGCCCCGGCCTGTTGAGCCTGGTCCAGCGCCGCCTGATCCACGCGATGCAGACCATGGCCGAGCACGAGATCGATCTCCGCGGGATCTCGACCCCTGTCGGCTGCCGCCGCGCGCATGACGCCCACCGCGGCCGACAGGTCCTCACCGACCAGACCCAGCGGTTGAAAGCCGTTGCCCAGTCGCCCCGCTCTGCGCGCCGCGGCCTTGCTGTGCCCGCCGACGTACAGCGGGACGCCCTGGGGCTGTGTGGGTTTGGGATACGAATAGGCGTTCCGGAACCGATAGAACTCACCGTCGTATTCGGCGGGACCGTCGGTGGACCACAGCGCACGCATAACCGCGATGGCCTCATCGGTGGCCCGGCCCCGACGATCGAAATCGCCGCCGCACGCCTCGATCTCCTCACGCATCCACCCCACACCCAGGCAGATTCGTAGCCGCCCCCGGCTCAGCCGGTCCAGGGTGGCCAGGCGCTTGGCCAGCACCACGGGATGGTGGTCCGGTAGCACCAGCACGCCGGTGGACAGCCCCAGGGTCGTGGTGGCACCCGCGATGAAGGACAACAGCTCCAGCGGGTCGGGGATATCGACGTCATCGGGCAGGTGCGACTGCCCGGTCGGCGAATAGGGATAGGTGCTCTGCGTATTTCCGATGACGACGGCATGCTCCACCACGGAGATCTCGCTGAATCCCAGCCGCTCTGCGGCACGCGCGAATTCAAGGATCTTGTCTGGTTCCGCGGTAATCCCGAGCTCCACCGGAGCAACAACACCGATCTTCACCGCCACCTCCATTAACCCGTGCCCGCCGCATCCTCAGTGTCTAATACGTGAGATGAGCCTGATCACCGACCTCCGCGCGACGTCGCGTCTGGGCATCATGGTGGCCGTGACCGCCGCAGCGGTGGGCGTTATCTACGGATACGACTCCTCCAACATCGCGGGAGCGCTGCTGTTCCTCACCGATGACCTACACCTTTCCACCCACGACCAGCAGGTAGCCGCCACCGCTGTGGTGATCGGCGAAATCGTCGGCGCACTCATCGGTGGGCCACTGTCCAACCGGATTGGCCGGAAGCGGTCAATGGTCTTGGTGGCGGCAACGTTTGGAATCTTCTCCCTGCTGTCCGCACTGGCCGTCGACCTGACAACCCTGGTCGCGGCCCGAACGCTGCTTGGGGTGACGGTGGGAATCTCGGTGGTGGTGGTTCCGGTGTTCGTCGCCGAGTCCTCTCCCACCAAGATCCGCGGCTCCATGCTGGTGCTCTATCAACTGGCCTGCGTAACAGGGATCATCGCCGGGTACCTCATTGCCTGGGCGTTGTCGTCCACCGGCAGTTGGCGACTGATGCTGGGCCTGGCAGCCATCCCGGCCGCGCTGGTGCTGATCGCCTTGCGCAAGCTCCCCGACACCGCACGCTGGTACATGATGCGTGGTGACCGCGCACGTGCGCGTGAGATCCTCGCCGCGGTAGATCCGGATATCGATATCGACCACGAGCTCGACGAGATCACCGAGGCACTGCGGGCCGAGGGCGGCGGTTCAGTGCTGGCGCGGTTACGAGAGATGGTCACTCCGCCCTACAACAGAGCGACTTTTTTCGTTGTCGGCCTTGGCTTTTTCATCCAGATCACCGGCATCAACGCCGTCGTCTACTACGGACCCCGCATCTTCGAGGCGATGGGCATGTCGGGATACTTCGCCAAACTCGGGCTCCCCGCGCTCGTCCAGGTGGCGGCGCTCGTGGCGGTGTTCGTGTCCATGTCGACCATCGACCGAATGGGGCGCCGGCCCATCCTCATGATCGGCATCACCATCATGATCATCGCCGACGCGCTACTGGTGGGCGTGTTCGCAATCGGCGGATCGTCATTCGGCGGCGTGCTGACCGTTCTCGGATTCCTCGGCATCGTGCTCATCGCGGTGGGCTTCACCTTCGGATTCGGCTCGCTGGTGTGGGTGTATGCGGGCGAGAGCTTCCCGGCGCGGCTGCGCTCGTACGGGGCCAGCGCCATGTTGACATCAGATCTGGTGGCGAACGCCATTGTCTCCATGTACTTCCTGACGTTGTTGACCGCGCTCGGCGGTGTGGTGGCGTTCGGTGTCTTCGGCGCCCTCGCCCTAGTCGCCCTCGTGTTCGTTTATCTGCTGGCACCGGAGACCAAGGGCCGCGACCTCGAGGAGATCCGGCACTTCTGGGAAAGCGGGGGCAAGTGGCCCGAGACGTAGCAGGCGGCGTGATAGTCGGGATCGACATCGGCGGATCCAAGACCCGCGCACTGGCCGTCTCGGATGGCACGGTGATCGGCGAGGCGCTGGCCGGGAGCGCGAATCTGCAATCGGTCACCGAAGAACAAGCGAAAACCGTATTCGCCGATATCTTTTCCCAGCTGAACCGCGACGACATCTCCCGCGTGAGTGCCGGATCGGCCGGTGTGGACACCGAAGAAGGTGCACAGACCCTGATTCGGCTGCTGCGACCGTATGCACCCCATGCCACCATCACCGCGGTGCACGACACGCAGTTGATCCTGGCGGCCGGCGGTTTGAGGGCAGGTATCGCGGTGATATCCGGTACCGGATCGGTGGCGTGGGGAAAGCGCGCCGACGGCGCCACGGCGCGAGTAGGCGGTTGGGGATACCTACTCGGGGACGAGGGCAGCGGCTACGGAGTGTCGAGAGCTGCTGTGCGGCACGCGCTCTCTCTGTCCGACAGAGGTGACCCGCCTGATGCGCTCTCGCGGAAGTTCACCTCCGAGTGCGGTGTGAGCGAACCCGCCCAGCTGCTCGACCATTTCTATGCCCACCCCGAACGGCGGTACTGGGCCAAGATGGCAGGGCTCGTTTTCGACCTCGCCGCGGCCGGTGACGAGGCCGCGGAGGTGATCACTAGACAAACAGCTATCGACTTGGCCGCGTTGATCGAGGGTGTCTGCATACGATTGGGCCCTGGACTGCCCGTGGTACTCGGCGGAGGGCTGCTGGTCAACCAGCCGGGCTTGGTGGCCGATATCATCGAACGCACACGCACCACAGGTGTTTCGGATATTGCTGTGCTGCAACGGGAACCGGTGTTTGGAGCATTGGCCCTAGCCGGGGCCGACGTCGACGGATTGGAGAAGGCATGACCGCGGGGACGCATATGGCTGACGAGATCCGCCAGCAGCCGACCGTATGGGGGCAGCTGCTTTCCGACGGCCGGGGCGCTATTGCGGAGGTGGCCGCGAAGATCGTCGAATACAGGCCCCGCTTCGTGCTCTTTGTCGCGCGCGGGACCAGTGACCATGCCGCGCTGTACGGCAAGTACCTGACCGAGATCATCCTGCAGATCCCCGCGGGGCTGGCCTCGCCGTCGACCATGACGACCTACGGTGCGCGACCCGACCTTTCGGGTGTGCTGGTGATCGGTGTCAGTCAATCGGGCGGTTCCCCCGACCTGGTGCAGACGCTGTCGGTGGCACGTGAGCAGGGCGCACTGACCGTGGCGGTGACCAACGCCCCGAAATCCGCGCTGGCGACCGCCGCGGAATACCACGTAGACGTGTTGGCCGGGCCCGAACTCGCCGTCGCCGCCACCAAGTCGTACACCGCGCAACTGCTGGCGCTGTACCTATTGCTCACCGATGTGGGGGGCCGCGACAATACGGCGGTCAACCTGCTCCCGGAGCGCGGCGAGGAGATCCTGCACAGCGCCGTCGTGCAGCAGCTGGCTACCCGCTACCGCTTCGCATCACGCTTGGTCACCACCGGTCGCGGTTACTCATACCCGACGGCGCGCGAGGCGGCCCTCAAGCTGATGGAGACGAGTTATCTTTCTGCGCAGGCATTCTCAGGAGCCGATCTGTTACACGGCCCACTGGCCATGATCGACCCCCAGGTTCCGGTGATCGCGATCGTGCCCGACGGAGTTGGGGGCCGCGCCATGAACGATGTGCTGCATCGGCTGGCCGGACGCGGCGCGGATGTGTGCTGCGTGGGGTCTGCCGATGCGGTAGCGGCCACCGGCTTGGGTGTGACCCTGGAACCGACGCTCGAGGAGCTTTCGCCCATGTTGGCCATTCTTCCGCTGCAGCTCCTCGCGATGCAGTTGGCGATCGGGCGCGGCGAAAACCCCGATGTACCAAGAGGTTTATCCAAGGTGACCGAAACGCTGTGAAGCGACAGTGACCATGCCCGGGTTCTTCGATATGCACGTGCACGGCGGTGGCGGTGCGTCATTTGGAGACAATCCTGAAGCCAATCGTGTTGCTGCAGAATGGCATCGGTCACATGGCACCGTCGGCATGCTGGCCAGCCTGGTGACCCTGGCGCCCGATGAGATGCTCGGCGCCGTGCGTGTGCTTGCCGGGATGGCGGGCGGCGATGGCATCGCCGGGATACACCTCGAAGGCCCCTGGCTGTCACCGCGGTACGCCGGTGCTCACGATCCACGTCTGCTGCGCACACCGGACCTCGCCGAGCTGGAGCTGCTGCTGGACGCGGGGGCCGGGCACATTCGGATGGTCACCATTGCGCCCGAGCTACCGGGCGCGATCCCGGCCATCGAGTTACTCGTCGCGCGGGGCGTGGTGGCCGCGGTGGGACATACCGATGCCACGTACGAACAGACATTGCAGGCCATTTCGTCTGGCGCGACGGTTGCCACCCATCTCTTCAACGCGATGCGCCCGATCCACCACCGCGAGCCCGGCCCCATCCCGGCGCTCCTGGAAAGCCCCGAGGTGACCATCGAGTTGATCGCCGACGGTGTCCACGTCCACCCCGCGATCTACCGAATGGTGCTGGCCACGGTGGGCCCCGACCGGATCGCGCTTGTCACCGATGCGATGTGTGCGGCCGGAATGCCGGACGGTGCTTATCAATTGGGACAATTGCCGGTCACCGTGGCCTGCGGCGAGGCGCGGCTGCCCGATGGCACGATCGCGGGGAGCACCGCGAGCATGGCCGACCTGTACCGGTTCGCGGTGACCCAGGCCGACCCCGCGGTGGCCACCCTACAAACCTCGGTCAATCCCCTACGTGCGGTGCGTGTTCAGGCGGCGTCGTAACGGGGTCCGATGATCTTCGCGATCCCCAGCAGCCGTTGGTAACTTTCCGGGCCCGCCGAGCATCCGCGTAGATCGGTCGCGGTGTTGCGAACCCTGGCCAGCAGACGCGAGCAGGACATGCGCGCTCCGTCGTTCGTAATCATCACGTAGGAACCAACTACCGCGTCATCATCTCGGTGCAACGAGCCGATCACGTACCTCCACTGCGCGGAGTCGTGCACGGTTTGCTTCGCACACCTCAACCACATGTTCATCTCGCTGAAGGCGAAGTCCCGTGCCTCAGCATCCGTGGGGAAGACAGCGATACTTTGTGCAAGCTGCACGTTCCACGGTGAGCTGTCCTGCAAGTACTGCTCGTGCGCGGCCATGTACGGGCCGCGGTCGTAGGTGGCCACCGACGGGCGGACCACGCTGCCGCAGTCCGGTCTGTCCGTCGTCAGATCGGAGAGGGCGTTAAGTCGATCGACGATCGGAAAAGCCGCTCCCATAACCGAAGACGCCTCTTGTGGCGTCACCATCAGATCATCGATCGCTGCGGGCGGCACGATCGATCCCGGTTCGGTGTGAGCGGGTGGCGCCATAAACACCCCGGCCGCCATCAGCACGACCGTCATTGCCGATGTCCTCATGGCTCAGACCTCCCACACCCGCGGGCCGACGATCTTCATCAATTCGAAGGCGCGCTCACCACCACTTTTCGACACCGTTGAGCAGGTACGAATATCGATGGCGACATTGCGTTCTCCGAGAAGCACGTGCTGGCATGCCGCGTACGCGGCATCGTTCCTTCCGTAGCCGACGGCCAAGACGTTGTCGACCTGCGTGACGCCGCGGATGTCCACGGTCGCCGCCAGAGTGGTGCCGTCGATCGACTGCTCGGAGACATTGATCGTCTGCTGTTCACACTTGCGCCAGCGATCGGCCTCGGTCCGCGCGAAGTCTCGGGCCTCCTCATCCGTGCTGAACACCGCGACACTTTGATCGACCAAGGTGAACCAGCCGGAGTGATCCCATAGTGCTTGGGAGTGCGCCGCCACGTAGGAGGATCGGTCGTAGCTCGACACAGAAGCCAACACAACGCTTCCACAATCCGGCCGATCGGTATCCGATGCGAAGGTCGCACTCTGCCGGTGGATGTTGGGTAGACCGACGCCCATGACCTGTTCGGCCTCCCGCTGGGTGAACATGAGGCGGTCGATCGCCGCGGGCGGCACGTGTGGCGAAGGTTCGGCGCGTGCGACGGCCGGGTAGACGGCGCCCAGCGCCACCATCAGCGCACCCACCACCGATCGCATGCGCTTCCCCCTCCCTAGCCCTCGATTGCTGTGTATTGAACTCTAGGACGCGACGCGACGCAGCTCCTTGGCCAGCTCGGCCGCATCCGGTGGCTGCGCCCCGGGCCGGGTGCAGGTCAGCGCCGACGCCACTGCCGCGCGGCGCAATGCCTCGGGCAACGCGAGCCGCCGCCGATAGAACCCGTCGAGGAAGGCGCCGGTGTAGGTGTCGCCGGCCCCGACGGTATCGACGACGATGACCTCATGAGCCGGAATGGGCAGCGGCCGTGACTCGCCCCGCCGGAAGGCCAGCGATCCCGCCGGCCCGCAGGTGACCAACGCGATTCCCATGCGCGAGTGCTCGTCGAACCAGCGGCCAACCACGTCCTCGACCGAAGCACCCGGGTACAGGAATTCGAGGTCTTCGGTGCTGGCCCGCGCCACCTCCGCAATGGACAACCACGGGGCGATGCGCGCGGCGTACGTTTCTCTGTCACCGAGAAGCGTCGGGCGCACGTTCACATCGAAGGTGAGCGGGGTGTCCGAATAATGCTCGACAATCCAGGCCCGTAGCGCCTCGCGGCCCGGCCAGAGGACGCTGGCGATCGAACCCGCCCAGATCGCCACCGGGGCTGGCGCTGGATCTGGAAGTAACAGCGGATCAACATCATTGGTGGTTCCCTGCCAATAGAACCGATACCGCGCGACGCCGCGCTCGTCGAATTCCGCAATGGCCAATGTCGTCGGGACCTCGTGCCGCATCACCAACGACTCGTCGACACCAGCCTCGGCCAGGTTGTCGATGCACTGGCGCCCGAACGCATCGCGGGACACGTGCGTGAGCAGCGCGGTCCGCATGCCGAGCTTGGCAGCCGCGACAGCGGTGTTGTACGGGCCCCCTCCGGGTATCGATCGCCACAGCCCATCGGACGCGGGCACCACGTCCACCAGTGTCTCGCCGCAGACGATGAGGCCATCTCTGTCGGGCACGTTCCCGAGGCTACCCGGGACCAGTTTTCTCGCAGCGCCTTTCACTTCTCCTATGCCCGGGCCACTCGAGGCAGAAGACCCAGAATGAGGTCGAGGGCTCGGCTACCGTCCCGTTCCGCGCACGCCCGCACGTCGATAGCCACGTTCCGCAGCGGCGCCAGCGCGTGCTGGCAGTACATAACTCCACCGAAATCTGTCGGCCACGCGTAGCCGACCACCAGAACCTCCTGCACCTGGACGATCTTGCGAAGCTGCACCCATTCACGACGCGTGCTTCCGTCCGGCTGCGCCAGAAGCGAAGTGACCCGCTGGTTCTCACAGGCGCGCCAGCGATCCGCCTCACTAAGCGCGAAGTCCGTCGCATCCGACCACTCGGGAAAGATCACCATGCTCTGGTCCACCAGGCGCGTCCAACTCGGACTGTCCACCAAGGAGCGGTACCGCCCGGACAAGTAATTGGACGATTCATAGCTTGCCGTCGATGCGAAAACCACACTGCCGCATTCGGGTCTGTCGGTCCGATCCGACACCAGCCCAGCCCAATCTCCGGACACATGCATGCCGGCTCCCATCACAGGACCCACGTCCCCGGGCTCAAGCATCAGGCCGGGCAACGCGTCCACCAGAACGGGAAGCTCGTCGGGATTCGCCGAGGCGGTACCGACCGGCGCCACTGCCGTCGCCAGCACACAAAGGAAAGACGCCACCCCCAGAACAGTCCTCATATCTGCAGGAGCCTAGAGCAGAGGTGTCACCGCCGAGTGGACAATCCAGACAGGCATTACTGCAGTACCTTTCAGCAACATTGCGGACAAATCTCGGTGGCCGACTCCGGGATCGGCGCCTAAGCTGCCACGCGTGCCACAGTCGCGTATTGATGATGTTGTCGCCGGAGCGCTGGCTTGGACGGAAGTCGACCTCATCGATATCGATGATTCCTCGGCGCGGCCGCTGCGAGACGCGTTGGAAGAGTTCGGAATCAGAGTGCACTATCACCCCATCGGACAATCCCGCCATATTGTCGCGGCGCTCGGCAGTGACCGGCCGGTCGCGCCCTTTGTGATCCTGGGCTGCCACGGAGACGACGGCCGGATCTTGCTCCCCGAGCTCGGCGAGCCGATAGCTTCCGAACAACCGTTTACCGGGCTGATGGGTGCCGACGAGGTGCGCCGGCACCTGCGGCTTACCGGAAGTTTCGTGGTGTCCATCGGGTGCGAAACGGGGAGCGCAGAACTCGCGGACGCATTCCTGGACGCGGGCGCGGCCGGCTACTTCGCGCCACAAGAAGCACCCGACGGGCATGCCGCATTTCTTGTCACGGTGCTGTTCTTCTACGAGCTGACCGTGGGCCGAACCGTGGCCGAAGCAGCAGAGCGAGCACGCGGATACGACTCCGCGACCAGCACGTGGCAGCTGTGGCAACGGTAGCCGGCTAGTCACCTCGAGACCCTTCACGGTGTTGACACTCGCACTCAAGTATTGTTACATGCGAATGTATGCATCAATAGAGGGAGGCCCATGGCCACGGCGGCGCTCGTCCTGTATCTGATCTTCATCGCTGCTGGGCTCGGCTGGAAGAGCTACCGACAGTGGCGCGCAACCGGCTCCACCGGGATCCACGGATTCCATGGGCGCCCCGGCTCACGCGAATGGCTCGCGGGGGTGGGCTTCATCGCCGCGATAGCGATCGCCGTGCTCGCACCGATTCTGCAGCTCAGGGGGCTCATCACTCCCCTTACGCTGCTGGATAGCCGGCCTCTGCAGATCACGGGAATCGCACTGGCCACGGCGGGAATCGCCGCGACTGTCTGGGCGCAACACACCATGGGCGAATCCTGGCGGGTAGGCGTCGACACCCGGGAGACCACCACGTTGGTGAGCACCGGCGTTTTCGGATGGGTCCGCAACCCGATCTTCACGGCAATGCTGACGTTCGCCGCCGGGTCCGCCCTCATGACCCCGAACCCGTTGGCCCTCAGTGGTTTCGTGCTACTCGTCACGTCCATCGAACTGCAGGTGCGCGTGGTTGAGGAGCCCTATCTCCTGGCGGCACACGGCAGGACCTACCGCGACTACGCAGCCCGGGTCGGACGATTCCTGCCAGGAATCGGCAGGTTCAGCGCCCAGGGTTAATGAGCCCGCCACCGCGAGTGGTGGCCAGCTCGTAGGCCGACTCCGCATGCTCGGCATCGTCGAGACCATCGGACTCGTGCTGCGGATGCGACCTAATACCCATGGAATGCCGCAGGCCCAGCCCGATAAGCCCGGTAACCGCGACCGAGTAGGTGAGCACCGCGGCCACCGCCACGAGCTGCAACCAGAACTGATGCAACCCACCGCCGTACAGCAGCCCGTTGACACCGGCGGGGGCCGCGGCACTGCCGACGACACCGATCATCAGCGTGCCGACGATGCCACCGACCAGGTGCACGCCCACGACGTCGAGCGAGTCGTCATATCCCCAACGGTATTTCAGCTCGATGGCCAGCGAGCTGAAGGCGCCCGCTACCGCGCCGATGACCAGGGCGCCAATCGGGGTGACCGACGAACAGGAGGGCGTGATAGCCACGAGCCCCGCCACCACACCCGAGGCGGCACCGAAGGAGGTCGGCTTGCCGTGCCGGATCTTCTCGACCAGCAACCAGGCCGCCATCGACATTGCCCCCGCGCCAAGGGTGTTGGCGATGACAAGCGCCGCGGTGCCGTCGGCGGCCAATGCCGACCCCGCGTTGAACCCGAACCAACCGAACCACAGCAGCCCCGCTCCGAGCATCACCGCGGGCAGGTTATGCGGACGCATCGCCTCGCGCGGCCAGCCGTGCCGCTTGCCGAGGATGATCGCCAGCGCCAGACCGGCGGCGCCCGAGTTGATCTCCACCGCGGTGCCGCCGGCGAAGTCGATGACGCCCAGGTTCGCGAGCCATCCGCCCTTCTCGGCAGTGGTGCCCTTGACCGCGAACACCCAGTGCGCCACCGGGAAGTAGACCAGGGTTGCCCATAGCGCCGTGAAAGCGATCCAGGGGAGGAAGCGCATGCGATCGGCGACCGCACCCGCGATCAGCGCCACCGTCACCATGGCGAACCCGGCCTGGAACATGACGAACACCAATGCCGGGATCTTGGTCGGCCCCCACAGCGGAACCGAGGACGCCTTGTAATCGCCTTCGAACAAGTGCTGCAATCCGGCGAATTGGAACGGATCGCCAAGCAACCCGCCACCCATGTCGGTGCCGAACGCCATCGAGTACCCATAGGCCACCCAGAGCACCCACACCACGGCGACGGCCGAGAAGCACATCATCATCATGTTGAGGACGCTCTTGGCGCGCACCATGCCGCCGTAGAAGAAGGCCAATGCCGGGGTCATCAGGAGCACCAGTGCGGCACTCGTCAGCACCCAGGCGGTATTGGCCGCGTCGGGCACTCCCATATGCGGAAACATGTGCTGGCTACTCCCGGATCGTGCGATTAGGTCAGCGTGAGTGTAGGGAAGCCGCCGCCCGTGCGCGCACGACCTGATCTAAACTAGAACACGTTCCAGTTTTCTGACGTACGATTTCCTTCTCATCCCTGCCCGACCGATCGATTCCCACCACCCACCCAAGGAATGGCCATGCATACCCCCATCTGCGACGAGCTCGGCATCGAGTTCCCGATTTTCGCCTTCACGCACTGTCGCGACGTCGTCGTCGCGGTGAGCAAGGCCGGTGGCTTCGGCGTGCTGGGCGCCGTCGGGTTCACCCCCGAGCAGCTCGAGATCGAGCTCAAGTGGATCGACGAGCACATCGGTGACCACTCGTATGGCGTCGACATCGTCATACCCAACAAATACGAGGGCATGGACGCGAACATGCCGGCCGAGGAGCTCACCAAGATGCTCCAGTCGATGGTGCCGCAGGAGCACCTGGACTTCGGCCGCAAGCTCCTCGCCGACCACGGCGTGCCGATGGAGGAGGGCAATGACAACGCCCTGCAGCTGCTGGGCTGGACCGAGGCCACCGCTACCCCGCAGGTGGAGATCGCGCTCAAGCACCCCAAGATGACGCTCATCGCCAATGCACTCGGCACTCCTCCGCCCGACATGATCCGGCAGATTCACGACGCCGGTCGCAAGGTCGCGGCCTTGTGCGGCTCGGCCAAGCAAGCCCGCAAGCATGCCGACGCCGGAGTGGACATCATCATCGCCCAGGGCGGCGAAGCCGGCGGCCACTGCGGTGATGTGGGCTCTATCGTGCTGTGGCCGGAGGTCGTCAAGGCCGTCGCCCCCGTACCCGTGCTGGCCGCTGGCGGAATCGGCAGTGGCGCCCAGGTCGCGGCGGCGCTGGCGTTGGGCGCGCAGGGAGCGTGGACCGGTTCGCAGTGGCTGATGGTCGAGGAGGCACACACTACGTCGGTCCAGCAGGAGACGTACGCAAAGGCGGGCAGCCGCGATACCGTGCGCAGCCGCTCGTTCACGGGTAAGCCCGCGCGCATGCTGCGCAACGACTGGACCGTGGCGTGGGAGACCGAAGGTAACCCGGAACCGCTCGGAATGCCGTTGCAGTACATGGTTTCCGGGATGGCCGTCGCGGCGACCAACAAGTACCCGGATCAGAGCATCGATGTCGCCTTCAACCCGATCGGCCAGGTTGTCGGCCAGTTCACCAAGGTGGAGAAGTCGGCCGCGGTCATCGAGCGCTGGGTGCAGGAGTACCTGGAGGCCACCAACACACTCAACGAGCTCAACGAGGCCGCCGCGTCGGTGTAGCAGAGAGCGGCCTGGGTCAGTCCTTTACTGGCCCAGGCCGTTTTGCATCGTGTTGGCCAGCACGTTCACCGCAAGGCTGCCGTTTCCCGGCTGGCAGACCTTGGCCTGCAGCAGCACATTCTCGCGCCTGCGGGTCTGGTTGAAGCAGCGACGGTCAACGCCCGCCTCCTCCTTCATCCACGCGGCATCGGCGGCGCTGGCCGCCGGTCCGGTGAATGTCCACACCTCGCGTCGACCGTCATTCAGGATCAGGGTGGCCGTCTGCCCGGAACATCCCCGGGTGCGGTCCACCACCCGATGGAATGCCCGGTCCGCCGCGTCGTTGTTGGCGAACACACCGATCGACTGCTTCACCAAATGCGTTGTATCCGTTGCGGAGTCTTGCGTCGTTGCGCCCCGGAACGAGGCCAGATCCGGATCGGCGTACACCTCGTCAAGCCCGATATCCGACCAGTTGTTGCATTCCGGAACATCCACCGAGAACGCCTGGAACGGCTGCGTGAACTCGCTATGCGACCCTAGTTGCGCGCCAAGGACATTGCTCACCGATCCGCGCGCGAGCACCGCGTAGTTGACGACCCCCGGATCGGACGGACGAGCGCCAGCCACGGGGGCCAGCGCGAGCGCGACCACCGTCGCAGTAGTCACGGCCGAGGTGATCTTGATGGTCATG
The DNA here is from genome assembly GCF_004924335.1 of Mycobacteroides salmoniphilum. Lineage (NCBI taxonomy): Bacteria > Bacillati > Actinomycetota > Actinomycetes > Mycobacteriales > Mycobacteriaceae > Mycobacteroides > Mycobacteroides salmoniphilum. Next base: position 296,654 of record NZ_CP024633.1, on the reverse strand, counting down.
CTCGTCCCTCCATGGCATCGGCGAGGGCCGCGGCGATCTTCTCGCCATTCTTCGGCACACACGCCTTCACCTGCAATAACACCTCACGCTTGGCGCGCATCTGCACGTAGCAGCTAGTGCCGGTGGCGCTGGTCATCGACCAGGTGGCCGTGGTGTCCACCGACTTGCCCTTGGTGATGGTCCACGTTTCCCGCGCACCCTGGCCGTCGGTCACGTCCAGAGGTACGCCGTAACAGTTGTCCATGAACAGCAGCGCGACAACCGGATCCACCGCGGCAATCGGGCGCTGAAAGACCCCCACCGCCTGCTTCACGGAATACGTTGTGTCCGAATCTGTTTTCTGAGACGTCTGCGCGCGATACTCGGCCAACTCGCCATTTCCGTTGAACACCTCGTCCAGCCCCACATCGACGAAACTGAGACAACTCGGTCCGCTCACCTGATAACCGGCCGTCGGAGACTCGAGAGTCCTGGTCACGGGAAGTTCGGTACCGACGATCGAATTCACCACCTTGGGCTTGAGCAGGACCGCGTCCGGGCCGGCCGCCTGGGCCGCCGGCGCGACGACCAGGGCCAGCGCCGATACCCCCGCGACGACGCACCCGCGCATCAGACTCGCGCCTTGACCGTCACCTCGATGTTGCCGCGCGTGGCATTCGAGTACGGGCACACCTCATGGGCTTGCTCCAAGAGATCCTCGGCGACTTCCTGAGACAGTCCGGGCAGGTAACCGTCCAGCTCGGCGGACAGATCGAAACCGCCCTCGGGGGTCTTGAAGATTCCCACCTTCGCCGTGATCGATGTCGCGGGATCGAGCTGGACCTTCGCCATCCGGGCAACCAGATTGAGCGCGCTCAAGAAACACGCCGAATACCCGGCCGCGAACAACTGCTCGGGATTGGTGCCTTCCCCGTTGCCGCCCATCGACTTTGGGATTCGAGTGTCTAGATCTATCCGGCCATCCGACGAGCGAACATGCCCGTCACGGCCTCCCCCGGTCGACGTGGCTTCTGCTGTGTAGACGGCCTCATTGGACATATGACGAGCATACGGAAGGCGCCGGTTCCCTTGGAGAGAACCGGCGCCATCCAAGAACTGCCTACTGAGCGTCGAGACCGGCGCGAACGCCCTCTTCGACGGCCTTACCCAGCTCGGAGTCGACGTTCTTCCAGTACTCGAACACCCGGGACAGCACGGGTTCGCTGACGCCGGCCAGCACATGACCGACGATGTTGCTCGCCAGACGCGCACGCTGGTCGTCGTTGAGCACCTCGCGCACCAAGGTTCCGGCCTGAGCGAAGTCGTCGTCCTCGGCATGCTGGACGTACCCCGCACGCACCGCGGTGCCATCGAAATCCCATGCGCCGCCATCACCCGCGGCTTCCGGATCCGCATGCGGACCGCCAAAGGAGTTGGGGGCGTATACCGGAACCTCGCGATCGTTGAAGTGATACCGCATCGCCCCCTCCTTGGAGTAGGAGTTCACTTCCGCGGCCCGCGGCGAGTTCGGCGGCAATTGCGCGTAGTTGGTGCCAATCCGGTAGCGATGCGCGTCGGCGTAGGCAAAGACCCGCCCAAGCAGCATCTTGTCGGGCGAGAAGCCAATTCCCGGAACGATATTCGACGGTTCGAAGGCCGCCTGCTCGATGTCGACGAAATAGTTCCCCGGATTGCGATTGAGCGTCCACGTACCGACCTCGATCAGCGGGTAGTCCTTCTTGGACCAGACCTTGGTCAGATCGAACGGGTTGAATCGGTATCCCTGCGCCTCGGCCACCGGCATGACCTGCACGTGGAGGGTCCAGCTCGGAAAATTGCCCTCCTCGATCGCATCCCACAGATCGCGACGATGCGCATCGGCGTCGGATCCGGCGAGTGCATCCGCCTCCTGCTGGGTCAGGAAATCCTGACCCTGATCGGTCCGGAAGTGGTACTTCACCCAGAAACGCTCACCCTCGGCATTGATCCACTGATAGGTGTGCGAACCGTATCCATTCATGTGCCGGTAGTTCTTCGGGATCCCGCGATCACCCATCAACCAGGTGACCTGGTGCGCCGTCTCCGGACGCAGCGTCCAGAAGTCCCACTGCATGTTGTGGTCCCGCAACCCTGATCCCGGCAACCGCTTCTGCGAGCGGATGAAGTCCGGGAACTTGATGGCATCACGAATGAAGAAGACGGGGGTGTTGTTGCCGACGAGGTCGTAGTTGCCGTCCTCGGTGTAGAACTTGATGGCAAATCCACGCGGGTCACGCCAGGTATCGGGGCTCCCCTGTTCCCCCGCCACCGTCGAAAACCGAACCAGCGACTCTGTTTTCACGCCCGGTTGAAACAGCTTGGCCTTGGTGTACTTCGAGACGTCTGCGGTGACGACGAGCTCTCCGTACGCGCCGGCACCCTTGGCATGCACGATGCGCTCGGGAACGCGTTCCCTGTTGAACTGCGCAAGCTTTTCAATCAGATAGTGATCGTGCAGCAGAACCGGGCCCTGGATGCCCGCGGTCAACGACTCGTCGTCGCTCTCCACTGCGATTCCGGTATTCGTGGTTGTGCGGATGGACATGAAAACCTCCTCGATACCTGACTAACTGGGCTGAACTAATTTGGGCTGACATTCCGGGCAAAGGCCCCAGAAGACGATCTCGGCCTCGTCGACCACGAACCCCGCGGTATGTGACGGCTCCAGGCAGGGTGCATGCCCCACGGTGCAGTCCACATCGGTGACGGCACCGCAACGGCGGCAGACCAGATGGTGATGGTTATCGCCGATACGCGTCTCAAAAAGCGCCGCGGAACCGGCCGGTTCGATACGACGCACCAGCCCGGCACTGACACAGGCCCTGAGCACGTCATAGACGGCCTGTGTGGACACCTTCCCAAGCTCGGCCCGCACCACCATCGCGATGATGTCTGCGGTCGAATGTGGGTGCACCGCAACCGCGTTCAGAACCGCGACGCGTGGGGCCGTGACACGCAGTCCCGCCCGGCGCAATGCTGCGACTGGGGCGGGGGGCTGTACTACGGTCACCCCACCAGTATGCGCCTTTTCTGGAATGAGTCAAGAAATGGTTTTTAGCCGAACGGCCCGTTGAACACGAAGTAGGCCCCGGCCGCGATCAACACGAACCCCACGAGGTGATTCAGCGTGAGCTTCTCGCCCAGATACCACACGGCGAAACCCAGGAACACCGTCAAGGTGATGACCTCTTGCATCGCCTTGAGTTCGGCACCCGAATACACCTCGCTGCCAAGGCGATTCGCGGGAACTGCCAGGCAATACTCGAAAAACGCGATGAACCAGCTGACCAGTACGACCACCCACAACGGGTGATCCTTGAATTTGAGATGCCCATACCAGGCGAAGGTCATGAAGATGTTCGAGCAGATGAGCAGCACTGGCGGCAGAAACCGAGCGGCAATCATGTCCACATTCTGTAGATCTTCCCTGTCAACCGTCCACAGACGCTAGCCTGCTGCGCATGGGCGGCGCCGCATTGCAAGACCGGTACATCCAAAGCTGCCTCGGCGGACTGCACGTGCGGGTAGGCGGCCAAGGGCCCGCCATCCTCTTGTGGCCCAGCCTGCTGATGACGGGGTCCATGTGGGCCGACCAGGCAGAATACTTCGCCGACCGGTACACGGTGATCGTCGTTGACCCGCCCGGCCACGGTGACAGCCAGGCCCTGCACCGCATGTTCCGTTTCGAGGACTGCGCGCATGCCGTCGAACAGATCCTCGACGCTCTCGGCATCGAACGCACACACGTCGTCGGCAACTCCTGGGGCGGAATGATCGGAGGAACCTTCGCCGCGCTGTATCCACATCGGGTGGGAGCGTCCGTGCTGATGAACGCCACCGCTTCGCGCGCCAACGCACGCCAGACGATCGAGTTCCGGCTGCTCACCGAGATAGTCCGGATTCTCGGCCGATTCCGCGAACCTCTCACCACCCGCGCGGTGAAGGCCTTCGTCGGACCCACCATCATGCGGGAACGCCCCCAGGTAGAGCAGACAATCCGAGCGGAATTGCGCGAGCTCAATGTCGACTCGGTCTATTGGGCGGTCAACAGCGTGGTTCCGGCACGACCGGACCAACGCGAGCTACTCGGACGCATCACCACACCCGTCCTGGTCGTGGCGGGCCGGGAGGATCCGACCTTTCCCGTCGCGGAGACACAGCTCATGGCCGAGGCGATTCCCGGGGCCGAGTTCGTGATCATGGAGGACACCGGGCATCTGGCCGCCCTGGAACGTCCCGAGGAGGTCAACGCCCTCATCGACGAGTTCCTGAAGCGTCATCCCCTGGAGGACTAGAGGGAGCGCGCCCGGCGCATATCGTCGATGGCCCCGGTCCGGTCGCCCAGCTCGTTGCGGATCACCGCGCGCAGCGCGAGCGCATCGGCGAACCCGGAATCGATCTCGAGGGCCTCGTCGACCGCCGCGAGTGCCTCGTTAGGTTTGCGGGCACCATGCAGCGCCCATGCGTGGGTGTAGTGATTGATGGCGTCATGGCTGCCGTATCGCACCGCGGAAAGCGCGCAATCGATCGCGTCGAAATGCCGTCCCATGCTGCCAAGGCAGTAGGCCAGGATCCGCCACGACAACGAATTCTTGTGCTCCAGTTCCAGCGCATCGTTGGCGAGCCGCAGCGCCTCGCTATCGTCTCCGGACGCCAGAGCCTCGCTTGCGCGGGTTGCCAGCTGCTCAGCGTCCACAGAAACGAAGGTACGCGAACCCTGTCCACCGGCTATCCACTCACCGGCCGCAATATCGATCCAGGTCACGCTAGCAATCATCGTTGGCCATCCTAACCAGCCATCTCGCACCGGTCGACAACTCTGGTAACAACTGAGTGTTAGTTAGCCCACAGGGGCCAGTAGCGGGTTCACCGCGAATTCGATCACCCGATAGGGGGCGTGATCGCGCGAGTCGGTATTCCACTGGCTGACGTAGATGCTGAGGCGATCAAGCGTGGAGTCCGGCCCGATGTATCCGCCATACGGCTGCGCCAAGGTGTTGTCCCAGGACTCGGGAAGCTCGTCCGCCATCGCCGGCCAGGCCCCGGCATTCACCACCGTGGTCGCGGGCACCGCACCGAGTCGCGTCGGGCTATCAGCAACCCGTACCTCAACGTTGCCCGTGGTCTGGTTGAAGTAGGACAGCACCGCCTGCCCGTCCACCATCTTCATGCTGAGCTCGCCCAGGTGATCGTTGAACAACGGCGTCACGGCGGTACCCCAGGCCCACTTCCCCCGCGCATCCGCACCCCAGCCCTGCCAGGTCGCACGGTCGGTGAATGTGTCCGGCTTGGCCCGGTACAGGACCGCGGGCCGCGAGCGATCGAAGGCATCGCTGACGATGTACACCCAGCCCTTCGGCGACTCGGGTGTCCACAGCGGGTCGTAGTAGCCACTGATCTGCGTCTGTTGTCCGCCCGCGTAATCACCGGGTCGTACCGATCCCGGCACCGTCGGCCAACCGGCACGGAAGGGATCGGGCTTCACCAGCCGTGTCGACTGCGGGATCAGGTTCTTGGTGACGGCGATGAACAGCCAGTTGGTCCCGTTGATGTCGATGACGCCGGAGGGAAGTTGAGAGAAGCCCGGCGGTGTCGGGTCTTCCAGGAGCGGCCGGTCGGTGCCGAGGACACCGGAGTGACGCACACCCGATGCGTTCGGCACCGTTTCCGTGTCGACGCGCAGCGCCACCGGCGAGTACCAGCCGCCGTATCCCACGCCCTGGCCCGCGAAGCTGTCGCCGCAGATCTGCAGCATGCCGCCGGTGAAGACCATGAACTCGCACAGGTCGGTCGCACCGAGGTTGTAGTCAGAGGTCGCAGTGCCGGTGCCCGCGACGGGGCCAATCCGGACCACCTCGCCCGGATCCAGCGGTGGCGGGGCAGGTCGCGATGGATCGGCCAATGCGACCGGGGGGCAAGCCAATTCGAGGATCACCAGGGCAATCGCAGCCAGCCGGGCTGTGCTGCCCCTGACACGCCGCACGCCACTTCTCCCATCCGACGCCGCGGCGCCACCGACTATCCCTGCACAGGGTAGCCAGTGGCGCCGGAGGCTTGGATCGCTACGGACTTAGATCAGGGCCGCGGCACTGTTGTCGCGGATGGTGCGGGCGGTTGCGGCTGGCCGGGCCGATCCTGGCGCGCTGGGGCGTCCGGCGGCCCGAAGGGCTGGCCGCGCTCGATGATGACCGGCCCACCGGGCGGAAACATCGGCGGCTGCCCGCCGCGGTCGAACATCATGTGCCGCCCACCGTGCTCGCCGGGCCCGCCCGGGCCACCATGTCCGCCATGCCCACATTGCGAGCCGGCCAGCACACCGAGACCGAACGTGACACCGAGGATCACGAAGGCACCTGCGACGATGCCGACGACAGCGGCGATCTTCACCAGCAGGGTATTGCTCGCCGAACGCGGTGCGGGCGTAGGTGCCTGCGATACAGACACCGGATTCGTCGGTGTATCGGGATTGTCTGGAGTTGTCATACCCCGAGCATGGCCGAACCGACTGACCGTTGCCCAGGGAAAACCCGTGAAGTTCCTGTGTATTGCCCACGCTCTTCGCGCGAGCACTCATCGTTAGCTAGCGACGAGCAATTCGGCGATCTGAATCGTGTTGAGCGCCGCACCCTTGCGAAGGTTGTCTCCAGAAATGAACAGCGCCAGACCGCGATGACCCGGCACGCCCGGATCCTGACGGATCCGGCCCACCAGCGAGTCGTCGGCGCCGGCAGCAGCCAACGGTGTGGGCACATCGGCCAGGGTGACTCCCGCCGCCGCGCCGAGCAGCTCGGTGGCACGTGCCGGAGTCAGCTCACGCTCAAATTCGGCGTTGATCGAGAGCGAGTGTCCGGTGAATACCGGCACCCGTACGCATGTGCCGCTCACCAAAAGCTCTGGGATGCCCAGGATCTTGCGGCTCTCGTGGCGCAGCTTCTGATCCTCGTCGGTCTCGCCGGAGCCGTCGTCAACCAGCGAGCCGGCCAGCGGGATCACGTTGAAGGCAATGGGCGCAACGTATTTCACCGGGTCCGGGAAGGTGACGGCGGAGCCGTCATGCACCAGCTGCTCACTCGCGTCGATACCGGCGCGCACCTGGGTGGCCAACTCCTCCACACCAGCCAGGCCGCTACCCGAGACTGCCTGGTAGGTCGACACAATCAGCCGCTGCAGGCCGGCCTCGTCGTGAAGTACCTTGAGCACCGGCATCGCGGCCATGGTGGTGCAATTCGGGTTAGCGATAATGCCCTTCGGCAGCTTCACCCCGCGCACATCGCGATCGAAGTTGACCTCCGAAACCACCAACGGCACATCCGGGTCCTTGCGCCAGGCAGAGGAGTTGTCAATCACGGTGACACCCGCCTCGGCAAACCGCGGCGCCTGCACCCGCGACATGGTGGCGCCGGCGGAGAAGAGCGCGATGTCCAACCCGGACGGATCGGCCGTCTCGGTGTTCTCGACCTCGATCTCCTGGCCGCGGAAGGTCAGCTTCTTGCCCTCGGAGCGAGCCGATGCGAAGAACCGCACCGATGAAGCCGGGAAGTCACGCTCTTCCAGTAGCTTTCGCATGACGGCTCCGACCTGGCCGGTGGCGCCGACAACACCGATGACGGTCATGTCCACATCTCCCGTCGCTGCGCTCGCCTCATCGTCCGGTACCTCCGTACACGGTGGCTTCCTCTTCGCCGCCGAGGTCGAAGGCGTCGTGGATGGCCCGCACGGCGGCATCGAGTTCAGTGTCCTTGACCAGCACCGAGATCCGGATCTCCGATGTGGAGATGAGTTCGATGTTGACCCCGGCCTTGGCCAGCGCCTCGCAGAAGCTGGCCGTGACACCCGGGTGGCTGCGCATACCCGCACCAACCAGCGACACCTTGCCAATGTGATCGTCGTAGAGCACCTGCGAGAACCCGATCTCGTTCTTCAGCGAGTCCAGCTTCTCGACCGCGGTGGGTCCGTTCTCCTTGGGGCAGGTGAAGGTGATGTCGGTCTTGCCGTCCTCGACCTTGGAGATGTTCTGCAGCACCATGTCGATGTTGATCTCGGCATCGGCCACGGCACGAAAGACCTTGGCGGCATATCCCGGAACGTCGGGGATCCCGACGACCGTGACCTTGGCCTCACCACGATCGTGTGCGACACCGGTGAGAATCGCTTCTTCCACAGGAATGTCCTCCATTGATCCGCTGACGATCGTGCCCGGCTTGTCGGTGTACGACGAGCGCACGTGAACCGGAACGTTGTATCGCCGGGCGTATTCCACACAGCGCAGCATGAGCACCTTGGCTCCGGCCGCCGCCATCTCCAGCATTTCCTCGAAACTGACCTTGTCGAGCCGGGCCGCATTCGGCACTATCCGCGGATCGGCGGTGAACACACCGTCGACATCGGTATAGATCTCGCACACATCGGCCTTGAGCGCCGCGGCCAGCGCGACGGCGGTGGTGTCGGAGCCGCCCCGTCCCAGCGTGGTGACGTCCTTGCTGTCCTGACTCACACCCTGGAATCCGGCGACCAGCACCACCTGGCCCTCGTCCAGGGCGGAGCGCAACCGGCCCGGGGTGACATCGATGATCTTGGCGCTGCCGTGCCTACCGGTGGTGATGACGCCGGCCTGCGAGCCAGTGAACGAGCGTGCCGAGGCACCAAGCGAATGGATCGCCATCGCGACGAGGGCGTTGGACATCCGCTCACCCGCGGTGAGCAGCATGTCCAGCTCACGAGGCGGCGGCGACGGGCAGACCTGTTGGGCCAGGTCAAGCAGCTCGTCGGTGGTGTCACCCATGGCCGAGACGACTACGACGACGTCATTGCCGTTCTTTTTCGTCTCGACGATGCGTTCGGCCACCCTGCGGATGCGTTCGGCCGTTGCGACCGACGATCCGCCGTACTTTTGGACGACGAGCGCCACGTCATACCTTCCTGCTGTTCGGCCAGGGTCGGGGGAGATCCAGTCATCAGGATAAGGGGTTACGACAACTCGATAACCTGGCCCGTATGGGCAACCCGACCGAACGTACCGCCATCACCTCGGTTCCGATCCAGCCGCTGATCGCCTCGCGCTGGAGTCCGCGGCATTTCGATCCTGGTGCAAACCTGGATCCCGAGACCCTGACGGCCCTGCTCGAAGCGGGTCGCTGGGCCGCCAGTTGGGGTAAGCGCTTCCCCGTCAGATACATCGTGGGTCTGCGCGGTGATGCCACCTACGAAGCGCTGACTGAGCTGCTCAATCGGGGAAACTCTTACGCAAAAGTTGCGGCAGCACTCGTCCTGGTGAGCACCGACCTGGGTGATGACGACAACACCGCCGTGTATGCGGCAGTTGATGCCGGGCTGGCGATCGCCCAGCTGGGTGTGGAGGCACGTTCCCACGGTCTGCACACCCATCCGATGGCGGGTTTCCGGGTGGAGGAATCGTCTGCTGTGTTCAATATCCCCGAGAATGTGCGGCCCATCGCCGTCCTCGCGATCGGACCTGTTCTCGAGGATTACGCCGACGCCGACGAATCGACCGTCGAACGCGATCACGCCCCCCGTCAGCGGCCCACGCTCAGCGATATCGCCTTCACCGAGCGCTGGGGTAACGGCTTGGCCGGCTAGTTCAGGGGCAGCGAGGAGACGCCCGCGCCGCTCAGTTGATCTCGGACCGCATCTCCACGGCCTGCCATCAGGAGTAGCAGAGCCGACACCGGCCCCTCGATGACCGCGGCGCCGGTCCCCACCGACCAGTCAGTATCGGTCGCGACCAGGCGGTGCTCCGCAAACCGCTTGCGGGCTGCGAACAAGTGGTCGCGTTCCCACACCCGCGCCGCCGCCAATCGGGCGGCCCGCACAGGCATACCCCGCTGCCATCCGAGCGGTATCGCGATGTCCTGACCGTGCACCAGATGGTCCATCAGCCGATCGATCGGCGGCACGCCCGGCGGCTTTCGCCGGGACCCCACGCTGGCGCGCACCGACGCCAGCAGGTCGGCGGGCGGCACCGACCCCTCCCGCACTCCGGTCGCGGCGATGAATCGATTCAGATCGCCGCGCGCCCGGATGACATCCACAAGGGTGCGCGACAGCGAGTACTCACTCGCGAAGAGAATGTGGCCGACCACGTCCCGGACGCGCCACTGTCCACACAACGACGGCCGGTCCCAATCCTGGGCCGGGATCTGGGCCAACTGATCGGCAAGCGTCCCGCGCTCGGTGTCGATCAACTGCCAGATCTCGTCGGTGTCCATATCGCCGTCCATATCGCCATTGTGTCCCGACTCGCGCGTCAGTCGAACGAACCGCGGAAGATCCTTACCGCCTTGTCGATCATCGCGCGGGTAGATGCACAGTCAGCGTTCTTCAGCGAGAAGCTGAGCACCTCGATGAAGATGCGCTCCGGGGTGCTGTTCTCCTGCATGGCACCGCCCGGAACCTCACGGGCATAGAGCGGCTTGCCCAGACGTACCATGCTGGTGCACATACTGCCGTCCTGGCCGTGAAAGTACTCGATACCGTCGCGGACTTCTTCCCGCAGCCTCGACGGCGCATCGATACCAGTCCTGATGGACAACTCAAATTGAGTGTCGCTGTCTTGCAACGAGAATCGGCAAGAGAACGGATCGCCGAAAAGTGATGGCCTCAGGTCGTCCGCCTTGCCCGGATACTCACCGAGAATTTCACACGGATCACGTTCGGCGATCTTGATCGGGTACGCACTCAGCGCATCGCGTACGGGCATGTCGGCCGGGTTCAGCTTAGTCAGTACGCCGATGACCGGTCGTGCCATTTTGCAATTCGACGCCAGTGCGCTCCGCATTCCATCGACGACCACGGCGCGCAGCGCCGGCACCTTGGCCCCCTTCAACTTCGGAGCGTCCGAGAGCTTGTCCAATGCGATCGGAAATTCGTATAGGCATGTGCCCGCGGTATGAAACACCGGCGTTCCACCGATCGTGAATTCGGGCTTCTCACGGGAATAGTCGCCCAACATCAGTGACAGGCCGACGCTCGATGGGTTCGCCGTACCCGTCACCTTGATCGAACCGAAGCAGCCATCTATGTCTCCCGAAACATATTCGGGAGCGCCAATATCCTTGAGCATCAACAAAAGACCACATGGATCTACCCGTCGCAGCGCCCGTAGGTAGGCCAGCAGAGTGGTCTGATTCTGCGTGAAGGTTTGGCCGTATGTCGGCACATCACCGGCGAACAAGGTCTGACCAGTGAGCGCCGGTAGCCTTCCGGTCGCGGTACCGGACACAACATTCGTACACCCCGCGATCGCCAGCATGGTGACGAGAAGCACTGCTACCGGGCGGAGTTTGCGAATAGCCGCACCGCCTTATCCAGGATCTCCCGCATCTGCCCGCAATTCGTTCGCCCATTGCGGGTGAAGCCACTCGCGACGACCGCCGGGGTGTACGCCTCGGAATCGTCGGTGTTTCTCGCACCGCCACCGGCGTCCTTGGGATACAACAGATCTCCAACCAGTGCCAGCGCGTGACATCCCGTCGGAGTGCTCGTGTCCTCGTTGTGGAAGTACGTCACACCGTCACGATGAGATTCGACGTATTCATCGGGAAAGTCGTCGACACTGCTGGTGAGCTCCACCGAGTAGTCGATATCGGAATCCGAGAGCGCGAAGTCGCAGCCGAAAGGATCCCCCAACAGGTCGACGGACACCTCGCGGGCCTTTCCCGGATACTCCCCCAGGATCTCGCAGGGATCACGTTCGGCGAGTTTGATCGGATATGCACTGAGCGCAGAACGCGGCTGCAACCCCGTGGGGAGATCCTTGGCGATCGCTGTCACCAATTGCCTGGCAATTCGACAGTCCGGGTCCGAGTATTCGTCCGAGCCGTAGAGGTAGGCGCTGACCGTCAACACGGCCTGCAGCGTGGGACTCGCGGGCGCTCCCGGGAGCCGTTCCAGGCCGAGGGGGACCTCATACTCGCACTCGGACCCGGTGTCGTAGACCGGGACAGAACCCACCTGGAACGCCACGGAGGTATCGCGCTTGTCCTGCATGGAGTATTCATAGGACACCTCGGTGAGGCTGGGATCACCCGTGACCTTCACGCTGGCATAACAGATCTGAAAGTCGCCGACGACCTGTCCCGGGTCTCCGTAATCCTTCAGGTTGGCCGCGAAGCCGCAGGGATCCACGCGCCGTAGCGCTCGCGCGTAGGTAAGCGTGGCCTTCTCCCCCGCGGTGAGCTTCTGGCCATAGTCCGGCTGATCGCCCCGAAAGAATGAGTCGGCCCCGGGCGCGGGTTCGCCTCCTCGCGCCTGCCCGGTAACGGTGCGCGTGCAGCCGGTGGCCACCAGCAGAATCGCCAGCGCCGCCGCCCCCCTCCGTAGCCACATGCTCTGCGATCGTGCCAGATGATCGGGGTTCGCGCGGCTGGTAGAGTCCCGTCTATGCAGCGGGCGCTCCTCCTCCGACGCCGCGACAGGGTCTGATCCAGACCGGCTTCCTGTCGCGGGTTGTTGGCGTGCCGGTCGAGATACCCCTCAAACTCCCGGAGCCTTCCCATGACTAGCTTTTCCTCAGACGAGTTCAACTACACCCCCCGCAGCATCGTCACCCCGAACGGACCCATTCCGGCCGACCAGCCGGCGTGGAACACCCAGAAGAACAGCTCGATGCCGGTACATCGATACCGTCCGTTCGCCTCGGAAGTTGCAGGGGGCGAACCGACTGCGCCCTTCAACCGCACCTGGCCGGACAAGGTGATCACCCGCGCACCGCAGTGGGCAGCGGTCGACCTGCGCGACGGCAACCAGGCCTTGATTGATCCGATGAGCCCGGCTCGCAAGCGCCGGATGTTCGATATGCAGATCCGGATGGGGTTCAAGGAGATCGAGGTCGGGTTTCCCTCGGCGAGCCAGACCGATTTCGATTTCATCCGCGAGCTGATCAGCGAGAACGCCATCCCCGAGGATGTGACCGTTCAGGTGCTGACACAGTGTCGCCCGGAACTGATTGAGCGGACGTTCCTGGCCTGCGAGGGCGCGTCGAAGGTGATCGTGCACTTCTACAACTCGACGTCGATCCTGCAGCGGCGCGTGGTGTTCCGGGGCGAGAAGGACACGATCAAGAAGATCGCCACCGATGGCGCCCGCAAGTGCGTTGAGGAAGCGGCCAAATACCCCGATACGCATTGGCGTTTCCAGTACTCCCCCGAGTCGTACACCGGCACCGAGCTGCAATACGCACTGGAGGTGTGCAACGCCGTCGGCGACATCATCGAGCCGACACCGGAAAACCCGATCATCTTCAATCTGCCGTCGACGGTTGAGATGACAACCCCGAATGTGTACGCCGATTCCATCGAGTGGATGAGCCGTAATCTGGCTCGGCGCGACTCGGTGATCCTGAGCCTGCACCCGCACAATGACCGCGGAACAGCGGTCGCCGCAGCAGAATTGGGATACCAGGCGGGTGCCGACCGCATCGAGGGCTGTCTGTTCGGCAACGGTGAGCGCACCGGAAACGTATGCCTGGTGACGCTGGGTCTGAATCTGTTCAGCCGCGGCGTGGATCCCCAGATCGACTTCTCGAACATCGACGAGATTCGGCACACGGTCGAGTACTGCAACCAGCTGAAGGTCCCCGAGCGGCACCCCTACGGTGGCGACCTGGTCTACACCGCCTTCTCCGGCAGCCACCAAGACGCCATCAACAAGGGCCTGGATCAAATGAAACGCGATGCGGACGAGGCGGATTCCGACGTCGACGACATCCTGTGGCAGGTGCCGTACCTGCCCATCGACCCCAAGGACGTCGGCCGCAACTACGAGGCCGTGATCCGGGTCAACTCGCAGTCCGGCAAGGGCGGCGTCGCCTACATCATGAAGTCCGATCATGGACTGGTGCTGCCGCGCCGCCTGCAGATCGAATTCGCACAGTCGATCCAGCGGATCACCGACGGCGAGGGCGGCGAGGTGAATCCCAAGGAGATCTGGGACGTCTTCGCCGAGGAGTACCTGGCACCGATCATCCCGTTGGAGCGGATCCGCCAGAAGGTGACCGCCTCCGAGGAGGACGGCGGCACGGATTCCATTGCCGCCGTGGTGAAGATCGACGGCAAGGAAACCGAAGTCAACGGCACCGGCAACGGCCCGCTGGCCTCCTTCGTGGACGCGCTGTCCACGGTGGGCTACGCCGTCAACGTCTTGGACTACTCCGAGCACGCCATGAGTGCAGGAGATGACGCGCAGGCCGCCGCCTATGTGGAGGCCATGGTTGCCGGCCCCGATGGCGGTGAGGCACAGACGGTATGGGGTGTCGGTATAGCGCCGTCGATCACCACCGCCTCACTGCGGGCAGTGGTGTCGGCGGTCAACCGCGCTGCTCGTACCTAGCGGGTCCCGTAGCGCCTGCGGAACTTCTCGACCTGGCCGGCGGTATCGACGATCCGCCGGTCTCCGGTCCAGAAGGGATGGGAGTCCGCCGTCACCTCGGCGGTGATCAGCGGATACTCCTGCCCCTCGAACTCGACGGTGCGGCTGCTTGTGGCCGTCGAGCGGGTCAGGAACATCTTTCCGGTGGTGGTGTCCTGGAAGACGACGGGGTGATAGTCGGGGTGTGCTCCGGGTTTCATCAGTGGTTCCCTTCTGTGTTGTATTCGCCGTAGGAGAGGAAATCCTCAAACTCGGACACGTGCTCGCACGGGTCCTCATGCCAATCGCCGAACGGATCGTTGAACTCTTCCCAGCTTGCGGGGCTTGCCATTTCATCATCGGTGAGCAGCGCACCGCGTAAAGCGTCCAGCACCTCGGCGCTCTCGGCACCGCACACCAGCACCGTCATCGCGGTGTGCCGGTCCCCGAACCGGTAATCCCACATGAGGTCGGCGAATGCCCTCCGCTCCGGATCGGTCTGCCGTGCCTCGACCGAATCCATTGCCGCTAACCATTTTCCGGCCGCAGACACCCGGAGTCCGCCACCCGCGGATTCCAGCCACATCGCCTGCCGGTCCTGGGTCGCCAGCCACAACCGGCCCCGGGTACGGATCACGCCGTCGAGCAGTAGGTCGATCGCGGCATGCAGCCTTTCCGGGTGAAATGGCCTGCGCGCATTGAACTCCACCAGCCCGATCCGGCCGTCAACGGCCAGGGAGGGCTGTCCCGCGAGCAGCGCACCATGCGGGTCGTCTGCCTGGCCACATCGCGCATCGTCCTCCAGATGGTCGAGGGCCTGTTCGACTCGGCCGATGCGGGCGGTGATGCGTGCGCGCGGCGCCAGGCGCCGCAGCACCGAGAGCACCTCGGGTTCGGGATTGCGCACCACCAGGACGTCGGCGAACTCCGCCTGACCGATCACCACCTGGGCCACCGTCCGGCCGTCGTTGAGCTCGTCGTCACCGAGCGCCTGCTCCAGCCAGTTCGCGGTGTCGACGCAGGAGACCACCCCGGCAATTTTCACATCGCGCGCCGCCGGTCCATCGATGTACCCCGGCCCCATGCGAACGGGCACCGTATTGATCGCCCAACAGATCGGATCGGCTTCCAACCATGGCTCCAGATGCAGAACGATCCGCCCCACGTCTTCGCGGCGATGCAGCGTGCGCAGCAGCACGAGCAGATCGTCACGGACGGTGCAGGAGACACAGCCGTGGGCCAGTTCCAGAACGGCGACCTGAGGCTCCCGGACTCCACCGCCCGATACGACGGACCGCTTGACGATATGCCCGTCAAACCGGTGCGTGACGACGACTGTTCCCGGGTCGCGCGCTAAGACATCCACGACCGCATCGGTATCGGCCTGTCCGGATACGAGTAGCACCGGCGTGCGCATGACTTCTCCCTCTTGGGGCCTATTGGAAACGATTTTCATTACTACGGGCTTCACGGTACAGTCCAGATCAGTACTTGTCGAAAACGATTCCCATTATCAAATGGGCATGAATGGAGGTCCGTTGTCCGCGCATTGCGAGGTGACCGGACGGTCACCGGGCTTCGGTAACGCGGTATCGCATTCGCACCGCCGTACCCGTCGCCGCTGGTCACCCAATATCCAGCTCAAGACGTATTACCTGCCCTCAGAGGACCGGCGCATCAAGCTCCGGGTGAGCACCAAGGGCATCAAGGTGATCGACCGCGACGGCATCGAGGCCGTGGTGGCACGGCTACGCGCGCAAGGGCGGAAGTTCTGATGGCGCGCAATGAGATCCGGCCCATCGTGAAACTGCGATCCACCGCGGGTACCGGATACACGTACGTGACCCGTAAGAACAGGCGCAACGACCCAGACCGGATGGTCCTGCGCAAGTACGACCCCGTGGTGCGCAAGCACGTGGACTTCCGAGAGGAGCGCTGAGATGGCCAAGAAATCCAAGATCGCCAAGAACGAGCAGCGGCGCGTCATCGTCGAGCGTTATGCCGAGCGACGCGCAGAGCTCAAGGAGATCATCCGCCAACCATCGAGCAGCCAGGAGCAACGTCTGGCCGCACAGGCCGAGCTGGCCCGCCAGCCGCGCGACGCCAGCGCGGTACGGCTGCGCAATCGCGATGCGGTAGACGGCCGGCCCCGCGGTTACCTGCGCAAGTTCGGGCTGTCCCGGGTGCGGGTTCGTGCACTCGTGCACGACGGGTCGCTGCCCGGTGTCCGGAAAGCGAGCTGGTGATGGCTACCAAGACACCTCGCAATCGTCGCGTCAAGGTCGCCGATACCAAGCCCAAGCCGAATCTCTTTGCCAAATTGGGTCTTTCATCGGTCGACTACAAGGACACCAACACCCTGCGACTGTTCATCTCCGAGCGCGGCAAGATCCGGGCCCGTCGGGTGACCGGTTTGACCGTGCAACAGCAGCGCCAGGTTGCCACCGCGATCAAGAACGCGCGCGAGATGGCGCTACTGCCCTACGCCTGACGCCGAGTCAGCGCGGCTGCGGAATCGCGTTCTCCAACAAGAAGACGTGCTCCGGGCTGATCACCTTGGTGATCGCCGTGCCGAACAATGTGCTGGGCTGCGCGGGTTGTTTGGCCACATCGGTGTTGAGCAGCGCCACTACCGTGGTCTGCTCGGCCGGCGAGTAGATGGCCAGTGTCTGGAAGCCGGGGATGCTGCCGTTGTGGCCGATCCACCCCCGCGCCTCGAAGATCCCCAAGCCATAACGGATATCGTCGGGGACGGGGGGCATCGCCACGGTCTGCAGGCGCTGCTCCTGGGTCGCCGGCGTGAGGAGCCTGCCGGTCGCCAGAGCGGGCACCCAGATCCTGAGATCTTCGAGCGTCGAGATCATCGCTCCCGCCCATGACGCCCAGGATGGGCTCCAGTCGGTGCTATCGATAAGCGGCCCGGTCGGCGTCAGCTGCGTGTAACCCTGCGCGTGCGGATCGGGAATGGTGTTGGTGTCCGGAAAACTGGTGTGACTCAAGCCCAGCGGCTCGGCGATGTGCTCACGCACAAACTCGGGCAACTTCTGTCCACTGACCTTCTCCACCACTTGCCCCAATAGCACCGCATTGGTGTTGCTGTATTCATAGCCCTGCCCCGGCGGGAAATTCGGCGGCTGAGTGAAGGCGTAATCGAGCAGTTGTCGGGTGCTGTAGCGGCGCCTCGGATCGGCCTCCAAGTCGCGGTTGAAGGCTAGGGACATCGAATAGTTGAACAGTCCGCTCTGCATCCGGGCGAGCTCACGCAGGGTGATCTTGTCTCCACCCGGAACCCCGCCCACATACTTGGCAATCGGATCGTCGAGTCCCAGTTTGCCCTCATCGACAAGCTGCAACACCGCAGTCACCGTGAACGTCTTTGTCACACTGCCGATTCGGTGATAAAAGTCGGGGCGCATCGGCGCACGGGTCGCGGTGTTCGCGACTCCAAACGTCCGCACATACTGACCCCTGGGGCCCCACACACCGACGATCGCGCCGGGGACAGAGGCGCTCGACAGCACCTCGTTGATGGCGGTGTCGAGCCGGGCCGATGTCTGAGCGTCTAGATCTGTGACGGCAATGCGCGAGCGGGTCGCACACCCACCGACGAGCAGCGTCAGCGCGAGTACCACACAGAGGATGCGGCGCATCAGAACAGCGAATACTGCGCTCCGGCGCGGCTGGGAACCGAGAACTGCTCAATGTCGGTACCGCCGGCAACGCGCCGCACTTCGGTCATGAAGGTCTGGTCATCCAGCAACGGCACACCGAGCGATCGTGCATGAAATCCCTTACCCTGCTCAGGGTTTGGCTGGTTGCAGATCACTACCGAGGTGTCCTCGTCGACCGTATCGGCATAAGCGAGGCCAGCCTGCATGATCTGCTCGACCAGCTCCTCGTGGGTGCGAGCGACCTCGGAACTCAAGGCCACCCGCATGCCCTGCACCAGAGGCTGACCCGCGATGAACGGGCCGGGATTGAGCCAGTGACACGGCTGACGCGATGCCACGGTCTTGAGCGAGCGCAGCTCGTCGTGTGTCACACGGCCGTTGGGCCAGCGCTTACGGGTGGTCTCGCGGATGGGAAGCCAGGTTCCGCGTTCCCGCGCTCGATCAAGCACCTTCGGTAGCACCTCGGCAAGCACCCGGGCGTCGTCATAGGCGTCGTGAGCCTTGAGCTGTTCGACGCCCCAATGCGCGGCAAGGGTTTCCAGGCGCAGGTTCGGCGTTTCCAGGTCGAGACGCCGGGTCAGCTCGACCGTGCACATCACCGCCTCGGTAGGCAGCTCGGCGCCGGCCAGTTCTGCCTCTGCCGCGAGGAACGAGTAGTCGAACCCGACATTGTGAGCAACCAGTGTCCGGCCCCGCAGCAGCGCGATGAGATCGGGGACGACATCGGCGAACTCGGGCTGTCCCTCCAGCATTTCCGGAGTGAGGCCGTGCACATGCGTCGGGCCCGGATCAACACCCGGGTTGAGCAGACTCACCACGCTGTCGGTGATGGTCCCGTCGGCATCCAGCGCCAACGCCGCGACACTGATGACACGTGCCCGACCTGGCTGAAAGCCGGAAGTCTCCAGGTCAACGACCACCCACTTGGGGCTGTGGTCGGGCGTCTGCCCCCAGATCGGCATGACTCAGGATGGCATGTGGGACCGACAACATCGGTCCCGGCGCGCCGCCCTAGGCACGCGGGGTCCGAAGTACCTGTCGCCCAATCGCGTACTTGTGCACCTCGGTGGGGCCGTCGTACAGGCGGAAGGCGCGCATATCGCGGAAAATCATCTCCACCGGCGTCTCGTCGCTGATACCGATACCACCGAGCACCTGCACGCACCGGTCGGTGACCTTGAACAGCTCCTCGGACACAAATGACTTGGCCATCGAGCTTTCGTGCCGGCCCTTGGCACCGTTATCCATCATCCAGCAGGCGTGCCAGATGGTGAGGCGGCATTGATGCAGCGCAATCTCGTTGTCGGCGAGCATGAAGGAAACGCCCTGGTGCTCACCGATGGTCTTGCCGAACGAGGTCCGGGTGCGCGCGTAGTCGACCGCGATGTCCTGAGCGCGGGCCGCAGCGCCGAGCCACCGCATACAGTGCGTCAACCTGGCCGGAGCCAAACGCAGCTGCGCGTACCGGAAGGCCTGGCCGGTCTCGCCGAGCAGCGCCTCACGCGGCAGGGTCAGATTGTCGAACCGCACGACCGCATGCCCCTCGGCGTAGTTGCGGTCCATCGTGTTCATGATGCGTTCGATCACGATTTCTCCCCGGCCTCCGGGGTCGCCGTCACAGAGGAACAGCGTGGGACCCTCGGGCAGGTGATCGTTGGCCTCCAGATTGGCCATGATGATCCAGGTCTTGGCCCCGCGCGCGCCGGTGATGAGCCACTTGCGTCCGTTGATGACGAAGTTCCGGCCGTCGAAGGTGGCCGAGGTCTTGAGCTGCGACGGGTCCGAGCCCGCTCCGTCGGGCTCGGTCATCGCAAACACCGAGCGCTGGTGTCCCTCAATGACGGGGCGCAGGAATTTTTCGGACTGCTCTTCGTTGGTGATCTTGCCGAGCAGGAACATGTTGCCTTCGTCGGGCGCGGCGCAGTTCATGGCGAGGGGGCCCAGGGTGGACCAGCCCGCTGCCTCGAAGATCACCGCCTGGCCGATATGCGAAAGACCCCAACCTCCATAGGATTCCGGCGCCTGCACGGTCAGCAGCCCGGCGTCGCGAGCCTTGCCGACGAGCTCGTTCCGCAGCTCGTCGGTGGGCCCGTGCGCGGTCAGACGGGGGTCGCGCTCGTAGGGAATCACGGTCTCGGTGACGAACTCGCGCACCCGCTGCGCCTTCGCGGCCAGCTCTTCCGGAATGCTGAAGTCGATCATATCTCTCCCTCGGTGAATTGTGTTGCCGCCCAGTCAAGGACGGACATGGCGATGTTCTCGAAATCTGCGTATCCGGCACCGATGAGATCGCCGGACTGCCACTTGCGGTACAGCTGCATCCAGGCGACGGCCAATCGAAGCCGCGCGCACGCCACATGCCAGTGCAACGGGCGCGGCCGCGTTCCGGCCGCGGCGAAGTAGGCATCGATAACGTCCCGGCGACTTCCGAATCCTGATGTTGTGGTGGGCATCTGATGGACAGCACGCACGGCCGCCGGGTCGCCCGGCTCCATCCAGTACGACACCAGGATCGCCAGATCGAACAGTGGGCAGCCACGGGTGGTCATATCCCAGTCGATAATAGCTTTGGGAGACAACGTTTCCCGATCGACGAGCATGTTGTCCAGCTTGAGGTCCATGTGCAGCAGCGAGACTCCCGCGGGCTCGGGAATCTGCCGTTCCAGCTGTGAGGTCAGATTCGTGACGACCCCGGGCAGGCCCTCGGGCCAGACGGCGTGGGCCCGGCGTGTCCAGCCGGTGAACTGACGCTCCAGCAGGCCATCGGGCTTGCCGAGGTCGGCCAATCCCACGGCCTCTGGTGCCACGCGGTGCAGAGACGTCATGGCTTCGATCAGGGTGGAGGTGAGCCGGACCGGAGCGTCATCAGGCAGACCCGGCGGCATCTCCCCGCCGATAACCAGGCCCTCCCGGTACTCCAGAAACTGGAAGGGGGCGCCGAGGACACCGAGTTCGTCGCAGTACAGCAGCCCCCGCGGAGCGAGTGTGAAGCCCGCGTTCAACCGCGAGAGCACCCGCCATTCACGGGCCATATCGTTGGCGCCCTCGGCAATCGGGCCTGCGGGCGGGCGGCGGAACACGGCCGGCTGGCCGTCGAGTGTCACCAGATAGTTGAGATTGGCCTTACCGCCGGCGAATTGTCGCGCAGACGAGGCGTCGAGGGCGTGCCCCTGCCGCGCCACCCATGCCGAGAGGGCCGCCCAGTCCTGTGGCGTCGTCTCGGATGTGGCGCGGAACACACGCGTTACCCTAGCCGCGCACCCCAACCGGCTGGTTGGTTGGGTGGACGCTCACTCGTTTTCGCCGGTACCGTCGATCAGCCGGCCCAGTATTCGCCTGAGTTCCCGCTGATCGTCGACACTTAATCGGCCGAACATCTCGTCCTCCGCGGCCCAGATGGCCGACTCCACGCGTTGGAGTAACGCCTTGCCCTTGGCAGTAACCCGGGCCGGTAAGGCCCGCCCCGACGCCGGCACCGTCGGCCGGGACACCAGCGAGACGTTCTGCAATCCGTTGAGAACCTGATTCATCGCCTGCGCCGAGACATTGTGTTCGCGTGCCAGCTCAGCACTGGTACGCCCGGGGCTTTCGTTGAGCATCCGCAAGCACATGAACTCCGGCATCCCGAGCCCGAGCGGCCGCAGCGCAGCAAGGACCTGCGGGCGCATCACGGCACCAGCCCGGAACATCAGGTACCCCAGTGGCTCGGCCGCATCGGATTCAGTCATCGCAAGCATCCTGGCATGAACCTTCCAGGACGCACGCAGACTCGCGCCCATTGACTCGGCATACACGGGCAATGCGCCCGGCCGACACGTCCCGTTTGTCGGCTGCGCACGAGGGCCCGGCAGCGGCCAAGCGGGCGAGCCGTTGCGGTGCAATGGATTACCGCCCCATGCGAAATTCTCAGCGTACTCATATCAAGAACCTTGACACGTCTCATGAGGCGCCTGTATCAAGGAGGTTGATACAGGTCCAGTCGGCGACAGGTCAGCTGCCTGATCATCAGAAAAGGAGAGTTAGATGTCTGATTCATTTGCAGGCTTCGAAGGTCCCGGCTCCGGTTTCGGCGGTTTCGGTGGACCCGGTTTCGGCGGGCCTGGCTTCGGTGGACCCGGATTTGGCGGCCCAGGGTTCGGTGGACCCGGATTTGGCGGACCCGGCGGATTCGGTCTTCGAATCAAGCGCGCGGTCACCGCCTCACTGCTGCTTGACGGGCCGGCCAGTGCCACAGAAATCGTGCAGCGGGTCTCGGATGCGACCGAGGGTGAGATCACCCTTCCCGAGCCCGTGGTGGAGCGAGTCCTCGAACGGCTGGCTCATCGCGGCGTCGTCAAGACCGAGGACGGCGTAGCCACCCTGACCGAGTTCGGCCGCAAGCTCCTCGCGAAGCGGGGCATAACCAGCCAGACCGCGCAGGCACTGCGAGCCAAGCTCTTCCCGAAGCTCGTCAACGTTCTCAAGCTCCGCTCGGGCCTGACCGAGATCGCCGGGCTGGCGCGCGTTATCGCCGTGACCGGCACCGACGAGCAGAAGGAGAAGCTGGCCGAGGCCAGCGCCACCCTCTTGACCACGGTCAACGAGGTCAAGCGATCGCTACAGAGCGCCGTCGCCTAGGAGCCGTTCAGCACTGCCCGTGTGGCCATCTGCTCCGGCCGCACGGGCAGTGAACGCTTCCTCGACGACGGTGACATCGTCGCCTCGCGAGGCCTCCAATAAACTCCCCGAGTGACCCAAGACCACCTGTCCGTGCGCGGCCGAATCGCACTGGCCGCAGGACGCTCAGCGCGCTGGGCCTCCCGGATCAGTGGTCGCGGCGCGGGGTCCATGATCGGCGGGCTCGTCGCGCTCACGTTGGACAGCTCGGTGCTGGCGCAGTTGGGCCGCGGACGTCGCACGGTCCTGATCACCGGCACCAACGGCAAGTCCACCACCACCCGGATGACCACCGCCGCGCTCGCGACCGTGGGACCGGTGGCCACCAACACCGAAGGCTCCAACATGGATGCCGGGCTGGTTGCCGCGCTGGCCGGGGCCCGCGAGGCCGAGGTCGCGGTGCTCGAGGTAGACGAGATGCACGTGCCGCATGTCGCGGACGCCGTCAACCCGGCGGCCATCGTGCTGCTCAACCTCAGCCGTGATCAGCTCGACCGCGTCGGCGAGATCAACAACATCGAGCGCACCCTGCGCAAGGGGTTGTCCAGGCACCGCGATGCGGTCATCGTGGCGAACTGTGATGACGTCCTCATGACATCGGCCGCATATGACAGCCCCCATGTCATCTGGGTGGCAGCAGGCGGCGGATGGGCCGGAGACTCGGTGAGCTGTCCGCGCAGCGGAGAACTCATTGTCCGCGACGGAAACCATTGGTACAGCACCGGAACCGACTTCTCCCGCCCCGATCCGGACTGGTGGTTCGACGACGATCGCATCTACGGGCCCAGCGGAATCAGCCTGCCGATGTCTCTGACACTGCCCGGTACCGCCAACCGCGGAAACGCCACGCTCGCGGTCGCTGTGGCGATCGAGCTCGGCGCCCGCCCCGGCCCGGCCGTCGACGCGGTGTCGGCCGTCGATCAGGTGGCGGGCCGCTACCGGAGCATCGAGCTCGGCGACCACACGGTGCGGCTGCTGCTGGCCAAGAATCCGGCCGGCTGGCAGGAGGCACTGTCGATGGTGGATACCGACGCCGACGGGCTCGTCATCGCGGTCAACGGACAGGTGCCCGATGGTGAGGACCTGTCCTGGCTGTGGGATGTCAACTTCGAACATTTCGCATGCGATAACCGCGCCGACGACGACAAGACCACCGTTCCGCCCGTCGTCGCATCCGGAGAGCGCGGCACCGATCTGGCGGTCCGCCTGACGTACGCCAGCGTCACACACGCCCTGCACCACGACCCGGTACAGGCCATCAAGGCCTGTCCGCCCGGCAAGGTCGACGTGATCGCCAACTACACAGCCTTTCTCAACCTCAATCGTGCGCTGGCCAAAGGTGGTGCGGCATGAGCGAATCCACGGTACGAGTCGGGCTGGTACTTCCCGACGTCATGGGCACCTACGGCGATTCGGGCAATGCCGTGGTGCTCCGGCAACGGCTACGGATGCGCGGCATCGACGCCGAGATCGTGGAGATCACCCTGGCCGACCCCGTCCCCGACTCGCTGGACGTGTACACGCTGGGCGGGGCAGAGGATTACGCCCAGCGGCTCGCCACCCGCCATCTCATCGCGCATCCGGGATTGCAGCGCGCCGCCGAACGCGGTGCACCGGTGCTGGCCATCTGCGCGGCCATCCAGGTGCTCGGGCATTGGTACGAAACGTCATCCGGTGAGCGAGTCGAAGGCGTCGGTCTGCTCGATGTCACCACCAGCCCGCAAGACAAGCGCACCATCGGCGAATTAGCCGGCGTGCCCATCATGGATGAGCTCGAAGACACGCTCACCGGGTTCGAAAATCACCGCGGGGGAACGGTTTTGGGACCTGCGGCGGCACCATTGTCCAGGGTTGCCCGCGGCGCGGGGAACCGTGCCGGCGACGGCACCGACGGTGTGGTGCAAGGCAGCGTGATCGCCACCTACATGCACGGTCCGTGCCTGGCGCGCAATCCCGAGCTGGCCGACCTGCTACTCGCTCGTGCCATGGGTGTGCCGCAGCTGACCGCGCTGAATCTGGATGAGGTAGCGCGGCTGCGCAAGGAACGACTCAAGCCTTAAGCGGCGAACACACTCACCTGTGCCGTTTCGCGGCCAACTCGGCCTGCTAGTGCGCCGCGCGCCGCGCGCCGCGCGCCGGATCGTGAATTCGAGTAGTCGATTACTCACGTAGGCCCGGCCGCACGCGCAATACGTTCCGTGGGCATTCAAGGTACATGCCGAACGCCCAAAGGAGCGATTGTGACAAGTGAATCTGTAGCACGGTTCTTAAAGGCCGAGCGGCGCAGTCTTACTGTGCCAGAAGAGAAGTTGGTGAACGTCGAGCCTGGCGACCGCGAATGGGCGGAGGTGACACACCGCCTGGAAATCGTCGGGTTCGACGACCTTCAGGCGCTACACCTGGTCCCTGAGCGTTTGGAGGAGCGCACCGCACGCCAAGCCATAGCGGCCGACGACATCGCGGCACACGAGATCGCCCGCCGCATGGCCGAAGCTGTCACCGAACACCCCGACGCCGAAGATTCGTGCTGCGCACCGTGTGCGGGCAAGAGCGATGGACGGGCGAGCTACCCAGCACGGCTCGGCCGGCTCTATCGCGAAATCCGACCGGTGACGCATACGAATCTGTCACGCGCAGTTGGCGATGCACTTGGGGTACCCCTGGAGGCCGACAGCCTGGAGGCGAAGATCACCCATTCATTCGCCCAACGGTTCGCCACACACGTCACCCGAATACCGCTGGTAGTCGTGCTGTTCAAAGACATCGAGATCGGTAGGAACGCCACGCTGACGTTGGGATCGAAGGCGAAGAGCCTGTGGGCCAACGATATCCGAATCCATTCCGGGGGGCGACTCGTTGTCACCTCCAGCTACATCAAGATTCGCGCGACATCCGTCCGCGGCAACCTAGCATAGACAGAAGGAGTAACAACCATGGCGAACATCATCAGCAATGGCCCAAACGGCGATGCCGGAGCAACAGGAGCGCAGGGGCCCCAAGGGCCCACGGGCGCGGCAGGGGCCATGGCGAACTGCAATTGGATTGACGACGACTGCGCCACCCGCGGCGGGACCGGCGGGACCGGCGGCAACGGTGTGGCCGGTGGTCCGGGCGGTCCAGGCGGCCACGGCGGCGTGATCGACTTCGAGGTAGAGACCTTCATGGACGGCGTATCGCTTCAAGCCAAGGGCGGCCGCGGCGGGAACGGCGGAGTCGGTGGCGTGGGCGGAACCGGTGGCACCGGAGGCAAAGGCGGCGACGGAGACGACTGCGAATTCGGTAGAACTGGCGGCAATGGCGGCACCGGGGGCCGCGGCGGAGATGGAAATTTCGCCGGCCCCGGCGGCAATGGCGGCGTCATTCTCGTCAAATGCCAACACGACCTGTCCCTGGGCACTCATCCGATGGATGTGTCGCCGGGCACCGGTGGCAATGGCGGGATCGGCGGCGGCAGCGGGCCTGGCGGATCAGTGGGCGCCAATGGCGCGACGACCGGCGTGTTCTCGTCCTCCTCAGACTGCAGCGGGCCAGGACCTCAACCCAATCCGGGCTCACCCGGCGATCCGGGGACTTCGGTGACGGTGTCGGGAGCGCAGGGCAACCCTGGTCAAGCGCAGTTTCTCATCGTCCCCTGAGCGCCGGAAAGCGAAGTCAGAGGGGGCGGCGGCCGGAGAGGGCGCGCCCCAGGGTCAGCTCGTCGGCGAATTCCAGGTCCCCGCCCATCGGCAGGCCGGACGCCAACCGGGTGACGCTCAGCCCGGGGAAATCGCGCAGCATCCGCACCAGGTAGGTGGCCGTCGCCTCACCTTCGGTGTTCGGATCGGTGGCGATGATGACCTCCGAGATAGAGACCCCGTCTTCTTCGGTTCCTATGCGCGTCAACAGTTCCCGGATACGCAGCTGATCGGGGCCGACACCCGAGAGTGGGTCCAGCGCGCCACCGAGCACGTGATAACGACCGCGGAATTCTCGGGTGCGCTCGACCGCCTGGACATCCTTGGGCTCCTCGACCACACAAACCAGTGCGAGATCGCGTCGTGGATCCGAGCAGATACGGCAGCGTTCCTTATCGGAGACGTTCCCGCAGACCTCACAGAACTGAACGCCATCGCGCACCCGCGTCAGCGCTGCGGTCAGTCGATCGATATCCGGCGCCTCGATACCCAACAGATGGAAGGCGATGCGCTGCGCGCTCTTGGGTCCTACGCCGGGCAGCTTGCCCAGCTCGTCAATGAGGTCCTGGACCGGCCCCTCAAACACCGGGCAATCCCAGCCCTCCACCAAGATCACCGAGGCCGCCGGCGAGCGGGCCCAACCGCTGGCTCGCGAGTTCCTGCGTCTTCGCGGTCAGATCGGCGAGCGCGCCGATGACCAGATCCTGCAGCGTCTCGATATCTTCGGGATCGACGATCTTCGGGTCAATCTGCACGCTGGTCACTTCGCCAGTGCCCTTGCCGGTGATCCGCACCAGGCCGCCACCGGACTCCCCGGTGACCTCGGCCGCCGCGATCTGCGCCTGGGCAGCCATCAGCTGCTGCTGCATCTGCTGTGCCTGCGCGAGCAGGGCGGACATATCCGGGGCGCCTCCGGGTTGCATGTGTCTCCTTAAACGGGCGGGTATCAAGTTGGTCACGCTCGCCGGGCCTCGGCGGGTCGTCAACAAGGGTAGCCGCCGTCCGGGCTACCGTGGCCAGGTGCGAGTGAGTTTTTGGCGTGCCGCGGGCCTGACTGGCGTGACGCTGCTAACGGCGGCATCGGTCACGGTACTGCCCATCGTCACCTCATCGGCCCCCACCACCTTCACCGCCGGCGCGGCTCCCGGCATCGCCGGCCGCATCGTTGTGCTGGATCCCGGCCATAACGGAGCCAACGACGGCTCGATCAACAACCAGGTACCCGACGGGCGCGGCGGCACCAAGAGCTGCCAGACCAGCGGAACCGTCACCGACGGCGGATACCCCGAACACACCTTCGCGTGGAACACCGTGCTGCTCATCCGTCAGCAGCTGACCCAACTCGGCGTGCGCACGGCGATGACCCGTGGTGACGACGACAAGCTCGGACCGTGTATCGACAAGCGCGCGGAGATCGAGAACAGCTTCAATCCGGACGCGGTGGTGAGCATCCACGCCGACGGCGGCCCGGCCGGCGGCCACGGCTTCCATGTCAACTTCTCGAACCCACCGGTGAACGCCGTGCAGGGCGAGCCGACGGTGCGATTCGCCAAGACCATGCGCGACAGCCTGCAAGCGGCGGGCCTGACACCGGCGACCTACATCGGCACCGGCGGGCTCTACGGCCGCTCCGACCTGGCGGGCCTCAACCTGGCCCAGCACCCGAAGGTGCTCGTCGAGCTCGGAAACATGAAGAACGCCCAGGACTCCGCGATGATGACGAGCCCCGAGGGCCGTGCCAAGTACGCGCAGGCCGTCGTTCAGGGCATCGTCGCCTACCTCAGCGGTACCGCACCGGCGCCGGGGGTAGACCCGGCGGCGGCGCCTGCACCCGGCGGTTAGGTCGCCGACCCTTCGACCGTCTTCTTCAGGTTGTCCAGCACCTCGGCCTGAATTTTCTTGAGCCCCAGCGGCGCAAAGGTCTTCTCGAAGAATCCCTTGATGCCGCCGCCACCCGTCCACGCGGTCTTGGTGGTGACGGTGGAGCCGGTTCCGGCAGGTGCGACGGTCCAGCTGGTCACCAGCGTGGAGTTGGCGTCCTTCTCGATGACGGTGTGTCCGGCGACGCTGACGCTGGACTTGATGTCCCGCACGCGCGACTCGGTGGCCTGCAGCTTCCAGGCCGCGACGGTGCCCTCGCCCTGACCGCCCTCGAGCACCTGGTAGTCGCGGTAGTGGCCGGACAGGATCTTCGGGCGCACATTCTGGTAGTCGGCAACCGCGGCGAGCACTGCCTCGGGTGCCGCGTCGATCAACACCGAACTGGACGCACTGACCTGACCCATGAGTTCTCCCTCGCTACGACTTGGTTCTACTACTGGTTGTAGTCGCAGTCTAAGGGTCACCCACGAGATCGCCGAGGCCACGTTCACCGTCCACCGTCTGGCCGCCCCGTTGCAGAAAGAGCGCGATTCTTTGGGTGCTGTGCATGTCGGCGAACGCGTCAACGATGGCTGCCCGCTCCGCGGCCAACCCCGGCTCCAGGTCGGTGACCAGCGCATCTACCGTGCTCTTGGCACCGGCGATCAGTGCGAGCGGATTGACGGCGATACGCCGGGCGAGCCGATTCACGAACCGCCACCCGTCATCGGGGTCCAGAGCACGATTCACCCAGCCGTATCGCTCCGCCAGGTCAGCATCGAAATCCTCGTGACCCAAAATCACCTCAAGTGCGCGCGCCCGACCCATGCTCTCGACCAGGTGCTGCGGGCCCGAACCCGCCGGCACGATGCCCAGACCCGTCTCCACCTGATTGAAGACGGCCTTGCCGCGAACCGCGAAGCGCATGTCCAGATTGAGGAGGAACTCACTTCCCCCGCCCGCGACCCGGCCCTCCACGAGCGCGATGGTGGCCTGGCGCAGCGCGCGGAACCTGCCGACCAGTCGTTGGAAGGATTCGACAGACTCCGCCGTTCGCGCCGAATCCGATTGCAGGATCTCGACATTCAGGTGGGCGATGAAAAAGTCAGGATTGGCGCTGCCGAACAGCACCACCGTCACATCGTCACGATCGGCAAGCCATCGGGCCAGGCGCGACAGGCTCGACATGAGTGGCCCGTCGAGCAGGTTGAGTGGACCGTTATCGATTGTCACGGTCAGGATCCGGTCCGCGAGTACGCAGTGCAGACCGGTGAGCTCGAGTGGCATCAGAACGCGACAGATCCCGGGGGCAGCCCGAGTTCCACCCGTCCGAACAGCTCATAGGCAGAATCGGTGTCGTAGACAACATGTGTGGACAGCGTGTTCACATCGCGCAGATGACGCTGCAATGGCGAGTCTTCGTATTGTGCGGAAGCACCGCACGCCTCGACAGCCTCAGCGATGGCCTGCTTGCAGACCTCGACGACGTAGGCGCAGTTGCGACGCACCGCCACCCGATCCTCCGTCGTCAACCCCTCGCCCGAACCCAGCTTGCCCTCCACATCGCGCACCGTCTGCAGCAGCAGGGTACGCGCCGACTCCGCCTGCGCGGCAACATGTCCCATGCGGCGGTGTGCGGTGGCGAGTTTGGACTGCTCCTGCATCGAGTAGCGCATCACCCGGGTCTTGATCTTCTCGGTGAACAGCTCCACTGTGCCCAGTGCCATGCCCACCGCGGGTGCGGCCGCGACATTGGAGAGCGCACAGAACAGCGGTATGCGGTAGATCGCGGCGCCATGCAGATCGGCCGACGGTGACTGCCCGCGTGCCAGCGGGCCGAACTCCTGCACCCGATGCTCGGGGACGAACACGTCGTTGACGGCGATATCCATGCTTCCGGTGCCCCGCAGGCCGGAGGTGAACCAGGTGTCGATGACCTCGAGATCATCTCGGGGAATCATGAAGGTGCGCAGATCCGGATACTTCGGCGGCTCTGTGCCTTCTCTATGTTGCACCACCGCAGCGACCGAAGCCCACGATGAGTGCCAGACGCCACTGCCGAATTGCCAACGCCCACTGATCTTGTAGCCGCCGTCGACGGGTACCGCGACGCCCGACGGCGACCAGCTGCCCGGAAACAGCAAGGGCGAGCCAGGGGACACCGACCCGAACATCTCGTCCTGCAGCTTCTCGGGGAACAATCCCGCCAGCCAGTTGTGAATTCCGTAGATACAGAATGTCCAGGCCGTCGATCCACAGACCTTGCCCACCTCGATGACCGCGCTGACCAACGTTTCCAGGCTGGCCTCGTCGCCTCCATACCGCCGCGGCGCCATCAGGCTGAACAGACCCGATTGGGACAGTTCGGCAATGGTCTCGTCGGGCATCCGGCGCAAGCGCTCCGCCTCCAGCGCCCGTGCGGCGATATTGGGCGTCAGCTCGCGTGCCCGCGCAACGGCATCGGTCTGCACTGCTGTCGAACTCGTCATCAAAACCTCGCAACCTGCGTAATCATTAGGGGATGACACGCGATCGGACTGAAACTGAATCTCGATTCAGGTTTAATGTAACCTGGGCAGGTGGTGATGTCTAGCGATTCAGCGATCCGGCCTGTGCCCGTCGAACAGCCCTCGACACAACGTGGCCGCAGCACGCGCCGCGCCTTGATGGATGCGGCGCGCGAAGTCATCGCCAGGGTCGGGTACGCCGAAGCCCGGGTCATCGACATCACCACCGAGGCCGGGAAATCCGTTGGGGTCTTCTACAACTACTTCACCGACAAGGCCGAGCTCCTGCGCACCATGGTCGATGAGTTCCGCGACGAGGCGTACACCCGCGGCGACACCGTCGAGACGGGTGATCGCGCACCGTACGAGGTAATCCGGGACATCGTCACCGTGTACTGGACCACCTACCGCGACCATGCGCCGGTTCTCTCCGGGGTGTTCCAGGCGGCCCAGATCGATCCGACATTCGTCGAGTACTGGCGGGACTTACGCGCCCCGGCGCGCACGATGATCGCCAAGAACATTCGGCGACTGCAGAAACACGAGTACTGCCCGGGGCTGGATCCCGATATCACCGCGTCGGCGATCGGGGCGATGATGGACTACTTCTGCTACGTCTGGCTGGTCGAGGGTGGCGAGGCCGGGCGCAGCTCGGTCACCGATGAGGAGGCCATCGACACGCTCGCCCGCATCTGGTTCAACGCGCTGTGGTGGAAATCCGAAGGCGCGCATGGCACCACCTGACTGGGTGGTCGAACTTCTCTCCCCCGCTGGACTCGCGCCCCTGGATGCGCAACCGTTGACCGGCGGGGTGTCCTCCGATGTGTGGCGCGTACGGCTGAGTTCGGGTGAATCGTTGGTGGCCAAGCGATCCGTTGAACGGCTCCGCGTGCAGGCCCATTGGGTGGCACCACTGGAACGCAACACCTTTGAGGCCCGCTACCTCATGCGTGTATCGACAATCGTTCCGTTCTTCACACCTCGGGTTGTCACGTCCGCCGAAGATCTGCACGCGTTCGCCATGACCGATCTGGGGCCCATCCCGTCCTGGCGCGAAGATCTGGCGAGTGGGCGCATCGACCCGGACGTCGGCGCGGTGCTCGGTGCACGCCTCGCCGCCGTCCACGCCCGTACGGCCGGTGATGCCACAGCGGCAAGCGAATTCGCATCCGATGACCTCTTCGAGGCGTTGCGGATCGAACCATACCTGCGCTACACCGCAGAGCGCCTCCCGGAACACGCGGCGATCCTGATGCGATTGGCCGACGATCTCGCGGAAACGCACCTCGCGCTGGTACACGGGGATGTGAGCCCCAAGAACGTCATCGTCACCTCAGACGGACCGGTGCTGACCGACGCCGAATGCGCCTGGTACGGCGACCCCGCCTTCGATCTTGCGTTCTGCCTCAATCACCTGCTGCTCAAGCGAATATGGAAGCCGGAGTACCGCGAGCAGCTGCGTGAGACGAGTGCGCGACTGTTCGCCACGTACCTACAGGGGGTCTCCTGGGAGCCAGTGGACGCAGTGGCCGCCCGTACCGCACGCCTCCTGCCGGCTTTGACTCTCGCCCGTGTCGACGGACGTTCCCCCGTGGACTATTTGTCTGCTGCCCAGAGGGATTCATTGCGAGCCCGCGCGGGGCAAGCCGTCCATGAATCGGCCACCGACCCGCTGGCCGTCGCACAACAGTTAGAGGGATTATGACCGGAACACTGATCAGCGGTGTGCACGCTCGACGGGTGTGGGATTCGCGGGGGCGGCCGACTGTCGAAGCGGAACTGCTGCTGGGCGACGGCAGCATCGGACGAGCGATCGCTCCCGCCGGGGCATCCCGAGGCAGCGGTGAGGCCACCGATTTACGTGATGGCGGCAGACCTTTCGCCGGATACGACGTGAATTCGGCGGTCGCAGCAGCACGCGGCCTGTCGGAATATCTCGTCGGCGTCGATGCCACCGATCAAAAGGCCGTCGATACGGCGCTCGCGACGGCGGACCCGTCGGATGCGTTCTCCGTCATCGGCGGGAACACCGCGGTGGCGATGTCGATGGCGGCCGCACACGCCGCAGCCGCAACGCATGGAATCCCGTTGTGGCGGTATCTGATCGGTGACCGAACGGCCGCGATGCCGCTGCCGGAGATTCAGGTGATCGGCGGGGGCGCCCACGCCGCGCGCCGCACCGATGTGCAGGATTTCATGGTGGTTCCGGCCGCCGCCGACAGCGTCGAACAGGGACTTAACTGGGTGGCGGAGATCCATCGCGCCTGCGGGGCATTGCTTTCCGAGCAGGGCCGGCTCGCCGGAGTGGCCGATGAAGGCGGGTGGTGGCCGGCGGTGGACTCCAACGAGGATGCGCTGGAGCTGCTGGTCGCCTCCATCGAGCGGGCCGGGTTGCAGCCGGGCGTCCAGGTCACGATCGCGTTGGACATCGCGTCGAGCGAGTTCGGTAGTGGTGGCCGCTACCGTCTTGGCCTCGACGGCACCGAACTCGACTCAGACGCCTGGTCGGAAGTTCTGATCGGCTGGATCGATAAGTATCCGATCGCTTCCATCGAGGATCCCCTGGCCGAGGACGATCCGGCGGCCCTGGCGGAGTTCACCCAAGCAGTGGGACACCGTGTCCTGGTCGTCGGTGACGATTTCACGGTGACCAATGCCGGGCGCGTGCTCCGAGCAACCGAGGCCGGAGCATGTAACGGCTTGCTGGTAAAGCCAAATCAGGCGGGAACACTCAGTGCTGCCAAGTCTGCGCACGACACCGCTCACGACTGCGGATGGGACACCATCGTCTCCGCGAGATCGGGTGAGAGCGAGGATGTCACCATCGCGCACCTGGCCGTCGGCTGGGGCGCCGAGCAACTCAAGGTTGGCTCCATCACCAGATCCGAACGCACTGCCAAGTGGAACGAGCTGCTCCGCATCGATGAACAGCTTGGCGGAGCACCGATTCGGTTAGGACGATTGACCCTCGGTTAGTTGCGCTTGGTCGCCGAAACACCATCTCGGGTGCGCCCGGCCCGGAACCGGGCTAGCGTAGTAACTGTGCCTATCGCATCAGGATCGGCGCACGCCGAGGGAGTGAACCGGCTACTACGGAGTTACCGGGCCATTCCCGCGACGGCGACCGTTCGTTTGGCTAAGCCCACGTCAAATCTGTTCCGCGCAAGGGCAAAGTCGATTACACCGGGCCTGAATACCTCGGGCCTCACCGGTGTCATTGACGTGGACACCGTCAACAGGACTGCCGACGTGGCCGGCATGTGCACCTATGAGGACGTGGTCGCCGCCACACTTCCCCACGGGCTCTCACCGTTGGTGGTGCCACAGCTCAAGACCATCACGCTCGGTGGCGCGGTCACCGGGCTCGGAATCGAATCCGCGTCCTTCCGCAATGGGCTTCCCCACGAGTCTGTTCTCGAGATGGACATCCTCACCGGCACGGGCGAGATCATCACCGCATCGCCACACCAGCACGTCGATCTGTATCGGGGTTTCCCCAACTCGTACGGCACCTTGGGCTATTCGGTGCGGCTGCGCATCGAACTGGAGCCCGTGGCTCCGTTCGTTGCCCTGCGGCACATCCGATTCCACAATCTCGATGAACTGGTGACGGTGATGGAGTCGATCGCGGGCTCGGCGACCTTCCAGGGCGAACGAGTGGACTACCTGGACGGGGTGGTGTTCACGGCCGGGGAGTCGTATCTGACCCTGGGCACCCAGACGGATGCACCGGGCCCGGTGAGCGACTACACGGGACAACAGATCTACTATCGATCGATCCGGCACGCGGACGGAACCAGCAACGATCGACTGACCATTCACGACTACCTATGGCGTTGGGACACCGACTGGTTCTGGTGTTCCCGCGCATTCGGTGCTCAGAATCCGCGCATCCGCAGGCTTTGGCCACGAAAGTACCGGCGCAGCAGCGTCTATTGGAAGATGATCGGCCTCGACCAACGCTACGACATTGCCGACCGCATCGAGAGGTTTAACGGGCGCGCAGCCCGGGAACGCGTCGTGCAGGACGTCGAGGTACCAATCATGAACACCGCGGAATTCCTGCGGTGGTTCCTCGATGAGGTACCGATCGAGCCGGTGTGGCTGTGTCCGTTACGGTTACGTGACAGTGAGGGATGGCCGCTGTACCCGATACGATCGGGACAGACATACGTCAATATCGGATTTTGGTCTTCGGTGCCCGCGGGTTCCACCGAAGGAGCCACTAACCGGCTTATCGAACGCAAGGTCAGCGAGCTCGGTGGACACAAGTCCCTATACTCCGAATCCTTCTACCCCCGTGATGAGTTCGAAGCCTTGTACGGCGGAGAGCACTATCGGACACTCAAGAAGACGTACGACCCCGATAACCGATTGCTGGATCTCTACGCGAAGGCGGTGCGGCGACAATGACAACTACTCAGGCCAAAAATGAGCGGGGCGAGAACGGCAGGCTCTCGTTAGCCGAGATTCTGGAGATCATGGCGGCCGGGGACCTGCCGTTGCGCTTCAGCGCGTACGACGGCAGCAAGGCCGGACCGGA
This sequence comes from Mycobacteroides salmoniphilum, assembly GCF_004924335.1. Taxonomy (NCBI): domain Bacteria; kingdom Bacillati; phylum Actinomycetota; class Actinomycetes; order Mycobacteriales; family Mycobacteriaceae; genus Mycobacteroides; species Mycobacteroides salmoniphilum. The sequence continues at coordinate 261,361 of NZ_CP024633.1, read as the reverse complement.
AAATGCCGAACTGGGACTCGACTTGCTGACACCCCGTGGCACAACGTATTTGGCGACGGCGCCAGGTGATCTGGGGCTGGCACGAGCGTACGTTTCCGGCGATATCGAAATGCAGGGAGTGCACCCGGGCGATCCCTACGAACTACTGAAGGCCATGGCCGACAGGCTGGACTTCAAACGTCCACCGGCGCGAGTACTGGCCAATATCGTCAGGTCGATCGGTTTCGAGCATCTGCGCCCTATCGCGCCGCCGCCGCAGGAGGCCCTGCCCCGCTGGCGTCGGATGGTCGAGGGGTTCCGGCATAGCAAGACACGTGATTCCGAAGCCATCCATCACCACTACGACGTGTCGAACGTGTTCTACGAGTGGGTACTCGGGCCATCCATGACCTACACGTGCGCGTGCTATCCGAACGTGGACGCCACCCTGGAGGAAGCGCAGGACAACAAGTACCGGCTGGTGTTCGACAAACTGGCGCTCAAGCCCGGCGACCGGCTGCTCGATGTGGGTTGCGGCTGGGGGTCGATGGTCAGGTATGCCGCGCGGCGCGGCGTGCACGCAATCGGTGTCACATTGTCGGCAGAGCAGGCGGCCTGGGCACAGAAAGCCATTGCTGATCAAGGACTCTCGGACCTTGCCGAGGTTCGTCATGCGGATTATCGCGATATCACAGAGAGAGGATTCGACGCGGTCTCCTCGATTGGGCTGACCGAACACATCGGCATCGCGAACTACCCCGCCTACTTCCGGTTTCTGCAGTCACACCTGAAGACCGGTGGGCTGCTGCTCAACCACTGCATTACCCGGCCGGATAACCGAACCTCAGCTGTTGCAGGGTATTTCATTGACCGCTACGTCTTCCCCGATGGCGAGTTGACCGGGTCGGGCAAGATCATCACCGAGATACAAAACGTAGGCCTGGAAGTGCTCCACGAGGAAAACCTGCGTCACCACTACGCACTGACGCTCGCGGAGTGGTGCGCCAACCTCGTCGAGCACTGGGATGAGGCGGTCGCCGAAGTAGGCGAGGCTACCGCGAAGGTATGGGGGCTGTACATGGCGGGCTCACGACTGGGCTTCGAGCGCAACGTCGTTCAGCTGCACCAGGTGCTGGCCACAAAGCTCGACGAGCGCGGCGGTTCCGCACTGCCGCTACGCCCGTGGTGGCAGCCCTAGCTGGGATCGATCTTGCGAGCACCCAACTCGTTCTGAAGTAGTTCCAGCGCAACCTCTTCGGGGTCGCGCCGAGGACCGGCCTCGCCCTGCCCTGCCTCGGCGAGCATCTGCTCCTCCTCGTCCTCCGGGGACGCGGGTTCCGGCTCTGGCTCGGGGGCCGGTTCGGGCTCGGGTGTGGGGCGGCTGGGCCTGGTTACCACCCGCGGCGCGGCCTTGTTGGCCTTCTGTGTGGAAGCAGGAGCGCCGGCTTCTCCACTGCCCACCTCGCAGCGGATCTCCCAGTCCACACCGAGCGCATCCTTCAACGCGTCCCGGATGACCTCGGCATTGCGCGACTCGGTGATGCGCTTGGCCAGCGGCGGTGAATCATGGGACAGCACAAGGATTTTACCCTCGATGGCGCGCACCGTGGCGCCGGAGAGCATGACCTCGGTGGTACGGCTGCGATCCCTGACCTTGGACCGGATCTCGGCCCAGGCGTTGCGCACAGCAGTGGTATCGAGGGCGCCGGGCTGCCGTGGCTCAGGCGCCGGAGCAGGCTCGGGGTCTGGGGTGGGCTCCGGCTCTGGTTCGGGAGTTGGTTCCGGGGTCGGCTGAGGCTCGGGCACCGGTACAGGGGCGGGCTGTGCAGGTTCCGGAGTGGGCTCCCGCTCTGGCGCCGGCGTGGGAGCGGGCGGTGCCGGTTCCGGGATCAACTCAGGTTCGGGTTCTGGAGTTGGTTCCGGTGCAGGAGCGGGCGCAGGCGGCGCGGGTGCGGGTGTCAGCGCGGGGGCCTCAGGCGCCGCAGCAGGGGCGGGCGGTGCGGGTGCTTCCGCGGCGGGGGCTTGCGACCTACGGACAAAACGCGACGACGCGCCTCCCCCCTCGGCCTCGGGCACCGACATATCCAGACGCTTCTCGATGCGTTCAACGCGTTGCAGCACAGCCGATTCCGCATCCGCGGCCGAAGGCAGCAGCAACCGGGCACACACCACTTCCAGCAGCAGCCGGGGTGCCGTCGCACCACGCATTTCCCCGAGCCCGGCATGCAGCACCTCGGCGTACCGGGTCAGTGTCGCGGGACCGATGCGCTCGGCCTGTTCACGCATCCGGTCCAGTACATCCTGTGGCGCATCAACCACACCGCGCTCCCCGGCATCCGGAACAGCTTGCAGGACAATCAGATCGCGGAATCGTTCGAGCAGGTCCGTGCCGAATCGACGCGGATCGTGTCCGGCATCCATCACGCCTTCGATGGCTCCGAACACCGCGGCGCCGTCACCGGCGGCGAGGGCGTCGACCGCATCGTCGATCAACGCGATATCGGTGACGCCCAACAGCGCGAGCGCCCGTTGGTACGTGACGCGTTCCTCGTCCGCACCGGCAAGTAGTTGGTCGAGCACCGACAGGGTGTCACGGGGGGACCCGGCGCCGGCACGGATCACCAGCGGATACACCGGATCGTCGACGGCGACGTTCTCCTGCGCGCAGATGCCCTCGACCAGCGTCCGCATCGTCTTCGGCGCCAGCAGGCGGAAGGGGTAGTGGTGGGTGCGCGACCGGATGGTGGGCAGCACCTTCTCCGGCTCGGTGGTGGCGAAGACGAAAATCAGATGCTCGGGCGGCTCCTCGACGATCTTGAGTAGCGCGTTGAAACCCGCGGTGGTGACCATGTGCGCTTCGTCGATGATGAAGATGCGGTAGCGCGACTGCGCGGGCGCATAGAAGGCCCTGTCACGTAGCTCACGGGTGTCGTCCACTCCACCGTGGCTGGCGGCGTCCAGTTCGATGACATCGACGTTCCCTGAGCCGTTGGGCGCCAGCGCGACACATGAATCGCAGGTTCCACACGGCGTCGAGGTGGGGCCCTGCACACAGTTCAGTGAGCGGGCCAGGATGCGCGCGGAGGACGTCTTACCGCAGCCACGGGGCCCCGAGAACAGATAAGCGTGGTTGATTCGGCCGGCGTCCAGCGCGGTAGTCAACGGTCCGGTGACGTGCTCCTGGCCGATAACTTCGGCGAAAGTCGCCGGGCGATACTTGCGGTACAGGGCCACGGAGAGCAAGGGTACCGGCGACCGCAGACGTCCTTGGCGGGCCACCTGACGAACAAACGACTACATTGCGTGATCTTGTTCGCTAGAGTCCGCGCATGAAGACACGTCGCGTTGATATGAACACTGTGTTGGCGGTTGGCGCGAGTGTCATCGCACTCGCATTCACCTCCGCTTGTTCCAAGGACACGCCGAGTGATCCCCCGGCACCGTCGTCGAGTACCCAGAAGGCTGACGAGCCGAGCGTGAAGTTGCCCGAGGGCCCGGCGACCGCGCTGTTGCTGACTCGCGAGGACTTCCCGGCGGGCAATGGGACGTTCAGCATCGAGGACAAGCTCAAACTCGATACGGACAAGACGAGCAAGTCCAAGCCGGAGAAGGTCAACCCGCCCGGGTGCTACGAGTTCATTTCCGAGGGAGATGGCGACTACGACAGGGCGCGGGCCAAATACGACTCGGACACCGTGACGGCGGAGAGCAGTGTCGGCCTCGGGATCAAGCAGTCATTCGATGACCTTGCCAAGCGGGCCCAGGAATGCGCGTCGGTCCAGATGGAAGGCGACGGGGTGGCCATGAAGGCACATGTCTCCATCGCCGATTTGCCTGGTGCCTCGGCGGAGGCCAAGTTGGTGAAGGTCGGCGGCCTTCTCGGACCCGAGGGAGATCAAATCGGCGTCGAGTCTCATATCGCGATCGCCCATCCTCGGGGTACGACCGTCAGGATCGAGGTCGATAGATTCATCGATCCGTGGACAGCTGAGCAAGACGCGCTGGTGTTGGATCTACTCAACAAGCAGATCGCCAAGGTACAAAAGGCGCCGTAGGCGAATCCGCACACATTGGATGGGGGATGTCCCGTGGCTCGCATGCTGTCCCTTGGCGCGATATCCGCTGCGCTGATCTTCGCGTCGGCGTGCACCAGCGTCGTCGAGGGTGAACCGACGTCGGATGGCTCGGCCGGGCTGCCCAAGGGTTCTCTCGAAACGCTGCTGCTGCCACGTGACGAATTTCCCGAGGGCTCTGGCTCGTACAAGGTGGTCGAGCGGCCGGGCGATGACGGGCCGAGGGTGAAGCCGGTCGAGTGCAACATCTTTGTCAACCACGACACAGTCCCCTTTGAGCAGGCGGCCGCACAGTACGAAGACGGGGCTCTGCGCGTGGACGTCGTGGTGGGCAAGGGCATTGCCGACTCATCCCAGACGATCCAGGAGAAGGCCGGGCGGTGCGGGTCCGTCACGCTCGATCTCGACGGGATCGAGGGGACCGGCAGCGTCAAGATAGAGAAGGTAACCGGGGCCTCTGTCGACGCGACGGCAACCGTCTTCACCGGTGGTCTGGGTATGGACGGTGAGCAGACTGTGGAAATCACCATCAAAACGCTCACCGCGCATCCGCGCGGAACCACGGTGACCGTCAAAGTCCTCCACGCCATGGAGCCCTGGACCAGCGACAACGACAAGCTGGCGTTGTCGCTGCTCAACAAACAGGTCGACAGGGTACAAAGGGCGCCCTAGTCGGCACGCTCCAACAGCTTTTCTGTTGCCGCCAGTAGCGCGCACGTCGCAAGACCATCGACAGCAGCACCAACGGTCTCCAACGGGGGGAATGACGGCGCCAGTCGAATGTTCTTGTCGTTCGGGTCGTTTCGGTACGGGAACGTGGCCCCTGCCTCGGTAAGCGCTATCCCGGCCTCCTTGGCCAGAGCCACGGTGCGCTTGGCAGTGCCGTCGAGAACGTCGAGACTGATGAAGTATCCACCCTTGGGCTCACTCCACGACGCGATCTTGCTCTCGCTCAATCGGTCGTCCAGAATCTCAAGCGCCAGTTGAAATTTGGGCGCGAGGATCTGCTGATGCTTCTGCATGTGCAGCTTGACACCCTCGGCATCGCCAAAGAAACGCAGGTGCCGCAGCTGATTCACCTTGTCGGGTCCGATGCTGCGCTTACCGGCATGCTGTAAGTACCACGCGATGTTGGCGAGCGATCCTCCCATGAAGCTGACACCCGCACCGGCGAAGGTGATCTTCGAGGTGGAGGCAAAGATCAAGGGGCGGTTGGGATGTCCGGCGGTTTCGGCGATGCCCAGCAGGTCCACATTCCGGACGAAATCATGCGTGAGTGTGTGCACCGCATATGCGTTATCCCAGAACAGCCGGAAATCCGGTGCGGCCGTATTCATCTGGGCCAACCGACGAACGACCTCCCATGAGTACACGGTTCCCGTCGGGTTGGAGAAAACGGGAACGCTCCACATGCCCTTGATGGTCGGGTCGGTGGCGACGAGTTCCTCGATGAGGTCGACATCGGGGCCGTCCTCGCGCAGCGGGATCGGAATCATCTCGATGCCGAAGGATTCGGTGATCGCGAAATGACGGTCGTATCCGGGCGCCGGGCACAGGAACTTCACTGACGGCTCGTCGACCCAGGGCCGGGGCGAGTCGACGGTTCCGTGGAGCAGCGAGTACACGATCACGTCATGCATGAGAGACAGGCTGGCGTTGTTGGCGGCGACCAGATTGGGCGCGGGAACGCCGAGCAGCTCACCGAAGATTGCACGCAGCTCCGGGAGGCCGTTGCCTCCGCCGTAGTTGCGCGTATCGGTGCCATTGCCGTCGAGGAAGTCGCCGTCACCGGGCAGTGCCAGCAGGCCGTTCGACAGATCCAGCTGCTCGGGCGCCGGCTTGCCTCGGGTGAGGTCCAGCGCTAGCCCCTTGGCCTTGAGCTGGTGGTAGTTCTCCTGCTGCAACCGATGCTGAGCTGCGAGTTCGTCAGGTCCGAGCGACAGGAACGACACGGCTTTCCCCTATTCGCCCTGCGGGGCATCTGGAGGTCGCGATCTTCGGAAAGGGGACCCCGCGCACCCGACAGAGCCCGTTGACCCTTGCTGCCTTCCAGCCCTGGGGGAGTTCACAGGATAGACGCCGCGCGGGGTCCGCCGACCAGTCTAGTAGGCGGGCGTCAGCCGTCCCGGATGGTGGTGGTTGTTGGCGATTGAGTCACCGATATCGAGCTGCGGTGGGGGTATCCATTCGGTGGTGCCGTTGGTGTGTTTTCGGGTGGTCCAGCCGTGGTTGAGGAGGCGGTGGTGGGGGCCGCAGGCGAAGGTGAGGTTGTCGATGTTGGTGGGGCCGCCATCGGCCCATTCGGTGATGTGGTGGACTTCGCACAGGTATCCGGGCACGTGGCAGTCGGGGTGGGTGCAGCTGCGGTCTTGGGCGTGCAACACAATCCGCTGATCTGCCGATGCGATGCGTTTAGAACATCCCAGATACAACGGTCGACCGTCATCATCGAAAATCGTCAGGTCGTGGTGGGCGTGGGTGGCCATGCGGATCACATCGCGCAGGGGCAGCCTGGTGCCGGCGCCGGTGACCGCTATGCCGGCGGCGTGTTCGAGCTCGGCCAGGGTGGTGGTGACCACGACGGTGACCGGCAGTCCATGGTGCGAACCCAAATCTCTGGACGCGAGCGTCGATCGCAGGCAGGTGCGTAGTGCGTCTTGGTGGCGTTGGGCACTGCTGCGGCGATCACGTTCGGCCGCTTCCGGGTCGGGCTCCCCGTTGAGCATCGGTGATTGATCGGCAGGGTTGCACATGCCGGGTGCGGCCAGTTTGGCGAACACTGCATCCAGATACGCACGCGTCTCCGGATCCAGTAGGCCGCTGATGGGTGACATGCCGTCAAAGCCCTGCTGCCCGATCGTGACTCCGCGCCGCCGCGCCCGATCCACATCGCAGAACTCACCATCCGGGTTCAACAGGGCCATCATGCGGTCGGCACCGATACGCAGTGCCTCGGGCCGAAACTGGACGGCCATGGCCGCTAGTTGTTGTTCGGCGGCTTGGCGGGTCGGGGCATCCACCACCACCGGCAGCCGATCAAAGAACTGCCGAATGATCCGCACATGCTCGTCCCCGACATCGCCGCGAGATAGCGCGGCGGCCACATTCGGCAGCTGCGGTGCCAGCACCTCACCGGTCAACGCCCGCCGCGGCGCCAACTGCTCGGCATCACCGATCCGGCGCCGGGCCGCACCCTTACCGATATGCAACCGCCGCGCAATCACATCCGCATAAGAAGTGCCACCGAGTTCCACCGGCGAGGCCTGGGCCGTGACCTTGGGGATAAGCCCGAGCCCGCCCGCGGACAACCGACGCTGCACCACCTCCACACGGGCCAGCACCGTCAACGCCTCAGCGGCAGTCAGCTCCCGAATCGACTCAACGCAGAAGGCATCAACCGCCGCCTCCAACGCTGCGATCGAACCCATGTTCGAATACTAACGGTGCCCACCGACAAGAACGGTCCGGGTTGTGACGAGAGAAACTAGTGAGTCAGAAGATGTTTGGCGCACAACCCGGCGACACGCGCATCCGTTGCGAGCCACCGCAGGCTATGCGCAGCGTCCTTCCCCTGCCTGCGAGCGACAGCCGAACGCGCCTCTCGATCTCGATGACCGGGTCTACCTGCACGGTCCAACTCTATGGACCCGTCAACCCCAATAACTCAGCCCCGTTGCGGTCAAGAATCAACGACGCGTCCTCGGCTGACAGACCCTCCTGGATGTACGTCGCGGAACTGACGTACCTGGCGCCTCCCTGATACGGGAAATCCGATCCGAACACCAGCCGGTCGGCACCCAGCGACGCGACAGCCGCCTGTAGCGCGGGCGTGTGGTCATGCCCCACCGTGTCGTACCAGATCCGCCGGGCAGCATCCTTGGGCGCCTCCGGACAATGTGTGGCTTCCCACTCGGTCACCTGCCGGTTCACCCGCTCCAGCACCATCGGCAATGCCCCACCCAAATGACACGTCACGATCTTCATATCCGGATAACGCGACGGGATGCCCGCGACGATCAGGTGCATGATCGCAATCGTGTCCTCGATCGGCGCCCCGATGGACCAGGTGAGCGAGTGCTCGGTGATCAAGGACGAGTCGGCTCCGCACCCCGCAGGATGCACGAAAAGGATTGCGCTCCTGCGATTGAGCTCCTCGTACAGCGGATCGAAGATCGGATCGGCGATGGATCGACCAAGCACCGAGGTCGTGATCGCCGCACCGTACATCCCCAGATCGTCGATCGCGCGGCTCAGCTCCTCCAACGCGGCCGGGATATGCGGCAAGGGCAACGATGCCAGCGCCCGGAACCGTCCCGGGTACTCACTGGCGAGCTTCGCGTACTCATCGTTGATAAATCGGGCGCTCTCCACGGCGGCGGACTCGTCCTCGAAATGGGGCGATGCCGGTGTTGCCGAAAGGATCTGCAGGTCAACACCCGCCTCGTCCATTAACGCGAAACGTCCATCCAAATCGGCGCGCGCCGCCCCGGCCCCGAGACCACGATGGACATCGGTGCCGGGCCGCCCGTGCTCATCGAGCAGCGAGAGATAGTCGTCGGACCACAGGTGAGCGTGAATGTCTATGCGCACACTCGTCATGCTAGTACCGGAACCCCCGTCGCCAGAGGCGTCAGCAGCTCAGCGAAGATCCCCACTCCATCCCGCGTCAGGATGGACTCGGCATGGAACTGGATCGATGCAAATCGCTTGGCACGCACCGCATGAACCTCACCCGTCACGGCCTCGGAACTGATCTGCACTCGCCCCGCCGGGGTATCCACCCATTCTCCACCCGTCACCGCGGCGAAGGTGTTGTAGAACCCGACATGCCGCTCAGTGCCGAACAGATCGATCTGCCGCTGGACGCCCTGATTGGGCTGCTCCCGGCGACGGACGGGCAGACCCAATTGCCGGCACAGCACCTGATGGCTCAGGCAAATCGACAGGAACGGAATACGCTGGGTCAGTGCGGTCTTCGTCAACGCGGTCAGCGTCGCGATCTTCGGGACATCCATGGCGGTCGGATCACCCGGGCCGGGACCGAGCACTAGAAGGTCATGCGAACCGGGCTTGATGTCCTCGTCAAAGCGACGAATATCCACCCGTAAGCCCAAGGCCCGCAGCTGCAATCCGATCATCGAGGTGAACGTGTCCTCGGCGTCGACCACCAACGCGGTCCGGCCCACCAGATTCGCGGCGCTCTCCCCTGACCCGTGCCCTAGCCAAAAGGTTCCGATGCCGGTGTTGCGGCTGGCGAGAGCCTCCGTCACCCGGGGATGACTGCGAAGTTCGCGACGTGTCGTCAGCGCGGAGAGCAATCCTGCCGCCTTACTACGGGTTTCGGCGGCCTCACTCGCGGGGTTGGAATGCCGAACGATGGTGGCTCCGGTGCCGGCCACAAGCGCTCCGTCCGGTGAAATCTCCGCGGTACGGATCAGGATCGCCGAATCCATTTGCCGTACACCGGCAGTATCGGTACTGATCAGTGCGGCGACTCCGCTGTAGTATCGGCGGCCCTTCGGCTCATATCGCTGGATGACGCGGCACGCATTCTCCAGCGGGCTTCCCGTCACCGTCGGCGCGAACATCGTCTCGGCCAAGATCTCTCGCGGATCGCGGTTCGTCACACCGGAAATCAGATACTCGGTGTGCGCAAGCCGCGCCATTTCCTTCAGATACGGCCCCTGCACCTGACCACCATCCGGGCAGATACGAGCCATCATCTTCAGTTCCTCGTCAACCACCATGTAGAGCTCATCGGATTCCTTGGTGTCGGCGAGAAACTCCATAACGGCATCCAGATTCGGGCCGTTGGCACCGTACCGGTAAGTCCCGCTGATCGGGTTCATCACGGCCAGCGAATCCTGCACGCTGATATGACGTTCGGGCGTGGCACCGACGAACACCTGATCCCCGGTACTCACCAGGAATGTCCAATACGCACCCTTCTCCCGCTCCAGCAGCCTGCGAAAGAGCGTCAGCGCTGTGTTGATCGAATAGTCATGCAACTGAACGAGCAGGTTTCGCTTGAGCACGAAGTTGGCGCCGGCCCCCTGGCCGATCTCCTCGGAGATGATTCCGGAGGCCAGACGTGCGTACTCCTCGTCATCAATATCGAAATCGCTGTGGCCCACCACCACCGGGTACTCGGGAATTCGATCCAGCACCGCAGACAACGGCGCCGACTCCTGCTGCTCGATGGCAAGCGCCAGCAGCGGAGCACCGTCATCGGGCGCCACGAATCCCCGCTCGACGATCTGGCGGTAGGGCACCAACGCCAGCAGGTCATGCCCAACCAGTCCATCGCGTAACGGCAGGTCGCCGATCCGTTCGAAGGACGTCACCTCCCCGATGAACACATCGACGGCGTCGGGCGCGCCGGATTCCGGCCGGTGCAGCAGCGCGAACGGCCCGGTTGCCCCGGCCAAAACACGCCCCAGTAGATCACTCATGTCAGCACCTCATCGGTAACGGTCAGCACAGCACACCGTCGTGCCGCGTATTCCAATGCCATCCAGTGTGATTCGTCATCGAAGTCGGCGATCCCATCGGCAACCAGGAAGGTCTCGATATCGTGAGTGAACGCGTCCACCGCGGTCATCAGGACCCCCACATGCGCGTAAACCCCACAGATAATCAACTGGTCTCGCCCTGCGGCGTGCATCCGCTCCAGCAGCGCCGAACGGTGGAAGGCGCTGTACCGCCATTTGGTAAAGACCCAATCGCCGGGATCGGGCGCGATCGGATCGACGATCTGGCGGTGCTCCTCGTCCACGCGCATCCCCGGACCCCAGAAGTCCTTGAGCAAACCGCGCTGTTCCTGAGTCATGCTTCCGGGCTGAGCGGTATAGGCGATCGGGATGCCCGCTGCCACAGACCTGTCACGAATGGCCGCGACGTTTCTCACCAGGTCGGCACGCAGCGAAGCAGGCAGTGGGGCCAGGAAGTAGCGCTGCATATCGTGGATGAGTAACACGGCGCGAGCCGGGTCGATCTGCCATGTCGCCGTGTTGGCGGGCAGCAAATCCACAGTCGGCAGGTCATATTCGGCGATGATCGGTATGCCGCGTTCAACGGTGGTCATTGGTCAAACCCCTAGCGTCGCGCCGCCGTCGACCACCAGCGTGTGCATGGTGATGTGGGCGGCTTGGTCGGAAAGCAGGAAGGCCACAGCGTCGGCGATGTGTTGTGGTTGAGCGACGCGCCCCAGGGGAATCCCTGGCTTGAAGTCATCCAGACTGCCGGAAACCAGTCCGGAGTCGGAGGAATCGCCAAGCATGGCGCGCAGCATGGGGGTGTCCGTGGAGCCGGGAGCGACTACATTGCACCGGATTCCGTGCTCGGCAAGCTCTAGCCCCAGACTCTTGGTGAAGGCATTGGCGGCTGCCTTGGATGCGGAGTACGCCGTCATCCCCTTGCGGGCCACCAACGCGGCATTGGAGGCAATCGTCACGATGGAGCCCGCGCGGCGCGGGATCATGTGCCGCGCCACCTCCCGGCTCAGCACAAAGGGTGCGCGCACGTTGACATCGAAGGTCTGAGCCCAGTCAGCGTCGGAGAACTCGACCGCCGCACCTGTTCTCAGTATTCCCGCACCGTTGACCAACGAGGTGATCGGACCTATCCGAGATTCAATGTCCGCCACCCCCACCGCCACGGCGGTGTCGTCGGTGATGTCAAGCACCTGCCCGATGATGTCCAGCCCCTCATCGGCGGCATACTCGACGAGCTGCTTGATGGCGACCTCGTCGATATCCACCGCGACAACCCGCTCGTCTCGGCGAGCCAGCGTCGTCACCACTCGAGAGCCGACTCCCCCGCCGGCGCCCGTCACCACCGCTACCATGCCGACACCACTTCGGTGGCCTGAGCGGTGTTGAGGCGCGGATCGCACAGTGTCGAATACCGTTGACCTACTTCGTGATTCTGCGAATCGTCAAAAACGCACTCGACCACATCATCCGGAGTCGCTTCCAGGTGCAATCCGCCCGAGTGCACGCCCGCCTCATCGAGCACCTCACGGAAGCCGCGCACCTCGTCGATGGCCGTCTGGACGTGCCTCGTCTTGTAACCGGAGTCGGTGGACACGGTATTGGCGTGCAGTGGGTCGCACAGCCAGATCACGGGGTGGCCTGATTCACGCACTGCCGCAACCAAATCAGGCAGCTTGGAACGCACGGCCGAAGCGCCCAATCGTGCGATCAGCGTCAACCGTCCGCTCTCGTGCTCCGGATCCAGCTTGTCGCACAGCGCGAGCAGGTCCTCTGTCGTCATCGACGGCCCCACCTTGCATGCCACCGGATTGGCAATACGGGAGAACAATTCAACATGCGGGCCGTCCAGATGCCGGGTCCGGTCGCCGATCCAGGGCCAGTGCGTGGACGTGAGCACCATGCGGTTCTCACCGTCGCGCCGCAGCTGCGGCTCCTCGTAATCGAGCAGCAGCGCCTCATGAGATGTCCACACCGGCGGCTCGATGACCGACAGCGAGGATGGCACCCGCCACCCCAGGTGACCCATCACCCGGTTCGCCGCCCAATATCCGGCCAGCATCCGATCCGGATTGGCACGCCGATGTACCGGGTGCGGCTGCGGGCCATTGACAAGATGCCCACGGAAAGAGGGCAGTTCGACACCGTCAATGATCTCGGTGGGCTTGGACCTCGGCTTGGCGTACTGCCCGCCGATGCGGCCGACCCGCAGTACCGGCCGGTGGGTCTTCATCCGCATGGTGCCGGCGAGCACGTTGAGCAGCGCCACCTTGCGCGCCACGTGAGCATTGGTCGACTCCTGTGGATCCTCCGCGCAATCGCCCGCCTGGATGATGGTGGCCCGGCCCCGAGCGACGGTGCTCAGCAGCGCGCGCAGGGTCCTGATCTCGTCGGCCCCGACCAGCGCGGGCAGCTCGCTGAGCTCGGCGCGCACACGCTCCAGGTGCACGTCGTTCTCCCAGACCGGTTGTTGCACGGCGCGACCGGTAGTGAGCAGCAGTGATGACGCAGACATTCTCGTGATCTCCATTCGATTGATTTCTGATTCACTTGCCCCACTGGACTGCGTCGAGAACGCCCAGCTGTGTGGTCTTGGCAGGAGTGGTGATGGTTCCGGCGCCGTCACGCAGCACAAGCTGCCGCAAGTCCTGGCCAACCGGATCCCATTGAGGAAGCCGCGGGCTGGCCGGTGCACGGCCGTGCGCGAACTCCGTCACCACATCCATAAAGGCGGCGGAAGTTTCACGCTCCTTGGGCCCGTCGCCGAACTTGGCCACATTGGACGGGTGCGCGAAAGTACCGAAGAGGAACGGTGATGTCGACTCGTGGGGCACACCGAAGTACGGCGGTTGTACCGAGTGGGCGTACTCCATGAGGTACAGCGGTGCACGCCGCTCGACCGTCGCACGACGAGTGAAGGCGAGGACGTCGTGGCGGATCAGCGCGTCTCCCCACAGTTCGGTCCACAGCGAGAGCGGATCCGCCGGCCTGCCATCCTGCTTCGCCGAATCCGTGTACACCGCAACGGCATCGGCGACAGTCTCATCGGATATGGGCGTCGCCCCCTGCTCGAGAATGTCACGGAAGGCGGCGCGCAGTGAGGCGGCATCGGTCGGCTGCGGTTGCGGGTCAGGCGCGTTAGGGCCGGTGAAGAACGATCCCTCTGTGCTGGTGTAGATGGAGATGGTGGGGATGTCCGGCATCGGTTGATTGACATCGAAGGCCGGGAGCAGCACCGGATCGAGGACGGGTCCGCGATACTGGCGGCCACTCTTGACCACCCGCTGCGACCTCGGTTGGGCGAACTGGGCGACCCACCAGTCGCGTATCCGGTCCGCCGGTACGTCTTTCAGGTTCTTGACCGATACCCCCTGAGCCGCGGCCAGCGCATCGAACACCGCGGTGGCGTCGGCCGGCGTCAAGCTCAAGTAGGGACTCCACACATGTGCCTGACTGATGCTGATGATTCGGCGCAGCAGCGGCCGCGTCTGTGGATGTAGAGACAACTGCCAGGTGCTGGCACCGCCCGCCGAGGTCCCGACGAGTGTGATGTTCCCCGGGTCGCCACCAAACGCCGTGGCGTTCTCACTAACCCAGCGCAGCAGCGCAATTTGGTCCTGGAGGCCCCAGTTGGTGTGCAGTCCGGTATCGGGGTCTTCGAGGGCGGGGTGACCGCAGAAGCCGAAGGCACCCAGCCGGTAATTGAAGTTCACGACGACAGCACCGGCGCGCTCGGCGAGCGCCGCCCCGTCGTAGACCGGAAGACTGCCCGCTCCCCGAGACCAGCCGCCGCCGTGGATATAGACGATCACGGGCAGCTTCGCTGCCCCATCGACCGTGGGCGTCCATACGTTGGCATACAGTGCGTCTTCCTGACGCACCGGATCACCACCGGCCGGCTGAATGAAGTCCGATCCGAATCTTGTGGTGTCCAAGGTATCTCGCCACGGAACCGGCGGGCGCGGGGACCGGAATCGATTCTCCCCGGTCGGCGGCTGCGCGTAGGGAATGCCCCGGAACACGTGCACCTTGCCGGCAGTTCCCCCACGAATCGCGCCACCGGTCACAGAGACTTGCGGGTCCGCCGCGCTGGCCTGCGAGCCGCAGCCGGCAAGTGCCGCCGCGCCAGCCAACGCAAATGTCGTTCCTAGCAACGCCCGCCGGGTAATCACCTCTCTATCTTCGAGATGGGGCGTCACGCACCAAACAATCGTGAATTCAGTTCGTCAGTTCGGAGGGAATCCGTCAAGTTGACCCCCCTGACACCCGATTGCGCCACCTAATGACTCAGCCTGCAGACAATGATTTGCAGGTCACGGGGTTGTTCATCAATCCGTCATCTCGCATTAGTCCACCACGCTTGGTGTAGTGGGGCACCCGCATAGTCCGTCACTTTGTGTGGTGCCAATACCTGGCCCTCGACGCGACTCTGGCCCATCCTTGGGACGACTCCGAACATCCGCTAACTCATTGAGGTGCTTCAGACATGACATCTGCGACCAAGGCCCAGGCCGCGACCGAACTGTTCGATACGCGGCCCCGCGTCAGCTCGGTCGACGCCATGGCGTCCGTGGCCTCGCATGTATGCCCCGAAGTGCTGCGATCACTGCCGCGCTGCGATCAGCGCGCCAAGGGCGAGGACTACGTCACCGGCCTGCTGAAGGTGCGCGGACGTAAGTCGGCGCGGAACATGGCGGCCTCCATGGGCCAGTCCATGGGCAGAGAAGTGAGCGAGCAGAACCTGCATCACTTCGTGAACAGCTCCACCTGGGACTGGTGGGCGGTGCGCCGGGACCTGACCGCCTACCTCACCAGCGCGTACCACGCGGCCGCATGGGTGGTGACCCCGATGCTCATTCCCAAGGCGGGCGTGCACTCCGTGGGTGTGGACCGACGGTACTGCCCTCGCGCCGGGCGCGCGGTCAACGGCCAGCTCGCCCTCAGTGTGTGGCTTGCCGCCGACGGATTCGCGGTACCGGTGAGCTGGCGGTTGCATTTGTCGCAGCCCTGGCTGGAATCCGCGACCAAGAAGACCAAGACCTCGATCCCCGAGGACTACCCCCTGGAGTCGGTGAGCGGATGCGCGCTGTCGTCGTTCCAGGAATTCCTCAAGGTGGCCCGTCCCTCGAAAGCACCGGTGATCTTCGACCTGCTCGGTGCCAGCGGTGCGGACCTGACACAGCTCTTCGGAACGCTGGCCCATCAGGTGGCGACCACGCGCGTACCCAGCGACCTGCAGCTTCAAGTAGTCGACCCGGCCTTCGCCGGCTACCAGGGGCGCGTCCTGCCCGCCGCGCAGATCGTGCAGGCCACCAAGGGCTCGCGGCGCACCGAGCAGTACGTCTACCAGGGACGCCGACACCTGATCAGCATCGCCAAGGTTCAGCTGGCGGACCCCTCGGCGGTACGGTCACGGACACCGTTGACGCTCGTCGGCATGACGCCGTTGGACCATTCGCGCGCCCGCACCGAACTCTGGTTGACCAACGACCCCGAGTTCTCCACCTCGTCACAGGCACATCAGGTGGCGCTCGCCGATCACGTGCAACAGGGATACCTGCACCTGGCGAACCGCATGGGCATGCAGGACTTCGCGGGACGCTCGTTCACCGGATGGCATCGTCACGCCACGCTCGTGTCCATCGCCGCGGCGGTGGGGTGCCTGGTGTCACCCGGTCTGGCGAGTGAGCAGCGAACCGCGAACTTTCCACAACTTGATGGCGAGCTGCGTGTCCAGGAGCCGCTCGGCATCCTGCCACCCGTCACCCAGTAGTTCGTTCACCCGATCGAGGCGACGCACCACCGTGTTGGGATGGGTGTGCAGGATCTTCGCGGCACGCGTGGGGCTGGCACCAACGGTGAAGTAGACGTCGAGCGTCTGAAGCAGGTCGGTATCGCGGTCTTCGTCGTAGTCGATGACGGGCCCGACCATGGACCTGACGAAACCCTCGACGTCCTGGTGCCGCGAGAGCAGCACTCCCAGAAAGCCCAGTTCATTTGCGGCGGCGGCGGTTCCGAGAGCACCCAGCGCACTCATCGCGTCCATGCAGCGCATCGCGTCCTGATACGTCTCTTCGATGGACTCGACACGATCCGACGGTCCGGCGGCCGACACCGTCACCGGCATGCGTAGGTGTGTGGTTGTTTCGTCCCATACCGCCTGGGCGGTCCGCCCCGGATCCGCTCCCGGAACGAGCAACACCACCACCTCGTCCTGGGTGGTCCGCAGCCCGCGCACACGTGCGGCGAACGACGCAGACCACAGCGATGCGCGATCCAATCCGCCACGTTCGGGCCTGAGGATCACCACGACATGGGGCTGATTGAGGTCCAAAGACAAACGGCGGGCGTAGGTCTGAACCAATCGACTGTCACGCTGGCGGTAATCCAGCACGTCGTGGAGCAGGTCGTCACGCAGCTGGGAAACCGACAACGACATTCGATTGTCACCGCACATGACCACCGCGGCCGTGGTGGTGAGATCCTGGATTTTCAACGGGTACACCGAGACTGGGTCGTCATTCAGGCTCGCGACGGACAGCTCGCCGTGGTAGTCATCACCCACCGTGAGCGCGGTTGTCACGAAGTCTTCCGGATCGGATTCCCATTTATACGAAGCGATCTCGTCGCCGTCGTGCCCGGTCACCCGCATCGCGACACCGAGATGCTCCCCCGCCGTGAGGACAAAGCTATCCATGCCACCGGGACCCGCGCCGGCGTTGAGAAGCCTGGTCCGCAGCTCGAGGCGTTGCTCTAGTTCGCCGATTTGTGCCGTATTGCTGGAGAATTCGTCGGCGCGTGCCAACGCGATACCCGCGAATGAGCAGAGGCTGGCGAAGAGCGATCGCTCGGCACCGGTAAAGCTGCGCACCGTACGTGATCCGACGTAGAGGTTGCCGAAGTGCTGCCCCTCGTGTTCCATCGGCATGACCATCAGACTGTGCACACCTTCGGAGCGCATCGCGGCGTCGCCATCGCTGGCCCGGCTAAACCTGGTGTCGGACGGGTAATCTGTGGTCCATACCGGGCCGTGGCCGGGGCGGTACTGACTCACCAATCCGACGTCGTCGCCAATCGGGAAGTACAGACCCCGGTTGATCGCGGTGGTAGACCCGTCGACATAACGGACGTGGTGCCGCACATCGGGTCCGGAGTCATCGCGTACCGAAATGAACGCGAAGTCGGCGTCGAGCATGATCCGTGCACGTTCTACCAAGATCGTCGATGCCTCGTCGATATCGCGGCAACCAAGCAGCTCGATGGCCACACCCACGAGATTGGACAGTCGGGCCTCCCGCTGGTTCTGCCCTTCGATAAGGCCGTATATGCGTTCGGCGTATCCGCGGGCGCGGTGCAGATCCGCGGCGCTCCACGGGGGCGAGGACTCGCGGGCCATCTCCTTGAGCCGGGCCTCGAAGACATCGGGCGCCGTTCCGGACGCCAACAGTCGCAGCACGGCTAATGCGGTGGGGCCTCCCTCGCGCGCCCCACCAACCTGTATGTCAGTCAATCCCAACTACCCGTCTGCCGTGTGTGCGTGGCAACGGTAAATGTGGGGTACGGCAGCGTCAAGACTCTTGCGCGCGAACAGTTCGCAAAGAATCAGCCTGAACGAAAGTTCGCGCAGGTGGCTTCCTCAGATCTGCCGCGTGGCGGCTGCTTGTGCCAGCTGACCTGCCGCTCCGACGTATGTTACGGGGTCCAACAGTCCATCGATCTCGGCCTCGCTCAACCATGCGATGATCTCCGGTCGGGCAAGACTTGCTTCGCGCAAACTCACGCCGCGTGCGACTGCCTCGTCGACGACCGCAGAGACGAGGGCCCTCGCCGGCCCCTTGCCCAACTGTGCGGACAGCGCCGCCGACAGCCGCTCGGCGGAGGGCTGCCCGCCGAGCAACCCGAGGTTGTCCGACATGCGTTGGGCACGCACCTGCAGGCCGCGGCTCAGATCGACGGCCGTCTGCGCCGCACCGCCGGTGAGGCGCAGACATTCGCGCAGGGCCAACCATTCCGCATGCCAGCCACCGGCAGACCGCTCGTCCTCGCTGAGTAACGAGTTCGTCAGAATGGTGCTGAGTGCCGGAACCTGCAGCGCCGCCGATCTGATCATCGTGGCCAGCACCGGGTTTCGCTTATGCGGCATGGCCGAGGAGACACCGCGACCCGGTGGCGCCGGTTCGAGTACCTCCGCGACCTCGGTGCGGCTCAAGGTCAGCACGTCGATGGCGAACTTGCCCAGAGCGCCCGTCACAAAGGCCGTGGTGCTGCCGATATCGGCGATCGGGGCACGTAACGCGTGCCAGGGCAATCCCGAGGCGGCCAGGCCCGTCCTCCGTGCGAAGGCCGTGTTCAGTGTCTCGACGAATGCCCCGGGATCTGCGCGGTGCGGTCCCGCGTATTCGAGGTATCCGGCCAGGGTGCCGGCGGCACCACCCAGCGAGACCGGAAGTGCACCCGCGACCGCGAGCACGCGTGCGCGCGCCTCCAGGATCAGCTCGCGCCAGCCGGATGCCTTGAGCCCGAACGTTGTCGGAACGGCCTGCACCGCGAGGGTACGGGCGGCCATGACCGTGTCCCTGTGTTCGACGGCCAGGACCGCAAGAGCCTCGGCCACATAGCCCAGATCCGTCGCGATGAGCGCCAGCACCCGCTTGGCCAGCATCATCGCCGCCGTATCAAGGATGTCTTGGCTGGTCGACCCGCGGTGCACATAATCGGTCGCATTCGGATCGATCTCCGCCACCACCCGGGTCAGTTCCTTGATCAGGCCGACGACGGGGTTGGCGGTCTCCCGCGCCGACAATGCCACCGCACGGACGTCGATATCGTGTCCGGCCACGGCCTTGGCGATGACATCCGCCGCGCCCCTGGGCAGAACTCCGATATCTGCCTGCGCGGCTGCCAGCGCGGCCTCCGCGTCGAGCATCGCCTGCAACCACGCGGCATCGGTCAACTCACCCTCGGCGACGGTGCCAGCACTGACCGGCGAGAGAAGTCCGGTCTCCAGGAAACCGCTCACACCAACACTCCGTGATCACCCACATCGGCAACCGGGGTGGGTGCACTGGCCAACGCGGCGCGGGCGATCGCATCGGCATCGCCCAGTGTCACCGAATCCACTCCCGGCCTGATTCCCGCTGCGGTAACCCAGTGCACCGACTCGGTGGGCACCCCGTAGGCGAACCGGCGCGGATGAACCCGACCGTCGGCACCGATCAACCTGTACGGACGCTCGGTGACCGCCAATCCTTTTGTCTGGTAGGCCTTGTGATCATCCGTGGGGATCTCGTACGGGCGGCATTGACCGGTCTCCTGCAAGAAGATCAGCAGGGGGTCACTGCTGCGGCGCAGATCTGGTTCATGCAATCGTGCCTCAATGAGGCTGCGAGTCCTGACAGCCGACCCCGGCACAAGTGGCGACTCGATGACCACGGCCGGGTCATGCGTATCGAAGCGCACCTGCATCTGCGGTCCCACCAGATGCATGACCCCGGCCTCTACCAGGGCGATGATCTCCTCGATCCGCTGGGCCGGCGGGCCAATGGACAGGAAGGCATTCAACGGGGTGTACCAGCTCTCCAACTCGTCGCGATACGACTTGCCGTCCAGCCCGCCATGGTCCACCGCCAGCCGGATCTCATTGCGCAGGTCTCGCAACACATCCAGCGCCGCCTTCACCGGACCGTCGACGTTGCCCTCACGTGCCATCACCACGTCGGCACGCAGATGTTCGAGGATCCATGCGGTGAAATCCTCGGGGCCGCTGAACGCACGGTCACCCCACGGACGGTCGAGATCATCCCATTCCCAGGCGATCTCAAGTAGGTCGTGATCCGACAAGATCGCCGGCAGGTCACCCTCGTCCGCAGCGAGGTACTGCTCGGCGAACTCTTGGACCGGCGCTCCGCGTTGGGTCAAATGCCCTTCGTAATAGACGCATTCCACCTCCCGCGCGATGAGCGGCCAGAGGTCGCGGCGGAACTGCAGGAGACCGCCGAGGCTCTCGCGGAGCGAAGCGATCCGTTCCACGGTGAGCAGACGCGGGAAATAGCGGCCGGAGGAACCCTTCTGGTTCTCCCCGCGTGCGTGGTACGGGATGCCACGCCGAGAGCTGGCGTACAGAATCGGCTCTTGTCCCGAGGGGCGGTACACCAACCGCCCCTCTTCCGTTCCGTGCTCCCGCTCGAACTTTCCACCACGGCCCACCGTCAGCAGAGCCATATAGTCGAAGAAGTTCAGCCCCAGTCCCCGCACAGCCACAGGTTCACCGGGTGTGATGGCGGACAAATCAATATCGGCCGGGTTGGACGGGGTGACGTAGGTCAGTCCATGAATACGGGCGAGGGAAGCGGCACGCGCCTCGCCGGGACGCAAGCCCGCGGGAACATGTCCGACGGCGAGAATGACGGCGCTCAAATCATGCAACCTGGTCCCGTTCTCCAGCCGAACCCCCTGTGGGCCATCGATATCCCCATGAGTGTCCGCCAGTGCCACCGCGCGGGAGCGATGGACGAGGACCGTGACGTGATCGGGCGCCCATCCGACCACCCGCGCGAAACTGTCGCTGAGGTAGTGCCCGTAGAGGGCGCGCGTCGGGTACGAGTTGGACCGCAGCGTACGCGCCTCGGCAATCGCCTTCTCGCCGCTACGTGATGGATCACCGAGCAACGCGAGGCTTTGTGCCCACTCGTAGAGCGTCGGCCCCGGCTCGATGGGCCCCTCGATAGCCACACTGTCGTCGGTGAACACGGTGATTTGCGACGCCACGGTGTTCATCAACAGATGCCAGGACTGATTGGTGCGCCAGACCGATCCGGCTCCCGGCGAGTACGGATCGACAACGTGCACGACGATTCGGTCCGCGCTGGGTGCGTGGCGCTCGTTGGCGCACAGGCGCTCCAACACTGCCAGACCGCGAGGTCCCGCACCGATAATGCAAATCTGTTGGTCCGACATCTACCGCACCCCTACCGCCGACGCCACCGCGGCCAGCCCGAAATCGGTGTCTCCGTGCATCCATGCCAGCTCGTCATGCAGATCGGAATCTCGCATGGCACCCAGCTTCTCGTTGCGCTCGACGGCCGCGTCCCCCGCCGCGTGCCAGATGCCGATGCTGTCCCTGGCCGCCAGCGTCACGTCGGCGGTGCGGTCACGGCGCGCCTCGACATACCTGCTGAACCGGCCCGGGAGGCGGTCTGGATCGGCGCCGATGATCGCGCCGAGAACCACCGCGTCTTCGAGCGCCTGGCTGGCGCCCTGTGCCGCGTAGTGCAGCATGGGATGCGCCGCATCGCCCAGCAGCACCACCCGGCGATCCGACCACTGCCGTACCGGGTCACGATCCACGAGCGACCAGGATCTCCAGTCGTGCCCTAGCTCCAGCAGGCTGCGCGCCGTTCCGCGCAACGGCGCCAACTCACTGCGCACGCGCGCCTCACTCACCGAGACGCCCGAGAACGCCTGCGTGACACCGTCGGTACGACTCGCCGCCAGATTCAGCAGCGAACCGCCCGCGATCGGGTAGGTCACCAGATGGCAGCCGGGTCCGGTCCACCAGGTCACCGAATTGGATTGCAGGCTCTCGTCGACCTTGTCGATGGGCACCGTGGTGCGGTACACCGTGATCCCGGCCACCCGCGGTTCGCCGTCGTCAAGCAGCACCCGGCGGATCGAGGAGTTGATGCCGTCGGCGCCGATGAGACCGTCGCCCCCCACGGTGGTGCCGTCGGCAAGCAATGCCCGTACTCCCTCGCCATCCTGCCGGTATCCAAAGACCTCACTGCGGCTGAGCAATTCGATGCGGCTATCCGAAGCACAGGCGTCAACCAGAATGCGATGCAGCTCGGCGCGATGTACCACCAGGTAGGGGCTGTCGAACCGATGCTGATAGTCCGCACCCAGACTCATGGTGTTGATCAGCCGATCGGCGGTGGCGTCGAAAAGCCGCAGGGAGTCCACCTGGACTCCGATACTCTCGATCTTGTCGCCCACGCCAAGCAGGTTGAGAGCATGTAATCCGTTGGGGGCAAGCTGGATACCGGCACCGATCTCCGTGAACTCGCGCGCCCTCTCCAGGAGAACCACCTCGTTACCCGAGGAGGCGGCACTCAACGCGACGGCAAGTCCACCGATACCACCACCGACCACAATGAGCCGCGACATCAGATAGCCCCCGCGCCGATTCGCGCCGACAGTTCCAGTCGCTTGATCTTCGTGGTAGCGGTCTGCGGAAGCTCATCGAGGCGCAGCTGCAGCGGCGGGGCCATCGGCGGCAACTGCGCCGCCGCAGCATCCCAGGCGTGCAGATTCAGCGGCACATTGTTTTTCGTGCACACGACCGGCTGCGCAAGACCATTCGGACCGGCGACGATGATCACCTCCGAGAGCTCGTCCACCGCGAGGAACAGGCGATCCTCAGCAGCCAGGGTGCTGCCGAAGCCGTCGATGAGATCGACTTCGCGGTCAAGGAGGTGAATGCATCCCCAGCGGGTGCGGTAGCCGACATCGCCCATCCGCCACCAGCCGTCGTCGAGCTGATTGTCGTAGCGGTCCTGCTCCCCCAGGTAGGTACGAATCCGGCCGTCGGTCCGCACCTCGATGTAACCGGGGTTCTCCGAGGACGGCGGCTGCCCATTGCGGGACACGATTCGCACATCCGTCATGCCGGGGAAGGGGTAGCCGACACAACGCCCATCGGAGTCTGCGGACCGGAGGCGGCTGAAGCCGCGCGCGACGATCGGCCCCACCTCACTTTGACCGTAGAGCTGCCCAAAAAGTGGCCGACGGCGTTGGGTGGCCGCCAGCAGGGTGCGCACCGTGCGTGGGTGAATGGCATCGAAGGTGCTGCTGAAGTATTTGACCGAAGCCAGCGGGCGCCGCGGATCGTCGGCCAGCACCTCCCAGTTGATGAATGTGTTCGGATGAGCCTCAAGGATTCCCGGCTTCACACGCAGGAAGATCTCCGCGGCGTGCTCGGGTTCGTCGTCGACGAGTACCACCACGGGGAAGCCGCGTAGCATCGCGATCGCCAGTGCGGTCACCAGGCGCGAATGCACGAAGGACACGTGGATGACCAGGGGTTCGCGGCGGCGTACCAGTGCGGCGACGGCGGCCTGGGGACGGTACCGCGCCTCGAAGGTGAAGTTAGTGTGCACCGCGAGCTTGGGCACCCCGGTGGTACCCGAGGTGTGGGTGATGAGCGCCGGATCGTGCGGGCTGGGGACAAAGGCCGGCGCGGGCGCCGCGGGAGTGAGCGTCGACAGCGTCACGGCCTCTGGGTGCTCGCCTTCGGCGAGCAGGATTCGGGAGGTGATCTCCGTGATCGGCTGTCCGGCCAGGTCGCCCTCGAGCTTCGCGGCGTCCGTCAGCAAGGTCGGGTTGCCGACCCGTCCAATAAGCGTCGCCACTGTCGCGCCGTCCAGCTTGGGGGACAACAGAACTGGAACCGCACCGACACGGGCCGCGGCACAGGCCGCCAGCGTGATGTCGAAACCGTCGGACTTGTGAATTACCAGTTTGTCCCCGGGCGCGACACCGGCCGCTCGCAGCCGCCGCGCGATGTCGTCAACGGCCGTGGCCACCTGGGCGATGGTCGACGTACCCTCCAGCTGCGGGGCCAACGAGGGTCGATGGTCCAAGGTCAACGTGTTGGCAGGGTGCCTACGCGCCGCGCGCTCGAACAGTGAGCCGAGCTTGATACCGCGATTTCCAATGCGCTGCAGAATCATTGGGGTACTCCAGCTTTCTGGGTGGCATGGGCTTCCTCGGTGATGCGCGAGATGGAGTCCACGGTGGCCTGCATATCCGCGCGGAGTTTGTCGCCCCATTCACGGACGAACCGCTTCTTACCCTCTTCGTCGAGGTGCGACATGATTTCGGTAATACCCTCCGTGGGCTTGCCCATCCGGTAGTGGTGCCGCAAGATCGACCCACCCTCGGCGGCGTCGACGAAGTAGCTCCAGACACTCTCCTGCCGTTCTCCGGAACGGTTCAGGATGGACCAGCTGAACTGCTTCGGCGCTTCAGCGGCCACGATCTCACTCTCGGTCTGCCAGCCTCCGCGCACCACCGGTGCCCATGCGACGACATCGGTCGCGCGATTGTTATTGCCGCGAAAGACCGCGCCAACCTGTCCGGGTTCGCCGGATATCCATTGTCCACCAATGCATTCAGGGCTCCACCGACCACTCTCGGGGAGGTCGCTGACCAATGCGTACAGGTCTTCGGGCGATGAGGTGCAGAAGGCGCTGGTTTCGATTTCGAAGAGGCTCACGCATCAAAGGCTGGCACCGGCAACAGGGGGCAGCGATGTATCCGGAGAAGGTCCGTCAAGTTGGTTTTCGGGTCCGTCAAGTCGGTACACCGGTGTGGAGTAAACACCAGGTTGCGGCCGGGAATCAGGCGGGAAGCAGCACCAGCCGGGTGCCGCCCATGACTTCCGTCTCGATACGCCGATGCGCCCGCGCTGTC
This sequence comes from Mycobacteroides salmoniphilum, assembly GCF_004924335.1. NCBI lineage: Bacteria > Bacillati > Actinomycetota > Actinomycetes > Mycobacteriales > Mycobacteriaceae > Mycobacteroides > Mycobacteroides salmoniphilum. The sequence goes on along the minus strand of NZ_CP024633.1, from coordinate 236,349 downwards.
TCCGAAAAATGCATCAAATCAATGGAATTCGGAGCAATGACGCCACCGGCGAGCAGAACTGCCGCGCGCTGGGCCGCCTCGGCAAGCTGGCGGGTGGACGCCCTGGACATGACAAACCCGCGAATGGACCCACTCTTGCGATACAACGGACCGAGCGGCACCGGCCGCTGGGTCTCCGGGGTTCCGTCGCCCGATATCAGGACGATCCGGCCGTGTGGTGCAAGCAGATCCACCGCCGCGGCGACATCGTTGATGCCCGAGGTATCCAGATAGACGTCGACGGCACCGTGGTGCTTCTTGCTGACCAGCGGCACCCAATCGGAGGTGTAGTCATACACCTCGTGGGCACCGAGTTGCACACATCTATCCAGGCTGCGCCACGATGCCACGGCGATCACCCGCGCGCCCGAACCGGCCGCCAAGGAAACTGCTGCCGACCCTACGTTTCCGCCGGCCCCGACGATCAGCACCGTTTCCCCGGCTCTGATATCCCCGTATTCGACGGTCGCCAGATAGGCGGTTGAAGCGGGGTGCGCCACCGCGACAGCGACCACCGGATCCACATCCGACGGCAGTTCGTACAACCTATCGGCCGGCACGGCGGCAAATTCTGCTGTGGCCCCTTGCCTTCCGTCATATCCAAGGCTGCTGCACCACACCCGCTCACCGGCGTGGAATCCCTCGGATGCCTGGACAACCGTCCCCACCAGGTCGCGCCCCACCACAAACGGCAGCGGAATCGCGGTGGGGTACGAGCCCGAACGCACAAAGGTATCTACCGGGTTGACCGCCACCGCGTCGACCTGGACGAGCACGTCACCGGGAGAGGCCACGGGTTCGGGAAGCGTGCCGTACTGGATGTTTTCGGCTGGTCCCCGCTGCTCGATATAGGCGGCGCGCATACGCACATCTTGCGGTAAGCCCGCTGCGCTCACAATGTGACGGATTAGGTTGCCAATGCTTGCAATTCACGACCCGTTGATCGGCAGTGGCGTGCGCGGCACCCCGGGGGTTCCGAGCCTGCCGGCGACCCAGGGAAAGGCCTGTGCAAACGCCTCCTGCGCATATGCCCAGTCATGGTTGCCGGTGCGCCGCACCACCGCGCAGTCGATGCCCGCGGGCAGTGCCGCCTCACACAGTCGACTCGCCGCGACCGGACCGGTGAGCTGCTCCTGGCCCGCCCTGATCTTCGCGGTCGTCGATACGTCGAGCCAACCCGCCACATCCTGGTATCGACGATGACCGTGTATCGCCGAGAGCGTGTCGAACAGCGCCCACCGCTTCTCATCACCACCGTAGAGCCGCTCCACAGTCTGATCCTTGGTGCCCGCGTTCGGAGTGAGGTCACCGGCCATGTCGACGAAGGCATGGAACAGTTCCGGGTGCGTAATGACCAAGTCCGCCGCGCACGTTCCGCCCATCGACCAGCCGACGACACCCCAATTGTCGGGGCCCGGGCTCGTCCCGAACTCCGAATTCACATACGGGATAACTTCTTTGGTGACGTGTTCGGCGACGTTTCCGCGTGGTCCATCTACGCATTCGGTGTCGTTGTTGAAGGTACCGCCGGTGTCGACGAAGACCAGCACCGGGGTGACGCCGTCATGAGATTGCGCGAAACGGTCCATGGCCGCGGCCGCGTTGCCCTGGCGTACCCAGTCGGCCGGAGTCGACCATGCGCCGGAGATCATGACTATCGCAGGAAGTTTCGGGGGCGCGGGCTGCGCGAACCAGGCGGGCGGCAGATAGACATACTCGGTTCGGTGTTGGAATCCAGAGACCTCAGCCGGGATATCGACCGGAACAACACGTCCGGTTTCGGTGGCACCCTTGCCTTTCAGATCCTGTACCGCCGCCAGCTCGGCCTCGTCGGGTAACGGCCCAGCGGTCACCGCGGCCCACGCCAAACGCAGCGTGTCGTAGTAGTCGATCCACTGATTGAGCACGGTCAGCGCCGCGACAAGACACAGCGGCACCGCAAGGACCATCGCACCCCGGCGTATCCATTGCGCCGGCATCCAGCCGGCGATCAGGACAACCAATGCCACTGCGGCGAAACCGATCCAGATCCACAGCATGAGCGGTGGCGGGTTGTCCGCCATTCCTTGCGAGGTGATGTACCAGTACGCCAGCGCGCCCACACTCGTACCGCATATGGCGGCACTGGGCACCCATACCCGCAGCCAGCTCCGGGGTCTGCGGTAGAGACCGACCACCACGGCCAGCGCCGCCAGGACCTGAATCGTCACCGGGAGCCAGCCATGGATGAGCGAAGGGCCCGAGTAGAGCGGATTGTTCCGCGCGTACGCAGGCAGCTCGGCCAATACCCAGGTCCCCGACGGCGGCACGCCCTGATTGTCCGTGGGGTTCCTGAAAGGAGGTCCCGCGCATTCTGGGGAATCGCTGGGAATCGTCGTATTCGGGTCAACACGCTCGGAAAGGTGACGGACAACGCCGCTGTTGGTTGCCGCTGACCCCACGCCCCGCCAATAGTGCAGAAATGACGCGGGTTGTCCTGATCGTGTTGTGTGCACTGCAGGTCACCATGCAGCTCTACGTGTGGATTCCGATTCACGACGCCGTATCGGCGTCCTATGACGGACAGAACATGACGCCCGCACTCTCCGCGGCGCTGTTCGGCTACGCCGCGGGCTTTCTGCTGTTCGGTCCGATCACCGATCGATTCGGTCGTCGGCGAGTGCTGATCGCCGGTGTGTTGGTGATGGCCGTCCTCACCTTTCTGGTGCCCGTCGCCCCCACACCCGCGCTGTTCGGAGTGCTGCGAGTGCTGCAGGGATTCGCCGGCGGAGCGTTCTCACCGTCCGCGCTGAGCTATCTCGGGGAGGCTCTGCCCCGGAGGACAGCGACCACGGCGATCGGCGCGGTGTCCACCGCGTATCTGATGGCCGGGGTGCTCGGGCAGGTGCTGGCCTCCCTCATCACCGAGGCATGGGGATGGCAGTGGTTGTTCTGGGTGAGTGCGGCCGGGCTCGCGCTCAATGTCGGTCCGCTGGCACTCGTCATGCGCGAGAAGCACGGCGGGGATCCCTCGGCGCGGGTGGTTTCCGGTTTCGCCGCGCAAGTCCGCCTGCTCACTCGCCGGGATATCACGGTGCCGCTGGCGGCGGTGTTCGTGCTGATGCTGTCGTTCGTCGCGATGTACACGAGCCTGGCGAATCAGCTCGTCGACGAACTGCGGCTGCCGGAGTCCACCGTCACGACCATTCGGCTGGCGGGCATTCCCGGAATGCTGGTGGCGCCGTTCGTCGGGTCGTGGGTGGGCAAGGTCGGCACCGAAACCGGGGCGCTGGTGGGGTACGTGCTGGCAGCGGTGGGTTTAGCGGTCGAGGCCCTGGGGGCCGATTCGGTTCCGGTCATCGTCGTCGGCAGCAATATCTTTGTCGCCGGTATCGCCATCGCGTCGACGGCGATGGTCACCATGTTCGGTGATCGGGCGGCTCCCCGGCGCGGTGCCGGTACTGCCCTGTACGGCTTCACCGTCTTTCTCGGCGCCAGCTCGGCGCCCTACCTCGCGCACGCCCTCGGATTCCGGCCGCTGCTCGGGGCGCTGGTGGCCGCGCTGATCGGCGGAGCGGTACTCGTCGCGAGCACGCGACGTGCATCGGGGCCGGTCAAGGGGATGGTGGACACTGGCACTCAGCGCAGTCCGCTACCATGACCGACGGAGGATTCGCCTAGTGGCCTATGGCGCTCGCCTGGAACGCGGGTTGGGTTAATAGCCCTCAGGGGTTCAAATCCCCTATCCTCCGCCACTGCAGGACCGCATCAAGGAGGGCAATGGCTGCCGGACGCCGGACGGCGACCACCGTTCTGACCAGCAGCCATGCCGCTCTCTCCTTGATCGCGGGACTGCTTTTTTTCTTCTTCGTGCTGCCCCGCTGGCCCGAACTGAACGGTGCCACCGGCCACGCCGTCGGTACCGGGCTGCGTATCCTCGCCGGCCTACTGCTGGCGGCCGCGGGTGTCCCGGCGCTGCTCTCCTGGCGGAGCAGTCGCCAGCCTGAGTTCGCGACGCCACAGCTGGCGCTCACGCTGCGCGCGGCCGCCTTCACCGGCCATTTCCTTGCCGGGGCCCTCATCCTCGGAACCGCGCTCGCCGAGATCTGGCTGAACCTGGACCGGTTCGGCATCTGGGAATTCGGGGTGTACGGCGCGGCGGCGGCCATCGGAGTACTGGCCTTCGCGGCGTATCACCTGGCGTTTGTGGCCGAGTCCCCGGAAAAAGAGCGTAAGCCCCGTCCGGTCAAGAAGAAGGCCACCGAGGTCGCGGAACCCGGCACGGGCACCGACGACACCACGACGGCCGACGAGACCCCTGCCGAGGATTCTGAAGACTCCGTGGCGACGGAGGCAGCGGAGTCACCTGCCGACGAAACCGCAGAGGGCACCAGGAATACAGACGACGAGGAAGCGCCCGAACCGGCGCGCGGTCTCCGGAACCGTCGCACCCGCAAGTCCTAGGTCACGTCCTTACCCTGAGCGGACAAGACGAGTACCGAACCATCTTTGGGCGCGAACGCCTTGACCTCCCACCCGCCCTTGGCGGTGTTGGTGGACAACATCCGGTCGAGTTCGTCGCTGCGTTCGAACTGCGCGGAGGAGGACACACCAGTATCGAGCGTCTTCCACAGACGAGGCCTGACGGCAAGCGCCATGCTGGAGCGGAAGGGCGCTATGTACGCGGCCAACTGCTGCGGCGGCATTTCGATGATCGCATCGACCCAATACGTGGTGTTCGGACCGGGCAAGGGCTCATCGCCGAAGAAGCCCTGCACCCATTCACCGGTCACCGGTTTCGGTAGCTTCGGGAAACGCTGCTCCAGCGGTGCGGAGTCATAGCGAATCGGCGATGCTCCGGTCTTTTGCGGCGTGTAGGAGGTCTGGGTGGAATTGGGTTCGTCCCATGACGAACAGCCACCCACCGCGAGCAGCGCAATGACACAGGTCGCCGCCCAACGCTTCATTCCTGCACGGTACCGGCACGCCACGATGTGGTTGCGAGTATCCAGATCGCCACCACAAAGAACAGCAACGGATAGAGGGCAGAGTCAAAGACCCTTTCCGCGCGCGACATCTGCGCGATCACGGCGTCCCACGCGGTGATGTAGGAACCGAAATCGGGGTCTATCCGCATCGCGCGGACGTACAGCACCAGGTACCACCACATGGACACGGCCGCTGCGGCGATGGCCGTGATCGCGGTCCACTGCCACCGCTGAACACCACGGGTGATCAGAATCTGGTTGACCAACAACACCAGTAGCGGCACCGTCCACACCCAGTGATGCCCCCACGCCAACGGAGAGACAACACAGCCGACCATGCCCACCACCGTGACCGCCAGCAGCTCCCGACCATTCCGGTGCGCCCGCCGTGCGGCGGCCATCCCCAGCAGCGCAGCCGCGCCCGCGAGGAGGACCCACAGCCACGTTGGCATGGGTTGCGGCGTATAGATATTCGATAACGCACCGCCGATTGATGCATTGGCGGGATGATCCAGAGAGCCGATGTGGCCGGTGGTTCGCACGGCACCCAGCCAGTAGTCGGACGAATCCGACGGCAGCACAATCCATCCCAGCGCCACGGTGCCCACCGCCGTCACCATCCCCGTCACCGCGGCCCGCCACTGACGGGAAATCAGCAGGTAAGGAACGAAGATGATCGCCGTGAGTTTGACTCCCGAAGCGACACCCACCGACCAGCCGCGCCACCGCGCACCCTCGGGCCGGGTGAGGTCCCAGATGATGAGCGCGGCCAACACCACATTGACCTGCCCCTGCCACAGCGTTCCATGGATTGGCTGAACATCCCAGGCCACCAAGTTCATTCCTACACAGGCAACAGCCAGGCGACCATCGGCCGAGAATCCGAGAACCCGCCAGCAGCGCCAAATAATGGCGAAGAGCGCTCCCAGATTCACCAGGAACCAGATGACCTTTGCGGTGCCCAGCGGAACGAATCCCAATGGGGCGAAAAGCAACCCCGCGAACGGCGTATACGTGAACCATCCCGCATCCGGAATCTCCGTGGCATACAACGGCTCACCGTGCAGAACCCGCAGACCGCCGAACCGGTAGGTCATGAGATCGCCGCCGTTGCTGAACAATCCGAAGCTGTTGGGGGCGTTCAGCGGAATCAGCCAATGCTGCACCAGCACCGCCAGGACCCCGGCCGCCAGCCAAGCGCCGGCCGCCCGCCACGACATACTACGGACCGTCACTAGTGCTTCCTATCGGTATCCCTGGATGGCTGAACGCGTTTCGGTTCTCCCGGCATCTTCGGGTAGTTCGGCGGATAAGGCATATCGCCCAGTCCATTCGCCTCGTCCCGTTCTACCATCTCAAGCAGCGGCTCGATCGATTGCGGCGCATCGTCCATATCCGCCATGGGGTCTGGACGTTTCCGCAGCAGCACCGGCACGGTCGCGATGGTGAAGTCATCGGGCTCGGCGTCGACGAGTTCTTCCCACGTCAACGGGGTGGAAACAGTGGCGATTGGGGTGCGCCGCACCGAATAGGCCGATGCCATGGTGCGATCACGCGCGTTCTGGTTGAAATCGATGAAGATGCGCTCGCCGCGTTCCTCCTTCCACCACGACGTGGTCACCCGCTCAGGTGCACGACGTTCCACCTCGCGGGCCAGCGCGATACCGGCACGACGCACCTCGATGAAATCCCAACGGGGCTCGATGCGCAGATAGATGTGGATGCCGCGGCCCCCGGAGGTTTTCGGATAGGCAATGAACCCCAGCTCGTCGAGCAGCGGACGCAGCACGTCGAGCGCCACCGACTTGGCTTCGTCGAATCCGGTCCCCGGCTGCGGGTCCAGATCGATACGCAGTTCATCAGGGTGATCCAGATCGGGATATCGCACCTGCCACGGATGCAGCGTCACCGTGCCCATCTGCGCTGCCCACACGATGGCAGCGGGCGTGGTCACCCGCAGGACCTCGGCGGTGCGGCCCGAGGGGAAAGTCACCTCGCAGCTGTCCAGGTAATCGGGATAGTGCTTGGGCAGCCGCTTTTGGTAGATCTCCTCGCCGTCGATGCCGTCGGGGAAGCGCTGCAGGTGGGTGGGGCGGTCGCGCACCGCGTTCATCATCGGGCCCAGTGCCACGGTCCGGTAGTACTCGGCGAGGTGACGCTTGGTGCCGCCATCGGGGCCCAACTGGGGAAAGTACACCTTGTCAGGGCTGCTCAGCCGGACGGCGATACCGTCGACATCCAGTTCCTCGGCGGGCGTGGGCATTACCGTCATCATATGGGAATGGACCTGCCCGTCATGCCTCCAATCGCTCCAATGCTTGCGAAACCTGTCGCAAAAATCCCGGGCGATGCGTCGTATGAGCCCAAATGGGACGGGTTCAGGTCGATCGTCTTTCGTGACGGCAATGACGTAGAGCTGGGCAGCCGCAATGAAAAACCGCTGACCCGATACTTCCCCGAGCTGGTTACTGCCGTTCTGGCTGAGCTGCCCGAGCGCTGCGTGATCGACGGCGAGATCGTGATCGCCACCGAGTCCGGGCTGGACTTCGAGGCGCTCCAACAGCGGATTCACCCGGCGGATTCACGTGTGCGGCTACTGGCCGAGCAGACGCCCGCCTCGTTCATCGCATTCGATCTGCTCGCGTTGGGCAACGCGGACTACACCGGGCGGCCTTTCAGCGAGCGCCGTTCCGCACTGACCGAAGCCCTGTCCAAGGCCGGCACCTCTATTCATCTCACCCCCGCCACCACCGATCAGACCCTCGCGCAGCGCTGGTTCGAGGAGTTCGAGGGCGCCGGTACCGACGGTCTCATCGCGAAACCGTTGGCCATCGCCTACCAGCCCAACAAGCGAGTGATGTTCAAGATCAAACCCGAGCGGACCGCCGATTGCGTGGTGGCCGGGTATCGGGTTCACAAGTCGGGCGATGATGCCCTTGGGTCACTGCTGCTTGGTCTGTATCAGGACGACGGTGCATTGGCTTCGGTCGGCGTGATCGGTGCGTTCCCGATGGCCGAACGCAAGCGGCTCTTCCAGGAACTGCAACCGCTCGTCACCTCCCTCGACGATCACCCCTGGAACTGGGCGGCCCACGAGTCCGGTGAACGCACACCGCAGAAGAACGCGGGTTCTCGCTGGAATGCCGGCAAGGATCTGTCCTTTGTCGCGCTGCGTCCCGAGCGGGTGGTGGAGGTCCGCTATGACCATATGGAGGGCGTGCGGTTTCGCCACACCGCGCAATTCAACCGCTGGCGCCCGGATCGCGATCCTCATTCGTGCACCTACGACCAGCTGGAACGGCCAATCGCGTTCAGTCTCAACGAGATTGTTCCGGGCCTGGTGTGACGGGTGCCGGTCGATTCGCGCCGAGCCCATCGGGCGACCTGCATATAGGCAATCTGCGCACCGCGTTGTTGGCGTGGCTGCTGGCGCGATCGACAGGGCGCCGGTTCCTCATGCGGGTGGAAGACCTGGATACCCGCACCAGCACCGCCGTGGCGCAACGCCAGCTGGCCGATCTCGCCGCGATCGGCCTGGAGTGGGATGAACCCGTGGTGTGGCAGAGCGATCGGACCAGCGCCTACAGCGAGGTGCTCGACGCGCTGAACTCCCGCGGCCTGTTATACGAATGCTATTGCAGCAGAAAAGATATCGCCCAAGCGCCGACGGCACCGCATGCCCCGCCCGGCGCATATCCAGGCACCTGCCGCGACTTGTCCGAATCCGAACGTGCACAGCGCCGTGTGGGCCGCGCCGAACGCCCGCCCGCGCTGCGGCTACGTACGGAGAACTCCACCCTCACCGTGTCGGACACAGTGCACGGTGAGTACACGGGCCTGGTCGACGATTTCGTGGTGCGCCGCGGTGACGGCGTGACCGCCTACAACGTCGCGGTGGTGGTCGACGATCACGCGCAGGGCATCGACCAGGTAGTCCGCGGCGACGACCTGCTGGCCTCCGCGCCCAGGCAGGCCTACCTGGGCGCGCTGCTGGGTTACCCGGCACCGAGCTACACCCACGTCCCGCTGGTTCTCAACACCGCGGGCGCACGGCTGGCCAAACGCGATGGCGCGGTAACCATCGCCGATGTGGGTGCGCAACGGGCATTCGGCGTAATCGGCGAATCGCTCGGATACGAGGCCATTGACGCCGCCGACCTACTGGGCCAGTTCGACGCGGGGCGCATCCCGCGCGACCCGTGGATATACCCGCACTGATCCGAAGCAGCCTGGTTGGCACGGATTCGTGTTAGCCTCCCGCGGTGTTTCGTGCCGTCGCGCTCGCACTTCTGGCACTACTGGCAGTAGCCGGTTGCGGAGGCCCGGCACAGGAGACGCTGCGGGTCGGCACTGAGGGGGTCTATGCGCCCTTCAGCTTCCATGACGAGCGCACCGGAGAGCTGACCGGATACGACGTGGATGTGGCTCGCGCTGTCGGCGAGAAATTGGGCCGCCCGGTGGAGTTCGTCGAGATCCCGTGGGACGCGATCTTCGCCGGATTGGACTCCGAGCGATTCGACGTCGTCGCCAATCAGGTGACGATCACCCCGGAGCGTAAGACCAAGTACGACCTGTCCGAGCCGTACGCGGTGGGCGAGGGCGTGATCGTTACCCGGGCCGACGACAACACCATTCACACCTTGGCGGATGTCCGCGGCAAGGTGGCTGCCGAGAATGCGACAAGCAACTGGTCGCAGATCGCCCGCGACGCCGGAGCCCGCGTGGAGACCGTGGAGGGCTTCACGCAATCGATCACGCTGTTGAGCCAGGGCCGGGTCGATGTCGTCATCAACGACAGCATCGCCGTCTACGCCTACTTGGCCAGCACCGGAGACCCCGCGGTGAAAATCGCGGGGACCACCGGTGAACGCAGCGAGCAGGGGTTCGCGGCACGAAAGAACAGCGGCCTGCTGCCCGAGTTGGACAAGGCGCTGGATCAGCTGTCGGCCGACGGAACATTGACCCGCATTTCCGAGAAGTACCTCAAGGCCGATGCCAGCGGCACCCAGAAACCACAACCGGGCCAGGGGAATTCCGGCCCGGGCAGGTCCGATACCCAGCTGGTTCTGGACAACCTCTGGCCGATGGCGCGCGCCATGCTCACGGTCACCCTTCCGCTGACCGCCATCAGCTTCACGATCGGGCTGGTCATCGCCCTCGGGGTGGCGCTGGCCCGCATGTCCGATCGTCGCGTGCTCTCCGGCCTGGCCCGGATCTACATCTCGATCGTCCGCGGCACACCACTGCTACTTCAGCTGTTTCTGATCTTCTTCGCGCTGCCCGAATTCGGACTGAAGATCAGTCCATTTCCCGCCGCGGTCATCGCATTCAGCCTCAACGTCGGCGGCTATGCCGCCGAAATCATTCGGTCGTCGATCCTGAGCATCCCCCGAGGACAGTGGGAGGCCGCCTCAAGCCTGGGCATGAGTTACAGCACCACGTTGTGGCGCATCGTTATTCCGCAAGCCAACCGCGTCGCGGTACCCCCGTTGTCCAACACGTTGATCTCTCTGGTGAAGGACACCTCACTGGCGTCGGCGATTCTGGTGACCGATGTGATGCGCACGGCGCAGGTGGCCGCCGCGCCGACATTTCAGTTCTTCACGCTCTACGTCACCGCCGGGGTCTACTACTGGATCGTCTGTATGGCGATGTCGGTGGTGCAGGACAGGCTGGAGGAACGCTTGGCGAAGTCTGTTGCGCGCTAGGCGATACTCACCGGAAGATCGGCGAGCCCGCGCAGCGTGACATTGGGCTTGTAGCTGGGCTCACCGGCCAGCCGCGCGTTAGGGAACCGCGCCGTGATCGAGCTCAACGCCAGCTTGGCCTCCAACCGGGCCAACGGAGCACCCAGACAAAAGTGTGGTCCGTGCCCGAAGGCCAGGTGTTTGATCTCGCCTCGGTCGGGATCGAAGACGTCCAGATCGGGGCCGATCTCCGGATCGCGTTGCGCGGCAGCAATCATCAGCAGCACCCACTCCCCGCTGGGAAACGTAGAGCCTCGAACATCCATGTCGCCGTCGGCGACCCGCGCCACCATGTGCACTGGCGGGTCGTAGCGCAGCGTCTCCTCGATGACCCGTGGCGCACGCTCAGCATTCTGCCCCAACATTTTCCATTGCTTGGGATCGCGCAGCATGGCCAATGACGCGTTGGCGATCAGGTTGACGGTGGTCTCGTGTCCGGCAATGAGCAGCAGCGTGCACGTGGAGATGATTTCTTCCTCGGTGAGCTGATCGCCGGCCTCCTTCACCTGGATCAGAGCCGACAGCAGATCGTCGCCAAGATTGCGCCGACGGGCGGCGATGAGATCGGCGAAGTAGTCCCACATCCAATGGGCGGCCTGGAATCGTTCGTCCATGTTGGCGGGCGCCTGACCGGTCAACGCGAAAACCGGGTCCAACCCCTGGGCGAGCAGCGCGGAGGCTCTGCCGAATTCGGGCTCGTCTTCGATCGGCACCCCGAGCATTCGGCAGATCACCGCGACGGGCAGCGGATAAGCGAAATCCGTGACCAGGTTGAAGGAGCCGCGCTGGGCGATGTCTTCCAGAAGCCGGTCCACGAGGTCCTGAATATCTTCGGCCATCGCATTGATCACTTTGGGCGCGAAAGCCTTTGACGCCAGCTTGCGTAGCCGGGTGTGATCGGGGGCGTCCAGCCCCAAGAACGAGGGCCTGGCGATCAGGTTGGGATTCTGCGCCAGCTGTCGCTGGACAATCTTCGACTTGCGGCGATCCGAGGACGCCTGTGGGTGGCGCAACACGGCGTTGCAGTCCGCGAAGGTCGCCAGCACGCTCACCGCCATACCCGGCGGGTGGACCGGACCGGGCTGCGTCTGCTCGACCAGCTGGCTGTAGACCGGGTAAGGGTTGGCACGATTGGCCGGGTCGAGCACCTGAAGCAAGAGCGTGCCCGGGTCGGTCGTAGTAGGCATGTGTCCAGTGTGCGCCGGGATACTGAGATCTGTCTGAATTAGTGCTCAGCGGTAGTAGCGGCCCAGGGTGTCTTCACGCAGCTCGTCGAAGCAGCCATCCACGATGCTGGCGCGGATGCGGTCTACCAGTCCGATGGTGAATCGCTCGTTGTGGATGGTGGCCAAGGTGGAGCCCAGCATCTCCTTGGCCTTGAATAGATGGTGCATATAGGCCCGCGTGTAGTGCGTACAGGTGTAACAGTCGCATTCGGCGTCGATCGGGGTGAAGTCCCGGCGGTACCTGGCCCCGGTGATGTTCACCCGGCCGTCGCGGGTATAGACGGCGGCGTTGCGCGCGACGCGTGACGGGGACACACAGTCGAAGGTGTCCGCCCCCGCGGCAACCGCGGCGAAGAGATCGTCGGGCTCGCTGATTCCCAGTAGGTGACGTGGTTTGTGTTCGGGCAGTTCGGATGTCACCCAGCCGACGATAGTGCCCAGATTCTGCTTCTCCAGCGCGCCACCGATCCCGTAACCGTCGAAGCCTCGACCTTCTTCACTGGCAAGGGATTCCAGGCCACGCGCGGCCTGGCGACGAAGATCCTCGTACTGCGCGCCCTGCACCACCCCGAACAACGCCTGGTAGGGCTTGCCGGCGCGCTCACGCGTCAGCTTCTCGTGTTCGTCCAGGCACCGCTGCGCCCACTCGTGGGTGCGCTGTACCGAATCCTCTTGATACTCCCGGGTATTGATCAACGTGGTGAGCTCATCGAAGGCAAAGATGATGTCGGCGCCCAACTGATGCTGGATACGCATGGACACCTCAGGGGTGAACCGGTGCGTGGACCCGTCCAGGTGCGAGGTAAAGGTGACACCGTCGTCGTCGACGTGCGCAAGCTTGTCCTTCTTCGCGCCGGCCCCCAGGGCGCCCAGGACGTCGTCGGAGCGGGCCCGGTCGACGTCCATCGCCATGACCTTGCGTGCCCCCGAGCCGAGCGAGAGCACCTGAAACCCGCCGCTGTCGGTGAATGTCGGGCCCGGCCAGTTCATGAACGCCCCAAGCCCCCCGGCCTCGTCCACAATGTCGGGACCTGGCTGCAGGTACAGGTGGTAGGCGTTGGCCAGCACGGCCTGAGCTCCGAGCGCGGCCATGGTTTCCGGCAGAACCGCCTTGACGGTGGCCTTGGTTCCGACCGCAATGAAGGCCGGGGTCTGGAGGTCACCGTGCGGAGTGTGGATCACGCCGGCCCGGCCCGCGGTTCCGGGCAGGGTGGCGTCAATAGAGAAGTACTGATCAGTCATCGGAGGCTATTTTGCCCTGGGCGCGTCGCACCCCCGGGTCGTAGGCTGGCACTCATGACAACGACGTCGGATCTTCTCGCGCTGGAGCATGGCACCACCACCCCAGAAGCCCTGGCTTTCTTCGACAATCTGGCGCCCGTGCGAGCAGAGGAATTGATCGGCCAGCGCTGGCATGGCGGCGAGGTGCCCACCGGGCATTCGATGGACGGCATCCTGACGGTGTCGGGCTGGTACGGCAAGCAGTTCGACGACCTGAACCACGTGCATCCGCTGCTGTTCAGCGATGGTGGCGGCGATATCTTCGCGGTCGATCCGATGCTGGCCCCGATGGGGCTCGCGGGCCGGATCAGCGGCCTGACCGAGTCCCCGATGGTCAAGCGGACGTCTCCGACCGCGTTGTCCGCCCTCAAACCGTTGATCAGGACCAACAAGCACCGCGCCCGGCTGCGCAATATCGAGTTCCGCGGCGCCGTCAGTGCGGCCATGGTCTACGACCACAAGGCGATCATCGACCACTTCCGCAAGGTCGACGACGCCACGCTGCTGGGCATCATGGACCTGCGGGACATGGAGCAGCCGTACTTCTTCACGTTGCGCCGAGACTGAAGACTGTCCCTCACCATCGCCGTCTAAGCTGCCCCCGTGAGGGCGCCGAAATGATCCTGTTCGAGCGGTCTTTCGTCTACACACCGCTGCACGTGTGGGATGTCATGGTCGATCCCGATCTGTGGTCACTACACACCACCGGGTTCCGGCCCGAGATCGGTTGCGAGTACCGCATCACCCACCCGGCCATCCTGGGCACCCGGCTGGTCGGCACCGGCGTCTGCACGGTCGTCGCTGCGAATCCGGGCGAACTGCTGTCGGTGAAGTTCGTGGGTGCGGTCCGGGAAGGCGATCCCGCCCGCTGGACCATCAGCCACCGTCTCACCGCCGAGAATGCAGCGACCACTCTCACGACGTATCTCGAGGGGGTCGATATCAACGATCACTCCGAGAAGGTGCTGATGCGCATCGTGACCGAGAGCACGGCACGATCCGCACACCTGCTCGGTGAGCGACTGGCGGATCGCTACCGGATACCGGGCGCCGGCTCCGTCGGCCGAACGACTCCGCGCAGCGAGCAAGAAAATACCCCCAAACTGCGCTAACAGTCAGAGGGTAATGGCGGTGGCGGAGGGATTTGAACCCTCGGACGGGGGTTACCCGTCACACGCTTTCGAGGCGTGCTCCTTAGGCCGCTCGGACACGCCACCGCCGAAGAGACTACAGGCAGGCAGGCCCGATCCCCCAATCGGTTGACCCGGCCCCCCGGCGACGGGCACACGTGCCGCCCCAGGCGAAAGCGCTATATCGCGTTATCGCCCGGCGGCGTTAGCAACGAGCCATCCATATGCGTGAAGTCGCATGGCTGGCAGGAAACTCCCAGCGTGCTGTACGAAATCAGCGGCGTGGCTCCAAGGAAAGTGGCCTTCCATCTTGCTTGTGCAGGTTCTCGTTGGCATCGCGGCATCCGTCTCTCGGGGCGGGCGGACGCCGTCTGGCCATCAGCGAGACCGGCACGAGGAGATCGACACCATCACGACTGGAAGGCCCTGACACATGAAAATTCTCGTAGGAATCGCGGCATCCGCGGCCATCGCCGCGAGCACGCTCGGCCTCGCGGCGACGGCCGATGCGGCACCGGCGCTCCCCGCCCCCAACTACCACTGGTGCCCGGGCGAGTTCTGGAATCCCATCTGGGGATTCAACTGGGAATTCGGCGAATGCCATGACGACTGGCATCGCGACCGCGACGGAGACTGGCACGACCGCGACTGGCACGGCGATCGCGATCGTGGTGACTGGCATGACCATGACCATGACCGCGGCGACTGGGGACGCGGCCATGATCGCGACTGGAGGCCATAGCCCAACGTCATCGAGAAGCAACCCCGCCCGCCGGACTCGCTCCAGTGGGTGGGGTTGTTTGCCTTGCGCCGCCACAACGCCATGAATGGACAATCCGATTCATACGAAATGTATTGACTGACAGCAGATTTACAGCTCACTGTACGCATAGCGCACGTTGATTGCCAGCAAAGAATGCTTTGCTTACTTTATGAAAATTCTCGTTGGACTTGCCGCTTCCGCAGCCATAGCCGCAGGCGGGCTCGGCCTCGCCGCCACCGCCAATGCCGCCCCGGCCCCTGAGCTTCCGGCGCCCACGTATCACTGGTGTCCCGGCGAGTTCTGGAACCCGATCTGGGGATTCAACATGAACTGGGGCGAATGCCACGCCGACGGCATTCTTGACCGTGACCGTCCCGGCGACTGGCGCGGTGACGACGGTCGCTGGCGCGACAACGGTCCGGGCCCGGGCGACAACCGCGGACCCGATCGCGGACCCGACCGCGGCCCAGACCGTGGCCCCGGCAACGACTGGCACCGCTAAACCTCCCGAATCGGCCCGTCCGGCGTGCGACCCCGACTCATCAGCGCCGGGCGGGCCACCTACCTTTTCGCTGCGAAAAAGCTCTCAAGCAGGGCCGCGCACTCGTCGGCGAGCACGCCGCCGCGCACCTCCGGGCGGTGAGCCTGCCGACGGTCCCGCACCACATCCCATAGCGATCCCACGGCCCCGGTCTTGGGCTCCCAGGCCCCGAACACCACCCGGCTAACCCGCGCAAGCACCAACGCACCGGCGCACATGGTGCACGGCTCGACGGTCACCGCCAGCGTCGCCCCCTCCAGCCGCCAGCCGTCGCCATGCTTCGCGGCGGCCTCGCGCAACACGAGAACCTCGGCATGCGCCGTCGGATCACCAAGGCGTTCACGAGCATTGGCGGCGCGGGCCAGCTCTGTACCGTCTGCGGCGTAGATCACCGCACCGATCGGCACATCGTCGGCACCGGCCTCCCCGGCGGCCACCAGCGCCGCGCGAATCAGCGCCTCATCGTCCGGAAACGTCACCGATCCAGCTTGTCGAGCACCGCACCGAACTCGTCGGCGAAGCCCATGCGCGCCGCGATCATCCCGAGTTGCTCATCGGGATAGAGATCAGTCTCACTGAGGATCACACTGAGCACCGGCTCGGGCAGCCCGATATCGGAGAGCAGGCCCAGATCGCCTTCCTCCCACGGATCGACCTCGTCAAGCTCATCGGAATCGAGCTCCGGGACAGGAATATTCAGCCGCTCTAACACCTCGGCAGCGATGTCATAGTCGATGGCCGCCGTGGCATCGGAAAGCAGCAGATGCGTCCCCGAGGGCGCCGGGCGGATAATGATGAAGAACTCCTCGTCCACATCCAGCAGGCCGAACACAGCACCAGCGCTACGCAATTCGCGTAGCTCGGTTTCGGCTGCCGCCAAATCGGTGAGCGCTTCAGCCTTCAACGACGTCACCCGCCAGCGACCCTCTTCACGAACGACGGCCACGCCGAAGCCCTCCAGGCTTTCGGCGCTGGGCCCTGCGGCCTTGGCACGTTGTGCGTCCATGGGCAATACGCTAGTGCCCCACCCCGTGTTGTGACCACAAACAAGTTGGTCACGTATGCCAACCTGATGGAATGAACGCCGCCGAACACGACCACCAACACCCCCCGATCTGCGTACTTGGCCTCGGGCTCATCGGCGGCTCCCTGGTCCGCGCGGCCACCGCCGCAGGGCGGCACGTCTGGGGGTACAACCGTTCCACGGAGGGCGCAGACGCTGCACGGGCGGCAGGTTTCGATGCCACCGCCGATCTGGATCTGGCATTGCGGCGGGCGCGTAACGCCCAGGCTCTCATCGTGCTCGCGGTACCGGTCCCAGCCTTACCCGCACTCCTCACGCGCATCGCCGAGCTGGCCCCCGAATGCCCGCTTACCGACGTAACCAGCGTGAAATCAGCTGTCCTGCAACAGGTATTCGAGCACGGACTGGCGCAACGATTTGTCGGCGGCCATCCCATGGCAGGGACAACGGAATCGGGATGGAGCGCCGGGGACGCCAAGCTTTTCCGCGACGCGACCTGGGTGGTCAGCGTCGACGACGACGTTGATCCGCAGGTGTTCGCACAGGTAACACGGCTGGCGCTGGACTGCGGATCCGTCGTGGTCCCGGCACGCTCGGACGAGCACGACGCCGCCGCCGCCGCCATCTCGCACCTGCCGCATCTGCTCGCCGAGGCCCTGGCCGTCACCGCCGACGGGATCCCGCTGGCGTACTCCCTGGCCGCCGGATCGTTCCGGGACGGCACCCGGGTGGCCGCCACCGATCCGTCGCTGGTGCGCGCCATGTGCGAATCCAATCCGCATGGCGTGCTGCCGGCCCTCGAAGAGGCCATGGCGCTGCTCGCGGCGACGTGGAACACCCTGAACGCCGAGAGCTCGGTAGAGCTGCTGGTAGAGGCCGGTCACGCCGCGCGGCAGCGGTACGAGGCACACGAACGGTTCGACATCACCGGTATCAGCCGGGAAGACTCTGCCTGGCGCGAGCAGCTGGCCGAGGCAGGGCGGCAGGGCGGCGTGCTGCGGACCGTGCCCTAGATCCGGAGAGCCAGACCCGGGTATTCCAGCAGGAATCCCTCGTCATCGACGGTGACGGTGGTGTCGGCGACCGGCGAGACCACCTTGATGCCCTTGCCGTCGTTGCGGTAGCTAATGGTGGCGGGGCTGACGACCAAATCCGGCAGGGTCACGTAGACAACGGGCAGCACCGCGCTGCCTTCCTGCTGGTAGAGGCCGGTCCGACGGATCGGAAGTGCGTTGAAGAAGGGGCTGAACACCACATCGACGTCCAGCGCCCCGTCGAACGCGGAGCGCGTCGCGCCCTCGTGGTTCTGCACGGTCCACATGCCCTCTTCGTCCCGGGCGATCGACAGCTGTCGTTCCCTTTCGGCAACGGTGGTCGACAGGGACAACCGATTCGTGGAGCCCGTCTCGTCGGTCACCAAGTCATAGGAGGCGCTGAAAGCGGGGTGCGCGTCGGACGCGCCGGCCACAAAACGGCCATGCGCACGGATACGCCGGCCCGATAGTTGGACCCGGGTGGATTCCATCCGCGACGCGTCATGGGCGCGCCAGGTCAGCACGGCAGGACCGGTCGCCGCGTCGGTCTGACTGGGGTTACTCACCCGTCTACCGTAGGCGACCGCGCAAATTGAGCCCTCGTGAGCCCTTTCCGCCTCCGATCACCCCCGCTTGTGCGCGACGTAGAGCAGGCACTCCCAGTCCATCACCAGTCGTCCGTCGCCACGATCGTGTCGTCGTGCCAGCTCGACAAGCGCGTCGTCGAGTGCGGCGGTCTTGCCCGCGTCAGCCGCGATTGCCGCGTAGACGGCGATCGTCGGCCCGCAACAGGCCTTGAAGAAGTCGTGGAACTCCGGCGCGGTGGCGAACCTGTCGATCGTCAGCATCCGCCGCTGCACGGTGACGCGCATGGTCAGATGCGTTGCGGTCGGGCGAGGTGGCCTTCAGCGGGCCATCAGGGTTGTGCCGCGGTGTGCCGACGTGATTCGACCTGCCTCTCTACGCCCGTGTCCCCCGCCCCTGAGCCGTCGGTGAGCTCACGCGGAGCCGGCCGCAGCCGTCCAGTACCCGGGGCCGACAGCCACACCGCGAAGGCAAGGACCGCATCCAGCAGTAGGGCCAGCGCGGTCACCAAGAGGGCACCGACCAACGCCAGGTGGAACTGCCGGACCTTGATGCCGTCGATGAGGTATCGGCCGAGTCCGCCGAGGCTGGCGTAGGCGGCGACGGTCGCGGTCGCGACGATCTGCAGGGTCGCGGTCCGCAGGCCCGACAGGATGAGCGGTAATGCGTTGGGTACCTCGACACCGAACAGCACCTGGCGCTCTGTCATCCCCATGGCCCGTGCCGCCTCCACCACCGTGCGGTCCACATTCGCGATCCCGGAGTAGGTTCCCGCCAGCAGGGGAGGCACCCCCAGCAGCAGCAACGCGACGGTCGGCGGAACCAGACCCAGGCCCCACAGCAGCACACCCAACAGCAGCACACCCAGTGTCGGCAGCGCACGCAGCGCATTCACCGCGCTGACTACCAGAAACGTACCGCGACCGGTGTGCCCGATGATCAGACCTATCGGCACCGCGATGACGACCGCGGCCAGCAGGGCGATCGCGGTGTACTGCAGGTGCTCACCAATCCGCATGCCCAGCCCGCTGTTGCCCGTCCAATGGGACGCGGTGAATATGTAGCCGAGCGCATCGGAGAGAAAATTCACACTGCACCAACAGCTTTCGTCGCTCTCGTCCACGGCGTCGCAGCACGACCGAGAACCACCAGGAGTGAATCCACGACGACGGCCAGCAGAAAGATCGCGATGATCCCGGCGACGATCTGACTGCTCTTGTTCGCCTGGTAGCCCTCGGTGAACCAGGTGCCCAGGCCGCCGATACCGATCACCGAGCCCACCGAAACCATCGAAATATTGGTGACGGCAACGACTCTCAAACCTGCCACCAGCACCGGTATGGACAGTGGCAGCTCGACCCTGACCAGGCGGGCCAATGGGCGATACCCCACCGCGGTGGCCGCGTCACGCACCTGCGGGGCAATGGCGTCGAGCGCCTCGGGTACGGCACGGATCAGCAGCGCGGTGGTATACAGCGTCAGCGCCACCATCACATTCGCCTCGTCAAGTATCCGGGTGGGAATGATGAGGGGTAATGCCACGAACAACGCCAGCGACGGGATGGTGAACACGATGCTGGCGATCACCGTGGTGACCCGCCGCATGGTCCGGTGCCGGTGAATCAGTGCGCCACAAGGAATCGCGATGGCCAACCCGATGAGGATGGGCACCAGCGACAGCCGCATGTGGATCAGCGAGAGCTGCCAGGCGTCGCCGAGATGGGTGAAGAGATACCGCATCTCACCGCTGCCCGGTACGGCGTTGCCGATCCAGCGCGATGAGAACATCGTCCCCACGAACACCGCCGCGTACGCGGCCGTCCTCGTCGGTGGCCACGCCCAGTCCCGACGGTGAGGACAGCGCGGCATCGAGGGCCTGCCGCAGTGTCCCGTCCGGACCGAACAATGATCCTCCCGCTATCACACTGTCGTATAAAGATTTTCCCGACCGGTAGACCTCCGCCCCGGCATCGTCCATCCAGCCGAATGGCGTGCCATCGGGATTGCAGACCAGCACCCAGCTACGCGGGGCGATGATGAGGTCACGGACCTCTGTTTCAAAGATCTGCCTGATCTCGTACAGCGGCAGCTCCCCCGCCTCACGGAACTGCAGGCTCCGATAGCCCCGATCACGGCCGATGAACCCGGCAACGAAATCGCTTGCCGGGTTGGATAACACCCGCTCAGGCTCGTCATACTGCTGCAGTACCCCGCCGGGGCCGAAGACTGCCACCTTGTCTCCAAGCTTGACGGCCTCGTCGATATCGTGTGTGACAAAGACGATGGTCTTATTGAGCTCGGCCTGGAGGCGCTGCATCTCGGCCTGCAGGTCATCACGCACATTCGGGTCGACGGCACTGAAGGGTTCGTCCATCAGCAGGATCGGCGGGTCGGCAGCAAGTGCACGCGCCACTCCGACACGTTGTTGCTGGCCTCCCGAGAGCTGCGCCGGGTACCGGCTGGCCAGTTTTGGATCGAGCCCCACCCGTTCCAAAACGTCGAGCGCGGCCTTGCGTGCGGCACGCCGGGATTCACCGCGCAACACCGGCACTGTCGCCACGTTGTCGACCACACGCTGATGCGGCATCAAGCCCGCGTTCTGGATGACGTACCCGATACCCAGCCGCAGTTTGACCGGATCCACCGTCCTGACGTCGGCTCCGTCGACGATGAGAACACCCGAAGTGAGGTCGGTCATCCTGTTGATCATCCGCATCGAGGTGGTCTTGCCGCATCCGGATGGCCCCACGAACACCGTGAATGAACCCTTGTCGACGTGCATGGTGAGATCGTCGACCGCGGTCGTCCCGTCGGGGTACTTCTTGGTGACATTTTCGAAGGTGATCACGCGATCAGTTCCCCATCGGTTTGTCGAAACCCTTGTCCGTCAACCACTTCTGCGCAGCCTCCTTGGGGTCGACACCGCTGTTGCCGGACACCGCGGCGTTGAGCGCGATGAGATCCCCGGTGGTCAACCGTGCGGAGAGTGCGTCGAGCACCTTCTTCAACTTCTCAGATTTCTTCTGCGCGTTGACCAACGGCACCAGATTGCCGGCCGGAAACGTGAATTTCGGATCGTCCAACACCACCAGATCATGCTCGGCGATGGCCGGCGAGGTGCTGAATATGTTGGCCGCGGTGATCGTTCCGTCCACTAGCGCCCTGACCGTCGCCGGTCCTCCACCATCGCTGATGGCCACGAAGCGCGACTCCGGGATGTCCAGGCCGTAGTTCGCCTTGAGTCCGGCCAGGCCGACACTGCGGTGCAGGAACTCCGAGGGCGCACCGACCTTTACCTCCTCTGAGTGCGCCGCAAGATCGGCGATGGAGTGCAGATTCCAGGCGTCGGCGGTGGCCCGAGTGACACACAGTGTGTCCGCGTCCGAGGCCGGCGAGGGAGACAGCATGTCCAGATCGCCGTCGAGCGTGCGCAGCAACGCCAGCTCGACGTCGTCGGGCTTGGTGGCGGTGGCATCCGGATCGAAGTAGCGCAGCAGATTTCCGGTGTAATCGGCGATGAGGTCGATCGAATGGTCCTTGACCGCCGGGATGTATGTCTCGCGGCTACCGATGCCCAGCTGTTTGGTGATGTGAAAGCCGTTGGTCTGCAATATCTGTGCATACAGCTCGGCCACGATCTTCGATTCGGGGAAGTCGGCCGAGCCGACGATCAGCGTATTGAGATCGCCCGAAAGCGGTCCTCCGCCCAGGGGATTGGCGCTGCCGCAACCACTGAAGACAACCGCGGCGATGACGGCGGCGAGGAGTCGTGCGGCCCTGCGCATCCTCCGACAGTAACCGGGCAACCGTCACCTCGCCCGGCTTTACCGTCAGGAAGATTCCGGTGGCTAACCAGTAGGGTCCGCGGTTTCGGGACTTCCACCCGGCCCTGCCAGAAGCTCTGGCAAATATTTGATAACCGCCTCCGCCTGCTCATCGGGAAGCAACTGACGAGCGAGGACATTCGCTCCGATGATCATCAACATGGTGGCGTTGGCCCGGTCGCGCGCCTCGTGCTGCCCGATCTCCGGGCGCTGAGCGCGCATCACCTGCGACAGGAGTTCGGCACCCGTCTCACCGAAGCTCGCCCACAGAGCCTGCCCCAATTCGGGATCGGTCCGCATCTGGCCGAGAAGGGCGGGGGCGGCCGCGATGACATCCGGCCGTTCGAAGAGTTCGGCTGTGTACGAGCAGGATTCCCGGACCCAGTCGCCAACTCCCGCGGCGGCACTCATCTCCCGGGTCGGCGCGGTCCAACCGAAAACCGCCTCGAACACCAGGTGCGCGCGCGAGGGCCAGCGGCGGTACAGCGCGGGCTTGCCTACACCGGCCCGCTCGGCGATCGCAACCATGGTGGTGGCGTCCCACCCCTGCTCCACCAGGAGCTCACGCGCGGCAGCAAGCGCCTTGGTGTCGATATCGGAACTGCGGCGGCGACCCCTGCCCACGGGTAACTCGTCAGTAGTCATTGCAAATAACGGTACACCATGTTACGTATTAAGAAGGTTGGTGGCGTGGGTCACAGACAGAAGGGCAGCCGATGACAGGACTTCTTTCCGGAAAAACGGTGGTGATATCCGGCGTGGGCACCGGGTTGGGCCGGGAGGTCGCGCTCAAGGCGCACCAGGACGGCGCGAATGTGGTGCTCGGCGCGCGGACCCGGGAAAACCTTACGAGCCTCGCGGCCGAACTCGACGACACCGGAGGCACCGCCGCCTGGGCGGTCACCGACATCAACGACGCACAAGCGTGCCAGGGCCTCATCGACACCGCCGTCGAGAGGTTCAGCGCGGTGGACGCACTGGTGAACGTTGCGGCCAAGGAGGACGTGTTCGGCGGTATCGAGGGCGCGGATCTGGCGCAGTGGCAAGCGATGCTCAGCACGAACGTCGTCGGCACGCTCCAACTCGTTCAGGTGGCCGTACCGGAACTGAAGAAGAACGGCGGGTCGGTGGTCTTCATCGGTTCACAATCGGCGTTCCATCCACAGCTGCCCCAGGCCGCATATGCGACGTCCAAGGGAGCCCTGCAGAACGCCATGTATCAGCTGGCGAAGGAGCTGGGGCCGCACAAGATCCGGCTCAACATGGTGGTGCCGACATGGATGTACGGGCCACCCATCCAGCTGTACATCGGTCTGGTCGCCCAGCAGCGCGGCATCACCGAAGCGGAGGTGCTGGCGGAACTGACGGCCAAATTCCCCCTGGGCGAGATGCCCGCCGATGAAGACGTCGCGGACGCGGTGGTGTTCTTCGCATCTGAT
This sequence comes from Mycobacteroides salmoniphilum, assembly GCF_004924335.1. Taxonomy (NCBI): domain Bacteria; kingdom Bacillati; phylum Actinomycetota; class Actinomycetes; order Mycobacteriales; family Mycobacteriaceae; genus Mycobacteroides; species Mycobacteroides salmoniphilum. The sequence goes on along the minus strand of NZ_CP024633.1, from coordinate 212,749 downwards.
CGGGCACGCATGGTGACCGGGCAGACCCTATTCGTCAACGCAGGAGAGTTCTTCGCATGAGTGATAAGTATCCCGTCATCGTTTGGGGCACAGGGGTTGTCGGCAAGCTGGTGATCCGCGAGCTGTTGGACCATCCGGTATTCGAGCTGGCCGCCGTCCTGGTACACGATCCCGCCAAGGACGGCGTGGACGTGGGGACCCTGGTCGGCAGTCACCCGATCGGACTCGCGGCTACCACCGATATCGACGCCGCATTGGGCACCGAGGGCACCGTCGCATACTTCGGGCCAACGGCGCAGTACGCACTGGAGAACATCGACAACATGTCCCGGGCGCTACGCGGTGGGCACAACATCGTCTCCACCGCGATGACACCGTGGGTGTACCCGCAGGTGTGCCCGCCCGAGATGCTGACCGATATCACGCAGGCCTGCGAGGACGGTCAGACCTCCTGTTTCACCACTGGCATCGACCCCGGCTTCGCGAATGATCTGTTCCCGCTGACCCTGCTCGGCGTGGGCGGACGGGTGGATTCGGTACTGGTACAAGAGCTTCTGGACTACCAGTACTACAACGGTGATTTCAGCATGCCGATGGGACTGGGCGCACCCATGGACCAACCCGCCGTGCTGGAGATTCCCGAGGTGCTGATCCTGGCCTGGGGCCACACCATTCCGATGATCGCCGACGCCGTCGGGGTGAAACTTGACAAGATTGACACCGTCTACGAAAAGTGGGCCACCCCAACCGCGATCGCCTACGGCGCCGAGCCCAACACCGGCACCATCGAGGCGGGGCATTGCGCTGCGGTGCGATTCGAGATCCGCGGCTGGGTGGGCGGGAAGCCGAAAATCGTCATTGAGCACGTCAACCGGATCACCAACGCCACCGCGCCGCATTGGCCGCGGGCGCAGTCGGTCGACAACGACGCCTACCGCATCGAGATCAAGGGCAGTCCGAACATCACCCAGGAGACCGTATTCCGTGACGAACGCACCGGCGACGGCGCGATCGGCGGCTGCCTTGCCACCGGGATGCGCGCCATCAACGCGATACCAGCGGTTATCGACGCTAAACCGGGCTTCCTGACACCACTAGATCTGCCCCTGATCGCGGGCCAAGGCACTATCCGCGCCTGACCTGCGCCGAGCATCGGCTTTTCGCGGTATCCACGCGGCCCTTTCCGCGAAAAGCCGAGCCCGGGCGCTTGCAATCAGCGCTCATGTAGCAAATGATGAACTCATGACCAGTGACCCCGGTACGACTCCGGACTCTCCGGTTGCCGACACATCGATCGACATCCCCGTCGGGGAGCAGCCACCGCTGCCCGCCACGAAGCCCGCCAAAAAGGAAGACGCGGTCAAGCGGACCCGCGCGGCGGCGACCTGGACCGGCGTCATCCTTGGCCTGTTGATCCTGATTCTGCTGCTGGTGTTCATTCTGCAGAACCTGACGGACACGACCACCCACTTCCTCTCGTGGGAGATCCAGATGCCTCTGGGCATCACGGTGTTGTTCGCGGCCATCACCGGTGCAGCGCTCACCGCCCTGGTCGGTGGGGTGCGAATCGTGCAGCTGCGGCGCGCGGCGAAGAAGAACTTGAAGGCCTAGGATCCGGTTGGGTCTCTACGACTGCAACTGTCAGGTCTCCGGAGTCAGTCTGCTGTATCAGGATGCCGCGTTGGTGATCCTGAGGCGAATAGGCGAGGCGTTCACGCCGATCACACTGGCCCTGCATGGCGACTACAACATGCAGGGCGCAATCGGCGCAGAGCCGGACGCCAATAGCGCGCTAGTGCTCAACTACTTCATGGACCGGTACGACGACGGGGCCTTCATCGCCGCGGACGACACCACACGTCCCGAGTCCCGACTGCCACCGACACGAAACAGCATTCAGTCGGTCATCGACGTCATCGAGCGCACCACAACGTGTTCCGAAGTGAACACCTCCTTTGGGCCTAACGGTGGCGGCCATAAACCCTCCACTTTGCTCGGCGGCGATTTCATCGTGCACGCACTGATCGCCCAACCCGTGTGGGATGCGATTTCAGCGCATCACCCAGGATCAGAACGATCCGCTGAAGCACAATTCGCAAGCGTCTTCACCGACCCTGCGGCCGGGCAGATTTATGCAGGCCATGTTCCCGAGCTCAGCACGGAGATACACGAACTTGCCAGCGTCGACTCGTTTCTCGAGGAGCATGGGATGACGTGGACACCGCCCGGCTCCCTGGCCTGTCGCTACCCCAGCACCTATAACGACCACGAGGACGAGGACGTGCACGACCGGCTGAACCGCGCCCGAGCGGACTATCACAGCCTTCCCTGGATGCTCGCGGCGATCGAAAAATGCGGGACCGTATTCGAGGATCGCAACCGCGAGTTGGACGAATAGACCGATTCGGTCGACACCAAACACCGCATACCGGGACAATATGTCCGATGGCTACGTTCTCCGCGCTTGTCCGGAAGGCTCTCAAGGACAAGCCCGTACCACTGGCTGACGCGAAGCATTTCGACGACGCCGAGGTTGTCACGATGCTGCGGATGCTCGGCATCGCAATGCTTGAGGTCGGTCAGCCCACAAACCTGGTGTTGGCCAAATTGCATGACATCGCACCGCAATACACCGACAAGGAGCTGCGTGCCGTCGTCCTGCCCACGGTGCTGATCATCCAGATCGACGGCGTCACCGGGCAGCTGGAGGTGGAGGAATCCACCCGCAGCACAGCGCAGTTGGACCAGGCCGGCCATATCGACACCATCGCCGACATGGCCGCCGCCGGGGCGATCGCACCGGCCGACGCCATCGCGAGAATCTACGAGATCCGCTGCTTGAAACCACGTTTCGGGACGATCCTCACCGTCATCGGGCACACCATCTTGACCCTCGGCTTCGGTCTGGCGCTGGCGCCAACCTCCTCGGCACTGCCCGCCTACCTGGTGTTGGGCCTGATCGTGGGCGTGCTGATGTTGGCGACCAATCCCATGCCCACCCTGGCGGCCACGATGCCCGCCGTGGCCGCCTTCGTGGTGACGGTGATCAGTACGTTCATCGTCGCGAATGTGCCCAGCGAGGGTCTGGCCCGAGTGGTGGCACCGGCCCTGATCGCCGTACTCCCCGGGGTGACCCTCACCATCGGGGCATTGGAGCTGACGAGCACCCAGCTGATGGCCGGGTCCACCCGCATCGTGTACGGCATCGCACAGCTGATGCTGTTGGCGTTCGGAGTAGTGATCGGTGTGAAAGTGGCTGGGCCACCGGAGCCCTCTGCACTGGGGCCGCCGCTGGGCAGTTGGACGATCGCGCTGGCGGTGCCGGTGATCGCGGTGGGGTTCTACCTGTACAAGTCCGCGCCACGCGGATCGCTCATCTGGCTGATTCTGGCGATCGGCGTCGCCATGCTGGGACAGCGACTCGGCGGCTTGTTCCTGGCACCGGCCATGACGGGATTCATCGGGGCCGTCGCCGTCGTTCCCTTTGCCCTGTTCGCCGCGCGGTTCAAGGGCGCGCCTTCGGCAATCGTGTTGCTACTGGCCGCTTTCTGGTGTCTGGTGCCAGGTGCGTTGAGCTTCGTCAATGTCAGCGAGGTCGCCGCCACCGGACATGCCAACCTCACCGCGCTGCTCGACACCTGCATGGCGATCTTCTCGATCGCGCTGGGACTTCTGGTGGGGGCGAGCCTGCACCGCGGTATGCGTTACGCGCTCACCATCAGTCGGTAGCGTGCTTCGCCAGCTCGATCCGGGCCACCACACCGCGATGCACCTCATCGGGGCCGTCGGCCAGCCGCAGCGCGCGGGCGTTCACCCAGGCCGCCGCCAACGGGAAATCATGGGAAAGGCCACCACCGCCATGGATTTGGATCGCCATGTCGATGACCTGTTGAGCCATATTTGGTGCGGCCACCTTGATCTCTGACACCGCCGACAACGCACCCATGATGCCCACGGTGTCCAGCAGCCACGCGGCGTGCAGTACCAGCAGGCGAGTCTGGTTGATCGCGATGCGGGCGTCGGCGATGCGCTCGCGGTTCCCGCCCAGATTCACCAATGGTTTTCCGAATGCGGTGCGGTCCAGTCCACGCCGGCACGCGTGCTCCAGCGCCACCTCGGCCAGGCCAATCAGGCGCATGGCATGGTGCACGCGGCCCGGCCCCAGTCGTCCCTGGGCGATCTCAAATCCCTTGCCCGGTCCCGCGATAAAGGCATCCGCCGGCAGGCGCACATTCTCGAAGGCCACCACGCCGTGGCCACCCGGCTCGTCGTAGAACCCCATCGTCGGCAGCATCCGTTCGACCGTGACGCCCGGGGTGTCCATCGGGACCAACACCATCGAGTGGCGCGCGTACCGATGCGCGCCGGGGTCGGTCAGCCCCATGAAGATGATCACCTTGCAATCGGGATGACCGACGCCGGTGCTCCACCACTTACGGCCATTGATCACCACCTCGTCGCCGTCGACGATGGCGGTGGCCGCCATGTTCGTGGCATCGGAGGACGCGACATCGGGCTCGGTCATACAGAAGGCAGACCGGATATCGCCCTCCAGCAGCGGTTCGAGCCACACCTCCTTCTGCTCCTGGCTGCCGTACCGATGCAGCACCTCCATGTTCCCGGAATCCGGTGCGTTGCAGTTGAACACGGTGGGCGCGAAGAGCGATCGGCCCATCTGCTCGGCCAGCGGCGCATATTCGGAGTTGGACAACCCGCCACCGAGCTCCGGATCGGGCAGGAAGAGGTTCCACAATCCCGCGGCGCGTGCCTTCGCCTTCAACGCATCCAACTCCGGAGGGACGGCCCAGAGGTCGGCCGTCGTACCGGCACGCGCACCCAGTAGCTGGTCGTGATGGGCCAGCACCGCGCGTTCCACCGGCATGATCTGCGCGTCGATGAACTCCCGGACGGCGGCGGTCAGTTCAGCGGCGCGGGCAGAGGGGGCGAAGTCCATCTGTCCGATGCTAGGGCGGTTGACGCGGCACGTGACAGACTTCGGCACATGAGCAGGCGGCGGGTCTCGGTACTGACTCTCATCACGATGACCGTCGGCGGGGTTATCGGCATCATCGTGTCCCTGATCCTCAACGTCTTCGTATTCGATGAGTACGACGCCTACGGCGAGGTGAAGATCCCGGGCAACACCCGACTGGAACTGCCGGCGGGCGAGGTGACCGTCAGCTTCCACTCCTGGGTGTCCGGTGACAACGGGCTGCTCATCCCCCAGCTTGGTATGTCCATCTTTCCGCCGGACGGTGTGGCAGAACCCCAGGTCCGCGAGAGCATCGGAAGCTCGACAACGGTGAACGGCGACGCGCGCCGTCGGGTATGGGTCGCACAGATCCCCACCGCCGGCACGTACGACGTGCAGGTCGAGGGCGAGGTCAACGGGTTCGTCAATCCACGCCTCGCATTCGGACACAGCAGCCCGTACTGGCCTCTCACCTGGGGCTTCGCCGGATTACTCGGCGCGGCAGCGCTGGGCTGGATCGCCTATCTACTGATGAGATCACGGGCTGTCCGTCCAGCGCCCCCGGTTACCGCGCAACCGGTCACCTCCTATGAACCCACTGGCGACGGAATTCGCATTGAGCAACTCAAATCTCTTGCTGCCCTGCGTGATTCCGGTGCGCTGACCGAGGCGGAGTTCAAGGCAGAGAAGCGGCGACTCCTCGACGGCGGCTAGTCGATACGATTCCTTGTATGGGCGTCATCTACCTGGTCCGGCATGGTCAGGCTGCCAACTACTCCAGCAGCCCCGATAGCCCGCTGACCAGCGTCGGACAGCGACAGGCCGACACCGTGGCGGCCGAGCTCGCCCGCCGCGGCCTGCGCGGCACCCGGCTCCTGCACGGCGGGATGAAGCGGCAACGGCAGACCGGCGAGGCCATCTCGGTCGCACTGGGATCCGAGCCGCAGCAGGACGACCGGTGGGACGAGTACGACTACAAGGAGATTGTCGGCAACTCGCGGATGCGCCGCCTGGCGTCCGTGAACACCGTCAAGAGCCTGGCCAAAGGCGACACCCAGGCCGTTCTGGAGGACGGCCTGGCGAAGTGGGCCAGCACCGATTCGTCCGGTGGATACGCAGAGAGCTACACCCGCTTTCAGCAGCGCGTGCTGGCCGCCATGGCCGCTGCCGCCCAGCGCGATGGTGACACCGTGGTAGCCACCTCCGCCGGAGTCATCGGGATGATCGTCGCTGACCTCTGGGCCACAGATAGCGGCGGGCGCGTATCGAATTGGCTTACCGCACAACGTGTTGTCATCAACTCGTCGATCACCTCACTGGTCAACGGCAAGCGCGGCCTGAGTCTGCTCGCCTTCAACGACCACACCCATCTGATCGGCGATGGCGGTAACCGGGATCTGGTGACCTACCGCTAGTCCTCGTTGGCACACGGGGACGACGCGGTGACCACGTACACGTGGACCCCGTTGCCGCGCAAGTCTTCGCGGGCGCTCACGATGTAGCCGGCGTCATCGCGATAGGTCCGGCTGTTCTGCGGCTCGGGTTCCGGACGCTTGCTTTCTTGGCGGCGAAACCCCTTACTGGACAACGATTCCAGGCGATCCAGCACCCCCGAAATCAGTTCCGGAGTCGGGTCCGCGAAATCGCGCTGCAGACGCAACCACCACGGGGGGCCCTCCGGGAGGGCCGAGTTGTAGCTCGTGCGGCAGCCCATCCGCTCGATGTCGTTGACACCCGGCTGCACCTTCTCCGCCGTGACGAACGCCAGATTCTCGACCGTGACCCGCAGCGCATCGGACATCTTTACCGACGTAGGTTCCATGCTCTTACTGCCTCCTTGCTCGCTGTCCGCCCCGGGATTGCACGAAACCGCAACCAGCATCGTCAATCCCGCCATCGCGGCCGTCCATGCGCGCCTCATCGAACCTGCGCCTTCCGGCCCAGACCGGGGTTGTCTGTGACATGCGGATTGCCGTAGGGGTCTTCCCATGTGGGATTGACCGGCAGCGTGAACGGGCCGATCTTGGCCCCCGACAACCACTGATCGCCGTACGCCTTGGCGATGTCCTTCACCGATTCGTTCAAGCTGCTGTCATCCCCGAGGTTGATGTCGACATTGTTCGACTCGATGCCTCGTTCGACATAGGTGGTCACCTCGCCGCCCTTGATCACATTCGCCATGTTCTGGAACGCATCGGACTTCGGATCGTCCCAGTAGCTGCCGTGCCCGTTCGGGCCGAACACCACCTCACCGGGATGATTCTTGTTGTCATCGCTGTAGTAGCCGGTATCGAGACGGGTTACCCCGGGAATCGAATCCGGGTCTCCGCCAAGCGGATTACCCGCATGCGGATTGCCGATATCGCCGTCCGGAGCCCGCGGAATCACTGGCGGAAGGTCCAGATTGAATCCCGGGAACGGGGAGAATCTCGCGGGGATGTCGCTGTCCCGTGGGGCGAGTTGCGCGGCACCGATGAGGTCGCCGGGAGCGGTCATGGAGAACCGCTGGACATTCGGATTGGGGTTGTGCCACTCGGTGCTGAGGATGCCGGTGCCGGCAGAAGACGCGTACAGCACACGGTCGGCGCGTAGTCCCATCTGTTCGGCGGTACCGACGATGGATCCGCCATACGAGTGCCCAATGTAGGTCGTGGGCGTACCGGGCGCATGGCGGGCGACCTCCGCGTCGAGCTCCTTGCCGAACGAGACGAGCTGTGGTGCCATCGCCAAGCCGTAGGACGGGTCGGTTGCCTTGTCCAGCCCCTGCGGAAAATCGTTCTCCATATAGAGGAAGACCGGCGACCCGCTCTGTTTGGCCAGGTTGACCGCCGAGTCGTGGTTGTTCCTGCTGCCGTTGAGGTTGGTGTTGGTGCCCGGAACATAGACTCCGACGCCCGGCGCCCCGGGTTTGAGGTCGCCGATCTGTTCGATCATCCGGCCGTTGCCCTCGGTGGAGAACATGACGAACTTACGATCGATCTTGAAGTCGGCGGGAGAACCTCCGGCGGGAACCGTTGCGAACGGGTCATCCATGGGTTCGAGCATCGCTCTGAGCTGATCGACCCGCGCCTGATTGGGTGACGGGTTCTGCAACTCGTCGGTAAGCGCGTTCCTGATGTTGATCTCGTTGGCGTCCGCGCGAACATCGAAGGGCACCCCGTTGGTGTTCCCCATGAATTCGGGGTCGGCGATGACCATCTGATGCACCGTCCCGGGGGGCAGCCCCTCCAGGAACGCACGGCGCTCCTCCGCGGACATGCCCCGGACCCGGTCGACGAGCGCGTCCGGATCGATCTTCTCCCCCGTCGGCAACGTGACGTCCTGCTGCCCGTCGCGCATGGCCTCCAGGTCGTTGACGGCCTCGCGCAGCTTCCTGCCGTACATCTCGTCCAGCCGCGCCACCTCGTCCAGACCCGACTGAATCCTGCGCTGATGATCGGCGGCAGCCTGTGCCTTCTGCGAGTCCGGGTGGCTGACCTCTCCGGTATCGGTCACCGTGAATCCTTCGGACACAGCGGCGTCCACGTCCTGGAGCGTGTACTCCCTGGCGTGCTTGAGTGTTCGCCCCGCATCCTCGGCGTCATCGGATAACCGGTTCAGGACATTGCGGACCTCGCGACCGTGGTCCAGCTCCTGGTCGACCTTGGCCCGCGCCGCATCGTGCGTCTTGCCAAACCAGCCCGAGGCATCGTTGAAGACGCGGTCACACGAGTCCAATGACGCATCCAGCGTCCGGGCGTTATCGCGCGCGATGTCGGCGGCCTTGCTGAGCGCATCGAGGTTCCAGCCCCTGAGTTGACTGATCGTCGGGCGCATCAGCGTGGCCGGAGCGCGTCCAGCGACGTGGCGGTCTTCTCGTCCTGCCCCGTCACGTTGGTGGCGAAGGTATCGACGAGCCCGGCCATATCCGAGAATCGGCGGGCGATCGAGGACATCGACTTAATTCCGGGCGACGCGGTATCGCGGATGGCGGCCAGTACTTCGCTTCCGGAACCCGAGGCATCCTGAAATGAGGTCCAGGGCATGTCGTTGATGTGCAGCGTCTCGCTCAGCCACGTCTTGGATATGGCCGCGAGCTCCTCGGTCCGGACACCCAACTCGTCGCTCATGATTCCCCTCCGCTAACTCCTCACCGGTGACTCTATCCAGTCAGACGTTCGGAGACGCGGATCGGTTTCATGCCTGTGCAGAAAGAACTAAATCGGCGGCCTTCTCGCCGAGCAACACTGACGGAGCATGCGTGTGCCCGCGGATCAGACTCGGTATCACCGACGCGTCGACCACCCGCAGTCCCTGGACACCGCGCACGGTGAGATCCGGAGCGACCACGCTGGCCTCGTCTGTGCCCATCCGGCAGGTAGCGACGGGGTGATACAGGGTGTGTGAGTTGTTCTCCAGCGCGGCGACGAGTGTCTCCTCCAGGTCATCGCTGGGGTTCCTCGGTCGGAGAATCTCACCGAGTATCGCCCGCATCGACGGCGTCTCGGCAATGCGGGCGGTGGTCCGCAGTCCGACCATCATGGCGGCGCGGTCCTGCCCGGCGGCATCGCTCAGGTAGCGCGGATCGATGCGCGGCTTGGCCAACGGGTCCGGTGAGGTCAGGGTGATCTCGCCGCTGCTCGCCGGTTTGAGCAAGATCGGGCCCATCACGATGGCGTGCTCGGTGGCCTCACCCAGACCCTCGTCGAAGAACGGCGCGGGCGCGAAGATCAGCTCCAGGTCTGGTAGTGCGAGATCGGCCCGGCTGCGCAGGAATCCGTACGCTTCACCGACATTCGAGGTGAGCATGCCGCGATGACGCAGGAAGTAGTTGGCAAGTTGCAGCGGTTTTTCCGCACCGTAGAGCGAGTCCGCCTCGACCGCATAGCCCACCGGGCAGCACAGGTGATCGAGCAGATTCTGGCCGACCTGCGGCGCATCGACAACCACGTCGATGCCGAGCCCGGCAAGACGCTGGGCATCACCGATCCCCGAAAGCATCAGCAGCTGCGGGGAATTGATGGCACCGCCACTCAGAATCACCTCGCGTCGGGCCCGCACGGTATGCGTGATGCCGTCGCGCACATACTCGACACCGATGGCTCTGGTGCCGTCGAACAGCACCCGGCGCACCTGGGCATCGGTGACCACATTCAGGTTTCGCCGCCGCAGGCCGGGCTTGAGGTAACCGTCCGCGGTACTCCACCGGCGGCCGCCGCTCTGACACACCATGGTCTCCGAGAACCCCTTGGGTTCAGGAGTATTGGCCCGCTCGACGTCGAATCCGGCCTCTTTGACGGCCTCCAGCCACGCTGCGGTGCTGGACCGGGGGCTGCGCTGTTTGGAGATCTTCAGCGCACCCTCGGTGCCCTCGTCACTCTCGGTCGCACCCTCCACCGTCTCGATGCGCTTGAAGTAGGGCGCGATATTCGCGAAGGACCATTGATCGCCGGCAACCGCTGCCCAGTCGTCATAGTCGGCCGCGAATCCACGGACCCACATCATCGCGTTCATGGAGGATGAGCCGCCCAGCGTTTTCCCTCGCGGCCAATAAATCTGACGGTTGTTCAGCTGGGGCTGCGGCTCGGTGAGGTAGTCCCAGTCGACATCGCTGCGGAATAGCTTCGAAAACGCGGCCGGGATGTGGATTCCCATGTCCTTGTCCTTGGGTCCCGCTTCCAGGACCAGCACCTGATCGTTGGTGCGCTCGGAGAGCCGGGTGGCCAGCGGCGCCCCCGCCGATCCCGCGCCCACGATGACGTAGTCAGCTGCCAAGTCCTCAACCATGTGGGGGACGGTAGCGGACTGGACACCGCGTCGGGAAGCTTCTGGTACACGACGTCCCAGGTGTGCCCGCGATGGTCACCCGATAGCGCTCAGGGGTACACCCGGTAGCAATTCGTCCCGCCGATGCCGAGCACGTACACGGTGTCGCAGCGCGTGAAGCTGCCGTCGGGCGCGAAGTCCGACTCACAGACGCCGCCGCCGTTGCCCCACACCACAACGTTTCCGCACGGAGCCGCCGCGGCCGGACCGGCCAGCGCGACGCCCCCGGCCGCCAACACGGCGGCGATACCCACTGAGGCCAGTAGTTTGCGCATGTCAGTTGCCTCTTCTTCATGCTCCCGGCCTCACCCTGACGCCGGATATACCCATAGAACGTTTCCGTTTTTGGAAAAGTTTCCCCAAACGGAAGGTTTGTTACTATGGCCACATGCCACCGCCCAGCGGCCTGCGCGAGCAGAAGAAGTCCGAGACCAAGCTGGCGTTGAGCCGCGCCGCCCTGGAACTGGCGCTGGACCGGGGCGACCTGTCGGCGGTCACGGTCGACGAGATCGCGGACGCGGTGCGCGTCTCGTCGCGCACCTTTCGCAACTACTTCACCAGCAAGGAAGACGCCGTCTTGTTTTCGTTGCGCGGCATCGAGGACAACGCCGTCGGACTGCTGCGTCAGCGCCCTACCGATGAGCATGTGTTCGATTCCCTGGAAGCAGTGATGCTGGACCTGGCGACCTCCGAGGCCTTCAGTACCGCCGTCGCCGTCACTCGGTTGTCGGCGCAGAACCCGGGCCTGTCAGCGCATGACGCGGCCCGCTCCGATGATGTGGGAACCGTCGTGCTCGCCGAAGTCGGTCGGCGCACTGGACTGGATCCTGACGTGGACCTGTATCCGCGACTGGTCTGCAACGCCGCCTACGCGGTCCTCGGGACGGTCATCCAACTGGCAGTCTCCGATTCCACCCTCCTGGGAGGCCCCGGAGAGCTTGTCGCCCAGGGATTTCAACGGCTGCGGGACGGGCTGGCGGATCAGCCGCGCGGCTGATCCAGCAGTGTGGCAATGCCGTACAACTCGGTCGCCTGGATCTCTTTGACGACCCGCAGCAGAATCCGTTCGTCGACGTCGTCGAGATTGACACCTCTGTTCGTCACGGTCAGCAGCGTGCCGCCCTCGTGCTCGCGAAAGGCCACGTGACGTGTCCACCGGGCCGAGGGCCCCGTGCCGGCGTGGGCGTGAAGACCCAGGGTCAAATGCTCGTACGGCACGGCATCGAGAAACTCAACCTCGAAGACGCCGGTGAACCGCGTTCCCACCACCGGCACGGTGGTCATCGTGAACGCGCTCCCCACGGTGACGTCGACCGGCGGGGTGTCAGGCTTGCCCCACCACGATGCCGGATCGACCAGGGCCGACCACACATCATGGGGAGGGTGCGGGAAATACCGTTGAACCTGTGTCATAGCTTCTCACTCACTCGAGAAGAAGTCCTGGTGCGCCCGAAGGGATTCGAACCCCTAACCTTCTGATCCGTAGTCAGATGCTCTATCCGTTGAGCTACGGGCGCGTGCTATTCAATTGTTGCAGGTCAACAGGTTTGGCCTGCAGACCGACGCGGAGGCGAGAGGATTTGAACCTCCGGTCCCCCGTAAAGGGGACAACTCATTAGCAGTGAGTCCCATTCGGCCGCTCTGGCACGCCTCCTGAACTTCCCGAGCGGTACTCCGAACCCATAAATGGATTCGGAACCGCCGAGGGCACAGAGTACAGGCCCGCGCGGCCGGAAGGCAAAGCCGTTGGTCGTCGTCCGGCCCAACATGCACCGATAGTCTGGTGGCCGTGTCTGATCCTCTTCGCGCACGCGGCTCATCGGCGCCCGCGCGACTACGCCCCGAGCTGACCGAACTGCCGGCGTACACCCCGGGCCGCACCGTCCCCGGCGCCATCAAGCTCGCAAGCAACGAGACCGTGCACGGCCCCCTGCCCAGCGTCCGTACGGCCATCGTCGAGGCCACCGCACGGATCAACCGGTACCCCGACAACGGGTACGCCGAGCTGCGCTCGCACCTGGCCAAACACGTGGACATGCCGCCCGAGCACATCGCGGTGGGATGCGGATCTGTGAGCCTGTGCCAGCAGCTTGTACAAATCACCGCGACGGTGGGCGACGAGGTGCTGTTCGGCTGGCGCTCCTTCGAGACGTACCCCCTGGTGGTGCGTGTCGCCGGCGCCACCCCGGTTCAGGTGCCGCTGACCGATTACACCTACGACCTTGATGGCATGGCCGCCGCGGTGACGGACGCCACTCGGCTGATCTTCGTCTGCAACCCGAACAATCCGACCGGCACTGTGGTGCCGCCTGCCGATCTGCGACGGTTCGTTGAGACGGTGCCGGCTCATATCCTCATCGCGATCGACGAGGCCTACATCGAGTACGTGCGCGAGGGATTCGCCGATAGCATCGCGCTGGTTCGCGAACACCCCAATGTGGTTGTGTTGCGGACCTTCTCAAAGGCATATGGCCTGGCGGGCCTACGCGTGGGCTATGCGATCGGCGATCCTGACGTGATCAGCACGCTGGGCAAGGTGTACGTGCCGTTCAGCGCATCCAGCCTCGCCCAGGCGGCCGCGGTGGCCTCCATCGGCGCTGCGGAAGAGCTCCTTGCCCGGACCAATGATGTTGTCGCCGAGCGCACCCGGGTAACCAGCGCACTCCGGGAGGCGGGGTACGACGTGCCGCCCTCGCAGGCAAACTTCGTGTGGTTGCCGCTGGGCGAGCGCTCGACGGAATTCGCACAAGCCTCCGCGGAGGCTCGAATCATCGTGCGCCCCTTCGGAACCGATGGCGTACGGGTCACCGTTGGAGCGCCCGAGGAGAACGACGCATTCCTTGAGTTCGCGCGTACCTGGCGCTAGCTCACCCGTGACAGCTGCGTGGCTTCGGCCCATTCGACGGTGAGTTCGATAACTTCTCGCGCACCCGGGAGCACCAATGCCAGTGGGGTCAAAGGCCCCTCGGCCACTCCGGTGAGTACGCGGGCGGTCGCTACCGGGTCAACCACCGAAACCGTCACCGTCGCAACGCACTCCGCGGGGCGCACGTAGAAGCGTGTACCCGAATCCACCAGTCCCGTGAGCTCGGCCCCGGAGATGTCCATCGCCTTGGCGCCCTCGGAGAGTGAAAGCAGAACCGGACGTTGCGAATCCACCACGAACGGACCCATCAGGCCCGCGGCCATCACGGCCTGCGAGTCATCGATCACGGGAGCACGGTCCACCTGACCGGCGGCGATCAGCGACTGTTCCAGTAGGTACTGGTACAGCTGCACGACACGGTCGGCGTTGCGGTGGTTGCGCGCATCATGCAGCCAGAACTCGACACCCTCGACGTCATCGGTGCCGCCCTGCACATACAGGCGATAGAAGCGATATCCGAGATCCGGCGCGCCATGCTGGGTTTCGGCAACCGTCGCGCCCACACCCAATGTCTTGACGTACCGCGCCTCGCCGTCGGCGAAGCTCAACTCCGAGGAGGACACCTCACGCCACACGGCGCCGTTGACAGACGCGTGCAGCCGAACGTTGGCTGGCTTCTGCCCCGCACCGGTACGCACCGTAAGGCCGCCCAGCTGCGGGCGTTCCTTGAATTCAAACTCGATGAAGGACGGCGACTTACGGGTTGCCCCGGGCACATTGCGCGCCGCAGTGTCCAGCTCCACCCCGTTGGTGAGAAACCAGATGGCCGCCTGGGTTCCGGCGATGGCCTCGTGGTCCTTGATATTGGCCTCACTCAGGTATCCGGCGGCACGCAACCTACGGCTCAGCTGTGCGGTCGACAGCGCCGGGAAGGAGTTGGCCAAGATCCAGGCGACCTGCGATTCGCGGGTACGGGCCCGCAGGTTCGCCACCGACAGCCAGTCCGCCACCGCGTACCCCGAGGGCAGGTTGGGGGCGATTCCCGCGATATCGAGCGAGTACGCGGCGATGGTGGGGTTGAGGCGAATTAAATCTGTGCGAGCAGAAGTTCCGTCAGTGAACACAACCTCGTCCACGGTGGACGAATAGGTGCCCCCGCGATACCTCGTCAGGCGCTGTGGGAGTACCTCGGCATTGTGGCCGTGGCGCCTACCAGTAATGCGGGCGGATGGCCATTGGACGAGCGATAGCAAAGAATGATTGGTCATGGGTTGGTTGATCCTTGTGCCGGCGGATTGCAGCCCAGCAGCTCGATAACGTCGAAAGACGGTCAGCTGGGATGCCAGGGGCGGGGTTAGGGAATCAACAACAACAGCAACACACGGCGGCGCTGCGCGCCCCGAGGGTGTCGGCGCGCAGCCCGCTGATCGCCCGAAGTCGGTGCGATGGTGCGACGTGCTGCATGCATCCAGTCTACGGACGCCCGGCCGCACGCCCGGATTTTTGCGGGCTCGCCGTCTCCCGGCCCAGACGTGCGCGACAAATCCGCCGCGATGCCGCCAGGCAGCGAAACCCTGCCCCGCGGAGTTTGGCGCACGGGTGTTAGTTACCTGATGCGCCGACCCAATCGCGATTAGGATTTGAGCCATCAGGTCTTGATCCCATTCGCCCAGGAGGAAACCGCTGTGCCCGCTGCCAAGAACGAATCCCAGGCCCTCGGCGATCTCGCCGCACGGCAGCTAGCCAATGCCACCAAGACCGTCCCTCAGCTGTCGACGATCACTCCGCGGTGGCTGCTGCATCTGCTGAACTGGGTCCCCGTCGAGGCCGGCATCTACCGGGTAAACCGCGTGATCAACCCGGACAAGGTCGCGATCCACAGCGAAGAGCAGGGCGAGAGTGAGGCCCCGCTGCCGCAGACCTACGTCGATTACGAGACCAACCCGCGCGAGTACACACTGCGGACCATCTCGACGCTGCTCGACATCAACACCCGGGTCTCTGATCTGTACTCCAGCCCGCACGACCAGATCGCCCAGCAGCTACGCCTGACCATCGAGTCCATCAAGGAACGTCAGGAAAGTGAGCTCATCAACAACGCGGAATACGGCCTGCTGGCCCAGGCCACTCCCGAGCAGACCATCAAGACCCTCGGCGGCGCTCCCACCCCGGATGACCTGGACGCCCTGATCACCAAGGTGTGGAAGACCCCCGGATTCTTCCTGACCCACCCGCTGGGTGTGGCGGCGTTCGGCCGAGAGGCCACCCGCCGCGGCGTGCCGCCGGTTGTGGTGAGTCTGTTCGGTGCGCAGTTCATCACCTGGCGTGGTATCCCGATCATCCCGTCGGACAAGGTTCCCGTGAAGGACGCCAAGACCAAGATCCTGCTGGTGCGCACCGGCGAGGAGCGCCAGGGCGTCGTCGGCCTGTTCCAGCCCGGTCTGGTCGGAGAGCAGGCGCCGGGTCTCTCGGTGCGGTTCACCGGTATCAACCGGTCGGCCATCGCCTCGTACCTCGTCACCCTGTATTCGTCGCTGGCTGTGCTGACCGATGACGCACTGGCCGTTCTCGACGATGTGCAGGTGGACAAGTTCCATGTCTACAAGTGACGCGATCCCGGTAACCGACAGCCCACCTGGATTCCCGTCTGCGGCGGAGCTGTCGGCGTTGGCCACTCAGCTGTTCTGGGAGGCAACGCCTTCGGGAGCTCCGGGCATCGATACCCCGGGACCGGCGGTACCCGTCGCGCCCCGGGGCACCGTCCCGGACGCGACCGCGGGGTCGTCCGCGGCAGCCACGGCGGGCTCGTTGGCCAGTCCGTACGCACCGGCACCGCTGGCGGACGCCTTATCGACGGCAACGGTGGCTCCACCTGTCGCGGCCTTCGGTTCGGCGACCCCCGACGGTGTTCCCGGAGCGGTGCCGGTGGCTCCGCGGGGTGGCGGCGGTGACCTGACATCGGGCACCTCTGCCGCACACGCCGCCACAACGGGTTATCCGACAACAGGTCTCGCCGATTTCGCCGTCCCCTCGGGGCTGGTTCCGACGATCCCCGGGGTGCTCGCCACCCCCGTCATCGCACCAGCGGCCGCCTCACCTCGCGTGGCTCCGTACTCGGAGGCACCGGGGGTACCCGACCTCGGGTGGACGACCCCGGTGGCGCCGGCCGGAGGCGATGAGGCGAACTACTACTTCTTGGGCGGGGCGCCTGCTGCGGCACCGATCCACGAGGACGCGCGCGCCTTCGATGTCGCCTCGATTCGGGCGGATTTCCCGATCCTGTCCGAGACCGTCAACGGTAAGCCGCTGATCTGGTTCGACAATGCCGCGACCACTCAGAAGCCGCAGTCGGTGATCGATCGGCTGGTGCACTTCTATCAGCACGAGAACTCCAATATCCACCGTGCCGCACACGAATTGGCGGCACGGGCCACCGACGCGTACGAGGATGCACGCGGCGCCGTCCGCAAGTTCCTCGGCGCCGAGGCGGACGAGAACATCATCTTTGTCCGCGGGGCCACCGAAGCCATCAACCTGGTGGCGCACGCCTGGGGCGGCAAGAACCTCGGGCACGGGGATGAGATCGTCATCACCCACCTGGAGCACCACGCCAATATCGTTCCGTGGCAGCAGATCGCGAAGAAGACCGGCGCCGTCATCAAGGTGGCCCCGGTGGATGACTCCGGCAACCTGCTGCTGTCCGAGCTGGAAGACCTGGTCGGACCGCGCACCAAACTGGTGGCGGCCACCCAGGTTTCCAATGCATTGGGCACGGTGACGCCCGCCAAGCAGATCGTCGAGATCGCGCACCGCTACGGCGCTCGCGTACTCATCGACGGCGCGCAGTCGGTACCGCACCTCACGGTGAATCTGCAGGAGCTCGGCGCCGATTTCTTCGTCTTCTCGGGCCATAAGATCTACGGCCCCACCGGGATCGGTGTGCTGTACGGCAGCGAGGACGCGTTGGCGGAAACACCCCCGTGGCAGGGCGGCGGCAACATGATCGCCGATGTCACCCTGGAGCGCGCGGTGTTCCAGGGTCCGCCCAACAAGTTCGAGGCGGGCACCGGGAACATCGCCGATGCCGTCGGACTGGGTGAGGCGCTGCGGTATGTGGAGCGCATCGGCATCGACCGCATCGCTGAATACGAGCATGCGCTTCTGGAGTACGCCACTCCGCAATTGGCCGCGATACCTGGCGTAAGACTGGTGGGGACGGCCGATCACAAGGCATCGGTGCTGTCGTTCGTGCTCGACGGGCACGAACCGGTGGAGGTCGGCAAGGCACTCAACGCCGACGGCATCGCGGTGCGGGCCGGACACCACTGCGCGCAGCCGATTCTGCGGCGGCTGGGGCTGGAGCAGACGGTGCGGCCGTCGTTCGCGTTCTACAACACCTTCGACGAGATCGACGTCTTCATCGATGCGGTGCGGCGGCTGGCGGAAAGCGGTGGGCCCAAGGCGTAGTGGGGTAGGCGGCCGGTTTCTTAGCCCCGTCAGCAAAGATGTGCCATAGTGCGATCATGGTCAAAGAATGGCTGGGTGGCGTGCTGGCGGCGGTACTCGCGGCGACCGGGATGGCAGTCCCCGCACAGGCTGACGTCAACGAGGTCGGCTGCAACTTCAGTATCGCCAGACCGTACATCGCAACGGTGGGTGGGGCGCAGATGGTGCAGACACGGATCGACGCCAGTGGCTGCTACACCAATCTGGACAGCGTGCCGATGGAGTTCACGCTGCGCCTGACCGTCGACGACGGCACTCCGGAGGGTGCGGCGAATGCGGTGCCGTTGGAGTACACGGCGGTCCGAGACATCCACAATGGGGATTCAGTTTCGGTGGTCTTCCCACCCGACGACCAGCCAGTGGCCCTCAAGCCGGGGACGTACTTGGCCTGTGGATCGGCGGCGACCTACCTTGAGGGGTACCAATCCCCCAAACAAATCGACTGCAAGCTGGCCGGCTGGAACGTGCCGCTGAACATCCCCCGGATGTGATGTAGCCGCGACTGCTTCACCCCACCCGGCCGACCACGGTCAGCAGCACCACAGAGTCTTCAACCGCCGTAAGGTCGTGGCGCTCCTGCGGAATGATCACGTAGTCGCGGGCGGTCAAGACGGCCTTCTCCGTTGCCGTCGCGAGTTCCACCCGTCCACTGAGCACCAATAGGGTTGCTTCACCAGGGTTTTCATGTTCGGCAAGCTGGTGACCACCGGCGAGAGCCAGCACCACCTGCCTCAGCACATGGCCGCTGCCGCCGTGCACGGTGTGCGCCGCCCGGCCGCTATGCGCATTCTTCGCTGTTGCGAACTGCTCATCGCCCAGGGCTGCCATCGAGATGACGTCCATGGCCTGGTCTCCTTACTGGTGTTGGGGCACTGCGTCACACGGGTGCAGAGCCAGAATGACCGTGCAATCCCCATGCCCGGCGTCGGGTGACACCGTCACCTGAAACTGCCCGCCGACCGCGTCGGCGTTGACATCGAGAACTTCCTGGATGAGACCCCGTTGGATCCCGCGGACCACTTCCGGGGCAGCCGCGGCGATCTCGGCGAGCGGGCAGGAACAAATCTGCACGGTGATTCGACCAAAGGACATCAGCGTGGAGTGCACTGTAAACCCCAGTTCGCCAAGGGTTTCCGCGACCAAATCGGCGGCGGGGATGGCTACCCGGTGGCGCGCCACGTTAACCCGGTGTGCCAGATCGGCCCCCACCAGCGCCGCCCGTGATTCACGCTCGGCGGGGGTGCCACCGAGATGGACTGCGAAAAGCGACACGACATCGGCGTAGTCGAGCCGTGGGGCGATCGCGTAAGCGAGGCTGGGCCTGCCTGCCTTCTGGCCGGCACTGCCACCGCGCCGGACGATCTGCCCCTGCTCTTCCAGGGTCTTGAGGTGGAAGCGCACCGTGGTGATGTGGATCCGCAGACTATCGGCAATGTGCTGTACGCCGACCGGCTGCGGCGCCTCCCGCAACAGCCCGAGCACCCGGTCGCGCTGTTGGCCCGCTTTGCGGTTACCGGTCATTGGGGCCGGACGCCGACTACCGCGACCGCCGTCAGCGCGTCGCTGTGTTCACGAAATGTACGGCGCATGGCAAGCACTCGCTTGCGCGCGCCACCATGCAGGAGAACGTTTTTCACCAGCCGCAGGGCTCCGATAATGCCCTCGTCGGCGATGACGCGCCGCGGGCGCAGCAGCGCCATCGCCGCCCGGTCGGTGCTCACCACCTCGAATCCCGAGGCACGGAGCAGCTCACTCCACTCGGCCACGGTGAGCGGCCGTGCGTTGACTTTGATCGAGCGGGCCAGAGCCCCGCGAATCGCGTCCTTAGTGGCCGCGTCCACGGAGTCCGGTGTCAGCCCGAGCTCGTGAATCGCGTACCGCCCGCCCGGCCGTAACACCCGGTATGCCTCGTCCACAATGGCCCGCTTGGCCTTGTCGCTCTGCATCGTCAGCATCGCCTCGCCCACGACGACGTCGGTGCTGGCGTCGGGCAGACCCGTACTGGCGGCGTCCGCGACAATCACGCGCCCACCACACGATGCGACGACATTGCGCACCGATTCCGTGGCCGCCGCGGTGTCATCGATACCGATATAGGACCGCGGGTGCAGCGCCACGATGTCGCGCGCAGTCCGGCCCAGCCCGGGCCCGAGTTCGACCACATCGGCATCAGTCACCTTCCCGGCGGCCAAGAGCCGGGTGGTCAGTTCACGCCCGCCCGGGCGCAGTACGCGCTTACCCAACCGTGCCAGCAGCCAGTGGCCGGGAAGGTCTTCATCCCGGCGCCCAGCCAGCGGAAGCGTTTCTCTGTCAGCCACAACTCCAATTTAGAGGATATCTATCCTTTTAAACATTCCTACGTTTCCGCAGCGTTGGATTCACCACGGACGCAACCCTCCCGGCGCGGCGGTTACCCGACTAATGTCACCGCGCGTGACTGCCTCGACAACGTCCCTCAACGCGATCACCGATGCGACCCGACAGGCGGTCGCCGACAAGCCAAGCGCCGCGACGGTGGTGTTCAAGGCGTCCGCCCAACCAGAGGGCACGGTCGGTAGCGAGATCACCCTGGGCAAGTACCGCGTCCACGTCGACGAGCCGCCAAGCCTCGGCGGGCAGAACACAGCACCCAATCCCGTCGAGTACTACCTGGCATCGCTGCTGTCCTGCCAGGTGGTGACCTATCGGTTCTGGGCGGAAAGACTAGGGATTCAAGTCGATTCACTCAGCGCCAGCGCCGAGGGCGACCTCGATGTGCGCGGCTTCTTCGGCCTGGACGACAGCGTCCGCCCCGGCTTCCAGCAGATCCGCGTCACGGTGACGGTCTCCGGGCCGGACAGCGACGAGCGGTACCGCGAACTTCACGAAGCCGTGGACGCGCATTGCCCGGTGTTGGATCTGACTACCGGCTCCACCCCCGTACACACACAACTGATCACGCGGCCGCGGTCCTAAATGCGTTGCCGGGTGCAGAGCCTCCCTCGCAGCATCACCGACGCCCCGCCCCAGACCGCGCTAACCGGTACGCGCGGTCCGCTGCATACGCAGCCGGCGAGGGAGACAGCCCGTTCGAGCCGGGCCGGGAACCGAAACATCCGCGGTTGCGGTAGCCGTCAGGTGCGCGCTCACGCGCCTAGCTGAGGAGTCAAGAGCGGTGGCGGAGGGATTTGAACCCCCGGACGGTGTTAGCCGTCTCTCGCTTTCAAGGCGAGTGCATTAGGCCGCTCTGCCACGCCACCGTGCGCAAGCCTAGCGGCTCCGCCAGGCGGCCTACTCCCCGCCGCGGCCCTCCCCGTCCCTGAGCGCGTCCTCGGCGCCCTCACCGACGCGCCGGAAGCTCTCCGCGATGGCGGCCTGCTGCGCCCGGCTCAGTCGGGTCAGGTAGTGCTCGCGGACGCATTCGGCGTAGGTGGACATTGCCGCCTCGCCGAGGGCGCGACCCTGCTCGGTGAGCGCCGCCAGCACCGCCCTGCGGTCGTGCGGCATCGACCCACGCTTCACCAGGCCCTGATCCTCCAGACGGCGCACTTGGTGCGTGATCCGGCTGCGCGAGGCCAGCAGGCTGGTAGCGATATCCCCCATCCGGCAGCTACCGTTAGCTGATCGCAACAACTGTTGGAGAACTTGGAAGTCCGTCAACGAAATACCATGCGATGCAACCATTTTCCGGTTCAACAAGAAGTACAACCGATTAGTTGCCACCCAAAAGTTTTGCCACGAACGAAATTCGGCGAGGTCAAGTCCTGGGACTTCACTCTCCGAACGCGTACTCATACACAATCCCCCCCTTCCGCCGACCAAGCTACGGCCCCGACCGCGCCTCCATCCGCAGTGATAACCCGGCGACCACCAATAGCTCGGCATAGTCTGGTTGTCATGCACGCTATCACCGTTGACCAGCCGGGCGGGCCAGAAGCGCTGTGCTGGACCGAAGTTCCCGACCCAACCCCAGGACCAGGCGAAATACTGATCGACGTCACCGCCGCCGCAGTTAACCGTGCGGATCTGCTGCAGCGACAAGGTCTGTACCCCATGCCGCCCGGGGCGAGCCACATACTGGGCCTCGAATGTTCCGGAACCATTAGCCAGGTTGGCGCGAATGTCACAGGATGGACTGTGGGGCAACATGTTTGTGCGCTGCTGTCCGGCGGTGGTTACGCCGAGAAAGTGGTAGTACCCGTCGGCCAGTTGCTGCCGATTCCGTCACATGTCAGCCTTGACGTCGCGGCCGCTCTACCCGAAGTCGCGTGCACCGTGTGGTCGAACCTGGTAATGACGGCGAGAATGACTGCCGGACAATCCATCCTGATACATGGCGGCTCAAGCGGTATCGGTACCCACGCCATTCAAGTCGCCAAGGCACTCGGTGTGCGGGTTGCCGTGACCGCCGGCACACCTGACAAGCTCGACGCCTGTGGTGATCTTGGCGCCGACCTGACAATCAACTATCGGGACACCGATTTTGTACAGGCAGTTCACAACTTCACCGAGGGCGCCGGCGTCGACCTCATCCTCGACATCATGGGAGCGAAATACCTAGACCGGAACATCGATGCTCTCGGCAACGACGGGCACCTCGTCATCATCGGTATGCAAGGCGGCGCAGTAGCCGAGCTGAACATCGGCAAGCTGATCATCAAGCGCGGCTCTGTCACCGCCACCACCCTGCGCGGGCGGCCGCTGGACGGGCCGTCCGGCAAGGCCACAATCGTCGAGTCCGTCACGCAGAACCTGTGGCCGCTCGTCGAGGCGGGCAAAGTCCGGCCGATCGTGGGTGCCGAGATCCCGATAAGCCATGCCGCCGAGGCACATCGCCTCCTGGAGCGCGGCGAGGTCGTGGGGAAGGTACTGCTCACGCTCTGAGCCGTCACAGCAGGCCGAAGCGATCAGCCCAGCGAGGCGACCGCACGCACCAGCTGGTCAACCTCGGCGGCCGTCGAATAGTGCCCCAACCCAACCGTGATCGCACCGCCGATCTCGTTCACACCGATGGCGTCGAGCACCCGCGAACTGGTGTTGGCGATCGCGCACACCCCGTTGTCAGCCAGGCGCTGCACCACGCGGTCGGCGGGAATCCCGATCACGGTGAAGCTGAGCGCCGGGATCCGGTCCTCGGGAGAACCGATGACCATGACGCGCGGCAACGTGCGCAGCGCGCTCACCAGATACCTGAACAACCAGTCCAGGTACGCACCCGCCGAGTTCAGCGACGTCAACAGTCGCTCACGCCGGGTACCCGAGGCGGACTCGTCCAAACCAGCCAGGTACTCCACGCTGGCGACCAGGCCGGCCAACATCGCGAACTGATGCCCGCCGAGCTCCAGCCGCGCCGGACCACTGGCCAACGGATTGAGCGATATCGAACTGATCGAATCCAGCAGGGCGGGGTCGCGAAACACCAACGCGCCCACCGGTGGTCCACCCCAGGCCGTCGCATTGAAGGCAACGACATCGGCATCGAGAGATTCGATGTCCACGGCGCGGTAGGGCACCAGGCTCGAACAGTCCATCACCACGATGCCACCGACCGCGTGCGCCAGCTTGGTGGCCTGCTGCAGATCCGGCATCGTGCCCAGGGTCGACGAAGCCGCCGTCACCGCCACCAACCGGGTCGGCTTGGTAATCAACGACTCCCACTGCCAGGACGGCAGATCACCGGACTCGATGTCCACCTCGGCCCATTTGACCTTGGCTCCGTACCGGTTGGCCGAACGCAGCCACGGCTGCACATTGGCCTCTTCGTCCAGCCGGGACACCACCAACTCGTAGCCCAGCCCCGCCTTGGACGACGACCCCTCGGCCAGCGAGTTGAGCAGGACCGCGCGGTCACTGCCCAGCACCACCCCGCGCGGGTCGGCGCCCACCAGATCTGCCGCAGCGTGTCGAGCGGCCTCGAGAACGGCGGCACTGCGCCGGGCGCTGGGGTGAGGCCCCCGCGTGTCGGAAAAGGATCCGCGGAACGCGGTGGATACAGTCGTAGCAACCGCATCGGGGATCAGCATCCCGGCTTGGGTGTCGAAATGCACCCACCCGTCGCCGAGGGACGGGTGCAAACCACGCACCCGGGCGACGTCATAAGCCATGCCAGACACCTTAGATGCTCACCACAGGTCACGGCGCTGAACCCGTCGTTGCACCACGTCCCGACGGACGACGGTCCACGGCGCCGTCTCGTGTAGTCATACTAGAGCAATGTCGTTCGCTTTCGGGGTGGCTACGGCACTGCTGTTGCTGTTCATCCCAGGCTGGCTGATTGGCCGAGCCTTCGGGCTACCAACGCATTCGGCCGCCGTCACCGCACCTGCATTGACCTATGGGCTAGTTGGGCTGTGCATCGTCACCTTCGGCTCAATCGGCATACCGTGGAACTCAGTTTCCGCCGGGTTTGCGCTACTCGGCGCGATCGTCATCGCGCGGCTGATCTGGCGCCGTCTGCGGCCGAAAGAGCACGCCGAACAATTCCCGTCACAAAATCGCGCGGCGCTCATCGCGGTCGCGTTCGGCATCGCGATCGGGACCGCGCTGATCTTCTACGCGTTCCTGCGTGGGCTGACCAACTGGCAATCGATCCCCAGCACCTGGGACTCGATGTGGCACGGAAACACCATCCGCTACATCCTCGACACCGGGCAAGCATCGTCGACCCGGATGGGTGACCTCCGCAACGTCGAGACGCATGCCACGCTCTACTACCCGTCGGCCTTCCACGGGCTGGCCGCGGTGCTCTGCCAACTGACCGGCGCGGCTCCCACCACCAGCTACACGCTGTACGCGGTGGCCGGGTCGCTGCTCTTTCCCCTGAGTGCGGCGGCGCTTACCTGGCAGCTGCTGCGCGGTCGCACCAGCCGCACCTTCCAGGCCGGTTCCGCAGCCACCGCCGCCGCACTCTCGGCGTCGTTCACGGCACTGCCCTATGTGGAGTTCTACGTCGCGGCCGTCCCGAACCTGGTGTCCTTCGCCCTCGTGGGCCCCGCCGTGATCGCCATCACGAGCGTGGTCGCCGACCGTAGCCGCATACCGGTGGCCGTCCTGGCATTCGTGGGGATCGCCTCGGTACACACCTCGGGCGCCATTGTGGCGGTCGTCTTCGTGGGCGCCTGGTGGCTCCTCGCACCGCTATCCCGGTACCGGGGCAAGGAACAAAAAGCAAAGCCCCGCTGGGGAAATGGCTTTGTACCGTTGGCCATCGCCGGCGTCGCCTCACTGGTGCTGCTCTACCCGCAACTGCGCACCCTGCTGCAATTGTCCGAGATCATCGCCGGACACCAGTTCGCCACACCGTGGGGCAAAAGGCGCGCGCTACTGGACGCCCTCACACAGCACACCCGCCACCTGGCCGACTACCCCGTGCAGTCCGCGCTGCTCTGGCTTGCCCTGCTCGGCACGGTGGTGCTGATCGTGAAGCGGGTGTACTGGCCGATCGCCGTCTGGCTGCTACTGATCGTTGCGATTGTCCACTCCTCCAGACCCTTTGGCGGTTTCATCGGCCATGCGGTGGCCCTGTTCTCCGATGCCTTTTACAGCGACCCGCGCCGGTTGTCGGCCATCGTGTGCCTGCTACTGGCCCCGGCCGCCGGGATCGGCCTGTTCACGCTGGCCTACACCGTGCTGACGAGGGTGCGGGGGGAGCGCACGCGGAAGTGGGCGCTGGTCGTCACGGCGCTCGTGCTGGCCGGAACCTGCAGCTTCGCCGCACGGCATTACTTCCTGCCGCACAAGTACCTCGTCGGCGCCAAATACGACCAGGTGATGGTGGGCCCCACAAAGCTCGACGCCTTCGCCTACCTGGCGACCCTGCCCGGCGCCGAGAACACCACCATCGGCGACGGAAACGTGGACGGTTCGGGCTGGATGTACGCGGTGGCGGGGCTGCACCCGCTCTGGACGCACTACGACTTCCCGCAGCAGCAGGGCCCGGGTTATCACCGGTACATCTTCTGGGCCTACGCCGACGATGCCGATACCGACCGGCGTGTGACCGAAGCTGTGCACGCGCTGAACATTCGCTATGTCATGACCAGTACTCCCGTGGTCCAGGGATTCAAGGTTCCCGACGGACTAAGGTCGTTGGACAGATCCCGATCATGGAGAAAGCTGTACGACAGCGGCGCCGCTCAGATCTACGAATGGGCAGGCGACCAAAAATCACAGGCGGAAGGTGACAGATGACCCATCCCGGTCAAGACGATGACGACGACCAGGTGATCATTCTGGGTGCCGACGATTCCGACAAGAGCGCCGACGACGCCGACGACGACCCGTCCATCACCGACCTCGTCGAGCAGCCCGCCAAGGTGATGCGCATCGGCACGATGATCAAGCAGCTCCTCGAGGAGGTGCGCGCGGCTCCCCTCGACGAACCCAGCCGATCCCGGCTGCGCGAGATCCACGCCGCCTCCATCCGCGAGCTGGAAGACGGGCTCGCACCGGAGCTCCGCGAGGAGCTGGAGCGGCTAACCCTGCCGTTCCTCGAGGACACCGTTCCGTCCGATGCCGAGCTGCGTATCGCGCACGCACAGTTGGTCGGCTGGCTGGAGGGCTTGTTCCACGGCATCCAGACTGCGCTCTTCGCCCAGCAGATGGCGGCACGCGCGCAGCTTCAGCAGATGCGTCAAGGTGGTCAAGGTGTTCTGCCGCCCGGTCTTTCAGCACCCGCGCACGGCGGCGGCAGCGGCACCGGTCAGTATCTGTAGCCGTGGTCAGTATCCAGACCCATGAAGCGTGGGTGGAGTTCCCGATTTTCGACGCCAAGTCACGCTCTCTGAAGAAGGCTTTCCTCGGCAAGGCGGGCGGCGCGATTGGCCGCAACGAGTCGAATGTGGTGGTCATCGAGGCGCTGCGGGATATCACCTTGTCCCTCAAGGAGGGCGACCGGATCGGGCTTGTCGGCCACAACGGTGCGGGCAAATCGACTCTGCTGCGACTCCTTTCGGGAATCTACGAACCCACTCGGGGCAGCTCGTACATCCAGGGCAGGGTCGCGCCCGTGTTCGACCTGGGTGTGGGCATGGATCCGGAGATCTCCGGGTACGAGAACATCATCATCCGCGGCATGTTCCTGGGGCAGACCCGTAAGCAGATGCAGGCCAAGGTCGACGAGATAGCCGACTTCACCGAGTTGGGCGAGTACCTCTCCATGCCGCTGCGCACGTACTCCACCGGCATGCGCGTTCGCCTGGCCATGGGCGTCGTCACCAGCATCGACCCGGAGATTCTGCTGCTCGATGAGGGCATTGGTGCGGTCGATGCCGAGTTCATGAAGAAGGCGCGAATTCGGTTGCAGCAGTTGGTGGAACGCTCCGGCATGCTCGTCTTCGCTAGCCATTCCAACGAGTTCCTGGCCCGCCTGTGCAACACGGCGATGTGGATCGACCACGGCACGATCAAGATGAGCGGTGGTATCGAGGACGTGGTCCGCGCCTACGAAGGCAATGAGGCGGGCGATCACGTGGCCCAGATCCTCTCCGAAGACCGCCATGGATGACACGGTCGGCAGTGTCGTCGCCGTCGTCGTCACCTACCGGCGCACGGTCGAGCTGGCCGAATCGCTGAAGATCGTCACCTCGCAAACAGCGTTACCCGCGCACGTGGTGGTGGTGGACAACGACAACGACCCCGCCGTCAAGGCCCTGGTGGACGGTCAACCCATCGCCACCACATACCTGGGCTCACGCCGAAACCTTGGCGGTGCAGGAGGATTCGCGCTAGGCATACTGCACGCCCTCACCCTCGGCGCCGACTGGGTATGGCTTGCCGACGACGACGGTCGCCCCGGTGGCACCGATGTGCTGCAGACGCTACTGGCCTGCGCCCGTAAACATCGCCTCGCCGAGGTGTCGCCGATGGTGTGCGATATCGACGATCCCGGCCGGCTGGCGTTTCCGCTGCGGCGCGGGCTGGTGTGGCGGCGACGGGTGGAGGAGCTGCGCACCGATGCCGGCCAAGATCTGTTGCCCGGCATCGCCTCGCTGTTCAACGGCGCACTCTTTCGCGCCGAAACCCTGGAGGCCGTGGGCGTTCCGGACCTGCGGCTGTTCGTGCGCGGCGATGAGGTGGACGTGCACCGGCGCCTGGTGCGGTCGGGCCTGCCGTTCGGGACCTGCCTGGATGCCACGTATCTGCACCCCAACGGTGCGGCCGAGTTCAAACCGATTCTGGGCGGGCGCATGCACACCCAGTACCCGGATGATGCCACCAAGCGGTACTTCACCTACCGCAACCGCGGCTACCTGATGTCCCAGCCGGGCATGCGCAAGCTGCTCCCTCAGGAATGGGTGCGCTTCGGCTGGTACTTCCTGATCACCCGACGCGACCCTGCCGGCCTACGTGATTGGATTGCCTTGCGGCGCTTGGGTCGCCGCGAACAGTTCGGCAGACCGGGCAATCCGACTCCTTCGGTACAGGGGACTGAGAAATGACGAACGAACTGCTGGAATTATCTTCGGACTCCCGGACCTTCAAGCGCGCGTGGCGTGATCTGTCCGACGGCTTCGAGCATCGGCAGCTGTGGCTACAGCTGGGCTGGCAGGACATCAAGCAGCGCTACCGGCGATCGGTGCTGGGCCCGTTCTGGATCACCATTGCCACCGGATCGACGGCCCTGGCGATGGGCATCTTGTATGCGCAGCTGTTCAAGCTCCCTTTGGCTGAACATTTGCCTTATGTGACCATCGGTTTGATCGTCTGGAATCTGTTCAACGCCGCGATCCTGGAGGGCGCGGACGTCTTCGTCGCGAACGAGGGCCTGATCAAGCAGTTGCCGACACCGCTGAGCGTGCACGTCTACCGGCTGGTGTGGCGGCAGCTATTGCTGTTCGCGCACAACATCATCATCTTCCTGGTGGTCGTCGCCGTGTATACGCCGCACTGGCACATCACCGACCTGAGTTTCATCCCCGCGCTGGTGTTGATCACGTTGAATTGTGTTTGGGTCTCACTGGTTTTCGGCGTGCTGGCCACCCGTTATCGGGATATCTCGCCGCTGCTGGGCAGCCTGGTGCAGCTGCTGTTCTTCATGACGCCGATCATCTGGAACGAGAACATGCTGACCGAGAAGGTCGGCAAGCTGGCCACGGTGGTGCAGCTCAACCCGTTCGTGCATTTTCTGGCCATCATCCGCGATCCACTGCTCGGGCTTGATCAGCAGGTCCACCACTGGATCATCGCGGGTGCCATCACCGTCGTCGGTTGGACGGTGGCAATCCTGGTGATGCGCCAGTACCGCGCGCGCGTGCCGTACTGGGTGTAGTCATGTCACAGATAAGCGGCCCGGAGCGCCGATGGCTGCTGGTGTCCGCCGGCGCTGCCTTCATCGCGTTCGCATTGCTCTGGCTGGGCTATGCCCAGCAGTGGAATTGGTTGTCTCGGCTGGACGTCGCGGCGCTGGCCCCCGCGCATGACTACGGAATCGCGCACCCTGGGTGGGTCACCGCCTGGGACGTATTCGCCACCGTCGTGGGCCCGGGTGCATTCCGCATCGCAGTGGCTGTCGTCATCGTTGTGCTGTTGGTGCGGCGCCAGCGGCATGCGGCGGTGTTCCTGCTGATCACCGTGGAGCTGAGCGCGCTGGTGACCGAGCTGGCCAAACTGTTGGCGGGCCGCCCGCGCCCGGCGACCAAGTTGGTCGACGCGTACGGATCCTCATTCCCCTCCGGGCACGCGCTTGGCGTCATGGTCTGTGCGCTGGCATTGCTCACGGTGTTCCTACCGAAAGCGATTGCCGCGCTGCGCCCCTGGCTCGCGACGCTCGGCGGTGTGCTGATTCTGACGATCGGTGTCAGCAGAGTTCTGCTCAACGTCCACAACCCCTCGGACGTGCTGGCGGGGTGGGCATTGGGCTACGCGTACTTCGTCGCCTGCCTGCTCGTGTTGCCGCCGTGGCCCCTCAGGGCAGCGGACGCAGCACAGCCAGCGCCCGATAACGAACCGTGAAGCGGGCCTCCGCGAGCTTGTCGCCGGCCTCACCGTCGCGTGCGAGCACAGTCGGGCCGTCCACTGCGGTAAAGGAAAACTCGGGTACCTGCAGCTCGTGGTAGAGCGGGCTGCGCTGAAGGCGCCCGAGCGCCAGCGCCGTCAGAATCCGTAGGCTGCTGAACTTGCGGCCGGTCTCCAAGATGCGCACATCGATGAGTCCATCATCCAGGCGGGGTCGCAGCGACGGGGCGAAACCCGATGGCAGATAAGCAGAATTACCCAGGAAGAACAGCGATGTCTGGACGGTCTTGTTGTCGAACCGAATACGCACCGGGTGCTCGCGGCGCAGCATGCGCAGCATCGCGTAGACACTCGCCAGCGGCTTGCCGATCCGGTGCTCGATCTTCTCGCGGATCTGTACGAACTTCGGGTACGCGCCGATGCTCGCGGTGTTGATCACCACCTGGCTCTCGTTCAGGTAGACCAGGTCGACACGGCTGGCGCTGCCCCGGCGGATGGCATCGACAGTCTTGGCCACGCTTTCGCAGCCGATGTCCTTGGCGAAGTGGTTGAAGGTGCCGCCGGGAAAAACGGCGAGCGGCGTATCGGTCTCGGCCGCAACGCCTGCGGCACACGCCACCGTGCCGTCGCCACCGCCCACGGCAAGCACCTCGGCCCGGCGTGCCGCGCTGCGCATCACCTCGATGACATCATCGCCCTTATTCAGTTCGACGATCTCCGTACGGGGCAAGGCCTTGCGCACCTGGTCCAGAATCCGCTGACCGGTACCGTCACCGGAGGCCGGGTTGACCACCAACACCACACCCTCGCCCTCGGGGCGCGCGGCGGTGTCCACCCGCAGCGGGTCCGCCCCGGGCAACGCCGTCTGCGTGATCGGCGGCACCACGCGGGCGCCCAAGACCGCTATCCCGGCACCAATC
This sequence comes from Mycobacteroides salmoniphilum, assembly GCF_004924335.1. Classification (NCBI taxonomy): domain Bacteria; kingdom Bacillati; phylum Actinomycetota; class Actinomycetes; order Mycobacteriales; family Mycobacteriaceae; genus Mycobacteroides; species Mycobacteroides salmoniphilum. The sequence continues at coordinate 181,746 of NZ_CP024633.1, read as the reverse complement.
CCGAACCCCGCGAACACATCGCCGGGATAATGGACGCCGGTGGCCACCCGGGACAGGCCGACCAGACCGGCCAGCAGCGAGAGCCCTAGGCCCAGCGGCGGGCTCTCGAGACCGACGCCCACCGCGAAGGCCGCCGCGCTCGCCGAGTGACCCGAGGGCAGCGATGACGACGTGGGCAGGCGCTTGCTGCGCCGCACCAGCGGCACCGACAGGTGGTTCGGCCGCGCACGCCGCCGCACGCGTTTGGCCACTTGGTTGGTGAGCGCACTCGTCACTGCCAGTGTCAGCAGGCCACGCGTGGCGCCGCGCTGCACGGCCGGCTTGCCGAACATCGCCAACCCGGCGCCGATCCCGATCCAGAGCTTGGAATGGTCCGCGGCGCGCGTGAGTCGCGGCATGACGGTGTCCAGCAGCGGGCTCGGCGACTCCGCGATCGCTTCGAATACTTCTCGGTCGAGCGTGCCGAGACCATCACCAATCTGTCGCAGACCACGCAGAGAACGTCGAGACGCTAGGAAACCCATGGAACTCAACATATCCGCGCCCGGACCGTGGGCGCTGCGGATCGCCGCCGACCGAGATCAGCAGCTGATCGCGGGCGGTTTGGCTCCGGCCCGGAACGACACGTGCACGTGGTCCATGTGATTGGCGGTCGGGCTGCCGCGGTTCTCCATCATGGACCAGCCGTTGCCGTCGTTGTACCGCTGCTGCCAGATCACGTACGTCACACCGAGCCGCTCACGGTTGGCGAGCACAAAGCTCGCAAGCGCGCTGCCGGTCGCGGTGGAGCCCGTCATGAAGTCCAACGCCAGACCGCGACCGTGATCCCCGCCGCCGCCACGCCCGCTGGCACCGCCGATGTCACCGATACCGAACATCGTCTTCAAGAAGTTTCCCGCCTGCGCCACCGCCGGCTGTGCGCCCGCCAACACGGTCGAACACGGCTTGATGGCTCTGGCTCTGGCCTCCAGGGCCAGCGCCTCCGCCGAGACATAGCGCCGGTCCCGCTGGGCACGCGGCAGGTCAGCGATGAGCACGATCGCACGTTGTTCGGGCTTGATCGACAGCTGAACATCCGGCCTCTGAACTTCGCTCACGACCCCCATCACGGCGGCACCGGCAACGAGTGAGAGAGCGAGGCCCGCGACGCGAGAGAGCGGCATCGCGGGCCTCTTCTCACCGTCTTTCGCACGCCATCTCGCCGAGATCACCCGGTCAGATTACGAAACGATCACGCTTCTGTCACGCCGACGGCAAAGAATGTGGCAAATCTAGCCGCGCTTCGGAGGTGCGTTGCGGGTAGTGACAGCGATGCGATTCCAGGCGTTGATCGTCAGGATCATCCCGATGATCTGCCCGAGCTCGCGTTCGGTGAAGATCTCCGCCGCCCGCGCATAGGTGGCATCAGACACGTGCTCACCAGCGGAAAGGACGGTCGCCTCCTCGGTCAGCGCCAGCGCGGCCTTCTCGCGTTCGGTGTAGATATCGCCGGCCTCGGCCCAGGCGTTCAGCAGGTAGATGCGCTGCTCGGTCTCACCCTGCTTGCGGGCATCATGGGTGTGCATATCGAGACAGAACGCACAGTGATTGAGCTGGGATGCGCGGATCTTGATCAGCTCGGCGAGGCCGGGTTCGACGTCCTTGGCCGAGGCGATACTCAGCGCCATCATGGCCTCGTAAACCTCGGGCGAGACCTTCTCCATACGGATTCTTGGGGCATTCAGGGTGCTTGTCATGCCTTAACGGTAGAAGCAGAAAGACCCATTCTCATGGTTCAATTCAGGCGTGAGTTCATGGGCCAATTCGGGAATATCGGAGCCCCGCCCTCTCAGCCATGATCTACATCTCGACTTGCGTCACGCCATCACCCCCGGTGCCCGCGGCGTACGGGATGTATTGATCACCGCGCTCCGTGAGGCCGTACGATCCGGCCGGCTGACGGTGGGGGCAATGCTGCCGCCCTCGCGCACCCTGGCCATCGACCTCGGGCTGGCGCGGAACACCGTCGCCGAGGCCTACGCGGAGCTCGTTGCCGAAGGATGGCTCGAATCGCGGCAGGGCTCGGGAACCCGGGTGCTCAATCGTGGCCAGAACCAGCTGCCGCCGCGATCACGCGGAGCGGGCTCTCCACCACCGCACAACCTCATGCCCGGCTCCGGGGACGTCACCGCCTTCCCGCGCACAGACTGGGTCACCTCCGTCCGCCGGGCGCTGAGCAACGCCCCGCACGAGGCCCTGCGTGCGGGGGACCCGCGCGGCCGTCCCGAATTACGCTCTGCCGTAGCCGAATACGTGGGCCGGGTGCGGGGCGTGCGAACCTCACCCGATTCGGTCGTCATCTGCGCGGGCACCCGCCATGCCGTGGAGATCCTCACCCGCATGTATGGGCTGGCCCGGCCGATCGCCCTGGAAGCTTATGGGCTCTTCATCTTTCGCGACTGCATCGAAGCGACAGGGGGCTCCAGCACCCCGATCGGATTCGACGAGGAGGGCGCCGTGGTCAGCGACCTTGACACCCTCGACGTGCGCGCCGCCATGATCACCCCCGCCCACCACTTCCCGCACGGGTTGCCGCTGCACCCGGCACGGCGCACCGCGGTGGTGGATTGGGCACGCCGCACCGACTCCTACGTCCTGGAAGACGATTACGACGGGGAGTTCCGGTACGACCGTCAGCCCGTCGGCGCGTTACAAAGCCTCGACCCCGATCACGTCGTATATCTCGGTTCGGCGAGTAAGAGCCTGGCCCCCGTACTACGCCTGGGATGGATGGTGCTGCCGCCGGACCTGGTGGATGCCGTCGTGGCGGCTGCCGGCGGCGGGCAGTGGTACGTCGACGCGATCTCGCAGCTGACCATGGCGGACTTCATCGCCAATGGCCACTACGACCGGCATATCCGGCGGATGCGCGGTCGGTACCGGCGCCGGCGCGACCTCCTCGTCGAGCGACTCTCCGACTACAACGTCGGAGTCCGGGGGCTGTCCGCCGGACTGCACCTGCTGCTGACGCTGCCCGACGGCGCGGAACCGGACGTGCTGTATCGAGCCGGTGAGGCGGGCGTGGCCCTGGCCGGGCTATCGCGGCTGCGACATCCCCAGGCCGGTCCGCACATCCCCGATCCGGACGGAGTCGTGGTCAGCTTCGGCACCCCAGCCGATCACGGTTTCGCGCCGGCCGTCGACGCACTGTGCGGTGTGCTGGCATCCGCCGGCCTCTAGAGCAGCTTCCCCGGGTGGCACCGTCTGGCAGTGCCGTGTCTCGTCATGGCAGCAGGTCAGCGCAATGGTCAAAGCATGCCTACTTTCGAGTCTTCCGCCGGCCCCATCCACTACCGCGATAACGGGGACGGCCCTCCCCTCGTCTTCGTGCACGGGCTGTTCGTCACCGGCACCATGTGGCGCAAGGTCATCGAACCGCTGAGTCAACGGTTCCGATGCATCGCCCCGGACCTGCCCCTCGGCGCGCACCAGACGCCGATGAATTCGAGCGCCGACAACAGCCCGCGTGGTGTGGCCGGGTTGATTCGCGAACTCATCGAGAGCCTGGACCTCACGGACGTCACCGTGGTCGCGACCGACACCGGCGGGGCCATCACCCAACTGCTGCTCGTTGGCGGCAGCGAGCGGATCGGCCGTGTGGTGTTGACGCCCTGCGACTCGTTCGACAACTTCCTGCCGAAGTCGATTCGCGTCTTCCAGTATTGGGCGCGCATCCCCGGCACCGATTTCATCCTGCGTCCGTTCAAACTGAAGATCGCACAACGCGCGCTCGGGAACACCCTTGCCAAGCACTCCATCCCCGAGGACATACTCGCCGAGTGGGTCCGTCCCTTGCTACAGCAGAAGGGCGTGCGTCGCGATGTACGCGCCTTCCTCAGCCGGATCGACCACCGCGACACGCTGGCCGCCGCCGAGACACTGCGCACCTTCGACAAACCGGTGCTGCTGCTCTGGCCGCGCAAGCTGCCATTCTTCCCGTTCGCGCATGCGCAACGGTGGGTGCAGCTACTGCCTAACGCCAGGCTTGTGGAGGTCCCCGACAGCTACACCTTTGTCAGCGAGGATCAGCCCGAGCTCATGGTGAAAGAGATCGAGGCGTTCGTCCCGCAACGAGTCTGAGCGGTTACTCGTCCTCTTTGGCGTGGTCGGCGACTCCAGGGTTGGGATCGCGCGACAGGTCGATCAGCGGATCAATGCCCTCGCCCTCGGCCCGTTCGTGCCTTCCGTGCTCTGGAGTCGTCATGGTTGCCCCTCACGCGTCGATGTTCCAGCAATCCAGTTGCCGAGTCTGCCGCGACCCTACCTGCGCGCGGAAAGTCGCGCGCAGGGTCCGGTGATTGGCACCATGGGACGACACCTGACATAGGCTCTGGCCCGTGTCAGATGCCCCAGCAGAGCAGGCGCCGCTGTCGCTGACCACTCAAGCGACCCGTTTCGTCCTCACCGGCGGGCTCTCGGCGATCGTCGACTTCGGGCTGTATGTGCTGCTGCTGCACTTCGGCCTCCAGGTCAATGTCGCCAAGTCCATCAGCTTTGTCGCGGGAACCACCACCGCCTACCTGATCAACCGGCGCTGGACCTTCCAAGCCGAGCCCAGCCGGGCCCGGTTCATCGCGGTGATGGCGCTCTATGGCCTGACCTACGCCGTCCAGGTCGGCATCAACTACCTGTTCTACATGCAGCTCGAGGACAAGACCTGGCGTGTTCCGGTGGCCTTTGTCATCGCTCAGGGCACCGCGACTGTCATCAACTTCATCGTGCAGCGCGCCGTGATTTTCCGGCTGCGCTAAGCCGTCCCCCGGTCGCTTCGCTCCTACCCTCCGATCGGCTCAAGTACGCTTTTTCACTGATATGTCTACAGACCTTCCCCTGACCCCGCGCGCACTGACCGGGTTCGGTCGCACCGCACCCACCGTGGCTCACGTGCTCTCCACACCCGATGTCGATCTGATCGCCGAGGCCGTGCGCCGGGTCGCCGACGCGAGCGCGACCAGCCCCTCGCATTTACGCCGCGGCATCGTCGCCCGCGGCCTGGGCCGCTCCTACGGCGATCACGCGTGCAACGGCGGCGGGATCGTCGTCGACATGACTCCGCTCAACAAGGTGCACTCGATCAGTGCCGAGACCGCCGTCGCCGACGTCGACGCCGGTGTGAGCCTGGATCAGCTGATGAAGGCCGCACTCCCCTTCGGCCTGTGGGTGCCGGTGCTGCCCGGCACTCGCCAGGTCACCGTGGGCGGTGCCATTGGCTCGGATATCCACGGCAAGAACCATCACAGCGCCGGCAGCTTCGGAAACCACGTGCTATCCCTGGACCTGCTGATGGCTGATGGCCAGGTGCACACGATCGCCCCCGACGGACCGGACAGCGCGCTGTTCTGGGCCACCGTCGGCGGCAACGGGTTGACGGGCATCGTCGTACGCGCCCGCATCGCCATGACGCGCACCGAAACGGCGTACTTCATCGCCGACGGTGTCGCCACCCGGGACCTGGACGAGACCATCGCGGTGCACCAGGACGGCAGCGAGGACAAGTACACCTACTCGAGTGCCTGGTTCGACCTGATCAACCTGCCACCCAAGCTCGGCCGCGCGGCCGTCAGCCGCGGAAGCCTTGCGAGACTGGATCAGTTGCCCGCGAAGCTGGCCAAGGACCCGCTCAAATTCACGGCGCCGCAACTACCCGGCTTTCCCGACCTCTTCCCGGTCAACTTCATGATCAAGCCGTCGCTCATGGCGATCGGCGAGGGGTTCTACCGGATGAGCGGTAACTACCAGGGCAAGATCGTCAATCTGACGCAGTTCTATCACATGCTCGACATCACGACCGGATGGCAATATGCCTATGGCCCAGCAGGTTTCGCGCAGCATCAGTTCCTCGTACCGCCCGATGCGCTCGAGGAGTTCAAGGGCATCATCCGGTGGATCCAGACTCGGGGCCAGTACTCGGCGCTCAACGTGTTCAAGCTCTTCGGACCGGGCAACAAAGCGCCGCTGAGCTTTCCGATGAAGGGCTGGAACGTCGCCATGGACTTCCCCAACAAGCCCGGTGTCAACGAGTTCCTCAATGAGCTCGACACCCGCGCCATGGAGTTCGGCGGCCGGGTCTACACCGCCAAGGATTCACGGGTAAACGCGGAGAAATTCCACAAGATGTACCCGCGCGTCGACGAGTGGATCGCCACCCGACGCAAGGCCGACCCCCACGGCGTGTTCGCCTCCGACATGGCCCGCCGCCTCGAGCTGCTCTAGAAAGGCTTCAGCCACACAATGATTGACGCAACGGGTAACCCCCAGACCATCCTGCTGCTCGGCGGTACCTCGGAGATCGGCCTGGCCATCGTCGAGCGCTACCTGAAGAATGCCAAGGCGCGCGTCATCCTGGCCGACCTGCCCAACGCACCCAAACGCGAGGCGGCCATCGCGCAGATCGAGGCCGCCGGAGCCAAGTCCGTCGAGTACCTGGACTTCGATGCCATCGACACCACGAGCCACCCTGCCCTCATCGAATCCGCTTGGGCACAGAGCGATGTGGATGTCGCCATTGTCGCCTTCGGCGTCCTCGGCGACGCCGAAGAGCTCTGGCAGAACCAGGCCAAGGCGGTGCTGAGCGCACAGGTCAACTACACCGCCGCTGTCTCCGTCGGCGTACTGATCGGCCAGAAGATGAAGGCACAGGGTTTCGGTCAGGTCATCGCGATGTCCTCGGTTGCCGGTGAGCGAGTCCGCCGCTCGAATTTTGTCTACGGCTCGACGAAGGCCGGCCTCGACGGGTTCTACCTCGGTCTTGGAGAAGCGCTGCGCGAGTTCGGCGTCCACGTACTGGTGGTACGCCCGGGCCAAGTACGCACCACCACGACGATCGAACACTGGAAGGCCACCGGCGCCAAGGAGGCTCCGTTCACGGTCGACAAAGAGGAGATCGCCGAGCAGGTGGTGACGTCAGCCGCCGCGGGCAAGGAGCTGATCTGGGCGCCCGGCCAATGGCGCTTTGTGATGTCGGTGCTGCGCCACGTGCCGCGCCCCATTTTCCGCAAGTTGCCCGTGTAATCACGTCGAGATGACAGCCCCGATGACCGTGACGGCACGCCAGCATGTGCTGGACACCGCCAAAGACCTGACGCTCGCAGTGGTCACGGCCGCCGCGGTCAGTGCCGTCGCGCTCGTCGCGATCGCACGGGTCCAGTGGCCTGCCTTCGGATCGTCCAACCAGCTGCACGCCCTGACCACAGTCGGACAGTTCGGCGCCATCGCCGGGTTGGTACTGGCCGGGGTTCTCTGGCGCAGGGGACGCCGGGCCGTCGCGAACGTGCTTTCACTGCTGTTCTTGTCGACGTTCACCGTGGTGACCCTGGGGATGCCCCTGGGCGCCACCAAGCTGTACCTGTTCGGGGTCTCGGTGGATCAGCAGTTCCGCACCGAGTACGTCACGCGGTTCACCGACTCGCCCGCGCTGCACGATATGACCTATCCGGACATGCCGCCGTTCTATCCGGCCGGCTGGTTCTGGATCGGCGGGCGCCTCGCTGCACTCACCGGAACCGCCGGCTGGGAAATGTACAAGCCGTGGGCCATTACCTCCCTGGCCATCGCGGTATGCGCGGCATTTGTCTTGTGGAACAAGATGATCCGCTTCGAGTACGCGCTCGTGGTGAGTGCGGCCACTACTGCGACGACACTCGCGTACACGTCCGCCGAGCCGTACGGCGCCATCATCACGGTGCTGCTGGCTCCGGCACTGGTGCTCGGCTACAGCGGATTACGGGCCACTGGCCGCACCGGCTGGGCCGCAGTGGTGGGCTTTGGCGTCTTTCTGGGTTTCGCCGCGCTCTTCTACACACTGCTCTTTGGCTTTGCGGCACTGACCATCACCGTCGCGGCCGCGGTAGTGGCCATCGGCCGATGGCAACTGCACGGCTGGCGGTCGATGTGGGAGCCGACGCTGCGTTGGCTGACCATCATCGCCATCGCCATCGCCATCGCGCTCGTCTTCTGGGGACCGTACTTGGTTGCCACACTGAGCCGTTCACTGGAGAAGGCGGCATCGGCGCAGCACTACCTGCCCAACGACGGTGCCCAACTGTCCTTCCCGATGCTGCAGCCCACCATGCTCGGCGGGCTGTGCCTGCTCGGAACGATCTGGCTTGTGGTGCGGGCCCAGAGCTCGGCGCGCGCCGGCGCGCTGGCGATCGGCGTGGTCTCCGTCTATCTCTGGTCGCTGCTGTCCATGCTCGCCACGCTCGCCAAGACCACCCTGCTCTCGTTCCGGCTCGTACCCACCCTCACCGTGTTGCTCGTCGCCGCGGGTGTCTTCGCCTTCCTCGAGGTGGCCGCCTGGGCAGCGCAGCGCAGCAAGGCCGCGACGATCGTGGCCACCGTGATCGGCCTGGCCGGCGCACTGGCATTCAGCCAGGACATCCCCAACGTGCTCCGCAACGACATCGTCATCGCATACGCCGATACCGACGGCACCGGCCAGCGCGCCGACCGCCGGCCACCCGGCCCGGAGAGTCACTACGGTGCCATCGACAAGGCCATCACCGAGATCACCGGTAAGCCGCGTGATGAGACCGTGGTGCTCACCGCCGACTACAGCTTCCTGGCGTTCTACCCCTACTACGGCTTCCAGGGACTCACCCCGCACTACGCGAACCCCCTGGCGCAGTTCGACAAGCGTGCGGCCGCGATCAAGAGCTGGGAAGACCTGCACACCGCCGACGAAATGATCCGTGCGCTCGACGCACTCCCCTGGCGGGCCCCCACCGTGCTTCTCATGCGTCAGTCCGGTGACAACTACTCCCTGCGGCTCGCCAAGGATGTCTACCCCAACCAGCCGAATGTGAAGCGGTACACCGTCACGCTGAACAAGCAGCTGTTCGCTGATCCGCGGTTCACCGTACGAACCATTGGGCCCTTCGTCCTGGTTGTGCGGGTCCCCCCGCGCACTTAGCGCTCTTCGCGCAAGCCGCTCATCGCACGCCAACTAACATCTTCCTCCGTGACGGTTCAGGGCAACGCGACGGAGAAGGTCGCCGGCAACGGTGACGGCGACTACCGCAGGGCCCGGCTGATCGCGATCGTCACCGGTTTCCTGGGGGCGCTGCTGGCCATCGCCACTCCGCTGCTGCCCGTGCGCCAGGACACCGCGACGCTGAACTGGCCCCAGAACGGCACCCTCGCGAGCGTCGATGCGCCCCTCATCGGATACGTGCCCACCGACCTCACCATCACGGTGCCCTGTGCGGCAGCCAGGGGCCTCGACGGCCACAACAGCGTGCTGCTGTCCACCGTGCCCAAGCAGGCGCCCAACGCGGTGGACCGCGGCATGCTGATCCAGCGCATCGGCGGCGACCTCGTGGTGATCGTGCGCAATGTACCGGTGGTCTCCGCTCCCATCTCCGAGGTCATCGGCCCCGACTGTCAGCGACTCGAAGTCATCGGGCATGCGGACAAGGTGACCGGGAAGTTCGTCGGCCTCACCCAAGGGCCCAAGGATGCCAAGCCAGGACAACCGCGCGCCGGGGAACGCGGCGGTTACGACTTCCGGCCGCAGATCGTCGGCGTGTTCACCGACCTGTCCGGGCCCGCCCCCGAGGGTCTGAATCTCTCGGCCACCATCGACACCCGCTACAGCAGCTCCCCCACCGTCATCAAGTTCATCGCGATGATCCTGGGTGTCCTCCTGACCGGCGTCTCGCTGATCGCCCTCCATACTCTCGACGCCGCCGACGGGCGCAGACACAAGCGCTTCATGCCCGCGGGCTGGTGGAAGCCACGACCGCTCGACGCGCTGGTCGGCGCGGTGTTGGTGTGGTGGCATTTCGTCGGCGCCAACACCTCTGATGACGGCTACATCCTCACCATGGCCCGCGTCGCGGAGCGCTCGGGCTACATGGCCAACTACTACCGCTGGTTCGGCACACCCGAATCGCCATTCGGCTGGTACTACGACCTGCTGACCATCTGGGCGCATGTCAGCACCGCCAGCGTCTGGATGCGACTGCCCACGCTGGTCATGGGTGTGCTGTGTTGGGCGGTCATCAGCCGCGAGGTGATCCCGCGGCTGGGCCATGCCGCGCGCACCAATCCGGTGGTGCCGTGGACGGCGGCCGCGATGTTCCTGGCGTTCTGGTTACCGTTCAACAACGGCTTGCGTCCCGAGCCGATCATCGCCGTGGGCATCCTGTTGACGTGGTGCTCGGTCGAGCGATCCATCGCCACCAACAGGCTGCTTCCGGCGGCGGCCGCGTGCATCATCGGCGCGCTGACCTTGTTCTCCGGACCGACGGGTATCGCCTCCGTCGGTGCGCTGTTGGTCGCGATCGGGCCACTGCGCACCATCGTGAGCAAGCGTGCCAAACGATTCGGCTACGCCGCGCTCCTCGCGCCGATTCTGGCGGCCGGGCTGGTCACGCTGATCGTCATCTTCCGAGATCAAACCCTCATCGGGGAGATCCAGGCCAACGCACTCAAGTCGGCCGTCGGACCGTCGCTGAACTGGTTCGACGAGCATGTCCGGTACGAACGGTTGTTCCTGCCCACCACCGACGGCGCCATCTCCCGCCGTTTCCCGGTGCTGGCCCTGGTCACCGCGCTCGGCGTGGCCGTGGCAATGACCTTGCGCAAGAACAAGATTCCCGGCACCGCGAGCGGCCCGAGCCGTCGGATCATCGGCATCACCCTGATCTCGTTCGTCGCGATCATGTTCACCCCCACCAAGTGGACCCACCACTTCGGGGTGTTCGCCGGCCTGGCTGGATCACTGGGCGCGCTGGCCGCCGTGGCGGTGACCGCGGCGGCGATGCGCTCCCCGCGTAACCGCACGCTGTATGCCGCCATCGTGCTGTTCGTCCTCTCGCTCTCGTTCTCCAGCGTGAACGGCTGGTGGTACGTCTCCAACTTTGGCGTGCCGTGGTCAAATTCTTTCCCCCAGTGGCATTTCGGCATCAGCACCGTCTTCTTCGGACTGTGTGTGCTCGCCATCTTGACGGCGGCGTGGATGCACTTCACGGGCCGCGACCACCCCGGCCGCACCCCGGTGCATCCGGTGCTGGCTCGCGTGGCCGAATCTCCGCTGGCAGTCGGCACCTGGATTGTCGTGATCTGGTCGGTGTTCTCGCTGACCGCCGGCATGGTCAATCAGTACCCCGCGTGGTCGGTCGGACGTTCCAATCTCGACGCGCTGCGCGGACACGGCTGCGGGCTCGCCAACGACGTCCTGGTCGAGGAAAGCCCGAATACCGGGATGCTGCAGCCCATCGACGCCCCCGTCGGGCAGGCGCTGGCGGCCGATACCGACATCTTGTTCGGTCCCAATGGGATTCCCTCGGATGTGTCCGCCGATGAGGAGAACAACCCGCAGAGCTCCGACAGCTTTGTGGAGCGCGATAAGAGCGGCAACGCGGCCGGTAGTCAGGAAGGCACCGAGGGGGGCACCACGGTGGCCCCCGGCGTCAACGGATCGCTGGCTCGGCTGCCCTTCGACCTCAGGCCCGAGACCACGCCCGTCATGGGCAGCTATCAGATCGGCAGCCAACGTGCCGCCCGGCTGCAGTCGGCGTGGTACCGCCTGCCACCCAAGGACGCCACCAAGCCGCTGATCGTGCTCGCGGCGGCGGGCCGCTTCGACCCGGTCGAACTGCAGGTGCAGTTCGCCCGGGAAGACGGAAAGGTCATGGGCGCCATCTCGTTTGCTGACCTCGGCCCGGCTCCGGCATGGCGGAACCTGCGGATGTCCCGCGATGCCATCCCGACGGAGGCCACCCGTATCCGGCTCCTTGCCATCGATGACGATCTGGCGCCGCAGCACTGGATAGCGGTGACGCCGCCCCGGGTTCCATCGCTGCGCACACTGCAGGACGTGGTGGGCTCCGATCCGGTGTTCCTGGATTGGCTGGTGGGGCTTGCCTTCCCCTGCCAGCGGCCATTCGACCACAAGAACGGGGTCATCGAGATCCCGAAGTGGCGCATTCTTCCCGACCGCTTTGGCGCGGAAGCGAACTCGCCGGTGATGGACTACCTCGGTGGCGGCCCGCTGGGCATCACCGAACTGCTGTCGAAGGCCACCCCGGTTCCGACGTATCTGCAGAACGACTGGTTCCGCGACTGGGGTGCGTTGCAACGGTTTACGCCGTACTACAAGAACGCCACCGTGGCACAGCTGCAGCTCGGGACCGCTGTGCACAGCGGATTCTGGACGCCCGGACCGCTGCGTAAGAGCCGGTAGAACCCAACATCCGGCACTTGGCCGATTTTCGATAGAAACTGGCAACTTATCGGAAGCCAGTAGCAGGTCCGCCGACTTCAATGGGGTTGTCTCCACAGAGATCCCAGAGGGGCGGAAGCAGATTGGACCCTGGCCCGCCCCTCTGGACTACCAACCCAGAGGAAGGTCCCTGCGATGTTACGGCAGTTCGTCATGGCCGCATGTTTGACGGCGTCCCTGGTCACGGCCATTCCGGCCGCGGCCACACCCGATAACGAGCCCTGCCCCTATCACCCGGTCAAGATCGATCCCAAGTGCGAGCGCTCCGGAGTGGTCCGGGAGAAGTCCCCGCACAACGACTAGCTCACCGAGAATTCAGTCCTCCTGTGCGCGAACAAATTCCGCAAATCCGGGAATAGTGAACTCCAGGAGCCCGTGGCCCGCGACGCCGATAAGGCCCTTGTCGATGAGGCCGGCACGGGCGGCGCTGATCGCTCGCGAATCCCGGCCCATCACGGCTGCGATATCGGACCGGCTCGCCCACCGATCATCGGTCAGCGACTGCGCCATCGCTGACATGAATTGCCGTTGCACCGGGGTGGCGTTGTTCCAGCGCGCGCGAAAGAGCGAGTCCATGTCCTCGGCGACCTGACGGGCGGCGTGCTCGACATCGGACATCCTGATCCGGCCCCCGGGATCTGGATAGCCGGCTCGCGCCCAGGCGGCATCGGCGTATAGCTGCAGGGTGTGCGGATACCCGCTGGTCTGTGCGATCACGGCGTCAAGGGCGTCCTGCGCCCACTCGACCCCGACCGCGCCGGCAGGCTTGACGAGTGCCACTCGGGACGCGTCGGGACCGAGCCGATGCAGCGTGCGATAGGCGAATCGCTCACTGAATGTGGCTGCGGCACTGATAATCTCCGGCGTTTGCGGCAGGCCTGCCGCGAACACTCCGGCGGGCAGGGTGTCGGCCTCGGCCTGTAGGTCCTGCCACGTCACCGCCAAGGTACGCAGCCCCGCCCGGTCGGCGTCCTGCACCTCGTCGATCAGCAGCACCAGGCCGCGGTGTCCCTCGTCACGCGCCGCCGTGGCGGTCTCGATGATCAGTTCCTTGAACGATGACTCTGACAGAGCGGCTTGGGTGCCCTGCGACGGTTTGACGGTCGCGCCCACTTGAGCCACGCCCGGCACCCCCGCGGTGATACTCACCTGATCGACGGCGCGCAGCAGGCGACCGCGTGACTTCTTCTTCCACGCCGTGACACGGGCGCGGATAGCGGTCGCGATCGCCGCCGCGAGCGGCTCGTCTCCTCCCGCGGTGACCCACACCGTCACCACGCCACGGGCCTCCGCCTCGCGCTGCACCTCACGCAATAGTGAGGTCTTTCCGACTCCACGCGGGCCGGTGTCGACACGGATGCGCCCGATCAGCCGGCCGAGCTCGGCCATGTACATCAGCCTCTCGCCGATCTCGGCAAGCTGTTCTGCGCGGCCGACCACCTCGCGCGCCACCTGGCCTGGTGTGTACGGGCTCGGCTGCATCGATGTCCTACCTGATACTCGTTGATACTGAGTGGAGTTGTATCAATAAGTATCAGGTAGGACCGACATCGCGGATACTTTTTGATACTTCAATCTAGGTATCTACTGGTATCCGGAAAAGAGGTCTCAATCCGGCCACCCGAGCGCGCTGCATGGAGGTGCCCGAAGCTTCGTCACATACCATCGCCCTCGTGCCTTCGCCGCTTCCACAGTCCGCGACAGCAGGTACAGCCCAGCGGGCACGTCTGATTTCACTGGCTGCGGCCACCATCGGTGTGCTGTTGTGCGTGCTTGTTCCCCTGCTGCCGGTCCGCCAGTCCACCGTCGACATCAGCTGGCCCCAGGGAGCCACGGCCGACGGGAACATCACCAGCATCACGGCGCCGTTGGTCTCGGGCGCACCACTGTCCTTCGACGCACACATTCCGTGCACTGCCATCGCGAGCCTGCCCGCCAGCGGCGGCGTGGTGTTGTCCACCAGCCCCGACGGCGGATTCGAGGCCAGCCGGCACGCGTTGTTCGTCCGCGCCACCTCCGATCTGGTGGTGGTCGCCTTCCGCGATAACGTCGCGACGGTCGCCCCGCGCAAGGCGGTGGAATCCGGCGGCTGCACCTCATTGGACATCTGGGCCAACGCCGGCGGCGTCGGCGCCAACTTCGCCGGGCTCCCCAACGCCAACGGGACCCTGGCCATCGAGAACAAGCCCCAGGTGACCGGCCTGTTCACGGACCTCAAGGTGCCCGCGGCCGGCGGCCCGACGGCCCACGTAGTGGTCGATACCCGGTTCATCACCAGCCCAACCACATTGAAGCTGGCGGCAATGGTGCTCGGCCTGGTCGCGGTGGCGATCGCCATCGGCGCACTGGCAGTCCTGGACCGCGGCGGACATAAGCGCGCCCGGCCCCGCTTCCGCCTACCGGCTCGCGCGGCCCTGCTGACCAATGGTGTCGCCGACATCGGAGTCGTTGGCACACTTCTCCTTTGGCACGTCATCGGCGCCATCACCTCCGATGACGGCAATGTCCTGGTCGAGGCGCGGGTAGCCCATCAGGCCGGATACGTCACCGAGTACTACCGCTACTTCGGCGCCACCGCCTCGCCATTTGATTGGTACGCAACCCTTTTGAGCTGGATCACACAGGTAAGTACGGTCGGCGTCTGGATGCGGGTGCCGGCCACCCTGGCGGGCATCGGCACCTGGTACATCCTGCGTAAGAAGATGCTGCCGCGGCTCGGTGAGCAGCTCGCCGCGAGCCGCACCGCGGTGTGGACGGCCGCACTCGTCTTTCTGGCCGCCTGGCTGCCCTTCAACAACGGCCTGCGACCCGAGCCGATCATCGTGTTCGGCACCGTGGCCACCTGGATCCTGGTGGAGCGCTCCATCGCAACCCGGCGCCTGTCCCCCGCCGCACTGGCGATCGTCGCCGCGCTGCTCACCGCCACCGTCGCCCCCCAAGGGCTGATCGCGCTGGGACCACTACTCGCCGGTGGGCGCGCGATCGCCCGCGTCGTCTCCGTGCGGCGTCTGCGGTACGGGCGGTTCACCCCTGTCGCGGTCTTAGCGGCCTCAGTCGCCGGAGTGTTCGCTTTCACCTTCCGGGACCAGACCCTGTCCACCGTCGCCGAATCCGCCCGCATCAAGTACGTGGTGGGCCCGACGATCGCCTGGTATCAGGAGTTTCTGCGCTACTACTTCCTGACGGTCGAATCCAATGTCGACGGCTCGTTGACGCGCCGCATCGCGGTGTTCATCCTGCTGCTCTGTCTCTTCGGCACACTCGCGGTGCTGCTGCGCCGCGGAGTTCTTCCGGGCCTGGCCAGCGGACCGGTGTGGCGGCTCCTCGGCAGCACCGCGATCGGACTGCTGCTACTCACCTTCACCCCCACCAAGTGGGCCATCCAGTTCGGCGTCTTCGCCGGACTTGCCGGTGCACTCGGTGCGGTCGCCGCCTTCACATTCGCACGCGTTGGGCTGCATTCGCGACGCAACCTGGCGCTGTACGTGACCGCGCTGCTGTTCATCTTGGCGTGGGCGACCTCGGGCATCAACGGCTGGTTCTACGTGGGCAATTACGGCGTGCCGTGGTTCGACAAGCAACCGGTCATCGCGGGACAACCGGTCACCACCATGTTCCTGGCGCTCTCGATCATCACCGCGCTGCTGGCCGGTTGGCTGCACTTCCGTCTGGACTACGCCGGGCACACCGAGGTCGAGAACACCCGCCGTAACCGGCTCCTCGCCTCCACCCCGCTGCTGATCGTGGCGGCCATCATGGTGATTCTCGAGGTCTCCTCGATGGCCAAGGGGGTCTACGCGCGTAGCGATACCTACACCACCGGTAAGGCCAATCTGTTGACCCTGAGCGGCAACCCTTGCGCGATGGCCAACGATATCCTTGTTGAGCCCGACGCCAATGACGGCCTGCTGCAACCTGCCCCGGGGCAACAGGCTGGCAAGTACGGGCCGCTCGGCGGCACCGATCCCGTCGGCTTCATCCCCGATGGCGTGGAGACCGGCATGACCTCATTGCCCGTCATCGGCAAGCCAGGCCTGGTCAACTCAGATGCCTCACCCAACGCACCGATCATGGAGGTCAGCGACGCGGCCGGGACCACCGGTGGTGTCGGCCCCACCGGAATCAATGGCTCCAGCGCGCTGCTGCCCTTCGGACTGGACCCCGCCCGCACTCCGGTGATGGGTAGCTACGGAGAGAATTCGATTGCGGCACATCTCAAGTCGTCGTGGTACGAGCTTCCCCCGCCCAGCCCGGATCGACCACTGGTCGTGATGTCGGCAGCAGGAGCAATCTGGTCGCACCAGCAGGACGGCACCTTCAATCCCGAGATCAACTATGGCCAACAGCTGAAGTTGGAATGGGGCACTCGTGGCAGCGACGGCGCCGTGAAGGCACTTCGCCAAGACGAGCCGATTGACATTGGGCCACAAAGAGTCTGGCGCAACCTGAGGTTCCCCACAAAGACCGCTCCGCCGGGAGCCAACGTGGTGCGGATCGTCGCCGATGACCCGAATCTGTCCAGTGACCAGTGGCTGGCGTTCACCCCACCCCGGGTGCCCACACTCAAGACCGCACAGGATCTGTTGGGCTCCGATACCCCGGTGCTGCTGGACATGGCTGTGGCGCAAAACTTCCCGTGCCAGCGGCCGTTCAGTGAACACCTAGGAGTGGCCGAGCTGCCCAAGTTCCGAGTCATGCCCGAGCATAAGCAGGTCGCCACCTCGTCGAACATGTGGATGTCTGCCGAGGACGGCGGCCCCTTCATGTTCACCACCGCCCTGCTGCGGACCTCCTCGGTTCCCACCTATCTGCGTAACGACTGGTTCCGCGACTGGGGCTCCATCGAGAAGTACGAGCCCGTCATCGCTCCGAATCTGGCACCCAACGCACAACTCACCGAGGGCACCGTCGTGGTGAACGGCTGGACCCGTAAAGGACCGATTCGAGCCCTGCCATGACACAGAATTCCGTGACAGACACGTCCCCTGAGGCCCGCAAGCTGAACATCGCACGATGGACGGCAACCGTTTTCGGTCTACTCGGGTTCGTGTTGAGCGTCTCTATCCCCTTATTGCCGGTCAAGGTATCCACCGCGACCCTCGACTGGCCGCAGCAGGGTCAACTCACCAACGTCACCGCGCCACTGATCACCCAGACACCCATGGACATGACGGTGATGGTGCCGTGCACGGTGATCAACTCGGTACCCGCAGCGGGTGCGGTGATCCTGGGCACCGCACCGCCCGAGGGCAAAGAGGCGGCGCTCCAGGGCCTGTTCGTCAGGGCCACCAAGGAACGCGTCGACATCACCGACCGGAATGTGGTCATCGCCAGCGTTCCGCGCGCCAAGATGGCCTCTCCCGACTGCCGACAGATCGTCATCACCTCGTCGGACAAGGGCACCTTCGCGACGTTCGAAGGTCTTCGCGGTGATGGGGCCGAGAAATCCGGCAAAGACCTCACCAGCGGCTTCCCCGATCCCAACCTGCGGCCCCAGATCGTCGGGGTCTTCACCCAGCTCAGCGGTCCGGCACCGGCAGGACTGAGCCTGACCGCCCATATTGATACCCGGTTCTCCTCCAGCCCGACACTTCTCAAACTCGCCGCGATGGTGGGCGCGGTGATCTCCACCATCATCGCGCTGTTGGCACTGTGGCGGATCGACCAGACCGACGGCCATCGCATGCAACGGGTCATCCCCACCCGTTGGCGCCGTTTCGATTTCACCGACACCGTCATCATGAGCAGCCTGGTGCTCTGGTACGTGATCGGTGCGGGATCCTCGGACGACGGCTATCAGATGGGCATGGCGCGTACCGCCGAGCACGCCGGGTACATGGCCAACTACTTCCGCTGGTTCGGCAGCCCCGAGGACCCCTTTGGCTGGTACTACAACCTGCTGGCCATCATGACCAAGGTCAGCGATATCAGCCTGTGGATCCGGCTACCCGACCTGGTCGCCTCACTGGTCTGCTGGCTGCTGATCAGCCGGGAAGTGCTGCCCCGCTTGGGGCCCGCCGTTGCCCGCAGCAAGCCTGCCGCCTGGGCGGCCGGCTTCGTACTGCTGGCATCGTGGTTCCCGTTCAACAACGGCCTGCGCCCCGAGGGACAGATCGCCGTCGGATCGCTGATCACCTGGGTGCTCATCGAGCGCGCCATCACCTCCCGGCGGCTGACCCCGGCCGCGCTGGCGATCATCACCGCCGCTTTCACCCTCGGAATCCAGCCGACGGGACTGATCGCCGTCGCCGCGCTACTGGCCGGCGGTCGGCCGATTCTGCGGATCATCGTGACAAAGCATCGTCAGGTGGGCACCTGGCCGTTGGTGGCGCCCATGCTGGCAGCCGGAACCGTCATCCTGCCCGTGGTGTTCTCGGACCAAACCCTGGCAACGGTCATCGAGGCCACCCGAATTCGCACGGCGATCGGTCCGTCACAGGCGTGGTACACCGACAACCTGCGCTACTACTACATGTTCCTGCCGACGGTCGATGGCTCGGTATCGCGGCGTTTCGGATTCCTGCTGATCGCCGCGTGCCTGTTCATCGCGATGTTTATCCTGTTGCGCCGCAAACGGGTTCCCGGCGTGGCGCGCGGACCGGCCTGGCGCGTGCTGGGTGTCGTCTTCGGCACCATCTTCTTCCTGATGTTCGCGCCGACGAAGTGGGTGCACCACTTCGGACTCTTCGCCGCCCTGGGCGCTGCCGTGGCCGCGCTGGCCACGGTGCTGGTATCGCCGCAGGTGCTGCGCTGGAGCCGTAACCGGATGGCCGTCGTGGCGACGGTGCTCTTCGTGCTGGCCCTGAGCTGGGCCAGTGCCGCCGGATGGTGGTACGTCTCGAGTTTCGGCGTTCCGTTCAACAGCAGCATGCCCAAGATCGCCGGAATCAGCGTCAGCACAATATTTTTCGCGCTGTTCGCAGTTGCCGTGGCCTATGCGGCATGGTTGCACTTCTCGCCAAGACATGAAGATAACCGCATCACCAGGTCCATCACCTCCGCCCCGGTGGCCTGGGCCGCCGGGTTCATGGTGTTGACCTCCATCTGTCAGTTGGCGATCGGTGTCGTTCGGCAGTATCCGTCGTATTCCAACGGCTGGGCCAACATCCGTGAACTCGCGGGCGGCTGCGGGCTGGCTGATGACGTCCTCGTAGAGTCCGACGCGAATGCCGGGTTCCTATCTGCCGTGGAAAGGCCGGGTACACCCGCTGGCCCGCTGGGTCCGCTCGGTGGCGCCGATCCCTCCGGCTTCAGCGCCGATGGGGTGCCGGACAAGATCGTCGCCGAATCCATCCGGATGAGCGACTCGCGGCCGGGAACCGACTACGACTGGGACTCCAAGGACCGCACCACGACTCCGGGCACCAATGGCTCCTCGGTACGCCTGCCCTACGGGTTGGATCCGGTACGGGTGCCGATCGTCGGCTCCTACCGAGTTGGCCCGCAACAGCAGGCGAAGGTGACGTCCGACTGGTATCAGCTGCCGGCCCGCGACACTGCCCATCCTCTGGTCGTGGTCACCGCCGCCGGAACGATCGCAGCCACGAACGTCAAGGGCGAAATGTCCGGGCAGACACTGCAATTGGAGTACGGTACGGCCGCCCCGGACGGCTCATTCACACCAGCCGGACGCCTGACACCCTACGATCTGGGCCCCGCACCCTCGTGGCGTAACCTGCGCTTCGCCCGTTCGGATATCCCCGACACCGCAACCGCCGTACGCATCGTGGCGGTTGACGGCTCGCTGACTCCAGGCGATTGGCTGGCCTTCGCCCCACCGCGGGTGCCGGAGCTGAAGTCGTTGCAGGAGTATGTGGGTAGCACGAGACCGGTACTCCTGGACTGGACCGTCGGCCTGGTCTTCCCCTGCCAACAGCCGATGCTGCACCAGTACGGGATCACCGAGGTTCCCGAGTTCCGCATCACTCCGGACTACGACCAGAAACGCAAGGACACCGACACCTGGCAGGACGGGGAGAACGGCGGCCTACTGGGGATCACCGATCTGCTCCTGCGGGCACACGTGATGCCGACCTACCTCTCGAAGGACTGGGGTAGGGACTGGGGTTCGCTGCGCAAGTTCGACACCATCGTCGACGCCCAGCCGGCACAGATCGAGTACGGCTCCGCGGTGCACAGCGGACTGTGGAAGCCGAACAAGATCCGGATCAAGCCGTAGCGCGACGTATCAATGGTGGCCGCGGCGGCGATTGCCGTGGCCACCACCGCCGCCGAACAGGCCGCCCATGATGCCGCGGTAATCCTGCGGTGGCGGCGCAGGCGGATAGGGCTGCGATGCGGGCGCCTGGTCGATATGCGCCGACGGGCCAAAGCGGGCGGCGCCGTCCACGAACTGCTGCAGGCTGTCCTGCTCCACCAGCACGGCCGCACATCCCGTGCATTGGAACGTGCGCACTCCAAACCATTTCGTCGACAGCATCTGCGACTCACACTGGGGACACGTCAAGGGCTGAACGTTTGTCATGACAAATGCTAGCATGCATATGTTTGCATGAGTTATACGAGAAGGAGTGGGCATGGCTACGGACGCACACGAGCACGGATCCGGACACACGCACAGCCACGGCGTAAGCGCCGACGCCGATCGCAAATGGCTGACCATCGCGCTGGTCCTCATCGGCGGGTTCATGGCCATCGAGGTGGTCATCGGTTTCATCGCCCAATCCCTGGCGCTGATCTCCGATGCCGGGCACATGCTGACCGACGCGGCCTCGATCGTACTGGCGCTCATCGCGATTCGGCTCGCCTCCCGCCCCGCCCGCGGCAGCTACACGTACGGGCTCAAGCGTGCCGAGATTCTGTCGGCACAGGCCAATGGTGTCACTCTGTTCTTACTCGCCGCCTTCTTCATTTACGAGGGCATTCGACGCCTGATCACTCCCCCCGAGGTGTCGGGGCTCCTCGTGTTTGTCACCGCGCTCGCGGGAATCGCCGTCAACGTGGCGGCCACCTGGTGCATCAGCAAGGCCAACCGATCCAGCCTGAATGTCGAGGGGGCCTTCCAACACATCCTCAACGACCTGTACGCCTTCATCGCCACCGCTGTCGCCGGTGCCGTCGTCTGGCTGACCGGCTTCACCCGAGCCGACGCCATCGCCGCGCTCGTCGTCGCCGCGTTGATGCTCAAGGCCGGCTGGGGCCTGGTGCGCGAATCGGGTCGCATCTTCCTGGAAGCGGCGCCGGCCAATCTGGATCCCAATGCCATCGGGGCCCAGCTCGCGGCCATGCCCTCTGTCGCCGAGGTGCACGACCTCCACATCTGGCAGATCACCTCCGGTCAGCCCGCGCTGTCGGCGCACATTTTGGTGGCCCCGGATGCGGACTGTCACGGAATACGGCGCGAGATCGAGGGGTTGCTCCATACGCAGTACGACATCGACCACACGACATTGCAGGTCGATCACGAGGACAGCGAAGCGTCTACTCATTGCCTCGACCCTCATGGAGAGTCGTACCGCGCGGAGGAAAGCACCTTGCCGGGCAAGGGTTAGGTATCTACTATCGGTTGTAGTAGACCGACGGAGGTCGCGATGACAGAACTCACCACTCGCGCCGACAGGTTCCTGCGGGCAGCCACCATCGCCTTCATCGCGGGTTGGGCGCTGGACGTCATCGATCACCTGCGGCGCGGCGTCGCCGCAGCGCCGCTGACTCTGACCTACCTCTCCGCCACCCACGCCATTCTCATCGCGATTGCGGTGACGATGATCCTGCGCCACCGTAAGCATGCGCCGGAAGCCACCGTGATCGTCGGCACCGCCAGCGTTTTGGGGCTCGGATACGTGCACCTCATGCCGACGTACTGGCCGGCGGTACAGGACAGCTTCATCTCCGGCCCACGCATCGATGTCACCTGGTTCTCCTGGGTCACGGTGCTGATCTCGATCGCTGCCGCCATGGTGTGGGCGCACGCGGGCAGCCGCGCCCTCGTTCTGCGCGACTGACTCTTTCCGCACGAAGGCCCCGACGCGCGACGCGTGCCGGGGCCTTCGTGTGCTGAATCGTTAGATCGGGGTGAGGCCGTGCTTACGCTGGACTCGGCTGATCTGCTTGTCCTGCAACAGCTTCAGCGACTGGCGCAATAGCAGCCGGGTCTGATGCGGCTCGATCACGCCATCGATGTAGCCGCGTTCGGCGGCGATCCACGGGGTGGCCAAGTTGGCGTTGTAGCCCTCGATGAAGTCGGCGCGAATCTTCTGCACCTCTGGCGCGGTCGGATCGGGGAATCGCTTGACCAGCAGCTGCGCCGCACCCTCGGCACCGATCACCGCGATACGTGCGGTCGGCCAGGCGAAGTTCAGGTCGGCCGAGAGCTGCTTGGAGCCCATGACCGCATACCCGCCGCCGTAGGCCTTGCGGGTAATGATCGTCACCTTGGGCACATCGGCCTCCACCACGGCATTGAAGAACCTGCCGCCGCGCTTGATGACGCCGTTCGTCTCCTCCTCCACACCCGGCATGGCGCCCGGGGTGTCGACGACGAATACCAAGGGAAGATTGAACGAGTCACAGAACCGGATGAAGCCTGCCGCCTTGTCCGAGGCCTCGTTGCCCACCGCGCCAGACATGTGCATCGGCTGGTTGGCGATGACGCCGACCGGGCGACCGTCGACACGGGCGAACGCGGTGATCATGGACGGGCTGCGCTGGTCGGCGATTTCAAAGACGTCACCGTCGTCGAAAATCCGCAGCAGGACCTCGTGCATGTCGTAGCCCTGGTTATCGGCATCCGGGATGATCGTGTCGAGGTACAGATCGTCCTCGGTGATCTCGGGCTCCAGACCCGGATTAACGATGGGCGGATAGTCAAACGTGTTGGAAGGCAAGAAACTCAGGTAGTCGCGCACGTACTGGTACGCGGCCGCCTCGTCCTCGACCACCTTGTGGATGTTGCCACGCTGAGCCTGTACGTCCGCGCCGCCAAGTTCGTCGAACGTGACATCCTCGCCGGTGACGTCCTTGATGACGTCGGGGCCGGTGATGAACATGTAGCCCTGATCGCGCACCGCGACCACGAGGTCGGTCTGGATCGGCGAGTACACCGCACCGCCGGCACACTTCCCGAAGATCAGCGAGATCTCCGGGACCATGCCGCGCAGCATCTCGTGACGACGGCCCAGCTCGGCGTACCAGGCCAGCGACGTGGCGGTGTCCTGAATGCGCGCCCCCGCCGAGTCGTTGATGCCGATCACCGGGCAGCCGTTGGTGGCCGCCCATTCCATCAGCTTGGCGACCTTGCGGCCGAACATCTCGCCGACGCTCCCCTGGTACACCGTCTGATCGTGGGAGAACACCGCCACGGGACGATCGTCGATGCGGCCCAGTCCGGTCACCACACCGTCGGTGTACGGCGCATTCGGATCACCCGGGGTACGCCCGAATGCGCCGAGCTCCAGGAAGCTGCCCTTGTCGAGCAGCGCGTGAATGCGGGCGCGCGCGCTCGGGACGCCCTTGGCGTCGCGCTTAGCGATGGCCTTGGGGTCGCCCGGCTCCTGCGTGCGGGCAATCCGCTCGCGCAGGTCGGCGACCTTCTCGGCGGTTGTGTGTGGTGGCACAGTTCTAACCTTTCTCAGCCTGCTGGCCCGCATTGGCGTTGATGGCGCGTAATGCCTGACTCATATGAGCACCGACCTTAGCGATGAACGGTTCGTCGATGATCTGGATGTGCTCCCCACCGACCGGAACCACCTCGAGATCGGAGACGAACTCGCTCCAGCCACCGTCGGGCTGGCGAGTCGCGTACGCGGGCTCGAAGGTGATGGCGTCGTCGTGGTAGCGGTCCGCCATGTACAGCGTCATATGGCCGTCGAACGGCACCGGGTTTGAAGTGTCGATGGCCCGCTGATCGAGGTAGGACGTGCGCTGGTGCTCGATGATTCCACCAGGAATCTGTACGCCGCTGGCCTTGACCGCCTCCAGCACGAACCTCACCTGGCCCTCGTCGTCGAGCTCCTCCAGCTGCTCGTACGGGATGGCCGGGATCTGCACGTTGAACGTCTTCTCCGCGAACTTGGCGTACCGGTCCCAGCGCTTGCGGTTCTCTTCGGTGGTCTGCAGGATCGGCGTTCCGGGGCGTACCCCATCGATATTGCCGACCCACGCGACCTCGGCACCGGCCTCCTTGAGGCCCACCGCGCACGCATACGCCAGCACCGCACCGAGTGACCACCCGGCCAAAATAAAGGGTGCACCACCGTTCAGTTCCAGGAGCTTCGGCACATACTGGGCGGCCCGCTCCTCAATGGTGCCCTCGACCCGCTCGAAACCGAACATCGGCGTGTCCTCGGGCAGACGCTTCAGCAGCGGCTCGTAGACAACCGTCGACCCGCCCGCCGGATGGAACACGAAGACAGGGACCGTGGTCGAACCCTCCCGCCTCGGCTGCAAGGTCCGCACGAAGCCGTCGATCTTGCCGGCCTCCAATCGGCTGCGGACAACCTCACCGAGTGCCTCGATGGTCGGCGCGAGCTTGACCTCCTCGGCGCCGATCTCACCGTCGGCACGCTGCGAAAGGCGCTCCGCGAGTTTCTCGGCCGTCGCGTCGTCGATCTTGGGCAGCGCGTTGAAGATGCTGCCCGGCGACTCACCGGTCACAATGGCCCACGTCGCGAAGGCGACGCGTTCGGCCGCATCACGCGGGGGCACATCGGCATTCAGCGCCTCGGCGATGGCCTCCTGGTTCATCACGGCGGCAGCCTTGGCCAGTTCAGAGGTCTCCGCAGAGACGGCTGGCTCCGCGGCGGGAGCACTCGCGGCGACGGGTTCCGGCTCCGCGGCCTGCGGAACGGCTTCCAGTGCCTTCTCGAGATCGGCCTTGGACAGCATTCCGCCGGTCGGCCCGGCCTCCTTGAATTCATCGGTCTGTTGGTAGTCGTGCAGCTCGTGCACGGCGTCGGGGTTCTCCAGCGCGTAGACAACCAGCCGCTCAACATCCAGCAGGTTGGCATCGCGCACGGCCTGCAGCTGAATGGGCGGCAGGTCGAAGTCGAACTCGACACGGTTCTTGATGCGCACGGCCATCAACGAATCCAGACCCAGCTCGATCAACGGCACCTCGCGCGGCACGTCCTCGGGCTCGTAGCCCATGGCCAACGACACGATCGCGGCCAGCCGCTCGATGATCGGTTCCCCGGACTCCTTGCTCCACTTCTTGAAGTCCGCGCCCGCACCCGCCCCGGAGAGCAGGTTGTCGTGAATCTCGTCGGGCACCTCGTCTTCCGCGGCCGCGACCGCCTGCGCCGGGGCCGCCGTCACCGTCGCCAAACCGTTGGTGGCGACACCCGCGGCAGTGGCGAACGGCAGTGCGCCGCCCTGACCCGCACGCGATACCACCGCGTCGTAGACGAGAGTGAACGATTCGCCGATGCGCGCGTGCACCTGCACGGTGGCCCCACCCGGGTGCCGAGACAGCGTGGTCACCAGCGTGGAACCCTCGCCCGGGATCGCCCGTTGCTCGGATGCGGTGAGCTGAGCATCCGGAAGCACCGTTACCGCAGCGGCTTTCACTAACTCGGGGAAATTGACCGTGGCGATGTCGCCCAGGCTCCATTCCCAGACATGCTTGCCATCGGGCAGCGATACGTGCGTACCGGGGATCCGGGTCGCACCATCAACACTGAAATGCGCGGGGAGCCAATGTTCCTTGCGCTTGAACTCTGTCGGAGGAATCGGCGCGTAATCCGCCGACCTGGTTGCCGCGCCGAACAGCGTCCGCGGATCCAGGCTATGGCCGTACACATAAAGCTGCGCCATGGTCTTGACCATGGACTCGACCTCGTCCTCTTTACGGGCGAGAGTCGCGATCAGCTGCGCGTCAGGCAGTCCCGAAGACATGGTGGTGAGCCCAACCTGCATGAGCGCCACTGGATTCGGTGCCAGCTCCAGGAAGGTGGTGTATCCGGCATCCACGGCGTTACGGGTGCCATGGGTGAAGTAGACCGAATGCCGCATCCCCTTCTTCCAATAGTCGACATCGTGCACCGGCTCACCGCCTGGGCGGATGAACGTGCCCTCGTTCACCGTCGAGAAGATCCCGATCTTGGGGGTCATCGGCTCGATCCCCTGCAGTTCGGCGGCGAACTCGCCGAGCAGCGGATCCATCTGCGAGGTATGGCCGGCGCCCTTGGTCTGGAGCTTGCGGGCGAACTTGCCCTCGGCCTCGCAGCGCGCGACGATCGCGTCGACCTGCGCCGGCGGACCGCCGATGACGGTCTGTGACGGTGCGGCGTACACGCACACCTCGAGGTCGGGGAAATCGGCGAACACCGTCCTGAGCTCGTCCGCCGAGTACTCAACCAACGCCATCAGCCGGATGTAATCACCGAACAGCATCGCCTCGCCCTCACCCATCAGGTGGGCGCGCGAGCAGATGACGCGGGTGGCATCACCCAGCGACAACCCCCCGGCGAAATAGGCAGACGCGGGCTCTCCCAGCGACTGCCCGATCACCGCGGTGGGTTTGGCGCCATGGGCCTTGAGCACCTCGCCCAGACCGATTTGGATCGCAAAGATGGCGATGTTGCTGGTTTCGATGCCGTACTCGTGCGAATCGTCGAGGATCAGCTCGACAACGGAGTAACCCCGTTCGTCCTGCACGTACGCGTCGACCTTGTCGATCCACTCCGCGAAGATCGGATCGCGCAGGTACAGGCTCTTACCCATCTTGCGATGCTGCGCACCGAAACCGGCCATCACCCACACCGGACCGCTGGTGACAGGACCATCCACGGAGTAGACGTACGGCTTCTGCTTGCCTTCGGCGACGGCACGCAGGCCCTTGATGGCCTCATCGAAATCGTGGGCCAACACCACGGCGCGCGAGCGCCCATGATTGCGCCGAGACAGCGATCGCCCGATGGACTCCAGCGAGTACGACTGTCCCTCTTCGGATTCCATCCAGTCCGCCAGCGCGGCCGCGGCGGCCTTCTTACGGGAGGACAGGAAGCCCGAGATGAAGAGCGGGACAACGGGGGTCACCGGCTCTTCGGCGGAAAGCGCTGCCAGCGCCTCCTCCTTGAGACGTATTGCCTCGTCGGTCAGTCCGGGCAGCTCCTGCGGCCCATCGGTGTAGCCGCCCATGAACTCGCCGTACTCATCAAACCGAGACTCAACGAATTCGACATTTCCTACTTCGGTATCCGCCTCTGCCACAGCGTGTTTGCCGTCGGCATCGGAAGCGTCGTCCACGTCGGAGTCGGACGGCTCGCTGGGTTCCACGAGGTCGATCGGCAGCACCTCGCGCACCACGATGTGGGCGTTGGCGCCACCGAAACCGAAGCCGGAGACACCGGCGATGGCGTGCCCGCTGTAGCGCGGCCAATCGGAGACCTGATCGACGACCTTCAGGTGAATCGCGTCGAAGTCGATGTACGGGTTGGGGCCGGTGTAGTTGATCGACGGCGGAACCTTGTTGTTCTGCAAGGCCAGCACGATCTTCGACAGGCTCGCGGCGCCGGCCGCGGACTCCAGGTGCCCGAAGTTCGACTTGGCAGAGCCCAGCAGTGCCGGCTTATCGGCGTCACGGCCGCGGCCCACTACCCGGCCCAGGCCATCGGCCTCAATCGGATCGCCGAGAATGGTGCCGGTGCCGTGCGCCTCGATGACATCGACGCTGCGCGGATCGATACCGGCGTCCTTGTAGGCCTTGCGCAGCACCTCGGCCTGGGCGTCGGGGTTGGGCGCCAGCAGACCATTGGACCGGCCATCGTGATTGACCGCGGACCCGGCGATGATCGCCATGATCGGGTCACCGTCACGTCGCGCATCGGAGAGGCGCTTGAGTACCAACATGCCGCCGCCCTCGGAACGGCTGTAACCGTTGGCATCCTGCGAGAAGGACTTGATGCGGCCGTCCGGTGCCAGCACACCGCCGACCTCGTCGAAGCCGACCGTCACGAGCGGTGTGATGAGCGCGTTCACGCCACCCGCCAACACCACATCGGCCTCGCCGGAACGTAGTGCCTTCACACCCTGATGCACCGCGACCAGCGAGGAAGAACACGCGGTATCGACGGCGACACTGGGGCCGCGGAAGTCAAAGAAGTACGAAACGCGGTTGGCGATAATGGAACTCGCGTTGCCGGTGATGGCGTACGGGTGCATGACGGTGGGGTCGGCGACCGACAGGTAGCCGTAGTCGTTGTTGGAGCTCCCGATGTAGACACCGACGCTGTCTCCCTTGAGGCTCGATGCCGGGATGCGCGCGTTCTCCAGCGCCTCCCAGGTGAGTTCGAGGGCCATCCGCTGCTGCGGATCGATATTGTCGGCCTCCATCTTGGAGAGCGTGAAGAACTCGGCGTCGAATCCCTTGATGTCCTTGAGGTACCCGCCACGGGTGGCGGCCTGCGCGACGCGCTCGGCGATTCGCGGTTCACTGGTGAATTCTTCCCAGCGCCCCTCGGGCAGGTCGGTGATGGCGTCGCGGCCCTCCAACAGCGCCTCCCACAGCTGTGCCGGGGTGTTGACATCACCGGGCAGACGGGTGGCAAGGCCGATCACCGCAATATCGAATTCGCCTGTGGCGGCCTTGGGATCGCGTGACCAGTCCTCGTCCCCGGCGTCCGGCAGCTCCGGCTCGCCCTCGACGATGCGGGTGGCCAGTGACTCGATGGTGGGGTGCTGGAAGGCCACGGTGGCCGTCAGCGTGACCCCGGTGAGGTCTTCGATATCGGCCGCCATCGCCACCGCGTCACGCGAGGACAGACCCATCTCAACCATGGGTGCCGACTCGTCGATGCGATCTGGGCTCACCCCGGTGGCCTGGGCAATCCAGTTGCGCAGCCACTCGCGCATCTCGGTGACGGTCAGCTCGGCGCCGCTCGTGGGTACCGATGCTTCTGGAGCCTCGGGCTCGGTCTCGATCTCTGGTGTCGAATCCTGTTGCGTATCAGTCATGTTCGAGCCCTCTCCGGGGTATCGCGTACGGACGACCGTATGTAACGGTTACTGCCGGTCGTCGGGGAATGCGGTCTGCTGGTAGCCGCCGCGCAGGCTGCCATCCAGGTAGCTGGTCCGTGCGGCCCGGCGAGCGATCTTGCCGCTGGAGGTCCGCGCGATCGAGCCGGCCGGAACCAGCAGCACATCGCGCACCGTCACACCGTGACGCACCGCGACCGCGGCGCGCACATCGTCGCCCACCGCCTGGTTATCCGACTTATGGGCGCCCACGCTGCGCTCGCCGATGACGACCAACTGCTCGGAGGAATCCTCCGGGTCGTACTTCAAGCCGGCGTGCGGGTTGTCGAAGACTACCTGCGGCAGCTGGTTGGCCGGCACCGAGAACGCGGCGACGTATCCCGGACGCAGCGCCTTGTTGGCCTCCTGCGCGGTGTACTCCACATCCTGCGGGTAGTGGTTACGCCCGTCCACGATGATGAGGTCCTTGACGCGGCCGGTGATGTACAGCTCGCCGTCCACCCACACTCCGAGGTCACCGGTGTTGAGCCAGATGGCGTCGTCTGCCACACCCTCGGCATGTGATTCGGCGATTCGCGACTTGAGGGTGTTCTGGAAGGCCTCGCGGGTCTCCTCCGGGCGGCCCCAGTAGCCGGAACCAATGTTGTTGCCGTGTAACCAGATCTCGCCGATCTGACCGTCGGGCAGTTCGGAGGCGGTCTCACCGTCCACAATGACGCCCCACTCGTCACGGGCCATCCGTCCGCTGGACACCTGGGTCAGCGAGTTTTCAGCGCCCGCCTCCACCTCCACGATGCGCCCGGCGTTCAGCTCGGTGCGATCTACGTGCAGCACGCGCGCCCTATCCGTATTCCAGATGGTCGAGGTGACAAACAGGGTGGCCTCGGCCATGCCGTAGGACGGGTGAATGGCCCGGGGGTCAAAGCCATAGGGCTCGAAGGCGTCGCAGAACTTCTTGATCGAGGCCGTCGACACCGGCTCGGAACCGTTGATGATCGAGTACACGTTCGACAGGTCCAGCGGCGGCTCGCCCTCCTTGGGCAGACCGCGCAGCGCGCAATGCTCGAAGGCGAAGTTGGGCAGCGCCGAGAAGGTTCCCGAGCGGTCGTCACCCTTGACCGCCATTTCCCGCAGCCAGCGCAGCGGGCGGCGAATGAACGCCGCCGGACTCATCACCGTCATGTGCTCACCGATCATGGACGGCACCATCACCGTGATCAGGCCCATGTCGTGGAAGAACGGCAGCCAGGTGGTCCCCCGGTGACCGGGCTGACCGTCCTTGCCTTCCTGCTGCGACAACGCGTCAACCAGCTGTAGCAGGTTGGTGGCGAGCGACAGGTGGGTGATCTGCACGCCGGCCGGAGCACGGGTCGAACCGGAGGTGTACTGCAGGTAGGCGATGGTGTCCTTGGTGGCCACCGGCTCGACCCAGGTCTGCCCGACGTCCGCAGGGATCGCATCGACGGCGATCACACGGGGGCGCTCCTTGGGGGGACGGTTCCGGAAGAACTTCCGCACCCCCTCGGCGCATTCGGTCGTAGTGAGCACCGCGGACGGCTGGCAGTCGTCGAGCACCGCATGCAGGCGGCCCGCATGGCCGGCCTCGCTGGGATCGAACAACGGCACCGAAATCGCGCCGGCATAAAGGGCACCGAAGTGCGCGACCAGGTAGTCGAGGCTCTGCGGCGCCAGGATGGCGACGCGGTCGCCCGGCTTGGTCACCTGCTGCAGGCGGGCCGCGACGGCGCGGTTGCGTGCGCCAAACTCCGACCAGGTGATGTCGATATAGGCGCCATCGCGCTCTTTGGAGAAGTCGAGGAACCGGTACGCCAGGCTGTCGCCCTGCGACTCCGCCCAACCTTCGACGTGACCAACGATGCTCCCGTCTTCTGGGAACTTGATGTGGCCCGCCGAGTCGAGGAACGGGTTGTCGAACGCCATGTGTGCTTATCTCCTCTGACGGCGCATGGTGCGCGTTTCGCGGGCCTGAGGCATTCGCGAGCACGCGTCATCGCGAACGTCAAATCCTCGATGATGGTACCGAGAGGCGATCGCGTACTACGGCAGCTCAGGCGGCCATTCGCGACGAGATTATCGGTCGGCGTCGGCCAGCCAAAATCCCGCGACCCCGCGAACGGCTTACAGTCTTATTTTTCTCTTAATCTTAGGCGAGCGTACCGTGCCCGCCAAATATCTCGACGCCCTGTTGCCAAGATGACATCGAGGCCTGTCAGACGCTCATCCGAACAGCTGGTCATTCTCATCCGTGCTTCGGATGAGGCGCCTTCTCGATGAGCCCCTCGGCCCAGTTGGTGGTCCACACCGTTGCCGGCTGACCATCGATCTGCCAGAACTCCGGCGTGGCGTACAGCGCGTGCACGGGCGCACCCGCGCCGCCGGACAGGATGTCCAGCGTCTTACCCAGATTGGAGATGTTGAAGGCGTCCGGCGGCGCCGCGCAGATCAGATCCCCGGTTCCACAGATCTGGTTGGTGCGATCGCTGAGCTCGCCGAATCCGCCGGGACGTGGACCCGACATCTTCAGTCCGAACGAATCCAGCACCCCCAGATCGCCCAGAGTGACCTCGGCGCCCTGGCCGGGCGGGTTGGGTCCGGGCGACAGCCCAATCCCGTCCTGGCGGCGGCCGTCTGCGATCAATGTCACGCCGAGTACCAGGTCCTGGTCGACAGGTCCCTCGCCGTTTCCGATCTGGTTAGCGAGGTCACCGGCGATCACCGCACCTTGCGAGAAACCAATGAGAACGTAGCTAGTGAGCGGGCACCGGTCGTACATCTCGGTGAGCTGCTTGACCGCGCGGTCGGTGCCTTCCTTGCGGCTGTCGTTGTAGGACATCTGATTGTCATTGGCAAACGGGTTGTGGAACTGGGCGGTATAGGGCACCGTCCACGTCTCCAACCGGGCCTTGTCGAACTTCTCGGTGATCGGCCGCGAGACGTTCAACAGCAGCGAGCGCGGGAACTGCGCGGGGTTGAGCGGATCCTCGGTGACCGACGACTCCCATGTACCCGGGATCACGAGCGCCTGCACATCGGGGCAGTCGGCGCTCTGGAAAGCCGGCCGGGGCTTCTGGCCAGGGCGTGTCAGCGGCGGTGTCGTCGTCGTCACCTGACCCGCGGGGGGCGTGACGTCGTCAGGCCTGCGCACGATGACCACGACGATCGCGATCACCAGGATGACGACGACAGCCACGGCGAGCGCCGCGGCCAAACCGAGAATCCGGTGTCGTTTACTACTCGAGGTCTTGGGCATATGTCTCCTGGCCGTTCGTGACGTGCGGTCTCGCAGCTTGCTCCACGGTACCGGGAGCCCCGGGCGAGGCTACCGAACCGATGCCACCTGCACCTGCGCAAATGATCGTCACAGCACAGAATTCGTTACGTGATTGTGGCCGTCGGTCATCACCTGAAAACGACGAAAGCGGCGACCACCGAAGTGGCCGCCGCTTTCGCGATTGTCAGTGATGCTCAGTGGCTGCCCAGGTAGGCGACCATGTCAGACTTCATGGCCTTGAGCTGGTTGCCCCAGTAGGTCCAGTTGTGCAGACCACCCGGGGGGAACTCCACGTGGGCGTTCTTGCCACCGGCGGCGGTGTAGGCATCGACGTACTGCTTGTTGATGCCGATCGCCATGCCCTCCAGGAATCCACCGGTGAAGTTCTCGAAGCCGTTGCGCGTGGCGTCGAGGTCGGTGGCGTCGCCGCTACCGCAGTAGATCCACAAGCGGGTGCCGTTGGCCACCGTCTTGTCGATGTTCAGGAACGGGTCGTTGCGAACCCAGGCCGGGTCGCTATCCGGGCCCCACATGTCCTGTGCACTGAAGCCACCGGCGTCGCCCATGGCCATACCGACCTGCCCCTTCATGTCTGCGGGGTGCAGGAAGCCGGACAGCGCACCGGCGTAGACGAACTGCTGCGGGTGGTAGTTGGCCAGCGTGATGGCAGACGCGCCACCCATGGACAGACCAACGACCGCGTTACCGGTCCGGGACACACCGTTGTTGGCTGCCAGGTACGCGGGCAGCTCCTGGGTCAGGAAGGTCTCCCACTTGTAGGTGAAGACGCCATCCTTGCCCTTGGCGGGGGAGTACCAGTCGGTGTACCAGCTGGACTGGCCGCCGACCGGCATGACGACCGAGATGCCGGACTGGTAGTAGTCCTCGAACGCCGTGGTCTCGATGTCCCAGCCATTGAAGTCATCGCGCGCACGCAGACCGTCCAGCAGGTAGAGGGCCTTGGAGCCGCCTCCCTGGAACTGGATCTTGATGTCGTGACCCATCGAGGCCGACGGCACCTGCAGGTCCACGACCGGGAGACCCGGACGCGAGAAGGCATTCGCTACCGCCGAACCACCGGCAACGCCGATAAGTCCTGGTAGAACGGCCGTAGCAGCGGCCACAGCCGCAAGTCGACGCACAGTTGCGCCACGCATATTTGTAAAGAGCTTCATTACCTCAGTATCCCGTCTGCTTCAGTCGGCGTTACATGTCAGGCCGACAGACATCCTGTGGGGTCCCCGAGGTAGTCAACCACATCAGGACGGCTGTCAACACATCCCGTCACGGATGTTGGCCCTCCGCAACCGGACTGATGTGATCTTGAGACACAATCCGGCGAAAGATGAAAAGAGCGGTGGCCACCGTGGTGGCCACCGCTCTTTTGACTGCTAATACCTAGTGGCTCTGCAGGTAGGCGACCATGTCAGACTTCATGGCCCGCAACTGCTGACCCCAGTAGGTCCAGTTGTGGATACCGCCCGGAGGAAACTCGACGTGAGCATTCTTGCCACCGGCTGCGGTGTAGGCCTCGACGAACTTCTTGTTCGAACCGATGGCCATACCTTCCAGGAATCCACCGGTGAAGTTCTCGAAGCCGTTCCGGCTGGCGTCCAGGTCAGTGGAGTCGCCGGTGCCGCAGTAGAGCCACAGGCGAGTGCCGTTGTCGATGATCTTCTGGATGTTCAAGAACGGGTCATTGCGCTGCCAGGCCGGATCGCTGTCCGGGCCCCACATGTCGGAGGCGCTGAAGCCGCCGGCATCGCCCATGGCCATACCGATCTGGAACTTCATGTCCGACGGGTTCAGGAAGCCCGAGAGCGCACCCGCGTAGACGAACAGCTGCGGGTGGTAGATCGACAGCGTCAGCGCAGCCGAGGCACCCATCGAGAGACCAACGACAGCGTTACCCGTCTGCGAGACGCCCTTATTGGCAGCCAGGTACGCCGGGAGTTCCTGAGTGGTAAAGGTTTCCCACTTGTAGGTCCACACGCCGTCCTTGCCCTTGGCCGGGTTGTACCAGTCCGTGTAGAAGCTGGACTGACCGCCGACGGGCATGACCATGGAGATACCGGACTGGTAGTAGTCCTCGAACGCGGTGGTCTCGATGTCCCAGCCGCTGAAGTCATCGCGTGCGCGCAGACCATCAAGCAGGTAGACGGCCTTGGTACCGCCGGGCTGGAACTGAACCTTGATTTCGCGGCCCATCGACGCCGACGGCACCTGCAGGTACTCGACCGGAAGCCCGGGACGCGAGAACGCGCCCGCAATCGCCGAGCCACCGGTAACGCCGACAAGACCCGGCAGCACGGCTGCGGCCGTTGCCACTACAGCCAGTCGACGCGCGGTAACACCACGCATCTTCGAAAAGAGCTTCATTTACTTCGTTTTCCCATCTGTATCAATCGATTTCCCACGCGCAGGCCAACGGATTTGATGGACGCCCGGCGCACGCTCGCGCGGTAGTCAACCACATCTCTGGACCTGTCAGCATCATCACTATGTGCGCCTGCAGACCTTCTCAAGGTGCCCCGAGACCCTAGCCATTGAGCGTGGCAATCAGATCACCCTTGAGGGCCTGCAGTTGCTGTCCCCAATACGGCCAGGAGTGATTCCCGGACGAGGGGAAGACAAATGTGGCGTTGCTGCCGCCGGCGGCGGCATACGCCTGCTGGAATCGCTTGTTGCCGCTGACAGCCAGCGATTCCAGGCTGCTCGCGCTCAGGGCGACACCCGCGTCGCCGTTTTCGTCGATAGGTGTCGAGCCACCAGGAGCGCAATAGATGTAGAGGCGGGTCCCGGCCGCAACCAGCCCCTGGACCTGCACAGTGGGGTCATTGCGCCGCCACGCCGGATCCCACGGCGGACCCCACATGTTGTCGACGCTGTAGCTGCCGGCATCGAGCATCGCGACCCGGATCGCATTGGTCATAAAGATGGTCGAGGGATTGAGGAATCCCGAGAGCGAGCCCGCGAATCTGAACTGCGCGGGGTGATAAGCGGCCAAGATCAGCGCCGCACCGCCACTCATGGACAGTCCCACGACACCATTACCCGTGGCCGATATCTGCTTGTTGGTGGCGAGGTACACGGGCAGCTCTTGCGTGAGGAATGTCTCCCACTTGTATGTGTACGGCTGCTTGTTGAGCGCAGACGGCGAATACCAGTCGCTGTAGAAACTCGACTGGCCGCCCACGGGCATGACCACCGAAATTCCCGACTGATAGAACCACTCGAATGCCGCGGTGTTGATATCCCAACCGTTGAAGTCGTCCTGAGCGCGAAGCCCGTCAAGCAAGTAGACCGCCTTGGGTCCCCCACCCATGAACTCGACACGGATATTGCGGCCCATCGAATTGGAGTAGACGTCCAGGTACTCGACCGGAAGTCCCTCACGCGAAAAGGCATGCGCGGTGGCCGGACTGATCGCTACACCGGCAGCCATCGCCGCGGGCATCACAACCGCCGTTAACAGGGCCGTCAGCACGCGGCGGGCTCTCACGCGCACGCTCATCTGGGGTCCATCCGTTTCATTGGGGGAGTCACAACTGTCACTTCTGTCACGCAACATTGCGCCTGAAGTGTCTGACACGGTCGTCTTCGTATCGCCATGACGGGGCCGCGGCGTTACCTAATTGGGATCTCGATTCGGACACGGAAACCCGCGGGCATGGTCGCTCGGAGAGCCCTGACGGGAACGCTCTAGGGACCGGTTGCCGGAAGCCCAGTGTACTGGGGGGTATCCAGCTTTGGCATCGGCAGACCGCATCGGGCCAGTTCAAAGCGCGGAACACGGTCGATACGGTAGGTGGTGAAATCGGCGGAATGCAGCAGATTGGACACGAAAAGCCGAGGTGAGAGCGGCCGACGTATCGAGCCCAACATCGCATCTGTCTGGGGGCATTTGAGCGCCTCCACGGCCTCCGCCACCCAGTCCTGGTCCACGTATCGGGGGATGTACGGGTAGCGCTTGAGCCATGGGCCGTCGGCGATCATCCAGTCCGGGAAGAGGTTCTTGTCGTGGCCGATGCGCCCGTCGGTGATGCGCGCGGTGTGCGCGGCCAACGGATTGGCCAGGCCGATTTGGTCCACGATCCGCACATCCAGGCCCAGGTTCATACCGAGCATGCCCAGGTTGGTGAACAGCACCGCATGCGGCCCGCGGTAACCGTGCGGAATCGGAGGTGGTGGCGGAATGGCCGGCACTACATCCCACTGGTCGTAGTTCCCCGAGGGGAGCAGCAGCGCGCCATCCGGAGTGTTGTCGATCGCCACCAGCACCGCACGCATGCGCGGGTAGTTCAGATAGTCCGCGGCGGTCAATGGATGGGCGACGCCGGTCGCCTGCGCGTAGAAGCGCCGCTCATCGACGATGCCGCTATAGCCGACCTTCGTGCCGTCCCCGCCCATTCCCGGGGAGTTGGCCACCCACACGGACCAGCCGGCGACACCGGCGAACAGGCCGATGGTGGCCGCCGTGAGCAGGCGGGCCCGCCGCGGCGTGAAGGACGCACCGTCCGGAGCCGCCAGCGGAACCACCGAGATCGGGAGCAGCAGGCAGAACACCGGGGTCAACAGCACGCGCGCGTGCATGAAGTCCCCGCCCTGACGGATCCAGTACACCCCCTGGAAGAATCCGCTAGCGAGCATGAAAACAACTACGGCGGTGGGATTTTGGACAAGGCGTGCCAACCAGCCGTACCCGGGGGCGGCCACCTGACGCACCCACCATTGACCGCGGCGAGCCTGGAAGGCGGCCACGCCGAGCGCGATGAGCAGCACCGCCGGAACCCAGATGAGATACGGCGAGTTCATGTTCTGCAGGTAGACGAAGCCCTGTCCCCATTTGGAGCCCGACGCATCTTTGGCGATCGCCGTACTCGGCACCAGCAGGCCGTAATAGCCCATCCGGAAGATCTGGTACAGCACCGGCAGCGCTCCACCGGCCGCGAGGATGTACACCCGGATGGTGAATCCGCGCGCGGCGATCAGCATCATCACCAGGAAGCCGCCGCCGATCAGCGCGAGCTCCGGGCGGATCAGCACACTCAACCCGGCCAAAAAGGCCAGACCTAGCGTGAACCGCTTGCTCAGAACATCTTTCTGGTCTTTGCGGGCGGCATGCACGATCCGCGGGTCCACCGGCTGATGCGGGCCGCCGCGCCGATCGAGGGTCACCGGCATGCGCACGGCCTGCGCCCAGATCACCATCATGAGCCATAGTCCGCCCAAATACGCCAGCACCAAACCGTTTTCAAGGCCAGAGGTGGCGAAGTCGCGGGCCGGAGGGATGGCGATATACACCAACATTCCGGCAGGCACCATGACGGCGGCACGCCCGGCAAGCAGCGGCGCGTACAGCCGGGCGGTGCCGAAGATTGCGAGCGCGACCCCGACCAGGCTCAGCACCAGCGACAGGGTCAACGCCACGTATTCCAGGCGTATGCCTCCGCCGGCCCACCCGCCCAGATACGTCAGATAGGTCCACACCGTGGAGGTGTTGGCCTCCACCCGTTCTCCCTTATTGAAAACAGGACCGTTGCCCGCCAGCAGATTTCGCACGGTACGCAGCACGATAAGGCCGTCATCCGCTATCCAGCGCCGCTGCCAGGCACCCCAACCGAACAGCACGGTCACGGTGAGGACGCTGACCCACACGGTAAAGCGGGTCAGTCCATTGCTAGGGCCCAGCGCCCGGGTCCGTTCAGGAGAAGTAGAAGGCCGCACCGAGTGATCCGATCCATGCGACGAACAGGAACTGCAGCACCCTGTCCCCCAGAGCGATCTCCTCGGGCTCGCCTGCTTCGCCCCCGTCGACATCAACCGCGTAGCGCAGGATGGCGACGGTGAACGGAATCATCGATGCCACAAACCAGGATCCGGCGCGGTGGTCACGTTCGAAGGCCCACAGCCCGTAGCAGACCACGATGGCGGTAGCCGATAGCGTCCACACGAACCGCAGGTAGCTCGAGGTGTATCCCTCGAGCGACTTACGGATCTTGGCACCGGTCTTCTCGACGATCTGCAATTCGGCATAGCGCTTACCGGCGGTCATCATGAGCGACCCGAAGGCCATGATCAGCAGGAACCACTGCGACAGATACACCCCGGCGGCCACACCACCGGCTATCGCCCGAATGAGATACGCCGACGAGACGATGCAGATATCGATGACCGGCTGGTGCTTCAGACCGAAACAGTAGGCCAGCTGGATGGCGATGTAGATCGCTATCACGATGACCAGGTTGATACTGACCCGCGATGCGATACCCAACGACCCGGCAGTCAGCACGACCGCAAGCCCATACGCCGCGGGTATCGGCAGCACGCCCGCGGCGATCGGCCGGAATCGCTTGGTGGGGTGCTGCCGATCGGCCTCCACATCGCGCGCGTCGTTGATCAGATAGATGGACGAGGCCGCCATGCTGAACGCAACAAAGGCAATCGCGACCCGGATGAAAATGCCCCGGTAGTCGTGCGGTGAAATATCGCCGAGCGCCGCCAACGGCGCCGCGAAGACCAGGACGTTCTTCACCCACTGGCGCGGGCGCAACGCCTTGACGATCCCCGAAACGAGATTCTTGGGCAGGCCCGCCGTAGGAGTCGGTGCCTCACTCATCGCTGTTCCTCCTTGAGCGCCAGGCGAGCGTCCGCCCGACGAACGGCCGCGCCGATCAGTGCGCCAAGCGCGGCGCCCGCGGCCACATCTGTGGGGTAATGCACGCCAAGAACCAACCGCGACAATGCCATCGGCGGAATCAGCAGCGCGGGCAGGGGCCATCCCGTCAGCGGCGCGAGCAGCACCGCCGCCGCCGCGGTGGAGGTGGCATGCGAGGAGGGGAAGCTCAACCGGCTCGGGGTGCTGACGTTTACCCGCACCGCCTCATGGCTGGGGCGACGGCGACGCACCACACGTTTGATGATCACCGAGGCGGCATGAGCGCCAAAGGCGCCGGCGCCCGCTGCCAACCAGCTGCGCCGACGGAGCTTGTCGCTCTTGTTGATGGCCGCGCCGACCAGCGCCGCAGCCACCCATCCGATGCTGTGCTCACCGAAATGGGACAGCCCGCGCGCAGTGCTGAGCACCCCGGGCCGACCGGCGAGAGCCGACTGCACGGCGACCAGAACCGCGGTCTCACCCTGGGGCGCGGTCACCTCGCCCGGCAGCAGACCGGTCATGCACTCACCCCGGGATTCACCGACTGAGGTGCCGTGTTGTCCTTCTCGATGCCAAGGATGCTCTCCCACTGCTCTTTACTGGTCAACGTCGGCAGCGCGTTGCGGTAGGTCTTGCGCATCTTGTTGAAATTACGCATCAGCTGCAGGTGGCGGCGCGCCGACGCGCGCAGCAGCCCGAACATCTTGGCGCGGTCACGCTGGCGGTACACCACGCCCCGCCCGTCGGCGGTGGTCACGGTGACACCATCGACACCGCACAGCAGGAACCAGCGAGCATCCTGGGTTGCCACATTCAGCTCCGGGCGCACGTGGTGCGCGGGGTCTTCCTTCTTCAGCTGGTGCATCACACCGCGAGAGAGCCGGAAACCGATGGCGGGCAAGGAGACCGGCGGCTTGTGTACCTTGCGGCGTCCAGACGGGGATGGCAGCGAGGTGGCCGTCGGGAGCACCACGGCGTCCGGGAACTCCTGGCGCATCTTGCGCACATCGGGCAGCGCCGACTCCAGGATCGACGCGATGTGCTCGGGGCCGGCCAGGAAGTCGTCGATGGCCCGGTTCTGGATGGCCACGGTCGAGTACTCAAGGCACAGCAGGTGCTTGAGGGTGGCCTTCACCGAGCTGGCAAGCAGACCGCGGATCGGGTTGTCCCAGTGCAGAGCCGCGACCACCAGCCGGTTACGCAGGTGGAAGTAGGCCTGCCAGTCGATGGCGTCGTCCTTGTCGCTCCACGCCATGTGCCAGATCGCGGTACCCGGCATGGACGCGGTGCCGTAACCATGTTCGTTGGCGCGGATCCCATACTCGGCGTCATCCCATTTGATGAACAGCGGCAGCGGCTGCCCCAACTCCTCGGCGACCACGCGGGGGATCATGCACATCCACCAGCCGTTGTAGTCAACATCGATCCGCCGGTGCAGGTCCGGAGATTCCGACAACGGCTCCTCGGCGAAATCGTGGTCGTACTCGGCGAACGGAGCACTGGTCCACATGAAGTTGTCACGGTTGACCATCTCGCCCATCACATGCAGGTGCGAGGGCTCCTGCAAGTTGAGCATCTGGCCACCGACGAGCATGGGAGCCTTGGCAAACCGGCTCAGCGCCAGGGCGCGCAGGATCGAATCCGGCTCGATCCGGATATCGTCGTCCATGTAGAGAATGTGCTCGCAGTCGGTGTTCTCGAGCGCCTCGTACATGACGCGGCTGTAGCCACCCGAACCGCCCAGGTTCGGCTGATCGAACACCCGGAGCCGGTCCCCCAGCGGACCCGCGGCAGCCGCCCACTCGGGATGATCCTTGGCCTTCTTGGTGCCCTGGTCCGGGACGATGACGGCGGTAATCACCTTGTCCACCTGCGGGTCCGAGGTGAGCGCCTTGAGGGCGTTCACGCAGTCTCCGGGACGGTTGAAGGTGGGGATGCCCACGGTGATGCTGGCCCGGCCGGGCGCAGCACTCGGCGCGTACCAGCCCGCGTTGTGCAGCGCGACCTCGGTATCGGAGGTGATGTCGAACCAGATCCAGCCGCCATCCTCGAATGCGTCCAGACCGATTTCGAACTCGATCACGGCATTCTGGCCACTGAACTGGGTGCCGCCCACCGTGATTCGCGCTCCAGTGGCCTTGGTCCGGTACACGTCGATGCGCCCGGCGCCACTCAGCTCAATGTGCAGCACCACGTTTTCCAGCGTCGACCAGCGGCGCCAGTAGCTCGCCGGGAAGGCGTTGAAGTACGTCGCGAACGACACCTCGGACTCCGCGCCGATCTCCAGCGTGGTGCGGGTGGGCGCGTGTGCACGCTTGGCATTGGTGTCGGACTCGACGATGTAGAGCTTGCGCACGTCGAGTGGTTCACCCGGCCGGGGCAGGATCACCCGGGACAGCAGGCTCACCGCATGCGATTCAGCCGAATCGATGGGGCCGAATGGGATATCACTCATTGTCGTCACCTCCGGACAGGGGTGCACCGTCGGCCAGGTGCGGCGCGAGCACGTTGTCGTACATGCTCAGCGCACTGGCAATCGCCATGTGCATATCGAGATACTGATAGGTGCCCAGCCGGCCGCCGAACAGCACCTTGGCCGAAGCTGTTTCCTGCTTCGCGCGGGCACGGTAGGCAGCCAGGATGGCCCGATCGGATTCGGTATTGATCGGGTAGTACGGCTCGTCATTCCCCTCGGCGAACCGCGAGAATTCCCGCATGATCACGGTCTTATCCGTCGGGTAGGCCCGTTCCGGATGGAAGTGACGGAACTCGTGGATCCGGGTGTAGGGCACGTCGGCATCGTTGTAGTTCATCACCGGGGTGCCCTGGAAATCACCGGTATCGAGCACCTCGACCTCGAAGTCCAGAGTGCGCCAACCCAACTGGCCCTCCGCGTAGTCGAAGTAACGATCCAACGGCCCGGTGTACACAACCGGCGCATTGGGCGACTGCGTGCGCAGGTCTTCCTGGACTGCGAACCAGTCGGTATCCAGGCGCACCTCGATCCGGTCGTCGGCGGCCATGTTCTGCAGCCACGCGGTGTATCCGTCGACCGGCAAGCCTTCGTACGTGTCGTTGAAGTACCGGTTGTCGAAGGTGTAGCGCACCGGCAGTCGGGTGATGTTCCCGGCGGGCAGCAGCTTGGGGTCGGTCTGCCACTGTTTGGCGGTGTACGCCTTGACGAACGCCTCGTACAGCGGGCGCCCGATCAGCGATATCGCCTTTTCCTCAAGGTTGGTGGCGTCCTCGGTGGTGATCTCGGCGGCCTGCTCGGCGATGAGCGCGCGGGCCTCGTCCGGGGTGAAATAGCGGCCGAAGAACTGCGACACCAGCCCCAACCCCAACGGGAACTGATAGGACTGCCCGTTGTGCATGGCGAAAACGCGGTGCTGGTACCCGGTGAACTCGGTGAACTGCCGCACGTAGTCCCAGACTCTCTTATTAGAGGTATGGAACAGGTGGGCGCCGTACTTGTGCACCTCAATACCGGTCTGCGGCTCGGGCTCGGAGTAGGCATTACCCCCAATGTGGTGACGCCTCTCGACGACGAGCACCCGCTTGTTCAGTTGCGTGGCCGCACGCTCGGCGATGGTGAGGCCGAAAAACCCGGATCCGACGACGATCAGGTCGAACTGTTGGTTTTCTCCGGTCACGTGCAGTCAGGGTACTGGACCGGCACCACGAGCCCCGGACAGCGACATCCGCCCCGCGCAGAACAAGCCCACAAGGGTTCGCAGGTACGGATCCGGTCGCGATTGGCTCACGATTTGGTTTCGTCCCTCTAGTCACACCAGTAACTCTGGTTACCATCGAAAGCGTCGGTTCCGGTGCCGATCCGCCGATCCGACACCTACGGGAAATCCCGTCACAGAAAACGCAAAACCGCAGTACACCATAAGTGATCGACCCGATATTGAGGAGACTTCCGTGCCTAATCGTCGCCGCCGCCGGCTTTCGACAGCCTTGAGCTCGGTCGCCGCGCTGGCCGTTGCAAGTCCGTTTGCCATCGCCCTCGCGACCAACATGACGCAGGCCGCCGCGCCCGCGCCTTCACAGCAGGAATTCGTGCAGGCCGCGATCGTGTCAGACCTCCCCGGCGAGCTCATGGGCGCCGTTCAACAGATGACGTCACAGTTCGGCGTGCAGATCCCCGGGCTTTCCGGTCTCAACATCCCCGGCCTGGGTGGTGGAGGGCTCGGTAGCCTCGGTGGCGCCAACCCGGCGCTCGCCCCCGGCGGTCTCACCACGCCAGGCGGTCTGACCAGCCCGTCCACGTCGCTGACGAACCCCGCTCTGACCAACCCCGGCCTCACCAGCCCGGGTGGAGCCACCACCCCGAGCCTGACCGATCCGGCGCTGACCAACCCCGGCCTGACCAACCCGGCCGCCCCGGCGAGCACCGCGGGACTCACTCCCGCGACGGGCGTGAACCCGGCGCTCACCGATCCGGCCGCAGGCACCGCGGGTCTGACCTCCCCCGCTGGCGAAGTCCCAATCACGCCAAACCCGGCACTGGGCACCGGCCTGACCAACCCGGCACTTGCCGACCCCTCGCTGGCGGGCCTCGGTACGCCCAGCGGACTCGGCGGCGGCAGCGGATTGGGCGGCGGCAGCAGCCTGATCAGCGACGCGATGGGGGCCGTCAACCAGCTGGGCATCACCCAGGCGGTTGACCTCATCAAGGGCGCCATCCCGGCGGCCGCCTCCGCGGCGGCTC
Organism: Mycobacteroides salmoniphilum; assembly: GCF_004924335.1. Classification (NCBI taxonomy): domain Bacteria; kingdom Bacillati; phylum Actinomycetota; class Actinomycetes; order Mycobacteriales; family Mycobacteriaceae; genus Mycobacteroides; species Mycobacteroides salmoniphilum. Next base: position 137,879 of record NZ_CP024633.1, on the reverse strand, counting down.
CGGCGCCGGCCGGCTAGGCCCGACACACAAGCTAGATAGCGAAACGGCACCGCAGGGCATAGAGGCTCTGCGGTGTCGTTGCGTGTGACCAACCCGCCAAATATCAAGATCGACATTTGACGCGTGTCGAATCACTAGTCACATTTGTCCCATACGTAACATCCCTGGTGGTCGCGTCGCTCCTTGCGGCGCGTCCGGTGTGATCCAGGAGAGACGACGTGCCAGTACGAGTCAGCAAGATGCCCATGAGACGGCAGCTTGCGCTGGCTCTTGCCGCGACCGCGACGGTGATGACCGTCAGCGTGGTCGATCACCTCAAGCCCGAGCAGGCCGAAGAGACCGCCATCACCACGCAGTCCTTGCAGAATGCCGCGACGCACGACGTGCTGACCGCCGAGGTCGGACTACCCGGCCAGAACACACCGGCCACCGTGCACGACATCCAGCAGGCCGACTCCTTCAGCCTTATCGCCGTCCGTGGTGAGGACCTGGCCTCCGTGAACGTTTCTGTGCGGGCACAACAAGCCGACGGCGGCTGGGGGCAGTGGTACGAACTCCACCCCGTTGAGTCGGGCGATCCGGTGGCCCCAGACAAGGGCATCCCCGCGGCGACCGAACCGGTATTTGTCGGCACCACTCACTCCGCCCAGATCGCGGTGCAACCCAGGTACGGCGCGAACGTGAAGCCACCGAGAGCCGACGGTGGCCGGACCTCGGCCGACCCTGGTTTGGGTTATCGGCCCGCGAGCATCGAACAGCCATTGACCACCGGACTCGATGCCATCCTGATCAGCCCCAAGCTGGCGCCCCCCGATGGGGCACGGTTGGAAGAGCGCTGGTCGGCGCCGATAGCGCTGCCCCAGGCCGGCCCACGGATCATCACCCGCGCCCAATGGGGCGCCAACGAATCAGACCGGTGCCCACCGGTTTACAACAGAGACGTACGCGCGGGAGTGGTTCACCACACCGCCGGAAGCAATAACTATTCGCCCTACGATTCCGCCGCCATCATCCGGGCGATCTACGCGTATCACACCAAAACTCTCAAGTGGTGCGACATCGCCTACAACGTGCTGGTGGATAAGTACGGACAGATCTTCGAGGGCCGCTTCGGCGGTATCACCAACAACGTGCAGGGCGCTCACACCGGCGGATTCAACGAGCACAGCTGGGGCCTCGCACTGATCGGTGACTTCACCCGTGACGAGCCCTCCCCCGCAATGCTGCAATCCGCGGGCCGCATGCTGGGCTGGCGTCTTCGGCTCGCCGGGGTGGATCCGCGTGGACAAGTGGACCTGGCGTCGGAGGGCGGACCCTTCACCACCGTGCCCGGAGGAAAAGTCGTGACGCTGCCTACCATTTTCACGCACCGTGACGTCGGAAACACCGAATGCCCGGGTGAAGCCGCCTACCGCTTGATACCCCGGCTGCGTGACATCGCCGCGGGTGCCGCGAACGGCGACCCGCCTGATCTCGTCGACGCGATGCGCGGCGGCGCCATCTACGACACCTGGATGAGGCTCGGCAGTACCGACAGCGCGCTGGGCGCACCCACGTCCACTGAACAACAGGCTGTCGGTGACGCCCGCTTCGCCACCTTCCGCAACGGAGCAATGTACTTCTCGCCCGGCACCGGCACCCACCCCGTCGTCGGGGCGATCTACCACGCCTGGGCCGAAACAGATTTCGAGCGTGGCTCGCTGGGGCTCCCCGTTGGCGACGAGCTGGGTGAGCCGAACATCATCGTGCAGAACTTCCAGAACGGCTCCCTGATCTACGACCGGGCCAGCGGCCGGGTGTCGAGTGTGATCAACGGCGAAACCCGCGAGATACTCGGGGTGGCACCGGTGGCACAGAACGCCTTACCCGAACAGTTCTCGGCCCCCGCGCCGCCGGCCGCGCCGCCACCGCCCGCACCGGCTCCGCCTCCCCCGGCGCCCCCGGTCGAGCAGTTCGCACCCGCCGCCTAACGCACCGCCGGAAGCTCAGACGTTAAATGTCTCAGCCCCACCAGCGTTCGAGAACCTTGGCCACCCCGTCATCGTCGTTGGTGGCAGTGATCTCGTCGGCGGCGGCGCGCGCATCCGGGTGCGCGTTGCCCATGGCCACCCCGTGTCCAGCCCAGCGCAGCATCGCCACGTCATTGGGCATATCGCCAAAGGCGATGACCGATTCCGGCTGCACCCCAACCTGATCCGCCACCACGGCGATTCCGCTGGCCTTGCTGATCCCGGTGGGCATCACCTCGATGAGCCCGTTGTCGGTGGAATAGGTGATGGCCGCACCCGCCTCGGTCACCAGCGGCGCGAGGATCTCGGCCATGTCTGCGCTACGGGCTCCGGCCTTGCGCACCAACAGCTTCACCGCCGGAAAGCTCAGCAGGTCGTCTAGCGACACCTCGGTGTTATCGGGATTCAGCCAGGCATGCTCGTATCCGGGCGAGCTGACGAATTGCGGTGTCGCGGCGTCATGTGCGCTGCGGCCGACCCGCTCCACCGCCAGACCCACCCCGGGGATGGCGGCTTGCGCAACCTCGGCCAGCACGGCGAGCTCCGCCGGGCCGAGTGTGGCCGCCGAGATGATCCGGTCGCTGTCCGCGTCGTACAGAACGGATCCATTGGCGCACACCGAGATCGGCGCGAAACCGAGAGCCTCGACGATCGGGGTGATCCAACGGGGCGGACGTCCGGTGGCAAGGATGAACGTAGTACCCGATTCGACCGCAGCGGCGATGACCGCACGGGTGCGCGGCGACAGCAGCTCGTCGGAATCGATCAGCGTCCCGTCCACGTCGGACGCGATGAGGGCGGGAGGATTCACGGGCGGTCCGGTCCCGTCTTCTTCTGGGCCCTCTTGCGGGCGCGTTCTGCCCATTCCGACTCCTCGAGCGCGGTGGCTTCCTCCGGGGTGGGGGCACTACCGCCCAGACGCCTGGGCAGCCAGTACGCGCCGGGTTCTTCCGGATAGTCCTGCTGCGCCTGGGTCAACAGCTGCTCCATCGCGTCGTGCAACTCGGCCGTCGTGCGATCGAAATCCGAGGACGGCGCCAGCGGCGGTCCGACAGCGACATTGACGGGGATTTTGCTGTGTCCCAGGTTTTTTGGATGGTCCTTGGTCCAGATGCGCTGAGCCCCCCAGACGATGAGCGGAACGATCGGTACGCCGGCCTCATGAGCCATCCGGGCGGCGCCGCTCTTGAATTCCTTGAGCTCGAAGCTACGGCTGATAGTGGCCTCCGGGTACACCCCGACGATCTCGCCGCGACGCAGGCTATCGACCGCCGCCTCGTAGGCGCCGTGACCCGCGCTGCGGTCGACGGGAATCGCCTTGGCGTGTTTGATCAGGAAGTTCATGATAGGCACCTCCTGCATTTCTGCCTTAAGCATGAACCGCAGCCGCCGACCGGCGCGGACCGTCGCCAAACCCGCCGGAAGAAAGTCGACGTAACTGGTGTGGTTGATCGCGATCACCGCACCGCCGCCGGACGGGACCTGCCCCAGACCTCGATATCTGATTGTCGTCCCGGTGAGGAAGACCGCCGCGTTGGCCGTGATTTCGAGGAGTCGGTAAACCGGTTCCATCTAGCTGTCTTTCTGGGCCTGCTTTTCTGCCTCGCGAGCGGCGCGTTGTGCCTTGCGCTCGGCAGCGTCCTGCGCATCCCACTGTGCGGCCTCGGCCAAGGTCGGCGCGGACCCACCCAGCCGATGCGGCACCCAGTACTCTCCGGCCGGATGCTGGCCGTAGTCGTCCTGCACCTCCAGCAACAGGTGTTGCATGCGTGCATGGAGCAGCGCGGTGAGCTCCGAAACCGGCAGCGTCGGCTCGATAGGGGCGCCCACCGCAATGGAGATCGGCGTATTGGTGCGACCGAGATTCTTGGGATGCCCCTTGGTCCAGATGCGCTGCGCGCCCCAGACGACATGCGGGACGATCGGCACGCCGGCCTCGATGGCCATGCGTGCGGCCCCTGATTTGAATTCCTTGATCTCAAAGCTGCGGCTGATGGTCGCCTCCGGGTACACGCCCACCAGTTCACCCGCCTTGAGCTTGTCGACGGCCTCGGCGTAGGACGCGGCCCCATCGACGCGGTCGACCGAGATGTGCCGACAGCCCCGCATGATGGGGCCGGTGATCTTGTTGTCGAAGGTTTCCTTCTTGGCCATGAACCGCACCTTGCGTCCCTTTTTCTGAAGGAACGCCGGCAGCCCGGCGAAGGTGAAATCCATGTACCCGGTGTGGTTGATCGCCACGACCGCCCCGCCTTCGGTCGGCAGGTTCTCAACACCCGTAACGGTGAATTTCAGGCCTTGAACGGCCCAGACGGTACGGGCAAGCCCGATCACCGTTCCATAAACAGGCTCCACGTGACGAGCCTAGCGCTGCCGGTCCACCCGGTGCACTCGATACCCGTCTAACGCTGCACAAGACCGCCGCCGTCGGCCACGATCACCTGACCCGTGATGAACGAGCCCGCGTCCGACAACAGCAGTAGCGCCGGGCCGATCATCTCGTCGGTGGACGCCAGGCGCCCCATGAAGGACTGCGCCGCCATGGCGTCGATGATCTCCTGCGGGTTCTGTTGCAGCATGTAGGTATCGACGGTGCCGGGGGCCAGCGCGTTTACCCGGATGCCGCGACCGGTGTACTCGGCGGCCATCGACCGGGTGAAGGACATGAGCGTGGCCTTCATGGCCGCGTACATCGACAACATCGGCACATACTGAAAAGCGGCCACCGACACCACATTGAGCACCGAGGCATGCTCACTGGCGGTCAAGTGCGGCAGCGCCGCCTGCACCAGAAACACCGGACCACGCACGTTGACGTCGAACGACTTACCCAGCGCCTCCGGCGTGTAGCTGCCCATGGGCTGCGCGACCGGGTTGGCCGCCGCGTTGACCACGATGTCGACGCCGCCGTACTCGTCGACCGCGCTCGCGACCAGCCCGTCGATATCACTCAGGTCGCCCATATGGGCGGGCACGCCAAGCGCCCGATACCCCTTGTCCTGTAGCTCCTTCGCCGCGGAGGTACAGGCCTCGGCCTTGCGGCTGGACACCACCACCGATGCCCCGCAGGCACCGAGGGCCTCGGCGATGGCGTATCCGATTCCGCGGGTCCCGCCGGTGACAATCGCGGTACGTCCCGACAAGTCGTAGAGCGCCTGGAAGTCGTTGAGGTTCACGTCCGGCACGCTACCCGCCGCCCGATGACGGGCAGACTGGAACGGTGACGATTCCGATCGAGCCGGTGGCCATTCCCGAGATCCTGTCCCATATCGCGGCAGGACGACCGATACTCCCGGTGTGGCACAACGAAATTGGCGGTCACACGTTTCAGATCGGCGACGGGCCGGGCCGTGAATTCGTGAAGGTATCGGCGCCTCATCCGGCCATTGACCTGCGTGTCGAGGCCGAGAAGCTCGCCTGGGCGGGCCACTACACGACGGTTCCCCGGGTCCTGGGCGTCGACACCGACGGCCCGCTGCATTGGCTACACACCGCCGGTGTGCCCGGCCACAGCGCGGTCGCGCCCCGCTGGATAGCCAACCCCGAGCCCGCAGTGCGCGCCATCGGTTCCGGACTGCGCGCGCTGCATGACCGACTGCCCGCCGACGACTGTCCGTACAGCTGGGCGGTGGCCGACCGCGTGGCCCGCATCGCCCATCCGGAGGCGCTGACGCAGCATCCACCGATCGATCGCCTGGTGGTGTGTCACGGCGACGCGTGCGCGCCCAACACTCTCGTGGATGACGCCGGGAACTGGTGCGGACATGTGGATTTCGGCGATGTAGGGGTTGCCGATCGCTGGGCCGACCTCGCGGTTGCCAGCTGGTCATTGGCGTGGAACTACGGCGAAGGCTGGGACACCGCCTTCTTCGAGGGATACGGCGTGGCGGCGGACCCTGAACGCATGGCCTACTACCGGCGACTGTGGGACGCCGAAGACTAACCCTGCCTAGAAGCGGCCCCGCGGCAAATTTCCGTAATCTGGATCGCATGCGTCTGTCGACCCGCCGGGCCCTGTTACTGGTTGCACTCGTCGCAACCCTGGTGGTGGCGGCGGGCGGCGCCATCGGTTTCTACCGTTCCCGCACCGCGAGCCCGGCATTTCCCACCGTCGATACCACCGCGCTGACCCCCGGACGGGCGGCAGTGGTGCGGATCCTCGGGCAGGAATACGCCGAGCAGGCCGGGATGGTGAAGTACTCGGAGGGCAATGACGAGCCGTGGTGCGCCGACTTCACCAGTTGGGTGATGCGTGAGTCCGGCCGCCCGTTCGCCAACCCGAACTCCGGGAACTGGCGCATTCCGGGGGTGTTGACGCTCACCGCGTATCTCAAGGATCAAGGGCGCTACGAGACCCCCGAGTACGCACCGAAGCCGGGCGACATGGTGCTGTACGACGAGCCGAGCCCGAAGGGCCAGCATGTCAACATCGTCCTGATCAACGACAACGGCACCCTGACCACGGTCGGCGGCGGCGAGGGCAGGGGAGTCGGGTTGTCGACCTATGTGGCCGCCGATGATTCGGGTATCACCGGATACGGGCGCTACGAGTGATCACCGCGCGACCGATCGCAGCATCACCGGTGTATCGGCGCGCTGCAGGTGACGCAGGAACTGCGACATCGCCGGTGAGACGGCCGAGTCCGCACGACGGACAAACAGCGTTTCGACTCGGGCCTGGACGGGCGGCAGCTGGTGCACACGCAGTGCGGAGGCACGCTGCGATGCCGTGACGACCGCGACCGGAAGTAGCGTCGCACCCATATCCGCCGCGACACATCCGAGAATTCCTTCCAGACTCCCGAATTCAAGGACCTGAGGGGCTGCGATGCCATGGTCGACAAAGACCTCGTGCAGCCTGTCGCGATAGGCGCAGCCGTTGCGGAAGACGAGCATCCGCGCCGACCTATCCAAGACTTCCCGGATATCGGCGCGGTGCTGGGCGGTGACCAGTACCAGCTCTTCCACGAAAGCCAAATCCGTTGTCAGGGAATCATGCTCGACGGGGCCACAGATAAACCCGCCATCGAGCCGATGATCGTTCACCATATCGGTCAGCTCGGCCGTGGTACCCGTGGTGAGTGTGAAATCGACTCGCGGGCAGTGCGCCGCATACGCGGCCAGAATGCCGGGCAGGCGCAGGCCTGCCGTGGTTTCCATGGCGCCGATCGCCAGCGTCCCGGTGGGTTCGGCCTCATCGCCGACCACTTGAGCGGCTTCTCTCAGCAGTGCCGTGATGCGCTCGGCATACGGGAGAAAGGCTTCCCCCGCGTTGGTCAGGGTCACTCCCCGCGCGTGCCGACGAAACAGCTCGACGCCGAGTTCGTCTTCCAGCGCCTTGATGTGGGTGCTGACATTCGACTGCACGGTGTGGAGCCGCTTCGCCGCATGAGAGATACCGCCGGCCCCGGCAACCGCGAGGAAATGCGTGATGTCACTGAGCTCCATGACCGGAGTCGATCACGCACTCGCGGCGGCCGGAACGGCCAGCTCGCCGGTGACGTATTGCGCCTGCCCGAAGCCGAAAGACCAATCCTGCGACCCGTTTTCGCTGATCGCCACGAACAGATCCGCGCCCGCCACGCCAACGGCGGCCAGCTTCACGGCCAGCGCCGAGAAGACCTTCTGTTTGGTCTCCGTCGTCCGGCCGGCTTGGGTGAAGATGTGCACGATCACCACCTGCGCCGATCGGTGGAATCCCAGTCCCGCATCTTCGGCGATGATATCCGCCGAGTCATGCCCCGTAATGATCTGGAATCGGTCGCGCACAGGGATTTTCAAGACTTCGACCAGGGCCTCGTGCACCGCGTCGGCGATGGCGCGCTGCTGTTCGCGCGTCCGATCCGAGGTGACGTCGATACGCACTAGCGGCATGGGCTGACTCCTTGGTGTGTCGGGTTGATAGCGGCGGCCTGGGCCACCATGGAATGGATGATGTCGGCGGCACTCTCGATACTCCGTATCTGCCCAATGCCCTCGCCGACGATCAGATTCGCGACGGTGTAATCCGCACCGGCCAAACCTGTCTGGTAATCGGCACGGGCCCGGTCGAGATGCCGGACGAGCTCGGCTTCGTGGCCGTGCCACCTGTTGACGAAGTCGTTGCGCAATACCCTGCCGCTGTACGCGGACGGCCAACTCTTGCCGCGCACAATGTCATAGACGTGTTGGCGGATGGTGTCGTCGCCGCCGGCCTGAAGGGCAGACTGCTGGGCGGCTCGAGAGATTGCCGCTTCCTGCGCGGCCAGAAAGCGCGTCCCTACCAAGGCCCCGTCGGCGCCCAGAGCCAGCGCTGCCGCCAGACCGCGGCCATCGGCCACTCCGCCGGCCGCCAACACCAGGACCTGAGGCGCATTCTTCGCGACGACGTCCACGATCTCGGGCACCAGGGTGAACGTCGATCGTTGTCCTGCCCCGTGTCCGCCCGCTTCTCCCCCCTGGGCGGCGATGACGTCGGCACCCACCTCGACGGCCCGGAACGCCTGCTCGATGTTGTGGACCTGGCAGATCAGTGGCACCCCGGCGGCGCGGATCCGCGGCGCATAGGGCGCGGGGTCTCCGAATGACAGGAAAATCGCTGCGGGACTCTGTTCCAACACGAAATCAAGGACATCCTCGTTGCCGTTCAGGGTCCAGGTGATGAACCCGCATCCCACGGCGCCCCGCGCCCGCTCAAACTGTTGGCGAACCCACGCCTCGTTCGTGTAGCCGCCACCGAGTAGGCCCAGCCCACCTGCCGCGCCGACGGCGCTAGCAAGGCGCGCATCGGCAACATCATCCATCGGCGCCAGGACCACCGGATGCTCGATGCCTAAATGGTGGGTCAACCGAGTTTTCAAGGTCATGTCTCAACCGTAGGTGCGCGAGAAACCCCAGGTCCAACGGTTTCTAGCGATAGGAGCATTCTGTTTTTCAGAATGTTCTCCAGAGTACATCCCTCTCCCTGAGAAGGACGAGTCCCGATACCATCGACGAGTGATCCTGCGCCAGATCGCGATCAATCGTGAAAAGCAGCCCGATGCTTGGTATTTGGAAATTCCTGCGATAGCACAGATCGCGAGAGAGCCTCTTCGGTTGACCACCGGCGTCACCGTGATCGTCGGGGAGAACGGCTCGGGCAAGTCCACGTTCCTGGAGTCGGTGGCCACGTCATGGGGAGGTATCGACCCCCTAGGCAACCCGGTGCGGCTTCCGGGTGCGGTCAAATACTGGGCGCCACCACCCGGCCGTGAAGACACCGATCTCTCGTGGGCCGTCACCTTCGATGCCGAGCACCCGCGTCCCGGCGGGGGCTGTTTCTTACGCGCCGAGGCGATGCACCAGCTGTTCACGACGGTCGACCAACGCACCCCGGAACAGATCTTCGACGGCAGGCTCAATGAGCGCTCGCATGGCGAGTCGTTTCTGGCGTTCCTTGCCGAACGCGACATGGAGCGCGGGCTGTTCATCCTCGACGAACCCGAGGCGGCACTGTCCTTCACCTCGTCCCTGCAATTGATGGCGATGCTCGACGCCGTGGTCGCCGCGGGATCTCAGGTCATCATGGCCACCCACTCCCCCGTGCTCGCGGCATTTCCTGGCGCCACCATCCTGGAGTTCGGGGAAGATGGTGTGCAGCAATGCGATTGGAACGATCTGGAGATGGTGGGGCACTGGCAGCGTTTTCTTTCCGATCCGCGCGTCTATCTGCGGCACTTGTTCGAGGCCGAATGATGCAACGGGACATGCGCTGTGCGGTACTGGGCGCGGCCTGCGCGATCGGATTCGGTCCTATCGCGGCGGCGCTGACTGCGGTCGCATACCGGTTTCCGGTGCCGATGGCGGGTTACGTCAGCGGTCCAGCCAATATCTGGGCAGCGATGTTTGGCGCCGTTTTCTACTTGGTGCTGGGCGGTTTCGCCGTCATCGGCGGCTTCGGGGCCGGAGCCGGTCTGACGGCGCAACGGCTCCGACCACACCATGCGGTGCCCTACACGGTCGGTGCCTCGTTCGTCGTCGCGCTATTGGGCGCGCTATCCCTTGCCCTGTGGGAATACGTCGTCGGGGTCTGGTGACCGATCGACCTGCGCAGCCATCCGGCGGGTGAGGCCTCCGAGGATCCTGGCGGCCTCGGCAAGCGTGCGCTGCTCATCGGACGGCAGCGTGCTCAGCCACGGATCCAGAACGCGCTGCCGCTGCGCGCGCATGGCAACAAGAGCCTCGCGTCCCCGTGCGGTCAGCTTGATGCGCTGCGCCCGCTTGTCGGCGGAATCCACCCGTCGCTCGACGTACCCGACATCCTGGAGCCGCTTCAACTGCACGGTCATGGTGGGCTGGCTGCAGTGGTCGGCCTGAGCCAGGTCCGAGATCCGCGCGTCCTCCATCTCACCCACGAGTGCCAGCAGCCGCGCCTGCGCGGTGGGTACAGGCAGCTCGGCCTGGCTGGATACCCAGCGGTTAAGCCGCGCGATCACGGTCAGTACGTCGGCAGTGAGGCCATCGGCAGTGGACACAGGCCGATTTTACGTAGCGTCTCTATACAAGGGGATTTTGATGCATTTTCCGGCGTCTTACGCACCTTTTTGCACCGTAATCGCAGCTCGATAGGCTGGGGGTCATGCGAGTCACCAGTGTCGGCCACGCCGGATTCTTCATCGAGACGGCTGCGGGCAGCATCCTCTGCGACCCCTGGGTCAACCCCGCGTACTTCGCTTCCTGGTTCCCGTTCCCCGATAACAGCACCCTGGACTGGGACCGACTCGGGAACTGCGACTACCTCTACGTCTCGCATCTGCACAAGGACCACTACGACCCGAAGAATCTGACCGACCACGTCAACAAGGACGCGGTGGTGCTGCTGCCCGACTATCCGGTACCGGACCTGAAGCGCGAGCTCGAAGGGCTGGGTTTCCACACATTCGTGGAGACCGAGACCTCAGTGAAGCACCGTGTGAGCGGCCCCAAGGGCGATCTGGACATCATGATCATCGCGCTGAGAGCACCCGCCGACGGGCCCATCGGCGACTCCGGGCTCGTGGTGTCTGACGGCACCACTACGGCTTTTAACATGAACGACGCCCGCCCCGTCGACCTCGATGTGCTGGCCGAAGAGTTCGGTCATATCGACGTGCACATGCTGCAGTACTCGGGGGCCATCTGGTACCCGATGGTCTACGACATGCCCGTCCGCGCCAAGGAGGCCTTTGGCACCCAGAAGCGGCAACGGCAGATGGACCGGTGCCGCCAGTACATCGCACAGGTCGGCGCCACCTGGGTGATCCCGTCTGCCGGACCGCCGTGTTTTCTGGATGCAGAGCTGCGTGACCTCAACGACGACCGCGGTGATCCGGCGAACATCTTCCCGGACCAGCTGGTGTTCCTGGACCAGATGCGACAGCACGGCCACGACAGGGGTCTGCTGATGATTCCCGGTACGATCGCCGATTTCACTGCCTCCGAATTGAATTCGCTGGTACACCCGGTATCGGACGAAGAGGCCGAGCACATCTTCGGCGCCGGGAAGGCCGCATACATCGAGGAATACGCCCAACGGATGGCTCCCGTGCTAGCCGCCGAGAAAGCCTCCTGGGCGCCCGCTACGGGCGAACGACTGCTGGAGCCGCTGCGCGCCACGTTCGAGCCGATCATGGCGCAGACCGACCAGATCTGCGACGGCATCGGCTATCCCGTGGAACTGCGCCTCGGCGCCGAGACCGTGGTGCTCGATTTTCCTAAACGCATTGTCCGCGAACCGATTCCTAACGAGAAGTACCGCTATGGCTTCGAGATCGCGCCTGAGCTGGTACGCACGGTGCTGCGCGATGCCGAACCGGACTGGGTGAACACCATCTTCTTGTCCACCCGATTCAAGGCCTGGCGGGTGGGCGGCTACAACGAGTATCTGTACACCTTCTTCAAATGCCTCACCAACGAGCGCATCGCCTACGCCGACGGTTGGTTCGCCGAGGCCCATGACGACAGTGCCTCGATCACCCTGGATGGCTGGGAGATACAGCGCCGCTGCCCACACCTGAAGGCCGACCTATCGAAATTTGGTGTGGTGGAGGGAAAGACGCTCACCTGCAATCTGCACGGATGGGACTGGAACCTGGAGACCGGCCGCTGCCTGACCTCCAAGGGCCACGAGCTGCGGTCCAAGAAGCTCGGCTAAGCCGGTACCAACTCGAACATCGGAATCACCCGGTCAATCCGCGACTGGTAGTCGCCGAAGAACGCGTACCTGGCCACCAGCGCCGGGAACATCTCGTCGCGCTCACTCGAATCCAACTCGCGGACAACGGCATTGTAGACGTCCGGAACGATCTCGACGGTCACCGCGGGATGGGTGCGCACATTGAAGATCCACGATGGGGGTTCCTGCTGTCCGCCGTTGGACCCCACAATGAACCTGCGCCCGTCGTGCTCAAAGTACCCCAGTGGTGTCAGCCGTTCGATTCCCGATTTTGCGCCGGTGATCGACAGGATGAGCACCGGCATCTCGTCATCGGATACTCCGGGGAGCTTGCCATTGTTCTGGCGGAGCAGCCTGATCATCCGGCTATTGTGTTTCTGCACACCGCTTTCAGAAAGTTCCCGGTACGAATCCGATGTCACGCCTTCGGTCATATTCCGACGCTAGCGCGAACTCAGCAGTCCGGACCCGGCCGTCCCACCTAGCGGACGTTGCGTACCCGCTGCCGCAGCTCGGATGCCTCAGCGGATCCGGTGCTGTAGACGCGCACCACCGCCTCGTCGCCTGCTTGTAGATACGTGGACTCGCCCAGTTTCGTGTACTTGGTGGCCCCGATACCGATCAGCACATGCGCGGGGTGCCCGGCGGCCACCATGAGTGCGCCCACATCCTCCAGCGGCGTGTCCGGCGAACCCTTTTGGTTGTCCAGCCGCTCGGTGATCCAGTCCAGGAGCACCTCGCCGTAGTAGGAGTATCCAAGCAGTGGGCTGTCCACGCCGTACTCGTGCTGTTGTCCGTCCGCGGTGTGCAGGTGACAGTTCAGCCGCAGGGTGGCGGTGGGTCCGTCGGGAGTGAGATCGCTGACCTCAAAGAACTGTCGCGCAACGCCTTTGGATGCCGCTCCCCAGTTCTTCTTGTCACTGATCTTGGGAGCGTTGGGCCGGCGGATCGAGCAGTCGTTGAAAGCCCCCAGCGCGAACGGCTCCAGTGAGGCGACGACGTCACCGCGCCAATGCACCCGGCATGCCAGCCCCACCTCGGGTTCGATCTGCAGGTTCAGCGGAGTGTCGCTCTCGGGCAGCACCGTCTCATCGTGCGAGAGCGGGAACTGCCCCAGGAACCCACCATCACCGGGCACGTACCAGGGGAAGATTCCCTTCGGCGCGACACCGTTTGACGCCACATTCACGAAATCCGCTGACTCCCCGGCCTGTTCGAGATGCCCGGCGAAGTTCCCGGCCACCCCGAAGCCGAACCAGCTACGCAATTCGTCCAGCTCGACGTCGAGCATCTTGCTCATGTGGGTTCCAACACTTCGGTTCCCACGAAGGGAACCAGGGCCGCGGGTACCCGAACACTGCCGTCGGGTAGCTGGTGGTTCTCCAGGATCGCCACCAGCCACCGCGTGGTCGCCAGTGTGCCGTTGAGTGTCGCGGCCGTTTGCGGCTTACCGTTCTCGTCGCGGTATCGCACGGCCAGCCGCCTCGCCTGGAAGGTGGTGCAGTTGGAGGTGGAGGTCAGTTCGCGGTAGGCCTGCTGTGTCGGCACCCACGCCTCACAGTCAAACTTGCGTGCCGCCGATGATCCCAAATCGCCTGCCGCAACATCGATCACGCGGTACGGCACATCAATGTGGGCCAGCATCTGACGCTCCCAGCCCAGGATCTTGGTGTGTTCGGCCTCGGCGTCCTCGGGCTTGCAGTAGACGAAGGCCTCCACCTTGTCGAACTGGTGTACCCGGATGATGCCGCGGGTGTCCTTGCCATAGCTCCCGGCCTCGCGGCGGAAACAGCTGGACCATCCGGCGTACCGCAGCGGTCCATCATTCAGGTCGAGGATCTCCCCTAAGTGGTACCCGGCGATCGGCACCTCCGAGGTGCCCACCAGATATAGGTCGTCCTCCTCGAGGTGGTACACCTCATCGGCGTGGGCGCCCAAAAACCCTGTGCCTCCCATGATTTCGGGCTTGACCAGCACGGGGGGAATCAGCAGGGTGAAGCCGTTGGCCACCGCGGTCTGCACGGCCAACTGCAGCAGACCAAGTTGCAGCAGCGCTCCATATCCGGTGAGGAAGTAGAACCGGGCACCGGAGACCTTCGCACCGCGCTCCATGTCGAACAGGCGCAGCGACTCACCCAATTCCACATGATCCCTGGGGTTTTCGATGACAGTCGGCTCGCCCACCAGCTCGCGTACCACAAAATCCTGCTCGCCACCGGCCGGAACCCCGTCGATGACCACATTGCTGATCGCCTTGTGTGCCTCGGTGAATGCGGCCTCTGCGACCACCTGCTCGGCTTCGGCGGCCTTGACTTTCGTCGCGAGTTCAGAGGCGGCAGCCAACAGCGCGGGGCGCTCCTCGGGCGTCGCCTGGCCCACCTTCTTACTTGCCGTCTTTTGCTCTGCGCGCAATGTATCGCCGGTCGACACCGCCGCCCGCCGTGCCGTATCGGCGTCGAGGAGCACATCCACGAGTGCCGGGTCCTCGCCCCGCAGACGCTGCGAGGCACGCACCACGTCGGGGTTTTCACGCAGGAATTTGAGGTCGATCACCCGCTGAACACTACTGTGACTGGTTTCCGCACCTGCGATTCAGCCCAGTGCTGACCGATCGGCTCGGATAATCGACTCAACGTGGACACGCAAACCCACCAGCTCGTCGCGCTCTGCCGACGTGTACTCGCGCGCTACCTCGTCAAGCACACAAACGGTCCCGACGACCTCACCGGCCGAGTCGTGAACGGGAAGCCCTAGGTAGTTGGTGAGGCCGAACTCGATTTCGTCCTCGTTGCCCGCGAAACGCTTGTCGACCCGCGAATCCCGCACGAAGACCTCGTCACCGGTGTCCACCACGTGCTCGCAGTACAGAGGGACCTTGCCCGGGTCATCTCCCGCTTTCTTACCGACGGCCCCGACGGCGTAGTGCTCGGCCGCCTCTCCGGCCGTGGCAGCGACAGCCATCGCACCGGGTTCCGAACGCATGATCAGTACCGATCGGACACCGAGGAGGCGCGCGATCTCATCGAGCCGCGGTGCCAGGGCAGCGAGGTGCGGATTGGTCTCGGCAGATGCCACGCAGCAACGCTCGCCTACCGCGGCGACAGCAGCGAGAGTTGCACTCACCATGAATCCCCGTGCGGCCTACAGGCCGAACAGGCTCAGATACTCGTCCTTGCCGAACATCCGTGCCGCGTCGAGCGCGGACGGGGTTCCGGCGGTGGGATCGGCGCCCGCCTTGACCAGGATCTCGACAATGTCGTCGGAGCCCTTGAACACTGCGCCGGCCAACGGGGTCTGCCCCTTGTCGTTGGCGCGGTTGACGTCGGCGCCGCGCGCTATCAGCGACCGCACCGTCGAGGCGTTCCCGTGGTAGGCGGCCAACATGACGAGGGTGTCGCCTGCCGCATTGGTCAGATCCACCGGTGCACCGGAGTCCAGGTATGCGGCCAGGGTGGACGCGTTGCCTTCCCTGGCCATATCGAATAGCTCGTGGGCGAGCGCGGCGACCTGCTCGGCAACGCGGGCCTGATGCTCGGCTTCCCCCGCTGAAGAGTCGCCGATGTCGTCGCCGTCATCACGGTCAGGTTCCATCGTTGTCACAGAGTTCAATCTAGCTGCGCGTGCGGACAGCATCACTGGGCTAACCCACACCGCCACCTGTAACAATGACTGCAGTATGAGTGACGAAGCCGAACCCACGCCGAAGGTCGAGCGGGACGAGTCCTCCCCGGACGAATCCACCAACGACGAGGTGGGCACCGATACCTCCGCGAACTCCGCCGCCGAGTCCGTGGATACTGCCGTGCCACCCGCGGAGGCCCAGGAGGCCCAGGAAGCCCCGGAGTCCCCCGTCACCTCGGACTCTGATGCCGAATCCGCCGACGCCACCGAATCTCCGCAGACGGAAGTCCTGGACTACCCCGATAGCGGCGAGGCCGACGCACCCGCAGATGGCGCCGCCGCGGCCCCTCTGTCAGAGAAGAACCACTGGTGGGAGAGCCTGAAAGAGGGTCTCAAGGAGCGTTCCACCCACCGCGCGCTGCTGCTCGTCACCTTCGGTGGCCTGTTCATCGCGGGTCTCACCCAGGCGCTGCCGGACGGCTGGACCTCGGCGGACCGTCTGGTCAACAGGATCGACTCGAACCCGGTGCCGAGCACCGGTGCCCCGGGCAACAGCACCTTCAACTCGGCGAAGGGTGGCGACTGCCTCAGTTGGTCTGCGCCCACGTCCATGGCCGATGTCCGCACCGTCGACTGTGCGAGCGATCATCGTTTCGAGGTCGCAGAGTCCATCGACCTGCGGACCTTCCCCGGCGCGGAGTACGGGCCGGATTCGCAGCCACCCAGCATGGTGCGCATCCAGGAAATCAGCCAGGAGCAGTGCCAGGTCGCCATCAACCGCTACCTGGGCGATCGCTACGACCCGAACAGCCGATTCACCATGGGCATGTTGTACCCCGATAAGAAGGGCTGGTCCGAGGCGGGTGAGCGGCGTGTGCTGTGTGGGCTACAGCTCCCCGGCTCCGACAACCAGCAGCAGCTCTTCCGCGGCAAGGTAGCCGAGCAGGACCAGTCCAAGGTCTGGCCGGTAGGCACGTGTGTCGGTATCGACTCGACGACGAACCTGCCCACCGAGCTCCCGGTTGACTGCGACAGGGCTCATGCCATGGAGATCACCGGAACCGTGAGCCTGGCGGAGCAGTTCCCGGGTTCGGTACCACCCGAACCCGATCAGGATGCGTTCATCAAGGACAACTGCAACCGCCTGACGAACGAATACATGGGGAATCCCGATGGGTTCCGCGCCACCACGCTGACGCTGTCGTACAACACGATCACCCTGCCGAGTTGGACCGCGGGTAGCCGTCAGGTCAGCTGCAACATCGGTTCCACCCTCGGTAACGGCGCATGGTCGACCTTGGTCAACAGCGCCAAGAGCGGGCAACTACTGATCAATGGGCAGCCGCCGGTACCACCGCCGGACATTCCCGCGGACCGGCTGAACATGCCGCCGATCCCGTTGTCCACCACTCCGGCGCCCACCCAGCAGCCAACTCAGCAACCCAGCTACACACAGCAGCCGACATACACGCAGCAGCCGACCCGCACCCAACAGCCAACCCAGCAACCAACCCAGCAGCCGACGCGGACGTCTGCGCCGCCAACGTCCTCGGCCGCGCCCAACCCCAGCAATCCGCCTGGCAACACGATCGTGACAACGCTGCCCCCCGGCGCGGGTCCACCACCGCCGCCTGCGGGCCCGCCGATGGATGGCCCTCCCATGGAGGGACCGCCGATGGAGGGACAGGTGCCAGGACAGGCACCCGCGGGAGCCCCGCCGCCCGGACCGGCCTAGCTGTGTCAGCCCCCAACTCCGGCCCCTGATGGCGGTCCAGATGAGCGAGCAACGGTTCGAAGAACTCGTATCCGACGCCCTCGACGCCGTGCCGCCGAAGCTCGCCGCCGCCATCGACAACGTGGTGGTGCTGGTCCAGGACCGACATCCGGAGGATCCCGAGCTACTCGGGCTGTATGAGGGGATAGCGCTGACCGAGCGCGACAGCTTCTATGCGGGCGCGCTTCCGGACACCATCACGATTTATCGCGAGCCGCTGCTCGAGATGTGTTCCAGCGAATACGAGGTGGTCGATGAGGTGACGATCACGGTGATCCACGAGATCGCTCACCATTTTGGTATCGACGACGAACGCTTACACCAGCTGGGCTGGGACTAAAGAGGCGGCTGAGGTTTGCTAGAAAAAAACCCAAAAATCTTGGAGAATTATGGAACCGAACAGAGGGATCCGCCGTCCATCTCTAGTGAAAGGGCAAATCTGCTCTTAGGACGACGCGAGACAAGTGGGGGAAAGGGGACAGAAGATGGCTGACGTACCGGCGCCCGCCCAGCGTGAGGAGATCCGTTGGGACCTGGCTAACCAGCCGGGAACTGTTCTGCAGGTCGATCCGGATGTGATGAAGGATGCCGCTGTCGAGTACGACGCGATGGCGCAGCGACTGCAGGAAGCTCTCGACAAGCAGCTTGAGGCCACGAAGTTCGGCTCGGCGGGCCGCGACGAGGTGTCCACTGCGGTAGCCCACGCCTCCGCGAAGACCAACGAGAACTTCGAGAAGGTCGCCAGGGACGGTATCGAGCAGCTCAAGCGCATTGCCGAGGCGTTCCGACGCAACTCTCAGGCGTTCGTGGATCTCGAACGGCACAACGCCGCCCGTATCAATGGTGTGGGGGAATAGATCATGACCGGATTCACTGGCGTCAACTGGGTGGCCCGCAAGGCGAAGAAGCTGGCCCTGGACCTGACCACCGGTGCGGGCCCGACGCATGTCGTCGACAGCGCACTGGCCTGGCAAGAGATCAGCGCCGCGTTCGCCGAGGTGCACGAGAACAGCCTGGGCGTCAGCGAGAAGCTCGTGGAGGGGTACCGCGGACCTCGTGCCGAAGAGGCGCTGTCCAAGCTGACCCCCTTCACCGAGTGGCTGGACAAGATGGCCGGACTGACTCAGGAAGTCAGCGACACCGCCAATACCTACGCCGAGTCCTATGGCACCGCGGTTCTCGACATGCCCCACATCAACGACCTGGCCCAGCTGGAAAAGGCCAAGGCCGAAGCTTTGTCGGCCGGCGGAGCGCTCTTCGGACTCCACGCCACCACCGAGGGCATGGAGCAGGGTCTCGACCTACAGGCCGCCAAGGCCATGGAGACCTACGAGTCGGCCAGCGAGCCCGCGGCGAAGGTCGTGGAGTTCCCGGCGGCTCCGGAGATCATCAAGTACCCCGAAGAGAAGTCGGAAGCCAACAGCGGCAACACCGGTGTCAGCGCTGCGGGCGTCGGCCTGTCCGAGATGGGCCCGAGCCCCCTGAGCCCCGACTCGGTGCCCGGCGTGCAGAGCGCCCGCGCGGCGGCAATCTCGATGACTGCGAATGCGGCCTCCGTCGGCGGCTCCGGTATGGGCATGGGCGGAATGGGTGCGCCGATGGCCGGCATGATGGCTGGCGGCGCGCTGGCCGCGAGCGCAGGCAAGGGCATCAAGGTCGGAAACGTCAACGGCAAGAAGGATGAGGACGAAGACGAGGAGAAGCTCACCGCCATCGGCGCCACCGGCGTCTTCATGGGCGACGAGAGCAAGCCCGTCGAACTGCCGGACATTCTGACCACCAAGTCGGGTACCGACAAGGTCGCCGACTTCGAAAATGTAGATGCCTCAACGCTGTTCGAGCGCGGCGGCTCCAAGGGAGCAGTGGCGCCGCCGGTCCTCGGTGCGAGCGCGGAGCTGTGACCGTCCGCCTGGACTTCGACGAACTGGAGCTGACCCGCGAGATCACCGGCAATGACCTTTTGCCGGTTGTGTTGGCCGCAGGTCCGCGCCACGAAGACGAAGTCGAGCATCGAAACGCCCTGGAAAACGCCCGCACCAGGCTCAAGGAGCGCAACCTGCTGAAGGGCGAAGACCTTCATCCGACACTGCGCGACATGCTGACCTCGGCCAGCAAGGCCACCGGTCAGGTCGCGGTGCGCCGTTGGGCGGGATCGCAGATGCTGCGGCTGTGCCTGGTCGAGCACGGCGAGGCGTATGTGCTGCTGGTCAACGATGGCGAGGGTGTGGCCATGCGATCGGTGTCCGGTTCACTCGGCGCCGAACTGTGGCGCTACCTGGGCGATGCCACCCCACTGAAGTTCGGGTCGATCAATGCGCCCGCCGAGCAGCTGGCCCTGGCACTCAACGCCGAGCCCGCCGACATGGCCCGGCACCTCATGGCTCTCGGTGCCACCAAGGCCGACGCCGTAACCGTCGCGAAGGCGATGGCTCGCCGCGGCGCGATGACCGAGATCACCGCGATTCGACGCGTCGACGGCATCACCGACCGTGCACCCGGCGGAGTTGCGGTGTACGACACCGCGTTTGGCCGAATCATGGCCACCCCCAGTACATCTGCCGACGGTGCCCTGTGGGCCACGCTCACTCCAGCGACACCGCAGCGGATGACGCACGCGCTCAAGAGCCTTGGCCTGGAGTAGGGCCCGGCCCTGTTCACACCGTCTTGGTGACGCCGTAGTAGCCGATGATGTCTTCAGTTCCTGAGGTCGTGCTGGTAAGCACCGCATAGGATCGCAGGAACGACTGCCCTATGCACCCATCGATCTTGATGTGGACGTCCTTGAGCGTGATGCGCGACTGCGTGCCCTTGAACTTCTTCTTGGTGACAGAGACGTTGATGACCTCACCGGGCTTTGGCCTCACCTCAATGTTTCCCACCAGGGGCATGCTGATGTTGCCGAGTCCGGACTGGCCAATCGACGAGGAGAGGCCGACGCTTCCGGTCAGACGAACACCACTCAAGGCGATGCCACAGCCAATCTGGTAACCCGCCTCGACCGTGCCACCTTTCAATTTGGTGCTGCCACCGCCCTTCACGGTGGCGATGAACGTGCCTCCGGCCAGATACTCGCGGGAGGAGGTCGCCGTGGTGAGTGGCGGGATCGGCAACTGGGTCTCTTCCTCTGCCGCAAGCGTCAACACCCAGCCGTCCGGTGTGGTGACGGTCGCCGGCGGTTCGGAGGCGACGACGCCGGTGTCCAGCGCTGGGCCGGGTTCGCCCTCCACCGGGGGCGGCGGGTTCTCGGCTGCGGCGGGCAAGGGACGTGGAGAAGGAATGGGTTCGGCCGATGCCAGCGGGGCCGCTCCCGTGAGTACGCACGCGGCAGTCACCGTGGCAAGAGCTCTATACATGGTCATCGACGCCTCTCAAAGCTGGATACGGCAGAGCGAGTTGAGATTTGGGTGCTTGGCGGTCAGACAGCCTTGGTGACACCCATGTAGGTGATCACGTCCTGCGTGTCCTCGGTGGAACTGGTCAAGATCGCATAGGAGCGGATGAAGGACTGACCCACGCAGCTGTCGATCTTGATACGGAACGCGGTAATGGTGACGCGGGCGGTGTCCCCCTCGAATGCCATCTTGGTGACCGGGATGATGGTCGCGGTCCCCGGCTTGAGGGTCGGGCGGACCTGTGCAAAGACGTTGCCGCCGACGCTGGGCACGCCTGCTGGGCTGATCTGTGGCGTGATGCCGCCACCAAATCTCAGGTCGACCTCGGCAGCGCTTATCCCACAACCGATTTGGTATCCAGCCTCCAGGGTACCGTCGGTCAGTTTGGTGGTACCGGCCCCCTTGATGGCTCCGAGGAAGGTGCCACCGACCAGATATTCGCGCGAGGACAGGGCCGTGGTCAACGGCGCGACAGGCAACTGCACCTCGTCCTTGGCCGCGACAGCCAGCATCCAGCCCTCTCGCGTCCGTAGGGTGCCCGGCTCCGCGGACGCGACGGCACCGTCTACCGCAGGCGGGACCGGTACCGAATCGGCGGCCGCAGCGTCCGGAAGTGGCTCGCCGCCCGGCGGATCCGCCAGGGCCACAGGCGCGACCGCACCGAGCGCACATGCGGTGGTCAGGACGGCAAGACTTTTCAGCATGGTGGCGGCGGTGCCTCTCAGTTGTCCAACACGGTCCATCCCCGGGAAGCCCGGAGGTGATACCTGGTACCCCTTTGGGGTATGGATGATTTTTAAGATGACCACATTTACGGCACGTGAACGGATCGGGAACGGGGTTTGTCTGTTGAGCATCCGTTCCATGCGCGCGCGGCGGGGCACCTATCGGAATATCCGGACCGCAGTCCGGTTGTAATCATCTAGGTGGCCGGGGATCGGCCCTACGGGACGGGAGCGGGTTCATGAGCGACAACGTTGTGGGTGCGGAGGCTAAGGAGATCGTGCGGCTCAACACCGAACAGGTACAAGGACGGGGTGATTTCGACCTACTGGAGACGCTCTTCGCGGACGATTTCGTGGACCACACCCCGCAACCGGGAACAACGCCTGACAAGGACGGCGTGCGCGTGCTCTACCGCCGGTTACGCGACGCATTTCCCGACTTCCGCCCCGAGATCCATTGGCAGACAGTTGATGGTGATGTAGTAACTACTTTCAAGACATACCACGGAACTCACCGGGGCGCGTTCCTCGGCATCGAGCCGACCGGTCGCGTCATCAAATTCGAGACCGTCGATGCGATGCGCGTGCGGGACGGACAGATTGCCGAACACTGGGGCGTAGCCAACCTTTACTCGGTGGTACACCAACTCGGCGGCCGCATCCAATCGTAAACACACGGGCGCATCGCGACATTCAACTTACTAGCATCCGAGAGAGCAGAGTCAACTGATGAATCCGGCTATGAGGCAGTGGAACTCATCTTCGTGACAGTTATTTGAATAGGGGGTGGTCACGGCCTCTCGGTAAGCGAGGCGGTCGGCCACACGGTGTCGCGCGTCGCCGGAAATCGACGGTGCAGGCCAGTAACCAGGTGATGCGCCTCGTAAAGTTCCTTACGCAGATCATCTACACGCTGTTGCCGACGTCGCAGAGCCACGGGATGACGCGTGGGAAGCCGCATCCAGTCTTCGGTTTTGGCCATTGCCTGTGACACCTCGTTGATGTGCTCGTACAACGAAACCAGCAGCAACCGAGCCTGCGCCAAGGAAGCGTCGTCAGCCATGAGCCCATACTCGCATCCGGCGATTCCATACCGATAGGAATCCGCTCCCCGCGTGGCACGAATACCTGCGAGAACCCGCCCGGCCGCCGCACTACACGGTTCCGTGTGGCGCGGCCTGCCCGAGTATGAGCTGTAGCCCAAGTTCAAACGGTCTTCAGCGCCTGTTCCTCGATGCAGAAGCCAACAATAAAGTGGCGCACCAGAATCATGCGCTGTGCCGCTTTCTCAATCGAGAGGCCCGCTTCCCGCCATGCCAACAATGCCGACTCGGTGACGGCGAAGGTCGCTACATCCGCAGCGAATGTTTCGGCAAGGACTCGTCCGCCGTCGCGGTGATCGACGATGCTTCGTCGCAGCGCGTACACCCAGCTCGTCACACGGTCTCGCCACGGCGTATCGGGATCCACAGCGGCGGCGGATGCACCGACCGCACTCCTGATCCGTCCAGACGGGTACGTGGCCTGGGACTAAAGACGGCGACTCGGGCCTGTCCAGATTGCGCGACAGCCTGACAAATGTGGTGCGGCCCGGAAACTCACTGACTGAGCCCGCGCGGTGACGAGGACTTGTCGGTGTTCGGTGCTAGAACACGGGTATGAAGAAATCACCGGAGTGGCGGCACGCCATCAGCTGCGGTGTGGCCTGCCGTGATTGCATCCGAGATATCGACCACTGCCACGGCACATTGATCGTGCATTCGTCTCGACATGCCGAGTGCACAGACCGTGACTGCGACGGTCAGTACCTACTACGACACAGCCTCATCATTGATTGCACTGCCGCACAATGCGATTGCGAGGGCGAGAGCCAGCTGGCGGTCTAGCCCATCGGGTCGGCCGACTGCGCCAGTTCCTCGGCGCTGGCGGCCTCCTGATGCGGGAAGGGCGCGGCCACATCGCCCCAATGCACGCAGCTCCACCGTCCGTCGGTAATCGGTGCCAGCACAACCGCTTCCGCATTGCGCAGGTGATGGTTCACCGCGAAGCCCGGGTCCACTCCGGCGAGCGTGGCCGCCACCAAGCGGATTGCCGCCCCATGGCTGACCACCACCACATCACCGGTCGACGCGTCGTTTTCTAAGTGCCGCAACCGGAGCTCGGCAACCACAGGCAGATACCTGTCGAACACGTCTTGCGCGGATTCACCACCAGGCAAACGGGTTCCGAAATCACCGAAATGCCAACGCTCATACGTACGGTCGAAAATCTCGAACGACCCCAGCCCGGTGTGGTCCTCCAACTCCCCGGCCTGCACCTCATGCAAACCGTCGAGCTGAAGCGCCTCCACACCCAGATGTCCCGCGATTTCGGTAGCGGTCTGGACGGCGCGCAGCGCCACCGAATGCACCAGCACCGCAGGCGCATGCTCCTCGTACTGTTTGGCGAACAGGCGCGCCTGTTGCAGTCCGAGTTCGGTCAGCGCCGCGCCCGGTGGTTTGGTGTCCAGCCGGCGTTCGACGTTTCCATACGACTGCCCGTGCCGGACCAGGACAAGACGCCCGCTCATCGCAGCTTCCCTTCGCGTGTCTCGGCGAGCCATCCCGACGCCTCGTCCAATACCGGCGGGTTGGCACCGGCAGGCGCCGCGACTCCTCTCGGCCACGATCCCAAATACCGCACATCCGCACAACGACGATGCAGCCCCTTGAGTGCCTCACCGACCGCGACGTCGTCGATATGGCCGACACAGTCCAGGAAAAACCGATAGGTACCCAGGCCAGTACGGGTCGGTCGGGACTCGATGCGGGTGAGGTCGATATCCCGGATCGCGAACTCGTTCATGGCGGACGCGAGTGCACCGGGTACGTTCCCCAGCCCGAGCACCACCGAGGTGCGATCCGAGCCGGTGGCCGCGGGCGGCGGCCCAGGTCGCCCCACCAGCACGAAGCGCGTGTGCGCGTGGGCTTCATCGACGACGCCGCTGGCCAGGACATCCAGCCCCAGTCGCTGCGCGGCCCATTCCGTGCATACGCCCGCGTCGGCCCGCAGCGCCTTCACATCCTCGGCCGCCGCGGCATTTGAGTTGGCGGCGATCAGCTCGGCATTGGGCAGATTGGCCGCCAGCCACTCCCGTACCTGCGCGGCAGCGATCGGGAATCCGGCGACGGTCTTCACATCCTCCGCGGACGTACCCGGCCGCACCGCGATGGTGAACGACACCGGCAATACCGTCTCGGCGAAGATCTGCAGGGGAGTGCCTACGGCCAAGGTATCCAGAGTCGGCACTACCGGACCCTCGAGCGAGCTTTCGATCGGAACGCAGGCGTAGGCCGCGCCCCCCTTCTGTACCTGTACCAACGCCTCGCGGGCACTGGCAACCGAGACCGGCTCCACCTCTGGCGCGCCCGGAATCCGTCCCGTCGTCCGCAGCGTGGTCAGCGCGGCCTCGGAGAACGTGCCTTCCGGCCCTAAATACGTGATGCGCTGCACACTTCAAACCTTAGGCGTTCCGCCGCCGGGCGAACCCCCGACACAGGCGACAGCACAGGTGTCCCTTGCACTCTCCACGGTCCGTTGTTAACTTAGGCTTACCTCAGTTCCTCGGGTTCTCCAGGGTTTGAACAGGAAGGGTCACCATGACCGCAGCACCGCCCACCACCGCCGAGCGCGTTCGTTCGGCTTGCGCACGGGCCGCGAGCTCAACTCTCGCCATCGCCGGAGCCGACGTGGTCGGAACCTCGCTGCACCATCTGTTCGACGACGGCACCTTTGCCGTCGCGGTCCCCTCGGATAGCGCCATCGCCGCCACCGTTGTCGCAGCCGGCCAATCCGGGATGCCCGCCCTCCTGGAGCTGACCGATCAAGCTCCGCTTCCCGTGCGTGAACCGGTCAGATCACTGGTCTGGGTGCGCGGCAACGTGGTGGCCGCCTCCGATCGGGAGGCCCGCGGCATCGTCGACGTGATCGCCAGCCGGATACCCAATCCGGCGCTCCTGGATATCCGCACCGATATGCGGCTGCGCACAGAGCCCGGCTCGGTCCTGCTGTGCCTGAGCGTCGAGTCCGTCGTCGTCGCCGACTCGACAGGAGCCGAATCGGTTGACGTCTCCGCACTGCTCGGCGCGCGGCCCGACCCCTTCTGCGCACTCGAGGCCGGCTGGTTGTCACATATCGACCAGGACCACCGCGATCTGGTCGAACGACTGGCACGGCGCCTTCCCCTGAACCTGCAGCACGGCGAGGTGCGGCTGCTCGGCATCGACCGTTACGGCATCCAACTGCGTGTGGAAGGCGCGGCGGGCGACCACGACGTGAGACTGCCGTTCAACGAACCCGTCAACGACACCGCAGGCCTGAGCCAAGCACTGCGCATCCTGGCTGGCTGCCCGTTTCTCAACGGACTGCGCGCCCGCAAGATCTAACCCAGCAACAGTTCGCGCAACACTCCGGCGAACATCGCAGGGGCCTCACGATGCGCGAAATGACCTTGCCCAACAAGCTCTTTGACTCGCACACCGGCTACCCGCCGTGCCAAGTACCCCACCGGCTCGCGGAACTGCAGCGGCGAGTTCGCCCCTTCGAGTAGCAGCATCGGGATGACCGCATGGGTGTACTCATCGAGCACCTCCACGCAATGCTCCAACGCCTGGAACTCCCGTGACACGGTCGACGAACGCGCTCGAACCGCCGCGCTCCCTTCCCGATTCGCCGTAGCCACACTGTCCGACACCGGAAGCGGTGGCTCGTACAGGACGACGGCCGCCACATCGAGCCCGCGACGCAACGCTTCCAGCACGACGACGGCGCCGAACGAATGGCCCAGTACCACCGCATCGGGTCCCGCTTCCGCGGCGACCGCGATGACATCGTCTGCCTCGCGCGCCAGACTGTGTTCCTCGGCGTCCGTACTCGCACCATGCCCGCGTCGGTCAACGAGAAAACAGGTGAAGTCCCGTCGCAGCTCTGCGGCGACATCGAACCAGCTCGCCCCCGAATCCATCGCGCCGTGCACCATCACCAGCGGTGGCCCCTCACCGGACACGGTCAGACTCAGCCGTACCCCATCGGGCGATGCCACACAGCGCAGAGTGCTCACCACATCGGACACTCTTCCACCAATACCAGCCACAATGGGCGCCGTGGCCGAATCGGAGTCTTCATCTCTTCGCGCATGCGGGGGGTCCCTCCCGTTTACGGGGGCCTCATCGGACATGACACCGCGCACCATCCGCATCGAGATCGGGATCGTGCTCGCCATCAGTTTCGGGATGAGCGCACTCAGCGCCCTCCTTCAGTTCACGTCTGCCGTCCTGGCCGGGCTTGCCGGCCAGACCGTCGCCCTCAATCCCCGTCGCGCCGAGCTCAGCCTGATAGACCTGGGATTGAACCTGGTATCGATCACACGATTGGTGGCCTGGGGCGCACTTGCGGTGTACCTGTTGTGGCGCAGCGGTTTCAGTCTGTCCTCGATGGGGCTCGGCCGCTGGCGCTGGCGGCCCGACGGCCTGGGTGCACTCCGATTGGCGGCGCTGATCGGGCTGCCCGGCCTGGCGCTGTACGTCGGCGCGCGCTGGATGGGCTTGAGTGTTCAGGTCATTCCCGCCTCCCTCGATGACACCTGGTGGCGGCTGCCGGTGCTGGTGCTGTCCGCGTTCGCCAACGGCTGGGCCGAGGAAGTCGTCGTCGTCGCCTACCTACAGACACGGCTGCGGCAACTGGGCCACGGAGCGATCGGCGCCATCGCGTCCTCGGCACTGTTGCGCGGTTGCTACCACCTCTATCAAGGTGTCTCGGCAGGTGTCGGGAACCTGGCGATGGGTCTGATCTTCGGATACGTCTGGCACCGCACCGGACGGTTATGGCCGCTGGTCGTCGCCCATGGCGTGATCGACACCGTTGCCTTCGTCGGGTTCGCGTTGCTCCGGGATCACCTGGTCTGGCTCCATTAGCCTCATCTCATGGGATGCGCACGATGACAGAGCCCACCATCCCCTTCCGTGGCCGACGCCCCCATCAGCCGGAAAACCGGGAGGACAGCGAGGTCATCCGTCGGCATCCGCGGCAGCCACCTCCCCCGGCGCGCGATAACCCGCCGCCTCGGCAGAGTCCCCCGCCCCCGCGCCGCGAACAACCACCGCCACCGCGGCCCTCTGCCCGCGATCGGCGGCCGCGTCGTTCGGCGCCGCCAGCCATACCGCAGCCGCCCCCGCCACCATCACGCCCACGACGCACGCGACGATGGGGCACCTGGATACGGCGCACTTTCGCTCTCGCGACGACCCTTGTCCTCCTTGGGTTCTGCTCCATCATCGGCGCTGCGTTCTGGATCGACGGGCGGATACAGCGCGTGGACGCACTCACCGAGTATCCGGAACGCCCCGCAACCGGCAGCGGGACCAATTGGCTTCTGGTCGGCTCGGATAGCCGCCAAGCCCTCAGCCCGGAACAGGAAGCGGAGCTCGCTACCGGCGGAGACACCGGAGACGGCCGCACCGACACCATCCTGCTGGTGCACATACCCGCGTTCTACGACGGCGGGTCGGCCACCATGGTGTCCCTCCCGCGTGATTCGTACGTCCCCATCCCCGGCTACGGGAGCGACAAGATCAACGCCGCGTTCACACTGGGCGGGCCGGCGTTGCTCACCCAAACCGTCGAACAAGCCACCGGACTGCGCATCGACCACTACGCGGAAATCGGATTCAGTGGATTCGCCTCGGTGGTCGATGCCATCGGCGGCGTCGCGATGTGCCTCGACGAGCCGATCGACGATCCGCTGGCCGGAATCAACCTGGCGCCCGAATGCCAGACACTCAACGGACCCAACGCACTTGGATACGTACGCAGCCGGGCCACACCTCGCGCTGATTTGGATCGCATGACACACCAGCGGGCGTTCATGTCCGCACTGCTTCACCGCGTCAGCAGTCCGGCCGTATGGGCCAACCCGTTCCGCTGGTATCCGCTCGCCACATCCACCGCCGACGCCATCACCATCGCGCACGGCGATCACAGCTGGAATTTGGCCCAATTAGGTCTGGCCCTAGCGGGTTCCGTGCAGAACCTGACTATGCCTATCGGCTCGTTTTCCTCGAACTGGGCGGGAGACGTCGTCACGTGGGATGAGGATGCCTCGGCGCGGCTGTTCGAGGCTCTACGTACCGGTCAGCAAGTTCCCACAGACCTCTTGCCCGACCCGGCCACAGCGACCCCTTGACGCACTAGGCTTTTCGATGTGGCTACCACCGATCTCCATGCGCGCGCATCCTCACCATTCCTCGAACTGTTGCGTAACCAGATCCGCAATGAGTTCACGGCCTCCCAGCAGTACATCGCCATTGCGGTCTACTACGACGACGCCGACCTGCCGCAGCTGGCCAAGCGCTTCTACGCACAGGCGGTCGAGGAACGCAATCACGCGATGATGATCATCCGCTATCTGATCGACAAAAATGTCGCCATCTCGATCCCCGGCATCGACCCCGTCATCAACGAATTCGAGGACGCGCGCGCACCCATCGCCCTGGCCCTCGAGCAGGAGAAGCGCGTGACCGATCAGGTCACCGAACTCGCCCGCTCGGCCCGGTCTTCGGGGGATTACTACGGCGAGCAGTTCATGCAGTGGTTCCTCAAGGAACAGGTCGAGGAGGTCGCCCTCATGGACACGCTGTTGACGGTCGTCGACCGCGCTGATCACGACCTCTTCGATCTGGAGAACTTTGTGGCGCGCGAACTCAGCCGCCCCGTCAGCCCGGATCCGACGGCGCCGCCTGCCGCCGGCGGCGCACTCTAGGTCAATCTCTAGGTCAATTTTGCGCACGGCGATTCCCAATTAACGCCGTGCACACACATTAACTTTGGCTAAGTTAATAAACGGCCAATTCGCTTGCGTAATATTCAATCATTACTTAGGTGACGATAACCTCATTAAGGTTGACCTTGGCTGACAAGGCCCCTGACCTGGTCTATTGTCGAATTCATGTCCGCGACCGACACCCCCAAAACTAAATTCAACGCACTCCTCCATGACCAGATCGGCCACGAGTTCACCGCGTCGCAGCAATACATTGCAATTGCCGCGTATTTCGATGACGCCGACCTTCCGCAGCTCGCCGCGCATTTCTACAAGCAGGCAGTCGAAGAGCGTAATCACGCCATGATGATCGTGCGGTACCTCATCGATCGGCGCGTCTCCGTGGAGATCCCCGCCGTAGGTGCGGTGACCAACGGATTCACCGCGCCGCGCGAGCCGCTGGCCCTGGCGCTAGCTCAGGAGCAGACCGTCACCGAACAGGTCACCGAGCTGGCCCGTACCGCCCGGGATGAGGGCGACTACATCGGCGAGCAGTTCATGCAGTGGTTCCTCAAGGAGCAAGTGGAAGAGGTCGCCCTCATGGACACGCTGCTCACAGTCGCCGAGCGTGCCGGCGACAACTACTTCGACCTCGAGGAGTTCGTGGCGCGCGAGATCTCGGTCGAATCAAGCGATCCCACCGCACCCCCGGCCGCGGGTGGCTCGCTGTAGTCAACCTGACGCATCTCTGACTGCTCGCCCTCGTCCTCGACCCTGGTCGCGGACGAGGGCGAGTTTGTTTTCGGCCCCATCACACCCATTCGTGTAACCCCCGTCGGCTAATCTTGAATGGCAGATACTGATTTGCCATCTCTGACGACGACGCGCCGGGAAGGGGGCGGTGGACCGGATGTTCCGCGGCCGACACATTCAGTTGACGCTCACCGCTTCTCGTGCCATCGAGTCACTTCGCGCCAATCCTTTGTTTGTCGATGCATTGGCCGGGCATCTGGTAATGGCGTCGGGTGAGCCCTACGCTTTGGCGCTACTGAACCACCAACCAGCGGATTCTCCCGTTGCTGTGGACTCGACTAGCGACCACAAATCCTTCATCGCACATTGTCGGTCTCTCATGACGAAGCATTACGACGATTCCCTCCTGGCGGCGACGCATTCCGGCGCCCGACAGGTGGTGCTCTTGGCGGGCGGACTGGACACTCGGGCCTACCGGCTGGACTGGCCCGAGGGCACCACGGTGTTCGAGGTCGACTACCCCGAACTGCTCAGCTTCAAGCAAGAGGTGCTCGCCGATAGCGGCGCCAAGTCACGTGCCGAACGCCGACAGGTCGGAACATTCCTCAGCGGCCCATGGCAGTCGGACCTCACCGCCGCCGACTTCGATCCCGATCTGCCCACCGCATGGCTGGCCGAGGCGCTGGTCTCACACCTACCCGGCCCGAGCCATGACGCGCTCTTTGAGCGAGTCATCGAGATGTCCGCGCTCGGCAGCAGCATCGCCACCGACACCGATGGCATCGCCCCCTCTGGTCAACCATGGGCTGACGTTCGTGATGCATTGGGCCCGAACGCATTACAGGCAGACGGGCGCTCCCCGGTGAACGACGGACGTACCCTCTCCGGGGAATGGCTGTCGGGGCATGGCTGGCTGACGAGTACCACTACCGGTCACGAACTCGCTGACCGCTATGACCGTCCGTTGGACGGCGAGCCGGCGCCGTACTCCCAGGAATTCGCGGAACGCCGGTTCCTCACCGCGACACTGCCTGCGACGTATCTGTCCTAGGCCGAAGGCGAATGGGATTTATTCAGTTACAACGTGGTGCCGGTGAGGCCCCGCTGCAACCACGATTTGGTGCGGCCAGGATGGTTCGTGGCGATCCAGGCGACGCCAATGCTCCGGCAGAATTCGACGTCCTCGTAGTGGTCGACGGTCCAGCAGTATGTCGCGCGTCCCTGAGCGGCCGCCCTGTCGACCAACTCCGGGTGCTCACGCAGGGTCGCGATGGACGGCCCCACCGCGGTGGCTCCCACGGTGGTCGCCGCGCTGCCTCCTAGATACCGGGACGTCTCGCCCAGTAGCACGGTCGGCAACATGGGGGCCGCGCGCCGGATACGCCACACCGCCGCAGCCGAGAACGACATGACGACCGCCCGTGACATATCTGCCGACGCCGGTGCGGCGATCCCAAACCGGTGCAGCAGGGCGAGCACCTTGTTCTCCACCAGCGACCCGTAGCGGACCGGGTGCTTGGTTTCGATGAATAGTTTCACCGGACGGTTCCAGTCGAGGACAAGTGAAACCAGCTCCTCCAGCGTGAGCAGCTCAGTGCCTGATTCGATCTCCGCGCCGCCCGGATGCCAACCGCCGAAGTCCAACGCGCGCAACTGGCTCAGCGTCATCTCGCTGACCAACCCGGTCCCGTTGGACGTGCGATCCACCCGGCGGTCGTGCACACAGACCAGCTGCCCGTCCCGACTGAGGCGGACATCGCATTCCACCCCGTCGGCTCCCTCTTCGAGAGCGAGCTCGTAGGCGGCAAGGGTGTGCTCGGGCCGGTCCGCCGACGCACCTCGATGCGCGACGACGAACGGATGCCGTTTGGCCCTGCCGTCTATCTCGTCGGCTCCTTGCACAAGCTGAGGCTCCGCTCCATCACCAGGCTCCGGCGACTCGGTCACGCTCCAATGCTGCCGGTTCCTGCCCCATCGGTTCAACCGCAGCGCCGGAATTGTCCCCGCGTGTCGCCGGCACATCTGGTCGATCGGCATCGATGGGTACCGGACCCCGGGGGGATTCCACCGCCAGCCAGCGCACCGACCGGTGCTGTCCTTCCGGCGCGGTGAAGCCGTTGTACACGCGCCGGAGCGACCAGGCCGCAACCGCCGCGATCGCGTAGTCGAAGGTGGTGAACAGCGCGTTGTCGGCGACGCCCTGCACCGTGAGCGGATCGCGGACGACCCATGTCACGAGCACCAGCAGCCAGGTCACACCCCACAGGATCGACCACCACACAATGTTTCGGTACTGGCGATACCACCGGTTCTCGATCTTGGCGAGCTCGAGAAGCAGCAGGGGTACGCCGACCATATTCACGATCGGCACCAGGCAGCCCACGCGGATCTCCCACCGCGCCCGCGGATCATCAAATCCCAGGTCACGGTATGTTTCAGCGCGCCGCTCGATCATCCAGTCGGTGAGGAACCACGCGGTGGCGGCCATCACCGCAAAGGCAACCGCCACGCTGAAGAGCACTAGCCCGTTCGAGGTGCTGGCGAGAAACCGCGGAATCAGGGCTCCGCGGTTGTAAACCATCAGCGCATATCGAAGAAAATGCGCACACGAAACGATTGCCAGGGTGATGATTGTGGCCAGCAGGAGCCTTTCGAGCACCCGGCTGGGGATATGCCCCCCGGCTATCCCTTGGCGTGAGGACCCCGCCGGTTCGATGTGGTCTACCAGACCCCAGCGGGGGATGTACGCGTAACGCGGTGTCGGTCCCAGCGGCCGCCGACGACGGGCCGGTGTCGGTGGCGAGCCGGGACGCACGGCAATCCATCGATATCCCGCGGGAAGCCGCGTGGGACGGGCCGAAGGACGCCCGGCGGGCGTTGCCACGGGACCCCGTGCGGTGGGCGGAACCCAGTACTTGCCAGCCGGCGACTGCGCCCCGGCAGGCGGACCGGGTGTCGACGCGGGAGGACGTGGCGAGGCAGTCATCCCCGGCTCAAGCAGCGTGCCCCGACACCGCGGGCACCAGTATCGACGCTGCTCACGCACGTTCCACTGAGTACCGCAGCGGGAGCACACCTGGATCATTCGTCCAGCGTAACGGCCTGGGGGCGCAACCGGCAGCGAGTCGTGCACTGGCGCCCACCCGCGAGCGAGGTCGCCGGGAACTCAGCTGATCGTCGGCTTACCTGCCTGTACCCAGGCCAGCATGCCGCCAGAAACGTTGCTGACGTCGAATCCATTGCGGTTCAGGTAGGCGGCGGCACGCTGAGATCGCCCGCCCGCATGGCAGATCACCCACAGCGGAGCATCCGGATCGAGCTCGTCCATTCGGGAGGGCACATCGCCGAGCGGTATATGTTGCGCGCCGTCAATATGTCCGGCCGCCCACTCATCGTCCTCGCGGACGTCAAGCAACTTGACACCAAGATCCAACGCGGCCGAGATCTCGTCGATGCCGACCTGTGGGACCTCATCGCCCGAAGGGAAGCTCATCGTCCATTCCTGTCGCTCAATTGGGGTGACGGCTGCTGTGCCTGCAACTTTTCGCAGTGTGACGCACGCCACAGCAATGTCGGCTTATCCACAGTATCCACAGGTTGATCCACAAACCACAGGCTGCTCATTTGTATTTGCGCTGGCCAGGACTTCATGGAGGCGCCCAGCAGGGCTGGCGACGGGGAACCGTAGCACTGCCTGTGCATAGTTAGCGAATTCATAGTCACTGCCGTGGGGTAGCTCACGCCTGTGCTGGATCGCCAGGTGGCACATCCAGTCCGATGGGGCAGGACACTGACGTCCCACCGAGTCCGCAGTAACCGTTGGGGTTCCTGGCCAGGTACTGCTGGTGATACTCCTCGGCGTAGTAGAAGCGCCGCGACGCATGCCCGATCGGCCCGTCCAACGGAGCTATCTCCGTAGTGACCGCTCCGTATCCGGCATCAGCAAGTGCGGAGCCATACCGCGCGGCGCTCTCGGCGGCCTGCGCCGCCTGACTCTCACTCGTCGCGTAGATGGCCGAGCGGTATTGGCTGCCGCGATCGTTGCCCTGGCGCATGCCCTGAGTGGGGTCATGGCTCTCCCAGAACTGAACCAGAAGCTGCTCGTAGGTCACCTCGCGCGGATCGAACACCACCAGCACAACCTCGGCATGCCCAGTCCGCCCAGAGCACACCTCTTCATACGTCGGATTGGGCGTGTAACCCCCGGCGTACCCGACCGCGGTGGAATAGACGCCGGGAACCTTCCAGAAACCTCGCTCGGCACCCCAGAAGCACCCCTCGCCAAACACCGCGGTTTCCAGCCCCTCCGGGAAGGGCGGCACGATCGCGTGACCGCTGACGAAGTGAGTCCCGGATATCCGGATCGGGGTGGTACGCCCGGGTAGGGCCGCAGCCTCCTCGACGATTGCCGATTTTCCCGACGCGAGTCCGTCCTCGAGTCGCCCCAAGATCTGATCGCGAACGTTATTTACCCAAGAAGCCATGCCGTTCATGGTACGCCGCAGCACGCTACCAATTTGCTGGTCTAGCTGGGGTTTCCAGGTACATGCAGGGTGAATTTTCACGCATCGCGATTTGGAGCTATGATGACCGTCACACGCGAGATGTTGTGACTCATCTCACCGTGACGGTACTTGCACAGGGTGACAGGAGGGCGGCGATGACGGCGCAGTCGGCAGGGCACGAGTCGATGTCCACTTCCGGCTGGCAGTTGACCCCACGCTGCTACAACACCTCCTACCGCGTCGCGGCCTTTCGAGCGCTTGTCATCGCCCTCATCCTCGCGGCTGGCCTCGCTTTTCTCATCCTGATCTAGTCGGCGGTCTCGGCGATCCGTTTCATCCGGCCAACATTGGGTAGCCAATTCAGGATGCGCGCGTCCTTGCGACGCGTTGCGCAATAGAGCAGGGTTGAATCGGTAGGCCGGCACATCCGGTGCATCCGGTTTGGCCGTGTCTTCTCATTGAATGGATCTGCACACCCGCGGATACGAAGCAAGCCGAAAGGAATCTCGTGGCTGAGTACACACTGCCCGATTTGGACTACGACTACGGAGCGCTGGAGCCCCACATCTCGGGACAGATCAACGAGTTGCACCACAGTAAGCACCACGCGGCCTACGTGGCGGGCGTCAATTCCGCTGTCACGAAGTTGGAAGAGGCCCGCGAGAAGGGGGATCACGCCGCGATCTTCCTCAATGAGAAGAACCTGGCCTTCCACCTCGGCGGCCACGTAAACCACTCGATCTGGTGGAAGAACCTGTCTCCCAACGGTGGTGACAAGCCCACCGGCGATCTCGCCGCCGCCATCGACGACCAGTTCGGCTCGTTCGACAAGTTCCAGGCGCAGTTCACCGCCGCGGCCAATGGTCTGCAGGGCTCGGGCTGGGCCGTGCTCGGCTACGACAGCCTGGGGCAGAAGCTGCTGACCTTCCAGCTGTACGACCAGCAGGCCAACGTCCCCCTGGGCATCATCCCGCTGCTCCAGGTCGACATGTGGGAGCACGCCTTCTACCTGCAGTACAAGAATGTCAAGGCGGACTACGTCAAGGCGTTCTGGAACGTGGTCAACTGGGCCGACGTGCAGGACCGCTACACCGCGGCCACCACGAAGACATCGGGTCTTATCTTCGGCTGATCTCGCTGTTTCGCTTGGGCCCCGGGTTTGTTACGAATCCGGGGCCCAAGTGTGTTTTCGGCGTGTCCGCTAGCAATTGCGGAGCGACTCCGCGCATGGTACTTCTGGAGAGAGCAGCGTCGCGCAACGTGGATTGTGATGTCAGAGTGATTGCGAGCGTGGCAGATATGACAAGCAGTTCCGATCAGCCGATCGAGATCGCGCCCTTTCACGCGGGCGGATCGCTCAGAGGGTTCGTGGTGTGTGGCCGCTGGCCCGATTCCACCAAGGAATGGATGCAGCTGCTGATCGTGACGGTGCGCATCGCCACGCTGCCCGGATTGCTTTCCACCACAACGATTTTTGGTGCCCGCGAGGATCTTCCTGATGATCCCGCGCCCGGCATGGTCGGTTTGGTCGTCGCGGAAGGCACGGTACTCGGAGAATCCGCCGTCGCACCCGGGCATTTTGCGGAACATCAACCACCGGCGTTGCTTATGCTCCATCCGCCATCCGAGACCAACCCGACACTGCCGGAATGCCTTGGTGCGGCCTCGGGTTGCCTGCTTCTTCCCGGATTGCCACACCTGGGCCTGGAGCATCGGGCCGCATGGGCCGAGGCCGAGTCGGACGGCACGGTGACATCGGTGGTGAGTCGGGTAGGCATCGATCCCATCAGCGATCCCGACACGGCCGTATTGGCAATGCTGCTTGCCGCGTAGCGGAATTCGGCCGCCCGCCTTCCCCGCCATTCCGACCAATGACATCCCATGGTCGAAATATGTTCTTCTGCAGATATTTTCGATCCCGCGAGGTCGCGACCGCGAAGCTGACCCAGCGGAGCTGGCGTAAACATACCGTCACCGTTGCTCGCGCCAAACAGCCGGTAGGCGAACCGGTTACGTTCGGTGTGCCCGCCCACGACAACCCGCCCCGAGCACTGGCCGGCGGTGCCGACCTGGCCTTGCGGGCCCAGCTCGGCAACCATTCCCACACTGACGGAGATCACGCATGAGCTGCGCTGCCGTTGGTCGATGACGCCTGCGGGTCTCCCCGCCATCGCCGGCCGTAATTCACGGCCTCCCCCTCCCATCGGACAGGTCCCCGGGGGCATTCCTCCCTAGCGCCCCATCGCCTTCTGCGCAGGATTGGCGTTTCTCCGCTCCGCGAGCTCAATGCGGCGCGAGAACCACGCAAACCACGGTCGTAAACCAGCGACTGCCCGTACGACCCGTCTCTCCTTCCTGGCGATCATTCCTCAATCATTCAGGCCGGGGCTCGGTAACCGGGCATCATCGACCGCCCTCGCCCCGGCAGCGACCATCGGCGGAACCAAGCGCTGCTGGGCTCGCCACCGGGCACGATGTGCGCTGACGCGGGCGCGCGTGCCCCACGGGTGCTGCCGCACCGGTAACTTCCGTCACATCTGCTCCGGGGCATCACCGCGGCAATCGTCACGATCCCGGTTTCGGAGAGTCTTCGACGGCCCGCGCGGGCAGCATTCGGGTGGCAGTGACGGAGCGCACGCCCCCGGTGGTTGCTGTGATCTTGCTCACAGTCTTTGGTCGTGGATTTACCGCTGGTCAGAGGCGATGCCCTGCTGACGGGCACACTTGCCATCAACGCTCCGGTATTTAAACGCTACCTCTGCGCGGCGATTCCCGCCATAATCGCTAGCTGCCGTTATCGTCACGGGCATGACATCGGGCCAGGTCAGCGAGGCATGCGCGGAGAAGGCGTGGCGCCGGTGCCAGTAGCAACTGAGCAGGTTATACAGCCGGGCACTGTGTCCGGCCGACTTAGGAAACGAATGCGACCTGTCCGCACGGCCCACCGTGGAGCCTCCGAGCCATCGCACTGGGGATTCATCAATCATTTGCCTGAGAACGAAGATTCCCAGATCGTCCCGAATATTGGACGCTGCACAAATGTGCCCGAGCTAGCAGGTTTGGATAACCGAACACTACGTCCACCCTGGGCGAACTTGATGGTTGCGCTTGGCTCCAGGCAAAACTAAGGTTACGATGGGCAGCAAATACGTCCCCCGAATTAGCAACTTTATCTGTTTGTGGAGGTAAGGCTCGATGAGCACCACGTTCACCGCACGTTTGAATCGGTTGTTCGACACCGTGTACCCACCCGGGCGCGGCCCCCACACCTCTGCCGAGGTGATCGCGGCGCTGCGTTCCGAGGGCATCACCATGTCCGCGCCGTACCTGTCGCAGCTGCGATCAGGTAACCGCACCAACCCTTCGTCGGCAACCATGAAGGCGCTCGCGAACTTCTTCCGTATCAAGCCGGCGTACTTCACCGACGATGAGTACTACGAGAAGCTCGACCAGGAACTGACCTGGCTCGCCAACATGCGCGATGAGGGTGTCCGTCGGATCGCGGCCCGCACCGTGGGGCTGTCCGTCGAGGCACAGGACCGCATCACGCAGGCCGTCGACGAATACCGTCGCCAAGAGGGTCTCGACAGCTAGTCCGCTTCTCGCCTGACCGGTCCACTCGGGGAAGGACCGGTCAGTTTGGCGTTCACCGCTCATCGAGCCGGCGGGGTACGCACGGAGGGACGGCGATGAAAAACTTAAGAACGATGTTCGGCACGCACCAGCCTGCGGTACTCAGTGGCAATCGCGAGAATCCATTCGCGATCGGAGTATCCGTCAGGCTGGTGTAGCCATTCCGGGCCCGGGAAGTTCTCTTTCGGATCGCCCTCGGTAAGAACCCATTTCACTACCGCGTGGGCTTGCGCGTCCGGTGGTACATCGAGTTTCACCGGTTCCGCACCGAGGTCGATATCGCCCTCGCCCTCCGATTCGGGGTCTAGCCCCTGGGCGTGCATCGCCTCCAGGAAGAGCGCATCGGAGATGTAAGCCATCCGGTCTGCCACCTGGAAGGCCAGCGGTCCACGCGGCCGTACTCCGATCGCTGCGTCCGGCTGACGCTTCTTCAGGTCGTTGTACAACGGGGCCAGTACGAACATCTCACGTCGAGCGACCAACCAGGTCTCAAAGGTCGGCAACAGCGACCCGACCGCCACCATCGCCATCGCACAGCCGATCAATGTGGCCGCTGTCCCGATCGTCACATACTCCGAATTGGCCACCGCGACACCGGCCACCACCAAAACGGCCAGCACCAGCAGGCTGATCCCCACGGTGAAAAGGAACAAGGCGCGGCCCCGACGACTGCGATTCGAGTAGGCCATCCCGGCCCACAGCACCACCGATAGCGCGACGGCGATGTACAGCATCGGGATGAGCCAGGCTGTGCCAGAGGCGAATCCGCCCAGATCGTGCTTGAGAAACTCGCGGGGCGTCATCTCGGGCTGCGGACCGCGGGAAAAGAACACGGCAAGGCTGGCGCCGGCGATCACGGCCGCGGCCAGGTACTGCCAGCGCGCCCATCGCCTGTTGGCCGCCGCGGTGCGGCTGGCGGACATGCTGGTGATCATCACGCAGCTGCCCGCCGCGCAGGCCGTCAGCGCGGCCTGGCTCACCGCCACCGAGATGTTGGGCCAGCCCAACGAGCTGTCCACAAGAATCGTCAGCGGCTCCCAGTTCAGCGCCGACACCAGCGCCAGGCTCCCCAGCGCAACGATCATTCCGGTGCTTACCGGGGATTGTTTGTGGACGAGCACCCACCCGATGCGTAAACCCGTCGCCATACCCAGCAGCCCGGCAATCACCCAGGCGATCACCCAAAGGCCTCCCCGAGCCTCACCTGAACAATGGAAGCGCGGTCCGAGGGCAGCCGACCAAGCCGGTAGAGCAGCAACGCCGCGAAGTCCTCGGCCTCTTGTTCGGCCTCCATCCCGGCCGCACCCATGCATCCGGTGCGCTGGGACAGCATGTATGCGATGAGGTCGTCGCTGGCGAATTCGGCTTCGTCCCTGGCCATTTCAACCACCGAGATGCCCTCGTGACGCAGCACCACATGCCCAAGTTCATGGGCGAGCGTGCGATCCCAGGTGGGCAGGCCGCGCTGGATGATGAAGATGTCTTCGTTCTCGTACTGGCGCCATTGACCGCACACCCCGGACGGTAGATCAGCCGAGATGATCTCGATGGACCGGTCCCGATCGCGACCGACAGCCTCCACGAGCGCGGTCAGCGTCACCTCGCCCTTGCGCGGGGCCAGATCCAGCACAGCGTTGACGGCGTCGGTCACACGACGGCCTGCGCCCATGTGCGTCTCCCCTCAACACGTACCTTCCCGGACAGACCCCTGACGGGGTGCTGTATCGATTCTCCCCTACTCCAGGAAGCGGGCGGCAGCGGAGGCACGCACGGTATGCCCGGCCTTGGCTTGCCGGTATCCGATGGCGCCTCCCACGAAGGTCATCATCGCGATGCCCACGGCACCCGGAATGGCCACCGCGGCGATCTCGGACGTCTTCGTCAGTCGGAGGTAGTCGCCGTAGCCGGTACGAGGCGCGACGGTCTCGGCCGCGACGAACTGCTCGATCGGCTTGGTGACGGCCTCGGGTTGCTGGGACCCGCCCGCGGTCACGACGGCATCGCCACCCCGACCACCCTCGGCCTGCTTGATGGTCACGACCGGCGGTGCCGGCGGCACGACCGGCGCCAGCGGCGCGATGACCGGCGGTGCGGGCGGTGCCGCGATCGCGACGGCGGGAGCCTTGGGCGTGGGTACGGTCGGCGGAGCTATGGGTCCGGTGTGAATACCGGGGTTTCCGCCAGGGTTCCGGGTGCCGGCCGCACCACCGAACGACGGCGTTGCCGGGTTCGGGACGCCACCGATACCGGGAAGCCCGGGCAGGGTGATCACGTGATCGTGGTCATCGGATTCGTGCTCGTGCGTCGAATCGCCCCCGGCACCCGGCGTGTGCGTCGATGTACTCGGCTTTTTCTTCCAGATGACGATGGTGCGCCCGCCCACATTGAGGGTGACGCCCGGAACTCTGGGCTCCTCGGACGACGCCTCGTGCCCTGTGTGCGTAGGGCCCGAAGCGGGGGTGTCCACCGTCGCGGTCGCACCCGGTGCCGTCGCGTTGTGCGGCGAGGTCGCGGTGTCGGTCTTGGGCGTCGTGGCGGTCTGCGTCTTCGGGGCCATGGCACCGGCGACGGAGCCCAAGGCGCCCTTCAACGTCGGTGACGTTTCGGTGTGAGTTGTTGCGCCACTGGGGATTTCAGCAGTGACTGCCGTGGCATTGGGGGTATGGACGCCCGCGGCACCACCCGAATGCGGCAGCGCTATCTCGGGGCCGACACCGATCCCCACGCCGGACGTACCACTAGAGGAGCCGGGGGTGCTGGTGCTCGAACCGTTGGGGGTGCTGATACTCGAACCAGGACTGTTAGTGCTCGAATCATGGCTGCCTGCACCATGATCGGGCGATTTGCCGTTGGCGCCGACAGACCCCGGCTTGGGAACGTTCGCGCCCGGACCCTTGTCTTTATCTTTGCCTTTGTCCTTGTCACCGGCGGAGGAGTCGCTGCTGCTACCGCCGGCCGCGCCTTCCGATCCAGAGCCGCTGTGCAGGCTTTTGCCGAAGCTTGGGGACGAGGGCGCGTTGCGCGTGCCGCCGCTGCCGGGTCCACCGCCTCCGCCGACTCCGCCACCGAGGAGGCCGCCGGTGATCTTGTGGATCGCGCCACCCAAGCCATGGTCGTGGTCGCTGTCACCACCGGAACCGCCGCCGGGCTTTGCATCCGCAGCTGGGGTCGATACGGCGAAAACCCCGAATCCCCCCATGAGCGTCCCCGAGCTGAGCACCGTCACCACAGCAGCGCGCGCCGAAGCACGCTTCAGCTGCTGGCTCCGCCTACTCTGCTTTGCTCGATGTCGCCCCACGCGATCAGAATGCCGGGAATTTGCTCGGAGGTCAAATATCTATCGCACATTGTGGGCCCTTTCACCTCATGTTCGCCATGTACCACCCGAATGGGGGCTTCTAAGACTTCGCTGGGGGCTGCCGGGAACCTTTGCAGCGTGCGGGGCGACCACCTAAATACGCCGCCCCATCCGCACGGGGCCAGCGCGGGTCGGCGCGCTAGGGTTAGCGCCACACTCGCAACGCGATGAACGGAGGCCGCTGGGATGGGTTTTCTCACCAGCCGCAAGAGCCGCTCGACGAAACGCGCCGAGGCTCGGGCTCTGAAGGCGAAGGCCAAGCTCGAAGCCAGATTGGCGGCGCGTAACGACCGGCGACGGATGCTCATGCAGGCGCGCTCGGAGTCCGCCGCCCGGCGCGACTCGCGCAAGACGGAGCTCGCGACGTTGAAGGCTCAGCGGCAGATCGCCCAGGACCAGCTCAGGGCGGTGCGAGAGGGCAAACTGCTCTCTCCGACGCGGATCAAACGCACCCTCACGGTGGTGCGGCTGCTCGCTCCGGTGCTCCTGCCGGTGTTGTACAAGGGGGCCATCGCGGTCCGCGGGGTGCTGGATCAGCGCCGCGCCGATCGCCTTGGCATACCGCTGGCAGAGCTTGGTCAGTACTCAGGATTCGGAGCGGAGCTGTCGGCCCGTATCGCCGGCGCTGAGCAGTCCCTCCAGGCCGTACTCGACCGGGCGCCCAAGGATGCCGAGACCAAGAAGTTCACCTCGGCAGTCCGTGCGCGGCTGGAGG
Source organism: Mycobacteroides salmoniphilum (assembly GCF_004924335.1). NCBI lineage: Bacteria > Bacillati > Actinomycetota > Actinomycetes > Mycobacteriales > Mycobacteriaceae > Mycobacteroides > Mycobacteroides salmoniphilum. The sequence goes on along the minus strand of NZ_CP024633.1, from coordinate 95,428 downwards.
AGTTGGGTACCGCGGTGGGGGCCTCCGAGCACATGCCACCGACCCGCAGGCGCGCGGCCCATGCCGCCATCGCCCGCGAGCTCGACGGCATCGACGCAGATCTACTTGCCCGACTCGGAGTGAGGTAATCCATGCGCATGTTCCCTCGACTGATCGCGGCGTCGACCGCGGCGGCCGCGGCGCTGTTGGCGCTCGCCATTCCGGCGTCCGCCCACGTGCGCGTGACCACGGATAACACCGCCCGCGGCGGCTACGCGACGTTGGAGTTCTCGGTTCCCAACGAGTCCCAGAGCAAGGCGCTGACCACCGAGTTGACCGTCCAGCTGCCGGATGTCGGTTCGGCGAGCACCGAGCTGCTGCCGGGCTGGACCAGCACCGTGGATCGGGACGCCGCTCAAGGCACGGTCCGGTCGGTGACATGGAAGGCCGTCCCGGGTAATGGGATTGGGCCCGACCAGTTCGCACTGTTCCGGGTACGCGTCAAGCTTCCCGATACCGAGTCGGTGGTCTTCCCCGCAACACAGACATATGCCGACGGCCAGGTCGTCAGGTGGGATCAGCGGGCCCAGCCCGACGGCACCGAGCCGGAGCACCCCGCACCCACACTCGACCTGACACAGAGCAAGGCCGACCACGATGGACACTCGGCGCACGCACCTCAGGTGTCGGCAACCCATGATTCCGGGCAGAACGCGGCACATCCGGACAAGACGGCCCGCTGGTTCGGCGGTATCGGTCTGGTCCTCGGTGCTGTCGCGCTCGTGCTCGCGGTGACAAATCGGCGGAGGCAGCAGTGATGACGGTTCTACGCAAGTCGGTGTCCGTGTTGTTGTCGGCCTTCATCGTGTTGGCGCTGGGCCTGGCATTGCCGGGTGTGGCGGCGGCACACGCCGTCAAGGTGTCCTCCGATCCGGCCGAGAACGCCGTGTTATCCGGGCCTCCCGCGCAGGTCAGCGCCACCTTCAACGAGCCGCTGCAGAAGCGTTTTTCCGCGATGACGATCATCGGCCCGGATGCCAAGACCGACCAGTGGCAGGCGGGCGATCCGCTGGTGTCCGGTGCGACGATCTCGGTCGGTATGAAGCCGGGAGCACCCGCCGGAAAGTACACGGTGAACTTTCGGGTGATCTCCGAGGACGGGCATCCCGTCGACGGATCCTGGCAGTTCACCAGCACCGGCTCGGGTGCACCGGCCTCCGCAGGCGCGCCCGCGGTGTCGCAGCAGCCATCGAGCACGAGTTCTTCCGCTCCGTCGCCCTCGGCGAATCCTGCCGACGGCGACCTGCCCATGTGGCCATTTGTCGTGGCTGTGGTGGTCTCTGTGGGTGCGGCACTCATCTGGACTCAGCGTCGTCAGTCGTAAACCGTTAGGGGGCCGACTGGCCTTTTTCCGGTGTGACGGCATGATGGACAACGGCGGGGCGGCAGAGATTCGGGTGTGAGCCGCCCATCGTGGCGGCGAACGCGCCACGAACACCCAGGACGACCGAAACTTGCGAAGGAGCAGGCGCATGGCGGACCAGGACAATTCGGCTAACGAGCCCAGCCAGACACCGGAGAAGCCCGTCGGCGGCGAGGCACCAAAGCCCGCGACACCGGAGAAGCCCGTCGGCGGCGAGGCACCAAAGCCCGCGACACCGGCCCGCCCCGCGAAGGCTGCGAAACGTCCCGCAGCCAAACGCGCGCCTGCCAAACGGCCCGCCGGCTCGTCGGCACCGCCGAAGACGGGTCCCAAGGCTGAACCCGGGTCCAGCGCTGCCCCGGCCCCGAAGCCGCCTGCGGCACCGAAGCCTGCCAAAGCGGTGCAGCCCGCCGAAGCACCGGCATCCGAAGCACCGAAACCCGCCGCCCCACCGGCTCCCAAGCCCGCGCCCGCGCCCGCGCCCAAGCCTGAGTCGGCGCCTGTTGCCGAGGCACCGAAGCCCGTTGCCGAGGCTCCCAAACCAGAGGCACCCACACCGGCGCCCGCACCTGAACCTGCCCAGCCCGATCTCGCAGCAGCGGCCCGAGAGGCCGCCGCGCACGCGAAGTCGACTGTCGATTCGGCCCCGCCACCGATTCCCGGACCCGCGTCCGAAGCGGGCCGGCAATCGCCGAACGTGAAGATAGCGTTCGGTGCCGCCTTCGCGATCTTCGTCGTGTTGCTACTGCGGCGCAGGCGTCGCCGCGAAGACCCCGCCGAACTGGACTGATCGGCGACCTCGCAGCCGCGAAACGCGAGGGCGTGCGACCCGGATCCGAATGTGCGTCGCTGACGATCGGTTCCGGGCGTACTACGACGGCACCGAGCCCGGTCTGGCGCAATGGCCGCGTGCTGTCGTGGTTGCCTATGCGCCAGACCCAGTAGCTGTGCCCGGCGAATACGCTTGGGGTATGACGACAGCACCGATCACGCCCCGCCCGACCGCCGACCTGGGAGATGAGCTCGGCATCGACATGGCCAGTTGCGATCTTCAGCTCGCGCAGTTCGGTGCGCGGCCGGTATTCGCCGGGGTCATCACCACGGTGCGCTGCCACCATGACAATGCTCTACTGAAATCCATACTGTCAGAGCCGAGTTCGGGTGGTGTGCTGGTGATCGACGGCGGCGGATCGCTGCATTGCGCGCTGGTCGGCGACATCATCGCGGGGATCGCCGTCGACAGCGGATGGTCGGGCCTGGTGATCAATGGAGTGGTTCGGGACAGTGCGGAGTTGGCCACCATGGACATCGGCATCAAGGCCCTCGGTACCAACCCGCGCAAGGGCACCAAAACCGGTGCCGGGGAGCGCGACGTCGTCGTCAGCTTCGGCGGTATCGACTTCACACCGGGGGCGATCTGTTACGCCGACCACGACGGCGTTGTCGTGGTTCCTGCCTGATGTCGGTGCGGCGGTTGGCCGAGGCGCTGCGGGGAGCACCTGCACCCCTGGCGGCGGTCGATATGGACGCGGTGCGGGCCAACGCCGCGTCGCTGGTCGCCGCCACCTCCGGTCTACCGATCAGGGTGGCCAGCAAGTCGATACGCAGTACCGCACTGATTCGAAAGTTTTTGGAGATACCAGGTTTTCGCGGGGTGCTCGCCTTCACCCCGGCAGAGGCCGTGCATCTCGCCGACGCCGGTGTCGACGATCTACTGATCGCCTACCCCAGTGTCGACCGGGGAGCCCTGGCCACGGCGGCCCGGCATCGCTCCGTCATCCGCCCCTTGATCGACTCCGCCGAGCATGTGAATCTGCTCGCGGCGATCTCGCACGAGACCAACGCGCCGATCCCGGTGTGCCTGGATATCGACGCCGGGTGGCGTCCCCTCAACGGTCCGGTGCATCTGGGACCCAAGCGATCGCCGGTGCACACCCCCGAACAGGCGGCCGCTCTCACCGATCTGGTGTGCGCCACCCCTGGGCTGCGGCTGGCGGCCGTCATGGCCTACGACGGACAGATCGCCGGCGTGGGCGACATTGTCCCGGGAAACCCGTGGTACCAGTTGGCCGTTCGCGGCATGCAAGCCTCCTCGCTGCGCGACCTCGGCGCGCGTCTCCCCCGGGTGCTGGATGCGGTGACCGCGCGGCTCCATGCCGCCGGGGCACCGCCGCTCGAGCTGGTGAACTCCGGCGGTACCGGCAGCCTGGCCCGCATCGCAGGACTGGGATTCGCCACCGAATTGGCTGCCGGGTCGGGGTTCTTCGCCCCGGCTCTTTTCGACAACTACCGCAGCCTGCAGCTGGATCCGGCGGCCGCGTTCGCGCTACCGGTGGTGCGTAAACCAGCATCCGAGCTCGCTACGGTGCTGGGCGGTGGGTACATAGCCAGCGGCCCAGCCGGAGCGAGCCGCGTGCCGGTGCCCTCGTGGCCCAAGGGTCTGTCCTTCGAGGCGTCCGAGGGCGCCGGAGAGGTTCAGACGCCATTGCGCGGCGCGCGGGAGCTGGCGATCGGCGATGTGGTGTGGTTCCGCCACGCCAAGGCCGGCGAGCTCTGTGAGCACTTCACCGAACTGCAGCTCGTCGAGCACGGTCAGCATGCCGGATCGGTGTCCACCTATCGCGGCGAGGGAATGATGTTCCTGTGAGCGAGTGGCATAACTGGAGTGGTCAGACATCCTGTGCCCCAGGACTAGTGGTACGTCCGCGGTCCGAAGAGGAGCTGGCGTTCACCCTGCGACGTTCTGCCGGCCGGACGGTACGGCCGGTCGGTTCATCGCATTCCTTTACCGAGCTGTGTGTCACCGACGGTGTGCAGGTAGATATCTCGGAACTGCGCCAACTGATATCGGTGGACGAGCAGAACCGGGTGCGAGTCCAGGCCGGCATCAACCTGCATGATTTGAACCACAAGCTGTTGAGGCGCGGCCTGGCCCTGCCGAACCTCGGCGATATCGACGTCCAGACTCTCGCCGGGGCAGCTGCTACCGGAACGCATGGGACGGGCCTGAAGTTCGGCAATATCTCGCAGACCATCGTTTCCATGCGAATCATGGCTGCTGACGGCTCTATTCACGAGATATCAGGTGGCGACGAGCTGCGCGCCGCACGGATCTCATTGGGTGCACTGGGAGTGGTCACCGAGTTCACGCTGCAATGTGTTCCGGCCTTCCGGCTGCACCGCCGCCAGTCCGTGCACGATCTGGATACCGTGCTGGCCGATCTGCCCACATTGCTGAACGATACCGATCACCTTGAGCTGTACCTCTTTCCACACACACGACGGGTCCTGCTGCTGCAGTCGACACGCACCCAGGAGGATCCATGGCCTCGCCATCCGGTGCGGCATTGGGTGGAGCGCGATCTCGTGGAAAATGGCGCGCTCGGGGCGTTGATGTGGACGGCCGGGCGTGTGCCCGCTGCGGCCCCGTACATATCGAAATTTGTTGCCAATCTTGCTGGTTCCAATGAATCGCAGGATGAGAGCGCCGCGGTGTTCGCGAGCCCCCGCAAGGTGAAGTTCACCGAGATGGAATATTCGCTTCCGCTGGAGAATGCTCGCGATGCCATCGCGACTGCCCTGTCCACGATTGAGCAGAACCGTCATCAGGTGGCTTTCCCCTTGGAGGTCCGCTTCACCCAGGCCGATGACGCACTGCTGGCACCGGCCTATGGCCGCGAAAGCGTCTACCTGGCAGTACACCAGACGATTCACGGTCCATGGGAGTCGTATTTCCACGACCTCGAACCCATCCTGATCGGGCTGGGCGGCCGCCCCCACTGGGGCAAGCGGCACACCTTGACCGCCGCACAGCTGAGCCAGCGCTATCCGGAATGGCAGACATTCCAAGACGTCCGCGCCAGATTCGACCCTGAGGGCGTGTTTAGCGGTGGCTACCTGGACAGGCTCCTCGGCCCCGTTAGCCCCTGAACCAGGGCGGCGGTGTCGGGGCGAGAGCGCCGTCGGATTCACTTACCGCGCGGGACGTCCCGGGAGTTTCGCTTTCCCAGACGAAGTCGGCGGTCCAGTCCGCGTCGGACGGCGACGTGTCCGTGGCGGACGCATCGTCCACGGCGGAGGGCCGGTTGTGTCGTCCCACGATGCACTCCATCCTCATGACCACGATGACCATCTGGGTACATACTGTACCCAGATATAAAATGAGGTGGCGAGGTGCGGGATTCAACCCCGGCACGCTGCGGCGTTACCCGTGGCCACGCCAGCGCGGGGCGCGACGTTCAGTAATCGCGCGCGGGCCCTCGGCCGCATCCGGCGAGCCCATGAGCCGCAGGTGATCGCTCGTCTCCCGCGCCGCCACGTCGGCGGGCGACATCCCCGTCATCTGCGCATCCCACAGCAGCCGTTTGGTCCGCGCCGCGGACTGTGGCGCGACATTGGTCGCGATATCGCGAGCCATCTCGACAGCGGCGACGAGCACCTGTTCGGCAGGCAGGCATCTGTTGGCCAGGCCGGTCTCGAGAGCCCTGCGCGCCGAGAATGTCGCACCGGTGAGCAGTAGTTCGGCCGCCACCGCCGTGCCCACCAACCGCGGTAACGTCCAGTGGGCCATGGCATCCGGCGCCACTCCGAATCTCACCTGAGGTATCGCGTAGCGACCTTCCTCGGCGAGGATGCGGATGTCCGCGTGCAGCGCCAATGTCATTCCGATGCCGATGGCATGCCCGTTCACCGCGGCGATCACGGGAGTGCTCAGCTCGAACGCGGCGGGCCACACCGGTGATGCCGAGAAGTCGGCGTTGTTCGGAGCGGCAAAAGTCTGGGCACCCGCCGAGATCTGAGCGCCACTGCAGAATGCGGGCGCAGTGCCCGTCAGTACGATGACGCGTACGGCTGAGTCATCGTCGAGCCGCCGATAGGCCGCGCCCAACTGGCGACCCACCTCGGCGGTGAATGCATTGCGTGTCGCCGGGCCGTGCAGGGTGAGCGTCGCCACCCCGTCGGCGATGTTGGTCAAGAGCTCGGTCAGGCCATCACCCCGCAGCGGATCATGGCTCGACGGTACATCGGCTTCACGAGGCCGGATTCTCCTGGTGAGCAGGGCCGAGCGCATAGACTCAACGGTCGTGGCCAAACGATTGACTCGCTCTGAGGCTCAGGCTCAGACAAAGGCCCGACTCGTTGAGTCCGCGACCCAGCTCTACTTGCAGCAGGGTTTTGCGGCGACGTCGAACGAACAAGTAGCCGAAGACGCCGGCTACAGCCGCGGTGCCGTGTACTCGAATTTCCCGAGTAAAGAGGCCTTGGCGCTGGAAGTCATCGATCGGCATACCGAACAAGTTTTGGAAAGCTACCGGCAAGCGCTCGCTGGAGGTTCTTCAGAGGATCGCCTTGAAAAGTTTCAGGACTGGATTGAGCAATCACTCAGTGACACCGGGTGGGCGCTGTTGAAGATCGAGCTGGCTCTGGTCGCCCGGCACAATTCGACGCTGAACGAGGAACTCGCCGCCCGCGACAAGACCATGCTGGACCACGTTGCCGGCGTGATCGCGCAGCTCGACGACAATCTCGAACTTCCCGAGGAGAGCGTGCAGGACCTCGCACGCCTGTGTGTCGCGGTCGGGCAGGGAGTGGCCATCGACAGCATCAAAGACCCCTCGTCGACCACCGACTGGACCGAACGGCTCCTGGCCGCCGTGCAACGGCTGCTGCCCATGCGGCCGATGCTTTCCATGCTGATCGCCGCGAGCGCGGATCAGGCTGCACCCGAAGAAAACTAGCGTCCGTGAACTTTCGGCCACAACAGCGAACGGCCGGGCGTCGACAAGCAACACCCGGCCGTTCCGCTGAAATCGCCTAGCCGTTAACGGCCACCGGTGCCGTCTCCGTCGCGGCCTTCTTCCTACCGAATCGCATACCCTCGGCGATCCGGCTACGCCGCATCATCCCGACGTCATAGACATAGTTCTGCTTCAAACGCCACGGGTGCTTGTTGCCCTGCTTGGGTAATTCTTCCAGCGCACGCAGCACGTAGCCCGGGGTGAAGTCCATGAACGGCTGCTTCTCGAGCGTCTCGTCGGCGAGCTCGGGAACCGCCGTGACGTAACCGTTCTCGTCCATGTAGTTCAGCAGTCGGCCGACATACTCCGACACCAGGTCGGCCTTGAGCGTCCATGAGGCATTGGTGTATCCAATGGTGAACGCCATGTTCGGGATACCGGTGAGCATCGCGCCCTTGTACACGGTCTGCGCGGGCAGGTCCACGGGTACACCATCGACCGTCGGGATGACGCCGCTGAAGAACTTCAGGTTCAGACCTGTCGCGGTGATGATGATGTCGGCGTCGAGATGCTTGCCCGACTTCAGCTTGATGCCCGTCTCGTCGAACGTCTCGATGTGATCGGTGACGATATCGGCCTTGCCCTTGCGGATCGTCTTGTACAGGTCGCCGTTGGGCACCACGCAGAGGCGCTCGTCCCACGGGTTGTACTTGGGGCCGAAGTGAGTCTTGTAGTCATAGCCCTTGGGCAGCTGAAGTTTGGCCTGCTGCATGATGATCCGCCGCGCAGCCTTCGGGAACTTGCGGCTGGCCTGGTAGCTGAAGATCAGCTGGCCGATGTTGATCCACCGCGCGATCGGGTAGGCGAGCTTGGGCGGCAATATCTTTCGCAGGCCGTTGATGATCGGGTTCTCGTTCGGCAGCGACAGGATGTAGGTGGGCGAGCGCTGCAGCATGGTGATGTGTCCGACATCGGGCGCCATCGCCGGAACCAGGGTCACCGCGGTGGCGCCGGAGCCGATCACCACGACCTTCTTGCCCTTGTAGTCAAGATCCTCGGGCCAGTGCTGCGGGTGGATCACGGTGCCCTTGAAATCGGAGACGCCGGGGAACTCCGGTGAGTAACCCTGGTCGTAGTCGTAGTAGCCGCTGCAGCAGAACAGGAAGGAGCAGGTGTACTCGACGTTCTTGCCGTCGTGATCCACCTGCACCGTCCACTGCTGGGTCTCGGTGGACCAGGCCGCACCGACCACCTTGTGTCGGTACCGGACATGTCCGTCGATTCCGGAATTGGCCGCGGTCTTGTGCACGTAGTCGAGGATCGAAGGTCCGTCAGCCAGGGTGCGGCTGTCGTTCCACGGCGAGAAGCGGAAGCCCAACGTATACATGTCCGAGTCCGACCGGATACCGGGGTACTTGAACAGGTTCCAGGTCCCGCCCATATCGTCACGGGCCTCAAGCACCGCATAGGTCTTGGACGGGCAGCGATCCTGAATGTGCCAGGCGGCGCTGATGCCGGAGATGCCGGCGCCGACGATGAGCACGTCAAAGTGTTCGGACATGCCGCGATGCTACCGCTTACGGATCGGGGAGAAAAGTAAAGTTAGACCCTTGCGGTCGCAGTCACACTATGCCGACGACGCCGCAGGTCAGCGCCCTCCGGCGCTGGTGAACACGTACTCAGACCAGTCCGGGCTCCGGACCGCATGCCAGTACTCCGGCAATCGCCAGGGGCTAACGGTGTGTATCTCGCCGTCCGCGTTCTTGAAGTAGGAGTGTTCGACGGCCGGGTGCGACCACACCATCTTCTTGATCCGGTCCTGTGTGCGGCGATGCCACTCGGCCGCCGCCTCCGGCTCCGGCTCCATCGCCAGCGTGCTCTCGGCGGCCAGACGTTCGAGGCATTGCGTGATGTAGCGCATCTGCAGTTCGGACTGGAAGATCAGGCTCCCACCGTGGGCCAGGTGCGTGCCGGGCCCGTAGAGGATGAAGAAATTGGGGAACCCCGGAACGGTGATGCCGCGATGCGCGTACGGCCGTTTCCCCCACATACTGTGCAACTCGATGCCGTCGCGTCCCGTGATCCGCATCGGCCACAGCACCTCGGTGGCCCGAAATCCCGTGGCATACACGATCACATCGGCGGGGTGGACCACGCCGTCCCCGGTGACGACGCCCTCAGGCTCGATGCGCTCGATCGGTGTGCGTACCAGCGCGACATTGCCGCGCCGCAGGGTGCGCAGCCAGCTGCCGTTGTCCTGGAGTGTGCGTTTGCCCGTGGCCGGGTAATCGGGCAGCACCTGGGCAAGCAGCTTTTCATCGCCCTCCACCTGCCGGGTTATCCAGTCGGTGAACATCATTCGTGCGGCGGCGTTGATCGCGCTCACCGCGTAATCCTGGTCGGGGTAGTCGGGATCGATCTCGGCGGCGTCCAGCCCCTTGTCGGCCCCGGGCCACATGAGCAGGAACCGGTACCAGCGCCCGTAGAACGGTAGATGCTTCATGGCCCACCGCACGCCGTCCTCGACGCGGTCGTGGTACATGGCGTTAGGGAACATCCACTGCGGGGTGCGCTGGAATACGGCCAGATGCTTTACGGTCTCGGCGATGGCCGGCGCGATCTGGAATCCGCTGGCGCCCGCACCGATGAGGGCAACACGTTTCCCGGCCAGATCCACCGAGCCATCCCATCGTGCGGAGTGAAATGCCGGGCCCGCGAAGGTTCCGGCGCCATCGAATCGCGGGATGCTGGGGCGGTTGAGCTGACCCACCGCACTGATCACGGCTCGGGCAGTAAGTTCCTGTACCGAACCATCTTTGGTACGCACCAGGATATTCCAGTACCCGCGTTGTTCATCCCAGCTCGCCGACTCGACCTCGGACTCCCATCGCACACGCTCACCGAGGCCGTGCCGGTCGACGACCTCCTGGAAGTAGTCACGCAGCTCGGGCTGTTCGGCGAAGTAGTGACTCCAGCGGCCGCTCGGCTCGAAGCTGTAGCAGTAGAAGTGATTCGCGACGTCCACGCGTGCACCCGGATACGTATTCTCCCACCAGGTTCCGCCGGGGCCTGCGTTCTTCTCGACGATGGTGAACGGGATGTTGGCCTGCGCGAGCCTGATTCCGGCCAAGATCCCTGATTCGCCACAACCGATCACGACGACGGGCAAGTTGTCCGTCTGTCCTGAATCCAGGGGCGTGGCGCGCCGCGGATCGACGGCCTCCAGATCCAGTTCCTCCAGAACCAGCGGCAGGTAATGTTCGGGGACCTCTTCGCAGGCCGTCCAATTCATCATCTCCCGCACGACGCCGGCATCCAGTGGCTCCGGCTCCGGGCATCCCCGATCGCGGTAGTCCACGATCACCTCGAGCGCCACCTGTCGGGCCCTCGCCTTGTCCTCCTCGGACATGAAGCCCTGCACTTCGTTGAGGAAGGTGGCCGCCTGCGTGAACTCGCGGATATACCGCGGATCACCGGTGATATGCACCAGCGACAGCAGCAGCGTCGGGATGCTGACGTCCTCCAGGGCGGCGGCGATCTCCTGCGTGGCAGTGGAGAAGGCATGCCCCGCGTAGGGGTTACGCACGCTATCTACCCGAGGTAGTTCGCGGGCAGAGACACGACACCGTTGATCCATCCCGACCTGAACCGGGTGGGCTCGCCGGTCGGCATCAGATCCGGCAGCCTGTCCGCCATGGCGTCGAACATGATGCCGATCTCCAGCCGGGCGAGGTTGGCGCCGAGGCAGTAGTGAATCCCGTGACCGCCGAAGGCCAGGTGCGGGTTCGGGTCGCGCTCGATGTTGAAGGTGAACGGGTTGTCGAACACCTCCTCATCGAAGTTGGCCGACGCGTAAAACATTCCCACGCGCTGCCCCTTTCGGATCCACACGTCCCCGAGGTCGACGTCCTCCAGCGCGGTGCGCTGGAAGGCGATGATGGGGCTGGCCCAGCGGATGATCTCGTCGGCGGTGGTCGGCGGGCGGAGCTCTCGGTACAGCTCCCATTGCGCGGGGTTGTCGGCGAAGGCCAGCACGCCGTGCGTGATGGCATTCCGTGAGGTTTCATTACCCGCGACCATCAGCTGGATGACGAAGTAGGCGAACTCCAGTGGGGTGAGCGGGCGATCGTCGTACGCGCCCTGGACGAGACCCGTGAGGATGTCGTCCCGCGGATTCAGCTGCCGCTCTTCGGCCATCGCGTAGGCGTAGCCCAACATGGAAACAGTGGCGGTGGTGGCCGTGTCTTTACCGACGGCCGGATCGTCGTAGGCGAACATCTGGTTCGTCCAGTCCAGCACCTGCTGACGATCCGACTCGGGAATGCCCACCAGATCCGCGATGGCATGCATGGGCAACACCGAGGCGATATCGGACACGAAATTGCCGCTGGACTTTTCCGCGGCGGCCTCCACGATGTCCCGGGCGCGCGCGACCAACCGCTCGTGTAATCCGTTCACGGCCTTGGGCGTAAACAGCGGGGAGACGATCCGCCGCAGGATGCGATGTTTAGGCTCATCCATGTCTATGAGCAGGTTCTCGCGCTGGATGTCGAGCTGCTCAGCGGTGATGTCCTCGTTGTACCGCACCACCGTCGTGTTCACGCTATTGGAGAACACGTCATTGAGCCGCGATACCTCTTTGACATCAGCGTGTTTGGACACCACCCAGTATCCGTCGTCGTCGAATCCGGCCACTCCCCTGGGCTGTGCGTTCCACCAGATGGGCTCGGTCTTACGCAGATACGCGAACTCGTCGACGGGGATGCGCTGCTGGATCAGGTCGGGGTCGGTGAAATCGAACCCGGGCGCGAACGGGCAGGTGGTCATCGCTTCAGGTACCCCTTGTCGACGGGAATCTGAGCTCCGGTCATGACACCGGATGCATCGCCGGCGAGCCAGGCCACCACCTCGGCGATCTCGGCGGGTTCGACGAGCCTGTCGTTGTCCACCAGCGTCTGGCTGAAGCTCTGCAGGTATGCCGGATGCTTCTCGAACATCCGCAGCACCGACTCATCGGCCGCCAGCGGGGTGTTGGTTCCGTAGGGGTGGATGGAATTGACACGAATCCCGTACTCCCCCAGCTCGACCGCCAGCGAGTTCGTCAGTCCCACTACCCCGAATTTGGCGGCCACATAATGGCCGCAGCCAGGCATGGCCTTGATCCCGGCAGAGGAGCTGACCGTGATGATGGATCCACCGTTGCCGGCTTCGATCATCGCGGGGACCGCCGCCTTGATGGTGTTCCACACTCCGGTCAGATTCACATCGATGACGTCGCGCCACTGATCGGCCTCGATCTCCCACAGCCGCGCCCAGCTCGCGATGCCCGCATTGGCGACCACGATGTCCAGGCGACCGAATCGCGTGATCGCCTCATTGATCACCTTCTGCTGCCCGGCAAGGTCGCGCACGTCGATGCGCTCGGCGATGATCTCGCGGCCCAGATCCCTCACCGCCGAAACGGTCTCGTCGAAGTCTTCGGCGGTGGTGGCCGGGTATTCGTTGTAGGACGACGGCTTGTCGCAGGTGTCGACGGCCACAATGTCGGCTCCGTCGGCGGCCAGCCGAATGGCGTGCGCACGGCCCTGTCCGCGCCCCGCCCCGGTGATGTAGGCGACGCGCCCGGCGAGCGGCTTGTCAGGCTGATTGCTCATGAAACACCTTTGCTTCCAGAGAGACCGAGCGAAACGAGTAATCGGAAAGTAGGGAATGCCTTGAGAACCAGTTCATTTCGCTCACCATTTGGGGCCGGTAATAGCGGGCCTCACCCTTGGAGTTGACGAAGTAGGTGCTCAGCGACGGCTGGCAGTCGGTGGCGTACAGGCGGATCGCCTTGCCCTGACGGATCATCCGGCGCACCCACTTGTCGAAAGCGTGTTGCCTCACTTCCGCTACCTCTCGGTGGGTGCGACCGGATTCGGCAATGACGCGGGCGGCATGGCGCGCATTAGCCTCCACCATGGCGTGCCATCCCTGCCCTTGATTTCCCTCGGGGCCCACCAACACCCACCGGTTGGGCAGGCCCGGTAGCGCCGAGCCGCCGTAGGTCCGCATCTCGTGGTCTCGGTAATACTCGCCCAGGTCAAACCCGTTACGGCCCCGAACAGTTCCGGGCTTGTAGTGCTCCGGGTCCGTGTAGATCTCGTACCCGGTCGCCAACACCAAGAGGTCGACATCGTGACGCGTGCCACCGCTTGTCTCGATACCGGTTTCGGTGACGCGCACGATCGGGTCGGTGACCAGCCGTACCCTCCCGGCATCGATGGCCTGCAGGAAATCGTTGGACAAGACGGTGCGTCGCGCGAGGATCCCGTAGCCGGGCATCAGGGCATCACGCAACGCGGGGTCCCTGATCGTGTCGGCCAGCAGCCCGCGGTACCACCGCCGCGCCATGTCGTCGTAGCGGGGAATCATCTTGCGTAACAATGCCTCCGGCAGCAGCGGCAGCAGGTGGAACAGCACCGCCTGTGCGGCGTCCATGGCTCCGACCATCAGCGCGTTGATCGCTGTCAGCACGAACGGCGCACTCAGCATCCGCTGGGTACGGGGTGAGAGACCGGGGTTGGGTTTCGGAATAATCCATGCGGGGGTGCGCTGGAATGTCGTGACCGACGCGGCGGTTTCCGCAACGGCGGGGGCAATCTGGATGCCGCTGGAACCGGTACCGATCACCGCGACACGCTTACCCGCGTAATCGTAGGTGTGGTCCCACGCATTGGGCCGCATGGTTCTGCCGCGAAAGTCGTTGAGGCCGGGGATATCGGGGCCGGGTTTGATGTCTATGTATCCACCCACCGCGCTGATGACGTACCGGGCCCGAATGCCCGGCTTCCCGGCCACGGTCAGTTCCCAGTGTCCGCCGTCCTCGTTCCAGCGCTCCGCGATGACGGCGCTACCTCCCTGAAAGTGCTTGCGCAACCCCAGTTCGTCCGCCACCGACAGGTGATAGCGCTGGATTTCGGCGCCGTCGGCGAATAGCTTGTTCCACCGGCCAGTTCGCGCAAAACTCAACTGGTAGAACAGCACCGGGATATCGACGCCAAGACCCGGATAGGTGTTGTCGCGCCAGGTGCCACCGAAATCCTCGGCACGGTCCAGGATCACGAAGTCGTCGATACCCTGTTGGCGCAGGTAGTAGGCGGCGGCAATACCGCCCGGACCCGCCCCGACGATCGCCACCTGACAGTCGATGCCGCTCATGCCAGTCCGCGCAGGATGAATCGGGAGAAGTAGTCGCGCACCACGGCCGGGTCCTTCAGATTCACGGAGATGGCCGGCAGCACTTCGATGCTCATCAGCGTTCGCATGATCCATTCGGCGCCTTCGGTGGCATCGACATCCCTACCGATCTCGCCGCGCTCCTTGGCGGCTTCGACCTGCGGCGCCCAAAACTCGACCGACCGGCGCATCAGGTCATCACCACATTCGTCGAGCACCAGCTCCAACACGTTGGACACGTGCAGCGTCGGGTCCAGGCGATCGGACCACGCTCGGTGGTCGCTGATGCGTACCGCCGCCTCGCCCACCTGGTCGGTCAGGGTGGTCTTGGCGCTCACCGCACCCGCGAACAGCTCGATGAAGGCGCCGGCGATGAAGCCGACGGCGACATCGATGGCCTCCTTCTTGCCACCGAACCAGTTGTAGATGGTTCCACGGGAGACGCCCGCCTCATCGGCGGCGGCCGACAGGCTGAAACGCTGAATTCCCGAGCGGACCAGGGTCTGCGCGACGGCCGCGACGATCGGTTCGGGTACCTCACCGCGCGGGCCCGTCGTCTTCACCAGCTTCACGTTTGAACACTTTGCGCGAATATGTTCAAAGTGTCAATAGGCGATCAGCCGCCCTGTGTGGTCCTGGCCAATAGCCGCTCAACGGGCCAGGTGTTGATCACCCGTTCTTCTGGAACGCCGGCCTCCAGTGCACGCTCGCAGCCGTATCCAGAAAATTCCAGCTGCCCCGGTGCGTGCGCGTCGGTGTCGATGGAGAAGTCGCAGCCGATGTTCAGCGCGAGGTCGAGCAGCCGGCGCGGCGGATCACGCCGCTCCGGGCGCGAGTTGATCTCGACGGCGGTGCTCGAGTCGCGGCAAGCCCGGAAGACCTCAGCCGCATCGAATTTCGACTCACCGCGGGTTCCCCGCTCCCCCTCCACCAGCCGTCCCGTGCAGTGGCCCAGCACATCGACGCGCGGGTTGGTGACGGCGGCAATCATGCGGCGGGTCATCGCGGCGGAGTCCATCGCAAGCTTGGAATGCACACTCGCCACAACGATGTCGAGCGCATCGAGAAGCTCGGGGTCCTGATCCAGTGCGCCGTCATCCAGGATGTCCACCTCGATACCGGTAAGGATTCGCATGGGTGCCATCTGATCGCGTAGTCCATCGATGACCTTCAGCTGGGCGCGCAACCGTTCCGCCGACAGACCGTTGGCGACGCGCAGGCGGGGCGAATGATCAGTGAGCGCACAGTACTCATGGCCAAGCGCCTTGGCGGTGCTCATCATTTCCTCGATGGGCACCGAGCCGTCCGACCAGTTCGAATGCAGATGCAGATCCCCCTTGAGTGCGGCCCGCATACTGCCACCGCCGGTGCTCTTGGCGTTGGCGCGCAGCTGTTCGAGAGTGCCGGGTACCTTGCCGGCCCAGGCCTCGGCGGCGACGGTCGCCGTCTTGGGCCCCAGACCCGTCAGGCTCTTCCAGCTCTTGCCAACGCCATGGCGCTCGCGCTCTTCGAAACTGAGCGCGGCGATAACATCGGCGGCCTTCCGGTACGCCATGACGCGGCGCGACTCCTCGCGGGCGAGTTCCTTGTAGTAGGCGATCTCGCGCAGGGCGGCGACGGGGTCCATGTCCTGGACTCTAGGCGCGTACCGCCAGCTCCTCATCACGATTATCTGGCGGATAGTCCTCAATCTCCGCCGACAGCATCGCCAGTTCGTCCAGTTCATCAAACTCCGTCGGCGCGCTCAGCCGCAGCCAGCTGACGGCACCGATCATGAAGCACAGGAACGCCAGTGGGTACCAGCCGCTCATCAGCTGGCCTATCCAGAACGGTCGCAGGTCAAGGAAGTTCCAATACACCCCGCTGAAATAGATCGTGGTGTGCCCGCGACCTGTCCGGTGCAGCGTCCACATGAAGACGATCGCGAACAGCCCCAGCGCACGCCAGGCCCATCCGCTCGACCAGGGCCGCCCGGTGGTGCATGCCTTCGCGACGAGCCAGATGATCGCGGGGGCGAACCACACCCAGTGCGCAGCCCAGCTGAACGGTGACACCGCGCAACCGGTAAGTCCCACCAACACCACCGCCAAGAGCCGCTCTCCCCTGCGGTGCGCCCACACCGCCACTGCCATACCTGCGGCAAGTACCAAGAGGCTCAACACAATCCATAACCACTCCGGGCGCGTGTGCGGGAAAAAGTACCGGGCCAGGAATCCGTTGATCGACTGATTCGCCAGGTGATCAATCCGGCTGATGTGCGCGGTATCGCCCAGATGGCTCCAGAACCATGCGCTGTCGCGCGACAGCAGTGGCCAGGTCAGCGCCACCGTGGCGGCGAAGGTCGCCGTCGCGGTCACGGAAGCGCGCCACTGCCGGGTGAGCAGCAGGTACGGCAGAAAGATCAGCGGGGTGAGCTTGATACCCGCGGCAAGCCCGAGCCCGATCCCCTGCCACCGTCCCTGGTTCGGTCGCACCAGGTCCACGAGCACCATCGCCATGAGCAGGACGTTGATCTGCCCCCACCAGAGGGTGGCCTGCACCGGCTCGATGTCGATGATGACCACCGCGAGTGCGGCACTCAGCACGGCCAGCCGGATATCCGCGCGGACGCCGGCCAGACGCAGGATGCGCCACGCGATCAACGCCAACGCAGCGACGGACAGCGCGAGCAGCACCCATTTCGCGACATCGAATGAGGCCCAGGCAAGCGGTGCGAGGACCAGCGTCGCAAAGGGTGGGTAGACAAACCAGGCCTGGTTCAGCGCCGGAGCTTCGTACAGCCTCTTGCCATCCCAGAGTCCGCGGACCGCGGCGCGGTAAGTGTCCAGGTCGTAGCCGTTTTCGGTCAGCCCGAAGAACCGTGCATCGAAGGGGACGAGGCGGTTGTGGACCACCATGGCCAAGACAGCCACGCCCAACGCACCCAGAACGACGCCACGTGGCAGCCGCATCTCCCCACCCCAGCTGTGCACCCGGCCGATTTTACGGCCGCGACGGTTAGGACGCGGCGCCGATCTTGGCCTCGTCCTGCCAAGCGGCCGCGACGTCGTTGAGGTCGAGATACAAGGCTGCGGCCAACTGGACGACGGCACCAAATGCCGGCGTGGGCAGCCGTCCGGTTTCAATCTTGCGCAGGGTTTCCGGGGAGATTCCCGACGCGCGGGCGACATCATCGAGGGGGCGGTCGCCGCGCGCGGCGCGCAGCAGCCCACCCAGGCGCTTACCCGCGGCGAGTTGCTCTGCGGTGAGCGGCTGACGAACCATGCCGCCGACTCTAGTCTTGGTATTTAAATACCAAAAGTCCTAAGGTGGTATTTAAATACCGTCCAGGAGGTACGCGTGATCGAGTTGAAATCGCCCGCGGAGATCGCGCGCATGCGGGTGACCGGTGGGTTCGTGGCCACGGTGCTCGCCGAGCTATCGGCGATCGCAGCGCCCGGCGTCAATCTGCTCGACCTGGAGCAGCGAGCGCGTGACATGGTCACCGAACGCGGCGCGGTGTCCTGCTACTGGGACTACTCCCCCTCATTCGGGCGCGGACCGTTCCGCAATGTCATCTGCCTGTCGGTGAATGACGCGGTGCTGCACGGGCTGCCGCATGATTACGTGCTGGCCGACGGTGATCTGCTGAGCATGGATTTCGCGGTGGGTATCGACGGCTGGGTGGCCGACTCCGCGGTGAGCGTTGTCGTCGGCACCCCAGATCCCGAGGACGTGCGGCTCATCGACACCACCCGCGCCGCGCTGGATGCGGCCATCGCGGCCGCTCAACCGGGTAACCGGCTTGGTGACATCTCGGCGGCAGTTGCCGCGGTGGCCGAGGGAGCCAAGTACCGAATCAACACAGATTTCGGTGGACACGGTCTGGGCCGGACCATGCACGAAGATCCCCACGTCCCCAACAAGGGGACGGCGGGACGGGGATTGACCTTGCAGCCAGGCCTGACGCTGGCATTGGAACCGTGGTTCGGACGCGGGACCCATCGGCTGACCGTGGATCCGGACGGGTGGACGCTCCGGATGGCCGACGGCTCCCGGGGTGCGCATTCCGAGCACACCATCGCCATCACCGAGGACGGGCCGCAGGTACTGACGTTACGGGGCTAGAGGGGATCGACTACGGCGCACCGTCCGCAACCCCCCTCACCCCGACTGGTTACAGGTCGATAACGATCTTCAACGGCAGGCGTGTCCGCAATCCGACACGCTGCGCGGTCGCCGTGAGCAACGCTCAGTGACTGAAGCGCATGGCCTCTTCGGGAGTGATGAGCCGCTCGTTCTTCGCGGGGAAACTGTGGCTTTTCATGGGATGACGGAGCAGTGACCAGGCAATTCGGCCAACCCATGTTTTTGTAGCGGGCGTGTTGGGCACGAGAACATCTCCTGCGTCGGCAAGCTTTCAGAACCGGTCAGTAGCATAACGCAAATCCCGACCTAGATCACGTGTCTCGCCCGCGTTAGGCAAACATGTCGGCCGAGGCGCAGTGATACTGTCCGGAGCTACCGATGCTGTCGGGCCTGGCAACAGCCCCGAGTCTCAGCGCTGCGGCGCAGCGGTCGGCTTGATCGGCGCGGGCAGCGCCGTCTCGCCGGTGAGGTAGGTGTCCACCGCGGCGGCGGCGGAGCGACCCTCGGCAATCGCCCACACGATCAGCGACTGGCCACGGCCCATGTCACCCGCCACGAACACACCGTCAACGGAGGTCGCGTACACGCCATCGCGCGCCACATTGCCACGCTCGGTGAGCTCCACGCCCAGGCTCTCCAGCAGACCAGGCTTCTCCGGTCCCACGAATCCCATGGCGAGGAAGACGATGTCGGCCTCCAGCTCGAAGTCCGAGCCCTCGACCTTCTCGAACTTGCCGGCGTTGAAGACAACCTCATGGGCCCGCAGACCGGTCACCTTGCCGTCCTCACCGAGGAACCGCTCCGTGTTGACGGCATAGATGCGCTCGCCGCCCTCTTCGTGGGCAGAGGCCACCCGGAACAGCGTGGGGTAGGTGGGCCACGGGTCACGCTCGGAACGGAGCTCCGGCGGCCTGGGCATGATCTCGAACTGCTGGACGCTCGCCGCGCCCTGACGGTGGGCGGTGCCCAGGCAGTCGGCTCCGGTATCGCCGCCACCAATGATGATGACGCGCTTACCCTTTGCGGTAATCGGGGGCTGGCCGTTCTCGTCCACGACGTCATCGCCCAGCTGCACCTTGTTGGCCCAGGGCAGGTATTCCATGGCCTGGTAGATGCCCTCGAGCTCGCGGCCCGGAACGGGCAGGTCGCGCCAGGCAGTCGCCCCGCCCGCGAGTACCACCGCATCGAAGTTCGAACGCAGCTCGTCGGCGGTGATGTCCACGCCAACGTTTACACCGGCCTCGAAAACCGTGCCCTCGGCCCGCATCTGGTCCAAGCGCCGGTCGATATGGCGCTTTTCCATCTTGAACTCGGGAATGCCGTACCGCAGCAGACCACCGATGCGGTCGGCCCGCTCGTACACGGTGACATCGTGTCCGGCGCGGGTGAGCTGCTGGGCCGCGGCCAATCCGGCCGGGCCCGAACCCACGACGGCAACCTTCTTGCCGGTCTTCACCTCGGACGGAATGGGCCTGACCCAGTCGTTCTCGAAGGCGTTGTCGATCAGCTCGACCTCGACCTGCTTGATGGTCACCGGATCCTGGTTGATGCCCAGCACGCACGATGCCTCGCACGGCGCGGGGCAGAGCCGACCGGTGAACTCGGGGAAGTTATTGGTCGCGTGCAGCCGCTCGATGGCCTCGCGCCAGTTCCCGCGGTACACCATGTCGTTCCACTCGGGTATCAGGTTGCCCAGCGGGCAGCCCTTGTGGCAGAACGGGATTCCGCAGTCCATGCAGCGCGACGCCTGCGTCTGCAGGGCCTTGTGCTCGAAGTCTTCGTAGACCTCTTTCCAGTCGAGCAACCGCAACGGCACAGGACGCCGCTTCGGTAGTTCGCGGGTGGTGTGGGTCAGAAAGCCGCTTGGGTCACCCACGAGCTGCCGCCATGATCGCTTCGTTCACATCGCCTCCGGTCAGCTCCGCGTCGGCGATGGCCTCGAGCACGCGACGGTAGTCGCGGGGCATCACCTTGACGAAGGAGTCGCTCTGGCCGCTCCAGTCGGCCAGAATGCGTTGTCCGACAGCAGAGTCGGTCGCCGCCACGTGCTTTTCGATCAGACTGCGCAGCACCTGCTCATCGTCAGGGTCCAACGCGTCCACATCGACCATCTCATCGTTGAGGTTGTCCACCAGCTGCTTGGCAGGGTCGTACACGTACGCCACCCCACCCGA
Source organism: Mycobacteroides salmoniphilum (assembly GCF_004924335.1). Taxonomy (NCBI): domain Bacteria; kingdom Bacillati; phylum Actinomycetota; class Actinomycetes; order Mycobacteriales; family Mycobacteriaceae; genus Mycobacteroides; species Mycobacteroides salmoniphilum. The sequence continues at coordinate 74,768 of NZ_CP024633.1, read as the reverse complement.
CATACCCGCGGCGAAGTTGCGCCCGGTCGGGCCGAGCACCACCACGGTGCCACCGGTCATGTACTCACACCCGTGATCGCCCACACCCTCGACGACAGCGGATGCACCCGAGTTACGCACCGCGAACCGCTCTCCCACGAGGCCGTTGAGGAAGGCTTCACCGCTGGTGGCGCCGAACAGGATGACGTTTCCGCCGATGATGTTCTTCTCGGCCTCGAAGTCGGCCGGTGCCTCACGCGAGGGCCGCACCGCAATGTGTCCGCCGGACAGGCCCTTGCCCACGTAGTCGTTGGCATCGCCGAACAATCGCAGCGTGATGCCCCGCGGGACGAACGCGCCAAAGCTGTTACCCGCCGAGCCGGTGAAGGTGATGTCGATGGTGTCGTCCGGGAGGCCCTCGCCGCCATAGGCTTTGGTGACCTCGTGACCAAGCATGGTGCCCACGGTCCGGTTGACGTTGGTGATCAGCGTCTCGAACTTCACCGGGGTAGCGCGATCGAGCGCCTCGCGGCTCATCACGATCAGCTGCTGGTCCAGCGCCTTCTCCAGGCCGTGGTCTTGCGAACCACTGCAGTACAGATCCTGGTTCATGAACGCCGACTCCGGCTCCGTCAGCACCGGAGTCAGGTCGATCTTGCTGGCCTTCCAGTGCGCAATCGCCTTTTCGGTGTCCAGCGCGGCGACCTGGCCCACTGCCTCGTTGACGGTGCGGAAACCGAGCTCCGCCATCAGCTCCCGCACTTCCTCGGCGATGAACAGGAAGAAGTTCTCCACGAACTCCGGCTTGCCGTTGAAACGCTCGCGCAGCACGGGGTTCTGGGTGGCGACGCCCACCGGGCAGGTGTCCAGGTGGCAGACACGCATCATGATGCAGCCCGAGACCACCAGGGGAGCGGTCGCGAATCCGAATTCTTCGCCGCCGAGCAGCATGGCGATCATCACGTCGCGGCCGGTCTTGAGCTGACCGTCGACCTGCACGACGATGCGATCACGCAGACCATTGAGCAACAGCGTCTGCTGTGTCTCGGCCAGCCCCAGCTCCCACGGCGCACCGGCGTGCTTCATGGAGGTCAGCGGGGTGGCACCCGTTCCGCCGTCGTGCCCCGAGATGAGCACCACATCGGCGTGGGCCTTCGACACGCCCGTCGCGACCGTGCCGACACCGTTCTCCGACACCAGCTTCACGTGGATACGCGCCTGCGGGTTGGAGTTCTTCAGATCGTGGATCAGCTGTGCCAGATCCTCGATCGAGTAGATGTCGTGATGCGGCGGCGGGGAAATCAGCCCCACGCCGGGCGTGGAGTGCCGCACTTCGGCCACCCACGGGTACACCTTGTGCGCGGGCAGCTGGCCACCCTCACCCGGCTTGGCGCCCTGCGCCATCTTGATCTGGATATCGGTGCAGTTGCTCAGGTAGTGCGAGGTGACACCGAAGCGGCCGGAGGCCACCTGCTTGACGGCACTGCGGCGCCAGTCGCCGTTCTCGTCGGGGGTGAACCGTCGCTGATCCTCGCCGCCCTCACCGGAGTTCGACCGGCCACCCAAGCGGTTCATGGCGATCGCCAGAGTCTCGTGTGCCTCGGCGGAGATGGAGCCGAAGCTCATCGCACCGGTCGAGAAGCGCTTGACGATCTCGCTGGCGGGCTCCACCTCGTCGATGGAGATCGACGGCCGCCCGCTGTCTTCGGAGCTCTTGAACTTCAGCAGACCGCGCAGCGAGGCCATCCGCTCGCTCTGGTCGTCGACCAGGGCCGTGTACTCCTTGAAGACCGAGTACTGGCCGGTCCGGGTGGAGTGCTGCAGCTTGAAAACGGTGTCGGGGTTGAACAGGTGGTACTCACCCTCGCGCCGCCATTGGTACTCGCCACCGACCTCCAGTTCCCGGTGCGCCCATTCTTCTGGGCGCTCCAGGAAGGCCAGGTGATGACGTGAGGCGACATCGGCAGCGATCTCATCCAAGCCGATACCGCCTGTGGGGCAAGCCAATCCGATGAAGTATTCGTCCAGTAGCTCCTGTGAGAGGCCGATGGCCTGGAACAGCTGGGCACCCGTGTAGGAGGCCAGTGTGGAGATGCCCATCTTGGACATGACCTTGAGTACACCCTTGCCCGCGGCCTTGATGTAGTTGCGGATCGCCTTGTCGCGCTCCACCCCCGAGATCATGCCGCGGTCAATCAGGTCCTCGATCGACTCAAAAGCCATGTACGGGTTGACGGCGGCCGCACCGAAACCGACCAGCGCCGCCACGTGGTGCACCTCGCGGGCGTCGCCGGCCTCGACGACGAGACCGACCTTGGTGCGAGACCGTTCACGAACGAGGTGGTGGTGTACCGCCGCGACAGCCAGAAGCGAAGGGATAGGCGCCATCTGGTCGTCAGACTCGCGGTCGGACAGGATGATCACCTGCGCGCCGTCGGCGATGGCGGCAGAAACCTCCGCGCGTACCGACTCGATCGCGGTCCGCAGCCCGGCGCCGCCCTCGGCGACTGGGTACAGGCAACGAATCACGCGGCTGGAGAACCCATGCGGCCGACCGTTGACCTCATCCAACGGGTTCAGGTGGATCAGCTTGTCCAGCTCGTCGTTGTGCAGCACCGGCTGCGGCAGCAGGATCTGGTGGCACGACTCAGCGGTGGGGTGCAACAGATCGCCCTCGGGGCCGATCACACCGCCAAGGCTGGTGACGACCTCCTCGCGGATGGCGTCCAGCGGGGGATTGGTGACCTGCGCGAAAAGCTGCTGGAAGTAGTCGAACAACATCCGGGAACGGTTGGACAGCACCGCAATCGGGGTGTCGGTGCCCATCGACCCGAGCGCCTCGGCACCCGTACGGGCCATCGGCGAGACCAGGAGGTTGATCTCCTCGTAGGTGTAGCCGAATACCTGCTGGCGCAACACAATCCGGTCGTGCGGCATGTGCTGGTGCGGGCGGTCCGGCAGCTGCTCCATGCGCACCAGACCTTCATCGATCCACTGCTGGTACGGCTCTGCGGCCGCGAGCTCCGCCTTGACCTCTTCATCGGAGACGATGCGGCCCTGGGTGGTATCCACCAGAAACATACGGCCGGGCTGCAGGCGGGTGCGCTGCACGACGGTCGAGGGGTCCAGATCCAGCACGCCCGCTTCGGAGGCCATCACGACGAGTCCGTCGGTGGTCACCCAAACACGGCCCGGGCGTAGCCCGTTGCGATCGAGCACCGCGCCCACGATGGTGCCATCGGTGAAGCAGACCGAGGCCGGTCCGTCCCAGGGCTCCATGAGTGAGGAGTGGTACTCATAAAACGCGCGGCGCTGCGGGTCCATGGACTCGTGTCGTTCCCACGCCTCGGGGATCATCATCAGCACCGCATGGTGCAAGGGGCGGCCACCCAGGTGCAGCAATTCCAGTGCCTCGTCGAACCGCGCCGTGTCCGAGGCACCGCGCGTACAGATCGGGAAGATCTTGTCGAGCTGGGCGGGATCACCGAAAACGTCGGTCTTGATGAGCGCCTCACGGGCCCGCATCCAGTTCTCGTTGCCTGCGACGGTGTTGATCTCACCGTTGTGCGCCACCCGGCGGTAGGGATGCGCCAGCGGCCAGGACGGGAAGGTGTTGGTGGAGAACCGCGAGTGCACGATGCCCAGTGCGCTCTCGACTCGCTCGTCCTGCAGATCGAGGTAGAAGGCCCGCAGCTGCGGGGTGGTCAGCATGCCCTTGTACACAAAGGTGCGACCGGAAAGGCTTGGGAAATAGACGGTTTCTTCGCCGAGGCTACCGCGGCCGGATCCCTGGTTACCCAGCTCATGCTCGATGCGCTTGCGCACCACATAGACGCGCCGCTCCAGATCGATGCCAGAGGCACCGGAGATGAACAGCTGCCTGAAGGTCGGCATGGCGTCGCGGGCGAGGGCACCCAGTGATGAGTCGTCGTGAGGAACCTCACGCCAACCCAGAACCGTCAATCCTTCTGCCTCGACGATCTTATCGACGGCCTCGCATGCGGCGGCCGCGTCCTTGGACCCCTGGGGCAGAAAGGCGATTCCGGAGGCGTAGCTGCCCTCGGCGGGCAGTTCGAACTCCACAACAGCACGGAAGAACTTGTCCGGGATCTGCAGCATAATTCCGGCGCCGTCACCGCTATTGGGCTCGGCTCCCGCGGCACCACGATGCTCAAGGTTCAGCAGTGCGGTGATGGCCTTGTCCACGATGTCGCGGCTCCGCCGGCCGTGCATATCCACGACCATGGCGACACCGCACGCATCGTGCTCGTAGGCCGGGTTATAGAGCCCGGTCGCGGGGTGTGGCATGGCTGCTCGTCTCGTCTCCAGGGCCTCCCCGGGTGCATAGGCTGTATGCACCCGTCAATGCCCTCCTCGAAGGTGCCCCACAGACCGGCACGGGGTGGTGCTCAAAACCCCGGGGCTGGCCCGTTGGCCCTTGTCCGTAGCGTCCTTCTCGGCCGTCTGCTGGGTGTGCTCGCGGTGACGATGAGGCACCCACCGGACACCTTTGACCAGCGGATCTCGTGCCCCGACGCGACAAGTAATCAAAACGATATGTCAGGAACCCCGGTAGACGCCAACTCGGGTGGTTAGATGGCGCGACACCTCCTGGCGTCATCCTCTCAACGCGTAGGTCAACGCCCGTTTCCTCGACAAACATCTGGTGAACCGCGTATTGAACATCACGCCTTTTTCAGTACACCCGCAGTGATTTACAATCTGCTCCATCACGTAAGCGCAGTGGTGCGCAGGATTCGGAGGATGCATGACATCCGGCAGTGCCCAGCGCAACGGCTTGGTGGTGGTGACCGGCGGCGGAAGCGGTATCGGCCGCGAAACGGCGCTGGCCTTCTCCCGCCAGGGCGCCCGTGTCGTCGTCGCCGATATCAATCTCGACACCGCCCATGAGACAGTCGGGCTCATCGAGAAGCTGGGCGGCACCGCTCATCCCTATGCCCTGGACGTCTCCGACGAGAGTGCCGTCATCGCATTCGCCGACGAGGTGTGCACCGCCCACGGCGTGCCGGATGTCCTGATCAACAACGCCGGCATCGGCCAGGCCGGGCGATTCTTCGACACCCCGTCCGCGGACTTCCAGCGGGTACTCAACATCAATTTGGGCGGAGTCGTCTACGGCTGCCGCGCCTTCGGGCCGCGGATGGCCGAGCGCAAGAGCGGACACATCGTCAACATCTCCAGCGCCGCCGCGTACACGCCGATCCCCGAGATGGGCGCCTACGCAACCAGCAAGGCGGCTGTGTTCATGTTCTCCGACGTGCTGCGTGGCGAGCTCGGCCGCGACAAGGTCAAGGTGAGCACCATCTGCCCGGGCATCGTCAACACGAACATCATTCGCACCACCCAATTTTCGGGCCTGTCGGCCGAACACGAGGCGCAGCGGCAACAACAGGGAGCTGGGCTTTACGCCAAACGCGGATACGGCCCCGAGAAGGTGGCCAGGGAGATCGTCAACGCCGTCACCAAGGGCAAGTCGGTCGTTCCGGTCACCCCGGAAGCACATGTGCAATATCACCTCAGCCGCCTGGCCCCAGCGCTGAACCGGTTCTTCTGGGGCAATCTTGGCAACAAGCTCAACAAGTAGGAGGACATCATGGCGCGCAATACAACTGAGGCCACCGGCCTGCACGTCGTACCCACTGAGCCCGGCGAGGTCGTGTTACGGCCGCGCAATGTCCAGTTCGACACGAGCCACACCCCGCTGCACTGGATTCCCAATGAGCCCATCGTCTCGCACTTCATTTCCGCCTTCAATCTGCTTCTGCCGGAAGGGGAACGGGCCTTCGTCGACACCTTCACCCGCGCGCTGCCGTACGTGAAGGACGACAAGATCCGGGAAGCGATGATCGGATTTATGGGTCAAGAGGCCGTGCACGCCGAGACCCACAGCAAGGTGCTGGGCGACTTCCTGGAGAAGAACGGGATCAACGTCCGCCCGGCCCTTGAACAAATCGAATACATCACCCACATGCTGGAGCGGACCAACGAACTGCGCAGCGAAAAGCTCCGCTACCGGGTGATGGTGGAGAAGCTGGCCCTCATCGCGGGTATCGAACACTTCACCGCCGTGCTCGGCGACTGGGTGCTGAACCACCCCTTCGAGAAGTTCAACGCCGACCCGGAGATGGTGGATCTGTTCCGCTGGCATGGCGCCGAGGAGGTCGAGCACCGCAGCGTCGCATACGACGTCGCCCGGTACTTCCAGATCCGTCGCGGGCACATGATGCTGACCTTCGTGCTGGCCACCTTGCTGCTCGTCGGAGTGATGCTGCGCTACACCAAGTTCTTGGTGCGGCAAGACCCGTCGCTGCCCAACTATGGCGTCTTCGGCGTACTGCGGCAGATGAACAAGGCCATGAAGCGGGGAGCGTTCCTGCGGTGGCGAGAGCTGGCCAAGTCGGCCATGGAGTTCATGCGTCCGGGCTTCTCCCCCGACCAGGTGGGCAGCACGGCACAGGCGGTGGCATACCTGAGTACGTCACCCGCCGCGAAGGCCGCGGCCGGCTACTGATGTTCGATCGCTTTCGCCGCACACCGCAGCCCACTCCCCGGCGCAAGCGGCCGTCGCTGCCGCCCACGCTGTACGGCACTCTGCCGATTTCACCCACGATCGCGCTCGGCACCGTGTTGTTCCCGGTCGCGGTCCGCGCCATCGGCGCCCTGTTGATCCTCAAGAAGCCACCCGAGAATCACGTCGACCGGACGCTGACGCTGGTGGTGAAGGACCGCTGGATCGAGGCTAAGGACCAGGACGTGGCGAGCCTGGTCTTGGCCGCCCCCGACGGGGCGCGGCTGCCGCCGTGGCACCCCGGTGCCCACCTGGATCTGCTGTTGCCGTCGGGCCGCATGCGGCAGTACTCGCTCTGCGGTGACGTGTCGGATCCCTTCCACTACCGCATCGCCGTGCGCCGCATCCCCGAAGGCGGCGGTGGCTCCATCGAGGTGCACGACGTATTGAACGTCGGGTCGACAGTATCCATCTTGGGACCACGCAACGCGTTCCCGCTGGCCATGACCCAGCCCGGGCCGCGCAAGCTGCACTTCGTGGCCGGCGGCATCGGCATCACGCCAATCCTGTCCATGATCGCTTTCGCCGAGCAGCTGGGTAAGCCATGGACCATGGTGTACACCGGCCGGAACCGCGATTCACTCCCGTTCCTGAACGAGCTCAAGCGATTTGGCGATCGCGTGATCGTGCGAACCGACGATCAATCGGGTCTACCGACCGCCGATGATCTACTGCCCGAGGTGGGGGAGAACGACGCGGTGTACTGCTGCGGCCCCGCGCCGATGCTTGCCGTCCTACAGCGCCGTCTCCTCGAAATGCCCTCGGTGGAACTGCATTTCGAGCGATTTGCCGCCGCCCCCGTGGTGGACGGTCATCCGTTCGAGGTACAACTGGGCCCCGGCGGGCCGGTGCTCGAGGTTCCCGCCGATCGCACGGCGCTGGACGTCATCAGGAAACGGCTGCCGCATGTGGCGTACTCATGCCAGCAGGGTTTCTGCGGCACCTGCAGGGTGAACGTGCTCGCGGGCACGGCCGACCATCGTGACCAGATCCTCACCGAATCCCAGCGGGAAGAGGGGCAGATTCTGACCTGCGTATCCCGCGGTGAGGGTCGTCTGGTTCTGGACCTGCCCGCCGAGTAACACCTCTACGCCGAGACCGAGGTTGTGGCGGATTTGTGCGAGACATATGCGCCATAACCTCGGTCTGGGCGGGACGCCTCCGTGCCGGTTCACCGGGCGTTCACCGGTTCACAGGAAACTGTCCGGATGCGCATCTCCCACGCAGCCACGGCCCTCATCTCCGCACTGATCCTGGCGCTGGCGCCGTCCGCGGCTGCCGCCCCGCCCTCCGATTCCCCCGAGGTACCCGTCGGCGATATCGCCACAACCGGTGGCGCCAACCGCACCAAGGGCGGGCGCGACGGCGATAAGGCGGCGGATCTGCGGAATTCGGTGCAGGGCCGCAACGCCAAGAACGTCATCCTGCTGATCGGTGATGGCATGGGGACCTCGGAAATCACCTCGGCGCGCAACTACCAGCACGGCGCCGCCGGGACGCTTCCCGGACTCGATGCGCTGCCGATCACCGGCGAGTACACCACGTTCGCCCTCACCAAGGACGGGCCCGAGAAGGGCAAGCCGGACTACGTGACCGACTCGGCGGCCTCCGGCACCGGGTGGGCGACCGGGACCAAGACCTACAACGGCGCCATCTCGGTTGACCTCGACGGCAAGCCTCTGGACACGATCCTGGAAATCGTGCAGAAGCAGGGCTTCGCGACCGGAAACGTCACCACCTCGGAGTTGCAGGACGCCACCCCGGCGGTGCTCACCGCTCATGTCACCGATCGGGACTGCAAGGGCCCCAAGGAAACCCTGGAGAAGTGCGCGGGCAACGCCGTCGACAACGGCGGCAAGGGCTCCATCTCCGAGCAGTTGGTGAGTACCCGGGCCGATATCAGCCTGGGCGGCGGCGCCAAGTACTTCGAGGAGACCATCACCTCCGGGGAACACAAAGGCAAGACCTCGCTGGATGTCGCCAAGGCCACCGGTTACCAGTTACCCACCACCGCAGGCGATCTGAACAAGGTCAATAACCTCGACAACCCAGTGTTGGGTGTTTTCGGCAAGGGCAACCTGCCGGTGCAGTGGGACAAGGTGCCCGCGGCGGTCCCCAATGGCGGCAAGCTGCCCGCGACCACCTGCCAGGCCAATCCCGAGCTGCCCACGGATCAACCACAGCTCTCCGCGATGACGACCAAAGCCATTGATCTGCTGGTGAACTCGAAGAAGGGCCAGGACAAGGGCTTCTTCCTGCAGGTGGAATCGGCATCGATCGACAAGCAGGACCACGCCGCCAACATCTGCGGTCAGATCGGCGAGACCATCGCTCTCGACGAGGCAGTCGCCGCCGCCCTGGACTTCGCCCGTAAGGACGGCAACACCCTGGTGATCGTGACCGCCGATCATGGACACTCCTCGCTCATCGTTCCCGAGGACTTCGACAATCCGACCGCGCTGTCAGTCGCGGTGAAGACTGCCGACGGCGCCACCATGCGGATCATGTACCCCACCGCGCCGGAGGGTGCATCGCAGACACACACCGGTACTCAGGTGCGCATCGCGGCTTACGGCCCGGGTGCCGCGAACGTCTCCGGCCTCACCGATCAGACCGACAACTTCAACACGATCGTCGGGGCGCTGCTCGGATCCAAGAGCCCGGACGCCTCGAACGGTCCGTCCTGGTGGCTGGCCGGAGGAATTGCTGTGGTGGCTGCCGCCCTGGCTGCCGCGGCCGCGTTCTTCCTGGGCAGGCGCCGGGCCTAACGTCGCCGAACATCCTCGGACGGCGACGCGCAATCTCCGGAGACGCGCGGCTGAACCACGCCACCGAGGCCCTACGCCACCAGCCGCTTCGGGTTGTCGATCACCGAGTAGTCACTGGCGTCTCCGGCAATTATCCGGCTGCTTTCGCCGTTGACACCGACCGGCACATCACCGGCGAGCGTCACGCGATGCATCCGGCGCCGCTGATCGCCGTAGTCGGAGATGGCGTAGTGCTGGGTGGCCCGGTTGTCCCACATCGCGACGTCACCCAGCTCCCAATTCCATCGAATCGTGTTCTCCAACCAGGTAATCCGATCCTGGAACATTCGGAACAGCGCCTGCGACTCGCTTGCGCTCACGTCTAGGATTCGCTTGACAAAGTTGCCCAGCAGCAGTGCCTTCTCGCCCGTCTCGGGGTGCACCCGGACCACCGGATGATGTGCCTCGAAATGTGTCGCCCCGAACTCGCGCACGTACTTGGATCCGGACCCCGCCTTGGCCAGCAGCTCCGCCACCTTGGCGGGATCAACCTGGGCGTAATCGAATTGGTTGTTGTGCATGGCCCAGAGATTGTCCGCCAGCTCCTGCAAGGCCCGGGGCAGCTGCCGGTAGGCCGCAACCGTCGAGGTCCAGGTGGTGGTTCCGCCATAGGGCGGCAACTCGACCGCCCGCAGGATGGATGCCTTGGGAATCCGGTCCACGAAGGTCACGTCGGTGTGCCACTGGTTGGCACGGCCACCCTCCTCCGAATCGAGCCGCATCACGCGCTCACCGTCGAATTTCAGCGTGGGATGCGCCGACGTCGGGATACCCATGCACCGCGCGAACGCGAACTGGGCCTCGTCATCGAGGTGATGCTGTCCACGGAAGAAGATCACCTTGTGCTCCAGCATTGCCTCGTTGATGGCATGCGCCGTCTCGGCGTCCACCTCCCCGAGGCGCACACCCTCGATGCGGGCACCAATGTTCTCGCCCACCTTCACCACACGAAAATCGCTGCTCATGGCCCATCCCTTCGATACTCGTTGGGTGTAGTCAATTGACTACACCGTGCCATCCGCTACTGTACACACATGACTACACCGGAGGCAACGGATGCCAGACCCGTCGGCAAGGAGGAGGTCGTGGAGGCCGTCCTGAACGCCGCCTCCGAGCTCTTCGCCGAGAAGGGGCCTACGGCAACGTCCATCCGGGAGGTCGCCACCCGCGCGGGTGTGAACCACGGTCTGGTGCACCGCCATTTCGGAAGCAAGCGTCAGCTGCTGGCGGACACCTTGCAGCACCTGGCCGATGCCGCAGTGGCATTGCGGGAGGCGGGGGCACCCAGTGAAGAGCTGGAGGCGGCACACGATCTACAGCTGCGCGTCATGGTCCGCTCCACTCTCGACGGCTTCCCCATCGAAGAACTGCAAGAACGTAAACCCGGCATGGAATGGCTGCTCGAACAGATCCGTCCTGCCCACGCCGACGATCGAGAGGCGCGCCTGGCCGGGGCCCACGCGATCGCGCTACAGCTTGGCTGGCGACTGATGGGCCCCAGCCTGCGGGCCGGTTTCGGTCTCGACGACATGTCCGAGGCCGATATCCGATCCGAGGTTGCCCAGCAGGTCGCGAAATTCGTTACCCCTCAGTAGGGCCGACTACCCGACGGGCTGCGCCTCAGGGAACACCCACCGGCCGTCGAGAATCTGCGGCTGCGCGCGGTACAGCCTCACCGTGTAGTTCCAGCCCGGCGTGGTCGGCAGGCAATTCACCGCGGCGTCCGTGCATCCCCCGAATTGCACAGTGGTGTTGCCTCCGGCATCCCGCTGTGCGGTGATGTTGTTGAGCGAGTAGGCATTCCGTGCATTTGGCGTGAAGTAGCCGTCCTTGTTGTAGACGGTGACCGACCAGAATCCGTCCACCGGCACCTGTCCCACGGTCAGCCGGTACACCGTGGTGCCGTCGTTCTTGACGGGATTCACCGTGAGATAGAGGGCGTCCTTCTCGGGGTTCCCGCCCCAGGCCGACGCGGTGCCGATGAGATGGCGCACCGGGTCCGTGGCGTCCCTGGTCCCAAAGGTCGCCTTGGTATCGGGAAGCGTCGCGGCAAGCTGGAGCAGCGCGTCGCGAACCTTCTGCTGACTTGCAGTCTCCCACTTCGGAATAACGAACTCCCCCGGACGGTCTTGCCGTACCCCGACCGCGTCCTGCAGGGCGTGGACCTGTGCCAGGTCGGCCGGATCGCCCGGATTCACCAAGGTCCGCACCGCCGCGGCAACGTAGCGGGTACCGGTCTGTTCCTTGGTGATGGTGTGCTCACCCTTGCCGTAGAAGACCGCCGGCACATAGTGGTCTTCGGTGATGAGCTGCAGCGACATGAACCGCTGTCCCGAGTCCGGTGTCGAGATGGTGACCGGCCCCGCATCCAGGTCGAACACCGCCGACGAATAGAGCGTGTCGCGGTTCTGGCGGATGACCAGCTGCCTATCGAGCGGAGACAGTTCGCGGATGTGGTGGAAGGAACCAAAACCGCCGTCCTTCACGATGTTCCCGAAATACCGGTCCGTCTCCGCCCGCACGAAGTTGTCCGGCGAGACGATGATGGCGCCCTCTGATGTGCGCCGCTGTGGGGCCGGTACGCCCGGCGTGCTGGAGGGAACCACTGACGGTGGGGGTGCCGAACACCCGACGAGCACTGCCGATATTCCAACTACCGCACATGCCGCGAGCCTTTTCATAGCACCGAAACTACTCGCCGGCGCCACCGCCGGACGCGAGGTTCAGCAGGTAGTCGCATCCTCACCGGCGATATCACGCAGAGTTTGGAAGAAGTCGCTGCGCTGCTGTGCCGAGATGCTCGATAGCAGCCGCTCTTCGGCCTCTTGCGCCAGTACGTCTGCCTGCTTGAGCAAGGCGGCACCGGACCGGCTCAGCTGTGCGGGGCGCGCGCGCCCGGAGTCGACGGTGTCCGGCCGGGACACCAAACCGGCGTCCTGCAGCGCCTGCAGCACCGTGTTCATCGACTGCGGTGTCACATCTGTCGCACGGGCCAGATCCGCATTGGACCAGCCGGGATTCTTGGACAGCACCCTCATGCAGACGTATTGCGGGAAGGGCAGATTCAGCGGCGCCAACGCCGCCGCAATCTCCGAACGCAAGGCCGCCGACACGCGGTGAACCAACGCGCCGAGCGGTTGCCATTCCTGCTGATCCATACCAGTCATGTTGACAGAGTTACTGTCGTCCCGCCGAGCGGCCCCGGAGCACCCTCGCCGGGATCTCGCGTTGCTGCCCTTGACCGATGGCAGCAATCAGTTCGTCCGATGAACCGAATCTTGCACGCAGCGGTAAGCCCCATCGGCGGTACCGTTTCGGTATGGACGTGCTCATCTCGGCGACCGAACTCGCCGACCGACTCTCCGAGGTCCGGCTACTCGACGTGCGCTGGACCGTCATGGCTCCCGACGGCCGCCCGGCCTATCTGGAGGGCCACCTTCCCGGCGCGGTATTCGTCGATCTCGATGCCGACCTCGCCGACCACTCGGTGACGGGTCGCGGCCGCCATCCACTGCCGACGCCCGAGGCCTTTCAGTCCAGTGCTCGCCGCTGGGGCCTCAACGAAGGTGACACCGTGGTCGTCTACGACGACTGGAACGGGCAGGCGGCCTCGCGCGCCTGGTGGCTGCTGCGCGCCGCCGGAGTTACCGACGTTCGGATTCTCGACGGCGGCTGGGCGGCCTGGCAGCGGATCGGCGGGCCCGCCGAGACGGGAGAGGTTGTCCCCGAGCCCAGCGAGATCACCATCTCGTCGCTGGACGGATCCGCCTCGGCTGACGCCGACACGGTTGCCTCCCAAGCAGGTTCCCCGGATGCCCTGGTGCTGGACGCCAGGGCGTTGGCCCGCTACCGCGGAGACGAAGAGCCCCTGGACCCGCGTGCCGGGCACATCCCCGGTGCCGTCTCCGCTCCCACTGCCGAGAACCTCACGCCGGAGGGCACCTTCCGGCCCGCCGCCGAGCTCCGCGCACGCTTCGACACGCTCGGCGTCGGCCACACACCCGTCACGGTGTACTGCGGGTCGGGTGTCACCGCGACACATCAGATCGCCGCCTTGGCCATCGCTGGATTCGACGCGACCCTCTATCCCGGGTCCTGGTCCGAATGGTCGAGTGACCCGCGGCGCCCCATCGCGACCGGACCGGATCCGAACTAGACGATCAGAGCGCCAATCCCACGGCCAGAGCAACGATCCCGAGCAGCGGGGGTACCAGTTGCTTCAGCGCGGCCGATGCCTTGTCCGGTGACGAGATCAACAGCACCAGCCCGGCGGCGACCATCGACCCCGCGCCCGTGAAGACCAGTGTCGCCCCGACCGATGTGCAACCACGTGCCCACAAGACCGTCCCCACCGCAATGGCGATGGCAAGAAACAGGTTGTAGAAACCCTGGTTGAAGGCAAGTGGTTTGGTGATCTCGGCTTCCTCCGCGGTGCGGACGCCGAACACCTTGCGGGTCTTCTCACTGGTCCACGTGATCGACTCCAGATAGAAGATGTAGACGTGGATGAGCGCTGCGATTCCCGTCAATACCAACCCTGCGATGATCATGTTGCGAGAGCCTATCCGTCCTTCGGCTAACGCAGTGCCGACTCGAGCGTTCCTTCAGCCTGCGTCGCCTCGACGCCCGGCCGCTCGCAGATATCCGTACGCGAGTTCATCGCCACCACCACCGCGCAGACCGTCGCCAGTACCGCACCGCCGCCCAGCAGCACCGGATGCGTCAGCGCCGGGAACGCGCCGCTCAGCACCGTCAGCATCATCGGCACCCCGAAGCCCAGGTATGTCAGCCCGTAGAACACGGCGGTGAGGCCGGCCAGGTCCGTAGGCCCGGCGATCCGGTTCACCTCCTGCAGCCCGCTGACCAGTGCTGTTCCGTACCCCGCGCCCAGCACCAGCGCGGCGATCAGGACCAGCGGGACGGTGAGTCGGTACGCGGCGACGGCGGCCAGTGCCATCCCCGACGCGATCAACACCAACCCGATGATGCCAAGCCGGGCGGTACCTGCCCGGTCGATCCTGGGCGCAAGCATCTGTGCGGCGAAACCACAGCCCAGACAGACCAGACAGCACAACGCCGAGAATGCGATGCGATCGCCCGGAAGCGTCGGCGCGACGAGCGTCGGCAGCACCGCGTACGCCACCGCCGCTGAGCCGAACACCCACGGCGCCAACGGCACAACGACGCGCAGGAACCGGCGGCGCCGGGCGGCGGGGATCGTGAGATCGTCCAGCAGCCGTCCCGGTGCGCGCTCGGCCGCAGATTCCGGAACCGAGAGCGCCAGCACCGCACCGGGAATCGTGATCGCGATGTTGACCAGGAACGCCAGGTGCTGCGGCCAGGGCCCCCACTGCGCCAATGCTCCGGCCACGGCCGCACCTAGCGCGAATCCCGCGGTCAGGCTCATCGCCCCGCGCCGAGCCCCGGCACCTGCACGATCAAACGGCGGAGCCGAAAGCTCCTTGACCCATGAGCTGCCCGCGGCCATGGCCAGGCCCAGCGCGATACCGGACAACACGCGTCCCGTGAACAGCAACGCGAAATGCTGCGAACCCAGCGCGAGCACCAGGGACCCAGCCATCGACATGAACGGCGCGGGCAGCATCACCGCACGACGGCCATAACGATCGGAGAGAGGTCCGCCCAGGAACAGCGCCGGGATGATGCCCAGCACGTAAGCGAAAAGCAAAATGTCAACGGATGCCGCGGACTGTCCGGCCTGCCGGTACATCACCAGCAAGGGAGTGAATTCGTTACCACCCCAGGCAATTCCGAACATCGCGAGTGCCACCCGTTGCCAAGGTGCCAGCCTGCTAGTCAACTTCGGTCACCACTTTCATGTGCTCGACCAGCTCGACGCTGAAGCGTGCCGCGTCACCCACCTCGAGCGCGTCCACCAGCGCGCGGTGCCCGGCAACCGACCGCGCGACCCGCACCGGGTCAACCCCGATGGCGGCGGCCGCCATCCGGCGCTGGCGCTCGCGAAGACTGTCGTAGAAGTTCTCCAGCAGTGGGTTGCCCAGCTTGGCGACGATCGCACGGTGGAAGTCCACATCGGCCGCGGCGAAGCCCGCGGCATCACCCTGCGCGGCACGCCCCAACTGCACGTCGATGAGTGCTGACAGGTCAGACAGGAGTGCCTGAGACGCGCCCCGTTCGGCAATGCGCGCCGCAGCCGCGCTCTCCACGACGCGGCGCGCATCGACCACATGCCGCCGTTCCTCGGGGGTAATCGGGACCACCAGTGCCCCGCGCTTGGGATAGAGCCGCAGCCAGCCTTCCGTCTCGAGTCGCAGGAAGGCCTCGCGCACCGGGGTGCGGCTACATCCCATCCGCTCCGAGATCTCCCCTTCGCTCAGCAGCTCACCGCCGGGGATATCACCGCTGAGGATGCGCTCCTTGACGGAGCGATATGCCTCTTCACTTGCGGATATGGCGGCAGTACGAATGATAGACACAACATGTATCTAAGATGATTACCTTGGCTATCGCAAACCGAAAAGGGCACTTCACGGGGTGTTCCGTGTCACGGCGAGGGCTCGTGCGCGGCCGTCGCGGGCTACCTCTGTTCAGCCGACTTAGCGGCCCGCCTGTTCCTCGGCGATCCGCTCGTCCAGCTTCGCGTCGAACTTGTCGGCAAGCGTCCTGCACGCCGTGGGGTCGATCATCGGGTTCGGGTCACGCCGCACCGCGAGCCTGTTCAACTTCGTGATGTCGTCCGCTTGTTCGGGATGCACGGAGAACACGATGTCGCACGGCAGCGCGCGCACCGTCTGAATGCTCTGCCGGAACCTCGACACGTGACCGGGCACAAAGCGGTAGTTGCCGGTGGCGACGGCATTGAGGCTGTCGGCGTAAACCATGTCCAGGCACCGGCCGCCCTCACACGATTTCCAGGTCCAGCTGACGCCACCAGGTGTGTGGCCCGGAGTGAAATGGGCTGTCACCGAGACATTTCCGAGCTTTAGCACCTCCCCGTCGGCTATCTCCCGCACTCGTTCGACGGCGGGGAAGACGGCGTTCGCGGTATCGGAGGCCTGCGGATCATCGGCAGACACGTGCCCGGCGCGTAACGACTGCGCGCCGACGGGGCTCGATACCGCCGTGGCACCGCTGTCATGGACCATCGCTGCGATACCGCCCGCGTGATCGACGTGGGTGTGAGAGGACAGCACGTACTTCACGTCCTCCACGGCGAACCCCAGCGTGCGGATGTTGTCCTCCACCTGGGGGGCCGACTGTGGCATGCCGACATCCAGAAGGATCAGACCATCGTCGGTCCGAATCAGCACCGAACTGATGCCCTCTGTCCCGACGTAGTAGGTGTCGCCATGCACGCGGATGGGTGCGCGCGGCTGCGTCCATACCGGATCTCCCGCCACCGGCGCGGTGAGCGAGTTCCCGTGTTCGTGCTGTTCGGGCTGCTCCGGCGGGGCGGTACATCCCGCGACGAGGACGGCGAGCGCGGCGACGGCGAGCAGCTTCATGGTCCCCATGCCTACCACCTCACCGAACACCTCAGCACGCGGATTTAGACGCGTGCTTCGATAACACCATGCAACGCACTATCTACACCGAGGACCACGACGCGTTCCGGGAGTCCGTGAAGGCATTCGTGCAGCGCCACGTCGAGCCGCGCGCCGAGAACTTCATCGAGCAGCGCTACATCGACCGCGAACTGTGGTTAGAGGCCGGCAAGCAGGGCTACCTGGGGCTTGATGTGCCCGAGGAGTTCGGGGGCAGCAGCGCCGGGGACTACCGCTACAACGCGGTGCTGCAGGAGGAGCTGTCGCGCTCCAGCGCCGCGCTGGCCTCGTCGATGTCCATCCATTTCGACATCGTCGCCCCGTACCTGGTCGAGCTGACCACCGACGAGCAGAAGCAGCGCTGGCTGCCGAAGTTCTGTAGCGGCGAGATGATCACCGCCATCGGCATGACCGAGCCGTCGGGTGGCTCGGATCTGGCTGCCCTCAAGACCACCGCGGTCAAGGACGGCGACGACTGGGTCATCAACGGCTCCAAGACGTTCATCACCAACGGCGCCCGCGCCGATCTCGTCGTCGTCGCCGCGCGCACGGCACCCGAGCTGAAGGCCAAGGGCATCACCTTGTTCGCCGTCGAAGAGGGCATGCCCGGCTTCGAGCGTGGCCGCAAGCTGGACAAGGTGGGCCAGCCCGAGGCCGATACCGCCGAACTGTTCTTCACCGATGTGCGGGTGCCCTCCGAGAACGTGATCGGCGAGGTCAACCAGGGATTCATCTCGATGATGCAGCGCCTGCCCCAGGAGCGGATGGGCTGTGCGGTCGCCAACATCGCCCACGCGGCCGGCGTGCTGGAGGAGACGATCGAGTACGCCAAGGAGCGCAAGGCATTCGGTCAGCAGATCGGCAGCCTGCAGTACAACAAGTTCCTCATCGCCGAGCTCGTCACCAAACTCGAAGCAGCACAGGTGTACGTCGATCAAGGTGTGCTGTCGCACAGCAAGGGCGAGCTCTCCGCAATAGATGCCGCAAAGGCCAAGTGGTGGTCCTCGCAGGTGCAGAACGAGGTCATCGACGCCTGCGTGCAGCTGCACGGCGGCTATGGCTACATGAAGGAGTACCGGGTCGCGCGGGCCTGGATGGACGCCCGTGTCACCAAGATCTGGGCAGGCTCCAACGAGATCATGAAGGAGCTCATCGGGCGCGACCTGGGCTTCTGATCCGACCCCGCCCGGGCCGCTAACGTCGAATGGGAATCTGACGAGGCGTTTGGCCGGAATTTCCTCGTGAGATTCCCACTCGGCGAAAGGGCACTATGACCGACGACGGACGTATACGAGTTCCGGCAGACCTGGACTCGGTGACGAACACCGGCAGCGGTGATCAGGCCGAGGACCACTCCGGCATCGATCCGGCCGCCGTCGAACGAATCTGGCAGGCGACCCGGTACTGGTACCAGGCCGGTATGCACCCGGCGATTCAGGTGTGTCTGCGGCACAAGGGAAAGGTGATCCTCAACCGTGCCATCGGACACGGCTGGGGCAACGCTCCCACCGATCCGGCCGACGCCGAGAAGATCCCCGTCACCACCGACACACCGTTCTGCGTGTACTCGGCCGCCAAGGCCATCTCCACAACGGTGGTCCACCTACTGGTCGAGCGCGGAGCGCTATCGCTCGATGACCGCGTCTGCGACTACTTGCCCACCTTCACCAGCCGGGGCAAGGACCGCATCACCCTCCGTCACGTGATGACGCACAGCGCGGGCATTCCGGTGCCCACCGGACCGCGGCCGGACATCACCCGGATGGATGACAGCGAGTACACCCGCGAACAGCTCGGCCAGCTGCGCCCGCTCTACCGTCCCGGCCTGGTGCACATGTACCACGCGCTGACCTGGGGACCGTTGGTGCGCGAGATCGTTCTGGGCGCCACCGGCAAGAGCATCCGCGACATACTTGCCACGGAAATCCTTGACCCCCTTGGGTTCCGGTGGACCAACTACGGTGTCGCGCCGGAGGACGTGCCGCTGGTGGCTCCGAGTCATCCCACCGGCAAGCCCCTACCCGCGCCCATGCGCGCGGCCTTCCGGGCGGTGGTCGGTGGCACCATGCACGAGATCATCCCGATGTCGAACCAGCCGTTCTTCCTCACCGGCGTGGTGCCGTCGTCCAACACCGTATCCACCGCGAACGAGCTGTCCCGCTTCGCTGAGATGCTTTGCCGTGGAGGGGAACTCGATGGGGTACGGATCATGTCTCCCGAGACCATCCGGGCCGCAGCGGCACCGGCCCGGCGGCTGCGCCCCGATATGGCGACCGGCGGCATGCCGATGCGCTGGGGTACCGGGTACATGTTGGGCTCCAAACGATTCGGCCCATTCGGGCGCAACTCTCCGGCCGCGTTCGGGCACACCGGGTTGGTAGACATCGCCGTCTGGGCGGATCCCGCACGCGCACTTTCCGTCGGCGTGGTCAGCAGCGGCAAGCCGGGCAACCACAAGGAAGCCAAGCGCTATCCGGCGCTGCTGGACAGCATCGCCGCGGAGATTCCGCTGGTCGGTTGACCTCGCGGCGGTCAAGCGTACTGTGTAAACAAGGGCCGGGGAACACAGGTCGGGGATCAGTGCACGACTGACCCAAAGAGAGATGCCATGAAGCTCCACAACGTACGCATACGCCAGATAGTCCTCACCAGCGTCATCAGCCTCTTCGGAGGATTCGCCGCCGTCGCAACGGCTCCCGCCGCATTCACGGCGCCGGACTGCAGCCAGGAGAGACTGTCCGACACTGTCGGCACCACCACGTCGGCGACACGCAGCTACCTCGACAGCCACCCGGGCGCACGCGCGGTGTTCGATGCCGCCCCCAACCAGTCCCGACCCGAGGCTGCCGCCAACATCCGCACGTACTTCACCGCTCATCCCACGGAGTACCACGAGTTACGCGGCATTCTGGCACCGATCGGCAACGCCCAGCGCGAATGCAATGTCACGGTGCTCCCGGCAGGCCTGGCCTCCGCCTACGACGAATTCATGGCCGGCTGAGCTAAAGCTCCAGTCCCAGTAGCGCATTCTCGATCAGCTCGGGGAGTGCCGGGTGTATCCAGTACTGCCCACGCGCCATCTCGCGCACCGGAATCGAGAAACTCATCGCGGTGATCAACGACTGGATCAGTGCCGATGCCTGATAGCCGACAATGTGCGCGCCAACCAACAGGCCCGTCGCGCGATCCGCGATCAGCTTGCACAGGCCCTCGGTGTCCTCCATCGCCCAGCCGTATGCGATGTCCCCGTACGTCTGAACCTTGACGGCCACGTCGATCCCGCGCTGCCGCGCTTGGTCCTCCGTCAGGCCCACCGACGCCACCTGCGGGCGGCTGAATACCGCGCCGGGCACGAAACGGTGGTCGCTGGCGGTGGTCGGTGAGTCCCACCCGGAGAGCAGATTCGCCTGCACCACCCGGGCTTCGTGATTGGCCACATGCTTGAGCAGGTACTGCGAACTCACATCGCCCAGGGCGTAGATGCCGCGCACCGGGGTGCGCTGGTACTGGTCGACGGGGACGCGTCCCCCTTCGTCGAGCGTCAATCCCGCCGCCGCCACATCCAGGTGATCACCATTGGGGGTACGTCCGGTCGCGACCAGCAGCACATCACCCGCCACCGTTGATCCGTCCGTGAGTTCCAATTCGACTCCACCGGTACCGATCTCGCGAGCCGCCACCACCTCCGTATTCAGCCGTACATCCCACCGGTCCGACACCACCTCGGTGAAACGCTGCGAGATCGTCTCATCCTGGGCGCGCAGCAGCCTCGGGCCGCGTGCGATCACCGTCACCGCCGATCCCAAGCCATTGAATACGTGCGCGAATTCGGCTGCTATGAAGCCGCTGCCCACGATGACCACGTGTTCGGGCAATTCCGGCAGCCGCATGATGTCGTCGTTGGTGTGAAAGACCACGCCGCTCTCGGCGATCACTGGCGGGATGACCGGGCGCGATCCCGCGGCGATCACCACCTGCCGGGTCTCCAGGATCGTGCCGTCTGCCAGTCGGAGCCGGTGAATCACATCGCCATCGGCATCGGCTCCCGACGCAACGAATCGCGCCTCCTGCTGAAAGACGGTGATGTTCGGGCAGTCCTCGACGCGGTAGCGCAGCCCACCCGCTGCGATCGGGTCTATCCGGCCGAAGACACGCTCACGGATATCGGCCCAGCGGGTCCCGCGTACCGAACTGTCCACACCGAGCCGGGCACCGTCGCGCGCCTCATCAGCCAGGTCCGCGGGATAAACGAACATCTTGGTGGGTATGCACCCGACATTCAGGCAGGTGCCGCCGTAGGCGCCCCCGTACACACCGCGATCAACGATCGCGATCTCCTGATCCGCGAAACGGTCGTCGGCCAAGGAGTTTCCACTGCCGGAACCGATGATGACGAGGTCGTACACCTGTTCTCCATCTGTCGAGGGGCCCGCTCTCCGCGTCGAGCGTCCCCCTTACGCTGCCATATCGGCAGCCACCATGACGGAGACCCTGGTGCCCGCACCCGGCGCCGACACGATCGCGACGTTGCCTCCCGTGGCCGCGATCGGCACCGTCAGCGAGGCCAGCCCGATATGCCCGTCGGCGACCGACGAGGTGAGGCGGCGCGGATCGAAGCCCCTGCCGTCGTCCGCGACCACGAGCGTCAAAAGATTCCCGTCCCGAGTCAGCTCGACATGAATGTTCTTGGCACGGCCATGTTTCACGGCGTTGGTCAACAGCTCCTTGGCCGCGCGGTACACCAACGGCTGTACCGGGGGACTGCCCACTTCTTGCAGTTCGGTGCTGACCTCGACAGTGCCCCGCCCCGCGTACTGCCGTCCGAGCTCATGGATCGCCGCCGTCAATCCCAGCTCGGCGAGCACCTGCGGATGCAGCGAGGACACCGCCCCCCGTAGCTCCGCGGCCGTCTCCCGCAGGGAGGAGTGGATCGCTTGTAATATCGGATCCGGATGGCGTTCAAGCACTTCTTCGATCTCCAGGCGCGCCGCCAGCAAGTTCTGCAACGGACCGTCGTGCAGTCGTTCGGCGACCTCGCGGTTATGCCGCTCATCGGCGCGCATCGCTTCCAGGACCAGCTGCTCGCGTGTGCGCAACAGCTGCCCCACGTGTTCGGAGCGGCGTTTGAGGACGAAGCACATTCCCGCGGTGGCAGCGGCCAACCACAGCAATGTCGCCACCGTGACGTACTCGTCGCCGGGGATGCCGTCGATGTTGCCGCTCCTGGTGTAGAACACCAGAACGCCCAAATACCCTGCAGCGGTGATAATTCCCAGGGCAGCCGTCACGGCGGGCCGCTCTTGAAAGGCCACCGAGACGGGTAACAGGAAGAACACCGGAAGCAATTCCGACGTGCCGTAACCGGAGGCCACACACAGCGCCACCACGGCGGCGATGTCGATGGCCGTGGCCGCGGGAGCCACCCACAGCGGGACGTGTCCACGAACCGCGATCACCACCCAGACGATCGCGGACACCGTGTACACCGCGATCACCCCGTAATACACACCGTCATGCCACATTTCGATGTTCGGGTTCGACCCCAGCAGCACGATCAGCACGATCAGCGGCAACCGCAGCCAGGCCGAAACCCGCATGGGTTCGGCGGTGAAGTAGTCGGCTATCCGGTCCCGTCCGATCGCCACGGTTACTCCAGCAATCCACGCCGCATGGCCTCGGCCACCGCGGCGGCACGGTCGCCGACACCCAGCTTCTCGTACAACCGCTGCACATGGGTTTTCACGGTGGACGGGGCCAAGAACAGCTGCTTGGCGATGGTAGGCACGGTAAGCCCGGCGGCGATCATCCGCAGCACCTCACGTTCACGGGCGCTCAGTGCGGGGCCCGCTGGTTGGGCGCGCCTGCGGATCTCACCGGCCAGACCTGACGTCAGGCTCGCCGTCACCACGTCACGGCCCCGCGCACAGTCGAGCACCGCACTGACCAGTTCCGCGCGCGTGGACTCCTTCGACAGGAAGCCCCCGGCGCCCTCCGCCAATGCGCGATAGACGATCGCCGCATCGTCGTGTGCGGACAGCAAGAGCACCCGGGTGCGCAGTTCATCGCGGCGCACGGCGGCCGCCACCTGCGTTCCATCGAGCTCCGGCATGCGGTAGTCGATGAGCGCGACATCAGGCAGGTGCTGCCTGATCAGCGCGAGCACACCGGCGCCGTCCTCGGCCTCCGCCACCACCTCTATCTGGCCGCTGCCGGTCAGCGCCCGCACCACACCCTCACGGAAGAGCGGGTGATCGTCACCGACCACTACCCGCACGAGCTCGCCGCTCACCTGCACAAACGCAAGCTTGGCACGCCAAATCGGCACGTGTCCCCCAATTGGTGGACAACACGATCATCCCCCTCATCAGCCACTTGCCCGACAGACTTTGCCGCCGCCAGGTCGCATCGTTGAAGTATCACCAAACAGCCCGGTGATCAAACTCAAAGACCAACTGGCACAGGAGAAATCATGAAGAAGTACATCATCGCCGGAACCGCCGCCGCCGCTCTTGCGCTCGCACCCCTCGGCTTCGCCCTGGGCACCGCGTCCGCCCAGACCGACAGCTCAAACGCCCAGCAGACCGTGAGCGAGCTACAGGCACAGGGATACAACGTGATCGTCAGTAAGTCCGGTTCCAAGGCCCTCACCCAGTGCACCGCCAGCAGTGTGCGTCCCGGACAGACCACCACTCGTTCCGATTACGGCCTGCCGAGCAACAAGCGTCCGGGCGTCTTCACCACCACCACAACCACCAAGACCATGTACGTGGATGTGACCTGCTGATTTACCGCCGGTACCGAGTGCATACCAACCGCGTCCCATTTGATGCCGATTCAGACACGGGTGGGTAACGGCCCTCGCCAACCGCGCAACGGCCATAAGAGACTGCGTATGCGACGGGTCTCATGCTGCCCGCGATGCAGAACGAAACTGTCGGAGCGCTGGGGCCAGACGGCTTCTAGTGGAGGAGGAGATTCCGTGAGTGCGCCCAACGATTCCCCGGCGGACGGCTCCGAGGAGGAGATCCTCGACCGGACCGGACCCATCATCCCCATCAAGCTAGGTGCACACGCCAAACGGCAGCGTGCGGAGGCAACCGCGCAACAGCAGCAGCCCGAATTGCGGCCTCTGCCGCCGCCCGTGCAACTGCCGCCCCGCGGCCCGCTGTCCATCGTGGACGCCGCGCCTCCCCACGATCCGCGCGTCGATCTCCCGCCGGCCATCGGCGACGCATTGGGCGCCCAGCTTCGCTCGGAAATTCTGCCTCCGCCGCGTAGACCCGCATCGGTTGGTTGGCGTAAGTGGGTGTACCGCGGAAGCTTTGGCGCCATCAATCCCGGCGAGTCCCGCGAGGAGGCCGAGCTCCGAGAGCTCACCGCCGTGGTGCGCACCCCCTGGCGCGGCATCCATTCCCTGGCGGTCCTGGGCGGCAACGGCGGCGTCGGCAAGACGATGATGACCGCCGCCCTCGGTTCCGTGCTGTCCGAGCTGCGCCGCAAGGACATGGTGCTGGCCACCGATGCCGACCCGGGCCAGTCGGCCAACCTGGCGTCCTGGATCGACCCGTCCGCCTCGTCCACCTTCGCCGATGTCCTGGCGCAGAACGAGCCCGAGCGCAATTTCGATCTGCGCTTCTTCGTCGGTCAGAACTCGGAGACCGGGCTGGATGTGCTTGCTGCCAACGCACATTCGGTGCGTCCCCGCGGAGAACTCAATTCCGAGGTCTACACCCAGGTCCACGATCGGCTGCAGCGGCTCTACAGCCTGCTCATCACCGATACCGGCGTGGACTTCTGGCATCCGGTGATGCCGGGCGTGCTGCGGTGCGCCAACGGTGTGGTGCTGGTGGCCGCTGCCACGCCGGTCGGCGCCGAGGGCGCGGTCCGCGCCATCGAGTGGCTCATCTCCGAGGGCTACGAGTACCTGATCCCCCGCATGGTGGTGGTGATCAACCACGTCCGTGGCTACGACAGTCGGGAAGATCGCAGGAACTCCGAGCGTCTGGTGGCGGCCATGGTCGCCCGGTTCCACCGCTGGATCTCGCCGAACCACATCGTCGCCGTGCCGTATGACCCGCACATCGCGACCGCGGGCCCGCTGGACATCCAGCAGCTGCAGCCGGAGACCTGGCACGGACTACTGACGGCCGCGGCGTCGGTCTCTGCCGGTCTGGCGAGCGCCTGGAGCGTCTAGCGCAGCGAGTACCCACCATCGGTGTACAGCGTTGAGCCGGTAGTGCCGGTATTCAGCAGCAGGTAGACGGCAGCCTGGGCCACTTCGTCCTCCGTGACGGCCCGGCCGAGCGTGGCGGCTGCCGCGATGTGTTCAAACGCCTGGCGGCGCACCTCGGGCGCGCGCTGGTTCCACAGATGTCCGTCCACGGTGCCCGGCGAGAGTGCATTGACCCGGATCGGTGCCAGTTCCCGGGCCAACCCCCGGGCCAGGCCCTCGATCGCCGCGTTGGCCGCGACATACGCCGGCGCGCTTCCGGCGGGACGAACACTGGCCGCCCCCGACATCAACACCACCGCGGCATCCCCGGCGAGCTTCGGCACGGCCGTTTTCACCACGCGGTACTGGCCCCAAAACTTCGACTCGAACGGCGTCGCCGCCTCCTGGACGGACAGCTCGGCGATCGACCCGGTGACGTAGGTCGCGGCGGTGGTGAACAGCCCGTGCACCCTGTCGATATCCGCGAAGAACTTGTCGATGCTCGCCTGCTCCGATGTGTCGACCAGATGCCAGCGCGCTCGCGGCCCCAGCTCGTGTGCAGCGGTGGAGAGGGTTGCGGCGGTGCGCCCGCCGAGCACGACTTCGCCGCCCGCCGCAGTCACCAACCCGGCCACGCCGCGCCCGATGCCGGTTCCCCCGCCGATCAAGACGACAGTGCGTCCGGCGAAGGCAGTCTCAGACAAGAACCCGGTCACCGGTGCGAAGTTACCCAGCGGGATACAGCGCGTCCCGCGTTCGGCGCCACTGGATTTGAATCGCTATTGACTTCTGCTCGCCCGGGTAGCAACAATCAGTCATATCTGCGAACAATTGTGTGCAGATATGCTCGACTCCGTTTCTCAGCCCGAGGAGCTCGCGATGACCCTTGCCGACAGCCGTGTGGCCGACGCCCTCACGATGTACCTGCCCGCGCGGGAAACCCCCGGCGAGATGGTGTTACCGCTGATCGGCGCAGTACCGCGCGAGCTTCGGGGCACCCTCTATCGCAACGGCCCGGCCGATTGGGACCACGGGGGTTTTCGTGCCGCCCACCCGTTCGACGGTGATGGACTGGTGGCGAAGTTCACGATCACCGACGGCTCGGTGCGCTTCCGCTCACGCTTCGTCGATACGCCGAAGCGGCGCAAGCAGGCGCACGGTCGGGGTGCACACCTCCGCGGTGTGTACACGCAAGGAAAACACTTGTGGGACAACGCGGGACGACAGCCCGCCGATACCGCGAACACTCATGCCGTCGTCCATGCCGACCGGCTACTGGCCCTCAGCGACGCCGGCCGACCCTGGGAGATCGATCCGGGCGACTTGAGCACGATCGGGCCCTGCACCTTCGACGGCCGGCTGCCGCGATTCTCCCGGTTCTCACCGCATCCGCGCATCGATCCGGACACCGGTGAACTGTTCAACTTCGGGCTGGATGTCTCGCCCTCACTGACGGGCCCCACCCTCGCGTGCCTCCGGTGTTTCCGGGTTGACCCGAGCGGAAGACTGACGCAGATCGCCAAGATTCCCACCGATCACATTCACATTCAGCACGACTTTGCCATCACCCCAACCTATTTGGTGTTCGCTCTGGCGCCCATCACCGTCGACCCCCTGCGCGCGGCATGGGCGGGCCTGGGCTTCGCGGCGCTGGGCGACAGCGCCGGCTACCGGCCCGAACAGGGCATGCGAATCGTGCTGGTCCCGCGCGACGGAGGCCCGCATCGCATCATCGAATGCGATCCCCTCGTCTATGTCCACGTCGACAATGCCTACGAGGACCGCGGTGACGTCGTGCTGGACATCCTGCGCCACCAGGACTTCGACTTTCTCACCGCCGGGCTGAAGCAATTCCGTACCCAGGTGCCCACGCTGGGCTGGCCGACACGACTGCGCATCACTTCGGCGGGAACCGTGCATATCACCGATTACCCCAGCGCCCCTGCGGAATTCCCCACCCACGACGAACGCCGCACGGGCCGCGAACACCGCTACACCTACCTGTCCGCCCAAAGCCAGGCCGACGGGACCGCCATCGTGAAGCTCGACCGCGCCAACGACACCCAACGTCACCACACATTCGCGCCCGGCCTGGTTGCGGGCGAGCCCCTCTTCGTCCCTAAGTCGCGCTCCGCGGCTGAAGACGAAGGCTGGATACTCGCCGTCGTCTACAACGGCGGTGAACACCGCACAGAACTACATATTCTCGACGCCCACGCCATCGAAGACCCCGCCCTCGCCATCGCGATCCTTCCGGGCCACCACTTTCCCGGATTCCACGGCAGCTTCACCGACAGAATCTAGAGGCGACCAGCGGGACTCTTCGCAACGCGGCCTATCCTTGTCCGAGTGTCCGAATTGTCCCGTTCCGCGTTGCGCACGCGCCTCGACGGACTGACCATTCGCGACGCATCTCGGCTCGGGCGCCGTCTCAAGAATCAACGTGACGCGGACCCCGACGCGCTGGCGAAACTCGCCGAACAGTTCGCCGCCGCCGAGGCCCTGGTCGCCACCCGGACCGCTGCGATCCCCGTTATCACGTACCCGGATCTGCCCGTCAGCGCACACCGCGAGGAACTCGCCCGGGCGATCTCCGCGCATCAGGTTGTCGTCGTCGCCGGCGCGACCGGATCGGGAAAAACCACCCAGCTTCCCAAGATCTGCCTGGAGCTGGGCCGCGGCATCCGCGGCACCATCGGGCACACCCAGCCGCGCCGGCTGGCGGCACGCACCGTCGCCGAGCGCATCGCCGAGGAGCTGGGTACTCCGCTCGGTGAGACCGTGGGCTACACCGTCAGATTCACCGATCAGGCCAGCGATCGCACCCTCGTCAAACTGATGACCGACGGCATCCTGCTCGCAGAGATCCAGCGCGACCGGCGACTGCTGCGTTATGACACGCTCATCCTCGACGAGGCGCATGAGCGCAGCCTCAACATCGACTTCCTGCTCGGCTATCTGCGCGAGCTGCTGCCGCGGCGGCCCGACCTGAAGGTCATCGTCACCTCGGCAACCATTGAGCCACAGCGATTTTCGGCACATTTCGGCGACGCACCCATCGTCGAAGTCTCCGGCCGGACGTACCCTGTCGAGATTCGTTACCGGCCACTGGAAGTCCCCGCATCCGGCGAGTCCGGTACGAAAGCTGACGACGAACCCGATGACCCCGATCACGAGATCGTCCGTACCGAGATACGCGACCAGACCGAAGCCATCGCCGAAGCCGTCCGCGAGCTGGAGAGCGAGCCGCCCGGGGACGTGCTGGTGTTCCTGTCCGGCGAGCGTGAGATCCGGGATACCGCCGAGACCCTGCGCGGCGCCTTTCGTAACACCGAGGTACTTCCGCTGTACGCGCGGCTGCCCACAGCCGAGCAGCACAAGGTCTTTCAGCCTCACACCGGTCGGCGCGTGGTACTGGCCACCAACGTCGCCGAAACCTCGCTGACCGTTCCTGGCATCCGGTATGTCATCGACCCCGGCACCGCACGCATCTCCCGCTACAGCCGACGCACCAAGGTGCAGCGCCTGCCCATCGAACCCATCTCTCAGGCGTCGGCCGCGCAGCGCTCCGGCCGGTCCGGACGGACCGCGCCCGGCGTGTGCATCAGGCTGTACTCCGAGCGGGATTTTGAGGCCCGACCCCGATACACCGATCCGGAGGTGCTGCGAACCAACCTTGCCGCCGTCATCCTGCAGATGGCGGCCTTGCAACTCGGTGATATCGAGAACTTCCCCTTCCTGGATCCGCCCGACAAGCGCAGCATCCGCGACGGTGTGCAGCTGCTGCAGGAACTGGGCGCCTTCGACACCGCCGGCACCATCACCGAGCTGGGGCGCCGGCTGGCGCGCCTACCCCTTGACCCGCGCATCGGGCGGATGATTCTGCAGGCCGATACCGAAGGCTGCGTCGAGGAGATCCTGGTGCTCGCGGCAGCATTGTCGATTCCCGATCCGCGCGAGCGCCCGGCAGACCGCGAGGAAGCCGCCCGCCAAAAACATGCCCGGTTCGCCGACGACCATTCCGACTTCACCGCCTACCTCAATCTCTGGCGGTATATCCAGGATCAACGAAGCCAACTCTC
The DNA here is from genome assembly GCF_004924335.1 of Mycobacteroides salmoniphilum. NCBI lineage: Bacteria > Bacillati > Actinomycetota > Actinomycetes > Mycobacteriales > Mycobacteriaceae > Mycobacteroides > Mycobacteroides salmoniphilum. Next base: position 45,573 of record NZ_CP024633.1, on the reverse strand, counting down.
GGGCAGTGCGTTTCGGCGTATGTGCCGGGACGAGTTTCTGCATTACCTGCGTATCCGGGAATGGCAGGACCTGGTGGGCCAGTTGCGCAGCATCGCGCGCGACCTCGGCATTCGAGAGTCGGGGGAGCCAGCCGACCCGGCCCTTGTCCACGCCGCATTGATCGCCGGGCTGCTGTCCCACATCGGGTTACGCGAGGGCGACACCCGCGACTACTCCGGCGCGCGTAACACCAAATTCGTGCTGGCTCCCGGTTCGGTGCTCACCAAGAAGCCCCCGCGGTGGGTGGTCGTCGCCGACCTGGTGGAGACCAGCCGATTGTTCGGCCGGGTCGCGGCACGCATCGAGCCGCAATCGGTCGAGCGAATCGCCGGGGATCTGGTGCAGCGCGCCTACAGCGAGCCGCACTGGGACGCCGAGCGCGGCTCGGTGATGGCCTTCGAGCGGGTAACGCTGTACGGGCTGCCCCTGGTGCCCCGCCGCCGCGTGGGTTACGCGCAAGTCGATCCGGAGCTGGCCCGCGAATTGTTCATCAGGCACGCCCTCGTGGAGGGCGACTGGCAGAGCAAGCACCACTTCCTGCGAGACAACACGCGATTGCTGGAAGAGCTGTCCGAGCTCGAGGACAAAGCTCGCCGCCGCGACCTGCTGGTGGGCGATGACGAGATCTTCGCGCTGTATGCGGCGCGTATTCCCGCGGACGCGGTGTCCGCAACGCACTTTGATGCCTGGTGGCGCAAGCAACGGCACAAGACACCGGATCTGCTGACATTCACCCGTAACGATCTGCTGCGCGCCGGGGACGCGGCCGCCGACATGCCCGACACCTGGCGAGCGGGCGACGTGGCGCTGCCGGTCAGCTATCGATTCGAACCGGGCGCGGCCGACGACGGCGTGTCCGTGCACATCCCGGTGGAAGTTCTTGCCCGTCTCGGCGGTGATGAATTTGCCTGGCATGTACCGGCTTTACGCGAAGAGCTGGTCACCGCCCTCATCCGCTCGCTGCCCAAGGATCTGCGCCGCAACTTCGTTCCCGCACCCGATACCGCCCGCGTGGTGCTCGAAAGCCTCGAACCCGGCGCCGAACCGCTGGTGTATGCCTTGGGGCGCGAGCTGCATCGGCTCACCGGCATCCGCGTCCCCACCGAAGCCTTCGACCTGGACAAGGTGCCCCCACACCTGCGGGTGACCTTCATCATCGAGTCCGCCGACGGCTCCGAGGTGGCGCGCGACAAGAATCTCGAAGCACTGCAACAGCAGCTCGCGGGTTCTACCCGCCAGGCCGTGGCGGCAGTGGTGGCGGGGGAGTGGGAACGCGACGGCCTACGTGGCTGGCCCGAAGATCTAGCCGAATTGCCCCGCACTGTGGAACAAGTCAGCGGTGGGCACACCGTGCGCGGATACCCGGCCCTGGTGGACACGGGCACCGCCGTGGACATCCACGTGTTCGCCACCGCCTCCGAGCAGCGGGCAGCCATGGCAGCCGGCACCCGGCGCCTGCTGCGGCTGTCCATTCCGTCGCCCATGAAAACCGTTGAAAGAGGCTTAGACCCGCGCTCCAAGCTGATGCTCTCCTCAAATCCGGACGGCTCGCTGGCGGCTCTGCTCGATGATTGCGCCGACGCTGCAGTCGATCTGCTGGCGCCCGCACCGGTCTGGACCCGGGCAGAGTTCACCACGCTTCGAGACCACGCCGCACAGAATCTGGCGGCGACCACGCTCGATATCGTGCGCCGTGCCGAGAAGGTGGTGACGGCCTGGAGCGAGGTGCAGGTGGCCCTGCCCACCAAAGTGCCTGCGGTGCAAGCCGATGCGATCGCCGACATGCGCGAACAACTTGCCAGGTTGCTCGAGGGCGGGTTCGTCGCGGCCACCGGTGCGGCGCGGCTGGCAGACCTGGCACGCTACGTCACCGCGATCGGGAATCGACTGGAGCGCCTACCGCAGGGCGTGGAAGCGGACCGCGAGCGCATGCAACGCGTGCACACCGTGGAAGACACCTACGACGACCTACTGCGCGACCTGCCCGCCGGGCGCGCAGACGATCCCGACGTCAGGGACATCGCATGGTTCATCGAGGAGCTGCGCGTGAGCCTGTGGGCCCAGCAGCTCGGTACCGCGCGAGCCGTCAGCGAGCAGCGAATCCTCAAGGCCATCAACGCCGCTCGCTAACGGCCTCGCACCCTTTGCCTGAATCACCGAATACACACTTCATTTCCTCATGCCGCGGTAGCCCATAAGTGTGAGCCGCATCGATAATCTGGCACACTGGCAACCATGGGGATTCGATTCTTGCTGCAACCGTGGTGGGTGCGATTAGCGGTGAGCGCAGCTGTTGCTGCAGCGCTGTACGTTCCGTTCTGGCTGCTGTACTTCGGCGACAGCGCTACCGATCCCCGCTGGCTGGCACTCCAGGCCGGCGTCGTGGTTGTTGCCATCGCAGTCCTCGCGTTCGGCATTCAGCAACGCCCGCACCGCTACTGCACGGCTGCAGTCGCCGGGCTCGACAAGCACCAACGTTCGCAGGCGATCGCCTCGCTGCGGCGCGGCGATCCGCCCGACGACCCGGCCGTGCTAGCGGCGGCGACCCAGATGGGCAGCGTCATCCTCGAGACACGAAAGCAGGTGCCCGGCTGGCTGATTCGCCTGTGGTGGCTCCCGATCGTGCTGATGATCAGCGGAGCTTCGTTGATGTTCTACAGCGGCGGAGCTCGACGCGGTGTCACCTATCTACTTCTCGTGCTCATGGTGTCAGCCTTGGTCTGCTGGAGCGAGTACTACTTCCGGCGGGTACAGCGTCAGATGCAGCGGCTCGACTCCGTGGCGGGTTCGCCTGCCGGTGCCTCGCCTGCGCTACCGCCTCGCTATCAGCCCCCGCCGCGCTCACGTCTACTAATCGCTGCGGCCATCGTCGGGGCAATCGCCGGCGGCCTCACCGTCATCAATAGCGGCAAAAGGCCCACCGACTGCGAAACCGCCTTGACCGTGGTCGGGATCTACGTCGACGACGAGCACCGCGATCTCACCAAAAGCAATCTCATTGGGCCCGGTGGACCTCCGATCAGCGCCTATCAGGACTGGGCCGACCGCATGCGCGCGCACCCCACGCTGTCCGATCAGAATCTCGCGGGGCGGATCCAGCGCCTGAACGACCTTGCCGACCAATCCGTTGACATCGTGAAACGAAGCCGTGAAACAGCCGTCGACACCGCCGCCTATGACGCGACGGTGCAGCAGATGCTCCATGAGAGCGAAGCCATCATCAACGTCTGCAAAGCGCAGCGCTAGCGGCGCCCCCGCCGGACCGTGACACGATTCGCAAGGAGTCAATGCTTAAGGGCCAGAGACCTTTAGAGTCCCTGGCCCTTAAGCATTGACTTGCTAGACGGCGTTTATGCGCCCCATTTGGCTCCTTCGGCCATGTCGCGGGCGTTCATGGACAGGGTGTTGGTTTCGTGGGTGGTGCCCATGGCGCGGTAGGCGCGGATGAGTTCTTCCATGGCGGTGTTCCATTGGGCCTGCCAGGCGGCTTGGCTCATGGAGGTATCGCCGTGCCAGACGGCCTGCAGGGAGGCCTGCTGGGCGGCCAGGTCGGCGCCCAGGGCGGTCAGTACACCGGAGTAGGTGTTCATCTCGCCGGCGTGGGCGAGCATCGCGGGGTAGTTGAACGTGATCTGCGACATCGTGTGTTGTCCTTTCCGAGTTGTGTGGGTTAGACGCCGATGTAGCGGCTGGCGGCGGCGGCGTCCTCGGCCACGTAGGTGGCGGCGGCATCACCGAGGTTGATCTGGGCGATATCGAGCAGCGCGTTGACCTTGGCGGCCACTTCCACGAACCGGGCGTGCGCGGCCTGGAAAGCCACCGAGGACTCACCGACATGGAAGGCCTGCGCCGACATCGCGGCCTGCTCGGCCTGCGAAATCGTCGAACGCATCAACGCGGTCTTGGCACCGAAAGTGCCCTCAGCGGCCACCAAAGCCGGAATATGTGCATCAAGCAAACTCATTATTCATCTCCTCAATCGTGTTGTGTTGTCGGTGATTTCTGGTTGTCTATGGCCGATCAGGTGCTGGCCCCCCTTCAGCGCTGTCCTCGGGGTCCAGGTTTGCATCGGTGCCCCAGGTAGTAGGCAGCATCGGTGTGGTGCGGGTGCCGTCCACGGCACCGGCGGCTGCTTCGCGTTCGATCAGTCCGGCCGCCGTGGTCGTGGAGGTGGTCCTGGGCACTGTCCCGGCGAAACCGAGCCTGCCTGACCCGCGCGCCGAAGCTCCGACGGCTGCGCTCTGTCGTGCGGCCGGCCCGGAAAAGTCCGGATCCACCGTCGAATTCATGTCCATGAACTGCGGGGCCGGATCCTTGATCCGAGCCCCACGCTTACGGCGCGCCCGCGAACGCGCCGAGGCCGCCGCGGCGGCCGCCGCCGAAATCCCCGCCGCCGGCGCCTTCGCGCCGGCACCCTCATTCAACGTCGGCCCAAACCGCACCGGAGGCGGATCCTCACGCACCGCGTACACCATGTACGCCGGAGTCACAGGTGCCGATGCCGCCGGTGAGGACGCCGGGCTACTCGGGGTGGTCGGAGCCGAGGACGAGCCTCCCGGCATTGAGGGTGTCGAGGGGACGTGCGCGAGTTGCAGGACCTGTTGCGGGTTTCTGCGCTCGATCCGTGCAGGCTCGCGGCCGGGCTCATCTTCATGGCCGGGCTCTTCAACTCCGGCGGGCGGAGCCAGCGCCGACAGCGCGAGCCCCAGCACAATCGGCAACCACGCAGGCGCGGAGAGCAAGACGCCCCAGAAGGTGAACCCGAAGGGGATGAAGAACGCTTCGTAGGCGATGAGGAACAACAACGGGAACCACGCGATAAGCGCGGCGATCGGGTTCTTCATGAAGTCTTCGATCATGTCCTGGAGCGTGCCCAGCGGATTGGTCAAGAACCGCATGAGCTGATCGATCATGTTGTTGCTGTTATCCAGCGCGGTGCCGGATTCGAGGGCTTGCGGCTGCGCGGACATCGACATCATGTCCGCGGACATGCGAGACATCTCGCCGCCCGGCGCCATGATCATCGGCGAAGGCTGCGTCGGCGCCGTCGCGGCCAGGGCCGCACCCGAAACACCCTGGTACACGCTCATGGCGGTGGCGGCCTGGACCCACATCCGGATGTAATCGGCCTCATTCAACGCGATCGGAATCATGTTGATACCAAAGAAATTGGTGGCCATCAGCACGCCGTGGATCATGTGGTTGGCGGCCAGCTCGGCCAACGTGGGCATGGCGGCCAGCGCCGTGGTGTAGCCGGCCGCAGCAGTCTCCTGCAACACCGCGTTGGTCGCGCTCATCGCGCTCTGCTGGGTAAGCCAGGCCAGGTAGGGCGTATGGCTGGCAACATACTGCGTGGCACTGGGCCCCTGCCATGGCCCGGCGCCGGTGGCAGCGAGCAGCTGCGTCAACTCCGTTGCCGCAGTGGTGTATTGCGCGGAGAGTGCCTGCCACTGGGCGGCAGCCGCCAACAGTGCTCCCGGCCCGGGCCCGGCGCTCAACAGCGCCGAATGCACCTCGGGGGGAGAAGCCATCCAAATCGGAGCAGTCACCGAAGCTAACCCCGCGCGATCATGTAGGTGACGGCGGCCTGCATGTCACCGGTGGTGTAACTGGCCGCGGACTCCGAGACGCCCAGCCCGGCCCGTCCCAGTTCCTCGACGGCCTGGGCGGCCACACCGGAGTGCTCCATGCCGCGCGCACTGAATCCGGCAGCGGTCTCCAACGACACCGGGTCGGCGGCGGGCGGAACCACGGCACCGATCACCGGAGCGGCCGCGGCATGAGCGGCCGCCAACCGTGCGGTCAGTGCTTCCACGGCCACACTCGTGGCGAGCAGACCTTCCGGAACGACATTGAGATTCATCGTGGGCATTCCCTTCCTTGAGCAGTGCGCTTAGTGACGAGCGAATACACGGTCGGGCCGTACTCGAACAGCCCACAGCCGGTGAACACCGGGTACGGCGCATGGCGTGAAGTAGCTGTGTTGATCATTGGTGATCATCTAGCTTCGCGAATCAGCGACCGCATGGGGCGAAGTTAGCATCACCTAATAGCGCTGTCGATAGTTCGCTTGAAACCAGCTCTCCGCCTGTGAACTGTCTCAAATCTGGAAATCTAGGTTGCTAGCCCTGACGCTCTTCTCTCCGTTCGGGAGCGAAGCCGAGCGTGACCTGCGCTTATTGAGCTCTTCGCCAGAGAAGTCTGGACAATGTGCCACTGGCATAAACCCCAAGCACCCCCACGCGAATGTGGCGCAGGTCACCAGCAACATCTAACTGGCTGGGACCGCATGCTCTCAAAGTTCGTCGACAGCGCGGTCCGACAACGCCATGAGAACCCTCCGCGCGCGTCCGGCCATCTCATCGGCGGAACGCTCGGGGTGGTGCCGCCACCATTGAACCAACGCCGAGACCATGTTTTCCCAGACGAGCGTCGCCGCCGAAAGGTCGTCGTCATCGCTGAGCCCCACGGCCCCAAGCGTTCTGGTCACCGCGGCGGCGGCCTGTTCGCGCAGAATGGTCCGCTGCCGCCGGGCGGCATCCCGGGCCCGCCCGCTCGGCACCGTCCTGTCGTAAAGGACCGGCCAATCACTGCGCCGGTTCTCGAGCGTGGTGAAGATTGCCGTCAGCACCGCCTCGGCGACCTCCGCACGCGCCGGCGATCCCGCCAATGCGTCGCCGATCGCGGTGGCCAGTAGCTCCCCGGCACGTTCGACGCACGCGACATAGAGATCCTCTTTGGACCCGAAATAGGCCAACACGAGAGCCTTGGACACCCCTGCGCGCGCCGCAATCCCGTTCATGCTCGACGCCGCAAAGGTCGATTCCCCGAACTCAACCCCGGCGGCGGTCAGGATCCATTGCTCCCGTTCCTGACGAGGCATTCCCTTGCTGCCGGTCCGGAGGGGTTGCATGGGTATGACGGTAGCGGAGCGTTCGCTTATGTCGCGCGCATCGACGGGCTCGTCGACTCAACCACTCGGATCACAGAATCGCAGCGGCGATAATCAGACCCACGGCCACGTAAGCGGCGGCGACAACGAGGGTTGCGGGTGTGAACCTCTTGTGCGCCAACAAATCTCCAACATCGAGGCCCACCACCCACTCGATCAGCCTGATGCAGATCGTCTGTGCCGCAATACCGATGAGTCCAAACACCAGAGTGCGCAACAGTCCTTCGACGATGTTCCCCGACGCGGTATAGATGGCGAGCACGATCACGAACGCCTGCGAGAGGAGTCCCGCCGCGGTGATCACGGCGGCGTTGGGCAGGCCCACGCGGACCATCTGCCGCAGCGGACCGGGAGTTGTCCAGTCCAGCACAAAGAATCCCACGACCATCAGCACGAAACCGACTGCCGCGTAAAGCCAGATTGCTGCGGCCCCGTGCGCGACTATCGACCAATACCCTGCAGCGTTCATGGTTGCGATCCCCATTTCTCTGGTATTCGGTGTCCCTATTGAGCTGGAATCCGGTGCGGAACGAACGCGGCGCCATCGTCGGTGATCAGGCCGGCTGTCTCCCGTATCCCCAGCCCCGCCGATTCGTCGCCGACTATCCAGGCACCGAGGACGGGCCTCATGCCGTCAAACTCCGGCAGCGGGTCGAGCAACTGGTAGACGTAGCCTTCCTCACCGTAGACACCGCCGGTGGCCGTCTCATAGCCCGCTCCCACCACGGTGATGTTGGCCCCTTCTCGCCCAAGTTTCGGCTTACGGACGTACTCGGTCAGCTCGTGTGGGTTGTCGAGATAGGCCGGCAGCAGATTGGGGTGGCCGGGGTACATCTCCCACAGAACCGCAAGAATCGCCTTGTTGCTCAAGAGCGTTTTCCACAGCGGCTCGATCCACAGCGTCTCGGGCAGAAGGTCCAGGGCGTGGCGGCCGAAGTCATCGTCGAGGATCCACTCCCACGGATACAGTTTGAAGATCGATTCGATCGGCGCCTCTTCGAGGTCCACGAGCCGGTTGAGGTCGTGATCCCAGCCGATATCCTCGATGGGCAGGCCCACCGTGTTGATCCCGGCCTCGGCCGCACACTCCTGCAGATACGCCAGGGTCACGTTGTCTTCACCGGTCTGGTCCGCCGATGACCAGGTGAAATGTGTCTCCGTACCGGCAAGTTGCTTACTGATCTGCGTCCAGCGTGCGACCAGCTGTTCATGCAGGGAGTTCCACTGGTCGTCCTCGGGGAACACATCCGTTTTCCAGTGCCACTGCAGGATCGACGCCTCCAGCAATGAGGTGGGGGTATCGGCGTTGTACTCGAGCAGGACCGGTGGCCGCCGTCCGTCATATCGCAGGTCGAAGCGCCCGTACAGATGGGGATCTCTTCGGCGCCAAGACTTTTCGATGTGTTCCCAGGACCATTCCGGCACCCCGAAATCTCGGTAGCGCCCGGTGAGGATCACATGCTCGACTGCGTCCAGGCACATGGAGTGCAGCACTTCGACGGTGGCTTCTAGGGACAGCACCTCGTCCATGTCGAAGACGTAGTGGACCGACTCGTCCCAGTAGGGACGGTCGCTACCGTCCGCCATCCGCGCGGGCGTGCCGTAACACATTCCCTGGGAGACAACGGTTTCTTCCCAACCGGGGCGGGGCCGCGCGTGCTCACGCCGCATCAGCTCCCCGAACTTCCCGAGCTGCTGGACCCGAAGCCGCCGCGCGATACCGACGGAGACCGTGAAACACTGCCCGAACCATCGGATTTGGTGAGCGTGGTACCCGAGCTGGTCTTGGCCCGCGTGCCCCTGGGCAGTTCAAGATTGCCGCCGGATGCGATGGTTCCAATGCCTTGATTCCGTCCACCGTAGTAGTACCGATAGGGCGATCCGGCGTAGATGAAGACGCCGCCGCCCGCGGACGACGCGGTACCGCGCTCGCAGTACTCCTCGGGCGCGACGACATTAGAGCCGTCCTGGACGCACGTCGCTTCGACATCGTCATCGCGGTCGATCACCGCGTAGCCCACGGCCACCACCGCCGCGATACCTGCGACAACCATGGAACCCATCAGGACGTGGTTGCGGGTCCGGCGCCGTTCCGCTGCCTTCTGGGCCTGGACCTCCGCGAGCCGCCGTTCGGCCTCGCGGGTCCGGCGTGCTTTGTCGCGAGCCCGCGACTCGGCGACGGTAGGCGGCCGCGGCGTGGTGACGCCCGGCTCTTGCCACCGCACGGCACCCCGGCCTTGCGGCGCCTCACGCCGGTCAGCATCCTCGTCGCCTATGGACGAATCGGGCATCTCTTCCCCCTCGTTGCCCGAATCATAGGAAACACTCCGACTGCTTGGTACGGCGGGCACGTGCGCCTGGCACTCCGCCCACAACGCAAAAGGCCGGAAACCCAGCGGGTCTCCGGCCTTCCATCGTTGGGCTTCCTAGCCCACTCACTTGTGGGCGAAGGGGGACTTGAACCCCCACGTCCCGAAGGACACTGGCACCTGAAGCCAGCGCGTCTGCCATTCCGCCACTCGCCCCAACGACCGCGAGAGCCTATCACGCTCCGGACCCCACCTTTGAACCGAGAACGCCCAGCGAAAGCCCGTCTACGCACGCCAATCGTCACATACGGCGAGCGTAGAAGGCCTCTTGGTGCCAAGACGATGTCGTCTCGTAATAGAGGAGTGGGTGCCGACGATCATCAAACCGATACGATCTACTCGAGATCCGCTCGTGGCGGTGCGCTGTGTCATGCGCTCAGAACTGCCACGCGATCGCCGAAAGGAGGAGGCATGGGAATTGTCCAGCGCTTCGAGCGCAAGCTTGAAGACGTGGTCGGCGATGCCTTCGCGCGCGTATTCGGCGGCAGCATCGTTCCCCAGGAAGTGCAGGCCTCGCTGCGACGCGAGGCCGCCGACGGAGTCAGGTCCGCGGGCGAGGGGCGGCTGCTGACTCCCAATGAGTTCTTCGTTCTCCTCAGCACCGGAGATCACGAGAAAGCGGCCGACGACCGCGATCTCAACCCAGACACGTTCGCCGAACACCTGCGCGAATATATTCGCGATCAGGGGTGGCAAACGTATGGTGAAGTTGTTGTCCGATTCGAACAATCACCGAACTTGCACACCGGCCAGTTTCGCACGCGCGGTGTGGTCAATCCCGATACCAAGCGGGACCGTACGCACGGCGCCGTGACGACTGCCCCTTCGACCCCGGATTCACAACCAGGAGCATCCATGACTGACAACCCAGGTCCCCAGCAGGGACGCCCCGGCGAAGAGTACGGCCGGGAGGACGACCGGTACGGGCGTCCCGATCAGGATCCGCGCGGTCAGCAGCCCCCACAAGGCGACCAGGGATACCCCCCGCGCCAGGGCGGCTACGAAGGCGGCGGCTACGGACAGGGCCAGCAGCACGGTCAGGACTACGGTCGCCCACCGGCCGGCTACGAGCAGGGCGGCTACCCACCGCGCCCGCCACAGCAGGGCGGATATGAGCAAGGTGGCCGCGGTGGTTACGACCAGGGCGGGTACGGAGGCCCTGCCCAAGGCGGCGGGGACTACGGTCGCCCACCGGCGCCTCCGCAGCAAGGTGGCTACCCCGCCCCGCCGCAACAGGGCGGATACGGTGAGCCTCCTCGCCCCAACTACGGCGAGTACGAGCAGGGCGGTGGGTACGGCGCACCGCAAGGTCCTCCTCCGGGCCAGGACTACGGTCGTCCCCCCGCGTACCCACAGCAGGGTGGCTACGGCGCCCCGCCGCAGCAGGGCGGATACGGATCGCCCCAGGGTGGTTACGGGGAGCCCGAATACGGCGACTACGAACACGGCGGCTACCAGAGCAGCCCCGACTACGGCGCCCCGACCGGAGGCGGCGCTGGGTCCGGACGTACCACCATCACCTTGCAGCTGGACGACGGCAGCGGCCGCACCTACCAATTACGCGAGGGCACCAATGTGATCGGCCGCGGCCAGGACGCCCAGTTCCGGCTGCCGGACACTGGCGTCTCGCGTCGTCACCTCGAGGTGCGCTTCGACGGGCATGCCGCATTGCTGTCGGATCTCAACTCGACCAACGGCACCACGGTCAACAACGCCCCCGTCACCGAGTGGCAGTTGGCTGACGGCGACATCATCCGGCTGGGCCACTCCGAGATCATCGTTCGGGTGCAGTAGGACCGCATCGGCAACACCGCGTTCGACACAGGCTGCACGTATCGGGCCCCGGCGGGTAACCCAGCCAAGTATCGTTGCCCTGCCGAATATGTCCGGTCTCCGGACACCCTCGCCGAGGCGCGATGGACCAGCGAGAGGAACGACAACCGGATGCAGGGACTGGTGCTCCAGCTCACCCGCGGTGGGTTCCTGTTACTGCTGTGGGTGTTCATCTGGTCGGTGCTGCGCATCCTGCGGACCGATATCTACGCCCCGACCGGTCAGCTGATGGCCAATCGCGGGCTCAACCTGCGCGCCATTCGTCCCGCGAAGGCGGGCAAGCGGCAGATGCAGTACCTCCTGGTCACCGAGGGTGCACTTGCGGGCACGCGGATAACGCTCGGCACACAGCCCATTCTGATCGGCCGCGCCGACGACTCAACCCTGGTCCTGACCGACGATTACTCGTCGACGCGGCACGCGCGGCTATCGCCACGCGGGCCGGATTGGTACGTCGAGGATCTAGGATCGACCAACGGCACATATCTGGATAGGGAGAAGGTGACGACGGCACTGCGGGTTCCCCAGGGGACGCCGGTACGTATCGGTAAGACAGTGATCGAGCTGCGCTCGTGACACTGGTACTTCGCTACGCCGCGCGTAGCGACCGCGGACTTGTGCGGTCGAACAACGAGGACTCGGTCTATGCCGGAGCCCGTCTTTTGGCATTGGCCGACGGCATGGGCGGTCATGCCGCCGGCGAGGTCGCCTCTCAGCTGGTCATCGCCGCATTGGCGCCGCTCGACGACGACGAACCCGGTGGCGACCTGCTGGACACGCTGGCCGACGCGGTCTACTCAGGTAATGGGGCGATCGCCGATCACGTGCGCGCCGAACCGGAGCTGGACGGAATGGGCACCACCCTGACGGCCTTCCTGTTCGCCGGAAAACGGTTGGGCATGGTGCACATCGGTGACTCGCGCGCCTATCTGATGCGCGACGGTGAGCTGGCCCAGATCTCCAAGGACGACACCTTCGTCCAGACTCTTGTCGACGAGGGGCGCATTACCCCCGAGCAGGCGCACAACCATCCGCAGCGCTCGCTGATCATGCGTGCGCTCACCGGTGCACCCGTCGAACCGACGCTCATCATGCGTGAGGCGCAGGCCGGGGACAGATACCTGCTCTGTTCGGACGGACTCTCCGACCCGGTCAGTCACGAAACCATCGCCGAGGCGTTGGAAATCCCCGATGTCTCCGCCGCGGCCGACAGGCTCATCGAGCTCGCCCTGCGCAGCGGGGGACCCGACAACGTCACCGTGGTCGTCGCCGATGTCGTGGAGCTGGACTACGGGCAGACCCGGCCGATCGTGGCGGGGGCGATATCCGCCGATGACGACACCGACACCCCTCCGCCGAACACGGCGGCCGGGCGCGCCGCCGCCATTCAGCGCACCCTCAAAGAGCCGGAGCCGGCCGAGGATGAATCCGATTCCGACACAACCGATTCCGATCCGGCTAAGCCCAAGAAGCGCCGGCTGCGCTGGTTGATCGCGGCGGTGCTCGTGGTCTTGATCGCGCTGTCCGGACTGGCGATCGGCCGCCGCGTGGTGCTGAACAACTACTACGTGAGCGCCCATGAGGGCAACGTCTCCATCATGCAGGGCGTCCAGGGCTCACTCCTCGGTTATCGACTACAGCGGCCCGACCTCGTCGGTTGCCTCGACAGCCGTGGGGACATGTCGCTGGTGAGCTACGGCGAACCCGCATCCGGCCTGTCCTGCAAGTACTTCAAGGTGTCAGACCTGCGGCCGTCCGAGCGACAGCAGGTCGAAGCCGGCCTGCCCGGTGGCACCCTGGACCAGGCGATCGGCCAGTTGCGTCAGCTCACCAAGAACGCGCTGCCACCGTGCGCGCCGCCCGCCCCCAAGACCCCGCCACCCGCGCCGACCACCGCCGGACGCACCCCGTCCACCACATCCGGCTCCGCCGCCGCCACCACGACCACCACGCGGCCGTCCCCCACGCCTACGTCCACGACGAGCCCCGGCGCGAGCACCACGCCGACCACAACATCCACTCCTGCGCCGGCGCCCTTGCCGGCGCCACCACAAGAGCCGGGCGTTACCTGCCGGACCGTGTCATGACGACGGCGCCCCAAACCGCTGTAGTGGCCCGTGGGGCAGGCACCGCGCCACCGCCCCAATCCACACGACGCAGTGCGGAGTTGGGGCTACTCGGCTTCGCCGCCGCGATCACCACCGTCGCCCTGATCCTCGTCGAGGCCAACCTCGAACGCGGTCTGTCACTGGACCTGCTGAAGTACGGCCTTGCGTACCTCGTCCTGTTTATGTTGGCGCACCTGGGAATTCGCCGCTACGCCCCGTACGCCGATCCGCTGCTATTGCCCTGTGTCGCGCTGCTCAACGGCCTCGGACTCGTCATGATCCATCGCCTGGACCTGGCAAAGGTGGCCGCCGGTGACGGCACCGAGACCCTGGAAGCCAACGCGCAGGTGCTATGGACGCTGGTCGGTGTCGCGGCACTTGTCGGTGTGCTGGCTGCCGTCAAGGACCACCGCGTGCTGGCGCGATACGGGTACACCTTCGGGATCGTCGGCATCGTCTTACTGGCCATCCCGGCGCTGCTGCCATCCTCGGCCTCGGAAAGAAATGGCGCCAAGATCTGGATCGAGTTGCCGTTCTTGTCGATTCAGCCCGCCGAGGCTGCCAAGATCCTGTTGCTGGTGTTCTTTGCCGCCTTCTTGATGACGAAACGCGACCTATTCCGCACCGCCGGCCGCAGCTACTGGGGCGTGGAGTCGCCTCGGGCCAGGGACCTCGGCCCGCTGCTGGCGGTATGGGCAATCTCGGTCGGAGTCATGGTCTTTGAGAAAGACCTGGGCACCTCATTGCTGCTCTACACCTCGTTCCTGACGGTGCTGTACATCGCCACGGCACGGATCAGCTGGGTGCTGATCGGGCTTGGTCTCTTCGTCGTCGGCGCGTTCCTCGCGTACTTTCTGTTTGCGCATGTGCGCGTGCGCGTCGAAACCTGGCTCGACCCCTTCGCCGACGCGGACGGTAACGGGTATCAGATGATGCAGTCGCTGTTCAGCTTCGCCACCGGAGGCATCTTCGGCACCGGCCTCGGAAACGGCCAGCCGGGCACGGTTCCGGCCGCCTCAACGGATTTCATCATCGCCGCAATCGGTGAGGAACTCGGACTGGTGGGCCTGGCCGGGGTACTGCTGGTGTTCACCATCCTGATCGTCCGTGGCTTCCGCACCGCGCTGGCGGTGCGGGACAGCTTCGGCAAGCTGCTCGCCTGCGGGCTGTCGGCGGCACTGGCGCTGCAACTGTTCATCGTCGTCGGCGGTGTCACCAAACTGATCCCGCTGACGGGACTCACCACACCCTGGATCTCCTATGGCGGGTCGTCGCTGGTGTCCAACTACGTGCTGCTGGCCATCCTGCTGCGCATATCGCACATCGCCCGCCGGCCGCTCACCACTAATTCCGCGCCCAACGCCGCCCCCATCGCGGAGGCCCGCACAGACCTGATCGATCGCGTATGAACACATCGATCCGCCGGGTGTCTCTCGTCGTCATGGGATTGGTCGTGCTGCTGCTTGCCAATGCCACCCTCACCCAGGTGTTCACAGCGCCCGGGCTGCGAGCCGACCCGCGCAATCAACGGGTGCTGCTCGACGAGTACTCGCGCCAGCGGGGACAGATTTCGGCCAGTGGGCAGCTGCTCGCCTCCTCGGTGGCCACCGACAGCCGCTTCCGGTTCCTGCGGCAGTACGCGGACCCGCTGGTGTACGCACCCATCACCGGCTTCTACTCGCTCAACTACTCGAGCGCCGGATTGGAGCGCGCCGAGGACAGCGTGCTCAACGGATCCGACCCTCGGCTGTTCGGTCGGCGGCTCGCGGACTTCTTCACGGGCCGCGACCCCCGCGGCGGCAGCGTGGTCACCACGATTCGCCCCGATGTGCAGCAGGCCGCCTACGACGCCATGCACCGTGGGTGCAAGAACGGCTGCCGCGGCTCGGTGGTCGCGCTCGAGCCCTCCACCGGAAAGATCCTCGCGATGGTGTCGACGCCCTCCTACGACCCCAATCTGCTCGCCAGTCAGGATTCCGCGCAGGAGAACGAGGCCTGGAAGCGGCTGCAGGACGACCCCGCGCAACCGATGCTGAATCGCGCCATTTCGCAGACGTACCCGCCCGGCTCGACCTTCAAGGTGATCACTACCGCGGCGGCACTGGCAGATGGCAAGACGGTCAACACCGAGGTGACCGCGTCGCCGACCATCTTCCTGCCGGGGAGCAACGCAACCCTGGAGAACTACAACAGAGCCTCCTGTGGCGGTGGCGACAACACCACGCTGAAGGAGGCCTTCGCGCGCTCCTGCAACACCGCCTTCGCCAAACTCGGATCCGAACAACTCAAGCGCGACAAGCTGGTCAAGGCCGCGCAGGCGTTCGGTCTCGACCACGAGCTCGACGGCATTCCGCTCCAGGTGGCTACCTCCACTGTCGGGCCGATGTCCGACGACGCGGCCGTCGCGATGTCGAGCATCGGGCAAAAGGATGTCGCGGTGACCCCGCTGCAGAACGCGATGGTTGCCGCGGCAGTCGCCAACAAGGGCCTGCTGATGCAGCCGCACCTGGTCGATAGCCTTAAGGGCCCAGACCTTTCGAATCTGTCCACCACCACCCCGGATGACATCGGCCAAGCCGTGACACCCGCTATCGCGAACACATTGACCGAACTGATGATTGCCTCAGAACAGCGCACCGCGCAGACCGGTGCCATCCCCAGCGTGCAGATCGCATCCAAGACCGGCACCGCCGAGCACGGCACCGATCCGCGCAACACCCCGCCGCACGCGTGGTACATCGCCTTCGCTCCCGCGTCCAGCGCCACAACTGATCCTCAGGCCACGCCGGTCACCCCCCAGGTGGCCATCGCGGTACTCGTCGAAGACGGCGGAGACCGCGCACTGGCGGCCACCGGCGGCTCCGTCGCCGCACCCATCGGGCGACAGGTCATCGCCGCAGCACTACAGGGAGCCTCATGACAGTACGTGTGGGAGAAACGCTTTCGGGTCGCTACAGATTGCAGCGGCTCATTGCCACCGGCGGTATGGGCCAGGTGTGGGAGGGCACCGACAGCCGTCTGGGCCGCAAGGTGGCCGTGAAGGTGCTCAAGGCCGAATTCTCCTCGGACCCGGAGTTCATCGAGCGGTTCCGTGCTGAGGCACGCACCGTCGCCATGCTCAACCACCCGGGTATCGCCAGCGTGTACGACTACGGCGAGACCGATATGGACAGCGAGGGCCGCACCGCCTATCTGGTGATGGAACTGGTGCACGGCGAGCCCCTGAACTCGGTGCTCAAGCGCACCGGCCGCCTGTCGCTGCGTCACTCGCTGGACATGCTGGAGCAGACCGGCCGCGCCCTGCAGGTCGCGCACGCCGCGGGGCTGGTGCACCGCGACGTGAAACCGGGCAACATCCTGATCACGCCCACCGGGCAGGTGAAACTCACCGACTTCGGCATCGCCAAGGCCGTGGATGCCGCCCCGGTCACCCAAACCGGCATGGTGATGGGCACCGCCCAGTACATCGCCCCCGAACAGGCGCTGGGCCACGACGCCACCCCCGCCAGCGATGTCTACGCACTGGGAGTCGTTGGGTACGAAGCGGTTTCGGGCAAGCGCCCGTTCACCGGAGACGGCGCGTTGACGGTCGCGATGAAGCACATCAAGGAAACGCCGTCGCCGCTGCCGGCCGACCTGCCGCCGAACGTGCGCGAGCTCATCGAGATCACGCTCGTGAAGAACCCGCAGAACCGATACACCAGCGGCGGCCCGTTCGCCGATGCGGTGGCCGCGGTACGCGCCGGACGGCGCCCGCCCCGGCCCAACCAGGCACCCACCATCAGCCGGGCCACGCCGGCGGCCATCCCGCCCGCCACCCAGGTGCGGCCCGCCGTGGGGGCACCCAGCCGCGTCGCACCGCCCACGTCCCGCACCCGCCAGCCGACGGGCTCACACCGGCCGCCACCGCCCCGGCGCGGCACGTTCTCGCCCGGACAGAAGGCCCTGATGTGGGCCGCCGCGGTGCTGGGCATCTTCGCGATCATCATCGCGGCGCTCATCTTGTTGCGAGCCAGCGAGAAGAAGAACGACATTCCCCTCCCCTCGGCAACAACCTCGAGCAGCGAGGCACCCTCAAGTCCAGGTTCAGCTTCGCCAGGAGCGCTTGCGCCAGCTAATATCGTGGCTCTGCTTCCGGTCGACGAACCGGACCCGATCACTGGGACGAAATCACCGTAATGAGCACTCCGCAGCACCTCTCGGACCGCTATGAGCTGGGGGAGATCCTCGGCTATGGAGGCATGTCCGAGGTTCACCTGGCGCGCGACCAGCGGTTGAACCGCGACGTCGCGATCAAGGTGCTGCGCGCTGACCTGGCCCGCGACCCCAGCTTCTATCTGCGTTTCCGCCGGGAGGCGCAGAACGCCGCCGCGCTGAACCACCCCGCGATCGTCGCGGTCTACGACACCGGTGAGGCCGAGACGCCCACCGGGCCGCTGCCGTACATCGTCATGGAGTACGTCGACGGCATCACCCTGCGTGACATCGTCAAGGACGACGGCCCCATGCCGATCCGCCGAGCGATCGAAGTCATCGCCGACTCGTGCCAGGCGCTCAATTTCAGCCATCAGCACGGCATCATCCACCGCGACGTCAAGCCCGCCAACATCATGATCAGCAAGACCGGCGCGGTGAAGGTGATGGACTTCGGGATCGCGCGCGCGGTGTCGGACGCCGGTGTCAGCGTCACCCAGACCGCGGCGGTCATCGGTACAGCGCAGTATCTTTCGCCGGAGCAGGCGCGCGGCGAGACCGTGGACGCTCGTTCCGATGTCTACTCGCTGGGCTGCGTCCTATACGAATTGCTCACCGGAGAACCGCCTTTCGTCGGTGATTCACCCGTCGCGGTGGCCTACCAGCACGTACGTGAAGATCCGGTGGCGCCGTCCAAGCGCAACCCGGAGATTCCGCCCGGACTGGATTCCGTTGTGCTCAAGGCACTTTCGAAGAATCCTGATAACAGGTACCAGAACGCCGCCGAGATGCGCACCGACCTGATGCGGGTGTACCAGGGCGAACAACCGGAGGCCCCGAAGGTCCTCACCGACGCCGAGCGCAGCTCGATGCTCAACACCCCTGCCAACTCCAAGGCGTACCCGGCCACCGGGCCCCAGACCAACCCGCTTCCCAGTCATTACGCGGAGCCGCGGCGCAATCCGCTGAGCCGCTGGCTGGTTGGCCTGGCCGCACTGGTGGTGCTCACCGTGGTGGTCACCTTCGCCATCATCTTGGGCAGCGGGCCCTCGCGCGATGTTCAGGTTCCGGATGTGACCGGCAGGTCGCAGTCCGAGGCCGTGGCAGCGCTGCAGAACCTCGGTTTCAAGACCAAGATCCAGAAGAACACCAGCTCAAAGCTCGCTCCCGACAAGGTCATCGACACCGACCCCGCGAAGGGCTCCACTGTGTCCGCGGGCTCCGAGGTCACCCTCAACGTGTCCATCGGACCGGAGAGCCAGCAGGTACCCGACTGCCACGGCCTCAGCTTCGGCGACGCGGTGAAGAAGCTTCAGGGCGCTGGTTTCAAGGGCACCTTCACCCAGAGCGAGACCAAGTCGCTGCCCGAAGACAAGGGCCGGGTCATGGCCACCAACCCGCCGGCGGGGCAGTACTCGGCCGTCACCAACAACATCACCATCGTTGTCGGCAAGGGCCCGGGAGAGAAGCCCGCTCCGGATCTTGTCGGCCAGAACGTCGACGTCGCCCTCAAGAACCTGCCCACCTACGGCTTTACCGCACCACCCACCGTGATCCCCGTTCCCAGTCCGGAATCGAAGGGTCAGATCCTGAGCACGAATCCGCCGGCCGGAACCATGTTCCCCGAGGACGGGGTCATCGAAATCCGGGTCTCCCAGGGCGGGCAGTTCCGCATGCCGAACATCGTGGGCAAGTTCTGGACCGATGCCGAGCCGATGCTGTACCAGGCCGGGTGGCAAGGCGGGGGACTGAGCACCGAGGATGTGCCGTCCGATGGCGGTAACAGAGCTCGCGTGGTCTCTCAGGATCCGCTACCCGGCGCGGGTGTCGGATACAACGGACCGATCAAGCTGCGCTTCGGCGCGGGCTAGAGCGTCACCCGCCGAGGGCGGCCACTCGCCCGCTGACCCCGTTCAGCGCCGACGCGACCTCTGCCTCAAGCGAACGCACCAGCGGTTCATCAAGGGGCGCACCGCAATAGGTGAGCCAGTTGGCCAACATCCGGTGCCCGCCCTCGGTGAGGATCGACTCGGGGTGGAACTGCACGCCGTGGATCGGATGCTCGGTGTGCATGACGCTCATGATTACCCCGCTGGCCGTGCGGGCGATTACCCGGAGCCCCTCGGGCACAGTATCGGGAAGGATCGTCAGCGAGTGATACCTGGTGGCCGTGAACGGGTTCGGCAGACCGAGCAGCACCCCGGCGTCCTCGTGTTCGACCGTGCTCGTCTTGCCGTGCAACAACTCCGGCGCGCGGTCGACGGTGCCGCCGAACGCGACCCCGATCGCCTGATGTCCCAGACACACCCCGAGTAGCGGGGTGCCCGTCTTCGCACAGGAATGCACCATCGCGATGGAGGCCCCCGCGCTCTCCGGCGTGCCCGGACCGGGACTGATCAGTACGCCGTCGAAGTCGGCGGCCACCGCGTCGGTATCGGCCAGCCGCGGGTCGTCGTTACGCCACACCACCGCGTCCACGCCGAGCTGGCCCAGGTACTGGACCAGGTTGAACACGAAGCTGTCGTAGTTGTCGACGACCAGGATGCGCACAGATCCAGGGTACGGACACGCGCCAGCGTTTTCCCAGCCGGTTTACCCGGACGGTGACACACGATGCCTACGGACCCTGCAACGGCACCGCGCGGCCGGGCCCCACCGCGTCCCGATATCCGGCCACCTCGAGATGATGTCCACGAGTCACCGTGTACCCCAAGCCGAATCGCGCGACGTACTGCCGATACAGGGTCACCAACGGCGCCGCGTCCAGCGCCGCCTGCATGGTGTCGGCATCGCCGATGGCCGTGATCACGTAGGGCGGGCTGTAGGTGCGGCCGTGCAGCAGCAGCGTGTTGCCCACACATCGCGGCACCGAGCTGGCGACCAGGCGCTGGTCATCCTGCATCTGGATCGCCTCGGCACCCGCGCTCCACAGGGCATTGAGCACGCCCTCGACATCCTGCTGATGCACCACCAAGTCGTCCGGCGACGCATCCCGGGGGAAACGGCCGTACGAGTCGCGCTTGGCATCGGTCAGCGTCACCACCAGACCGGGGCCGGTGACGGGTCGCACTCCGGCGGCATCGGCCATCTCGCCGGTTTCCGCGAGTGCCGCCGCCACCTTGCTGTCGCCCCCTGCCGACTGCTCACGCGCGGCCGCCATCTGACTGGCCAGGCCGTCACGGGCGGCACTGAGCCTGTCGACCGACTTCTGCGTCTCACGCACCAGATCCACCAGCCGCGGCGATGGCGAGTCGCCCCGGCGGATCTCGTTGCCACCCGACACCGTGTGCGTCGCGGCCAGCAGAAAGCCGGCCAGCGCACAGACCAGGGGCACGCCAACGCGCCAGATGCGGCCCCCGCGAGCGGGAGGGACCCCCGGTGTGCGCTGGGGGTCCTCCCCGCGTTCGGGGGCCTCATCGGGGTCTGAACCTCTTCGCGCTAGGGGCTCATCGGCGGTCACCAGAAGATTGTCGCAGCACCGCGCTGTAACCTGCGTAAGAACCCATAACGACTCCGGCCACCGCGATCCGTCGTCGTGCCGCCATATCCGAGATGCTTCCGAGGTAGTCGATGCCCAAGTCCAAGGTCCGCAAGAAGTCCGCGTTCAACGCGACCACCGTTAGCCGCACCCCGGTCAAGGTGAAGGCCGGTCCGTCGAGCGTCTGGTTTGTCGCGCTCTTCCTCACCCTCATGCTCATCGGCCTGGCCTGGCTGATGGTGTTCCAGCTCGCCGCCCAGCACATCACCTGGATGCTGGATCTGGGCCCGTGGAATTACGCCATCGCGTTTGCCTTCATGATCACCGGGCTGCTGCTGACCATGCGGTGGCGGTGACAAAAGACCTGACCGATCCCATGTTGCCGTTGCCGGTTCGGTTAGCACCCGTTTGCATCGAGTCAACCCGCGAGACACCCAATCACAACGATGTGATTTATCCCCACTGTGGATAACGCCTGTGGATAACCCGACCGCATCCGCCACCGAATGGGGCCCGAAACCCGCCGGCATCGCCGCCGCGGCGCTGGTCGGTGTCGCCTTCGGTATCGCCGTCTTCCTTGTCGCTGATGCACCCGGACGTCTGCTGGCCGCCGTGGCCGCCCTCGGTCTGCTGGGATTCGCCGCGGTGTCCTGGCGGTGCCGCCCGAAGTTGCGCATCGTCGACGAGGGTCTCGAGCTGCAGGGCCTCACCCGTGTCACGCTGCTGCCCCGGGCCACCGTGGACTCGGTGAAGGTCACCGAGTTCCGCAGGCTCGGTCGGCGCACCCGGCTGCTGGAGATCGAGTCCGGAGATGACCTGATCGTCTTGAACCGCTGGGATCTGGGTACCGACCCCCGCGACGTGTACGAAGCGCTGCGCGCCGCCCGCTATCGGGCGTGAGGGCTTCAACACGCGTATCGTTGCCTTAGGTAATTACTCCTAGGTAAGAGGCGGCCACATGACACGGACCGATGGCGATCAGTGGGACATTGTCAGCAGCGTCGGTTTCACGGCCCTGATGGTGTCGTCGTTCCGGGCCCTGGAGACCATCCGCTCCGAGCCACTCATCCGCGATGAGTACGCTCGCGCCTTCGTCGAGGCTTCCGGGGAACCCCACCTCACCGAGGCGCTGACGGCCCCCAAACCCGAGTCCGAGTGGGACGTCGCCACCACCTATCTGGTCAATCATCTCGCCGTTCGTACCAAGTACTTCGATGAATTCTTCACTACTGCAACGGCTTCCGGCGTCCGGCAGGTTGTAATCCTGGCCGCCGGCCTGGACGCGCGGGTGTACCGGCTGCCCTGGCCGGATAGCACCGTCGTCTACGAGCTCGATCAGCCGAAGGTCCTCGAATTCAAGGACCACGTCCTTGCCGAACAGAACGCAACACCCCTGGCCGAGCGGCGCGAAGTCGCCGTCGACCTTCGCGACGACTGGGTCGCGGCGCTGGAGACGGCGGGCTTCGACGCGGCCAAGCCGACGGCGTGGCTCGCGGAGGGCCTGCTGGCCTACCTCCCCGGTGCCGCCCAGGATGCGCTGTTCGAGAGCATCACCGCGCATTCCGCCCCCGGCAGCTTCCTCGCCACCGAATGGCGCCGCCAGGTGGCAACCGCCAGTCAGTGGCAGGATGCGGTCAACAAGCTCCGGCCGGACTTCCTCAAGGACATCAGCATCGGCGATCTCATCTACGACGATGAGCGCAAAGACCCCGTCGAGTGGCTCGGTGAACATGGTTGGCAGGTCGCTACCATCAACCGGCTGGAGCAGGCCGCCGACTACGGGCGGCCCGCCCCCCGTGAGCACAGCGAGATCACTTCGCTGTGGTCAGACGCCTACTTCATCTCCGCCACGCGCTAGCCGTCGCGAACGCGGCACGCGGGGGAGCGCCGGGGTGGGACCTTCCGTCCCGCCTCGACTAAAGTTTCCCATGCAATCGGTCACAAGGGTGCCGTCTGTACGAACAGGCCAGTTGGCAAAGGCCTGTCGTTTGACGGTTGGGGGATTGAGAGCTGAGTTTCATGTCGGGAGACGGCCATAGCGGCGGATTCGTCCGCCAGGGCATGCAGATTGGGCTGACCATCGCTGCCCTGCGGGTACTCGAGGCCCGCCGCGCACATCCTTTGCTGTTGGACGAGCACGCTCGAACAGTCCTCGAAGCGGTGGGCGATCCCCACACACTCGCGCTCCTGGACGCAGGCCTCCGTGAGGAGCCGTCGACGGCGGATGAGCTCCGCACGTCCCTGCTCACCAACTACGCGGCGGCGATGTGCCGGTACTACGACGAATCCCTGCTCGCCTGCGTCGAGAACGGCAATCGTCAGGTGGTGCTGCTGGCCGGGGGACTCGATACCCGCGCCTACCGACTGTCCTGGCCCGCCGGAACCACCGTCTATGAGATCGACTATGGCGAGGTCCTCACGCTCAAGATGAAGGCACTCGACAACGCGGGTGTCACGCCTCGTACGACCCAACGCATGGTCCTGTGTGGACTCGGTGATCAGTGGCAGGCGGAGCTGAGCCTGGCCGGATTCGACCCCGACGCCCCCACGGCATGGCTCGCAGAATCCGTCATCTGCAACCTCCCCGGCGGCAGCCAGGACACGATGTTCGAGCGGATCATCGAAATGTCGGCTCCGGGCAGCACCATTTCGACGGACAACGACGCGTTAGCCCCCTCGGGGCGGGCATGGGGTGACGTCGTGGGCGCCATTCTCCCGGACGCACTTCGCGGCGCCGACTACTCGGCACTCGCGCGCTACGACGAACGCACCCCTCCCGGGGATTGGCTATCCGGGCACGGGTGGCTGACCCGGACACGCACCACCCGTGAGCTGGCCGAGCGCTACGGCAGGCCGTTCGGCGACACGCTGGCCCCGGATTTCGACGATCTGGCGGACCGCCGTTTCCTCACCGCGACGCTGCCGAGCGATTATCTTGCGCATTGCGCGCAGCCTTCCCCGTGCGAGGAGCTCGCCGCGCCATGAGGATCGCTGGGGTGACTGGCTCCGCCAGGTAGCTTGCGCAACACCGTCGCGGATTGGCCGCTCCCTGGATATCTTGAAAACAACGTGCAGGAAGGCAGGTGGTTCCTTGGACGGTCAACGGGAAAGGGCCGTGACCTCACCGGCGCACAAGTACCAGTTCGACCTGATCGCCGCGGCTCTGCGTGCATTGGAAAGTCAGCGCGGCCACCCACTGATCAATGATCCGCTCGCGGCGGTCCTGGTTGCCGCGGCGAACGAGCCCCTCAGTAGTGCCTTCCTCGCGACAGGATTTCCTGAGAACCCGTCGGCGGCCGACGGCACTTTCCTCCTCATCAACGCGTCGGGAATCTTCACGCGATACGGTGACGACTTCATCACCACGGAGCTTGCGCTGGGAACCCGGCAAGTCGTGCAGTTTGTCGCGGGTCTGGACACTCGGGCCTACCGACTCCCATGGCCGACGGATGCCGTTCTGTACGAGGTGGACCATCCGCACACGCTGGAGTTCCGAAGCCGTGTACTCAAGGAGCACGGCTCCGTCGCTGCCGTGACGCAGCGGCTCGTGCCCGTGGCGACGACGGCAGGACCGTGGGTCGAGGATCTGTGCACCGCGGGCTTCGACCCGGAACAACCCACCGCCTGGCTGATCGCTCCGCTGATCATGGCGGGCATACCCAGCGAGAGTCAGGACCTGCTGTTTGAACGAATCATCGAGCTGTCCGCGCCGGGCAGCGCCATCTGCAGCGACGCCAACATCTTCTTGTCCTCGACCGAGACGTGGGAATCACTCGCCGAACCCGTTGTCCCCGAATATATCCGGGCAGCGAACTTCTGGATGCTCACATATCCGGATTCCCGCATGCCACCCGCGGATTGGCTGACGGGGCACGGCTGGATCACCGAGGTACACACGGCTGCCGAGATCGCCGCGCACTACGAGCGTCCCTTCACCGACGATGTGCCGGACATCGTCAAGCAGCACACCCAATGGCAGTTTCTCAAAGCCAAACTGCCCTTGTGAGTTAACCGGTGTAGGTGAGCACCCTCGCCACAATGAGCGCGACCGACAACGCGGTCACCACGGCCGCCAGCACCCAGGGTGTCGACGGCTTCTGGGCAAGGTCCGGCGTGCCTACCGCGCGGCACACCTCGCGGTAGTAGAGCAGCGCACCGGCGCTGAGTACGCCGAACAACAGGCCGCCCATATGTCCGGCCAACGAGATACCCGGCAGCGAGACGCTCAGCCCGATATTGAGCACCAGCACAATGATGATGGTCTGCGGGTTCAAACGCTCCCGCAGATACAGCACCAGTGCCGCACCCAGCAGACCGTAGATGGCGCCGGAGGCACCGGCCACCAAGGCATTCGGGCTGAACCACATCGCGATGGCGCTACTGCCGAGCAACGCGGTGCCATAGATCGTGGCGTATCGCTCGCGGCCGAAGGCGTGTTCCAGCCCGGGCCCGATCAACGCCAGCGAGAGCATGTTGACCCCGATGTGCATCAGACCGAAGTGCAGGAAGCCCGCGGTGACGGTGCGCCACAGCTCACCCTGCGCCACCCACGGCAAGTACAGCACCAGTTCGCGGAACAGCGGACTAGTGGTGACGGCCATCGTCTCGTCGCTGCCCCCCACGACGGCGGTATAGACGAGCACATTGACGGCGATCAGCGCCCAGGTGACCCAGGCCCGCGCCTGCCGCAGCGGTTTGACCTGACGCATCGATTTGGCGCCCTGCTGGACGCATTCGACGCACTGCTGCCCCACGGGCGCTGATCGCATGCAGTCCGGACACACGGGGCGCCCGCATCGCACACAGCGCACCGCGGTGGCCCGGTCCGGGTGCCACGCGCACCCGTAGACCGGTACCTGTCCGGGATGAGCCATCAAGACCTAGCTGATGGTGATGGAGTTGATCACGACGTCCTCGGTGGGACGATCGCCGCGACCGACGGAGGTGGAGGCAATGGCGTCGACAACCTTCTGCGAAGCCGGGTCCACGACCTCACCGAAGATGGTGTGCTTGCGGTTCAGGTGGGGGGTCTTGCCGACGGTGATGAAGAACTGCGAGCCGTTGGTGCCCGGTCCGGCATTGGCCATGGCCAGCAGGTACGGCTTGTCGAACTGCAGCTCGGGGTGGAACTCGTCGCCGAACTGGTATCCGGGGCCGCCGCGGCCGGTGCCGGTCGGGTCACCGCCCTGAATCATGAATCCCTCGATGACGCGGTGGAAGACGGCTCCATCGTAGAACGGGCCGGCGGCCTCGCCCTTGGCGTTCTTGGTGGAGTAGTCCTTGCTGCCATCGGCGAGGCCGACAAAGTTGGCGACGGTCTTCGGGGCGTGATTGCCGAAGAGCGCGATGGCGACGTCGCCGTGGTTGGTGTGCAGGGTGGCGGTTTGTGTCTGGATTGGTGAAGTCACGACGACCACCTTATCCGCGCCGAAAAGACATTCATGCGGATGTTTCCCAATAGGTGGTGCAAAGGTGGCAATCTGAAGTACCACTCATTCTGGAGATCACCGCCCGACGAAGGGACCCGCTGACGATGAGCCTGCTGACCAAGAACGCTGAACCTGCCGTGAAGCTGACCTCCGGGGAGCGTCTCGTGCGTGGCCTCAAGGAGGCGGCGCTGGCCCCTATCGACGTCTCGCGCGGTACCGCCGGACTCGGCTTCGGGCTGGCGAAATCGGCGACCAGCGTGGCGGGCAGGCTGCTGCGTCGGGGCAAGGCGGTGTCTTCGGAGGTACAGGACGCCGTCGCCGATGTGGTGGACGCCCTGCCGGAGGTGGTCAGCGGTGCCCGCAAGCGCAAGCTGCCGCGCGCTTTGACCGGGCTGGCGGTCGTTGGCCTACTCGGTGCGGGCGCCGTCGCATTCAGCGTGCTGCGCCGCTCGGGACAGCCCGAGCCATCGACCCTGGCGCCGAGTGTGGATCCGCAACCTCAGCCGTACGGCTGATCGGGTCGCGCGGAACGGAAACTTGAGTGGAGCCTAGGAGAATCGAACTCCTGACATCTACCTTGCAAAGGTAGCGCTCTACCAACTGAGCTAAGGCCCCTCACCTGCTGCTGTGTGCCACACTTCCATGTTGTTGCGCGCCACGGTGATGGCTGCCGCATAGGCCACGCCCAGCAGTGCGAGCACCAGCAGCAGCACTCTCACGTGGTGGACCTCCCAACGAGTGTGGTGGGGCTAGGAGGACTCGAACCTCCGACCTCTTCGTTATCAGCGAAGCGCTCTAACCACCTGAGCTATAGCCCCTGGACCGAACGCAGAGATTACCGCACAGGAGGGGTGCATCCCAAACCGTTAGTCGCGATCGGCCAGTGTGACCTCGATACCGCCGACGAGATCGGTGGTCAGGTTGTAGATGAACGCGCCGATGGTGGCGGCCGCGGTCATCAGGACGATGTTCACCAAACCGATGAGCAGTGCGGTGCCGAAGATGGTGCCGCTGGACACCAACTCGCCCCCGCCGCTGTTGGTGATGAGTTCGCCCACGTTCTCGTTGAGCTTCGACCACACACCCATCGCGCCGAGCACCAGGTACAGCATCGCGACGGCGATCATCCAGACGAAGAAGAACACCACCGACAACACCAGCGAAACCTTGAGGGTCGCCCACGGATCAACACGGCGGATCTGCATGGCCGCCCGCAGCGGGCCGCGGCGTGCGGGACCAACCGTTACCGCTGAACCACTTTGTGCCGCTTCACTTCTGCGTGGTGGGCGGGGAACCGGCCCCGACAGGTCGGGCAGGTCGTTGTTCTTGGGGGCGCGCACGGGCTCCTGTGCGCTCGCCTCGCCCCACGGGGTGCCCGAACGCGCCGGCTCGGGCCGTTCCGGCCTTTCGGGACGCTCCGGCACCTCGTCGTACGGCTCGGGTTCCTGCTCGGGCTCCGGTTCCGGCCGTTCCAGTGGGGTGTTGAATCCGGCCGGGGCGGCGGTCCCCGAGATGAACCGGTTGAGCCGGGCATCCAGGCCCGCGGAGGGTCGACTGGCGGGTCGCGGTGCCGATGTCGGTGCGGTCGGCGGTGCGGTGGCGTCGTCGATGATCGGAATGATCTCCGTCGGTGCGCCACCTGGCCGCGGCTCCCTGCTGGGGACCCGCTGCGGACCGGTAGCGGCGGCGTGTGAGCCACGCCGCCGCTCCGCCCGCTGCCAGGGAGGCAAGTCCGCCTGGTCCACGGGGCGTTCGTTGGCGCCAGACTCCCCCGGATCGTTCGGTGAACTCACCTACAGCTCCTTACTCGCTTGCGCCGACGATGTCGTCGTCGGAGTCAGCATCACCCTCATCGGCATTATGCGCGATTGCCAATAGGGTGTCGCCCTCGCCGAGGTTCATCAACCGCACGCCCTTGGTCTGACGGCCGGCCTTACGCACCGACTTCGCCGTCGTGCGGATGACGCCGCCGCCCGACGTGATGGCGTACAGCTCGGCGTCCTCGTCCACGACCAGTGCGCCCACAAGGCTGCCTCGGCGCGGGTCGTACTGAACCGTCAGCACGCCCTTGCCGCCGCGTCCCTGCACCGGGTACTCCTCGATCGCCGTCCGCTTGGAGTAGCCGCCGGCGGTCGCCACCAGCAGGTAGGTGCCCTCTCTGACGACGTTCAGCGACAGTAGGTCGTCCTCGCCGTTGAAACGCATGCCCTGCACCCCCGAGGTGGCGCGGCCCATGGGCCGAAGGGCGTCGTCGGTGGCACTGAAGCGGATGGACTGGCCGTGCGCCGAAACCAGCAGCAGGTCCTCCTCGGAGGAGCACAGCACCGCACCCACGAGTTCGTCGCCATCACGCAGGTTGACGGCCACCAGGCCACCGCTGCGATTGGAATCGAAGTCGGTGAGCTTGGACTTCTTCACCAGGCCGTTCTTGGTCGCGAGCACGAGGTACGGGGCGTCTTCGTAGCTCTTGATCTGGATGACCTGCGCGATGCGCTCCTCCGGCTGGAAGGCCAGCAGGTTGGCGACGTGCTGACCGCGCGCGGTGCGGGCGGCCTCGGGCAGGTCGTACGCCTTGGCGCGGTAGACGCGGCCCTTGGTGGTGAAGAACAGGATCCAGTCATGCGTCGAGCACACGAAGAAGTGCTTGACGATGTCGTCCTGCTTCAGGCCCGCGCCCTGTACGCCCTTACCGCCGCGCTTCTGGCTGCGGTACAGGTCGGTCTTGGTGCGCTTGGCGTACCCGGTCTCGGTGATGGTGACGACGACGTCCTCGCGGGCGATGAGGTCTTCGTCGGCG
Organism: Mycobacteroides salmoniphilum; assembly: GCF_004924335.1. NCBI lineage: Bacteria > Bacillati > Actinomycetota > Actinomycetes > Mycobacteriales > Mycobacteriaceae > Mycobacteroides > Mycobacteroides salmoniphilum. The sequence goes on along the minus strand of NZ_CP024633.1, from coordinate 16,373 downwards.
ACATCGCCGTCCGCGGCGATGATCCGGGTGCGGCGGTCGTCGCCATAGCGCTCGACGAGTTCGCTCAGTTCGTCTCGAACGATGGCGCGCTGACGTTCCGGCTTGGCCAGAATGTCCTCGAGGTCGGCGATCTCGGCTTCGATCTTGGCGAGGTCCTCGACAATTCTCTGCCGCTCCAGGGCCGCCAGGCGACGCAGCTGCATATCGAGAATGGCCTGTGACTGGATCTCGTCGACATCCAACAGCTCGATCAGGCCCTGCCGGGCAATATCGACAGTCTGCGAGGCGCGGATCAACGCGATCACTTCATCAAGCGCGTCAAGGGCTTTCACCAAGCCGCGCAAGATGTGCGCACGCTCGTTGGCCTTACGCAACCGGTAGCGGGTACGCCGGATGACAACGTCCAACTGGTGATTGACGTAGTGCCGGATCAGCTGATCCAGACGCAGCGTGCGCGGCACACCGTCGACGATCGACAGCATGTTGGCGCCGAAGCTGGTCTGCAGCTGGGAGTGCTTGTAGAGGTTGTTCAGCACCACCTTGGCGACGGCATCGCGCTTGAGCACCACCACGATTCGCAGGCCCACACGGTCGGAGCTCTGGTCTTCGATGGCCGAGATACCGGCGATCTTTCCGTCTCGCACCTGCTCGGCGATCGAGGTGATGAAGTTGTCGTGGTTGACCTGGTACGGCAACTCGGTGATCACCAAAGACGTTCTGCCCTTGGAATCTTCCTCGATCTCGGCTACACCGCGCATGCGGATGGAACCGCGCCCGGTGGTGTATGCGTCGTGAATCCCTTGTGTGCCAACGATCAATCCGGATGTCGGAAAGTCCGGACCGCTGATCCTTTCGCAGACCGCCTTGAGGGTGGTCTCCTCGTCGGCCTCGTGGTTGTCCAGCGCCCAGTAGACCGCCTCGGCCAACTCGCGCAGGTTGTGCGGGGGCATGTTCGTGGCCATACCGACGGCGATACCGCCTGAGCCGTTGGCCAGCAGGTTCGGGAACCGGCTCGGCAGCACGGTCGGCTCCATGACACGGCCGTCGTAGTTGGGGCTGAAATCGACTGTCTCCTCGTCGATTTCACGCAGCATCTCCATGGCCAGCGGGGTGAGCCGGGCCTCGGTGTAACGCATGGCGGCCGCAGGGTCGTTACCCGGTGAGCCGAAGTTTCCCTGGCCGTCCACCAGCGGGTAGCGCAGCGACCAGGGCTGCGCCATACGCACCAAGGTGTCGTAAATCGACGAGTCGCCGTGCGGGTGGTAGTTACCCATGGTCTCGGCAACCGAGCGCGCCGACTTAGCGTGGCTGCGGTCGGGCCGGAACCCGGAGTCGTACATCGCGTAGAGAACGCGGCGGTGCACAGGCTTGAGGCCGTCTCGCACCTCTGGCAGGGCGCGGCCCACGATGACGCTCATGGCGTAATCGATGTAGCTGCGCTGCATCTCCTGCTGGATATCTACCGGTTCGATCCGGTCGACGGCGTCATCACCGCCGGGGGGCAGCGTTGTGTCGGTCATGTGCTCCTCGTTCATGCTGCGCCCGGAGAAGGCCGGGCAACCCCACCAGCCTAGTCACTTTGTACGCCGGCTTCTCGGATGCAGTCCCGTGCGTCGTTCTCAGCGGCTTTAGATGCCGATATCCAAAGTATCCGGTACTGTTTGTTACGCAGGCATGGGCCGCAACGGGGCGGCCAGAACCGAATGGAGCTGCCAGCCATGACCACTCTGACTTCCGATTTCACCGAGGAATCAACCGGCGAACGGCTACGCCGATGGGCAGACGAGTGGCGGCGCATGGCGGCCGTCGCGGTATCGAACACCGACGGCCCCAAGACCGGAATGGTCTACGACATCGTCGGCCCGCAGAACTTGTTCGGCGAGGAATCGCTCTTCATCAACTTTGGCTATTGGCGCGATCACCCGACAACCCTCGACGAGGCCAGCCGCGATCTCGCGCGCCTGGTTGCCTCCAGCGCCGGGTTTACTTCCTCGGACGTGGTGGTCGATTGCGGCTGCGGGTACGGCGATCAGGACATTTTGTGGGCCAACGAGTTCAAGGTGAAAAAGATCACCGGGGTCAACATCGCCGAGGAACAGATCGCCATCTCAACCCGTCGCGTCGCCGAGGCAGGTCTGTCCAAGACGGTCTCCTACGTCAAGGCCTCCGCCACCGATCTGCCGTTCCCGAACGAGTCCTGCACCAAAGTGGTCGCGCTCGAGTCGGCCTTTCACTTCCCCTCGCGCATCGACTTCTTCCGTGAGGCGCTGCGCGTGCTCAAGCCCGGGGGCCGGTTGGTGACCGCCGATATTGTCCCGCGGCGCACCGCACTCACCGCGCTGGCACGCAACCAGGTGGCGCGGAAGGGCTGGCAGGGCGCGCCGGCGAGCGCGGTGCCCTGGGCCGTCGACGTGCAGGGGTATCGGGATCTTTTGTTGGACATCGGCTTTGCACGCGCCGAGACGTGGTCGATTGCCGACGATGTCTATCCGCCACTGTCCAAATTCCTGGCCAAACGACTGCGCCAGCCGGATATGAAGCACGTCAACCCGTTGTTGCGGGCGCAGTTCAATTCGGTGGGTATGCGGCTCTTCTCGCTGCATTCGGACTACATCGTCTCCGTTGCGCACAAGGCGTGAAGGCGCGCTAGGTCAACGTCTTTCCATCGGCCAGTAGCTCGACGTATTGGACGATCCGCCGGGTGCGAGTCTCCGGTTTCTTGATGGTGGCAAGCCGAAACAGGAACGGCCAGCGTGCCGTTTTGGTCAGGGAGTCGAAGAACCTCTGCGCGTCAGGCCGGGCCCGCAGTGCCTGCGCGAAATCGTCGGGAACCTCGATGGTTGCCTGCGAGCTGTAGGCGGCGTCCCAGCGTCCGTCTGCCTTGGCGGCGTCCACTTCTCGTACGCCGGCCGGTCGGACGCGGCCTTCCTTGGTGAGCCGTTCGATGTGGCCGACGTTGATCTTCGACCAGGTGCTACGGGCACGGCGCGGGGTGAACATGCGCAGGGTGTATGTCTCGTCAAGCGATTTGGCTTGTCCGTCGATCCACCCGAAGCAGAGAGCCTCTTCGAGGGCTTCCTTGTGATTGACGCTGGGGATCCCGCTGGCCTTCTTGGCCATCTTGATCCACACGCCGGGGGAGTCCTCGTGATTCTCGTCCAGCCACGCTTCCCAGTCTTGTTGGGAGGCAAAGTAGATGGTGGGACGCTCGACGGCCATGCGGTCACTCTATGGGTGAGGAGTGACAGCGGTTACACCTTCGGGAACCACGTTGACCCCAACTTGGACAGTACGAACCCGCCTCCGTCCGACCCCCTACATGCAGTCGTGCCTGCATCGTCAACACCGCAGATCGCTCCCTCGACCGTAATGGAGTGCAATGGCGGCAGAGTCTTCAGCTCATGTCCTTGGATCTGGCCATTTTTGTACGGCGTCGACGCAGTCGGCTCAATACCGGAACCGGTACTTACATAGGTATACGGATTCTTGTCTTTTTCAGACACTCCAGGAATATTATCGCCCGTGCAACCCGCCGATCCTCTGAGAAAACCGCAGTGGAGGCCGTCCGGGGTGAGAAAATACACCGCCCTAATTGGTTCGCGGCCGACATTGGGAAGCAGAATTACATATTCGTCAACATTGGCCGCTGAATAGCTGTTCATATCGGGAAACCTGGGCGGTTCAGCATTTGCGTGACACGCACACAGAACGGCGAGAAACGCCGCCATCGAAGCTGTTGTGGCCCTCGCCGGTAGTGACTTCTTTCGCATCGCCGTAACTTCCTTTGTCCCAGTATCTTTCGCCTCTACCGGTTCGGGTTAACCTCAATTACGCTCGAATGATAGGTATCGTTGGTCGTGGTATCCCATTGGCTTCCCATAATAAGTAGACGATCTAGCGTCGAATTAGGGAGAATATACCCCCCATACGGTTGAGGAAGCTGGCCGCTACTGATGACCGTGGTCGGCGCGCTAGAGAATATTTTTGTCGGGTCGTTACCGCCAACACCAACATGCACTTCGACATCGCCTGTTGTGCTATTAAATCCAGATATTACCGGTGTGCCTTGAACCTCACGCATACTTATCTCCCCGAAGCGCTGTCCTTGGGTGACATCGTGGGTTGTGATCTGCCCACGACTACCCCATCCATTTCCCGTCCATGGCTCCCAGTTCTTGCGATCTGTGACATCGACTCCGTCGGGCACTCGGTACATGGTCACACCTTGGCCCCGATCGAACCCATTAGCCGCTATGTAGGTGGTCCCGTCTTTGGCCTGATACCCGCTGACCTGTGAGATGGGTGAAGCTTCCGCCGTCTGGTAGCTGGAGCCGATCGGTGGCCAACCGTTAGAGAAATCACCGTTGGCCTTCGCGAACCATGTTCCACCATCCGGGTGCAAATCCTTTGTGGCTGCCACCATCGTGTAAACATCCCCGTTGTTCATGACAATGCTTCCCGCGGGCAAGGTATTCGGGCCCTTCGCCACGTCGCCAGGAAGTCCGGTCGTCGGAAAAAGCGGGGCTCGCCCTTGCTCGCCGTCGTAACCGGTAAGGACATCGCCCCAGATCGGCTTCCCTTGTTCGTCAAACCCTTTGACCTCGACGGCAACTGACTTGTAGTGGTTGCCCCCCAGTCGATCTTCGGAAAACGAGTCACCAAAGATCGCGACCAGCTTCTTGCCGCCCTTGCCGTCAGGGATTTCGATGACCTCGCCCAGGTCGGTGCCCTTGATGCCCGAGATAGGGGGCGCATTAGTGCCTGCGATCGGACCAAGGTTCCTGCTTTGCCCCGGCGGCAGTGCCCCGCCAGTAAGCACTGTGGTCCCGTCGGCTCCTCCAACGCGGAACGCGCTTACCTCCTCAGCGATCTTGTGCAGCTCGGCAGCGATCCTGTTGTCGACACCCACGAGTGCCCTTGCGCGAAGTCGAATGATGCCCTCGTGCACGAATTTTGTGATCTTCCGAAACGCTCGGTCCACAAAGGACGCGTTCGTCTTCCTATCCGTGAGTGAGAGGTCCTGGTTGACGGTGAAATCGTCGCCCTCTGCATCGTTGATCGCTGACACAGCCGCGCTCTTGGCGTCCTTCAAGTCCGTCTGGGACGTTTCGGCTGCCGTCTTAGCGGCTCGGAGTCTCTCGATTTGGTGAGGGGTTCTCGCGATGACCGCCTCGGCCGATTCCTTGAACTTGTCTAGGAATTGCCCCTTTCCGATGGGAGATTTTATCGCCTCCTTCGCCGCGTTCAGCACGAATTCGACGTGATCGGCAACCTCACCCCAGTTCTTCGCTGCCGCGCCGAGCTGGTCGGTTCGCCATTGTTCAATCTGTGCCCGCGTCGGATCCCCCATCCGGTCCGCCTACTTGTTCCGCGGGTCGACGGCACCGATGTTCCCCGCGTTCCGTTGATCCATATCTTCAAACGCATGGACCGCGCGCTCCAGCGTTGCGCCCTCCCTCTGGAGGAAGGAGCCGCACTCTTTCGAAAAGTGGTCACTGGCCGCGAACACCGCCGCGATGGCTGCTATGGATTTCTCCGGCCCTGGACTCTCTTGCGGCGCGGACGCAGCCGGTATCAAACTGTCGCCCAGTTGCTTCAGCTGCTGCGCTACCTCGCGAGCCTGCGTGGCGTCTACCTGGAGACCCTGACCTCCCGGTCCGTTCCCAGGGATCACTGCAGGCATGTCGGATCTCCTAACTCAGCGCAGATTGTCATCGCCCGTATCGCTGAAACTGGTAGTAGTCGTCCTCGTCAAGCTCGGACGGAGGCGGGACGACCGGTTTCACTTGCTGCTGATGCTCCGACGCCTGCACAGAATTCAACTGCCGCCTGACCTCGGCTGTCGCCTCACGACCGGCGACTTCAATGTCCATCACGCTGCGGTCGGCGACACTGCGGATCAGGTCGAGATCGCGCTGAAGCTCCTCGCTCATAGCCCTCACCTCCTGATCGTGGACAGAATTCGCCTTCTATTGTGCTCCGACGCACGAACGCGCCATTCGGTTCCACCTTTCTGCCAGATATCGTCCGCGGCGCTTCAGCGATACCCCGGCCTGCTAGTACGTTGTCCACACCATGTGGAACGGAGACGAGCTCGCGCTCGACGAATACCTGGCCTTCGTAGGCTTCGACGGCACCCGGTCGCCGTCCTTGGACACCCTGCGCCGCCTGCAGCGCGGACATGTCCTGAACATCAAGTGGGAGAACCTGGATGCGGTACTACACAAGCACGTTGCGTTGGATATCCCGACGGTCCAGGCGAAGCTGTTGCGCAGCCCCCGCGGCGGCTACTGCTATGAACACGTCGCGCTTTTCGCGGCCGTTCTAGAGCGTCTCGGTTTCGACTTCTTTGGCATTCAGGGCCGGGTACAGATGGGTGCCACCACTATTCGGCCGTCGACACACGGCATGCTCGTGGTCCGACTTGACGGACAACGATGGCTTTGTGACGTCGGGTTCGGCACCAGTCCTCTTGTGCCCATACGTCTCGTCGATGAGGACGTCATCACCGACGGGTCGTGGACGTACGAGCTGCGCCGCGGTGAAGTCACACCCGGGGCCGATGGCTGGACCCTGTCGGAGGCAGCCGGAGACGGGACGCAGACGGGGTGGATGAGCCGACACACATTCGTGCTCGAACCTCAGTACCCGATCGACTATCGCGCCGCGAGCTACTTTGTCGCATCAAGTCCTCATTCCCCCTTCAGCACAAGGCTTTTCGTGCAACGTATAGCGCCCGATCACGCATACATCTTGGACCACCGGGAGCTGCACGCCGTACGGCCCGGCATCGGCAGGGACACTCAGCATCTGACACCCGACCAGGTACTGGTCGCGCTCCAGGAAGTCTTCGGCATCGAACTGGACGCCGATAGCTCGTCACTGCTGTTGAAGAGGTTGTCCGCGCAGTAGCGTCGACATATGACTCAGGCCATTCCGTCGAAAAAGCGACTACTGGTCAAGCTGCTCACCGCCAACATCGTCTCGACCATTGCATTGGGCGGGTTGATGCTGTTGGCCGCCGGGACGTGGAACTGGCCTCAGTTGTGGACCCTGATCATCGAGATGACCATCCTCAACATCGGTGTGCACCTGTGGCTGCTGAACGACAACCCTGCGCTGCTGGCGGAGCGGCTTGGTTCACCGCGCCAGCCAGACCAAACGACCTGGGACAAGGTCTTCATGGTGTTTGCGATCGTGGGCATGCCGATCTGGTTCGCAATACCGGGATTCGACCATCGCTGGGGTTGGTCGGACGTTCCCCTGTGGGTTGAGGTGATGGGCGCTGTACTCGTCGCGGCTTCGTTGTTGTCGATGATCTCTGTGTTCCGCGCCAACAGCTTTGCCGCGCCCATCGTGAAAGTACAGGCCGAACGTGGACACTCGATCGCCGACACCGGCCCCTATGCGTATGTGCGGCATCCGATGTACGCGGGAGCCATACCGTTCCTCATCGGCATGCCGCTGCTGCTGGGATCCTGGTACGGGCTGATCGGAGCCGCGGTAACCGTCGTCGCGCTGGGGTTTCGAGCAGTCGGGGAGGAGCGGCTGCTCACCCGAGAACTCGACGGCTATCCCGAATACGCGGCACGCGTCCGCTACCGGCTGGTACCCGGCCTCTGGTGATTGACCGGCGCCCGCTCCGCGCCCCGTCTGGATCTTGATCCAGACGGGGCGATCAACTGAGCGACCGACGTCCTGCGCGGCACCACTCCACACCCCCAAATTCGATGGAACCGAATCTGGCATACCGACGTCTCAAGTATTTAGAGGTGAAATCTGGGCACTTCCAAGCTGCGAAAGGACACGGAAGATGGGGTACGCGGACCGGCTGTACGCCTTGCAGCTGGAGTTTGGGCGAGGCTCGAAGAGCCGAAAACTCACGACGGCGCAGCGTTTCCCAGGAGATACACGCGGACCAGGCGCGGCAGGCACGTGAACGCGCCGCCTGGCAAGCGGGAAACCCGCCCGCGCCCGCGCAAGAGCCCCCCGTCGCGACGAAAGATGCACCCCAGAAGCGCCCGGCCACCCCCGGTTGGGACGACGAGGACAGCTTCTGGGAGTTCCGCCGGCAACCGGCCGCAACTATCTCCCCGGTCGGGCCGGCGACTACTACACGTCGAGGAAGCGCACATCCCTGGCGTTTCGGGTGATGAAGCTGCGGCGCGCCTCGACGTCCTCGCCCATCAGGATCGAGAACAGTTCGTCGGCCGCGGCAGCGTCATCGAGTGTCACCTGACGCAGCACACGCACGGACGGATCCATGGTGGTCTCCCACAGTTCCTTAGCGTCCATCTCGCCCAGACCCTTGTAGCGCTGGATGCCATCGTCCTTGTTGATTTTCTTGCCGGCCTTGAGCCCGGCTTCCATCAACCCATCGCGTTCACGATCCGAGTACGCGAACTCGGGCAGCGTGCGCTGCCACTTGAGCTTGTACAGCGGCGGCTGTGCCAGGAAGATGTGCCCGTGCTCAACCAACGGGCGCATAAACCGGAACAGCAGCGTCAGCAGCAGCGTCGAAATGTGTTGGCCGTCAACGTCGGCGTCGGCCATCAGCACGATCTTGTGATACCGCAGCTTGGCTAGATCAAACTCGTCGTGAATACCGGTGCCAAGCGCCGTGATGATCGCCTGGACTTCCGTGTTCTTCAAAACCCGGTCAATACGGGCCTTTTCGACATTGATGATCTTGCCGCGCAGCGGCAGAATCGCCTGGAACATCGAGTCGCGACCGCTCTTGGCCGAACCGCCGGCCGAGTCACCCTCCACCACATACAGTTCCGACTTCGACGGATCAGTGGAGCGGCAGTCGGCCAGCTTGCCGGGCAGCCCACCGATATCGGTGGCGCTCTTACGGCGAACCAGCTCGCGAGCCTTGCGCGCCGCAATACGCGCCTGTGCCGACGAAACAGCCTTATTCACAACAGTTTTCGCGTCGGCCGGGTTCGAGTCGAACCAGTGCTGCAGTTGCTCGTTACACACCTTCTGCACAAACGACTTGACCTCGGTGTTACCCAGTTTGGTCTTGGTCTGGCCCTCGAACTGTGGCTCGCCCACCTTCACCGAGATGACCGCCGCCAGGCCCTCGCGAATGTCGTCGCCGGTGAGGTTGGTGTCCTTCTCCTTGAGGAGCTTCTTCTCCTTGGCATACTTGTTGACCACCGTCGTGAGTGCCGCCCGGAATCCTTCCTCGTGCGTACCGCCCTCGTGGGTGTTGATGGTGTTGGCGAAGGTGTGCACCGACTCCGAGTAACCGGCGTTCCACTGCATCGCGATCTCCACCTCATGGCCTTCGCCCTTGCCGGAGAAGTCGACGATGGTGGAGTGGATGGCTGATTTCGTGCGGTTGATGTGCTTGACGAAGTCAACCAGGCCATCGGGGTAGTGGAAGACGCGGTTCTTAACCTTATGCGGCGCAGCAGATTCCGCAGCCTGCTCTTCAGCTGTCTTGGGTGCCTCAGCGGTATCGCTGACCACTTCGTCCGTCACATCTGCATTGCTCACTCGCTCATCGGTGAGCTTGATGGTCAGACCCTTGTTGAGGAAGGCCTGCTCTTGCAGACGCCTGGCGACCGTCTCAAAGTCGTAGGTCGTGGTCTCGAAGATGTTCGGATCCGCCCAGAATCGGACCGTGGTGCCCGTCTTCTTCGTCGGGGCGCCCTCCTCCAGGGTTCCCGGCACCGACGCGGTGTACACCTGCCGCCACTCGTGCCCATCCCGCAGGATCTCCAACTCGACCTTTGTCGAGAGCGCGTTCACCACCGAGATACCCACGCCGTGCAGACCGCCCGACACCGCGTAGGAGTCCGAGTCGAACTTGCCGCCGGCGTGCAGCTGCGTCATAACGACATCAACGGTCGGGATTCCGGAGGCGTGCATGGCCACCGGAATACCGCGGCCATCGTCCTTGACCTGGATGCCGCCGTCTTCAAGCATCGTCACCTCGACGGTGGAGGCGTACCCGGCCATCGCCTCATCGACGGAGTTATCGACAACTTCCCAGATCAGGTGGTGCAGACCGCGCTCACCGGTCGACCCGATGTACATGCCCGGGCGTTTCCGGACCGCCTCGAGCCCCTCTAGGATGGTGATCGAGTCGGCACTGTATTCGCTCTTGGCACTCTTCTTCGGCGCAGCCACGATCGACTTTGTCTCCTGTCTGGAAGTAACGACTCTCGCGGGCCATAGACCCAGCGATCCGTGTTAGCACCATCCTACTGGTCTGTACCGACGGCACCTAGTTTCAGGGCATGTTTCATCCCCTCTATTTACGCCCTCCGTCGCATATCTCGGATCTGCCCGTGTCAGGACGCTCTAGACGCCGGTTCCATCGCGCGACGCGGCGATGAGCCCTCAGCCGTAGGTGTCGCGCGGACCGCGTCCGGCAATATGACGGGGACCCTTGCGCCAGGACGGCGCGGTCGGTCCGGAGATCTTCAAACTGGTCACCACACCGTCGCCCACGGCCGCGGCGATCTTCGCCAGCAGCTGAGCCTGCACCAGCCGCAGCTGAGTCGCCCACGCCGTGGACTCCGCGGCCACCGTCAGCACACCCTCGTTCAGGGCGGTCGGTGTCGCGTGTGCGGCGATCTGTTCACCGACGACAGCATCCCACCGTCCGAACACCGCGCCCTCAGACACCCGGGAGGACCATCCGCGCCGGTTTGCCAAATCTCCTGCGGCCCTTCCCAACAGCTGCGGGTCTCGAGCATCTGGGCCCGGTCCGGACCAGGTGCGTCGCCCTCCCGCGACCTTGCGGCGCTGCTGCGGAGACCGACCACCTCTGCCGACATCCTTGCCCTGCTGCTTGGCCGCACCACGCGCTTCTTCGAGTACCCGGCGCACCAAATCCATCCCGGTCACCCCCGCCAAATGCTCCGGCGGCCAGGCCTCTTCCTCACTCATGCGCCACCGACTTTCTTCCCGAGGAATCTTCCCGCACATCGACGGTAACCGTGCGTGCCGACAATTCCTCGGGAACGTCGTCCGGAACCGCCGCCGTCACCAGAACTTGCTCCGCATCGGCGGCCACCGAGGCCAAGCACCGACGCCTGGCACCGTCCAGTTCGGCGAATACGTCGTCGAGCATGAGGACCGGGTCGGTGCCGTCGGAGCGAAGCAGGTCGAAGGCCGCCAATCGCAATGCCAACGCAAAGGACCACGACTCCCCGTGACTGGCGAACCCCTTGGCCGGCCCGTCGCCGAGCCGCAATTCCACGTCATCGCGGTGCGGTCCCACCAGACAGACGCCTCGTTCGATCTCCGCGGACCGTTTGGCCACCAACCCCGCGTGCAGCGCATCGGCGAGATGCTGCACCGACAGCTCCCCTTCGATACCCACCACGCTGCTGCGGTACGCGATATCCGCGGGACGCGACGCCGGAGCCAGCAGTTGATACGACTTCTCCACCAGCGGCCGCAGCTCACCCACCAATTGGATACGGGCGGAAAGTAATTCGGCCCCATGCGCCACTAAATGGCCGTCCCACACGTCGAGGGTATCCAGCACGCTTTGATCGTTGCGTTGCCGCAACGCTGCCCCAGCCGTCTTGAGTAGTGCCGTGCGTTGCCGAAGCACCTTGTCGTAGTCGGCACGCACACCTGCCATTCGGGGACGGCGCTGAATCAACAGATCGTCGAGGAAGCGCCGGCGATCAGAGGGGTCGCCGCGCACCAGGGACAGGTCTTCGGGTGCGAACAGCACCGCGTGCAGGATCCCGACGATCTCGCGGGGGCTGCGCACCGGGGATCGGTTGATCCGGGCCTTGTTGGCGCGACCAGCCGCGATTTCCAGGTCTACCGCCAGCTCTCGACCCTCGTTCACGACGATGGTCGACACCACCGCCCGCTCCGCGCCGTTGCGGACCAGGGGTGCGTCGGTCGCGACCCGGTGAGACCCCAGCGTGGATGAATACCACAGGGCTTCAACTAGATTCGTCTTGCCATAGCCGTTGGGCCCCACAAATACCGTGCGTCCGGGCTCGAGCTCCAGGTCAACTCGCTCCCATGACCGGAAATCCCGTAATCCCAGCTGTCGTACGTACACCTAGTCCACGCGCCTGCCTTAGCCGGAGAGACCGACGCGCTTTACCGCGTGGCCGCCGAACTGGTTGCGCAGCGCTGAAACTGCCTTCATCGCCGGCGAATCCTCTTGCCTCGAGGCAAATCGCGCGAACAAGGACGCAGCGATGACGGGTACCGGCACTCGGTGGTTGATGGCCTCTTCCACGGTCCAGCGCCCCTCGCCGGAATCCTCGGTGTATCCCGAAATAGCGTCGAAGCCCGGATCTTCCTTCAACGCCTTGGCCAATAAATCCAGCAGCCAGGATCGGACCACGGTGCCCTTGGTCCAGGCTTGCAGCACGGCCTGCACATCAGTGATCAAGGGCTCGGCCGCCAGCAGCTCGTACCCCTCGGCATAGGCGTGCATGAGCCCGTACTCGATGCCGTTGTGGATCATCTTGGCGTAGTGGCCTGCGCCCACCGGTCCGGCATGCACGAAGCCATCCGCGCGGTCGCCCTCCGGCCGCAACGTGTCGAAAATCGGCAGCGCGCGCGCCACATCCGCATCACTGCCGCCGACCATCAACCCGTAGCCATTGTCTTTGCCCCACACCCCGCCGGAGACTCCCGCGTCGATGTATCCAATTCCCTTGGCAGCCAACAGATCTGCATTGGGCTGATCTTCAGTGAACCGTGAGTTGCCGCCGTCGATCACGAGGTCGCCTTCGGACAACTCCTCGGCGAGCTCGGCGATCGTCTGCTGCGTGACCGGCCCCGACGGCACCATCACCCACACAACGCGTGGCGCCTCGAGTGCATCCGCCAGTGCTTTCAGCGACGGCACATCGGTGACCTCGGGGCGGGGGTCGTACCCGATGACCTCATGCTCGCCGGCCCGCAGCCGGTCGCGCATGTTGAAACCCATCTTGCCCAGTCCAACCAAACCCAGCTGCATGACCCATAACCTCCGATGACCAGTACCTATACCGTTTGGGGCGCAAGCCCTAGCCGGGCAGGCGCACCGGCATCAATAGATACACATAGTCAGTTTGCGCTGCCGTGAACGGCCCGGTGCCTTCCGGGGAGCTTTGATCGTCTTCCGCAGGACGCAGCACCGCCGGACGGCTGGGCGTGGTAAATCCGAACGTCACCCGGCTCGAGTGCAGAGACCCCAGCCCGTCCGTCAGATAGGTCGGGTTAAAGGCAATGGTCAGTGGTTCGCCGACAAACTCGACTTCCAGCTCTTCCTCGGCTCGACCCACATCGTCGGCGCCTGCCGACAGGCGCAGCAGCCCCGGCTCGAATTCCAAGCGGATCTGCGCACCGCGATCAGCAACCAGCGCAACACGTTTGATGGCCTCGACCAACTCCGCAATGCCGACCGTCGCCAAAGCTGTGTGCTCGGTCGGCAACAACTGGCGGAACTTAGGGAATTCAGCATCTAGCAGGCGGGTGGTGCTGCGCTTGCCGTTGCTGACAATGCCGAGCAGGCCCTCGGATCCGATAGCCGAACCCGATCCCAGGGCGAGCTGCACGTCTGACCCGCTGGAGGCCGACTTCGCCGCCTCGGACAACGTCTTGGCCGGTACCAGCACCGCAGCGTTGATCTCACCTGCACCGGAGGTCCATTTCAGCTCACGGACCGCCAAGCGGAATCGGTCTGTTGCCGCCAAAACCACTGTGTCGCCGTTTATTTCAACGCGTATGCCGGTAAGCATCGGAAGCGTGTCGTCCTTGCCCGCGGCGACTGCAACCTGACCGATCGCCTCGGAAAACACCTCGGCGCCCAGGGCTCCGGTCTCCTCGGGCAGCGAAGGCAGCGAAGGATAGTCCTCGACCGGCATGCTCGGCAGCGAGAACTTCGCGCTTCCGCAGCTGATCAGCAGTCGAGTGCCTTCCAGCGCCACATCGACCGGCTTGTTGGGCAGTGACCGCGTGATATCCGAGAGCAGCCGGCCCGACACCAGTGCACTACCGGAAGCAGCGACCTCGGCCGGCACCTGCACCTGTGAGGAAACCTCGTAATCGAAGCCCGACAACCTCAAACCGGTGTCATGCGCGGTCAGCAGCACACCCGCCAGCACCGGAACCGTCGGCCGCGAGGGCAGACTCCGCGCGACCCACGCCACCGAATCGGCGAAGTCGTCACGCGCGACCCTGAACTTCAGGCTGGTGTCTGCGGCAGTGGGGCTCGCAAGATCCATGAATACCCTTCGCTTCCTCGTTGTCCAGTTCGGACTGTTTCCACACAAAAATCCCTGATAGCCATCGTGGCACGTCCTAGTGACAGTGCCGACAGCGCATCGGCGGCCGTCCGGCACTGACCGGGGCACCGTGCACAAGTCCTGTCACTCGGAGTGGGAAGCCGACAGGCTATGCGACTTCCGAAGCACAACCGTAGATGCTTTCGAGGCTTCGGGAAAGCGGATCGGTCTCCCCGGAGATCCCTGTCGTCCATCGTTCGGTTACCGGCTCGACGGGCCTTGTTGACGCGTCCATCCACACAGCTGCTTTTAAAGAGGAAGATTAGATAGAGATTTAAGCAGTATTAGTAGGTGCTGTGGAATCTGTGGACAGACAAGTGTTATCGCACGACAGAGGCCTAGCGGGGTTGTCAGGAGTTTGTGGATTCAGACGTGGTTCGCGGACGGTGGGTGTGGACCAGATGTCATTCGTTCAGCAACTCCCAGCCGATCCCAGGTTTGCCCCACAGCAGTCCACAATCCTGTGCACAACCTCCACTGGTGTGGATGTGACGTGTGAGCCACACGGGGTGACAAAAAATCGTCGAGAAAAATCTTCAAAAGTCTTGAAATAGGCGCGTGTTGAGAGCCGGCATCGGTGTTGTGAGACAAAAAACCCGGCCGCGCGGGCCGGGTGGGGGACGGATGAGGTCAGTGTCGGGAGCGCTGGCGTATCCGCGCGGTGAGCTCCTTGACGTGATCGAAAACCTCACGCCGCTGAGCCATTTCGCCACGGACCTTCTTGTCGGCGTACATGACGGTGGTGTGGTCGCGCCCGAATGTCTGGCCAATCTTGGGCAGTGACAGGTCGGTGAGCTCGCGACACAGGTACATGGCGATCTGACGTGCCTGTGCCAGCGCACGCGTCTTACCGGGCCCACGAAGCTCGTCAAGGCTGGTATCGAAGTACTCGGCGGTGACGGCCATGATCGTGGCCGCGCTGATCTGGATGGCGTTGGAGTCCGGGATGAGGTCACGCAGCACGATCTCGGCCAACGACAACTCGATGGGGGACTTGTTCAGCGAGGCGAACGCGGTGACTCGGATCAGGGCACCCTCAAGCTCACGGATATTGCGTTCGATCCGGCTTGCGATGAGCTCGAGTACGTCGTCGGGGACGTCCAGTCGGTCCATCTGCGCCTTCTTGCGCAGGATCGCGATTCGGGTTTCCAGTTCAGGGGGCTGAACATCGGTGATGAGGCCCCACTCGAAGCGGGTGCGCAGCCGGTCCTCGAGAGTGGCCAGGCCCTTCGGAGGCCGGTCAGAGGAGATCACGATCTGCTTGTTGGCGTTGTGCAAGGTGTTGAAGGTGTGGAAGAACTCTTCCTGGATACCTTCCTTGCCCTCGATGAACTGGATGTCATCGACCAGGAGAACGTCGATGTCGCGGTAGCTGCGTTTGAACGCGACTCGACGGTCATCGCGCAAAGAGTTGATGAAGTCGTTGGTGAACTCTTCGGTGGACACGTACTTGACGCGCATACCGGGGAACAGGCGCTGGGCGTAGTTCCCCGCGGCATGGAGCAGATGTGTCTTGCCCAACCCGGATTCGCCCCAGATGAACAGCGGGTTGTAGGCCCGGGCGGGGGCTTCGGAAACAGCGACAGCCGCCGCATGGGAGAACCGATTGGACGCGCCGATGACGAAAGATTCGAAGGTGTAGCGCGAATTGAGGCTCGTGTCGGGGGTCTCGGCCTTGTCGGCTCCGCCAGGGCGGTCGATGAAGTACGAAGGCCACGATTCGTGTGCGCTAGCAAGCGCCTCGGTGGTCTCATCGACCTCGTCGAGCTCGAGTTCTGGAGCTGCTCCGGCGACCTCTGAATCTTCGCCAGGAGCCGGTGCCGCGATCCGTACGCCGAGTTCGACGTTCTCGCCGATCCTGCGGGAAAGGGCCTCCACGATCGGCCCGCGCAGGTGCCGTTCGATCTCGTTTTGCACGAAGCTGGACGGCACCGAAAGCAGTGCAAAACCCTCGGCCATCGTGAGCGGTTTGACCAGAGTGAGCCAGGCGCGCTGCTGCGGTGTCAACGGCGGAAAACTGGACAGATACTGGTTGTCGTCACCATTAAGCTCTGCGACGACGGTATTCCATACCGTCGTGAACTGGGAATTCAGTTCATCAGTCAA